>CAYUWY010000017.1:0-176159 GCA_964448575.1 uncultured Pirellulaceae bacterium
TCGCAAGACCGTCGTATTCCACGCGAATACCTGATCAAATTCCTCAAAGAGCATGGTATGCCTTTGGGTGATCTCGAAGATGAAGCGATGGCAAAAATTTTGATTGTCGCTCAAGATCAGGTGTTGATTGAGAATCTCAAACGGGAGCTACCTCCCGAAAAATCTTTCAAAGTAGCTGTGGCTGCCAGCGGTTTCGAGGCTGGTATTCAAGCTGAAAGTTTTCACCCCGACTGCATCATCACCGACTTCTCAATCGGTAAAGTAGAAGCGATGCAAATTTGTCAAAACCTGCGTAAGAATCCGGACTTCACGGAAACGATTCTAATCGCACTATTGCCAGACGACGGACAACCAATCTCGTTCGATCGTTCAGCAATTAACGAAACGTTCAAGAAGCCGTTTGATGCCAGCCTATTGGCAGAGCGACTTCGAACACTTATCGGTTCACTAAAAGAATTGGTTTAACCTACTGTAGGCCCGACCCGGCCAAACATGGTTAACACGCCGCCATTATTCTAGAACCGAAAGTGACTTCGCCGTCTTTCGCATAGAGCCGTTACCAAAGGACCCTTTGGTAACGGTTTTTTTGCGTTTCGATACCGGCTGATTCAGATTGCAAATCAATCTGTGCGCTTATCTATGCGCCGATTCTAAATCTTGCTGCAACCAAGCCGCACGCTAAAGCTGAAGCACACCAAATTGCCAGCTTGTCAGCCCACGTATGCTAATCGTGTCGTTTCCCAATGCGACAAAAAGCCTACAATAGAAATATGAAACTTCTATCTGAGGCAGAGCTGGAAACCTCTTGCGTCGTTGCCAACAACCGGATGAATCGAGAACGCGTTGCACTTGGTTCCAACGGTTATGAAACCGATCTTCAATTCGATCCAATCCAATACTTGGTCGAGAAATACGAGAGCCAACAACGTGTCGCCTGGCTGGACCTTTGTTGCGGACGTGGGAAAGCGTTGGTTGAAACGGGCCAACAATTCTTAAGACATGGAATCAGCGCCAACGTAGATTTTGTGGGTGTCGATTTGGTTGGAATGTTTGATCCACTTCCGGACGAACTCGACTTTATCGCGCTCATCGAGGCTTCACTCAGCCAATGGCGAACACCGCAAACGTTCGACCTTATCACGTGTGTACATGGAATCCACTACGTTGGGGATAAGCTCGGATTGATCTCGCGAGCGTTGTCGATGCTAAATCCGAACGGCCGGTTCTCTGCTAACCTGGACGAGAACAATTTGAGATTACTTGTTTCAGATCATCACAAGGGCGAAGTTGAATTTAATTTTGCCGAGAGATTCCGTGTTGAATGCGCTTCAGATTCGTTTGAATTTGATCCGAATTACAACTTACTGCGCTTAACCAACGATTGCCAAGCGAACCTGCAATCTCTGCTGACGACGTTGGCTCAGTTTGAGTTCGCGGGTGCTGACGACCAAGCTGGCCCAAACTACACAGGCCAGGAAGCGGTGAATTCATACTACCGAATCAAAAGCGGTTTCAACGACTGAATATTCGCTTATTCCAATGACGTCGGACTTTCTCGGAATTTCACCGCGGAGAACGTGGACGTCACGAGGAGCATCAATTCCCAGTCGAATCGTGTTTCCTTTCACGCGAAGAACGGTGATCTTGATGTTTTCACCGATGTAGATTTCTTGTTCTGGCTTCCTTGAAAGAACTAACATTGCATATCCTTTGTCTTGTTAAATCATTGCTTCGTTGCGTCGGTTAAGACGTTAAATCACATGAACGTCTTACTGAAAAATCTCGAAAATACATCCTGCCTGCAAGCACATTTTCGTCACGAATTTCTGCGGGCGAGTTGTTGTGATCAACCAAAAGCCACGCAGAATCCTGACACGTGAATCGCCTTGAATTCGAAATAGCTAAGCCAAATCCGCGCTGAAGTTAGAGCTTTAACAGACTGTTTGAGGAAAACCCGCAAACAAAAGATGCGGCATAACAAAGAGTTCGCCATAATAAGAAAAAAATGGCACTGTACTAGCATTGAGAAACTGTTTGTTTTTTTACTTTTAGTTTCGCTGCAAAATGTAAGTCAACGCACCGTGCTTTATACGCATCCTGTCGCCGTCGATCTCACCGGACATGGATGCCGTTTTGGGTTCTTGATCGACGTGGGTTTGGTTGACGGAAATCTTGTTGCCGCTGAGTGACCATGTCCCTTCGGAGTCTTCCAAGACATCTCCGGCGTCGACTTCACATTCGTAAGATCCATCAGCTTTGAAATCAAAGTTGACTGTGCCATCCTTCAAACTTGTAGACCCAGCATCGACGGAAGCGGAAGCGTCAAGCTTCCAATAGCCAACCGCATCTGGCTCGGCCTCTGCTGGCGGGACCGACTCACCGCCGCCCGATGAATCATTTGACTTCACAGCAGGCGGAGTGCCTTTGGGTGTTTCGGCCAGACGCTTGGCATAGGTTCCCATGTCACAACCGCTCATGATTGGCATCGCCAACGCGATCATAAGCGAAGCGATTGACAAATGGAAAAACGAATGGGAGCGATTGGATGGGGACATGATTGTTTTCAATTTTTGGATACAGAGAAAGCGTTCAATCACATTTTAGTTGGAAATTCGATTCCTACCCAGAACCCAAATTAGCTCCAATGAGGAGATAATTCACCTGACAACCCTGCTAACGTTTAGACTCGCAATCTACCGCGTTAGTCTGGCCGAAAACAACCAGCAATTCCTGCAAAAGATAGCCAATTCCGGCACCAATGCCGCTGTCTTTTTCTGAACGTTTCAGTTATTCTTGGGCGTTTTAAACGGTCTAGTTAATAGTAAACACTTAACAAAAACCGTTTTTAGCCCATGCCCTATCCACCAACCATCGTCGGCTCCAATGCCTGAACTTCCACACTTTGACGCCCAAGGCCAATCCCATATGGTCGACGTTGGTGAGAAACCAACAACCCGACGTGTGGCCGTTGCGAAGGGGAAAGTGGAGATGAAAGCGGCGACGCTTGAACTGATACAGGATCGAAAAATCCAAAAGGGAGACGTATTGGAGTTGGCTCGGATTGCCGGTGTCATGGCCAGCAAGAAAACTTCTGACTTGATTCCGCTTTGCCATCCATTGCGTTTGGACTCGGTTGAAATCGGTTTTGAAGTACTGGACGAAGAGTCCATCGAAATTTCCGCGACCGTATCGGCAACCGAGAGGACAGGAGTGGAAATGGAAGCACTTCACTGCGTCTCGGTCGCTGGATTAGTGATTTACGACATGTGCAAAAGTGTCGATCGCGGGATGAAGCTGACGGATATTCGACTGGAAGAAAAACAGGGTGGCAAAAGCGGCCACTTCAAACGAACTTAGGATTTGAAGCCAGATAAGGAATTTTTGGTGAGCCACGCAACGAGTCACGGAATCACATCCAGCACATCAAGCGGCGAAGTTACAAACAACGTCGTCTTGAAAGAGCGTTCGCTTGCCTTGCAAGAAGTTTACGCGCCGATCGAAACTGAGCTTCAAGCCGTCGAATTGATCTTGAAGACGGAACTTCAAAGCGAGACACCGTTCGTTGACCAATTGCTTCAGCACAGTTGGCTATTGGGTGGCAAACGGATCCGCCCAGTATTTCTTTTACTCTCGGCTGCCAGTTGTGGCACCATCACGCCTGCCCATCGACAAATGGCGGCTGCACTTGAGATGATTCACACGGCAACTTTGGTCCACGATGATGTACTGGACGAAGCGGAAACTCGTCGGCATCGGGCAACGGCCAATTCAACATGGGGTACGAAGGTCAGCGTTCTGTTGGGCGATTACTTGTTCACCCATGCGTTCCACGTTGCCAGTTTGTCCGGGTCTGCGGAAGCACTTCGCTTGTTAGCGCGAGCCAGCAACCGCGTTTGCGAAGGCGAGATGCGACAGAATGCTTGGCAAGGCGATTTTGAATTGACCGAAGAAAACTACATGCGGATGATCACCGAAAAGACCGCCGAACTTTGCGGCGTTGGATGCCGTATCGGCGCGATGCTTTCGGAATCCAAGATTCAAAACGACTACGAACTGTACGGACGCAATCTCGGAGTCGCGTTCCAAATCGTTGACGATGTACTGGACATTGTTGGCCATCAGGAAGAAGTCGGAAAAACGCTTGGCACCGATTTACTTAACCAAAAACCCACACTGCCAGTTATTCACGCATTGGCAAATTGCGACCCTGGTGATTCGGCAGCTCTCAAAAAGGTTTTGACAAGTAAAGAATCCACTCCTAAAGACTTAATGCCCTTTTTGATCAAAACGGACTCGATCAAGTACGCACGTTTGGTTGCTCAAAAACATGCCCAAGCCGCAACGGAGTTCGCGCAATCGCTGGAGTCCAATGCCTACTCCAAAGCGCTTTGTAAGCTTGCGACATTTGTCCTGGAACGGACGCACTAATCTCCATCGGGAGCGACTAAGCTTTTCCCGTCAACTCAATCTAGTTTCTCAATAAGTCTTTCAGGATGAATGATTCAAACCAAGAAACCGAAGACGATGACGATTTGCTCAACCGAGAAGAAATCTCACAATCTCTGGCTGAGTTAGGGTTCGAAGAAGCTGAGCAGTTAGCCCATCTGGCAGACTGTTGTCACCGAGTAATTCCAGTTGAGGATGTTGAGGACGCGAAAGAGGGCGAGCTCACTCGACTGGGTGGTGCACCTGACGTTTCGTCTGATTTTCAATGGCCGACTTTCCAAGGTCGGCACCTTTCGTTCTTGGGACAATTCGATTTTTACGAAGACGGAATACTGCTCTCTTTTTTCTACGACACAACGGAATGCCCTTGGGGGTTCTCGCCCGAACACATAGGCAGTTGCAAAGTGTTTGCTTTTGACCGAGCAAGTGTGGTTCCGGCGAAAGTTCCCTCCAAGTTGGCTGCCGAGAATCAGTTTCCAACTCAAGAGCTTCGACTTGCGATGGACATCAACCTTCCCAATTCGAAAAGTGACATTTTGAATTATCTTGAGATTCCAAAAAGCGACATCGAGCTGCTTAATAAACTTGAAAACGACGGAGAGAACGATTCTGTTTGCCACCATCTTTTGGGTTTTCCAATTTTGGTCCAAGGCGACATGGAATTGATGTGTGAAAAGGTCTCCAATGGAATTGACTGTGGATCTCCAAGTGCGTTTGAAGATGACACGCTTGAGAGTTTGATTGAGCAAGCCGAGCGATGGCGATTGCTTTTTCAGTGTGACAGCGACCCAAAGGCTGGATGGAACTGGGGCGACGAAGGATGTTTGTTCTTTTGGATTAAGCGGGAAGAGCTTGAGGCCGGCAACTTCGACAACGTGCTGGCGATCCTTCAAACGACTTAATCTCCGGCCTATAACTAACGCCGAAGTGCTTCCCCCGCCAAAGTGAAGCTCAAAAACAAGGCTGAGTTCTGGGTAAACAGATTAACCACTGAGGTTCACAGAGGATGAAATCAAAAAACTCTGTGTAACTCCGTGTCCTCTGTGGTTAGTTTTTTTATGGCCCAGCAGTCCAAGAACATTTAGCGAAGTCATTTTTAACGAAGACATTCACAGCCGTTATCGTGACTTTGCATGACTGGCGTCGGTTTCGATATTGATGTGATTGCGATCAAGGATCGGACGGACTTCCTCGAAGAAGTCATGAATATCACGGAATTCTCGATAGACGCTGGCGAAGCGAATATAAGCAACGTCATCCAGCTCAATCAGCTTTTCCATCACCATTTCACCGATGACCTGACTGTCGATTTCGGAATCGCGATACATGTAAACGCCTTGAATAATCTCGGTGATCACACTTTCGACTTTATCCGTCGGAATCGGGCGTTTCCAACAAGCTCGTTCGAGGCCCTGTCGAATTTTCTCTGGCCGAAATGGCTCACGAGATTTGTCTTTTTTAATCACCCGAATCTCAAGCTCAGCCACACGTTCGTGTGTGGTAAATCTCTTTTCACAACTGACACACATTCTCCGACGTCGAATCACGAACCCCTCTTCGTTGGACCGTGAATCGATCACTTTGTCATTGTCGTGTTGGCAGTAAGGACACTTCATAATAAAGAGTTAACCGGAAAAAATAGGTCTGAAACCGCTGGCGTTTGAATCATTACTATAACCCAATTTTGAGATTTGCAACGAGAAAGATCGTGGAATTAGTCGTGAAACTGTGGGCTTGATGGTTCTTTTGGGCAAACTTTGCGGCTACGCCAACGGCCGAACCAGCAGAAACTCAATCCAGCGAACTACAACAACGCGTTGAACTTCAAAGCCCAGCGTCGCGAAGCGCACGCTGGGTTTGTATGGGCCAAAACCGAACCCCAATCGGGGTTCTACACGCGGGTTGTACCCCGATTGGGGTTCGTTATGTGTTGTGGGCTATGTCCCAGCGTGCGCTTCGCGACACTGGGCTTTGGAGTAAAACCCCTTGGGGTAGGCGCTCGATCTGCGCTAGAATTCACCCTGAATTCTCAACAACCACCGATCGAAAAAGAATATCGAAGCGAACGCAACTGTGCTTACGCCTGAGATTTTCAAAACGAAAAAACCGGTTACCGTTTGATCAATAAGAACAAAGAATACCACCAAAGTAGTTAACGCAAACAATTCGCGGAGTTGGAATTGAATCATTTCTGACCTTGGTCGTTTGCGATCAGTGTAAACCCATTTGCCAAATCGCCCAGCCGACAAAACGGCCCCGTAAGCTCCGAACCAAAGTCCGACAAAGAGCGCAACCGCTCCCTCGAGTTGGCCAAACTTCATTGCAAAGTAAAAAAAACTCAACACGCTAACGGGAATCAGGGAAGTGGCTCCGCCAAAAAGAATCGCTCGCCTTGGTGAGACTTTATCCCAGAACAATATCAGGCATTCAATAAAAAGGTGAACGATCCCGACGGCAATATAAGTTAACACCAAACCAACTGCGGCTACGGTTATAGCAACCGTTAAATCTTCAACCCAATAAGTAGTAAAACGATGTATAAGTCTGTGATAAACCAGGCAAGCGAAAAACGAATACAACACCCCCGCGATCAATACTCCCGTACAGGCAAACCTAAAGACCTGATTAGATTCCTTATAAACGGGCTCTATCACGTCTCTTTCAGATGGCCAATCATAGGCATAAACAAATTCCTTGCGGATCGTCAACTTTTCAGCGGGAGTTTCAACTTCATCAGCATCCGTATTCAACGTCGTTGATTGTTCCGTTTGTTTCGTTTTCAACGTGGTTTCTTGATTCGTTTTCAACATGGTTCCTCGTTCCATAACTTTGAACCTGTGCCAGTTGGCGCAACATTTCTCAAATATTCGTAACCCTTTATTAAACCCTCACTTGCACAAGTGGTTTCTCTCTGACCAAATTTTGTGCCGCCCAGCAAATCTAAGCTAGGTGCTGGGAAAGACGGACAAGAATGTCCATCCTACGTTCCTACGTTCAAAACTGACGCATCCGGTTGCCGGTTGCCCAAGTACAAACTTTACAGTCTTCCTGTCCCATCCCAAGAAAATGCTTTGCGCCGAGTCGAGGCAAGCTAAAATCAATCGTTGAACGAAACCTTTTTCGAGCGAGCGAAATTTGACAACTTCATTCGAATCAAACGACAACCAACGAACCTCAAATACACAAACCGCCGAGGGAGCCGATGACGATCAAGAGCGTGATCTCTGGCGAGGTGGGTTCTCTGCAAAGAGCATGATGGGAGCGTGGATTGGCGCGGCACTGATCACTGGAGCAATCATTTTTGGAGTACTCAACGTTACACCGCTTCGTCAAACCAAAACCGTTTGGGCAACCATGATCGCGCTCATCGGATTGGTCTGGATCGTGCTGGTTGGTTTGGCCATCTGGCGAAAGCTTGGCCAACATTACGAAATCACAACCCAACGTTTGAAGCATCGTACGGGCGTGTTTATGAGACAGATGGATCGTATTGAATTGATCGACATCGACGATGTGAGCTATCGGCAAGGGCCACTTCAAGCGTTACTCAACGTTGGAACAATCGAGTTGCTTTCCAGTGACACAAGTCATCCCAAACTGAAACTGCCTGGCATTGCCAATGTTAGCTCGGTAGCCAATATGATTGACGATGCCCGCCGCACGGAACGTCGTAAACGCGGGCTGCACGTTGAGAGCATTTGATATCGTGGTCGGCAATTATAACCAACCACAACACGCTCGCCGAATGGACAAATGAGGTGGGCCAACCCAATGATTGGCCCTGAGAGAATCTTGTAATCTTGTCCGAGGTGATCGAACTTATTTGAAGGGCTTGATCGACAATTTTGATTGTCCACGACAACCCTTTTTCGATCCATGCTGGGATGAGGCGCAAAGAGCCTGATAGCGTCGGCAGCACTTACCACACTTCATCAAATGCAAAGTGATTTCGTTTTTCAACGAGCATTCTTCGATCGTTCCGCCTACATAAGCGACCAAGTTATCAATCACTTGTACACAACCAATACCGCCTGGCAAATTTGAATTGCGCTTCTTGGAACTATTGGAACTGATCATACTATACGACGTGACACCGGTGATCACTGAAAACACTGCACCCGTTCCCAATAGTTTGATCATCCTGCGTCGTGCAAGAGTTGGCTGGGCAGCAGTAACATGAATCACGCCGGGGGGACAAGGGCCCCATTTTTCATGCTCTTCGTTCAATTCACTCATTGAATTAAATTACTCAGGTAGATTGTTTTAGGAAAAGTTGGACAACAACGTTTGTGAACGGGAATTATGTTTAGACATTCGTTCTATGGCTGTGTGACGATACACAGCGAGAAAACAAAGCTGAAATAAATCCCAAGAATCTGTTAACCACGTTACCTGACATCGGAACCAGTGTCAGAAATCAAACCAAACCGAATACAAATTTTCGTAAGGGTTGGTGTCGTCGCGCACTTGCAGATTGGGAAAAATACTACCCCAGTAAACTACAACAATAAACAGCAAAACATCAGATTCAAGACATCAATCACTTAGACATCAAGAATCGAGACGTTTTTGCTATTGTCGGTGTGCTAGGAAGACAACCGAGGGATGAAATTTGGTTGCCCGACAGGACGCTCTTTCAACACAGGCGTGGTTTCGTTGACTTCAGCTGCCAAACGATCCAAGTCCGTAATCAAGACTCGACGGCGTGAGATTCTGAGCAAGTTCTCTTTTTGAAGCTGGCCCAAAACGACAGTTACTGTCTCTCGAGTACTACCGATGATGCACGCCATTTCCTGGTGCGAAAGTCGGATGTTCAAAGCGATTCCTTCGGCAGTCGCTTCACCGTACTTTTCGCACAGTTCAAGCAACAAGTGAATCACGCGTTCACGGTTGGAGCGGAACAACAGATTTCGAAGCCGTTTCTCGACTCGCTGACGTCGGGTTCCAATCAACTTGGTGACGCCGAGAACCAACGAAGGATATTTGGCGAGCACTTGTTCAAGCGCTTGTTTTGGCAACAGCACCAAAGTCGTTTTTTCGGTTGTCTCGACGTACTCATCTCGACGCTCACCACCAATCAGTGACAGTTCGCCAAAGATCTCACCGCCATCGACAAACCCAAGAATCGATTGCTTGCCATCAGGGGTCGCGTGACAGATTTTGACTCGGCCTTGAGCGACCAAAATCACACCATCTGCTTGCTCATGAGGGAGGTAAACTGGCTCTCCTCGCTTGAGTTTCCTCACTCGCGATTGAGCCTCTAGCTCCGCGATGTCATGAGTGGCGAGTTGTGAGAACAGATTAGAGTTCTTGATGTACCAGAAGCTATCAGCCATTTTATTCCTCGTTTCAAGATGACAGTCACCTGCCAATTAATTACGTGCCTTCACAGCCATTTCAATAAAGATGTGAGGTAAAAATCCAAGGTAGGAAGTGTTACCCGTCGGTTATGATACGCTTAGACGTGCCCACGAGAGATATCTTACAGAATTCTCTGAAACATTTTATACGTAACGAAATCAAGTAAAGATCGCCATAAATTCAGCAATTTGCTGTCAGAAAACGTTCAATCGTTCACCGATCTGACCGTGTGAAATTCATGTTGTTAACACCCGATTTCGCCTCTGAGCGAAAAATGGCTGGGAGTTGATGAGTTTCGTGAGTTTGTCGAGTTTGCGACGCACAGATGGAGGCCGACTTTTCTCGAGGCCGACTTTTCTCGATGAATTTGAGAGCTGTTTGCGATAGGCGGTTACGCAGGCCGTTGGTTGAGCCCCTGCCGCAGCAGAACTCGTCAAAAGTTTTGGGTACATGAGCACGGTCATGTCAAAAAAAAAGCGGAAGCCATGACGACGATGTCAACACTTCCGCATCTGTTTCAGTTTAAAAAATGCCTACCGGCCACGTCCACCTCCGCCGCCACGAGCGCCGCCGCCGCGAGCACCACCGCCGCGAGCACCACCGCCGCCGCCGCGAGCACCACCGCCACGACCACCACCCGCACCACCGCGGTTCAAAGTTCTCAATGCATTCAACGCGTCTGTCGTTGCTTTGGCTTGCCCCGCTGCACTGGCAGCAGTGTTTCGATTGTTGCGAGCGTTGCCAGCAGCTGGCGTTAGCCCACCTGCGGCTGCTTCTTCTTCAGTGACAATTTTTATCTTGTCTCCAAAAACAGCTTTCAAAGTCTCTTTGATCGCAGCCGCATTTCCAACTTCTGGAAGAATTTCGAAGACTGGGGGATTTTCGATCAACTCTATCTTATCCAGCATTTCTACGATTCTGACGATCTCATCGTAAATGAATCGTGGTCCTGTTACGAGAATCTGTCGCGATTCAACATCGACACCAAGTTTTACTTTTGGCTTCTTCTGTTCAGCTTTGGGAGCACCGCCACGTTTACCGCCGGCCACTTGCTGCACTAGCTTCGCAAGATTTTGGGCATCATTGCCCCCCTGACCACCACCTTGCGATTCACCTGTGTCAATACGATCGGAAATTTGATTCTCAATAAGTGATTTAACTACCTCTGGATCACGATAAATAACGTCGATCGTGTATGTTCTTTCAAATTCAGGGTTAACCGGTGAATCCGGTTTATCAAAGAAATCAATCATTCCCGAAATCCTATCCAGATCTCTTGCGGTGGCACCTGAAACGATAATGACGTTGAAGCCATTATCGGCAACAAAACGGACATCACCTTCAAACTCAACCGAAGCTCCACCGCCGCCGGTTCCTCCGCCAAGAAGTCCACCCAACAAATCACCTCCACTGCCCAAGACGTTATCAGCGATTCCGCCAAGCAAGCCACCACCTCCGCCGCCTCCGCCGCCGCCATCGGAAATGCCAAAGATTTCCTCAAGCTTGGTCAAAAACACATCTGCCTCACGATGCTTGATTAAGAACAATGCTGGCAATTGTGTCACGGAGCTTTCAGAGTCACCAAGCTGCCTGTAAATTTCATCTTCCAAGTCATCGAGAGCATCCAAGTCTTTCGAATCAAGCACAATGCCTTGGGCTGTGAATCGAACTTCAATCGGAGCGCCTGGTACCGAAACAATTTTGGGAGCTGGTTTGTACCCATATGGATCGTCTTTAGCGTTTTCAACACTTGTTTTACCGACGGGATCTTGCATGCTTTTGTCTTGCATAACGTTGTCTTGAACCAAAATACCGGTCATCGCAAACGGATTGATTCCGACGAATTGACTAAATAGCAATCCCGATTCCATCATCCGCGACTTGATTTGACTGGACTTGTAACGACTTCGCTGCAAATCAATTCGACGCGAGCGCTGCTCTGGCTGTTTTGAACTCGTAGGATTACCAAGATTCAATAGATCCTCATCATCTCGATTCTGCGGAGTAATCAAACGCTGGCGAATGTTCTTTCGGTCTTCTGGCCGAATGATATTCATCGTATTGTTCCGGCCAGTCACACCCAACAGATCTTCGAGAATAGGGAAGATCTCATCCTGATCAGTCTCGTCCATTGCGATAATTCTTCGCTCAGTTCGCGGTCCCGTCGACTCAGGAAGTGCATTAGTCTCAAACTTGAGCACCATTGCACGAACAGCAGAAACTTCTTGAGGCGTTCCTCTCACAATGATTTGCTTTGGATCTGGATTTGCCACCAATACTGGGCCAGACTCTGTATCGTCAGCTGAAATCCTGAACATAGCCTGAAGCGTCACAAGCAGTTCTTTTGGATCAGCGTTTTCGAGAGGGATAATGTCAAAGCCGTCAGTTTGCCCGGCCAACGTATCAAGTGTTTCCTGAACCAGTTTGTGATCGGCAGTTCGCCCACGAACCAAAATGGCGCCAGTCGCTTCATCTTGGCCCATCTTCATATGGTCGCGACCTTCAAGAATTGTTTGAAGTAAAGCAAACGCGAGCGCGGGGTCAGTGTAGATTGGGTAGTTCTTTAGCATAAGTGGTTCCACTTCGCTTCCAAAGTCACCACCCTCGTCATCGGTATCAACCAACGCTGCGATTTCGTCCCATTTTTGGAACATCTTTTCTGTCCCACGCAGATATAGTTTGTCACTAAAAGGTTCAGCAGTCACTGTCAGCGAGCCATCTTCTGCAACGTTCTCTCCTTCAGGCAAACCCAAATGCGGGCGAACAATCAACATAAACGTCTCTGCGTCTTGATGCTTCAATCGATAAATACGAGTCTTTAATTTGCCAACAACCGACCGCTTCTCAGCGGCTTTAATTACGTCGCGAATGTTTCGCAGGTTGCCACCCGTTTCACGAACACGAATTTGGTTCGCAGCTAAAAACACCGCCGAGAAATCTCTGTTTGTGCTCGTTATGAAATGGCTGACTTCATCGTACATTTCTTCGGCGTCTAATTCGCCACAATCAAAAATACAACTGATCGTTTCATGTTTGCCACGAGAATCCAGATCTTCAACTTTGACCGTTTCAATCAAGTCATTTGGGAACGTTGCCTCTGACTCTTTTGCAAGAATCAACATTTTGCGATTTCGAATCAGCGTGTAGGAAGGAGTTCGCATTCGAAGTGCGTGGTTCAGTTGATCCAACGCTTCGATTGGGGTGTACAGTGAGTTGTCCGTCAAATTGAATGTACCGGTCGGCCATTCAGAAACAGGCTGCATCGAGAATTCAGCTTGCTCAGCAAACCAAGGAATGACGTCTTCCCAATCCTGGTTCCTAAACGAAAACCGAATCTTGCCTTCGGTGAATGTATTTTCATCTGCGCCCTGTGCTGCATCAGCTGGTTTTTCAGCTTGGAATGCACTCGCAACATTGGTACTCGACACGGTCAATATTACTGCCAATGAGGAAGCAAAAACGACCATAAGCCTTGAACGGAGATTGGTTTTCATAATTTGAATCTGCCATAATTCGATGTTTTTTGGGACAAGCCCCGTTTTGTTAATAAACCTAGTATTGCTTGGTTTATACGGGAAAACTACTTGTAGATTAAGGATGCCTGCAACTTGCTGGGGATTGGTCCCGCATAATCCGAGCAAAACGGCATATCCACGTTAATCTGATGAGGTAACGCCCGAAAACTGCCCAAAAGTGGGAGCGTTCTTCCGGAATTGAACAACTCGGGTTTGAACCATCTTCCCAGCATATTGCCCTCAACAATATGATTAAACTCACAGATCGGCCAAATGTTTCGTCAAACATTTCAATTTCAAGATGAAGGCCAAATCCTCAGTGAAACGCTCCATGAAAATTCTCTGCATTGAAACAACTTGCGACGAAACGGCCGCGGCGATCGTGACTGGCGACCGTGAAGTCCTTGGCAGCGTTGTGGCTTCTCAAGAAGACCTTCACGAACAATTCAATGGAGTCGTTCCCGAGATCGCGGCCCGCGCACACGTCCAGCGTATCCTCCCAGTGATCCACCAAACACTCCAACAAGCCAAACTAAAGCTCACGGATCTTGACGCCGTTGCAGTCGCCAATACGCCTGGACTTTCTGGATCCTTACTTGTCGGATTGGTCGCCGCAAAAACAATTTGCCTCGCAAACGATTTACCATTGATTGCCATCAATCACTTACACGCTCACGTTTACGCTTGCCAACTCGCAACTCCTGAACCCGTATTCCCTTGCGTCGGAATGATCGTCAGTGGCGGGCACACGCATTTATATCATTACCAAGACGCTTTGACGCCCGTCTACCTCGGCGGCACCATTGACGATGCCGCTGGTGAAGCGTTTGACAAAGTCGCCAGCATGATGGGCTTGCCTTATCCCGGTGGCCCAGCAATCTCCAAAGCTGCAATCGACGGCAACCCAACTGCACACAAATTCCCACGCAGCTTTTTTCATGAGCCGCGTTTGGACTTCAGTTTCAGTGGTTTAAAAACGGCAGTACGATACGCCATCGCTGGTCCAGGAAATTCGGATGTTACAAAAGTCGAACTTTCCCAATCACAAATTGCCGACCTTTGTGCAAGCTTCCAACAAGCCGTTGTTGATTGCCTTGTCAAAAAATCTCTTCAAGCGATCGCACAAACTGGAATGAAAAATCTTTGCGTCGGTGGTGGCGTCGCAGCAAACGGGTTACTTCGAAGTCAACTTGCTGCGGCGTGCGAAGAAAAAGGCGTCAATCTCCAAATCGCTCCAATGGAATTCTGCACCGACAATGCCGTCATGGGTGCCATTGCGATCGAACGCTTTAACGCCGGTTTGTTCGAGCAACTGGACTTGGATATCAAACCTGGGCTCGTGCGACACTAAATTTGTTTGCACTTGTGAATTACTGATCGTTGAACTTGGAACATGCCACCCCAATTCCCAACTATCCAACACACCTTTTCCAGTTGGCTTTCGTTCGGAATTCAGTTCGTAAAAATCAACCGAATAACATTTGAACAACGAAATGGAAAAGATTTCGTTTGCAAATCCCGAACTCCGCTGAGTGCGGCTTTGATCAGCACAGGCAATTTCGTTTTCCGCAATCGACGTGTTCCAATCCGCGTGCTGTATCGGAGCGAATGGATCGACTGGGAAAAATCGGTCGATCAAGCTTTGGGGAACGACTCTATCTGTGACCTGGAAACTTCATCCAAGCGTCTTCTTCTCAGTCGCATCCCCGGCCAACCGCTCGCCACGTGCATGAATCAAACAACCGACGATGCCACCAAATTACAGATGGTAGCTGCAGCCACTGCCGCGTTATGGAACCTCCATCAACATTCCCTCGATGGATGGCCATTGAGCCATGCCGATGCTTCGGTTCAAAACGTGATGTTTGATCGCGAAACTGGAAACGCCCAGTGGTTTGATTTTGATTTGCGACACCCTGAATCAACAAAAGCCATCGCACGGCACGCCGATGACCTTCGCGCATTGATCTTTACTGCCGTGATATTTTTCACCGAAAAGTCCGTCGCTCAACTCGCCGACATCTTTATTCAAAACTATCCAACACCAGAGGTATGGTCGGAATGGATAGACCAATCACCTACTTGGTTTTCTAGCGACGTATTTCACCGTGCCCAAATTCACCGAGCCAACCGATCAAACAAGTCCGGCAGCAAAATCTGTTCGCGAATCGAACTTGAATTCTTTCAGTCGATTGGGAAAGCGTTGAAGCTTCGCACTCAATAACAGTCGTTAAACGCGGAATGCCACTGCCCATTCTCTGAGAACCCAAGCAAGCCAAACAAGAGTTGTTGGATCGCTTAGAATTTGTGACAGTAACGCTTTGACTGAGAGCAGAAGCCAAATAGAATCGAGCGTTCAGCCAATCATTGAAATATGAGCTTTTTCAAGTTCTACCAACAGACGTATCTTCAAACTTATTTTTTAAGAAACCGAGACAGCAATGCTTTTTTGTCGAGTCATGATGTTGATCGTTTTTGTTTTGTGCCCAGCGAGCTTGGGTTTCACGCAAACAAAGTTTGAATCTCCGCCCGAGTTAAAAGCCTCTTACGATTCGATCAACATACGCAGCGTCGAATCAGCCGTCACGTTTCTTGCGTCCGATGCAATGCGGGGACGTCAAACGCCTTCTCGTGAGTTGGATATCGCCTGTGCCTATGTCGCGGCGAGATTCAAAGCAGCCGGTTTGGAAGGCCTTGGCGACAACGGTGGCTTTCTTCAAACGACACGCGTTGCGACGTCATCAGTATCGACAAGCGGAATCGAATTTTCAGTTGGAGGCGAATCTGCAAAGCACCTTGGAATGTTGAGCGCGGGCGATCCCTTGACCTTTGACGGAAAAATCACAGTAGTGACAGGCGATGAACCGCGTGACCAAACCTACGATGGGCCCATCAGCATTGTTGTGCCAGCTTTCAAACAGCCTCGCGATCAATCAAATTTCAATCGCAAGTTGATTCGCTATCGAAGAAATGGAGCGACTGCGATTCTGGCACAAGTCGACCCAGATCACGCACTCGTTGGTGCTGCCAAACGGGCAACCAATCCACGACTTGTCAGGACCCGCGGCGGAGCGTCAGGCCCCGTTCTTTTGATTCCAAAAACGGACCTCAGTGGCAACGTCAAACTGAATCTTCCCAAACAAATCAGCGGTGAGGCACCCGTCAGTAACGTGATCGGCGTCATCAAAGGCAGTGATCCCGAGCTTTCCAAAGAAGCCGTTATCATCACGGCGCACTTGGACCACATCGGCATCCAAGGCCTCGTCGGAGACACAATCAGCAACGGTGCCGACGACAACGCGACTGGTTCAACCGCAATTGTGACACTGGCCGACGCATTTGGCGCAATGAAGATGCCACCCAAACGTTCCGTGATCTTTATGACGTTTTGGGGTGAAGAGAAAGGCTTTCTTGGCTCTTACCATTACGTCAAAAATCCGACATGGCCACTCGAAAAAACGGTTTGCAACGTCAACATCGAAATGATCGGTCGCCCTGAGCCTGGCGGAAACGAAAAAGTTTGGGTCACTGGTTGGGGTAAATCTGACCTTGGCAAAATCATGAACGAAGGAAGCCAAAAAGCAGGCGTGTTGATCTTTGAACACCCAAGATTCAGCGGCGAGATGCTTTTTCGAGCAAGTGACAACTATCCGTTTTTCGAAAAAGGAATTGTTGCCCACAGCTTCTCAGCAGGATCGCTTCATGACGACTATCACAAAGTCACCGACCATGTCGAAAAGCTTGAGCTAAAACACATGACTCGGGTGATCCAAGGGCTCTTTAGTGGCGCACTCCATATCGCCAATGGTGCCACGCCAAAACTGAGCGGTAAGCAGTAAGCTGGTGCTTTGGTTCTCAATTTAGTTTTTCGGTACGGGCTTGCTGAAGGCCCGTACTAAAAATCCAAAACGTCTTAAACGCCTCTACTGCTGATTTGAATTGTTAACCTGAAGCTGGTTAACGATCCGATAAACTCCAGGCTCCAATCGCAACTGGCGAACTAAGCGCTCACTGTCAGTTCGGCTATTGACCATGCCGGTTAGTGTTGCCGTCCGATTCTCAACTCGCACCGAGTACCCCGAGCCAACAATTTGCGAACCTGGCTGGCGAACAAACCGACTGTTGAAACGTGTGGAAACTTGCTGGGCGGATGGACGCGGAGCGTAAAAGCTTGGGCGAAGTCTTGCACGAATGCTTCTACGCATAATGATGACTTGGTTGTCGGGAGCCGTGAACTGCTGGTTCAAATTCACCTGCGCCGGCTGCAAACTATTGATGGTCTGTGAGCTATTGATGCCACCACCGAAACTTTGCCCGTCAACTAACGGTGGACCACTTTGGTCGGTTGCCGCACCAACGAATCCTCCAGTATCAGGATTCTGAATCGATGCCGTGGTCGATCCAACGAAACCTTGGTTTCGAGTGTTTTCTGCGCTTTCGATCATGACCGTGTCTTGCGTCAAATCAATGTCACTATCTTGCGTTCCCGTAACACCTCCATCCGTACCATCGCCAACACCTGGGTTGTTATTATTAGCCGGAGCCTGCGGAGCAGGTGTCTGCGGTTGGGGTTGTGGCTGCGGTTGGGGTTGTGGCCCGGCTCCTGGTCCTGGCAGAGGACCGGCTTGACCAAAAACGTTTGACGAAAACGTCAACAACATTCCAAGAATTGCAAAGGAAACGAGGTTTCTGAAAATTGTCATCTTGATTCAACTCGATTGGAGGATCATTTTATTGATGGGTAGCCCGCGCCCATTTGAAATTAGACATCTATTTAACCGATTGCAAACCAAGTTGTTGCGGATAAATGGATTTATCTTTTATTCGACATTGCCAGCAGCCAAGTAAAAAGATCTCATTGATGTTACGATTTGGAGGCCAAAACACCGTGAATTCGCCGACAAAACGACTAAAATGGAACCAATCGTAAAAATCCCGATTCTGGTCCATTTGACGAAACTTGCTTGTTAATCATTGGGTTTTATTGGTATGAAACCCGTTCAATCTAATCGTACGCTTCCATCGGACCGCATCCATAGGAAATTAAAGATGCCTTTCACAGTCAAATCTCGATTCTTGATGCCACTAGCACTGGCTTTCGTTACGATCGCTTCTCAACTAACAGCGTTGGGACAAGCCGATCCAAACTCTCGACCAGCAACACAGGATCTGCTTCCTGACACGACGGTTGTTTTCGTGCAGCTGGATAATTTCAAAGATTTTGCATCCAAAATCCGGGAAAGCTCTTTCGGCAAAATGTACCAGGACGAAGCCATTGCTCCATTGGTCGAAGGGCTTTGGGACGAGGCCAAGGTTGCTTATAGCGACGTCGAGGCCGAAGTTGGACTTTCGATGGATGACATCACATCGTTGCCATCGGGAGAAATGACTTTTGCCGTCATTGCCCCACGCCGAAAAGATCCTGAGTACATGATGATTCTCGAACTTGACGACGAGTCTCCAGCATTGGACAAAGCCTTGGATCGAGGCAGAGATTTGATTCTCGAAGAAACTGGCAAGAAACCTACAACCGAATTAACTGACGACGGATTCGACATCGAATCATTCAACGTCGACGGAAGGAATATCAAATTCTTTCGCAAAGACGGTTTGATCGTTGGATCAACTTCAGAAGATGAACTGAACGCTTTCATCGACCGCTGGATGGGTCGCGATGTTCCCAAAGTTCGTCCACTTAGCGAGAATCGAAAATTCATCACGATCATGAATCGCTGCAAGGGCACCAAAGATATCAAGCCAGAAGGTCGCTTTTACGCTGATCCAATCACGTTGATAAAAAGTGCAACCCGAGGCGATTTTGCTACTCAGACCGCCCTCGCATTCTTCCCAGTTTTTGGAATTGATGGTTTCAACGGAATTGGAGGAAGCATGCTTCTCTCTGAAGACGATTTCGAATCTGTCATTCACGCCCACGTACTGCTTGCCAATCCTCGCAAAGGGCTATTTGAAATGATTGCGCCCAAGCCAACCAGTTACGAACCTGAGCCATGGATTCCACACGATACCGTAGGCTACCTTACGACCAGTTGGGACGTCGATCAAATGATGACCGAACTTGCAAAATTGGTTGATACAGTCAGTGGCACGGAGGGACTGTTGGAAGACCAAATCGAAGAGAACATCAATCAAAATCTTCAACTTGATCTCAACGAGGATCTTCTTGCCCATTTAACCGGTCGCGTTACGTTGGCTCAATGGGTTGTTCCACCAATCAAACTCAACAGCCAAGTCAACGTGCTGGCGTTCGAACTCAAAAACGCTGAAGCATTTGAAGAATCCATGAATTCGATTGTGGATCTTGCAAATGGCGATTCCGACGATGATGAAGAGCGAATCGAGTCGTCAGAATACAAAGGAGTCAAAATCTGGGCTCAGTCCGCTGAGCGCATGGAACGACGCATGAAGGCCAGAAGAGAGCGTCGCGCAGAACGCAGAAGAGAACGTGGCGAAGAAGAGGATGACTTCGAAGTCGACTTCAACATGCCACAGCCCGCCTTCTGCATTCTTGATAACTTCCTGCTCATTTCATTCGAGCGACCGGCGGCAATCAAACACGCGATCGACGCCAACCAAGGTGACATCGAATTGCTCGTCGACAACGCGGAATACAGCAGCACCGCCAAGAAAATGGCTCGCTTGCTAAAGTCCGATATGCCTTGTGCAATCGCTTATCAAAACCCAAAGGAAACCATTCGCGCTTTGGTTGAATACGCCCGCTCAGAAAACGCCAAATCATGGATTAGTCGCGGAGCTGAAGACAACAAATATTTGAAGGGCGTCCAAGGGCGATTGGAAGACAATCCAATTCCTGAATTCGAAAAATTGGAGCAATACTTTCGCCCAGCCGGTTGGTACATGACCAGCGACGATACCGG
The DNA here is from genome assembly GCA_964448575.1 of uncultured Pirellulaceae bacterium. Taxonomy (GTDB): domain Bacteria; phylum Planctomycetota; class Planctomycetia; order Pirellulales; family Pirellulaceae; genus Mariniblastus. The sequence continues at coordinate 20,219 of CAYUWY010000017.1, forward strand.
CTATCACATTTTGGCATTTAGTGAGCGATTCGATCACGAAAGTGAAGAAGATTAACTCTTCTTGCAAATGAACCAATCATTTGGGTTAACAAAATCGCCGGCGTGCCTTTTCGGGACGCCGGCTTTTTTTTGCGTCTAACTCAATCAATGATTTCTAAGATTCTAAATTGCCGCTTCTTGATTTGAATATCATGCGAGCAATGAATCCGACTCCAAGCAAAACAATTCCTGCAATAGCCACCTTCTGCGTTACGAAGAATGCAAGTGACAAACAGCCGATCAATCCGCACCATGAAATCCAGCTTGGATAAAGCCGTTGTTCTTTTTCAATCACAATTGCGCACAGGTTGGTAATCGAATAGTAAAGCAAAACTGTAAACGCGCTAAATGACCAGGAAATCTTCACGTCGCCGATGCAAACAAGCGAGCCGATGATGCAGGCGACCAGAATTGTGGCTCGACCAGGAATTCCTTGTTGATTGACAGTCGAAAAGAATCCTGGCAAATCACTTCGGCGCGACATTGCCAATGCGACTCGGGAAAGTCCCAAAATCAAATTCAAAACGACTCCCAACATCGCCGTGATCGCGCCGACAAACAATGTGACTCTAACCCATGGAATTTCCAAACTTGAGGCCGCGAACAAAAGCGGAGCAACCGAGGTTTTGGTGGAATTCGCAAGGCTTTCCGACCCCACAACCGCGACCGCTACGAATCCAACGACAACATAAATCAACATCGTAAATCCCAACGTCGCGATCATCGCAGTCGGAATAGTCTTGCGCGGGTTTTTGACTTCTTCACCCAACGTCGCAATCCGTCCGTAGCCGGTGTAGGCCACAAACATCAAAGCCGTCGCGAATAATAAACCAGAAGGAGAGCCGTTCTCGAATCCAAAAACGCCAGTCAAGTTTTCCGGTGCCCGCTCAAAAGCGGCAGATGATCCAAACGCAACAAAAATCAACAACGTTATAAGTGTCGTAGAAACGATCAAGCTGTTGGCGATGTTCGTTCGCTTAATGCCAACCAATGTCAGGATCGTCAGTAGGACAAGAAATCCAAACGCAAGCGCCAACAGCACTCCGCTCATCTCGCGGCCCATCATCGAATTGACATAGCCAGCAAGCCCAAGCAACGCAGTCGCCGCCGAGGCAGATTTGGCACACAGGAAAAGCCATCCCGCCGCAAACCCAAGCCAAGGAACCAACCACCGGTGCCCGTACTCATAGGTTCCACCACTAACTGGATGGCTGGCGGCGAGTTGAGCGCTGCTCAGTCCGTTGCAAGTTGCAAGCATGGCGGCCAAAAAAATGGCAAGCAAAACGTTTGGGCCAGCAACGCCTGCGGCAACGCCGATGCTGACAAACACACCGGTGCCAACGATCGAGCCGAGCCCCATTAAAATCGCGCCAGGCAAACCGATTTCGCGGCGCATTGAGTTGTTTTCAGTTGTCATTTTTTGTTGTAATTCAGGGCCACGTTTTTGTCTTGGACTGCGCACCGCTACTGCATGCCAGTTTGAATCTACCGCGCGGCCCCATAAAAAGTGACAGGAACAAACTAAACCGCGGCATGATGGCGAGTTCTCAATGAAACCGAACATGCTGCGGCCAAACACCACGAGCGCCGACGAGAAATTGTAATGCGAACGATCCTGCAAGGAAACGATGCTGATAAAACACCGAGAACGTAAGTCAACTCGACCCGACGCAATGCAACTTCCAAAAGAAAAACAAACCAAGCAATCGGCTCCGCGAACGTACGCTAATCACGAGTCTGCAAAAATCTTGGGCATTCCCCTTCAAAACGGAACGCCAAACCGGTCCAATGTTATTAATCTCTTTTTGGGATACCACTTTGGATTCCCAGTTTCAGCTATTTAAAAACACAGCATCGCAATGAACATAGTGATCCTCGGCGCCGGTCGCGTCGGAGCATCCATCGCCGACCTACTTTGCAGGCTTGAACACAGCGTCACCGTTGTGGACAGTGACCCAAAAAAAGTTGCCCGCGTCAACGAAGAGTTTGACGTGCGCGCGATGGTTGGATCGGCGTCCCAATCCAGCATCCTTTTCCAAGCCGGAATCGGTAGTGCCGATATCTGCATGGCCGTCACGGGCAAAGACGAAATCAACATCGTTGCCGCAAGCATGGCGAAATCAATGGGCGCCCGTCGCTCAATCGCACGCGTCTATTCGCCCGTTTTCCGCGACCTCAGCACGTTTGATTATCAAAGTCATTTTCAAATTGACCGGATGTTGTCACTGGAACACTTAACCGCGATGGAGTTGGCTCGCGGCATTCGCGAACCAGGCTCCGTTGTCGTGGAACAATTTGCTCGTGGCGGCCTCGAAGTCCAGGAACTGATCGTCGGACAAGAAGGCAAAGTGACACGAAGCAAGGTGCGAGAGCTTGGGCTATCGTCGACTGTTAGGCTTGGCACCATCCAGCGTGAAAATCGAATGTGGATCGCGTCGGCTGATGACCAACTTCAAATTGGCGACAAAGTCACTGTTTTTGGTCGGCCCGAAGACATGAAGCCCGTCAAATCTCTTTTCAAGACTCCCACCAGTGGAGCACGTCGCGTTGTGATTGCCGGCGGAGGCGAGACTGGTTTGCACTTGGCCCGAATGCTTGAACGTGAAGGCTTCAAAGTGATGATCATCGACCAAGACGGTGATCGCTGCCAACTGCTGGCCAACTTGCTCGAATCAACATCAGTCATTCATGCCAACGCAACCGATCCGGATACACTGGAAGAACAGCGAGTCGGCAGCGCCCACGTTTTCGTTGCCGCAACCGGTGACGATGAAGACAATTTAATGCTGGGCGTCAAAGCCAACGACCTCGGTGCCCAACAAGTCATGACCGTGATTGGACGTGCCGACTATGCCAGCGTCACCGCACGATTGGGAATCGATTTGGCCGTCAGCTCACGCGATGTCATGGCCAAGCAGATTTTGTCGTACTTGAATGTTGGCCAAGTCATCTCGCAAGCCAAAATGCCGGGCGGTTTGATCAACGTCATTGAGATCGATGTGTCAGCCGACTCCTCGGCTACCCAAGCAACATTGGCCGAACTTGGTTTACCTGAACGCTGCTTAATGGTTGCATTAATCCACCAAGACGACGTGCGCGTCCCCGGCGCAACCGATCGACTCAGCGCCAATGACACGGCTATTTTGTTAGTCGAAGATGACGTCGTCGATACCGCATTAGATCTATTTACTCCAACCAAGTGATCGTTCTCAACGGAGCAACGTTCCCAATCAGCCATGCCCACCCCACCACGAGTATCATTGTTGGTCATTCGTTCGGCTGACCCAGATCGCGCAAGCCAATTCTATTCCTCGCTTGGTTTTGAATTCGTCAAGCACTCACATGGCTCGGGACCCGAGCACTTCGCCTCCGACCATGCCGGATTCGTGTTTGAGATCTACCCACTCCAAGACCATCCACCGACGACTTCAACCAGAATCGGATTCACTGTCACTTCCGTGGACGCAGCGGTAGAGGCACTTCAAAAAAACGGCGGGACACTTGTATCAAAACCAAAAGACTCACGGTGGGGAAGGCGAGCCGTGATGGACGACCTGGACGGTCATCGGTTTGAACTGGTTGAGCCACAAGCAAAACAATAGGCGCATCGAATTATCGTTTAACGACGAGCCGGAAGGCGACCGTGCTTCTCAATCACTTCTGGATACGACGCCCAAATTTGCGTTAGAATGTTCAGCGGACAATAACCATCAAACTTCAAATAAAACAACGGAGTCAAAATGAAAACTTCACTTAGCTTTTTTGCATATTCGTTTTCGCTGGCAATCGTTTTTGCGATTGGCTTTCAACAAAGCAACGTCAACGCTCAAGCTGCTGGCCCCGAATACGACATCTTTAAGAAAGACGTGGGTGAATGGGATGTTGAAATTACGACGTTCATGACTGAATCAGGTGAACCAGAAGTCACCAAAGGTACCGAAAGCAATCGAATGATGGGTGGTTTTTGGCTGATCTCGAATTTTGAAGGCAAATTGGGCGGACAAGATTTCAAAGGCCACGGAATCTACGGCTATGATCAGCGAAAAAGAAAATACGTCGGCACTTGGGCTGATTCCTTGGGACCAGTCGCGATGCAAACAAGCGGCGACTATGACAAGGAAAAGGAAACACTAACAGTGGAAGGTGAATCCGCCGGTCCAGACGGGAGTCCTGCCGTTTACAAAATGGCCACGTGCTACAAGGACGGTAAACGTGTGATGACGATGTACATGACACCCAAAGACGGCAAAGAGATTAAGTTCTTTGAAATGGTCTATACGAAAAAGAAAATGGAAAAATGAACAAAAATCAAAACGGCTTAATGTGGGCAAGTCGCTCTCGTTAAGCCGCTTTTTGATCTGTCCAGAAACCGGATTGGTTATGTTTTGCCATTCGCGAAAATAGATTTTCTCCCGCTTCCAACCGCAACTTGATCGTCGCAAATATTTTGGCGACTCTGGGCGTGTGAACAAGCGTTTTCTCAACACGAGCAAACATATTTCGAGGCATGTCACCACGCGACAAGTGATAACTCGTTACGCCATCCCACAATTCATGCGGCCACGAACCTAAGAACTCAGCGGCAGTGTCATTCGATTTCGAAGCGACATTCCGCCCCTCCAAAATTCGCTCCGTCTCGCTGAGCTTCGCCGTATTGACCAATACGACTACCGACAAACTGGCGGCTTTTTGAATCGCCGAACCGTGGTCCGCGATCGTATCGCAAATCGCAACCAGCCAACGGGTTGAAAGATGCTTACACAGGAGCCCAAGATTCGAATCGATAATCGAAAAGAACTCATCAACGTTCTGCTCAAGGTTGAACTTTCGCCGGATTAAGACAATCGTTTTGGCAACGTGAAAACAGAGCACCGGAAGCCCAACAAACTCTGATTTCAGGTTTGCAAAATGCTCGTCGAGATCGTTTGCACGCCCCACCACAACGGACCGCGATGAACCGGAAACAAGCTCTTGGGACATCGCGTAGTAGTCGGGACGGTCATTGGTCTCGCAAGCGATTTTCAATTGGGGCACAGCATTTAATGACTGAGCATTCAATGATTGGGCATTCAATGATTGGGCATTTAGTGGCCGAACGCTATCTGGCTGGCCTTTTGTTGATTTGGATGTCATCGAATCAGCATACGGAATCGTTGAAGCGTCCCGCAAACGGCGGTTGGATGACTTGTTTCAAGCGGCTTTGTTTCGAGCGAAAGTACAGTAGTCGCCAGTTAGTTCCATCTCGTCCTCAAACTTGCCCATCATCTCTTGAACTTCGCGTTTCAACGATTCTTTGCTGTTAATCACAAACGCACCCATGTTCGAGATTTCGTTATTGCGTTTTGTCGCTGGACAATTGAATTTAAATTGCGTTTCGATTGCGTCGAATAGATATTTCGCACCGTTGGAAGGAAAGTCGCTATTGATCAGCGGCAAATTTGTGTCATGCAAAACGACAACGGCGTTTTCTGTGAGGTAGGGCAGGGCGACAAGCATGTCGATTGCCGGATAAGGATGTTTGTGATTGGCATCAATGAAAATCAAATCGATTTCATTTGGTTGGTACCGATGCTGAATCGCGAACACGCTACGGTCACGAACAATTTCGCCTTTGTAGCCGTCAGCCGGAATCACTTCGTCAATCGTATAACCGACTGGCAAACTTTTGTCATAGTAACAATGTGTATCAATATCGATTCCACAGAACTTGTAATCCTCATTCGGATTGGCTTTCATCAAATCATTGACGGCCATCAAAATGATTGAGCTCGACCAGCCCGATGCCACGCCGACTTCGACAATGTTCTTGGGATTAAACGTCTGAATAATGTTGTAGAGGAAGTAGGACTCTTCGTTCGAAATTCCACCCACCACGGACTTAGGACGAAGCGATTTGATTTCAGTTTGTGATAGGTGCATGATTTGTTTCTTGAAATTTGAGGTAGGTTTCAACAGTCGTTGGCCAGTGAACTAAGCTGCTCCCAACCTGGTGCACTGGTGGCTTAACGTGCCGAGCAAGTCACTCGCCGGTTAGTTTAGCGCGTTTGTAAATTAAGCCGCTTGGGAACGTCGCTGAGAAAAATACTCAACAACGCGTTCGGACAAGTTCCCGAATCGTTTGTAAAAGTAGTCGTGAACCGCCAAGTCGATTGCAAAATCTCGATGGATAAGTTCACAAACGTCGTCCGTTAGCAGTTCCGTGACAGAACGTTGGCTCTTGGTGATGTTTACGCGTGGTTTGACATGGAATTCGCGTCCGAGACATGCCATCAACACAAACATGCTTGTATTGTAAAACTCAGTCAGGCCGACAAACTCAAATCGTTTACCGATCTTCTCAAGTGCTTCATCGCTGGAATCACAATCGCCGATCATGTATCGCGTCGAAAAATTGGGCTTCAAGTAATCGGTGATGAACGAGGTCAAGCTTGGGTACTTGGCTCGATACTGTTCGTAATTTGGACAGACTTCGGAGTGGCAATACCGAAAATGCGAAACGGTTTGTTGAAATGGCTCTCTCAGAAAACTGGCCGTTTGATATGTCGTACCAGCTTGATCCAGGCGATCGAGATGATGCGATTTCATATGGCCACGCAAGAGACGAAACGGCTTCCGTTCGTTGAGCAATTGAAACTTATCCCACGAATGGTCCTCAACGTTGTCTCCAAGCCAGTGGAACCCATCATCAATCTGATCAAGCTCAACGTGAACGCTGCTGCCGGCCGTTTTGGGAACGTGTTGGAAAACGAAGAGCTGATCGCTGCGAGTTTTAAACTCGGCGATGTATCGTTCTAAAGGAGTATCAAAAAGGTCAAAGCAATTCATATTTGATCGTTGTGTTTGATAGTTAGGCAGCTACGTAGGTCTCGTTTGAAGAATTGTCTTTATCACAGCCAAGCAAACTTTGGTTGACCTGTTCTTCAAACCCATTCTCAATCAGCGCCGGAATGATTTCGCTCTCGAGATTTTTAATCCTTGCAGCCATGGAAGGTATCGGGTCCAACGCATCCAAGGAAACATCAATTTCGCAAGATGATTCTAAGTGCTCCAGAATCTTGGCGATTTTACAATCTGGCTCGCCGTTTACTTTACAAATACGTGCACCAAACAGTGACTCGGTAGTAATTTCGATCGAATGGATCGGCTCCAACCATTGGCGAAAAACTTCAATTTGTGTTTGTTGAAACTTCAAATTCTCAATCAGATTCTTGGGGTCCAACCAAACTGGGGGATTCGAAGCATTAACATTCAACCAGTTTCCAAAAAAACTATTGAGTGTATTTTGACGAACCAAGTGAACGACCGGATGCTGTTTTTCTACAAGCCATTCCAGAAACAATGGTCGCGTTCCGCGGTGGTACCAGGATTCATTGAGATTGTGCGTTGAGTTGTATTTAACATCAAACATTGCGAACGGTGTTTGTGTGGACAACAAACATTCTGACAAATACGTCTCGAACATTTCCAATTGGTTAGCTCGCGTTTTCACGCCCAGCTCTGGTTTGTCGGCTAACATCTGGTCGCGGAAGGCCCAGTAACCATTTTGGTTTGGATTAAACGGTCGGCCAAAATCTTTGAATTGTTCTGTTTTCCCCATACCTCGACAAAGCGATTCTGAGCCACTTTGCTGCAGCGACAAAACGAACACGGGTGTGCAATCCGCTTTTGGTAAAGAAACGCGAGGCACGTGCTTTAACACTTGAAAAGGCTGGACTTTTACAATTGATTTCGCGTCTTCAATTTGATCTATAGCGTTGTGGGTGCTGCCATCATTTTGATTTCCCGCATCGCCTTCAACGTATTCGCCCAGCCCGTTAGCTTTCAAAGCCGGAACCAATTCAGAATCAAAATTGACGACAACATCTCGCACCGGACGGCCAGTTTTCTTTGTTGGAACCGCAATCGACAAAGCTTCTTTGATCCTCAGGAATTCGCAAATCTGCTTTGAAGCCGTGATAGAAAAATGACCACTCGAATCCATCAAAGACTCGTACTTCAACTCAAGGGAATTCGCGTTTCGCAAGTAGTTTTGAAAGCGGCGGATCTGCTGTTGACGGCGCTTCACCTGAAACACGGCATGGTGCACATCAAGCTCAAGCCTTACTGGTTTTGGCGGCTGAGCAGTGGAGCCGACGACCCAATTTTGCGTATGCGTCCCAACGAGAAAACTAACGTAGTTTTCCAGGCAATTATCACGCACGAGATGGATCACTGAATATTGTTTTTTGATCAGCCAATTGATAAACATGGATCGCGCGACCGGCGAGTGCCACATATCGTCCTGTAAATGAGTGCTGTTGTATTTCACATCCAACAACGTGAATGGAAAATCATTGTCGAGATGGAATTCGAGAAACGACTCCAACAACTCGATCTGATTCCCGGCGTTTGGTCGCGCCAACTCTGGATGTTTTTTGACTTGCTCCAAATAGAAAGGCCAAAATCCATCGCGACGAGGATCAAACACTTCATCTGAATCACGAAAACGGCCTGACGTCGCCAACGATCGGCGCAGGAGATTAGTCCCGCTTCGTTGTTGGGCGATAATAAATACAGGCGTTGACATATGACTTTGGTAGATTTAGCGTTTTGTTTTTCTTAAAAATTCGACTGATTCAATAACCAGATATCTATGCCGCATTGAGCATCGAAGTAACATGCGGACAGTCAAGCGGAATAGTCGTTTCACGGCGCTCGGAATTAATCTGCTTGAATATTTCAGCGATTACCGCTTCGTATTGCTCGCCCATTTGAGCAGCGGTCAGCTTGTATTGAGACAACGTTTTATAGGCTTCGTCACTCAATCGTTTGGTCAATTCCGGGTCGCGATAAAGTGTGGCGATATTCTTGGCCATCTCTTCCATGTCATACACCGGCGACAACATCGCGTTTTCACGGTGCTTAAGAATCTCACTCACACCACTTTGAATGTGCGTCACAACCGGAACGACTTGATGAGCCATCGCTTCAAGCAACGACAAAGGCAGGCCCTCGAACTCCGAGGTCAAAATCAGAGCGTCACTTTTCCCCAACTCTTCACGCACTTGTTTTGGTGAAACACGACCTAAATAGTGAGCCACGTTTCGATCAAGCCATGGTTTAAGTTCGCTTAAAAAGGCGACTTCGTCTGGCCCGCCACCCACGAAAGTCATCTCGTACGGCACCTGTTTTGTGTCAAGCTGTTTGAGCAGCTCGATAAAGTCAAAAATTCGTTTCTGCGTTTGAATAATTCGTCCCGTGTAGACCAACCGAATTTTGTCCGACGAGAAAACCTTGTCTCGCATATCGTGATCGACGGGAATACCGTAACGAATGGTGTGCGTCCGATCGGCAAACGCAGGATTAAGCGCGAGCATTTTTTCCTTGATCGTATCACTGACTGCAACCATCGCATCCCAATAATGCCCCAACTGGTAGCCGTGCACGTAGTGCTCATCGTCATCACAATGGAGTACACCTAACACGCCAACATTGTCCGGCAACTGCGGCGACACACTTGATGCGATGTAGTCATAGTTCGGAACAAAGACACAGGGCGAATTGAGTTTCAGGTACTCAACAACACGGTCGCGCTGATCTTCGGCGTCGATCGTTTTCGAAGTCAAATATCGGTACGGCACCTTCGGCATGTGCTCGTGTGGAACTTTGCCTGAGTCTCTAGTGGTAAACAGAATTGAAGCGTCGTAATTGTTTTTGCGAAGCTCGATGATCAAATTTTCTACAAACGTATTGACTCCACTTACATTCCAAGCGGGCAAAGCAAAAATGACTTTTTCCTGGTTTGTCTTGGCATAGAGACTTTCTCTGAGCGACGTGTATTGCGGCGCTTCTCGAAGCTGGAATTCCGGCTCAGCCATTGACGCAACCAAGCCATTCAAAATCTGCTCAACATACGAATCGTAATTCATATGATTGGCAACGTAGTCGCGGTTTCGTTTGCCCATGTGCCCACGCAGCTCGGGGTACTTTGACAACTCTATGATCGAATCAGCCGCACGCGCGACGTTGCCATAAGGCACGACAGCGCCGCCTTCATTTTTGATCAGACTCACGCAACCGCTGCCTTGATCAAACAGCACGACGGGCTTTGCAACTGCCATGGCTTCGTTGACAACACATGGAAACGGATCCATTCGCGACGGCAAAAACAGCAGATCGCAAGCTTGAAAATAAGGCGTAACGTTATCGGTTTGGCCAAGGAATTTGACGTATTCGCTGATGCCGGCCGTTTCCAGATCTTTCTGCGCCCAGAAAGCGTGCTGTGTGTTGTCGGTATGCCCCGATCCACCGAGCCAACCAAAATACAACGTGCCTTTGGGGGCTTTTTCCAAAGCAATGATTGCCGTTGAGACAAACAAGTCCAGACCCTTGCGGCCATCGCGTGTACCGCATGACAACACAAACGTTGCGTCAGTCGGGATATCAAATTTACGACGAACAACTGCACTTCGGTCGACTGAATCTACTTTAAGCAATTCTTCATTGAGCAATCCCTGCGGCAGAATATCGGTTTGCTTGTCCGGGAACTCTGCATTCTCAAACGCAGCATCCTGCACGTACTTTGAAGGAAAGATAACTTTGTCGCTGAGTTCGGCAATCTGTTTGAATTCGCCCTCTGGATAACAACGAGCGTTTTCATGGATCAAGGAATGGATTGGGATGTTTAACTTGCGTAACTCGGCCAACATATGACGCGACTCGGCCGAATTGACGATCGCTCCCATCACATTTTTTGTTGCGACCAAGTCATGGAAAAGATCCATCGCTGCGTAAAATTCGCCTTCGCGCCGATACCACGTAGCTCCATCCAATTGGATAGTTGGCCCAAGCAATTCAAACTCGCCAGTCAACTCGCCGCCTCGACAAAGCACGTTAATGATGTCGACGCCATATTTCGAATGAAGCTTTTCCGCAACTCGAAGAATGATCAGCGGAGCACCCGTCATGGAGGCTTCGTGAGAAACACAAATAATCGTGCGATTGGCCGAAGCGCCCGCCATCGAGGTAATGAAGTCCTGATGGGGGACTTCAAAATGTTTCATCAATTCGACTTCATATTCCGTACGGAACTTCAGCAGTTCAAGGTTTTCAAGATCGACAAACGACTGACGACCGCCGTACTGGCCGTGTGCCAAAAAGTTATAAAGCGGATTGGCTCGGCACTCGGCAATGTCTTTGTGCTTTTCGATATAGCGTTTTGTCGAAAACAAAGGCGATGGTGAGGCGAGGTTGTCGCGGTTGAATTTCAGGAAATGCTCGAGCGGAGTAATTCCTTGCTCAGACATTTCGTCAACGGTAGTTTCGATCTGCGAAAGATAAAACGCCGCATCAAACAAAGGATGGGTATCCAACAGACGGCCAGCTTGTTTTTCATAGTGTACCAACGGATCAACATCTGGCTGATCCTGAAGGTACTTTTGGCGATAAAAAGCCGTATTGAAAATCGGGTTTGGATTGCGATTTTCCTTGTGACCGTACTCGCAATAGTGACGCCACGGGTCGATTTTTGAAGTCCTGATATCGTCGTTGTTATCGAGATAAGCTCGCTCGTCAAACAACGGAGATCGCACACTCCAATCGTTGAACTTTTCGCGTCCACCTTTCTGCCCATGCGCCACGTAATGAAAAAGTGGATTAAGTCCTTGCTGCGAGATGTCCGGATACCGATTGACGTAACGCTCGGATGAAAACTGCAGCGAAGGAGATTTAAGATCTTGCAAATTGTGTTGCAAAAAATACTCCAGCCACGTCTGTTGTTCTTCTTTTAGCGCGAGTGCTTCTTGATCAAGCTGCCCCACATAGAATGCAACATTGAATAAGCAATGCGTATCCAGCTGCTCACTGGGGCGCTCGAGGTAATGCAAAAATGGATTCTCATTTGGCTGATCGCGCAAATGTGTTTCCCGATAGAACTTAGTATCAAACAACGGATGCGCATTGAGATTTTCAGCGAATCCTATCTGGCAAAAATGTTCCCACGGACTCAGCCCCGAGTCTTTGACCTGTGGATTTTGCGCAAGGTAATACCAAGCCTTAAAGATTTCGGGCTGGAGAGTATGGTCATGAAACGTATAAGGCTGGTCCAGATGAGCCTCGTTTATTGCCGAACCGTCTGAGTTTTCGTTCGAATCCACCTTGCGTTCCTTCGCGATTCAAATTTGTGCGAGTGGCCGAGAATACGGCATCGCCCGTCTAATTTTCGAGGATCAGTTAATACGTACATCCCGCCAATTTGTGTACCTCAATTTTGCGGTTGCTAGCGAGAAAACCTCACTTTTATCGGCCTTAGCTGGGCCAGATTTAGCGGAGATTTCGTTTTGCAAAAAACAAGCAAGCATTTGCTCGCATCTTCATTCAAATCGTTGCTTAAGCCCGTCATCTGTCATGCCTTCAATCGAGAATAGACACGAAAAATTCAGGCTCGAAAAATTTCAAAAAAACCATTGCGTAACCAAAATTATCTGCTACAACATGTAGCACTACAACTTGTAACGCTCATTTGACAGGATTTTTATCATGGCAAAGCGGAAGAAACCAGCGCTCAGTGAACTGGAGCAGAAGGTGATGATGGTCGTCTGGAAAGCCGGCGACGTGACGGCCGAACAGGTGCGAATTGCACTTCAAAAAGAAGCTCCCATGAAGGGCTCAACGGCCCGTACGATTTTGAGACGCCTTGAAGAAAAAGGTTACGCTCAACACATCGTTGATGGTCGGACTTATGTCTACTCCGCCAAAATCGCCCAACCTAACATTGCGTCGCAAGCCGTAGCGGGAATCATCGAAAACTTCTGCGGCGGATCCGTCGAACAGCTATTGGTTGGAATGGTCGACAACGAAATCCTGACTTCGAGCGCGCTTAAAGAGTTGGCTGCGAAAATCGCGAAAGTCGAAGCACAGGAAAAAAAGTCAGCCGATAAAAAATCGAAAAAGGGAGACAAGTAATGACTGAACTTTCATTTGAGTTTCTGATTTTTGTTGTTGATGTCTCTATCAAGTCCGTTTTAATCGGCGGCATCGCGTGGATCGCAATTGCCTTGGTTTCAAATGCAAACCTTAGACATCGAATCGCCACGACGGCCCTTTTGGGCATGTTGCTGATGCCCCTGCTGGTTTGCTTGTCGCCAAAAATTCCATTGCCCATTTCCATTGAGAGGTTTGAGTCGTCTTTGGCGAGAAACGAAATAGTTCCCCCAACGGAATCCGATTTAGCAAAACCACTCTACTCCAACAATAACTTGAACCGTCCAGCTGATATGCGATCGGTTAATGAATGGGCCGAAGGAATAGACTCACCGATTCATTCCGCTTCGTCATCAAGGCTTCCTTTTGACAAAAACGCCCCCACGCTACACGCCTCTCCTTCAAAGCATGCAACGTCCAGCTCAAGTGAAACGGCGTCTGAATTCTCGACTGATAAAAACGGGAACGCCACGACCGCAGCCTTAACCGAGTCCAAATTCGCGTCTTCGAAAATCAAACAAGCTCCATTACAGAGCTTCTATGCTCCATTGGTTCATTGGATTCCACTGGCGCTGGCAACCGGCTACTTTATTTTCGCGGCGATATTTCTTCTGCGTCTGACCTGCGGGTTATTCTCAGTCTATCAGCTTGGTAGGCGTGCCAAATTGGTCTTTGAAAAGCAAGTTGGATCATTCACGGCGCGAGTCAAAGCATCAGATGAAATTCGCGTGCCGATGATGACGGGCTTTTTGCGTCCCAACATTTTGCTTCCATCGGAGTGGGATAGCTGGTCGAAGGAAAAAACGGAAGCCGTCATCGCTCACGAGTCCGCGCACATCCGGCGATCAGATTGGCTGGTTCGAGCGGCTTCAGAATTCAACCTTGCGATACACTGGTTCAACCCGATGGCTTGGGTGTTGCGCAAGTTCCTTGCCGAGTCCGCTGAAAAATGCTGTGATGACGCGGTGATTCGGCAAACTGGAAATCGCTCAGCTTATGCCCGACATCTTTTGGACGTAGCGACGCAAGTTCAAACGACGTCGCGATTCAAGCGTAACCACCTCGCGCTTACCATGGCCAAAGAACCCGGTGTTGCAACTCGAATCAACTCGATCCTGAATTCCGATCGAACGTTGTCCAAACGACTTGGAATTGCCGAGATTGGAATTCTATCCTGCCTGGCGGTGATCACAGTTAGCTTCGCATCTGCATTGGCACTCCAATCATCTACACCAACGACCTATCAAGATTCTGAGGCGGGGCGCATCGCCAATGCCCCAATCGTTGATCAAAGAAAAAAGCAATCCGGAAACGAAACCAACACAGCAACCCAAGAATCAAAAACGAATAAAGCAATAACCAACGTAGAACCCAAAGCAAACTTCAATTTCGAATTGGATGCCGAAGACGATCAATACGAATACGAAGGCATTGTGTTGGACGAAAAAGATCGACCAGTTGTCGGAGCCGACATTTACTTCTTTACACAGGACATTAGAAAAGAGCGCATTAAGTCAAGGTTGTTTGGAATTCCTTCCGATGAATCGGGGCCGATCGCAAAAACGGATGCCAACGGAAAATTCCAATTTCAGTGCAACGCGTCAGACTTTCCCCCTGTAAATCTCGGTCACTTAGCCGGATTCGCGCAATTCGTTGCCGTGGTGCCGGGAAACATTGCTTGGGCCAACTCATTTGGTTTTGAAAAATCTGGAACAGCCATACGCCGGGCCTCGCGCGGATCGGCTGAAGCAGCCAGACTGCTTGCACAGTTCAAAGCTAACAAGTCAAAATTCGGCACCATCCGTTTCCGAGAACCCGGCAAGCCAATTCGAGGAAGATTGGTTGATCAGAAAGGCAACGGACTCGCGGGCATTACCATTCTTCCTTTCGCGATTACTCGGATCACTACTAACACGATGGAAGAGTTTAAGACGCTGGAGAACTTCGACTCAAACAATAGGATTTCAACTCCACAGCTTGCCAAAATCATTCCACCAGTACAAACTAACATGGATGGATGGTTTGAATTTTCTGGATTTGGCAAACACAGTCAACTTTCACTCATGGTGCTTGGTGAAGACGTTGTTGCGAAGTCAATCCTCTTTCATAACTTCGACTCCGCTACCGCCTACCACCGTAGCGCGACGGCCAAAATTAAACTGATTGTTGATCCCAATAACAAGACAATCCATCCGTTTGAAGTTGGCCAAAAAGCCACCGTCACAGTCCATCTTGTTAAGTCAAAAGGTTCGGGAGAAGTCGAACGCATACAAGCGGTTGGAGTCGCTGCAGGGGTCGAGATCTCCAACATTGAGCACTTCAAAAACCGATCTGAGCTTACGATCTCTGGAAGATACTCGCAGATTCTCGCTATACAAAAAGCCCACAAAATCAGCCCTTACTGCTTTAACCTTTTTCCTTTCAAAACGGAACATGAAGCGACCTTAGAGGAATTCGGGAAAAGCATAAAAGAGGTATTAGCTGATGACCCAACCCTTGAAACTCATGATGCCCCAGGTGTTTGGGGTATCGGTAGCAAAGGTGCGAAGGTTGACCAGCCAACCCGCGAGTCACTGAAAAACATCGGCGTCGCGTTCGAGATTAACCCAAAGTACGACAGTTCGATAACCTATGGCATCGGCGGAGAAATCACGACCCAACCTTCTAACGCATTAATTGGTACTGTGCGGGATGACAATGGCGCCCCTGTTCCAGGTGTTTTGATTTATAGCCGACCACATTTCCACCCGAACCTGGCACGGAAAAACTCCGATGGAACGCGATTTGAAATTGGAAACCAATTTGCTCGTGCCCTTTCCAATGAGAAAGGTGAGTACCGCTTGACCGGATTACCAATCACCGACTCGAACCCCATCTATATTCAACCGCCGTCAGATTTGCCGCTGATCTTCAGCAGCCAAATTGTTGACACATCTGGCGGTGGAGATTCCAAACTGGATGCAAAGCTTCAACGCGGAAAGTTCATTGTTGCAAGCACAATCGACACGACAACTGGAAAAGCAGTTCCCGGCAGCTACTACAAATTCCTATATTCTGACGGGACTAAAATTCCCGACGTGCCGAATTGGATGTGGCAGCCCATGCTACTACCAGACCAAGAATTCAAGACTCGCCTGGTAGTGCCAGACTGCGACGGCCAAATCAGTCTTATTGACACGGATGGAGACTTCGAACGAATGCCTGAACACACGGTTCCGGAAGGACTTCGCGCCGGAACAAATTTTGCCGTCAAGAATTATTCCTTTGGTGACAAAAACGAAATCGAAATCAAATTCGAACTTGCTTCGCTACCGCAGATCAAAATTCGGCTGCTTGACGAAAAAGGCAACGATATCAGCGACGACGCAACCGATCGCGTCACTTCTCCAGTGTTGGTTCATAACCTACGGACTCCCTCTCGGGGAGAAGCATATTGGGAACGCCTGGAAAAAGACGGAACGATCAGAGGATTCGATGGAAAACAGCCGCGCCAATTGGTCTTCGTTCACACAAAGAAAAAACTTGCAGGGAGCGTTAAACTAAAAAGCGATGGCAAACCAATTATCACCGCCGAAGTAACGCTTCGACCATGGGGAACAATTAAAGGTCGGCTGCTAAACGATGACATTCCAGTCGCAAACCGGAAGCTAAGATTTGCTCCTCTATCAACCAAAATTGTTCCAGAGAAACGAGGCCCAACTCCGACCGCTCCCGCTGGCTTTACTGTGTTACGAAACGTGGAACAAAAAAGCCTTCCGTATCCTGGCTACGTAAACCACTATTTGTTTTTTGGCGATAAGGAATCTCAAAAGATGTTTTCAACGGAAACCAAGTCCGATGGAAGTTTCGAAGTCGTCGGATTGGTGCCTGGTTCGCCGTACGCCCTTGAGACATTTGGACCACCGGAATTGAAATACACGGTAAAGGTCCCTGGAAAGGGAACAGAAGATCGCTTTCGAAAATCGACTGTCCGTATCAATCAAAGTCCCGTGATGCTGAAGCCAGGTGAAGTCAAAGACGTCGGAGACATAAAAATCCCAAAGGTCGAAATGCAAGTGCGATAGAAGCCTGCGATGTGGAAGCTTCCGTTTAAGTAATATGTTTCGCTGTTGTAATTGGGTTGGTCCAAGGAGCACCTTTCCTGCGACTTGGGCCGGCTATAAAATCCAAGCATGACCAAATTTCGTCCCTGCATCGATCTTCATAACGGCCAAGTCAAACAAATCGTTGGCAGTACGCTGATCGATTCGGATGTTGATGCGGAGGATTCTTCAAAATCCGGAACCAGCCAAGCCACCGAGAATTTTGTCAGCCAACACGACGCAGCTTGGTTTGCGTCAAAATATCGTGATGACAAACTCACAGGCGGCCACGTGATTAAGCTTGGCGGCGGAAACGATGAAGCCGCCCGATCTGCGCTGGCCGCGTATCCAAACGGACTTCAAATCGGTGGCGGAATCAACCTAACCAACGCAAACCAATGGCTCGACGCTGGGGCGAGCCATGTGATCGTGACTTCGTGGCTGTTTGATGAAAAAGGCGTATTTCAAACCGAGCGGCTGGACGAACTTGTAAAAGCAATCGGCCGCAATCGAATCGTCGTTGATCTTAGTTGCAAACGAACCCAAACTGGCTGGACTGTTGCAATGAATCGTTGGCAAACATTGACCAATCTAAACATCACGCATGAAAATCTTGATTCGCTGGCCGACCGGTGTGACGAATTCCTGATCCATGCCGCCGACGTTGAAGGACTTTGCGCCGGCATCGACGCCGAACTGGTTGAACTCATGGGAACCTGGGCGAAACTTCCGATGACTTATGCAGGGGGCGTGGCCAACATGACGGACATCGAATTGGTCACTTCGGCCAGCGATGGAAAAGTCGACGTGACAGTAGGAAGCTCGCTTGATCTTTTTGGCGGTAGTGGCGTGAAATACGATGACTTGATTTTGTATGGTAGATAGCCACAAGCGCCGCGAAACAACCGGGGGCTAGCGCCCAACGGCTCAAAGAAAAACTGGATTCCGCATGCAATAATCCGCGCGTCAGCAGCACGTCCCGAACACACGAACTTGTCAAGTGATCCTAATTGAGCCGTTTTGGCGATAGCCACGGTTCCGAGCCACCGCCGCAATACAACCCGTTCATGAGTGCCAAACCCAGCGCGCTCTGAAGTTGCAGTTCTTGTAGCTTGCGAATCTTCGCCGTATTTCAAGCGTACCCAATTCACTGAACGAGTTCATTCGGGATCAGCGTAAACGCCGCCGATCACTCGGAAGTATCCTTCTTCTTTTGAATAAAGAAACATCTGCCGCGGAAAAGACTCGGCGATGCTCGTCAGCAACATCACCTCGACCGCCTTCTGCAAGTCTCGACGACTGTCTAATTTAAATCGATAACCGTTCTCATTCCGCTCGCCCAACGGCATTGGCATCTCCACGACAAGCGGCCCAATGCCAGTAGCTTTTTTACCATCCGGTGAATCATCATCTTTTTTGTTTTCTGGGGACTCCTCAACTTTTTCCAAAACCCCATCCGATTTCGACTCCTCGATTTTCTTGCCAGTTTTGGGATCCTTCACGACAAGATCGTAACTCTTGGCTCCACTTTTTGCATCTTGTAAAATCGCAATATCAATCACACCACGACTTGCCCGGAGCCGCTCAAAATCGATCTTAACTTCCACAGGCGTTGTATTTTCCTGTGCGTATGCGTCTTCGACGGCGTTGACGTTCTCTTGCCATGACTTACTAGTAAAATACTTGACCATCACTGTAGGGCCATTGGGTTTGAGCCGTTTCTCCAAATCCGCGATCATCTCGCGAATGGGTTTACCAAAATCCTTTCCTTCTTTGTTGTCGAACAAATCGATCTGTTGCTCAACGGCCGGCATGTCACCTTGGACAAACCAATCTTTGCTAAGCACGTAAGCGTCTTGCATGGCGTCCATAAAATCAAATCGTTTTTCTTTTATTCGATCCACCGCAAAAACACCAAGGTCCTTTTTGAAGTCCGCATTAGTGACCGGCAACCACCAAACTTTTCCCTCAACCTCTTTGGCCATCAACTTCCGCTTTAACTCGACCTCACTTAGCTTGGCAATTCCCACTCCAAATCGCTTGGCCGCAAAGTAATCATTGACTTGATCCAACGTTAGCCGTCCCGGGTCATTGACCGAATGGTTTTTATCGACAAAACGCATTTGAACCAGTGACTTTCGCCTTGGTACGACATCATCAAAAAGGTCAACCTCACTGGCCGCGAATTTACTTTTCCAAAACGCCTCGGCAGTCCCAATGCCATGCTTAGCGTCATAAGTTTTAATTGACTGCTCAACCATACGTTTTTCATCTCGCGAAATCGCAAACAGCTCGATAGGCTCAACGGCTAATTTGGGAATACTGAAAGGTCGACAAAACTGAAATTGTTGCGCGTAACCTGACGCCGGTTGGGTAAATTTCACAACTGCATCGGCGAGGATGATCGGTTTGGGTGACTTGATCGAGTCATCCGATTCCGGAATTACGATGTTGATTCCACAGGCCGGCAACTCTTTGATTTGAAGATCTTCCCAACTCTCTTGGCTGTGATCGGGAAAGAATCGAAGCAGTTGTAGCGGCATTGCGTAAATCGTGACGCGTCCATCTTTCTTATTCAAAGGAGATTTGCGCAGCCCGACGGCTCGGTACTTCCGAGACTTGGCCAGCGACTTGAATTTTGGATCATTGACTCGCTCAGGTAACTCAGAGAAAAGAGTTGGATGGTTAGAAAGAGCCAACCAAACGCCAATCTTTTGAACCTTGCACCAGCCAAGGTCTTTGGCGTTCGAATCGATCACAATTGGCTTGGACGGTTCGGACTTTTTCGGATCTGCTGAGTCTGAGGCAGAATTTTTCGAGTCATTTTTAACTTCGTCTTTCAATAAGTCATCGCCTGCCGACTCATCTTCAACCGTTTTTTTGGGTTTGGTAAGCTTCACGGAACCCTTGAAAAGCTCATCCGCTTCTACCAACGCATTTTCAATTTTCTCCAACACAAACTCATCCGCCGAACCAAGAAAAACCGACCAACTAATCGCTTTCTCGTCAAACCTGTGAAGCACAAACGTGACTTGTCCGAGGCCTTTCAATCGCTCCTTTATTTCATCAAGTTTCTCCCATACTCTTACGTAGTCTTCTGACTTGAGAATTGGAAACCGATCGTCCGAAAGCATTTTGATCGCTTTAAGAAAGCGTGGATTTTCGAAGAGATCCAATTCGCTGATTCGATCGATGGTCGTTGCGATGTTCTTGACATCAACAACGGCCGCAGTATCGCGATCAAGCCAATGTGCGACGTCGTAGTTTGCCTGAGCTGTCACAAACGAAACGGGCGCGAGTGCGAATAAGAAAACCAGAAGTGGCTTGAGAAGCTTTTTATTGGGAATTAACGCAGCGCGAGCAGGGGTCATCATTACCGTCTCCAAAAGGTCGAAGCCTCCCCACCACGTTCCATTCTTACGTTCATGGTTAGGATTGCAATACAGTTTTTACAAATTGTGTTGCTCGAAACCAGTTTAATAACGCGATAGGTGGTTTGAATAACGATCGGTGTGGATTGGCGTGTTGAGTTGCAAAGGTGTCCCACCGTGAAATGGAGGATGGGCAACATAGTTTTTCCTCGCTTACGCGTCGGGTTTCCATTTTTTCTCGCTGCGGAATCGATTACCAATCCAAGGTTCCGTTGCTGGTGGCGAAGTTTTCTGTTTCGATTCCGGCTTTTAAGAGCATCGTGAGAAACAGGTTGCACAATGGTTTGTTGTTTGTCTTGTCAAAGGCGACGTGCTGGCCATGATCGAATCCGCCGCCTGCAAACATGATGGGCAAATTTCGCCAATCATGCGAATTCGCGTTGCCCAGATTGCTGCCAAACAAAACCATTGTATTGTCGAGCAACGTTCCGCCCGTTTCCTTTTTCTCTTTTAATTTCCCAAGCAACAATCCAAACGATTTCATCAGTCCCGTCTCGATCTTCTCAAGCTGCGCGATCTTTTTTTCGTCTTGCCCATGGTGAGACAAATTGTGATGGTCGATATCGACACCGGGAACCTTGGGAACATCGCTTCGGCCGTGAATCAGAAAGGAAATCATCCGTGACGAATCGGTTTGAACGATCAACGGGATCAACTCCATCATCAAATTCGTTCGGCCGATCAAGTCGTTTTCTTCGTTAATGTCGTTCGGTTTTTCGGCATCGACTTTTGGTTTCGGTTTATCCAACCACGCGTTGGCTTGGCTAAATTGTTTCTCTGCCGTTCGCACCGACTCAAAATATTCTTCCAAACGATCCCGATCAGCTTCACTGACTCGTTTTTGCAATGTCCGTGTCTGGGAACTGAGTGAATCGAGAATACTCTGTCCATCGTTGAGCAACTTTCGCTGCCGCTGGATCTCGTAAGGCTTCCCTTGAAGGAACATTTTTTCAAACAATACCGACGGTCGATGCTCGGCCGGTATCATCACGCCGCTGCGAGTATATGACTGACTGTTTGTTCCGGCGGTACTCAGCACAACCGAAGGAAACCGGGTAACGTATCCCAATTTTTCCTTCACGTATTGGTCAAGCGAAATTGAATTGCGAAAACCACCAAGCCCCGGATTGCGAGCCGCTGATAGCCAAGTCATCTGTGACGAATGGCCATCCGCTCCATTCTGGTCGGGATGCGAAAGCCCGGAAAACAAAGTGAAATCGTCGCGATGCTCTTTGATCAAATCCAGGTAAAGCGTTGAGCCATATTCCTTGCCGGACGTTTTCGGAAACAAAGACGGACCGTGCAGTCCGAGCGACGTGCAAATCGTCACGATTCGTTTTGGCGCTTCGGCAATCTCTCGCGCATAAGCCACCGGACTCATGGCTTCCAAAGTCGGAAGTGCCAATGCGACTCCGGTAGCACGCAAAAACGTTCGCCGCGTCAATCGGGTTTGCTTCGATCGGTTATGCATATTGTTATCTGGTTCAACTTTCGTTGTGCAATTTACTTATTCAAAAATAACTTGGACTTGATCACTTCATGAATCATCGTTCGGATACCAAAATCAGACTTTCGGCAGACTTCTAATATTCGCTCAATTTCGCTGCGATCAGAAAATTGAATCTCTGCCCCGGTTGAGTAAACCATCAATTGCGCGATCAAATTTCGCGCCACCTGATCCTTCTCTTTCATAAGCAATTTTTTATAGTCTTTGATCCCATCAAACTTTTTGCCATCAGGAAGTTCGCCACTGGAATCAACAGCCAAACCGACTTTGTATTCCCAAATCTTGCGCCCATGCAATTTTCGTTTGACGTTCTCGCCTTTTTCTCGTGAACGAAAACGCTCGCGGTATCCGCCAATCACATCGAAGCTTTCCAACGCGAAACCGGGCGGGTCAATCAACTTGTGACAGCTTGCGCACGTTGAATCGTTACGGTGCTTGGCAAGCATTTCGCGAATCGTGGTCGTGCCACGAGTATCTGGTTCAATCGAACCAATCGTAGGCGGAGGAGGGGAGGGCGGTTGCCCGAGCAAATGAGTCAGCACCCAGCTACCACGAGTAACAGGTGACGTCGTCGTTCCGTTGGCTGTGACTTTGAGGACGCTTGCGTGTGTCAAAATGCCACCGCGTGGACTGCTCTTTTTCAATTTCACTTTTCGAAAATGCTGCCCCTTAACGCCGTCAATTCCATAGTGCTCAGCAAGTCGCCGGTTCAGAAAAGCGAAATCAGAATCGATCAAATTTGTAGCGCTAAGATCTTTCTCGATCAAATGCTCAAGGAAGAACTTTGTCTCCGCCAACATGGAATTTCCCAACAGCGTGTCGTACTCGGGATACAGCTCCTTATCAGGCGCGGTGGCATTAATCTCGCTCAGTTGAAGCCACTGACTGGAAAAATCTTTCACGAACCGCAAAGACTTTCTGTCGTTAAGCATCCTTTCAATTTGCTCGCTCAAAACCTCAGGGTCCGAAAGCTTTTTCGCCCTCGCTAGCCGAAACAGTTCGTTGTCGGGCAGACTTTTCCAGAGAAAATACGACAGCCGAGAAGCAAGCTCGAAATCGTTCAGCTTCCCCGGCTCCGGAGCCATGAACAGAAACTGTGGCGAAGTCAAAACGGCTCGACACGCAACACGAATGGCATCGTCAAACGTGCCGCCGTCCTTAAGCGAGTTCATTCCCAACTCAACAAATGGCAAACCTTCACCACCGACCATCGGGCGACGAAACGCGCGCGGTGCCAGCCAAGCCACAATCGTTTTCAGTTGGGCTTCAGGATCTTTAGGCGCAACAACTTCATACTGATGATGAGTCTGCTGCTTCGGTATCCACTTTTTGTTTTTGAGCTTTTTAAGCTTTACGCCCTTGAGCAAATTCGTCGTCGAGAAAGGCGGCCACTTTTCGAAAATCGGTCCTTCGAGCTCTAACCATTTAATGGCGACTCCCGAACCCTTGTACTCTTCCGGCCCAACATTCCAAATGGTTTTACCGTCTGGCTGAACGTCTAAATCTTCAGCACCAGGAAAGATATACTGCCCGTTGGTCAAATAGGATTCGACTTCAAGCGTCCGCTCTTTGTCTTTTTCTAAATCAAAAAAGCCCAATATCTGAGTGAAGCCACGATTGTAGTTTCCGGCATTGAACGTCAGGACCACGGGGCGATCGTTTTGAAAACCGGACGCGTTGGCGCGAATTTTATAGATCCCGCTATACTCCAAATGGTAGTCAATCTTGAAGAGATACGAAGCCGTATTGAACATGATCGCGGCATCATCGGTCTCGCCAATGACGATGTGTTCGTCTTTCTTCTTCAAATGCTCGGTGACAAATTTCGATTTCAAGAATTCGAATTTGCGAGTTTTCGATTCCGGTTTTGGCTGCAGCACAATCGCATCTTCAAGCGCTTGATCTGCCGCTTCGAGGTAACTCGTAATATGAAGCGGCGAAAAACCCTGAGCACTGAACACAGTATCAAAACCGCTAGACAAATTTTCAGACGGGATGATCTCACTGACTTCTGCATTGATATATAGCAAGTCATTCAAAGTGTACTGATATTCGGTCTTCGTCAGCCGCCGCAAAATCACTCGGCCATTCTGCTTTTGAAACCGCAGATTTTCTTCGATGAGAGCTTGTTCAATCGCCTTAAGCGCATCAGCCTTGTGAGATTTAGAGGGCCGATCTTCCGACGCCGGTGGCATTTCGTCTTTTTTCACTCGGTCAAAAATCCGCTCCCACTTTCGAAACGTATCACCATCAACCAAGTCGTTTTTCAGATTCGCAAAATCCAATCCGTTTTCTTCTGAACCGTCATGGCACTGAATACATGAGGCTTCAATTAATGGCTCAACGGCTTTGCGAAAATCCTGCCCAACCCCAACCGCATTTGCAAACAGCGAGCCTGCAACTGTCAACAAAACAACGATCTGGATTCGAAATGGCATACGACTGAGCAACCGGAGAGGAGCAGTTTGGGAACAGTCAACAGTATAGCAAGAACCGAAACCTCAAGGTGGCTCGTGGCGCCCGTTGGATAACGCACTCGATGGATAAAGTAACGGCTGGATATCGCAACCAATGGTATCGCAATTGATAAACGCTGGTCGCCAACGGAACTATAAGACTAGTGGCGTTTTAGAAATTCGTTCAGCGTCGAATTGTACGCTTGGTGGGCGCGAGAATGATGGTTGCCTTCCAATTCAACGAAACGAACGCTGGACGCAGCAGTAGCCGCTGCTGCCAGTCGAGCGCCATGCTCGAATGGGACGATTTTGTCATTCTTGGCATGACTAATGAAAACTGGCCCAGTGTAGTTTTCAATCTTGTTGATCGAAGCGTACTTCGCTTCCAAGCATCGGCCTTTCAAAATGCCACCGGTAAAATGTTGAAGCATTTCCGGTATCGACGTGAATCCGTTTTCAAGAACCAAAGCCCTTGCTCCGTCGCAAGCCGCCAGCTCAACCGCCACGGCAGCACCCAGCGAACGCCCCATCAATACGACCTGTTGCGGTGGGATCTGCACTCGCGCCGCTAGCCAATCTCTCGCCGCCCGTGCGTCATCATAAAGTCCGCTTTCGCTCGGCCGTCCTTCGCTTTTGCCATACCCGCGGTAGTCGAAAACAAAAACAGGAACTTGATGCCGTTTAACAAATTCAAACAGATCGGGCTGGAGCGAACTTATGTTTCCCGATCGACCATGAATAAAAAGAACTGCGACCGATTCGGCTTGATTCGATTCCGCTTCCTTTAAAGGTCGAACAAACCAACCATGAAGCTTCGTTCCATCGCGACTTGGGAAGCATGCATTTTCAAGCTTGAGTCCATCCGCCCCGTTTTCTTCCGCTAGAGACTCAGCAGGCTCGCACCATTTTTGCGGATAGCGATCCGGTCGATAAATAACCCGACGCTCAACTGCCTTACAACCGCATACGGTCAAGAACGTGACCGGTAGAAGAATGATAAGTACGTAGGACGGCGTGAATATCCGATTCGCGTTTCGAATTCGGAGTTCGCTCATCCGTGCCCCCATCCAATATCCCGTGCTTTTTATCGGGAAGCCAGAAGGCAATTAATGACAAAAATCGCCATCCCCAGCGGATCTTTCTCAGTCGCTAAAGTTCGCCATTATCAACCACGATCGCGATAGCCCAATAGTCGCAGCGCATTGACAACCACCACCATTGTCGAGCCTTCGTGAAACAAAACGGCATAGCCCAACTGCAATCCAAAAATCGTGGCAGGGACCAACACAGCAACCATCCCCAAACTGAACCACAAATTTTGGCGAATGATACGGCTTGTTTGTCGACTCAGCCCCACAGCAAACGGCAGGTGGCTTAACTCATCCGCCATCAGTGCGACGTCAGCCGTTTCCAAAGCCACATCCGAACCGGCGGCTCCCAGTGCTACCCCCACTGTCGCGTGGGCCATCGCAGGCGCGTCATTGACTCCATCGCCAATCATCGCGACACCGCCTTCGTTTGAAAGCCGCTTGATCGCATCGACTTTGTCAGCCGGCATCAGGTCCCCCATCGCTTCATCAATCCCAACTTCAGCAGCAATCGCATCGACAACGGTTTGGTTATCCCCCGAAAGCATGATCATGCGCTGGATCCCCAATTCACGAAGTCTTTTGACCATTGCACTGGCACCTTCGCGCGGAGTATCCATCATTCCAATCGTGCCAAGAAATCTGCCACCAATCGAAACGATCATCGTCGTGCGCCCAGACTCCTCAAGCAATTTCACTTCGGCCAACAGCTCATCGGGAA
The DNA here is from genome assembly GCA_964448575.1 of uncultured Pirellulaceae bacterium. Lineage (GTDB taxonomy): Bacteria > Planctomycetota > Planctomycetia > Pirellulales > Pirellulaceae > Mariniblastus. Next base: position 46,503 of record CAYUWY010000017.1, read on the forward strand.
CCGGTTGTCCGTTTTCGACAAAGAGATTTTGCTTTCCGATTAAGACAACTTCTCCATTAACATTGGCCTGAACGCCACGGCCAGTGACACTTTGGATGTTCGTGGCTTCTGGAATCTCGAGATTGAAATTTTCTTTTTCCAAGTACGCTTTGCCATCCCGCACGACGGCCGCTGCCAACGGATGATCGCTCAATTGTTCGACCGCTATAGCAACGGTCAACAACTCACTTGCCGATCCCCCACTGCTGGCGCTGCTGGGCACCACGTCAGTGAGCTTTGGATTGCCAACGGTCAACGTTCCTGTTTTGTCAAAAGCGATTGAAGTCAAACCTCCAAGATTCTCTAACGGTCCACCTCCTTTCACCAACACACCGCCTCTGGCAGCACGGGCTACGCCACTGAGCACCGCGCTGGGAGTCGAAATCGCCAACGCACAAGGACTGGCCGCGACCAAAACCGCCATCGCGCGATAAAACGAATCCGCAAACGACTCGTCAATCACAACCCACGCAAACAGCAGTAGAAAGACCATAACCAACACGGCAGGCACAAAGTATTTTTCAAACGAGCTTGCGAACAACTGAGTTGGAGATTTCTGAGACTCGGCTTCACTCACCATTTTGACCACGCGAGCCAGCGTCGAGTCCTGCGCGAGTTGGCTGACTTGAATTTCCAATCCGCCGCTTTGGTTAATCGTCCCGGCGAACACCCGATGCTCCGCTGCGAGCTTATTGGCGGTGGCTATCACCGGATCATCAACGGGAGTTTTCTCAACCGGCATACTTTCGCCCGTCACCGGTGCCTGATTGATCGTACTGTTGCCTTTGATTACAAAACCGTCCGCGGGCAGCCGTTCGTTTGGTTTGACGATCACCACATCATCCATCATCAATTCAGCAACTGGCAACTCGACAACTGCACCCTCACGCCTGACATTGGCGACTTTTGGTGTTAACTCCGAAAGCGATTCAATCGCCTTACGCGCCCGTCCCATCGCATAGTGTTCCAGCGCATGCCCGAGGCTAAACAAAAATAGCAACAAAGCGCCTTCGGCCCAATTGCCCAACACCGCCGCACCAATCGCCGCAACGATCATCAAGAATTCAATTTCAAAATGAAAATTCAGGATGGCTTCAACGGCTTCCTGGACGATAAAAAATCCGCCAAACAAATAACTCACGACGTAAAACGCGACCGGAATCCACCAAGCCACATCGGCAAAACTGATCAACCATCCGACCAGCAATAACACACCGCAAGCGATCGAGAAAATCAAATCCGATCGCTCACCAAAAATTCCACCGTGGTGATGACAATGGTCACCATGTTCATGATTGTGTGAACCAGTTGAGTCGTGCATCCAAAATGTTCCAAGCGGCTTTAGGAGTAACGTTGATGATTTTTGAAAGCCGTCCCAACGTCACGGCAGATATTATGAAGGTGAGAGAATTGGAGGCGGGTGGAAAGTCAAATGTCGAATGTCGAGTTGCTGCGGTTGAGTCGCTGGAATTATAGAGAGTGTTCCGTAAATCTCGAAGGTAGTTTAAGATCCAACACATGCAGGTCAGAACCATTATCACGACTTTCCGCCAACACTTGGAAGCCATTCAAAAGATCAGAACGGAAGTGTTCGTCAACGAACAAGAAATCCCCTTGGAGCTTGAATTTGATGACCAGGACGAACATTGCATCCACGCCGTTGTGTTCGCTCAAGATGAACCCGTTGCCACTGGCAGGTTAAATTTAAAACAAGACGGTAGAATCGGACGAATCGCCGTTTTAAAAAGCCATCGGCGAAAGGGGCTAGGTTCGCTCGTGATGGATGCCTTGGAGCAAAAAGCCATCGCAGCTGACGCCCAACAGATTTGGTTTCACGCTCAAGTCCAAGCCATCACGTTTTACCAATCACTGGGCTACAAAACCGAAGGTGAAGAGTTCCCCGAGGACGGCATCCCACACATAACAATGCGAAAACACCTAAGCAAATAACGTGCGGCAGAAACCAAAATTTGAATTTCGAGAACGTACAAACGAAAATCAAAATTTCTCTACGCTGCGTCTTCATCCTCGCGCTGTAGCGCCTCATCTGAAATATGCCCGTCTTCACTGACGTCTTCAAACCGCACACTCACGCGTTTTGAAACGCCCGACTCCTGCATCGTAATGCCGTAGAGCGTCGTTGCCGCAGTCATTGTCTTTTTAGAGTGGGTCACAATTACAAATTTGGTCCAACCAAGGAAGCTTTTTAGCACATCGATAAATCGACCGATGTTCGCTTCATCAAACGGCGCGTCGACTTCGTCCAATACACAAAAAGGGCTGGGGCGAAACTGAAAGATCGCCATCAACAACGAAACCGCCGTCAACGCTTTCTCGCCACCACTCAATAGTGAATTGCTGAACTCGGGCTTACCAGGCGGAGTCGCAATGATGTCCACTCCAGCCTCAAGCGGATCTACATCGGGCTCGAGAATGATGTCCGCTTTACCGCCACCAAACGTTTGACGGAACAGTTTTTGAAAGTTCAAACGAATGGCTTCCAGCGTTTCGACAAACAATTTTCGACTATCGTTGTCGATTCGAACGATGATTTTTTCGAGCGTCTCTTTGGCTTGGACCAAATCCTGATATTGGGTGTCCATCGCCAGATAGCGGCCTTCAAGGTCCTCGAGCTCCTGAAGTGCATCCAGGTTCACCGAACCAATTGAGCCGATTTTTTTGCGCAACTGAGTAATTTCCGCGTCCGTTTTTTCGCGCTCTTCAAGCTCTTCATCTGTTGGCTGATCTTTGACCGAAGCAATATCAATTCCGTAATCGTCCTGCATTCGTTCAGCCAATTGCTCACGCTGCATATTCAATTGCTCGATCCGCATTTGAGCTTGATGCATTTTATCTTGTGACAGTCGCAGCTCGTCGCGTTTACCAGTCAACTCCGTCGCTAATTTACGGCGCTCGGAATCGACCTCTAATCGATCCTGGGTGAACTTGGTCAACAGATCGGCGACTTCATCTTTTTCAACAGTCAGTTTGGCTAGTTCTTCTGTCGCCTTTTCAATTTCGGCCTTGGCTGTTTCCGCTGCCTTTTCATCCGACTCACGCTGAACCGTCAATTGCGAGTTGGCTTCGTTTTGTTCTTCAAATTCGGTGCGGTACTGTGCCACGCGAGCCTGAACACTATCAAGTACCTGTTCGGCTTTGGCCAGTTTCACTTTCGCTGCGGTGGACGCTTTCTCAATCGTGGACCGCTGCTTTTGCGATTCAGCCGCTTGAGTTTCACTGGACGAGATCAATTGAGTCAAACTGCCCAGCTCAAGTTCCTGCGCCGCAAGTTTGGCCCGGTCGAGTCCAAGCTTCCGGTCCAATTCCCCCAGCCGCGTTGTTGACTGAGACAAATCCGCCTGAACCTGTGCCAGCTGTTTTTCCGTTTGTTGAATTTGTTTCTCGGTGGCATTTGCCTGCATCGTCTGATCCGACAGCCGAGATGCCAACTCGGTATTATCATTCAATTGTTTTTGAATGTTTGCGTCGGCGTCGGCTTCTTTGGTCGTAAGATCTTCTACCTGAGACCGACATTGCTTGATCTCTTCGTCCAGCTGCACCAACTCACGTTTAAGTGCACGCAATTCGCTTCGCCGGGAAACCAAACCGGACGTCGCCGATTTTGGTCCCACAACTACAGCACCATCTGACTCGACGATCTCACCATCAAGTGTCACAAACCGTGCTTGATTCGCGTTTGGATGATTGGCGTGGAGATGCAACGCCTCGCCAAGCGTTTTCACTACCCAAGTTCCACCGAGTAACGTGCGAATGAATTTCACGTACTCTGGCGAGACTTGAACCAGCCGATCCGCCCGTCCGATCACTCCCGGAGCGCCATTAAGATTCACGTCCGGATCCGCACCCAAGGTCGGCGGAGAATCCAGTTGGATCAGCCCAACACGTCCATTGAGTTTGATTTTGTTGTCGGCAATTTGATTGATGAGGTTATCACCGTCGACAATCACAAACTGTGCCAACTCGCCCAATGCGACATCCACAATCGCGGCATGTTGAACATTGACCGAGACCAGATCAGCCACCAACCCAACCACATCTTTCATCGGGCCTTTGGCTCCAGCTTTGGCATGCTGCAGCAATTCTTTGGCACCCGCATTGATTCCTTCAAGGCTTTTTTCAAGCTCTTCAATCACTTCGGCACGTTGCGACAAACCCGCCTGTTGATTGGTAAGGTCCGTCATTCGCTCGCGCCGACCAGCAAGCTCTGATTTATATTTCTCGTATTGTTTACGAGCTTCTGCCAAATCGGAGTCCATCGATTCGGCTTCTTTTTGTAGATCCTCTTTTGCGGTCGCGAATTTCTGATACGACGCTTTGTGGCCTTCTAGCGCTTTGGTTAACTCAGTGGCTTGACCACTGAAACGTAACTTTGATTCGTTTAGCGTTTCGACTTGCGAATCGGCCGCACTGACCATCCGGCCAATCTGCGTGATAAAGTCAACCAGCTCGGTGTACTTGGACCGCTTGGATTCGCTTCCTGATTGCAGACTCAAGATCTGGTCGTTCAGCGTCGCCAGTTCTGATTCGTGTTCCTTGAGCCGGTCGGATGCATCGCGATAATTCAGCTCCGCGTCTTCGGCTTCCTTTTCGGCGGCTTGGATTCGAGTTTTGAATTCTTCAGTTCGCTTTTTCGAACGCTCAAACTGCTCGGCCATTTGCGATTGGCGATAGTTGAGGTCTTCCAATCGCGTTTTATTGAGCGACAGATGCGATTCGATTTGGGCAACACGCTCGCGAACCTGACCGGCTTTTTCCTGATGCTTGATCAAGCCATTTGAGATTTCATCCAGTCGCGTTTCTACTTCGTTGGTAGTCGAATTCTGAGCTTCAATTTCCGCAGTCAATTTTTCGGCAGCAGAAGTGTGCTCGGCGTTTTCGGATTTGACTTTTTCAAGCTTTTCCGAGAACGCACGCCAGTCTTTGAGTCCAACGTAAGTTCGTAGTTGCTGAAGCCGGTCAGAATATTCTTTGTATCGAGCCGCCTTTGAGGCCTGGCTTTTGACGCTTCGATAACGGCTACCGACTTCGTCTACGATGTCGGCCAAACGAATCAAGTTGCCTTCTACTCGGGCTAGTCGCCGCTGGGCGTCGATCTTCTTGGCTTTGAAACGACTGATCCCGGCGGCTTCTTCGAAAATCGCACGACGGTCTTTGGCGTTCGTCGAAAGCATCCTTTCGACTTTGCCTTGCTCGATCAAACTGTAAGCGTCCGTTCCGACGCCAGTCCCGCGAAACAGTTCGCGGATATCTTTGAGCCGAGTAGACTCGCCGTTGATCAGGTACTCCGACTCGCCACTTCGATAAACTCGCCGGCTGACATGAACTTCGTCCGCATCAAACGCGAAACGTTTGTCGGTGTTGTCCAGAATGATTGTTGCCGTTGCCGCGTTGGCAGGACGACGAGAATTAGCGCCGCTGGAGCCTTTGAAGATCACATCCGACATATCCTTGCCGCGCAAACTCTTCGCACTCTGCTCACCAAGCACCCACTTGATGGCGTCAACGATGTTTGATTTTCCAGAACCATTGGGACCCACGACGACCGTGATCCCTGGCGGAAACTCAAACCGGGTTTTATCGGCAAAGCTCTTAAACCCACTGAGTTCGAGGGCTTTAAGCATACGGATTGATTGTCATTAAACTAAAAACGGTTTGCACAAAGGACGTAGCATCATGCGACGGCGGAGCTTTGGTCCGATCGAATTTTATTATTCGCCCGTGGCCCAATCCAGCAGTCTACTCCATCCAGTGGAGTTTTCTTCTTTAATTTTCGCCTTGTTTGCGCCGACAATTTCCTCTTGGACAACTGGCTTGGGGGCTTTCTTTTTTTCTTTTCCATCACGGAAAAGTTCCGGCATCGGTTGAGAAACGTATTTGTCGGAAACCTCTGGTGGCAATTCATCTTCAAACTCACCCGGCGTGTAAGTCCGGCCAAGTTTCGGAACTGCATTGACAACCAACCGAGAGTTTACGCTGCCCGCATTTTTGGCTTCGCGGAAGATCTTTAAAAGCGATCCGTAACCGTAGCCTTTGTCGGCAAGCACTTCAACCAAATCAGCAATGCGATCCGAGCAAACTGTTTTCTCTTTGCCGTACTCTTCGGAAAAGGCAGTAACACTGACTCGACCATTGCCCAACGCGCGAACCGTCAAACCTGGCTGAGCGTGGATGAAACTATCGGAAACAGTTTGCTGGTCATTAAACACAACAATTTCAGGACGCTTCGAACGTGAAAAGTGGATCATAGGTTCGGCTTCTGACACAATTTCATGCAAGAAGAAATCGCCCATCCATTTTCCAGCAACGGTTGGACTACCCGGAGACTGCACTCGCAGCGAACGGAATGCACCGTATCGAGTCTCCGCACTTGGGACGTGAAGCAGTTCTTCCAACGCTTTGGCAGCTGCAGTATCTTCCATTGAAGCCAGCGCGGCAAGCGAATGCCAGCGAAACGCCGGTTCTTGTTTTGCCGATTTCTTTAGAATGTCGACACCATCAGACTGACCGAGATAGGCAAGCGCTTGGGCTGCGTGAAATTGTACTTCGAGATCGTTATGGCGGAGGGCTCGCTTAAGCGACGGAATGCCTTCCTTGCCAATGGCTTCCAAACGAAGTGACGTAACGGCAGCAGCAGACGGCTCGGCCATTTGCGCGTCCAGTTTTTCGATTCGCTCAATGCGTTTCTCAATCGGCTCGGAATAAGTGATATTCCTAATCACTGAAAGATAACGTCCCACATTTTTGCGGTAATTCTCAGGAACATACAAATCAACCCGACGATCGTCTTTTGGCTCGGCAACACCTTGGCTTCCTGACTGCGACGCGACGGAAAACCGCTGGTTGATTGCGCGGGAAATATAAGTCGTTGTTTTCGGACCATAATCCGACGTGCGAATCACCAATCCGATCGGACGATCCTTGAGAGCCGTTCCGCCACCCAAAACAACCCCGTGCAAGTGATTAGATTTATCTTTCCGCGTCTCAAATAATGCATCAACCAAAATTCGACCGCGGCCAATCGCTTCCACGTGCCCAAGCCTTACTCTGCCATCAAGCTTTTTCACGTCTTGCATTCGGGTTTGAATGATCATCCCGTCTTCGATGGTTTTTGCGTCCGAGTTTTTCATCACCGAGACTTCAAGGTCAAACGTGTCGCCCTCACGAGTACCGGGAGGCAGCAGACCTTTCATCAAAACGATTTCAGTGTTCTTGCTTGCCAGAATTTTCTTTGAGTCATCGATATTAGGAATTCGCTCAAGGGCACGCAGAACGTGATCACGATGCGAACCGGCTTTTGCGGGGCTACCATTTCCATCAAGCCCCTTCGCCAACCCGATGCCTTCGATAACTGCAAAATTCAGCCCATGGATTCCGCAAACGGAACTGATGTATCGTGTATCACCCGTCTTTTTATTCTCGTCATACAATTGAAGAATGGGCGCGTCTTCTGGGCTTTGCCCTCGACGAATCATGTTTTGACAACCCGTTGTCGCCGTCACAACCATTCCTGCCAAAAACACTCTGCGCCCAACTTTCAGAATTTGATTCTGATTTTGGTTCTGCCGATTGTTGTTAGGTTTATTCTGCGATGAATTATTTTGCAAAGTCATACCGTTTGCCTTCCTTGGCTGTCGGAATCGCCGTCCTCAACGCACCGATTGCGCAGATAAATAGGGCGGAAAAGTAGGAGTGCACCCGGGATAAGTCAATACCAAACCAGAGCTAGCGAGCTGATGCCTTCAATGGGGACAGCTCCATGGTTCTTGTTGCCAAGCAATCGTCGCCAAGGCAGTTTTCAGGTCGGTAAAAACCGCTTAAATCAATTAGCCTTCCAACAAGTTCCGTTGAATCCGTTGGAGCAAATCGACCAGCTGATTGTGCTCAGCTTCCGAAAACCCTTCAAGAGCTTTGGCTTGAAGTTTTTCCAACATCGGCACAATCTTTACAACGGCCTCTTTTCCAAGCGCAGTCATAGAAACCAAAACGACACGACCGTCCGATTTGTCTTTCTCCTGAACGACATAGTCGAGTTTAACAAGAGAATCGATTTGTCGCTTGAGCGTTGTGCTGTCCCGAATCGCCAAGCGAGCCAAATCACTAACTCGAATCGGTTCAGATACACCGGCGACCAAAAGTAAAACTGTCGCCCCTTCAGGTGACAAGTTCAGGCCCAGCTTGATCAGGCGGTTTTTCAATTCCGTTTGCATCAAATGCCTGGCGCGCCCAATGGCGAAGCCGGGTGTGCCGGCAATATTTGGATCCATTTTTATTGGTAGGAGAATGAGTGAGGAGAGGGTGAGAATAATTGGCGAGGAGAGGCTTGAGGAAGTGACTCGATAGTAACAAATAAAAGCGCTCAGGTTAAGCTAAGATAATTCGCTTTTCAAAAGACTGACCAACGGTGAGCGCTTTTACTTTTCGAATCAATATTTGCGTCAGCTAGTTTACTATCGCTCAAGCTCGGGCAACAAGAATCTTTTTAGCCGTCAATTTTAGCTGCCCTGTACACCTAAGTCGTAAACTTCAGATCAAAGTTCTTGAACGCGACAACAAAAAATCCGTACGCCAAAATAAGACTTGAGAAAGTAACCGTAAACGCCATCATCGAATTGACGTTTGTATTGGTAGTCGAAATCAGTGTCGTCACAATGCTCGCTCCTGGAAGCAAACCAACGACAGCAAATGCAAGCAAGACTTTGATGATGCTTTTTGACTGAAACAAAACAAAAGTCAGCGGAACGAACATCACCAATCCAATCCCTGTGACTACGACTGACGACGCTATCGCCCATCCAATCAAACCGTTTGGTCCAGTCATCAAAATGGCCAACGAGAAAGCGAACAGCCCGGTACCGATTAAAAAAGAAGAAATCGTCAGCCGCGGATCCGATTCGAGATCGTTCTCATAGCGCAGCGTCCACCCCAAGAAAGCTCTGGCGGCTAAAAACGGAAGTGCTGCACCGACCAACAACATTGGAACCCAGGGAAGAACGCTGGCGGCTTCTTTTATCCAGCTGTTCTGCCAAAACACGATCCCAAAACAAATTGTGCAAATCGAAGTGATCATGCCCCCGACGGTCAGAGAAAGTCGAATGATCACATTGCTTGGATACAAAGCGAATACAAATCCGAAAATGCCAAACTGAGATGCGATCACGCCGACGCAAATTGAAAATGGGATGATGCTATATTGAAATCGCGTTCCCCCCAAATCTTGTTCGGGAAACAAAGAAACAAAAAAGCAGGCTGAGAGTTGCAAAAGCAACAGGCCTGCGATCGCCCAGTTGCGGCGAACCAACTGAATGTCGGTTTCTGTTTTGAGTTTTGGCTGTTTTTTAACCATCGGATCACCCATTCACTTTGGACTGATTCCAAAAAACTGAATTGTCATCATACTACAATTAACGCACTGAGCACGTCTTAAAAACTTGCAGTCAAGAATCACAAACCACGGCAAAAGCCCATGAATAGTTTCTTTATCGACCGGTCGTTCACAATTTTTTCATTGGTTATTTTTGCTTTAGCGGCAGGTTTTTCCAATTCAGCCATTGGGCAAAAAACAAAATCGGCGAAAGTTTTTATTCTCGCCGGACAGTCAAACATGACAGGTCACGGTGTCGTCGATCTTGATGACAGCAAAGACTACAACGGCGGCAAAGGTACGCTTGTTCAAGTGATGAACAACGCCGAAAAAAAATCCCGGTTCGCCCATATTAAAAACTCAGATGGCACTTGGAGAGTTCGCGACGACGCGTTTGTCTGGTTTCAAATTTCTGGTGAGTACGATGAATCAAAACCGAAGAACGCGGGTTTGAAAAAAGGCGGATTGACCATCGGGTTCACCGGGTACGCTGGAGACCCGCACCACATTGGCCCAGAGTTTCAATTTGGCCACATTGTCGGGGATGCAATTGACGAGCCAGTGTTACTGATCAAAACGGCTTGGGGCGGCAAGAGCCTCTACAAAGATTTCCTGCCACCGACTTCAGCCGAAAAAACTGGTCGTGAAATCGGCCCGTACTACATCAAAATGTTGGAAGAGGTCGGCTCGGCGATGACCAACGCTGGCAAAGAGATTCCACAACTAAAGGATCACGAGCTTGTGATTTCAGGTTTCGTGTGGCAGCAGGGTTGGAATGACATGATCGATGATCAAGCAACCTCCGAATACGAAACCAATCTTAAGAACTTGATCGCCGATATTCGCAAGCAGTTTGGAACACCTGATTTGCCTTTTGTGGTTGGCGAACTTGGCAATGGCGGCAGTAAGGCAAATCAAAAAATGAGAACGTTCCGCGCCGCGCAAGCTTCAGCCGCAGAGTATGGCCTAACCAATACCTCGTTTGTCCCAACAATTGCGTTCGCCCGACCTGCAGAACAATCACCTAACGTCGGACATGGGCACCATTGGTTTGGAAACGCAGAGAGTTACTTTTTAGTTGGCAATGCACTTGGCAAATCGATGCTGAACTTACTGGACGCCAAAGACAAACCGCGCGTCTTGATTTTGGGCGATTCAATTTCGATCGGATACACGCCATTTGTTCGCAAAGAACTTGCTTCCGTTGCACAAGTTTTTCGCCCGACGCGAAACGGAAGGCAAGAGAACTGCGCCGGCACTGATTACGGAATCGAAAACATCGACCGGTGGCTGCAATTGCAGGGCGGGAATTTTGACTTAATCCACGTCAATTTTGGTCTCCATGATCTGAAGCATGTAAAAGCCGACACAGGAAAGAATTCGAACGATCCAAACGACCCGCTTCAATCAAGCCCTGAAGAATATGAAAAACAATTGCGTGAGATTGTTGCAAAGCTCAAGAAAACGAATGCGAAATTGATCCTTTGCACGACGACACCAGTTCCAGAAGGCTGTAAACCGCTTCGCGCCACAACGGCCCCTGGTGTTTACAACGCGATCATGAAAAAGATTGCGGCCGAAAACGACATTGAAGTGAACGACTTGTTCGAATTTGCAAACCCTCAATTGGAAACGATTCAACAACCTGCCAACGTCCACTTTTCGAGAAACGGCTCAAAGGTCCTGGCCACAAAAGTGATAGAAGCAATTCGTAACGGGCTCAAAGAGTAGGAAGCGGTTCCTGAAAACCTTTTCCAATAACTGGGTCAGGCGAAAGACACCAATTTGCTCGCTGTGATTGTTTGCGGTCTAATTTTGAACTTAATTCTCATCATAAATTCCATCTCCGATAGAAATCCACCCGGAAGTCATGCAGCCAATTCTCAAGGATGACCTGAGCCAGCCCAAACAATCCATTTTCAAAATGGCCAAATACGGATTTTGGAAATTGTTGATCTATGCGTCCGCCTTGCTGATCGCTGTGATCATAGTTGGCGTGATTTGGGCGGCGTTCAATGTTCGAATGCCAGCCGGAGCTGGCAATCCTTTCGTCTCACCTTCACGAGAAACAACCTTTTTCACAAAACCGTTAGACGAAAACGGTGACGTGGATTATCTGGCTGCCATCAACGAGAAATTCTTTGAAGGTGTGACTCCCGAAAACAATGCGATGGTTAAGTTTTTGGAAGTCATCTGGCCCAGCGGTGCATTTTACGATTCAAATGACTTTTACGACTTAGTTGGATTTAAAGAAGGCGACAAAACCCAAAATCCGTTCTTAGAATTTGCATCCTGGCACAAAGAATTCATCGCAAAGAACGGGCAAACTGATCCTGCAGCAATCATTCCATTCGAATTTGCAAAACAGGCTCCCTGGACCCCCGAACAGTTTCCTGAAGTCGATCGCTGGCTAACTCACTACCAGAGCCAAGTTAGTATTTTTTCTACGGGCTTTTCGCGAGAGAGGTATTTCCTTCCGCTGATGCCGCAAAAACACGAAACCTATCGACCTGCCGTGATGGATGCAAATTTAGAGTTGGTTGAAAAGATCCTGCACGTTGGGGACTACTTTAAAGTCCGCTCAATGAAATGTCTTGGAACGGGCAAATCCCAACAGGCCTTTGACAACGTAAACAGCCTTTTCTTGCTAAGCGCAGTTCTCGCCAAAGGTGCATCATCGGTTGAACAAGCGTCTTCAGCCAAACTCATTGAAACCGCTTGCCAGCTTGCTTGTACAATTTCCGCCAACGATTCAACGACAGCCCAACAGCTAAACGAGTTTCTAGATAAATCTAAAAAGCTTAAATCGACCGATCAACTAAGCACGTCTTTGAACGTTCTAGACAGGACCATGCTCTTGGACGCGTATATTTATACACAACGCTACGGTCTTGGCGGCCCGATGACTTTCTTTCGAACAACGGCTGACCATCCTGAAGGTTTAAAATTCATCAATGAGTGGTTTGACAAACTCGAACAAGCTGCTTCAATTGAAGACGACACCAAACGAATTGCTCGATTCGAAGCGATGATCGATGAGCTGAAAGAGCTAGATGCGGAAATCATGGAACGCAATACTTTTGCACGAAACGCATTCAACGGTCGCAAAGCAAAAGGCTCGTCACTTGGGAAAATCTTTCTAGCGCAAATGGCTCCAGATTTTTCAGGTCTCGGGAAACAAATGGTGGGCAAGAAAGCCAACATTCGTATGATGCAAATGTTTGTCGCCTCAGAAATTCACCGCCGTCAAAATGAAACTTATCCGCGAACAGCAAACGAGGTCGCAAACTTTTTTGCGGACAGAACCCCTAAAGACCCGTTGAGTAGTCAGGATATCGAGTTGGAAATCCGCGACACCAAATTGGTCGTAAGCTGCCAATCGGCTCAAGAGCTTTCTGTTGACTTGCCTTCATGGGATGAATTCCGCGAGGAGCGCGAATCGAGAGCCGGCTCGATCTCGATTGAAGAACTTATAAAGGCAGTGAAAAAGCAAGTTGAGGAACAGAAATCTGCGAAGTCAAAATGAACTTCGGCAAACGGAAAACCAATGCCAACACAGTTTCGGCTTGATTAAGTTCCTCAATTTTGTCCGCCAACTCGACCCTGCACTGGTCATTCACTTAATCCCAAAACCAAGCCTGAATCTTTTCAATGTTGTGAACGACTGTTCCACACATAAACACGAGTACCACATAGGCAATTATCAACAAGAGAAATCCTAGTGGCACTAATGCCGTTTCTCCGAACTCGCCAATCGACCAGGCGATCAAGGCAAACGGCAAGAACAAGAGCATCATTTCTCGAAGCCCAAATTGAAAAACGTTTGGAGTCTCGATTACTTTTGTGATTTCGATGGTTTCACGAAGCTCGGACAACGGACCAACCTCGATTCGTTTTCCACACTGGGGGCATTCGATCTCACCGCCAGCTTTACCGACCCCGATTTCCAAGCGGTTATCGCATTCGCACATCCGAAAGAAGATACGTTTTTTAATAATCATGATATCTGTACGGCGATACCAATCGTTTGGTTCTTTGGCGAAAGGGGCGGTGTTCGTTTTTTGCGATTCAATACCGAAGAAGCCTCATGTAGAGGCGCAGGGGGCGCAAAAATCATGTTGCGATTATTTTATCGTTCGTAAACCGTGGCTATCGCCAAAACGGCTCAACAAAACGGCTCATTGATTTTGCAACTCAAATAAAGACATTCAGGCCAAAAGCGTTCTGTTGGCGTGAACAGATGGGCGGCACTAGACTCCGCGTTTTTTTGCATAGTTGGGATGATCCGCCTGGCCGGTTAGCTCGTATAGAAACCGGCTGGGAATCGTGTCTCTGGGCTTGCCCCATTTCATTCGAGTCAAAGACATCGACATCGTCAAACGTTCTTCCGCTCGTGTGACGCCGACGTAACAGAGCCGGCGTTCTTCGTCGATGGACGCGTCTTCTTCAAGCGAACGGTGGTGGGGCAAAATGCCTTCCTCCAGTCCAACGATGTAGACTTCGGGAAACTCCAACCCCTTGGCACTGTGCATCGTCATCAACGCGATCGCATTTTTCTTTAGCTGTTTTTCCTTCTCGTCGTTGGCATCCTGCTCACCCAGCAAAAGTTTATCCAGGAAATCATTGAGGCGCGGTTTGGCGGCTTGCTGTTCGTACTCACCAAGTGCGTTCACAATTTGCTCAACCACTGCCCACCGCGACTCGCGCTCCTCTGGCTCGTTGTAAATCCTGTCCAATTCGCTGCGGTAACGAATCATCTGAATCATGTTCCTCGCCAGATCCACCAAAGATCCGTCTTGGGTTTGATACTGAACTTCCTGAACAGCATAAGCCAGAGCGTCCAAGCCTCGCTTGGTCGTCTCAGTCAGTTTTGGCCGCTCGACTTCTCCCGTCACGATGTCCCATAACGGAACTTTGTTTTTGATCGCATGATTTAGCATCGTTTCGATCGACTTTTTACCAACACCCCGTGGCGGCGTGTTGATAATTCGCAAAACGGATACTTCGTCCGGATTACCATCCATCAATCGCAAAAACGAAAGCACGTCTTTAACTTCTTTACGATCAAAAAACGACATGCCACCCACAAGGATGTAAGGCAGTTTGGCTTTGCGAAGTTCCGTTTCAAAAATTCGCGGCTGTTCATTGGTGCGAAATAGAATTGCAAAATCTCTTGGCTCGCGCCCCTGAATTTCCAAGCGACGTCGAATGTCGTGAACGGTTTCTTGAGCTTCCACCGTTTCGTTTGGGAACTGCAAGATTTTTGGTTTTTCTCCACCCGGTCTGGCCGCACGCAAAATTTTATCGTGGCGAGTTTTGTTGAATTTGATCAGCGTGTTGGCGGATTCGATGATCGCTTCGGTCGAGCGGTAGTTGTCTTCCAGACGCACGACCTTTGCATCAGGCCAATCGCGATTGAAGCTCAAAATGTGTTCGACTTCGGCACCACGCCATCCGTAAATCGATTGATCGTCATCCCCCACAACACAAAGATTTCGGTGCTCGGCAAGTGCTTTGACAATTCGATACTGGCTGGTGTTGGTGTCTTGATATTCGTCAACAAGAATATGGTCGTACATCGCGGCTTCTTCGGCGCGGATGTCTTCGTGCTTTTCAAACAACTGCTCAGTCAAAAGAAGCAAGTCATCGAAATCAACGGCGCCGGATAACTTTAGCTGACGCTGGTACCGTTGATAGCCGACGGCGGCCAAGTGCTGGGCGTCGGTGTCGCTGGCAAGAATCGCTTGGGCTGGCTGCATCGATTTGCACTTCCAATGGCCAATCCAAAAAAGCAACTGGCCAGGCGCGAGAAGTTTATCGTGAACGTTAAGCTCGCGGAGAATACCTCGGGCAAGTGATTCCTGATCGCCGCGGTTGTAGATCGCAAATTTCAGAGGATAGCCAAGATGCTCAATTCGGCGGCGTAGAATGCGGACACAAAGTGAGTGAAAAGTCGAAATTGTGGGCGTGTGGTCCTTTTCCTCTTTGCCATTTTTGGACTTCTTTTTGGGATATTTACTAAACCCCATCCCCAACATCTTGCCCAGTCGCTCTTTCATTTCATTGGCGGCTTTGTTGGTAAATGTCATGCCGAGAATTCGCTCGCCCGGCACCCCAGACTTGATCAGTTTGGCGATGCGGAAGGTAATCACGCGTGTTTTGCCGGTTCCCGCGCCTGCCAGGACCAAAAGAGGCCCAGAAAGCGTGTTGACGGCGTCACTTTGGTCCGGGTTGAGGCCACTCATGGGATTCAAGAACTGATTACGAGGTCGAGTGTGCGAATATTGACAGGAGGCATGGCTGGCCTCACTGGCTGAACGTGAATTCAGGATGAATATGTTAGCCGAGAAGGCAGTTGAAGATGAGGGGTCGCTATTGACCACCGAGCGAAAAGACACATATACTAACGTGATTACAAGTAATATTTTTCCGATTGACGTGATCAAGGACTGATCAAAATATGAGTCAACCCATGAATCAAAAAGCGGCAACAAAAAAGAAAAAGTTTTCCAAACAAGAAGTCGTCGAAGAGCCAGAAGAGCTAACAGGCGTCGATAAGTTTTTGGAGGACATCAAGCCACACCTCACCACAATTGGGCTGGTCGCGGTCGCTGCATTTCTCGGTTTTCTTTTGATCGCATTTATGATGAAAAATAGCTACCAAGCCAATGCCGCTCAATGGCGTGACTTGAGTACTTCGACTGCCGTCGCGTTGCGAACAAGCGACTTGAAAGGCTGGCAAAAAGTTGCCACCGATTACCCTGATTCCAAAGCGGCTCATTGGGCACTTCAAATGACCGGTGATCGTCAGCTTGGTACCGGGCTTGAGCAATTCGCAGGCGATCGCGAAGGCGCGTTGTCATTGATTGGAATGGCAAAGAAAAGTTTTCAGCAAATCGTTGATGCTCCGGCTGCAAACAAGAGCACAATGATTCAACGTAGGTCGACTTTTTCGCTCGCCTATGCGTGCGAAAGCCTCGGTGAATTTGATGAAGCAAAAAAGTACTACAATCAACTGGTTGACGAAGCTCCCGACTCGGCATTTGCTGATTCCGCTCGACGTGGCCTCAGACGCTGTTCTGATGAAGATTACGCAAAACTTTACAACAAGATTGAGAACTGGGAGGAAGAAGAAGTCGGTGAGGCCCCTGGTCCTGCAATTCCTGATCGCCCTGTTATTGATTTTCCCGAGAAAGATATTCCAGCAGGCGTGAAGCCATCGGATAAACCAAAATCGGAAACGATCAAAAACGATTTTGTTCCATCGACTCCGGCCACAACTGAGCCAGCTATAACTGAGCCGCCGGTCACTACTGAACCGGCAACTACTGAACCGGCAACTACGAAACCTGCCACCACGGCGCCGGCAACAACCGAGCCCATGACTGAAACTCCCGCAACAACGGAGCCTGCATCAGACAAGCCACCGATGGCGGAAGAGAAAAAAGACAACTAGTTAAAAACGGCAGACTTACAACGTCACTGAATTATTCAGTGTCACCAACCATGGACTCGGTTCAATTCGAATGGAGTCCTTTTTTTATGTCTAAAACTGCACGGAAGATCTTACGAAAGTTCACCCTTTCCAAACCTGCCGTTAAACTTTACGACCGGTTCTTACCAGCGCGAACGCTTGGCGACCGAGGAGAACGTGAAGCAGAACGATTCTTTCTTCGCCGGGGTATGGTCCTCATCGACCGAGGATTTCAAGACAAGTTCGGCGAGATCGACTTGATCGTCATCGACAACGAGACAATCGTTTTTGTAGAAGTGAAAACGCGCACCAGTGATACGATGGGCTTGCCAGAAGAAGCCGTTGACGACGTAAAGCAAGAACACCTGACCAAGACAGCGATTGGATTCCTCAAATGGAATCGGCTTACTGAATGCCGGGCTCGATTCGATGTCATTTCGATAATTTGGCCGCGTGATTGTAGCGAGCCCATCATCAAGCATATCGAAAACGCATTTGAGCCCGTCGGTGAATTCCAAATGTTTTAAAGCTTGTCGTTCATCGAATTACAAATGTTAAAACTGGGCCGTTTTGGCAACAGCCACGTTAAAGACAAGTTGAGCCGTTTTGGCGATAGCCACGGTTTAAGAGAACTCGAACTTCCGCGCGAACCGCGTGGTCGATAAACTGAATCCATCGCGTCATGCACGTACTTTAGTTTTTGCCCGCGATAGTGGCGACCAGAAAATGGAAACCCGACGCGTAAGCGAGGAACAGCAAAAGTACGTACAAGCCAAAAAATAATTTCAAAGGAGATACCAACCAAGATGCCTGAAAAACGATTCAAAATCGTCAACACGCGATCGATTGCCGCAACCGATTGTTCATGCGGCACGACTAGACGCGCTTTCACCGACGACCCAGACCAAATCGCTTCGCTTCACGTCGTCAAAGTCAGCGAAGACACCAAAACACACTATCACAAAAAGATGACCGAGATCTATTACATACTAGAAGGGACTGGCCAAATGGAACTGGACGGAATGCGATTCGATGTCCAACCTGGCTCTTCGATTTTGATAAAACCGGGATGCCGCCACCGGGCGATTGGCAAACTGAAACTCATCAACGTTCCAATTCCGGCTTTTGATCCAGATGACGAATGGTTTGATTGAAACCGCGGACCAACCGATCACAATCAAGACTGATGTTGTTTAGCCCTACGCAAACCATCGCCAACTACGACACTTTACTGAGCCGTTTAGGCGATAGCCTCGGTTCATCGCACATAAACCGTGGCTATCGCCAAAACGGCTCAAATGCTTTGCAATTTGCATCAACGGGCCAGCTTGCCAAAATTCACGCCCATTCACACACCAACCTCGTTTTGCCACACAAATTGCGCAAGAAACCAAACTGCGAATGATGTGGTGTCTATCGAAAGCCTTAACTATTGGTCGTTTTCCGCGGCCGCGATATTTATACTCCCAGTAACAACCTCCGCTCGGTAAAGCTTGCCGGGACTAGTCTGAATCTCGTATTCAATTGTGCTGCCACTAAAGCCTGGATTGATTTTCACATCCCAATAGACGTTGCCATCCACTCCCGAATTTGCAGTCGGTATTAATGCAGAAACAGCTTTGGCTGGCCGGATGACTAAATCACACATGAGATAGCGATCCGTTTTCCCAGCGATTCTGAATTTCTCGCCAGCAACAACAGCTGATGGTGCCGACGCAATGGGCGCAACCATTCCCGTTGGAGGTGCGCCGTCCACCATCGAACTGGAAAGTCCATATAAATGTTTGGCCGCCAATAATTTTGGTAAATTCAATGCATCTGAATCTTCCGCGTAACCAAAATTGGAAACAGTACCTGGATAACACTCATCGCACCAATATGCCCAAACGGCCCACAGTTTTTCTTCCTTGCCGCTTGAATTTGTTTTCTTGATTTGAGCGTAAACTCGATAAATGTCGAAGTGCGAAGACCGGTTTGCCTCAACAAATGGCTCACCAATTAAAGTCGTTGCTCCAGAAGTAAACGAGCGCTTGAATTTTTCAACAAACTCCGACGTCTTTGCCGCCTCACGAACATGCCACTGACGAACGGTGTTTGAAAGCCAAGCCGTCAATGCACAGCAAACCATCACCGCAACCATTAGCCCGCGTATCGAGAACCTGTATTTTTCGTCAGACTGAACTCGATTTGCGTCGCCAGGCAAAACCGGTGAACAAAACATTTTCTGAACGAACCTGGACGCATAGCGCCCCAGAAAGCACGCCAACAGCCAAGGCAATATGACGCCACCGAAAATCGCGGCAACCTCTACAACGTTGTAAAACCACTTCAGTCGGGAGTCACGCAAGTAGTCTTCGCACCAACCGAAAACTGAGTGCAGACCTTGCTCCGCCACTCCCGCAAAAGGCAGCAAGAACGCCAGAACAGTTGCGAAGGTAAACCAACCAATTCGATCGCTGCTCCGCACCAACACCAGCGAAAAAAAGAATCCGACGCAGCTGGTCGGTATAATTAAAAATGCGGGCGAGCCAAATCCATTCTTGAGCGCCAACATCGACAGAAAGAATGAAGCGATAAACACAATTATCGCGGAAACAATCTTTCCGATGCCATAGCTCATATCATGGGCCGTTTGGATTGGAGATAAGCAAAGACGCCATTGAGTCTCGCCCGGCAGGCAAACCAATTACTTATCTCAGTAGTTGAAGTATTTTCTGTCCGTTAGAACATCATACCGCAACAAACCCCATTTCCCAATTAGATTTTTGAGACGGATTCTAAACAGGACGCGAGAATTCGCTGTCCAAAACCATTGCGATTTGTTCCGCGGTCAATTCAGAACCGGTTGATTCTTCTTCTCCCTCAAACATCAAATTGTTTGGATTGTCATCCGTGTGGTCCAATCCCAGGTTATGAGCGATTTCATGAGCCGCTACTTGTGCGACCACATCTCGACCTGCTTGGAAATCAACCAAATTGTCGCCGACGTGCATCGTAATCCCGTTACCACCAACGAAAGCTAATCCATTGGTAACGTTCTCACCTGTATCCGCAAAACCAGCAGATCTCTCGACAAAGTAGAGGTCGATCACCAATGGATCGCTGTTACCTGGCCCAAATGCATCTCCAGTAGAGACCACCGTATTCAAATCGGTCAGTGGTCGTGTTCGGCGATTACCAACATTGGCGAATGTATTATTCCACGTTACCGGTGGCAGGAATTCGATATCAATTTGGGCTTGAAAATAGATATCGTCAATCAATTCCAAGATGTTTGCTTCTTGGTCGGCATTGCCAAAGTACTCGGCGGTATTGGAACCATCGGAATCGGAAACAATGATCGGCTGGACAGTCACGACTTGAAGAATGTTCGCTTCAGCATCTTGATCGCCGTCGGCAAATCGAAATCTCTCAGCGTTGTCGACTTGGTCTTCGCCTTCGAATCCTCGTCTATCGAGAACAGTTAGTTCAGGAGTTGATCCTGTAATTCGGTAGTTGTCAGCTGTAGAAGTAAAGACAACAAAATCATTACCTGTGCCCCCGTCAACAATATCATTACCAAAACTAGGCAAGATAAAA
Organism: uncultured Pirellulaceae bacterium; assembly: GCA_964448575.1. Taxonomy (GTDB): domain Bacteria; phylum Planctomycetota; class Planctomycetia; order Pirellulales; family Pirellulaceae; genus Mariniblastus. The sequence goes on from CAYUWY010000017.1 coordinate 66,977, forward strand.
TCGTTCCCACCTAATCCAAGGATTATGTCGTCACCAAGTTGCCCCGCCAGGAAGTCATCGGTGTTTCCACCTGTAAGTTCGTCATTTCCGTTTTGACCGTGGAGCCGGTTTTGCCCCGTGCCACCGTTGAGAATATCATCTCCGTTACCGCCATAGAGCACGTTCAATCCGGTGCCGCCGGTGATCGTGTCGACACCATTCAGGCCTAAAGCCAAATCAGCCTGTGCTGTTCCGGCTGACCCTTCGATCCCACCATCCCCAACGTCGATAATGTCGTCACCGTCGAGACCGAAGAGGTTATCGATACCACTGTCTCCGAAAATCTGATCGGCTTCATCGCCGCCGAAGACAATGTCGTTGCCCGCATCACCACGGAGAATGTTTAAGCCGCTAGTGCCAAATATCGAGTCGTCTCCGTTTCCGCCTCGGATCGCGTCGTCGCCAAAGCCACCGATCAAACGATCATTCCCATTGTTACCGCGGATAACGTCGTCGCCCTGTCCGCCGTTGATTTGGTCAAATCCACTTCCACCATTGAGCTCGTCGTTGCCATCGTTGCCCAGCAGCAACCCGTCCACGGCAGTAGCATTTGTGAATGTGTCGTTGCCACCAAATCCGATAAAAACAATTCTGTTAACATCCGACGCAGCAAAATCTTGACTACTCAAACCAGTAAGGCTCGCCCGGAAGGTCGTCGAATTAACCTGCGAAAACGACCCAACATTATTGCCACTGTCACCAGCAACGGTCACTGTTCCAGAGTCAAACGAAATACTCGCCAACATTTTACGTGTTTCAAGTTTCTCAAAAGACAAACCTGATTTGTTATTACGTTTGTTTCGAGTTACCGAACGAGTGCTTTTGGAGTTTGTCTCGACCAGGCGCTTAATGAATGAGTAAAGTGACATAAATTATCTTTTCCTTGAGTGCGATGCTCGACTGCGTAGTCTCTTAAGGTGAGGCCGATTCCAAATCGGGGGCCGCAAAAGGATATCATTTGCGGCTCAAGCTGAGGAAGGTTTATCTGAACCAATCTATCGGATTTTGCTGAATGGGGTTAATTGCGATAGGAAGATTCTGGTTAGTCAAATATTGCAACCGCTACTCAATCCGTAAATAGTAAAACTTTTTTTCGCAATTCCAACTACTGTAAAGCTTTTGACACTTAAACTTTCAAACAATTCCATTTTTTAATTTGAATTCTGAACTTCTTCAAAAATGAGTTTTAAACTTCCTCGCAAGTTGCGCTAGACTCTTCAGTTGACAACAGCAAAAAGCAAGGTTCGGAAACGAAGGTCGACTTCGTTCAACGTTTAGGTGTGGTAGATGTAAACAGCAGACAACTCACTATTCAAAGTGTTTGGATTCACAAAGACATTTCTCCAAAAAACATCCAAGATTTTGCCCAACCGTTCGAGAATTTGTTTTATTTCTCACTTCACTCCAACAAATCGTTAAGCACAAATCGCGCCAATCAGATAGCATTGAAGGGTCGAAAAATTTTGACGATACCAACCGTCTGCACATAACATTCCAACTCAATTTAACATGCAAGCTACAGACAAACCGATTGTTGTTCAACAGGAATTCATTGCGCCTGTCAGCCGACTATGGGAAGCCATCACTGAACCCGCCCAAATGCAGCAATGGTTTTTCCTGGAGATGGAAGACTTCAAACCCGAAGTCGGATTCGAAACAAGATTTCAAATTGAATTCGATGGCAAGACTTATCCACACGTTTGGAAAATAATCGAAGTCGACCCAAAGAAAAAAATTGTCTACGACTGGAGCTACGAGAATTGCAAAGGCCGCGGTTTGGTGACTTGGGAATTAAGCGAAACCAGCGGCGGCTCGAAACTCAAATTGACAAATTCAATTGTTGAATCGTTTCCACAAGACGACCCTGCGTTTAAACGTGAAAGCGGCGAAGCCGGCTGGCAACACTTGATCAACGATGAGTTGAAGAATTTCGTCGAATCTTAATGGCAACTTAGTGTGATAGTCCTAAAGATGAGCAACGTCAGGCACAGCCTGACCTACAACAACTTTGTTGAGCCGTTTTGGCGATAGCCACGGTTAATGTGATTCGAAAACCGAGGCTATCGCCTAAACGGCTCACTAATTGCGATTTGAACGGGCGTAGGTCAGGCTGTGCCTGACGTCGCATCGCAGGAGACAACAACTCTCGTCCGTCCGTTGCAGGATGGACATTCCTGTCCATCTTTTCAGATTCACAACTGTCGGACAGGAATGTCCAACCTACTTATTTGTCACCGAACAACGCGGCAATTCAAAAGCCCACACGGGGCTTGAGAATACTAGCCTCAGCAGGACGCCGCTTCTGCAGCGATCTTTTCTACGCGAACGGCACATACTTTATACTCGCCCGTTCCTGTCACACTGTCGCCAGCGTCATTGGTCAGTAGATTGGCACGAGATTCGGCAAAGTGCATTGGCATCCAGATGCATCCTGGCCGAACGCGTGGTGAAACCCAAGCTTCAGCAACGACTTCTCCGCGCCGCGAACTGACTTTGATTTTTTCACCGTGTTCGATTTCTAATTTACGCGCATCACTTCGATGGATCTCAATAAAGTTCCCTCGCTGTTTCGCAACCGGTCCCGGATCGCGCCGAGTCTGAGTGGCACTGTTGTAGTGATACAAAGTACGACCGGTCGAAAGTACCAACGGAAACTCGTTATCCGGCAGCTCTGCACTTGGGCGATAGTCGACAGCTTGAAATTGAGCTTTGCCGATCATCGGTCCGCCCAAGTGTAGCGTTGGAGTGCCCGGATGCTCGGGATCGGGACACGGCCACTGAAGTCCGGCCGTGTTTTCTTCCAAACGCTCATACGAGATCCCTGCGATTTTTGGCGTCAGCGAAGCATACTCGGCAAATATCTCTTTGGGACTTTCGTATTGCGGCATGTCATAGCCAACGGCTCGTGCCACATCACATAAAATCTGCCAATCCTCACGGGCGTTACCTGGCGGGTTGACCGCTTTGCGAACTCGTTGGATTCGGCGGTCGCTATTGGTGAACACGCCATCTTTTTCTGCAAAACAAGCGCCCGGGAACACCACGTCGGCGAAACGGGTTGTTTCGTTATGGAAAATTTCCTGGCACACCACGAACTCGCATTGATTCAGTCCCTTTTCGACTTTCGTCACATTAGGCTCGGAGATCACAATGTCTTCGCCCATCACATAAACGGCCTTCATTCGCCCTTCGGCCATCTCTTTCATCATCACGTTCAAGTTTAAACCGTCGTTTGGAGAAAGCGGCACGCCCCAAGCGGTTTCGAATTTCTCTCTAACTTCATCGTTGGTCACGGGCTGGTAACCCGGATAATAAATCGGAGTCGCGCCAGCGTCGTTGGCACCTTGAACATTGTTCTGTCCACGCAAAGGATTCATTCCCGCTGCATGAACACCAAGATGCCCCGTCATCAAAACCAAATTCGCCAGACAATAGACGTTGTCCGTGCCGTGGGTATGCTCCGTGATCCCCAGCGTATAGTAAATACCAGCGTGACGCGTCTCGGCATACCAGCGCGCTGCCTGTCGAATGTCTTCGGCTGGAACTCCTGTGATTTTCTCGGCTTCTTCAGGCGGGTAGTTCAGGACTCTTGCCTTAACAGCGTCGAAATCTTCGGTGTGTTTTTCAATGAAGTCTTGATCGTACAATTTTTCGGTCACGATCACGTTGGCCATCGCCGAGAGCAGCCAGACATCCGTTCCGGGTTTCAATTGCAAATGCAAGTCAGCCATTTCCGCCAGCCAAATCTCTCGCGGGTCAGCTACGATCAATTTCGCACCGTTTTGACGAGCACGCTTCATTTCCATCGCGATGATTGGATGGGCTTCGGTAGTATTTGAGCCAATCACAAACATCAATTCTGAATCGCGAATCTCATCGATTGAGTTTGTCATCGCACCCGCACCAAACATTGTCACCAGACCGGCGACGGTGGGAGCGTGTCAGGTTGCGGCACATTGATGAATGTTGTTGGTGCCAAACGCAGCGCGGGAAAGTTTTTGCATCAAGTAGTTTTCTTCGCCGGTACAACGTGACGAAGAAATAAAGCCCAGTGCGTCAGCTCCATACTTTTCCTTGACCGACAACAATCCTTTCGCCGTTGCATCAAGTGCTTCTTCCCAACTAACAGGGTGAAGCTCGCCATCTGGTCCACGCATTAATGGCTCGGTGATTCGATCTTCGTGGTGCACAAAGTCATACGCAAACCGGCCTTTGACGCAAAGGTTTCCATCGTTAAGCGTTTCACCTGGCTCAGGGCTGGTGATCTTCACAACTTGATCGTTCTGCACATGTAAGTCTAGCTGACATCCGACTCCGCAAAAATTACAAGTCGATCGGGTTGTCTGTGCTCCCAGCTGTACCAAATTCGCAGGCGCCTTTTTCTCAATCAAAGCCCCTGTTGGACATGTTGCGATACAACCGCCGCACAATTCGCAAGTCGTATCCAACAGCCCTCGTTCGCCAGCCGTTGAAATCGTCGTTTCGCTTCCACGGTTCGACAAAGTGATCGCGTTGACGGCTTCGACTTCGTCGCAGTAACGTGTGCAGCGTGCACACAAAATGCACAAGTCTGGATTGAATTCGATATAAGGGTTGATGTCTTCCGGGCGACCAAGTCGTGGGGCCTCAACGGGCTCGAGGTTCATCGGCTCGATCGTTTTACAAAGCTCTCTCAGTTGATTCGTGTTGGCTGTTTCGATCGGCAAACCATCGGAGTCAAGTTCATGATCGGCCATGTACATGCTGTAAAGCACGGTTCGATGCTTTTGAATTCGATCCGACTCAGTCGTGATTTTCATTTCCGGATGCACCACCCAAGCGCAGCCCGGTTGCAAGCGCCGTTGACCTTCGACGTCAACAAGGCAAACTCGGCACGCGCCCGCTGGCTCCAAACGCGTATCGTGACAAAGCGTTGGAATCTCGATGCCTTCGCGTCTCGCGACATCGACAACCGTCTCGCCCGTTTTAGCAACGCAAGATTGACCGTTGATCTCGATCGTAAACGTTTCGACTTTTTTGTTGTTGAGGTAGTTCATATCGAACTTCTTTTAAAATTTTGATGAGCCGGATTTCTTCGTAGTATCGCGTCGTCGATTGTCAGTTACTAATAGTTACGCGTATTTGGATTCAACTATCTCTATTTTCAAACGCTTCAGGGAAATGCTTTCGCGCCGATTCAAGCGGTTTGGCTGCGACCATTCCCAATCCGCAAATTGAGCCTTCTTCCATCTCCCATCCAACGTCGTCGGCCATTTCCAATGAAACGGGATCGCCGATTTGAATGAACTTGTCGACTTGACGACGAATGTATCTTGTTCCAATTCTACACGGAGCACACTGGCCGCAGCTTTCTCTTTCGAAAAACTCCAACTGCCACCCAGCCGCTTTGGCCATATCAACGGTGTCATTGATAACCACCACGCCGGCACTGCCCATCATTGACCCTGCGTCCGAAAGATGCTTATAGTCCAGCGGTATGTCTTTTTGCGACATCGGCAAGAACCCGGACGACGCGCCACCGGGAGAAAATGCAATCGGATTACCGACGTAACCACCCGCGACGGAAACCAATTCGTCCAAACTCACGCCAAGTGGAAGTTCGTAGACACCTGGGGCGTTCACGTGTCCTGAGATGCAATAAAGTTTTGAGCCGGCTTCGGTTTTGCCAAGTGCTTTGAACCACTCGCCGCCGCGATGAATGATCGCGGGCACACATGCAATCGTTTCAACATTGTGAATCAAAGTCGGTTTGCTGCGGAATCCTGATTCGGTTGGGTAGGGCGGTTTTAGTCGCGGCATCCCACGCTTGCCTTCAAGCGATTCAAGCAGCGCGGTTTCTTCGCCACAAATGTAGGCGCCATGGCCTTTGACGATTTTGATTTCAAAGTCCGCCAGTTGCTCAGCGGCTTCGGCGATGGCTTTTTCGATGGCGCGATATTCGTTGGTGTATTCACCGCGGATATAAATGTAGATCGAATTGGTTTCGACGACCGTTGCAGCGATCGCAAGCCCTTCCAACATCTTGTGCGACTGACGCAAAATCAATTCGCGATCTTTGAACGTACCGGGTTCGGCTTCGTCTGCGTTGCAAACGACATATCGCTCGGCTTCCGATTGCTGGCGAAGCGAAGTCCATTTGAAGTGGGCCGGAAAACCGGCGCCGCCGCGGCCTTGGAGACCGGATGCCTTCAACTGCTCAATGACCGCGTCAGGGCCCATCTCTTTTGCTTTGGCCAATGCCGAATAGCTCAAGTCAACATCGCCAGCGAGATTCATTGGCAACTCAGGATCATCGGGCGTGATCGAAGTCTTATGTTTCGCGTACGTCACCAACTCCATCTCTTCATCCAAGGACGCGGGAGCAAGATCGCATTGCCCCAAACAGCTGACGCGTTCGACTTCTTTTCCGCTGGCGGTAAGTTCATCCGAGAGTTTGTCGGCGCCAAACATCTGACAGGTCAGACCATCACAAAGCCGGATTCGTTTGCCCGGTTTACTGATGAGCGTATAAAATAAACCCGTGCCCCAAATGTCGGCTTCAGGGACGCCGGTTTGTTGAGAGACTTCGCGAACCGATTCTTCCGTGACGCCTCCTTTATGTTCCAGGAGTTCGATAATACGTTCACGCTGTGCGTTCGGTTTTTGCATAATCTTTTTGGTTCACAAGTTCAATTGAATCGAATCCGAAACGAATCGTGATTTAATTTTTTATCGGCCGTCATTGGCTACCAACAGGATACAAAAACCTCCGTCTGATTGCATCGTTAATCAGAAACTTCATTCAAGTGCTTGTGTCCATATTCTGAAGAAGAGTTTCATTAACGCAAAATTTGGATCTTTCTCTAGGACTTGCTTTCACACACCGAGTCGCAGCAACGTTAGTTAAACGCAAAAGCCACGATTGAGACGTTGTTAGAAAACCAACCGTCAAGAAAATTAAACTGCCCCACGCCGCACTAAACCGTCGACTTCCTTCAAAAGTTTCGGCAAGCGATGTGGCCCAAACATGTTCTTTACATTTTCGGCCGCCTCAGCAATCTCCATCCCTTTTGCCGTTACAAACAGCGGCCGATCACTTTCGCCTCGTTGAATCGAAACGGCCAAGTCATTGCCTGCGAAATTTTTCTTTGCCACGCCCACCACAATCACTTGTTCGTTGAGAGCTTCAAACAGTTTCTCACCCAGTCCCGGTCGTCCTGTTGCCAGTTGAACGTAACCATCAACGATGATCGTATCGATCGGCTCGGTGACTTGGTCAAGCAATTTTAAGATCGGTGGGAGTTCACGTTTATAAAACTCACCGGGAACGTATTGGGCAATTTCGTCAACAACGACGACATACCGATTGGTTGCCTCTTGCGACTCCCAATTCTCAAACACAAGACATGCAGCGACCGCAGAAGTTTTCGCTCCCTTTTCCTCATAAGCCACATCGATGCATACAAACATTCAGATCTCTCGGTCTTGCAAAAAAGTCTCTCAGCAAACAACTCCCGTGAGAGCTTTGACTTCAAATAAAGTTCGCGCTGCGTCTAACTGCGTCGTTTCAGTTTAAGTACGCACGTTTTTCATCAGAATTTGGCAGCGCAACATCCTGTCAATCAAGTAAATCCTGTCAAAAACTACAGCAGCCAATCACTCATCCCAAAGATTAGCAACCGTATAAGGCCCGCCTTCCATTACCCAAAATCGCCCGTGAACGTAACGATGGTCGATTTCGATATTGTCTATCAAAGTCATTTCTTCATCGCTTAAATCAATCGATCCAGCGGCAAGGTTATCGGCCAACCGTTGTGGATTGGATGACTTTGGAATCGCAGACGTTCCTCGGTTCACTGCCCAAGCAAGAATGATCTGCCCAGGCGAAAGGCCACGCGATTTTGCCATCTCCAAAATCACAGGCGACTCAAACATATTAGGATCAGAGTCATCACGCATTCGCTCCGGTCGATCTCCCGAGCCAAGCGGCGAGTAGGCAACCAATTGAATATTTTGTTTTTTGCAAAACTCTGTCAGTTCAACCTGTGGCAAAAACGGATGACACTCAACTTGATTTGCACTTGGAGGAACCTTGCAGTCTTCAAGGATGAGTTCCAGCTTCTTAACGCTGAAATTGCAAACGCCGATGTTGCGACAAAGCCCAGCATCCAAACAACCCTCAAGTGCTTTCCATGTTTGAGTGAGCGGCATTTCCTCAAGCGGCAACATATCGGCAGCTGTCTCGGGTCGATGCACATCATGTCGAAACACAACAGGCCAGTGGATCATAAACAAATCCAGATAGTCCAACTGCAAATCGGACAACGTTTTCTTCAACGCTTCTTGGACCAAATCCGGACGATGACGATTAGACCAAAGCTTTGAAGTAACCCAAACATCTTCACGTTTGATTTCACCGGCGCCAAAAACATCCGCAAACGCCGCACCAACATCCGACTCGTTGAGGTAAATCGGCGCACAGTCAATGTGGCGGTATCCCAACTCCAAAGCCGTTTTAACCGCCGCGGTCGCCGTTCCGTCTTCCATTTTCCAAGTGCCCAAACCGATGGACGGCATTTCGCCTTGAGGGAATTTATACTTTTTCATTTTCAAGTTTCTTTAGTTACCTGATACGACATTGAACGAGAACACTTTGAGGGCTTCTTTTTATCGCATCCATTCGGTTGCGCCCACAACCTTTGTAAAAGCGGGCTAAAAAGCAAATCACACAACTCGCTCAGCACCAGCGTAAATATTAAACCGATTGTCCGAAGCAAACCCAATCAATGTCACACCGAACTCTTCAGCCAACTCAACTGCCAAACTCGATGGCGCGCCCACGGCAACCATCATCGGCACCGAAGCCATCAAAGCCTTTTGCACCAATTCGAAACTCGCCCGACCACTGACCACCAAAATCTTCCCAGCCAGCGGAAACGTTCCTTGCTTCATCTGCAATCCGATCAGTTTATCAACCGCATTGTGCCGCCCAACGTCTTCGCGGATGTCGATCACTTTGCCGTGAGTGTCGGCCATACCCGCTGCGTGAAGCCCACCTGTTTTGTCAAAAACGTCTTGTAAACCTCGCAAGCTATCTGGCAAACCGAAAATTTTATCCCGCTCGACCTTCACAGAATCAGTCAACCGTTTCGTGCCTTGATTCCGCACCGCGTCCAGTGAAGCCTTTCCGCAAATTCCGCAGCTGGACGTCGTATAAAAATGGCGTTGAAGTTTTTCCATCTCCACAGCGACGTCTTCACCCAGCTCAACCATCAACGTATTTCCGCGGACTCCGTTTTCAGGCGGCGGGCCAACGAATTCACATTTCGTGATTTGATCAGGATGCGAGACAATGTTCTCAGAAAGCAAAAACCCGTAGGCCAACTCTTCGTCATTTCCAGGCGTACGCATCGTGATCGAAAGACTTTTGCTTCGGCGTTTGTCGCGCGGGCCAAACACAACCCGAATCTCCAGCGGCTCCTCGGCGGCCACAACGTCATCAACGTCTTCGCGCGAATCGGGAGTCACTCGTGACACAACAATTTTGCGTTGCGAGTCACCAGCACGAGAATTTGAGTTGTCGTTTGAATTTTTTGACAATCTATTTTTCTTTTGTCACAGGAGGTTGTTGCTTTTTCTTTTTTTGCTTGGCGTCTTTTAATTGCGAAGACATTTTTTCCCAATCGACTGCCGCCGACCAATCCAGCAGCGCGGCCAAACTTGCGTAATCATCGGTCCACTTTACAGGCTGCAAATCGTCTGGCCATGGGGACTGATTCGAATTCACGATCTCAGAGTTGATCACTTTTTCGTTTCGCGTCAATAAAACCCACCGCGTTTCAATTTTCTTGTCAGCTGACACATAGTCGATCAAAATCGGTGTCAGATCATGGTCTTTCGCGTGCTGGAAAATCACTGGGCGCAGATCGATAAAACGATTGGTGATGTGAGCGATCAAGATTCCATCAGGATTCAGGTGCTTCAAATACAAATCGATACATTCGGTCGTCAATAGATGAACTGGAATCGAATCGCTGGAAAACGCGTCCATGAAAAGCAGGTCAAAATCCAGCGAGCCATTTTGCTCAAACTCTTTTTGAAGTTGAATCCGGCCATCGCCAAGTTTAACAGAGCTTGTTCCAGGCGATTTTTCCAAGAAAGTAAAATGCTTGTTCGCGATCATTTCGACCATCGGATTGATTTCATAAAACCGAATTTGATCGCCTTGCTCCAACCAAGTCGCCATCGCGCCTGCACCAAGCCCAAGAACGCCAACGTTCAGCCGCGACTCCGAACTTGCTGCATCTCGCATCGCTTCAAACGCGACACCCACGCCGCTACCCGGTACGTAATAACTGATGTGCTCGAGATCATTGCCTTCCTTGAGCGATTGCCCGCCGTGTTCAATTCGACCGTTAATAAACTTGCGATAATCGCCTTCATCAACGACCGACGCCAATCCATATTCGTTGCGCCCGCGGAATTTGAGACCTTGATCGTCGTTTGGATCGAGAAAATAAGTCAGGCTGCTTAACACAAACGCAAGAGTGATAAAGATTCCGCCTGTCATTAACCACGACGGAGTTTTCGCGGGTCCTTTTGAGGCTTCATTTTCTTTCACCGGCGCGACGTTGCTTCCCATTGGAACCACGGTTGCAAGCGCCACCAACAGGCAAATCATGATCCCGATGTGGAACTCATAAAACCCAGAGAACAAATTCGGTGCAACGACACAAACGAAAATCCCACCCAGTGCGCCACCGACGGCAATCCATAAATAAAAGGCTGTTAACTGAGAGCGGTGAGGCTTGAGTCGTTCCAATTCTCCATGACACGTCATTGCAGCAGCAAAGCAAACGGTCGCAAGCCCGCCGACTTGGAGAAGCAGCCCCGCCATCACGTTTAGATGCACCAACACGATCGCCACAAAAGAACTTACTACCAACAGCGGCACGAAAACGCGTCGTCGATAAAGGGCAGGGCGGTCAAAGCAAATAATGAACGACAACAGATACAACGCCAACGGCAGGATCCAAAGAAACGGAACCGAAGCGACTTCCTGGCACATCAGATTGGTTGTCGCAAGCAACACCGTTGACGCTGACATAGAAAGCAAAATCCATAGCGGCATCCTGGCCCAATAAGATGACTTCGGAGTCGAACGTTGGTCATCCAATCCCGAATCCGGTTCCGCCCATGAGTTTTTCGCATACGTCTGCCAACCGCACCACACGCAACAGGCTGCGAACAGATAAAAACCAAACTTCCAATACGTCGCTTGCTCGGCCAGGGGAAAAAATCGTTCGATAAGAAACGGATACGACACCAATGCCAACATGGAGCCAAGGTTTGACAAAGCGTATAAACGATAAGGCGATTGGTCGGCGTGGGTTGTACTTTGCCAAGCTTGAATCAGCGGGCCGGTCGTAGACAAAACGAAGAATGGCAATCCAATCGAAGCAGCAAGAACCGTCACGATCGCAAGCGTAAGATTTTCGTCTCCGGCCGGTTTAAGCGCATCCGGCGGAGTGACCGATGTGAGTATTGCGGCGACTAGCAAAACTACAAAGTGAACGCCAAACGCAATTTTGGGCGGGCATACTTTGCGAATCAAATGAGCGTAGAGATAGCCCAGCAGCAATGCCGTTTGAAAGAACATCATGCAGGTGGTCCAAACGGCTGCCGTGCCGCCAAACCAAGGCAAAATCAAGCGTGCGATCATTGGCTGAATTTGGAACAGCAAAAATGCACTTAGGAAAATCGTAATGCCGTATCGAATCATGGCTCTATCGTAATTGCAATGAACTTCGCCAGAAAGACCATGCAATCCGGCGCTCTGTTGAGTCACATTTGCAACTTCGATTTCGGTTGGGTGTTACATGACTCACTTTGCTCAATCTCATCATCCACGCAGGCTAAGAAGATGGCCAACGCTCACACCGAATCTTCCACGGCTTGAATTTCTCATCTCCAAAATCGGACCAACGCCAATCCAGTCTCAAGGCAAGCCGCGTCGTGGTTAGATGAAACAATTTCACATAATTCGCAGATTCATATTCGCCAAATATTGTGGAACCTCCGCCGGTATTCGGACACTAAATTTATCGTTATCATCGAAGCTATGAACAACGACAAAATTGCAAAAACGCTTTCTCAACTTGCCGATCTCCTGGAATTCACTGGCGCCAACGCCTTTCGATTGCGGGCCTATCGCAACGGTGCGAGGTTGATCAATGAACTGCCTGATTCAATCGCTTCGATGATCAGTGCGGGCGAAGATTTGACGAAACTGGACGGCATCGGCAAAGGCGTTTCAGAAAAATGCCACGAGCTGGTTGAGACGGGTACGCTTAAGCAACTCGAAGAGCTACTAACCGAAGTCCCCAAAACCGTTCTGGATTTACTGAACGTGCCAAAACTGGGTCCGAAAAAGTGTGCGGCGCTTTTCAATGAGCTTGGAATCGAAACGCTTGAGCAGTTAAAGGCGGCTTGTAAAGCCGGCGAAGTCCGCGTGCTCTCAGGATTTGGAGCAAAAACCGAACAAGCGATTTTAGACGGAATCGCAATCGCGGCAGCAGCGAACGAACGAATCCTGTGGGCCGAAGCGGATAAGATCGCCCAGCGATTGCGCGAACACATGAACGGCTGCAAACAAGTCAAACAGCTGGAGTTCGCCGGAAGCTACCGACGTGGCAAAGAAACCGTTGGCGACCTCGACATGCTTGTCGATTCATCCAAGAGTGAAAAAGTGATGGATCATTTCGCAGAGTTCGACGAGATCACTTCGGTCATTGTTCGCGGCGACACCAAGATGTCCGTACGACTGGACAATGAATTCCAAGTCGACCTTCGAGTCGTCCCAAAAGATTCATTCGGCGCGGCTTTGCAATACTTCACCGGATCCAAAGACCACAACGTCTTGATCCGTGGCCGTGCAAAACAAATGGGATTAAAGATCAACGAGTGGGGCGTTTACGATACCAGCAATGACAAAGAAAAATGGATCGCTGGCAAATCCGAAGTCGATGTTTATGAGACGTTACAGCTTCCTTATTTCGAACCGGAAATTCGAGAAGCCCGCCGCGAGTTGGACTGGGCAGACAAAAGTGAATTACCAGAGCTGATCGAGTTGAAAGATATCGTCGGTGATCTTCACATGCACACAACGGCCACCGATGGTAAGGCTTCGATTGAAGAAATGGCAGATGCCGCACGAGCACTTGGACTTAAATATATCGCGATCACCGATCACTCAAAACGCGTCGCGATGGCCAACGGATTGGACGGCAAAAGATTGCTGGCTCAGTGGAAAGAGATTGACAAAATTAACGCCGAGAGCGTCGATGACTTTTTGATCTTGAAAGGGATTGAATGCGACATACTTGAAAATGGTGATATGGATTTGCCAGACAAAGTCCTCGCCAAGGGTGACTTTATTATTGCCAGCGTTCACTACGGCCAGAATCAACCACGTCAACAAATCACTGATCGCATCACCGGCGCAATTGAGAATCCACATGTAACCATGATTGCGCATCCGACTGGCAGACTGCTGAACAAACGTGAAGCTTACGAAGTCGACATCGATGCCGTTTTTCAGGCGGCCAAAGAGAACAAGAAACTGGTCGAGCTGAACGCGAACCCAATTCGGCTTGACCTCAACGACGTCTATTTGCTTGCGGCGAAAACGCATGGAATTCCGGTCGTGATCAACACCGATGCGCATCGCACCAAGGGCTTGGAAAATATGAAGTACGGAATCAAGCAGGCCAGACGGGGCTGCCTGACAGCCGGCGATGTTGCCAATACAAGGAGCTGGGCCAAGATGAAAAAGCTGTTTGGAAAGTAGGCTTGCCCCACTGTCTCGCCCAAAAATCCCGCAAAACCGGACGATTAACGGCCGAGACATGACTCATTCTCAATGCTAGTTATGATTGAATGGTGGAACGGAAATTGAAATTCCGAAAAATGGAGTAGGCTTTTCCACTTTTTTGAAGCGCTCGCAATCCTCTATTCGATTGAATTGAAATGAATCACTTGTCATTCAAAACTACGTTCGCCATGCTCGCCATTTGCATTTTGCTTTTTGGCACTCCGGAAGATGGCTTGGCTATTCAAGGCAAGTCCAAAGGAGCCGCAGCCGCCAGAAAGTCGTTTTCGAAATCGACAGGAAGAAGTCAAATCTATTCGGTTCCGAGCAAGCGAACTGGACTCGGCACGCCAAGCCCATACTCGAGTTCACGCGGACGTTCGAGTTCCAACTTTACAAACCGCAGCCACACGCACCCCTCGTACCGTCCATCGTACAACAATCGTTCGTATAACAGCAGTCGTTCATACAACAGCAGTCGGTCGTACAACAGCCGGTCAAACTTCAACAATCGAAGTTACTCGAATCGAGGAAGCACTTTCTTGAGCGTGTCACCGTACGGATTAAATTTCAGTTACGGTAGTCGCAGCGGTGGCGTCTCAAGTTTTTATCGACCCACCAACAGCATCGGCCGTTACGGGATCGGGATCAATCAATTCTCAACTGGTTATGTACCGCTTTACCGCTCGACCTATTATGGCTCCAACTTAAACGGTTCCTATTACGGCGCGGACTATCCGCCTCAATACAACTCTGGCCATCCGTCGTATGCATTGAACCCAGCCGAACAAGCAGCCCGAGACCAATTGTTCAACCAAGGCAACGATCCAGGGTACGTTCCAAGTCAAACGATCATTAACGACACCACGGCGAACAAGCCCATTGTTAACGAATACTATCCGCAGATTTCGACGACTGCTGCAGCACGAAGTTTACAACGTCGCGCTGAATTGGCATTCAAGTCAGGCGACTATCGAGATGCGGAATCGCTTGCCAGCCAAGCCACCGTTGTTGAACCAGACAATGGGCAGATGATGTTGTTTGCCGCACAGGCAAGCTTCGCCACTGGAAATTTCTCACAATCGGCAACGTTCTTAAAAAAGGCAACTGAGAATTTGCCACGTGAGCAGTGGAATTCGGTCGTTAAAGCCTACAAAGGATTTTACGGGCGCAACGACTATGTATCGCAGACCAATCGCCTCACCCAGCACTTGGCTTCAAACCCAACGGACGCAAATGCGTTTGCCGTTCGCGGATACCACTATGGCTCGCTAGGCTATATCGAAGCTGCAACTTTGGACTTTCAAAGTGCGTTGGCCGTTGATCCGAATCACGAATTGTCTCAACGATTATTGCCAGTTCTGGGTACGATTCCCCAGCCCGTTTCAGAAGAAGTTGAAGCCCCCATTCCGACAGCCACCGTCGTACCAGACGAGCGTATGATTTACCTTGTCCCACAAGCAGACGTAGACATTCGACCGCAGGACATACCAGTAACTGGGACGATTGATTCACTTGAGAGCGGAACCGGATCCTCCATTTTGCTGCAAGGTCCCATTAAGTAGGCCTCGACCTATAACATGAAATTCTCGATCAAATTCCTGCTCGCATTGCTGGTCGTTGGAGCATTTCTGGCGAACTACTTTGTCGCTCAACAATCCAAGCGACGAATCGTTGCGGAAATCCTGGAAACCCAAACTGAACTTGACTCACTGACTTTCAGGAAACGCGAAGCCGACGGCTTTACGCCGCTTTATGAGACGGCAATCAGAGGCGAAAAGCTGCTGTTGGCTAAGTATCAAAACGCCTTTGAGGAAAACAAAGAGCTACCGTTTCGCGTGAGTGAACTCAAGGTTACTAATCCCCAATGGGTATCCTATTGCGACTTACCTTTACTAAGCGAAAATTCGCTGAATCATTTCGCGTTTAGAATCTACATTCCGCCAGATGAAAAATATTTCCTGGTCACGGATTTTAAGAATGGCGAGAAAGCGTTCGCATCCGCAGACTCGCATTCAATCCAACTTACTCCCGGACAACACATTGTCGACTATCGTTATGACTACGGAGAAAAAAAGTCGCTTGAGCTTTTCATTGACGATCAAAAACAGTTTTCGATTGCAACTTTGGGTGAGCAGAGTGGATTTTCAACAAACAAACCTCCGATTTTTCAACGAGACTTGAAGTCGCTGAACAAGCCAAAACGACTGATGTCGTTAAAGCCCAGCATGAAACCGGAATCGCCGCAACCGGAGCAGCCCGTCATGCTGGTCCATCTTCAAGGAGAACCCCATGAAGATTAAAGCAAGCTCGATTTGGAATCGAATAGGATGGGCAACCCTGGCATTGCTTGCAATCGCGTTGCTCATCTTTACTTACGCAGCGCATAGTGATAACGCGTACCGCCAGAATGAACTGTTTAGAGTAAAAAAGAGTTTGAAAGCCACAAAACACAAAATCGAAGAATTCGAAAACATAAAAGACGAATTTAGATCGCTTCTAGACGAAAACACTAGCCTCTGCAAAAAAATCAAATCCCTTAACCAAGTGGCGCGTACGGTTGACCAATTCATAGTTCCCGATCCAGATCAAATCATTTCACATTCAAAAGACCACATGTCTATTGAAATTGAGATAGTCTATGTTGGATACATCCCTGCCGGAAACCATCTGATTGATATCGCTATTTACGAGTCCGACACGGATATCGACGTGGACGAAAACCGCGCCCAATACTCCGTTCAATTCGAGTTAGCTGGACCAACCAAATTCGAAATTAAATGCAAGCCGCCAACCGAGCCACCACACAAATCGTTAGATTTCATATTGGAACTACCTCAAAAATCGGTGGTAAAAAAGAACAGTATTGAGTTTGAAAAATCGTTTTCGGTAGGAGGAAACGGGCAGTATATTAATAATCGTGAAGGAATCCCAACCTTTCCCAATGAACTCGGTATGCAGGACGAACAAATCCGCTTTAAGCACGGTGTGAGCGCAGGAAATTTAGTGCACACCTTTCAATGCAATTACACCGACTCTCAAACGGGCAATTTGGCGATCGTCTCCACAATTCATTCGGATTCGCCTTACTGCTTGAAGACCAGCCAACTAATCGAAAACCCATTTAGAGTAGAAAGAATACTCAGAATGCAAGCGCAAACTGTCGATCAGATTTTGGATTTGTTCTCAATGGATCCGAAATCGCCGAGTCGAATGTTGATCGCTGATGGTTTGAATAAAGGCTTACATAGACGCCCTATGCGTGGTGAGTTCCTGGCGAAATGATTGGACGCAATTCAAACGTGTGTCTGGAATCAAGGCCCTGACAACCAACGAACATGAGCCGTTTTGGCGATAGCCACGGTTGTTGCTGGGCAAGCCGTGCCTTCAGCCAAAGTTGGAATTGGAAGCAATAACAAAGAAGTTTTCCTTCAAGAGTTAAAAATGCAGCAACGCGATCAGATATACGATAGTGGCGAGGATCTTTCAGTTGAAAGGATTCAAGCTTTTGCCAGTTCAATCGGATTGAAAAACCTGCCAACCCACTATCATGAGTTTCTTCTTCGCCAAAACGGTGGCCGTGTGCACCATGCGATGAGCGATACCGAAAATGAAGATTCGCTAATTCGCCTGTATTCAGTAGCCGATCATGACGAAGAAAAAGTCGAACTTGTCGAATTTGATCCAGAAGAGTCATCTCTTCCATCGAGGTTTCAGCCCGCTTTGCGGATCGGCAAAACTTGGGAACATGAACTTTTTCTGAGCGTTTCTGATGAAACGTTCGGTGAATTGTTCTTGTATTCTTTGAGCTACGATGACCTGGAAACAGTCGAAGCCACACTGCCAGAACTGTTGTTATCCTTGAAACCGAACGAGTCGGGATGTGAAGTCATTGATCCCAACGAAATAGAAGAACAACCTTGGGTCTTTGTGCGTTTAGGGCATTACGAAGAACTGTTCGACGCCATCAACGCTGACTTCGATATAAATTCCAAATGCCCAACAGACAAATTATCGCGAACACTTTTGATGCTCGCTTTCCAATGTAGACGCCGGTCAATGGTCAAGAAGTTGGTTGCTTTGGGAGCCAAGGCCGATGAGCCTGATGCCAATGGAATGCCCGCGATCTTTTACTCAATTAATTTCCTCGATGGCATCAAGATTGCAGAAGCAAGCGGTTTTGATTTGAACGTTACAGATTCTCACGGCAACAATATTCTTCATATTCTTGCCGACGCAATCGACCCATTCTCGTTCTCCGCCGATACCCGACAGCTCACGTGGCTAGTTGAAAATGGAGTGGACTTTAAGTTACTTAATGCTGATGGTGACAGCCCCAAAGACATCCTTGAACAAAAGGTCGAAAAATTCAAAACACATTACGCAACTCAACCTTACATGTTTGATTACTTTCCAGCTTCAATCGTTGAAATCATGCGTAGAATGTCATGAACACGAGGTCTGATGTCCTTAGCTGAGCTCAACTTTCATCCCGTTCCAAACCGGTTTTGACGAATCGAAACACAGATCACACCAGGCCTATCGAACCTCAGGAAACCGAACTCTTAAAAGCCCCAAGATTGCAGTGTTTCGATTATGCCGTACTGCTCCATCCATGCGCTAACAACCGGCAACCACTCTGGCATCATTTGGACCGCAACAAAGGTCAACGCCATTACGACAAGCACAAACAAGAACTGAGTGAACGCCTTCATCGCATCCTTACTACGCTGTTTGCGATGTGCTTTGATTTCTTTTTTAAGTGAAGCGTAATAGTACTTTTCAGTGCAAAGAGTTTTGTAAGCCATGATTTCTCCAGTTTGGGAATTGATTTTCACGTTGAGCCGCGAGGCTCTCTAAGCATCGCAACGCCGAATGTTCTCATGAAAGACCAGTTCGCATTTGAGATGCCAATCAAACGCAAAGGAAAAAACATCGCGTTTTTACGGGGCTTTGCGCATCCCACGTTTCAAAAACGCATCATCGAGACTTGCAAATGTTCGCCAAACTCAACCTGTTGTTTTTTTTAGACACCATCAGTGGCTTCCATTTCACTCGTAATAGCCGAGCCGAAATTTTGCTGCCTCTCGATTTCAGGCCAAAGCCCGACAAAAGCGAACTCCGCCTATTCAACGGCCACTCAATAGTCTGCCAATCCCTTGCTTGATTATCGCTTGATTCGCTACCCTGATGAAACATGAGACAACTGACTGACTTAAAACACTTCCTAAACCATGTCCGAAAATACCCCTCAACGACGCTTTGAAAAAAAGACCGATGCGTCTTACAAATTTTGGTGCATCACTCGCAACCGAAACTACACCAAAGTTCGTTACGGAAAGATTGGCACAAAGGGAGTTACACGAGACAAACGTTTCGACACGGCCGATGAGGCTCAGTCGCATCTCGAAAAGCTGATCAAGTCAAAACTAAAAAGTGGTTACTCCGAAGTTATCAAAGAAAGGGTTGAGGCCCGATCTAACGAGGAGCTTTGGGAAGAACTCCAACCACACGAGCCTTTCCTGCAAGCCATTTTGAACGATCCCGACGAGGAAGACGCGTATTTGATTTACGCCGATTGGCTCTCGGAACTCGAAGACCCACGTGCCCAATTTATACGAACACAAATTGAGCTGGCTCGCAGTTCTACGTCCCAGAGAAAACGTGAGTCGCTTGAAAAAGAATCCAATCAAATTCGAATTCCCAACTGGCGCACCTGGCTCGGCGAGCTAGGCAAGCATCTGGATGCCTCCGGCCGGCAATTTGATTTTTCCAGAGGACTATTGGGTTCAATTTCCTCTTCTTCGATTGCGCCAGAATTCGCCAGGTGCTTAAGAGACTCGCCCTACTGTCGTTTTCTGCGGCAGATACACATTGAGATTTCGGGGGCGAAAAATGTCATCAAAGGATCCGTGTTTGATGACGTTCTCTTGATTCTCGCCGAAGCAGACTTTCAAAACATCCGCACTTTTTCGCTCATTGCAAATCACAGCGATTTTGAAAAAACTAAGCAATATAGATCGAGAGAGCACACTGTAAAATTAGTCCGTGCAATGCCACGACTAACCGACCTTCGACTAAACGTCAATTTTTACGACGATTTTTACGATGAGCTTTTCGGTTCTGACCTACCAAACTTGAATCAATTTCAATTAGACGATTTGCAGAATAGCGACCCAGCAGCCAAACTAGCCGACTCAAACTGGCTGGATCAAATTTACTATTTGACGCTACGGTGCAACCTGCCAGATGATACTTGCCAACGGTTGGCCAAACGGTTCAACCCCGAAACACTCCAAGAGGTCAACGTGTTCAACGACCGAATTTCGAAAAAGTCCATTCAGCTGTTCGAAGAAACCGGCGTCACCGTTAACCAGGAATAACTTATGCTCAGTAAATTGATACCAGCATTCCTGCTCGCCATGCCATTCCTTTTTTCGATAGCGCCAAACGCAATCGGGCAAACGGGTACCGAGACCAAACAGGCGACTTGGCAACCTGACTTATTGATCGTTCGCGATGGCTGGAAAGTCGACCGATCCAATGTTCGCAAGGTGCTTGAATCGGCGGGAAGCGAACTTTGGAAGCACTTTCCTGATCCGAAAATCAAACCGATCATCGTTTATCCAAAAGGCGGACCGATCGTACTTTTCAAACGCGGTCCCGAAGGCGAGATCGTTTTGAAACTGAACACCGAGAGGACTTTATGGGCCCAGTACTCATTTCAATTTGCACACGAATTATGCCATGTACTATGCGGCTACGACGAGGATCCGCACGGTCACGATTGGTTTGAGGAATCCATTTGCGAGACGGCTTCACTGTTTGCACTTCGTCGAATGGGTGAGACCTGGAAAACGAATCCGCCCTATGCAAATTGGAAAGACTACGGAAAAAGCCTGACTGCTTACGCCCAATCGCGAATTGACGAATCGCAGATGCCAGCGGACAAGTCTCTTAAAACTTGGTACGCCGAGAATGCAGAAGTCCTCAAAGCCAACTCAATCAAGCGAGAGTTGAACAACATCGTCGCCGTCCAATTGTTGCCGATGTTTGAATCCAACCCCGAGAACTGGGAAGCCGTTGCGTATCTAAATCATGCAACTCCAAAGGCGATTCAAACGTTGGAGCAGTACCTCCAAGACTGGCATGACCAAGTTCCCGAGAAACATCAAAAATTCGTTTTAGATGTCGCGATGAAATTCGAGATCGCCTTGAAAGCGAAAGACAACAATTAGTTGGGATTGGGAGACCACTCGCTAAAGGTCACCATTTTTATCGCCAGTTTTATATCCAGACTAAGCGAAAATCTTTGGTCGCTAAATTTTCAACCGCGGATGAACGCAGATAAACGCGGATGCAAGTTCTGTTTTTATCTGCGTCCATCAGCGTTCATCCGCGGTTTAAAAAGAAATCCAGCAAGTAAAGCTGCCGCGTTTGCGATCAGCAAACGCTCTCGCTAGCGACACGAGAACTAACCCGCAAATATTTGCGAGACAAACTCGAAGGAACATCGTGAAAAAAATCACGATGCAGAATTGTCAATCTTTGGCGGTTACAATCCACGACAATCGAATCATGAACTTTGCCAAGCACCAATTGCATTACCTAGTGAGGTCGAACGCTTTTTAGTTACTAACATCCAATACATCCAGGAGTCGAATCGTGCTACATCCCAAACCGGCCAAAGAAATCATGGTCAAGAAATTGGTTACGCTTTCTCCCGACAAACACGTCTACGATGGAATCGCCGATCTACTGAAACACGATATCACCGGGGCTCCGGTGGTTGATCGAGACCAAAACTTTCTCGGTGTGTTTTCTGAAAAGTGTTGTATGAATGTGTTGGATGTCATGGCTCGAAGCGCATCCGAAAACACGCCCGGCCAAGGTTGTGGCATTCCCGCCAAAGACTTCATGACTACCAAGCTCGTGACGCTTTCCCCGAAAACCGATGCCTTTGATGCCATCGACCAACTGTTGACCAATCGCATTTCCGGTGCTCCGGTGCTTGATGAAAACAGCAGGTTCATTGGCGTGTTCTCGGAAAAAGACAGCATGCGAATCCTGGTTTCGTCTGCCTACGAGCAGCTCCCCTCGACGGATGTTGGCTCATTGATGAACCGAGATTTTCAACGAGTGATCTCATCCAAAATGGATTTACTGGAAATCGCCAAGAAGTTTATCGATACGCCGCTCAGGCGATTGGCAGTTGTCGATGAAGGCGGCGTGATGATCGGGCAAATCAGCCGCCGCGATGTTTTGCGAGCCGAACAGAAACTTTCAAAAAGCGTTCGCCACCGCGTTGAGACGTTGGCTTCGAAAATGACCGACGAAGCAAGCGACTCCAGCGAGTATTCCGATGCCGAGACCGGCCGAATCGCTTACTTTATGGATCGCAACGCCAAAACAATCACTCCCGATTCGGACTTTCTCAGCATCGCCCAAACGTTTCTTGACACACCGTATCGTCGCTTGCCCGTTTTAGAATCCGGGAAACTGGTTGGTCAAATCAGCCGTCGTGATCTTCTTCATGCTGCCAACGAATTATTCACGGCGCCAACGACCAAAGAAAAATCTCTGCTTTATCTCAGCCAGTTGCGCGAAAGAGAAGACGCACCGTTTGGCTAGTGGTGCCTCAAACCTGAATTGACAGGTGCATGTTTACGCGAAGCGCAAGCATGCTCATGCTGCGCGTGAGCATGGCACCCAAGGGTTGGGCATATCGAGTTGCTTGGTTCGCCTGAACTCTGGCGAGTCCAGCTACGTTGCGCGGTCATAGAATACGAATAGTTTAACGACGAGCCGGAAGGCGACCGTGTTTTTGCGTCGAATATGATGCACTGGCACCTTTAGTTTATCGCAATTGCCTCCAATCTATGGGCCAAAAAATGTGATAAATTTTTATCAGAATTAGCTTGAATCCGAACTTGGCTTGTGATAATTTCTTATCACATCGTTGAATTCACTTATTCAAGCATAGCAATCTGATGACCGCAAACGAAAAACTCTCCCGTCGTGAACGGGAGATCATGGAAATCATCTTTTCACTCGGCTCGGCAACAGCCACCGAAGTCCTGGAGTCGCTGGCCGATCCGCCTTGCAATGCTGCAGTTCGCCGGCACCTTCGTATTCTCGAGGAAAAGGAGCTGCTTACCCATTCGGTGGATGGAAAGCGGTTTGTCTATCGCCCGCTCAAATCGAAAAAACGTGCGGCCAAATCTGCACTTGGGCAATTGCTCAAAGTCTATTTTGGCAACTCTCTTCAAAAAGCCGTCGCCGCTCATTTGGCAGATCCCAAAGCTGACATCAGTGAGGACGAGCTCAATGAGCTTGAAGATTTAATTAAGAAAGCAAAGAAGAAAGGTGGCCGAAAATGATTTACTCTCTCATGGAATTCTCTTCGCTTGATACGATCCAGTTTGTCGCAAAAATCATTTTGATCAGTGCCGCAGCATTATCGGCATGTTTGGTTTTGGCGAAAATCAACGGCGTTAAGGCTTCGTTTCGCCACCGTCTTTTGACTTTTGCAATGCTAACCATGTGGTGCGTCGGAATTTGGTCAGCGTTGCTACCAACCTACAGCGTTGCGGTCATTCCAGTTTCAACAGCCACCGCATCAATCGGCGACGACTCTGCGGTAGACACAAAAGGCTCGACTGCAAACTCATTTGCAACCTCGCCTTCACGTTCAGCTTCATCATCAACTCACTCATCTCAATCAACCGCCCCCCGCGTTGCGACAGTGCCACACGACCTCGGCCAAGTATCCGACGCTGCGATCAGCACACCTCCAAAGCCATCGTGGCAAATGATGCCGACCACTTGGCAGACACAACTCCTCTCTCTCTGGATAGTCGGTACTGCGTTAATGCTTGTCCGACTTGCCATTGGAATATTCTCGCTCAAGCAATCTATTTTCCGATGGTCAGCCACCGAAGATCAACTTCTAGTTTCAACCTTAAAAACACAAACAGATTCAGCGAAACGAATCTTGTCTTTCGCTGGTCCGATTCGCTACTGCGTTGGCCCAAAAAATCAAATGCCGTTTGCGTTTGGCTTGCTGCAGCCGGTGATTTGTTTGCCCAACAATTTTGATGAGTGGACTGAAACGGAACAGCAATCTGTCATCTTTCATGAAGTGTCACATATCGCCAGACGCGATACCTTCAGCGACCTCATTGCCGAAACGACAAAAGCCATTTTTTGGTGGAACCCTCTCGTATGGGCAATGTGCCGCCAGCATGAAACTGAACGCGAACTGGCATGTGACGAACAAGTCTTAAAGACCGATCAACCGGCGGATCAATATGCATCCGACCTGGTCTCAATCGTCAGACGAGCAAGCTCAAAAATCGGACTTGGGGCAACCCCGATGGCACGCAAGTCTCAATTGGACGGGCGAGTAAGAAACATTTTACTCGCAGAAAATCGGACAAGAGCTCGAATGATGACGTACTGGATCGCAGGCGTTTCATTCATCTTGCTTTCTGTTCCGATCATTGGTTTAAGTGCGTCGACTTACAACTTCAATCAAGAAAATGCTTCAACTGCGAAAACCAAACCCGATGGCAGCGGAATCAAAAAAGCTGAACTGACGGAGAAACAACTTGAAAAGATCGCGGAAAAACGGGCTAGATTGATCAAAACCAACGGCCTACCAGAAGCACCAATCATCTCAAACCATGGCTTGATTCTTGACCACACTGGCCTGCCACTTGAAGGTGCCGAAGTCTCGCTGCAGATCGCTCCGTTCTACCACGCGGACGATTTGTATTTTCAAGGCTATCGAGAATCAAGAAGCTATTATGAAAAAGTAAATTCCGTATTGGCGAAGGTAATCACGGACAAAAGCGGAACCTTCAAATTCGACAAAATTCAAGCACCAGAATATTTCCTCAATCGACATTTCCCACGATACCGCTTGATCGTTCGTGCTCCTGGCAAAGGACTGGAATGGAACGTTCTCCGATCACTGAACAATGTTAAAGCAAAACATATTACCCTCCACCCAGAGGCCATCGCTAAAGGTACCGTCGTTTCGAAGGATGGGAAACCCATTGCCAACGCTAAAGTGAGCGCTGTCTCATTCGCACTACTCGATCCCGATGTCGATGCAAGAATTGGCGACCATCGTCGTATTAGCAATTCGCAGGAGAACGAAATCGACGTTTCGACGACGACAGGTGACGATGGCAAATTTGCATTGAAGGGCCTGCCAGATGGAAAACGAGTTGTCCTCACGGTTACGAAACCTGGTTTTGTAACCGGAAGGCGCTTGATGGCCGTGGGAAACTTCGACCCAGCGATCATACCTAGAATCGAAAAATCCGTTCACGTCGATAAAATAGAATCGGGCGATCAGGAATTTGTGCTGGAAAGAGCTCGCTCGATCAAAGGAAAAATTGTTTACGAAGACACCGGTCTGCCCGTTGCCAATTGCCTATTCAATATTCGTGGGGAACAAAACGGGTTAAGTCCAAACGAATCCAATAATAAAGGCGAATTCGAATCAGGACCACTAACCGACGCAAAAGCGGTCATGCATCTAATTGCATATAGACAACCTGGCTATGTCCGATCTTTTGAAGTCTTTGAGTTTGCAGAAAAGGAGTTCGAAAAGAAAGACGTCGTCGTCAAGTTAAAACGCGGTGAGAAAATATCGGGCATCGTGAAAAACGAACTTGGCGAGCCAGTCGAAGGCGCGAAAATGTACTACCTTCCCAATGGCCCGATTCCAATTGAACATTTTATTGATTCAGTTTACGGACCAAAAACGAAAGCTGATGGCCGATTCGAAATGTTTGT
Organism: uncultured Pirellulaceae bacterium; assembly: GCA_964448575.1. GTDB lineage: Bacteria > Planctomycetota > Planctomycetia > Pirellulales > Pirellulaceae > Mariniblastus. The sequence continues at coordinate 92,673 of CAYUWY010000017.1, forward strand.
CCCACTCGGATCGGGTTCACTTCATGTGGTCGGATTCCCCAGGAACGCGGTTGTGCCAAAAGAAAATGATGCTTGGCGGAGCCGTAACCCCGATGCCGGTGGATTGGTTGAACCACACAAGAAATTGGTTGTCGATGGAATGTCAAAGCCAGATATCGAGATCATCGCCCAAACAGGAATTCGACTGGGTGGCACCGTCATGCTGCCCGATGGCACGGCAGCCGTCGGGGCGAAACTTGAATACTTGTCTGACGATAGAGGCTTGGCACAAATCCCTGAAGCTCGACGAGATATTGATACGACCACCGGAGCAAAAGGCGGCTTCAAATTGCAGGCTATTCCACGTCCGGAAAAAGGCAAACGTAGCAACTATATCCACATTTTCCATTCGGCATTATTCAAAGTCACCTCCAAAGACAGCAAATACGCTACGTACATTGATTTGGAAAAATTCGATCGGCAAAACGATGTGGAAATTCGCCTGCGTCCGGTAGCGACGCTTTCAGGATCTGTGATCCTCGATGGCAAACCAGTCGTTGGTGCTCGAGTACAGTTCAGTGCAGAGTTCACCAATCTGCCAAGGGTTCTACCAAGGGTTCGCACCGACGAGTTTGGCAAGTTCACTATCCCCAACTTGCCGACTGGATTTAGATACAACGTCTCAAGTAGCAACGGAGACGAAAATACTTTCAAAGACGATTCGATAGTTTTAGAGAAAGACTCAACACTCAATCCAATCACGTTCAAAACAAATAAGTTTAAATAACCCAGCCGACCAAACGGGACTAGTGCTTTGTAGCTACAAGAAATTGATTGAGGCCCAACCATCACTCGATGAAGCCCTCAGCTAGAACTTTTTGCATTAAGACTTTTGTCTTACCGAAAAAGAGATAGTCATTTCTTTTGCGATTCCTGATTGCCACGCTTCTTTATCTCACCAAAAATTTCTGATCGCCCGTTGATCTTGTCATAAACGGTTCCTTTGTCGGAACAAGGCAATGTCAAATAAGAAAACTCGTCATCTGGAAATTCTGGATTAACTTCGATATCGAAAAATTTCGTTTCGTAATAGGCTCGGTTTCCTCTAGTGATAATTCGTTTTGGAACCCAGTGCCCATCCGAATTTACAAAATCGGTTTTGATTTCAACCGTCCCTTGATAAAAAACGCAGCACCCGTTTTTTGACAAATCGAACAACCATGTCCTTGTCGGCCTTTTGGAATCCTTATACCAAATCGAGAGCTCAACAACGTCTCCTCGCTTTTTTACTGTCCGTGTGTAGTATCGAGTGTCTTTTGTCTTGTTCGGCAACTCTTCATCAAAGAACTTTTGTGGCGAACCATCGAACCTGAACATATTGTTGTCAAACAGTTGAGCGAAAGTCCCTATATCCTCGTCAGGCGGAAAAACCTCGATCTCGTCAAAACTTTTTTCTGGATCAAGATAACTCAAGAACAAGCCGGTTGCGTGAAACTGAGGCGTTCGAATTGCGGCTTGGCTGCAAACCAATTTGTCTTTGTCCTCAGGACTTTGCTGCTCAAGAGGAGTAATTTGACCGAGTTTCCTTTTCTGGCTGAAAGCAAGATACTTGGTTTTCCTGGGACTGGATTCAAGAGACCACTCCAACAGAAAAATAGAACTTAGCGTTCCCTCTGACCTGATAAGATTCGTCCAAGCTTTTCCCTTGAGACCTTTTCGCGCCACCCAAGCCTTCTGTTGCATGTCGCGAAGTTTGTTGAGGAGCTCTTGCGGTTCTTTGACTAGCTCGTCTTCCTCAAGCAATCTCGGTGGCTCGAGCTTGAACGTCTCTTTCGATTTTTTCTTGAAATGTTTGGGCGAAAGCCTGTCCGCAGGCGAGTCAAACTGTTCCTCCTGAAGTGGCAAAAGCGAAAACAAGACCGCGAGAAAGTAGGCCATCGAATCTATCCCCGAGAAAATTATCTGTCTTTTGTCGAACACGCCTGACGATACAAAGTTCCTCTAAATTCTATAGCAAGGCCGTTCACATTGCCAAAGTTCAGCAACAAGAATTTCAAACCGTTTTGCGCAGCTTCAACCGAGGCTATCGCCAAAACGGCTCATCCTAAACTTAAGCTGTGACGAAGCACGCGTCTGGTCCAACGTCACTTGATATTCCCAGCGAGCGCTTGCCCAATTGGCAATTTAAACGGGCTGATGGTTTGCTTCTGCATCCCCGGTCGCAGTTTCTCGCGCACTCAGCCGCAACGCGATAGCGTACGGTTTCTGCCTAGAGTGGTTTGGCTGGAGGAGTTCCGGCGTGTGGTAACCGCAGGCTATCGCCATGCGGCTGATGTTTTTTGTTGTTTGTAATCGTGGGGGTTGGTCGGTTGAATCGGTCAGCCATGCGGGCTGATGGTTTGCTTCTGCATCCCCGGTCGCAGTTTCTCGCGCACTCAGCCGCAACGCGATAGCGTACGGTTTCTGCCTGGAGAGGTTTGGCTGGAGGAGTTCCCGCGTGTGGTAACCGCAGGCTATCGCTATACGGCTGATGGTTTTGTTGTTTGTAATCGTGGGGTTGGTCGGTTGAATCGGTCAGCTAGGTGGGCTAATGGTTTGCTTCAGTATCGGTGCCAGTTTCTCGCGCTCTCAGCCGCAACGCGATAGCGTGCGGTTTCTGCCTGGAGTGGTTTGGCTGGAGGAGTTCCGGCGTGTGGTAACCGCTGGCTATCGCCATGCGGCTGATGGTTTTGTGTTTGAATCGTGAGGCGTTGCTCGGATGAACTGGTCAGCCGCTACCTGATAGCGTGCGGATGCTTGTTTGTGTGTACCTCACTGGGAACTTTCACTATTTCAGAAAACCAAACCCAGGTTCGTTTTTCTATAAAAGCATCCAAAAGCTATTTAGTTTTCGGAATTGGCCGGCCCTTGGTCCAAGGAATCTCGGCTTCGTCCAACTGCTCCTGAAATACTTTCATATCAACATCGAGAAGATTCTCAATCTCTTCGGCGACCTTTCCAAACTCCTCCCGAGCAATTTCGACTTGCTCGCGCTGAGTTGCTGTGACGCCGTACGTGTGGCCCATCGTGCCAAACAAAGCGTCTCTGACTCGTTGGCCAATCGACGGGACGACTTGTTCGTATTTTGCACTTTTGACTGCGTCACCATTGAGTGAACGGCTCGCGGCTTTGAGTGCCAACTCCAACGTTCGGGCTTCCTTCATCAACTCAGCAGATCCATTGGGATGGGTCGAGATTGTGGTTTTGATTTCCGCCATTTGCTCTTCGGCATCACTCAGCAACGTACCGGCGGCACGAATTGAATTGCTAAGTTTCGCAACTTCTTTTTGGAATTCAATCGTTTGCTCGATGTCCTGCGGTTCAATGGCAGGGTCTACGATTGAGACGACTTCGAATGCACGGCTATCGCCCAGTTTGGTGATCTCACCATTGACGGCTTTGAATGCCTGAGCCGTGAATGCTCCCGGCGCGACCATCGGTCCACCGAAACGTGTCATTCCGGTATAACGAAGATTCCAAGTCACACGATGAAGCCCCTTTGAAGTGCTTCCGTCAACACGCGCGACAACTTCGCCCGATTGATTTGTGATTTCAAAATAGACTTTGGGAGCGATTTCCATTTCTTCGGCTTCCAACTCTTCCCAAGTCGGAGTTGGGACGTCTTTGTCCTTCGCAATCTTGCTTTCTTTTTCTTTTCGAAGCTGTTTTTTCGTTTTCAGCGAATCACGCAAGTGATAAGTAAACGTGGCTCCGAAATCCGGATTCGGCGTGCGGAAGAAACTATCGCCTTGCCAGCCCTTGGCTCCGCCCAAGTGATCGGCTGGGACGTACCAAAGTGCTTTGCGAATCGGGAACACATACAGGTCTTTTTCTTTAAGCAATTCCTCAGTCAATTCACGCAGCGGCGTATAGTCATCCAAAACATAAAAGCCACGTCCAAACGTCGCGCCGACCAAATCGTTTTCACGACGCTGAATCGCAAGATCACGAAACGGAATGTTGGGTGCGCCAGCCGAAAGCTTGACCCAGTTTTCACCCGCATTGATTGAACAGAAAAGACCGAACTCGGTACCAAGGAACAACAATTCCTTCTTCTCGTGGTCCTGCTCCAAACGCCAAACGAGGTGACGGTCGGGTAAGTCGCCAACCATCGGCTTCCACGTCTTTCCACGATCCGAACTTTTAACAAGATACGGTTTGTAGTCTCCGTTCTTATGATTGTCCAAACAAGCGTAAACGACATCCGCGTCGTGCCGGTCAGCTTTGATGTCGTTCACAAAAGCAAATTCTGGCACGCCAAAAATTTGATCGACTTTACGCCAGTTCTCGCCACCGTCTTCGGAGATTTGAATCAGTCCATCATCCGTTCCAACGTACAACAATCCTTCTTCGACAGGTGATTCACTGATCGAAGTGATATTTCCAAACTGCGACATCGCAAAAAGATCGTAACCCGCGTCAACACTCCAAACGCGGTCCATCATTTTTAGCTTGAACCGGTCCATGTCACGTGAAAGATCAGGGCTGACTTTTTTCCATGAATCACCTCGATCATCGCTGCGATGCAAATGCTTTGAACCGAAATACAACCGTTTGTGGTTGTGCGGACTAATCAAAATCGGTGAGTCCCAATTGAATCGAAAATCCTCTTCGCCTGCACCTGGACGCGGGCGAATGTTCACCGACTGACCAGTTTTTCGATCGTAGCGTTGCAAGTAACCTTGCTGGGATTCACAGTAAATCACATCTGGATCTTCGGGGTCGATCGCATTGTCGTGGCCGTCACCACCAATCGTAATTTTCCAATCGGAGTTACGAATGCCTTGGACGTTACTGGTTCGTGACGGGCCGTATTGTGAGTTGTTATCCTGCGTTCCACCGACGACGTTATAAAACGGCGTGTCGTAATCAACGTCGACTTTGTAAAACTGAGTCAGTGGCAGGTTGCCGCAGAACTGATAATTTTTTGCGTAATCATATGAGCGATAAAGACCACCATCACATCCGACTAAAACAAAGTTCGGATCGGTTGGACTGAAAGCGACGGCGTGATTGTCCACGTGTTTCGTGCCTTTGGAAACGCTATCGAAAGTCTTTCCGCCGTCTTCGGTTCGTCCAAGTCGCACGTTGGCGTGATAGATCACGTCGAATCGATGTGGGTCGCAATAGATTTCCTGATAGTAGTGCGGTCCCGTTCCTCCGCCGACGTAGTCCGACATCTTTTTCCAGCTGTTACCAAAATCTTCGCTGCGGTAAAAACCACCTTTGAGACCTGGCTCTTCGATCGTTGCATAAACAACGTTTGATTTTTGCGGTGAGACCTGGATCGCGATTTTGCCTTTGTCACCTCCAGGCAAACCTGACTTAAGCTCCGTCCAGGTTTCGCCACCGTCAACTGATTTGTGGACACCCGATTCTGGACCACAATTCAAAAGCGCCCATACGGTTCGGTGTCGTTGGTGAGTCGCAGCGTAAATCGTGTTTGGATTGCGTGGATCCATTGCGATATCAGTTACACCGGTGTACTCGCCCTTGCTTAAGATATTGGTCCACGTTTTTCCGCCGTCGGTTGTTTTAAACAAACCGCGCGAGCCGCCTTTGGACCAAAGTGGACCTTGAGACGCAACGTAGACGACATTTGAATCGTCCGGGTGAACGATAATTTTGGAGATATGCTCGGAGTCTTTTAAGCCAAGATTCTTGAATGACTTACCTGAATCGTGACTTACATAAACGCCATCGCCAAAACCAATATGGCGACCACCTACGTTTTCGCCCGTTCCAACCCAAACTGTGCTGCTGTTACTAGGGTCGATCGTCACACAACCGATTGAGTACGAGCCGTAGTTATCGAAAATCGGATCGAATGTTGTGCCAGCATTGGTCGTTTTCCACAGGTTGCCTGACCCGACGCCGACGTACCAGATATTTGGGTTGTTTTGATCGACAGCGATATCACCAATTCGTCCAGACATAAAAGCCGGACCAATCGAACGCATCTTGAGAGCACCCAGCAGGCCAGAATTAATGACCTCTTCCTTTTTCTCTTCCGCCGTTTCCTGTGCTTTCGTCTCAAGCGGAATCGAAACTAGACCTATTAAACCGAACGCGAACAGGAGAGTAAGAAACTGTCTCATGATGTCTTTCTTGCAAGGTAAAAAACGTGCTGATAGGCGGCGCCCAGAATAATAAGCAAAAAAGCGGGGAGTGCATTGGGAAATGCACTCCCCGCGATGGGAATTTTAGTTTACGAATTGGAGGAATAATTCGCATGCTTATTTCTCCCGCCGATAAATTTCAGTTTGGTCAGAATCATCACGAAAGTCAAACTCAATCGAGAAAAACCGGAGCAATTGTGCCAAACGGTGCGAGTTATAACACGAACGATTGCCTTCTTAAATTACAATGAGTCTCTTAGAAAACGTCGTCTCTTAACAAAAACCCAAATTCTATGCCTTCTCTTTTCTCAAGCTCCCACAATCGCAGGTGTTTGCTTGTTTGCTTTACGACCTGTCTCAGCATTGCGAGCTCTCTAACATTCGGCAACATCGCAACCGCTCAACGCAATAGCGGACCGGCTTCGGTTGCCGTTGGAAAAGTTGGATCATTGAAAAGAGCAGCCGCACAGTCGTTTGTTGGCACGCTCCAATCGGTTCGCCAATCGACCATCGGAACGGCAGTAGAAGGCCGCGTCCTTTCAATCAATGTCGAACCAGGAGATCCGGTTTCCGCGGTTAAGGATTCTTCCGCAAGCGAAACAAAACCCAAAAATTTCGTGGGCCAAACGTTGGTTCAACTTCAAACAGGCACATTGGAGATCGAAATCGGCGCATCTGAGATCCAACTGAAGCTTTCCCAACAAGCGGTGGACGAACTTTCTGTTTCGCTTCCTCAAGAGATTAAATTGGCCGCAGCAAATTCTGCCGAAGCCGAAGCGAGACTCAGTTTCTCAAAGAACAACTACACACGCTCCCAACGATTGCGTGGAGCAAGCGGCGCGATCTCGCAAGGTGAACTGGAACAAGCCAAATCTCAATACCTTGCCGACCAGCAGTCAGCACGCGCCGCCCAGATTGATTATGAAAGAATTAAATCGACCCGCGAACTGCGAGTGTTGCAAACACAGTTAAACGTTCAAGCCAGCAAGCAAGAATTGGCACGCTTAAACGACCTTAAATCCAAATACACGATCCGCGCCCCTTTCGAAGGCATCGTCACACAAAAACTCACTGACGTTGGAGAATGGGTCACAAAAGGCCAAGCCGTCGTTGAAATCGTTCAGCTCAATCCGATTCAAATGATCGTCAACGCTCCGCAAAGTCGTTTGAACGATCTTCAACAATCACTCGGCAATGCAACCAAAGATAAACCGCTAACTGTTGACATCCAAATCGACGGATACGACAAACCACTTAAAGGCATCGTCAAAAGAATCGTTCCCCAAGCCGACTTGCGTTCGAGGACGTTTCCGGTTCGGATTGAGATACAAAACCCGATGGTCGGATCAAGCTACGCGTTACAACCCGGGATGCTTGGAAGAGCTTCGTTGAAAATGGGAAAGGTCGTTGAACGTTTGGTTGTGAAAAAAGACGCAATCGTTCTTGGCGTTGGTTCACCAAAAGTTTTCAAAGTCATTCCACCGTCGACAGCTAACGGAGATGCATCCGTCATCGGTGTCGACATTAAAACAGGTGACTCTTATGGTGATTGGATCGAAGTCACAGGCGACCTGACTACAAAAGACGAAGTTGTCATTTTGGGTAACGAACGACTTAAGCCAAATCAATCCATTAAAGTTTCAAAAGTAATTGAAGACTCACCAGAATAAGCGGCTGCCCATCAAGCACCGCTAACGACGAAGACTGCAAACTTCTTATCAACTGCAAACGTAAACTGCTCACTGAATTCTTTTTCTGCCAACTGCAAAAAAACTCCATGATCACTTGGTTCATCGAAAACCCAGTCAAAGTCAGCGTCGGAATCATACTCCTGACGTTGTTCGGCATATTGGCCATGCTGCAAATGCCGATGCAATTGGCTCCCAACGTTCAGCGACCGGCGATTTCGATTGAGACTCGCTGGCCCGGCGCCAGCCCTCAAGAAGTCGAAAAGGAAATCGTTAACGAGCAAGAAGAGAAGCTCAAATCGGTCGAAGGCGTGACCAAAATGTCTTCGTCGAGCTCCGATTCCCAAGGCGAAGTCAACCTTGAGTTTCGTGTTGGCACCGACATGAACCAAGCCATCTTGAAGGTTAACAGTCAGCTTCAACAAGTCCGCGAATATCCAGTCGATGCAGACAAGCCCGTCATTCGAAGCTCCAATTCTGGTGACCGGGCGATCGCTTGGTTCATTTTGTCCGTCCGTCCACCCACCGACGAAATGCTGCTTGAGTTCGCCAAGGAATTTCCGGAAGCATCCGACAACGTCGAATCAATTCGCAATGCCAGCGGAGTTGGACTAGCCATCTTACGACTTCGCCGAATGGCAGAGAAATTTCCAGCCGCCAAAAAGTTCTTGCCAGAAATCGACGTCACCCGATATCGCAAATTCGCAGAAGACGTCATTGAATCGCAATTCGAAAGAGTGCCCGGTGTTTCAGGCGCTAACGTTCGTGGCGGCGAAGCACGTCAAATGCAAGTCATCGTCAACGCCGAAGAATTGGCGGCTCGCGGATTGACGCTTGAAAATCTTCGGCAAGCTCTTATCCAAGACAACACCGACGTATCTGGTGGAGATTTCGCCGAGGGCAAACGCCGCTACTCCGTGCGAACACTGGGCCAGTACAAATCCATCGAAAACGTCGCCAACCAAACCATCCCCAACCTCAGTGGTCAAACGGTTTACGTTCGCGACGTCGCCGAAGTGAAACTTGGCTATGAAAAACCGACCGGTTTCGTACGGCGTTACGGCGTTGCCAATATCGCGATTAACGTCCAGCGTGAGTCGGGTGCCAACGTCATTGCGTTGATGGATGGGTTGAAAAAAGAAGTCGAAAAACTCAACGCAGGTCCGCTGTTAAGAGAACGATTGACACTAACCCAAGTCTACGACGAAACGGTCTACATCAATTCGGCGGTTGGCCTGGTCCAGCAAAACATCGTGCTTGGCGGCGCGATGACGATTATCGTTTTGATGCTGTTTCTCCATTTACGCGGAAAGACTTTGATCTTCATCCCGCTATTGGCCGCTTCTGCGATTGCCGCGATCGTTGTTTCGCCGTGGTGTTTCCTGATCACCATTGCTTTGGTGTTGGCGGCCGGTTTTTGGTTTGCCCGCGGGACGCTGGTGGTCGCAATGGCGATCCCGGTCAGTATCATCGGCACGTTTTTGATTCTGAATTCGCTCGAGCGCTCACTGAACGTAATCAGTTTGGCCGGGCTCGCGTTTGCAGTGGGTATGTTGGTCGACAATGCGGTTGTCGTTTTGGAAAACGTGTTTCGCTACTACCAGATGGGCCATTCGCCGGCCAAAGCAGCCAGACTGGGCGTCAACGAAGTCTGGGGCGCGGTGCTGGCTTCGACACTGACAACACTGGCTGTGTTTCTTCCGGTTCTATTTCTCCAAGGCGAAGCCGGTCAACTTTTCGCCGATATTGCTTTGGCGATCAGCGCGGCGGTCGGCATTTCTTTGTTCGTCAGCGTAATCGTGATTCCAACAGCGGCTTCAAAGATGTTGAAGAGAAGTGATCGCGAATCGTCCGGACGAAGCAAAAGCAAGATCGAGAAATTCTTCGTGCGGGTTGGAACAAGTTTCACGAACTCGATCGTCGGGGTTAATCGTTGGATTCAAAAAAGTTGGATCAGACGCATTTCGATCGTGGCCAGCATTTTGTTGCTTGCCGCCGCGGTGAGTTTTTGGTTACTCCCGAAAGTTGAATATCTTCCCAGCGGCAATCGCAACCTTGTGATTAGCCTGATCCTTCCGCCACCGGGATACAACGTGCAGCAGCTTGGTTCGATGGGAGCCGAAGTCGAAGAACTGCTAAAACCCTACTGGGATATCAATCCAAAAACCGATGACATTTCGCACTTGGAATACCCACCGATTGGCGACTATTTCTACGTTGCCAGAGGTCGCAGTGTTTTCCTGGGGCTTCGTTCGCATGATCCGCTACAAGCCAGAAAGCTAATCGAGTTAATCCAGACAAAAGTGCGTGGCCGTTTTCCCGGCTCATTCGTGACCGCGAGCCAGACCAGTCTTTTTGGCCGTGGACTCTCCGGCGGTCGTACAATCGATGTTGAAATCACTGGCCCGGAACTGACGAAACTGATCGAGATCGGTGGGCAAATTATTGGTGGTGTCAAAGAGAATTTCCCGCCAGAGACCCAAGCTCGACCACAACCAAGTCTTGATCTTTCCAGCCCTGAATTGCACGTGAGCTTGAAACCAGAACAGGCTTCGGCGCTCGGAATCAACAATCGCGAACTTGGCTATGCGGTCAATGTATTGGTCGATGGGGCTTATGCGACCGATTACTTTATCGGTGGTGAAAAAATTGATCTCGTGATTCTTGCACGCGAAGGCTACGACAGTACGACTGCAACGATCGGTTCAGAATACATCGCGACTCGAAACCTCTCGCAGCCCGTTCGCCTGGATGCTTTGGCTGACGTCCGATTGGGAAGCGGTCCCGAACAAATCAACCATCGTGAACGTGAGCGTTCGATTTCCGTTGAAGTCTCGCCGCCGCCCAATTTGTCGCTTGAAGAAGCAATCGAAAAGTTGCAAACGCAGATCATCGCGCCGCTGTCTGAATCGGGACAATTGAATTCTGAGTACAAAGTCAACCTGAGCGGAACGGCTGACAAGCTGAATGAAACCTGGGGCGCGTTAAAGTCGAATTTGCTGCTCGCGATTTTGATCACTTATTTGCTGATGGCGGCGCTATTTGAGTCGTGGATCTATCCAATGGTCATCATTCTAAGCGTGCCAATGGGAGCCGTTGGCGGAATCCTTGGATTGAAATTACTCGGATACTATTTGGTCGCTCAAGGCGAACCGATCCAGGCGCTCGATGTACTGACGATGTTGGGGTTTGTGATTTTGGTTGGAACGGTGGTCAATAATGCGATTTTGATTGTGCACCAATCGCTGGTGTATATGAAAACGGAAAACATGAATTCCAACGATGCGATTGCGTCGAGTATTCGAACGCGAATTCGGCCGATCTTTATGACGACGACTACCACTGTGTTTGGGCTTTCGCCATTGGTGTTTTTCCCCGGTGCCGGCAGTGAGCTTTATCGTGGGCTTGGGGCCGTGGTGCTGGGCGGGTTACTTGTTTCGACTTTCTTTACTCTGGTATTGGTTCCCACGTTGTTTAGTTTGATGATCGATTTGCGACGCTTGGTATTGGGTGAAGAATCGAATGATGGGAACGACTCGGACGATGGGAATGACTCGGACGATGGGAACGACTCAGATGACGGGAATGAATCGGACGACGAAAATTCTCCGGCGGAGCCAGCGATTGACGAGCAAGTTGAGAGCACAGAGCCGCCGATCGCTGAGCCAATCGAAGCCGAACAAGAAAACACCGATGATTCGCCAGCCGTTGCGCCTAGTACTTAGCGATCTTTTTTTGGAGTCATGTGGGTTTGAATTGATCCTTTCAATGTGTCGTTTGGGCAATGTCAGGCACAGCCTGACCTACGACTTAGCATTCGTTTTTCATTTACGTGGGGCGTGTAGATGGATGGGCACTAAATGAATTATGATACGCGTGCCAAGCTGGCTTTTTCGTAACATTTATCCGATCAAAAATCGTGCCTGACCAACCGCTAAGTCCGATCTATCATCATCGCTTGACCGTCGTCGAAGATGATCTGGACGAGATGAACCACGTCAACAACTTGCGCTACTTGAAATGGTGCCTCAAGGCCGCAACGTCTCATTCGAAACATGTCGGTTGGTCATCGCAACGTTACCGAGACTCAGGATTTGGGTTCATCGTCCGCGCTCACAAAATCAAATATCGCGTTCCGGCTTTGCTCAATGACGAAATCGAAGTCCGCACATGGATTGCGAATATGGAAAAAGTCTCGTCGGATCGGCGATATCAAATCGTACGCAAATCTGATGGAAAACGATTGGCCGAAGCCGAAACGACTTGGGTGTTTGTCGATCTAAAGTCGTTACAATTGACTCGCATTCCCGACGAAGTTCGAAATGCGTTTCGTCAACCTGAACCCGATGAAAGTTCAATTTCCGATGGCTGAATGGGTAGGAATATCGCTTCTGTTGTTTGGAATTGCCGCACCTCTTTGCTTCGCCGTTCATATTTTACGCCACTTCGATTACGCAGCCAAACGTCGACGCGCGGAAGTACAAATCTTTATCGTCGATTTTTTTAGCTTGATCTTCATGGTCCAAATTCCGTTGGTCGTTCTCAGGAGTCAAATCGATCAGCGAGATTTTATCGTTTTCTGTGTCACTTTCGTACTTGTCATGATTCTCATTTGGTGGACCACAGTTAAAACGGTTGCACAAGCTGGAATTCAAACGATGGGCTGGCGAGCTTTGATATCAATCATCGTGATACCCTCCACCTACGTTGGGGCGTTTGGGATACCCAGTTGCGTGGCGGTTTTCACAGCCGCAAATGAAACTACGGCGCCTTGGGCATTCGGGATTGGTATTTCTCTGGTTTTCGCCATGCTGGTTTCACTTTTCATTACCAAAGCCGCAATGAAAGCCATCGACGACCAGCCGATACATTCCAATTTGAAAAACGAAACGTTCAGTCCGATCGACTGGGATTAAATGAACTGGTCTCGCGATTGAATTTTCGCCAACATCAAAAGTCGACTTTTGATATCATACGGAATCGGGATCCTTTTAGCTTCGAACAAGAGAACAACATGCTACTTAACGTAAAAACATTGACCGTCATCGTGATCACTTTTGCTTCCTGCCTGGCTGCCGAAGGCCAAGAATCAAAAATGCAGTCCAAGACGATTGCCCAATCCGATTTCACAGCCGACCGCGCCTACGACTATAGCTATTGCCATGCTGGGTATGGAATTGAAGGTGAAGAAGAAGGAAAGTCAGCCAACAAGAATCTGGACGTGAAAAATTCAATTTCCGAAACCGGTGGCAAGCCCGATCATTGCTTGACCTCCACGCTGGACACAACCAAAATCGAAATTCCTGCTGGCGCGACTTACAACTACGTGCTTTGGTCAGCCGGCTCGGCGATGGATCTTGCGACTCCGTTTAAGTCCACAGATCTCGAAGGTTATTCCGTTTCCTTTGATGCAAAAATCTCTGGCACAGAATCGCTTCCAAACTCAAAACTCTTTTTTAACTTTCTCGTCGAAGATGACATGGTCGCCAAAGACGACAACCAAAACGAAGACATTGTATTGAGCCTGACTCGTGGCGACGAAGACAAAGGCGGATTGATCGAGCTGACAAACGAGTACCAAACATTTACTTTCAAACTCAAAGGCGACATGTTTACCAACGAGGGTTCAATCGAAAACCTTGCCAAATTCGACACCAAACGAGTTGCATTTGCTTTGCAAGCCCAAGGCACTTTGGAAGACATCGGAAAAGACACTGACAATGTGCTTTACGTGGATAACTTCAAATTGATAAAAACTGAGAAGAAGTAAACTCGCCAACCGCACGCTTCACCACCGCACGCTCCGAATATCGGAGCGGCGGATTTCAAAAACGCACTCGAATCAATTTAACCCAAGTTCCCGATGACTTCGGACCGAACCCAGCATCAATCTCCCGAAGAGCAAAGAAAGGCTCGAGAGCTGAGTCTTGAGTCAACGCGACCACCGGCTCAGATTCCTGGCTATAAACTGCAACGATTTATCGGCAGCGGTTCTTACGGTGAAGTTTGGACTGCGACGAATTTAAAACTTGGCCAGCGCGTCGCAGTAAAATTCTACACGCGAAGATCCAACGCTGACGTTCAGTTGCTCGCCCAAGAGGTCGAGAAACTTCTGGCTTTGTCTGCTGACAGTCGCTACGTTGTGCAAGTTTTTGATGTCGGCTGGGAATCCAATCCGCCTTACTATGTGATGGATTACATCGAGCAGGGTTCCCTTGAGAATCGTCTGAAGAACGGCAACTCAATGCCGGCTGCCGAGGCGGTTGAACTGTTTCAGGAAATCGCCACGGGCATGATGCTTTTTCACAGCAAAGGCATTTTGCATTGTGACTTAAAGCCCGGAAACATATTGCTTGACCAAAACGCCAAACCACGTGTTGCTGATTTTGGACAGTCGCGTTTGATGACAGACGATACCCCAGCGCTGGGCACGCTGTTTTACATGGCTCCCGAACAGGCCGATATGACGGCGATTCCTGACGCGGGTTGGGACGTTTATGGATTGGGCGCTTTGTTGTTCAGCATGCTCACCGGCAAACCGCCTTACTACTCACCCAAAGTCGCTAAAACAATTGAGACCACAGATGAAATTGGCGATCGACTGGCCAAGTACCGTGAGGCATTGAAGGCCGCCCCCATCCCGACGGAGCATCGGTCCGTTCCTGGCGTCGATCGAATGTTGGCAGACATCATTGATCGCTGCATCGCAGTTGATCCGAAGAAACGATTCACCAATGTGCAAAGCGTGTTACTTGCGCTGCGGCAGCGTGAGGTGACTCGGGCGCGGCGTCCTCTGATGCTGCTGGGTGCACTTGGCCCTCTTTTGTTGATGACCGTTGTTTCTCTGTTTGGATATTTTGCTTTCAATCGAGCGTTGAATCAAACCAAAGAAGCCGTAACGATCAAAGCAATTTCCAGCAACAAGTTCGCTGCCAAACTCGCAGCCCGAACCGCCGCCGAGCAGATGGAAGATTACTTCCGAGCCGTTGGCCAACTTTCGCGTGATCAGAAATTCAAAGACGCGTTCGAAGAAGTGATTGGCAATGCCGAGCTTTCCAAAATGCGAGCCATTCTCGCCAAGCCAGCGGACTCCAATTCAGACGAGCCCGAGTCGTCAGAAATTCTTGCCACCAGAAAGGCGTTTATCGAAAATGAATTAAGACAAAGTTTGCAAAAATTCCTGCGCGAGCGAATGATAAACACGCAGCATGTATTCCCAAATGCCGCCAGTTGGTTTGTGAGTGACCGTTTCGGAAATCAGATTGCATCCGACTTTGGCAAGGATCAAGAAAACGCCACACTCGGCCGGAACTATGCGTTTCGTTCTTACTTTACCGGAAATCACCGCGACCTGCCGTTAGACGATCCGACGTTAATTGGAATGGACGAAGCCTCGTTAAAGAATCGAATGATCAACCAGTTCGTCGAAGACAAATCGCACACAACGTCTGCTTTGTCGCCCGTTTTTCTCTCACAGCAATCCAACACTTGGAAAGTCGCGTTTGCTGCGCCCATCGTTTCCTACGGGGAGATCCAGGGCCTCGTTGTAGCCACGGTTGATCTCGGAAGCTTGATTGATTTTGTGAATTCGAAAGACCAGTATGCGATGCTGGTGGATGAACGCCCCGACAACGCTGACGAAAATCAAGACGCTGGCGATGGTTATTCCGATGGCAAAATATTGCAACATCCGCTTTTCACTTCTGAGCTGGAAAAACGATCCAAGGAATCGAACCTTCAGAAATCCCTGCCTAAACTGCCGGCAGAGTTGGCAAACTTGACGGTGAACACCAAACCGATCGTTGAGGAAAACTATTTTTTCAAAGACCCCGTTGCTGACACCGAATTTGGCAAAACCCAATACGGTGCCCAGTCGATTGTTTGGCGCGAAGAGGTCAAAGCGAGTCTCGTCGTTTCCGATGGAGACAAAAATGAACGCAATTTTATCGTTCAAGAAAACAAGAAAACGGGATTGGTTGTTTTGGCGGTACAAGATTACGAATCGGTAATCGCAGAAGTCACCGCGCTTGGGTCACAGCTTGCCCGGATGGCATTGCTGACCGTGCTATTCCTGTTGCTGATCGCTGTTGGAATGTGGCTGTTTGTTAATCGCTTGATGAGAGAATCGCGGGAACGAATGGCACGCGCGTTTTCGCCTTCGACTGATTCAACAGGCCTGCTGGATATGGAAACCCTTGCTTCTGGATTTGGTCCACAGACAGCGGCTTATGAATCAGGCTCTATTCGCTCCGATGCGGATCAAAAAACGCAACAGCATTAACTGCATGAAGCTCACTGCAGGTCGGGCGATGAAGCATTCGAACTGAAACTTGGAAGCGAGCAACAATCTGAATTACGCGTGCAGCGGCAAAACGGAACAGCCGCGATTGCACCAATAACTGGGGCGGCAATATACAGCCAAAGAATCGATAGATTCATCGACACGATCGCAGGCCCAATTGAACGGGCAGGATTCATTGACGCGCCAGAAATCGGACCGCCAAAAAATGCTTCCAATCCAACAACCGCCCCGACCGCCAATCCGACAACCATCAAATTCGTTTTTGGTCCCGCAGTGATCATAAGAATCACCCACATCAAAAACAACGTCATCACGATTTCCAAAACGAACGACTGCAAAACCGAACCAGCTGGAATCGTTGCCCCCAATGTTTCATGAGCCGGGCAAAGTGCAACCACCAAGAGACTCGCCAGGATACCGCCGACGATTTGGCTGGCAATGTAAGGAGCAACGTGGCTTAACGGCATTCGACCCGCGGCGGCAAAACCCAATGTGACCGCCGGGTTAATATGAGCGCCTGAGATTTTTCCCGCAGCAACGATCATCGCCGTTACCGCCAAACCAAACGCCAGTGCGATTCCGATTTGGCCGAGGCTTCCATCGTAGACATCGTTTAAAACGATAGCGCCAGTACCGGCAAAGACCAAGCCAAAAGTCCCCGCCAATTCCGCCATCAATTTTTGAGTTAACGTTGTTTGTTTGGACAAGTTTCCAATTCCAATGTTTTGAGCAAAACTAAGCCACACGCTGATTAGCGGTTATTCGAGTTACAAATTCAAGATGCTTGGTTGCAACGTCCCGCTAAAGCATTGGATTCAACGCCTGGCTTGTATCCAGTCCACTCCAATAAACCAGATAATTGGATCGACATCAGCTACTGTTCCATTAACTTCCGCCCCTGAAACTGTGGGATGTGAAATAGTACCCCCCATGGTAAAATCGACTGGCTCAATCGGTTTAACCTCGATACCAGTTTGATAAAGCTCTTGCATATAGCCCGACAAAATGGGAACCCGACGCGTTAGCGAGGGATTCGAGGCGCTAGAGAGGCTCTCTCGCTTACGCGTCGGGTTTCCATTTTTAACGCATTCGCGTTTAGGGTGACTGCGACAGGGCTAGGCCGACCAAAAGCCAAATTACTCAATCAACACCAACTGTTCCCGTCAAAGCGGTGAAACAAAATCCCAATGACCACCGCCAATCAAAATTTCCGCGCCAACTCACCAACCGTTGACCAAGTCGGCGTCGTCGAGCGTGCCAAAAGGTTTACTACGCGAAGTATCAAGAAAGAAACCAAGCTTGCGGGGCTGCGAATGGTCCTCAACATGATCGATTTGACGACGCTTGAGGGCATGGATACGGAAGGTAAAGTCAAACAGCTTTGTTACAAAGCCCGTCACCTTCACGATGCCGTCGAAGGTCTACCCACTGTCGCCGCGGTTTGCGTCTATCCAAACTTTGTAGGATTGGCAAAAAAAGAAACCGCGGGTTCAGGGATCAAAGTCGCGTCAGTGGCAACGGCTTTCCCAAGCGGTAACTCGTCTCTGGAAATCAAACTCGACGACGTCAAAATGGCGGTCGACCAAGGCGCCGACGAGATCGACATGGTCATTTCCCGCGGCCGGTTTCATCGGGGCGATTACCAATACGTTTACGAAGAAATCGCGGCGGTAAAAGAAGCCTGCGGTTCGGCTCGACTAAAAACCATTTTGGAAACGGGCGAACTTGGGACGCTCGACAAAGTCCGATTAGCCAGCGACATCGCGATTGCAGCGGGCGCAGATTTCATCAAAACATCAACGGGAAAAATCAAGCCCGCCGCAACCATGCCCGTGACTTTGGTCATGCTCGAAGCGATTCGCGACCATTATTTTAAAACCGGCGTCATGGTTGGAATGAAACCAGCAGGCGGAATCTCCAAAGCAAAATTGGCGCTTCATTACTTGATCATGGTAAAAGAAACGCTCGGCACCCAATGGCTAACCAATCAGTGGTTCCGATTCGGTGCCAGCTCACTGGCCAACGATGTTTTGATGCAAGTCGTCAAACAGCAAACGGGCGCTTACCAATCGGCAGACTATTTTTCGCAAGATTAATTCGACCGCCACGCAACGACCACCCAACGACAAACCCTACAACCTCGACTCCTTTCGAGTTCGGAAAAATAAGATGAACGATTCAACGATGACTTGGGATCTCGCTCCCGCCCCTGAAAGCACCGGCCATATCAATTTGGAGAAATCCTACGGCCTGTTTATCAACGGGAAATTCCAAGAGTCGGCTGGTGGCAAAAAATTCAAATCCACCAACCCGGCAACCGATCAAACGATCGCAGAAATTACTGAGGCGACGGACGCCGACGTAGACAAAGCAGTCAAAGCCGCGCGAAATGCCTACGACAAAACCTGGTCGAAAATGAAAGCCAGCGAGCGAGCGAAATACATCTTTCGCATTGCCCGATTGCTTCAGGAAAAAGCCCGCGAGATGTCGGTCATCGAAACGATGGACGGCGGAAAACCCATTCGCGAGTCGCGCGACGTCGACGTCCCTTTGGCTGCCGCACACTTTTTCTACTACGCTGGCTGGGCCGACAAACTCAATTACGCTTTTCCAAATCGCAATCCAAAATCGCTGGGCGTGGCCGGACAAGTCATCCCATGGAATTTCCCGTTGCTGATGGCGGCTTGGAAAATTGCTCCGGCACTTGCAACGGGCAACACCGTTGTGCTCAAGCCCGCTGAAACCACTTCGCTGACCGCATTGAAGCTTGCCGAGATCATCCAGCAAGCCGAGTTGCCACCGGGCGTCGTCAACATCGTGACCGGTCACGGCGAAGTCGGTGCGGCGATCGTGAATCACAAAAACATCAACAAAATTGCGTTCACCGGATCGACCAACGTTGGCAAGATCATTCAAAAGTCAATTGCCGGAACGAAAAAACGTTGCACGCTGGAACTGGGTGGCAAGGCCGCAAACATCATTTTCGAAGACGCCACGATTGACCAGGCCGTCGAAGGAATCATCAACGGCATTTACTTTAACCAAGGCCACGTTTGTTGTGCGGGCAGTCGTTTGTTCGTGCAAGAATCGGTTCACGACGAAGTCATTGCGAAACTTAAACACCGCATGAATACTTTGATCGTCGGAGATCCGCTGGACAAAAACACTGATGTGGGTGCGATCAATTCCAAAGAGCAATTGACCACGATCAACAAATACATCGCGATCGGCAAAGAAGAAGGCGCCGAGTTTTATCAACCCGAGTGCAGCTTGCCCGGCAAAGGCAACTGGTGCCCGCCGACCCTGTTTACTGACGTGGCTCAGTCCAATCGTATCGCACAGGAAGAAATTTTCGGGCCAGTGCTCGCCGTTCAAACCTTTCGCACCGTCGCGGAAGTTATCAAGAAAGCCAACAACACGCCGTTCGGTTTGTCGGCTGGCGTTTGGACGGACAAAGGCTCAAAGATTTTTAATATGACTTCTCAAATGCGAGCTGGTGTCGTCTGGGCGAACACCTACAACAAGTTCGATCCCGCGTCGCCATTCGGTGGCTACAAAGAAAGCGGATTCGGCCGCGAAGGTGGCTTGCACGGATTGGCTGCCTATCTCGAGGTGTAGCAACTCGGGCGTAGCAACAAACACCACCGCAGTCTTCACCGCGAACTTAAACCAAATCAAAACAACTCAACCAGCAACGAACCATGGCAAAGAAAAACGGAACCGCTACTAAAGCTTCAGAAGATCGAATTGAAGTTTTAAAGACGTACAAAATTTACATGGGCGGAAAATTCCCTCGCACCGAATCGGGCCGATACTATTCGCCCGAAGTCAATGGAAAACCGCTTGGCAACATCTGTCTCTGTTCGCGAAAAGACGTTCGTAATGCCGTCGTCGCAGCGCGAACCGCGCAACCCGGTTGGGCAGGGCGGACCGCATATAACCGTGGCCAGATTCTTTATCGAATCGCAGAGATGCTGGAAGGCCGGTCAGAGCAATTCGTCAGCGAGCTTCAAACACAGGGATTAACTGCGGCCGCGGCTCGCAAAGAAGTCAGCCAAAGTATTGATCGATTGATTTACTACGCAGGCTGGTGTGACAAGTACCAACAGATTTTCAGTTCGGTCAATCCGGTTGCCTCATCGCATTTCAATTTTTCAGTATTGGAACCTACTGGCGTTGTTTTCATCGTCGCGTCAGAAGAAAGTCCGTTACTCGGATTGGTTTCGCTGATCGCGCCCGTGATCGCAGGCGGCAACTCATGCATCGTGTTGGCGTCAGAGTCAAAACCATTGAGCGCTGTGACTTTCACTGAAGTCCTTCAAACTTCCGACGTCCCTGGCGGCGTCATCAATTTGCTTACCGGCAACAAGTCGGAATTGTTTGAGCATTTTGCCCGTCATTTAGACATCAACTCAATCGCTTTCGATTGCGAAGACAAAAAGATGCTCAAATCCATTCAGGAATTCGCCGCCGACAATGTGAAGCGTGTAAAGTGTTTTGGCGAAACCGATTGGGCCGACGAAGAGAATCAAAATCCATATTTGATCCAGGATTTCTGCGAAGTCAAAACGACTTGGCATCCCATCGAAAACATTTCTGCCTCTGGATCTGGTTACTAAATCGAGCCATCTCGTTCACCAAAGTTTTGCGACACGAGCGGCATTCGATTATGTAAACCAATCGTTTGATCAAACAACAAAAGTTGCACTCTAAAGCTGTCGGACAGATAAAACTTTTCAAAAAACAAACCAAAATTGACTTACAAGCTAAGTTGGCGATAATCCAACACAACAATTAGTCACTTCCTTCCCCTACCTAAATGGAGTTTTGTGATGAGTAGCAAGTTCGATCAAGTTTTAGCAAGATGTGAAAAGCAATGCGGCGATCAGGGAATCAAAGTTGATTCCAAACTGCTCACTGCGATTGCCAAATCACTTGGTCCCTCAATCTACAAACGGGACGCACTGTTAGTTGCAGCATCGGATACCAAAGAGCTCG
Organism: uncultured Pirellulaceae bacterium; assembly: GCA_964448575.1. Classification (GTDB taxonomy): domain Bacteria; phylum Planctomycetota; class Planctomycetia; order Pirellulales; family Pirellulaceae; genus Mariniblastus. Next base: position 113,798 of record CAYUWY010000017.1, read on the forward strand.
ATGGAATCAAAAAGAGTTTTCTAGTTGGAAAACTTGGCTGCAAAGACGACGGGTCGTTGGACACAATCGTGCATTCCGCCATCGACAAGATTGGTAAATCCAACAGGCAAAAACTGCGACCTGTGTTTTATTATCTTTTGGCTAAAGAAGCCAAAAAGGAATCAGTCTTTAAGGCGTAAGAGGTTCCAAATTTAAAGAAGTGTCGGCGTGGTCGTTGTGATAATCCCGACAGCATAAATCCATGGGCTCGCGCCGACCGGCGCGAGCCTATTGTCATTCTGGACGAGACCAAGGGAACACAGCCAGCTACGTAGCTGGACTCGCCAGAGTTCAGGGGCACCGGCAATTCGCCCGAAGTCTGGCGACATCGGCTACGTAGCTGGGCGCCTACCATTCATACCAAATTTGATCTTCCCACTCATTTTCGCCTTCTAATGGCGGAACGATTTTCTCGCGTACACCGCTAAACCAATTCTCAAGCGAATCTGCGACAAGGCATAATTCCAGCTCCTGAACCAATCCTATTTGGCCAATGACGCCACCTTCACCGGGATCCATATCAATGAAGAAAAAATCTTCATTGTTCAGTTCAGCGATCGGAATCCATTTCTCACGCCAAAATTTATCAAAGCGAAAAGGAAACGGTTCTTCAAATATGAATGTAGGGTATTCCCCTGGATTCAGGCTCAACAAGATTTCATATGAGGCAAGAATTCCCTTAGCGCCCATTAGCCAGAATGGATGCAACAAACGACTGTCGCCGCAAAAAATTGCCAAATAACTTGCAAGCGATTCAGGAAACACCGGAAGTCTAGCGCGAAGCTTTTCAATCTCAAGCTTCGAACTCGGAACAAGTTCAATTTCCGCATCAAGCAAATCTTCGACGTGAGTGGCAAGTTTCTTCAGTTCATCCATCACTAACTAAGCCTATCAAAAAGCCATTTGAATCCTGCCATGTTTGTAAGAAACAGAGGCTTGAATAGCCCAACTGTGTCTTTCGAAATTCCAACGCCATAGGACAAAGTTTACTTCTTATCAGCATCATCGCCGGATTCAGCATCGTCGGCCATTTCCTTTTCCGGCGTCGACTTGGTCTTCAAAGCCTTGTCGCCTTCTGGCAAAGACCGTTGCCAGCTTCCGTAAACTGGATTGGGAATCATGATCCAGCGCGAACCAAGCATCTCGCTTTTCTCAAGTGCAACTTCGTTTCGTCTTTTCGTGTTGGGCACCGACATCCCCGAACACAAATCGCCCATATTATCGCCGATCAACAACACGATTCGATGATCCTTGGCCACCATAGCTCGGCGAGAAACTTTGTCGTGGGCACGGCCTTCATCTTCGTTTTTCGTGAACACGTTATGCTCGTCGCATTTGAAACCAAGCTTGTTCAGGTTCTTGATTGTGACATCTTTGACAACGTCCTGGCGATTAGTGATGTAGAAAATTTTGACACCTAATCCTTCAGCAGCCTTGATAAACTCAAGCGCACCCGGAACCGCTTCGGCTCGGCCTTCAACACACCAATCGTTCCACGCGTCCCTATCATATTTTTTACCAGTCGCAACATTTCTTGCGTTGTAAAAAGAGTTGTCAAGAACGGTTTCATCACAATCAAGAATCACAGCCGGCGTTTTGTCTTCAAAACCACCATCGGCAACTTGGACTTCATCGGCTGACCATTTTCGATCTTGAACGCCAACCGAAAGTTGCGTCAGAGCCAGTCCGTAAGTCTGCCGCGCCAGCAATTTGTATTCCGCCGAATTCTGAACCCAAGTCAATGCATCGTAACGCCGATCGGCTTCGACTTTGATCTGCTGGGCGTTTGCTAATGAAGAAGTAAAAACGAGAGTGAAAATTGCTAACGTTATGAAAAGACGATTCAATATCATCGAGTGGTCCCGGGTCGTTGTGTTTATGACTGAAGAAGTAAAAAATCTAGAGCTACGTTGATTGTAGAGTTCAGCGAGTGATCAGACCAGCAATGGCATTTGTTGCCTATTTATCTAAAGTTTCGTCTAGCTGCACTTTCTTCCGGACTGCCTCGGCAGCTCACCCTCGAACAGGACGTTCGGCGGCAACTACGATCACGCTGCAGAATTGGGAACACTAATTTTCACTAATCAACACTAATATTCGCTCTAGATGGCAAACCGTTTCCATTCAAGTTCTCTGGAGGCGCCAAAGTTGATGAGGTAACCGATTTTCTTCTTGCTGATCCGCATGTAGTTGAATAGCTGAGCCTCATGTTCGGAAATAAGAGTTTTCACGGCTTTCAACTCAACGATTATTCCATCGACTACAAGCAAGTCAGGACGATACACAGTAGCCAAAGTTTGTTCTTTATAGACTACCTCGATATCTGCCTTGCTTTGGTACGGAATATTCCGCAAGCCAAGTTCGATCTCCAAACTCTGTTGGTAGATCTCTTCCGCCATTCCGTGTCCGAGCACGTTGTAAACTTCAAATGCTGCCCCCATCAGGTCGTAGCCCTCTTGCTTCAACATGTGTCGCTCCATGGAATGAGTAACTGAAAGAACACTAACCTCCACTAATTGACTTTAATTCGAGCTTGAAAGAAAGCAGCCAGCTTCCGCGCGCCTATTAGTGAAGATTAGTGCGAATTAGTGTTCCGTCCTTCCAGCCCTTCGTAAAGCAATTGAAAAACGATTTACCTCAGCAAGTCAAATTTCCCCTGTCCGAGAACTTTCTTCGCACTGGCTTTTTTTCCCGTGCGATGATCGACCGCGCGATCGTCAATAAAGTTGTAGGTTCGAATTTTATTGCCGCGGCCACGGTGTCCCAACTGAGCTTTACGATTCCCTAGATAACTCGCGTTTGACTGTTGGCGTAAATGCTCATTTACACGTGCAGTCAACACCCGAATGCCCTCTCGACGATTGGCAAGCTGACTTCTGCCGTTGATGAAAACCTGAATGCCAGTTGGTCGATGCGTCATCCTCACGGCGCTGTCGCGCCGATTCTGATGCTGGCCTCCCGGACCATGTCCGCCTTGGGTTTTAATTTCGACTTCGGACAAATCGAGATTGGTTTCAATCGATTCAACAATTGGAAAAACGGCAACCGAAAGATAGGAAGTATGTCGGCGACCTTTCGTTTCAGTCGGAGGGATCCGCTGGACACAGTGACTACCGACTTCGTGGCGAACATTTTCCCAAACGTTTTTACCGCGAACGATGGCCACGACTTGGCCTGGTACGACGGACATTTCGTCGATTCGAAGATTCTGGGCGATCAGAAATTTAGAAAGTGCTTGATAAAGATCATGCACAAAGAGCTTTGAGTCGTCGCCCCCTTCGCCGGATTTGATTTCCAAGACGACTTCGGTGGCGTCAACCAATTGTTCGCTAAAGACAAGACAACACGTGGTTAGAAGCAGTAGATTTCGGAGCAAAATCCGGCGATCCTTGGCTTGAACTTCCCCCCGATTGAGCAACCTTTTTAAATTTTTGCCGATTGCGTTTGCGCTTTCGCGACATATTTTTCTCCTTTTTCAATGTAAACATCTTTTTTGTTATCGTGCGAGCTCGGAATATTCGTCACGCTTTGGCAAAGACATTGCGCCCGTGAAAAGGTTCGTCACCGAATTTCGTATTCAAATTTGCGGGCGGGTTTAAATATCTTTATAAAGGAAAGAATGTTGGCCCGATTCTTTCAATCGACGATCGAGCTCGGCACCCCACTTCTCAACAACGTTCCAGGATCTACTTGATGCCCATTGAATTTAACTGCCCGCAGTGCCAATGCTTATTAAAAGTTGCTGACCAAAACGCGGGTAAGCGGGCACGTTGCCCACAGTGCAGTTCGATTAATCGAATCCCTGCCCAATCTGCCAATTCGGCCGCCCCTGCGACACCGCAACAAACGCCACAAGCTCCCGTTCCTTCCACGCCGCCAGCCGCTGCCCCGACATCGAATCCACAATCGGGTCAGTTTTATATCGATTCGGTTGCAGGACAAACTTATGGTCCTGTTAGCCAAACCGAACTCAACGATTGGGTAAAGCAAGGGCGTGTATCAGCGAACTGCAAAATTCGCGCGGTCGGCCAGTCCGCTGGACAACCTGCTTCGACCTACTTTCCTTCGCTCTCAGGAGGGGGCGCTGCCGGGCAAATTCCACAGAACGCGAGTCCCGGTTTGGCTTCACAAACTCCGGCCAATCCATTTGCTGCTGCAGCGGGGCAGCAATCCTATGCCGCAACATCGAATCCTTATGCGCCAACCGCAGCACCGGCGGCGGCGCGGGGGTTGGGCCAAGGTAAGCTGACTGGCCGCATCAAGCCAGTCGAAGCAGACCTTGGACGGATCTTTAGCGTTGCCTGGGATGTGTTCAAAAAGAACATAGGCCTGTTGCTTGGTGCGAGTACCACAATGTGGGTCTTTGGATTTGTTGGCAATGCTTGCGGAAACATTGCCGATAACGCCGGCGTCGATCCAGGCTTGGCAGTGATCTTGTCGTTGGTATCACTCTTTCTCAGTCTACTTGGTTTCTTTCTGATGATTGGGATGACCCAATTGTGCCTGAAGCTTTTACGCGGACAGCGCGCGAGTTATGGCGATCTCTTTGGTGGCGGAAGAAAGTTTTTCCCGCTTATGGGATTCTACATCTTGCTTTTCATCATCCCAATAGTCGTAGCAATCCTGGCTGGCGTTACTGGAATCGCAGCATTGGTTCTTGTTGCGGCGGGCATTATGTTTTTGACTGCTCTTTCAATGATTGTCCTTTGGCCATGCTACTCACTGATTGTCGATGACAAAGCTTCAGTGATTGGAAGTTTCTCAATCGGGTCAAAAATCGGCTCAAAGAATGTACTCAACGCGATCGTTCTGTTTTTTGCGACGGCCGGACTTTTAATTCTCGGCTGTATGGCCCTATTGGTTGGACTATTATTTACCAATGCATTCACAGCCGTGATTTGGGCAACGGCGTATTTGATGATGTCGGGTCAACTGAGATGAGATAACCTCGCTTATAATATTCGCCAGCACGAAACCAAATGATTTCAAGCACAGTCAGCCACTAAAACTCCAAAGGAAACAATTTGAATCTGCCCAAAATCAAAGCCGTCGCGTTCGACATGGATGGCTTGATGTTCAACACCGAAGACCTGTACGATCAAGTTGGTGAGATTCTTTTACAACGGCGAGGCAAACAGTATTCGCGCGAGTTAAAACTGGAGATGATGGGATTGCCCGGACCGGTTGCTTTCGAAATCATGCGCGAACGTTGCGATCTTAGCGAGTCAGTGGAAGAACTTCAGTCCGAGACCGACGAAATTTTTGGTGACTTGCTTCCCGACGAAATCGCCACCATGCCGGGTTTGGAAAAATTGCTTGAAACGCTTGAAGGGCAATCAATTCCCAAAGCCGTCGTCACGAGCAGCCACCGCCAATTTGCAAAACGCGCATTGGGATTTTTTGATCTGCAACCGCGTTTCGAATTCGTGCTTACTTCTGAAGACGTAACAAACGGAAAACCCCACCCCGAAGTCTATCTCGCTGCGGCTGAACGTTTTCAAATCTCTCCGCAAAACATGCTGGTCCTCGAAGACAGCCACACAGGAAGTCGTGCTGGCGCAGCGTCTGGCGCATACACAATCGCCATTCCAACCGAACATAGTCAAGGTCAAGACTTCAGCCATGTTCATCACGTCGTCACTAAATTGGACGATGAATTGATCTTGAAACTGTTTGAAATTTGATTGAGCGCGCAAAACCAATTACGATGATGCATGAGAAAGAAACTTTTCCCTAAAACGAATTAGTCACCCATTCCGGTTTCGTTACTTCCGACTCAACGGCAAAGGCACGACATGCTTGAGTTCATTGGCAAAGGCAAAAGCCACAACTGCAATGGAACCACTCGGCGTGACTTTCTCCGCGTCGGCGCATTGGGTGCGTTCAGCATGACGCTTTCTGATTACCTTTGGGCCAAAGACAAAGGAGCGGTCAAAGATGGCAGCGATGAAAAAGCCTGCATCATGATCTTTAACCTCGGCGCTCCCAGCCAGCTCGACACTTTCGACATGAAACCCGACGCGCCCGCCGAAGTCCGCGGCCCGTTCAAGCCAATCAGCACCAACTCGGACAACTTTCAAGTCTCCGAAATTCTCCCGATGCACGCCAAGATCGCAGACAAATTCTCGATCGTTCGCAGTTGTTACCATACCTCCGCCGCCGTTCATGACGCTGGCTGGCAGATGATGCAAACTGGTCGCCAATTCACCGGCGGAGTCGAAACACCACATGCCGGTTCGGTCGTTTCGTTTTTAAAAGGACGAAAATCGGACCTGCCCCCACACGTCGTGTTGCCACAACTGATGGGCCGCGGAGGTGGCGGATTGCCAAACGGACAGGCTGGTGGGTTCCTTGGAAAATCTCACGATCCATTCGCTTTGATGGCCGACCCGTCGAAGCCAAATTTCAAAGTCCCCGACCTGCTTCCGCCGCAAAACATCGGAACAGTTCGACTTGAACGCCGCAAGAAACTTCGCGAGATCGTGGACAGTCGCATTTCCGATTTTGAGAAAAGCGACGATGCGAAATTGTTGAACGAGAATTTTCATACGGCATATCGCTTGATGACGAGCACCAAAGCACGTGATGCGTTTGATCTTTCGAAAGAGAAAACGAAAACGCGAGAACGTTATGGCATGAATCGATTTGGCCAATGTTGCCTGCTGGCCAGACGATTGATCGAAGCCGGCGTGCGATTCGTGACGATCAACACCTTCCTCACCGTGTTTGATGAAATCACGTGGGACATTCACGGCTCCAAACCGTTTACTTCGATCGAAGGCATGAAGAACATTGTCGCGCCGACCTACGATCGCGCGTACAGTGCTTTAATAGAAGACCTCGATCAACGCGGAATGTTGGACAACACTTTGGTTACCAACCTTGCTGAATTTGGCCGCACTCCCAAAGTCAATCCTGCTGGCGGTCGGGACCACTGGCCTCAGTGTTTCACTGTTGGTTTTGCTGGCGGTGGAATCAAAGGGGGTAGGGCGGTCGGAGCCAGCGATCCGATCGGAGCCGTTCCTGCTGACCGGCCAACACCACCCGGCGATGTGATCGCGACCATCTTTCATTCGCTTGGACTCGACCTTCAAGCAGAACTTCCTGGGCCAGGCGGTCGTCCATTTCCGCTGGTCGATTTTGGCTCTCGTGAAATCAAAGAATTGTTTTAGGTACGCTCGTGACTGCAAACGCAGACTCAACTCCGATTAACAAAACTCGATTGAGATGGTCCATCCGCGACTTAATGATCGCCATGGCATTTCTGTGTGCCTTTCTTGCAATCATGGTCTATATGGGGGCAGCGAATCCATTCTTTTGGACGTGCATTTTTTTCTCATCCGTTCTGACAATTCAATTTTGGAATGCCTTACCCCGGCAAAAATATGTTGGCTGCATTGTATCGATCTGCCTCGTCATGTTCTTCCAGTTCAACCCCTTGCTTCTGTACTTTTCGGTCGTCATGGCTCTAAATTGTTTTTTCCATGGAACGTTAATTGCCTTTTCTAAAATCGCGGACCCGATCTCACCGAAGAAAACTTTGTTTGTTTCAGCGACGATGGCACTTGTTTCGTTTCTCATCGGCGTTGTGTTAGGGATCCCTGGTTACTTGGAATACGCCAAAGCAGCAAAGAAATTTCAACCAGTCGACATTAGTTCACGGTTAGCATACGAAGCGAAATTTGAGACCGATAAATTCCGTGACCATGCAATTAATGAGATGCCTGCGACACTGTCGCATTCGGAATTTGAATTCAAATTCGCCGAAAACCAAACGACGAATTTTAGAGGACAAAACACAACCCTACTTGCAATCCACGACGGGCAAGTCGAAATGTTCGTCAAATCGCCGGGATTCGGAGTGGGACGATTTTTGGAACCGACGCTCAACCATGTGGATCAGAACAATATTCAGAATCTTCCATTCAACGGAGAAGGCGTTGTTTTACCTGACGTGCGCTGGCGATCTAACGATCCGTTCAGCGATAACGCAAATTCGTACAATCAAATGCATAGCCATAGTCTTATTGATTTCGCCCACCCTGCCACTTTGGGAATCGTTATCCAACCGAGGATTGTGGTTGGCAACCAGCCACATGCATTCCAATTCCCCATTCAAGAAACTTCAGGTGAGTTTCTTGAGTCCAGAAATCTTGAATTCCAATCGCTTGAATTAATTAGCTTGCGACGATTCGACACGCCTCGGGTTTATGTTTTGGACCACTTACCTCGCATGGATCAGTTGAGCGGAGAAGACACGCCAACCCGTGAACTCACGAAGTTCGAATTGTCGGCACTTGAAACCCTACAAAGCGCTGCTGCTGCTTCCCAAATGGAAATTGTCGAACAACAAACGACCGATGGTTTGTTGATGGTTGGAGCCGTTCGCGCGTTCGACGCCTGCCTTCAATGCCACAACGCCAAACATGGGGAACTACTGGGCGCATTTACCTACCGATTCCAACACATTGAATAACAACAAACGCACCAACAATTGAAACAAACAATTAAAACGAACAAAGCGTTTATGAAAACCAGATTTCAAATTTCGATTTACACCTTGCTTTCGATAGTCGTTTTGTGCGTTGGTACTGTGTCCGCCCAAACCATCAAAGCGGATGCGAACGAAAACTCGGCGCCAGAATTCACGCGAGACGTTCTTCCGATCATTTCAAAACTCGGCTGCAACTCGGGCGCCTGTCACGGAGCGTTGGCAGGCAAGGGCGGTTTTAAACTTTCGCTTAACGCCTACAACCCACGCGGCGATCATTTTGCGATCACGCAGCAATCGCGAGGCCGCCGAATCGAATTAGCCGATCCCGGTCGGAGCTTGTTACTGACCAAACCAACGGGGCTTTTGCCTCACAAAGGCGGATTGAAGCTCGATGCTAAATCAAAAAATTACAAAGTGCTGGCCAACTGGATCGCAAACGGAGCACCCGGTCCTTCGGAAGAAGATGCGACACTGGAAAAACTCGTCGTCTCGCCAAACCAAGTCACCCTCGCCGCTGACGCGAAACAGCAATTGACCGTCAAAGCACACTACGATGATGGCAAAATCGTTGATGTAACATCGCTCGCAAGATTCAATTCAACCAACTTGCCAGCAGTCACCGTAAACGAAATGGGCGAGGCGAAAGTCGTCGGTCGAGGCGAAGCAGCCGTCATCGTTTGGTTCTCCAGCCAACTGACGATGTCAAAAATCCAAGTCCCGTTCGACAACAAAATTGACGAATCTGTTTATGAAAAATCTAAACGAAATAACTTTGTCGATGAACTGGTTTTAGCCAAACTCAAATCGCTCAACCTTGAACCTTCACCCCGTAGTGATGATGCTACGTTTATTCGGCGGGCTTTTCTTGACACGATTGGAATGCTTCCAACAATCGGAGAAGTCGAAGCGTTCACCAAGGACCAGTCGAAAAACAAACGCGACACACTGATTGATTCGTTGCTTGAACGCGAAGAGTTTGTTGACTATTGGGCCTATCGCTGGTCAGACGTGTTGTTGATCTCTGGCAAGCGACTTCGCCCGCAAGCTGTAAAGTCTTATTACCAATGGCTGCGGAAACACATCAAGAACAATACGCCCTGGGATGTCGTCGTTCGTGATGTCGTAACGTCACAGGGCAGCAGCTATGAAAACGGCGCGACTAATTTTTACGCGTTACATCAAACGCCAGAAGACATGGCCGAAAATGTTTCGCAGGCTTTTCTGGGACTTTCGATCGGCTGTGCGAAATGCCATAACCATCCGCTGGAGAAATGGACCAACGATCAATACTATGCAATGGCCAACATGTTCTCACGCGTCCGCGCCAAAGGATGGGGCGGCGACCCGCGAAACGGAGACGGACTACGGACGTTGATCGTGACGAACTCGGGAGAGTTGACTCAGCCGCTTACTGGGAAACCACAACCGCCAACGCCACTCGACGGAACGCCGCTTGCGTTTGACGACCCATCAGACCGTCGAATTCATTTGGCCAGATGGCTGACCGCCAAAGAGAATCCGTACTTCAGCCGCTGCGTCACCAATCGAATTTGGGCGAACTTCATGGGCCGAGGTTTGGTCGAAAACGTTGACGACATGCGCGTCTCCAATCCTTCAACCAACGAGCCGTTGCTTGCCGCCCTGGCGGATTATGTGGTCAAAGAAAACTACAACCTTAAATCGCTGATGCGGTTGATCATGCAGTCGGAAACTTACCAGCGAAGCAGTCAAACAATTCCAGGCAACGAAGCAGACGATCGTTTTTACGCGAGATACTACCCACGCCGTTTGATGGCCGAAGTTTTACTGGACGCGGTTTCCCAAGTCTCCGAAGTCCCAACCGCGTTCACACAAATCGGATATAGCGGCGCGGACGTGAAGAAAACAAAGGCCTATCCACTGGGTACGCGAGCAATTCAACTGCACGACTCGGCCGTCATCTCTCAGTTCCTCTCAACGTTTGGACGAAACAAGCGAGACATCGTTTGCGATTGCGAACGGACGAACAAGCCGAGCATGGTTCAGGTTTTGCACATCGCAAATGGTGTGACGATCAATGAAAAATTAAAGAACGGAAAAAGTTGTGTCACAAAAGCGTTGGAACTCAAGGCTTCCGATGAAACGACCGCCCAGATCATCAACACGGCCTATTTAAAAACGCTTGCCCGCAATCCTACTGATGACGAAATGAAAAAGCTGCAAGAAGTGTTTTGGGAGTCCGTCGAAACTTCCCGCCGCGAAGTTATCGAAGACCTTTATTGGAGCCTTATGAGTAGCCGCGAGTTCCTGTTCCAACATTGAACAAGCCCTTCATACCGCAACGATCAACTGAACCACCATGCAAAACCAAGTAATCCGAATTGCAATGATGTCGCTCGTAGTCGCTTTCGCGTGCGCCGTGACCATTCGGGCTGATGATGCGGATTACAAAAATGTTCAAATTATCCTGACCAAGTATTGCATGGGTTGCCACAACGAAGACGAAGCCAACGGCGACTTTCGATTGGACACGTTTGAGCAAATGCAAAAAGGAGGCGAAAGTGGCACCGCATTTACTGCTGGCAGCACAGCCTCCAGCCGAATGATTCAAATGATGCGAGGGAAACTTGAACCGCAAATGCCTCCCGCGGACGAACCTCAACCAAGTGACGACGAAATTCAATTGGTCGCGGATTGGATCGAAGCGGGTGCCAAAGGGCCAGATGGAAACTCGGCCAGCCCCTCGAAGTTAACGACTCCAAAAATTGCTTCAAAAACTGACATCCAACCTGTGACCGCGCTCGCTTTTTCTAAAGACGGAAAATCAATTGCGATTTCGCGATTCGGAACCGTCAACGTTTACGACGTTGAAACTTATGACGCGAAAGCTTCACCCAAAACGTCATTTACCAACCTCAACGCAAAAGTGAATTCGGTTCAGTTTTTGAAAGACGATCAACATCTTTTGCTCGGCGCTGGTGTGGCAGGTTTATACGGTGAAGCGATGTTGTTGGACTTGGCCAACGGAAAAGTCATTCGAAAATTCCGAGGACATCGCGACTTGGTCTATTCGGCAACCGTTTCCAGCGACGAGAAACTGATCGCGACATCCAGCTACGACAAAACGTCAGTGCTTTGGGAAATGAAATCGGAAAAACCGATACGAACTTTCAAAGGACACAACGATGCGGTTTTCGAAAATGTTTTTGACCCAACGGGCGAGTTGCTGATTACCGCCAGTGCTGACGCGACGATTAAGGTCTGGCGTGTTAGCGATGCGACGCGCCTGGACACGAGAGGGGAGCCACTTAAAGAACAATATACAACTGCTGTTAGTCCCGATGGAAAATTTATTGTGGGTGGCGGCGAAGACAATCGCATCCGCAAATGGAAACTTGTTTCACGCAAGCCAAACCAAACCAACGAATTGGTCGCGTCTCGGTTTGCACACGAGTCCCCCATTGAGATCCTGCGATTCCATCCAGACGGATTGCATTTGATCTCGGTCGCCAGTGATGGCTCGATCAAGATCTGGGACATCGAAACGCTCACACAACAATTCCAGTTCGAGCCTCAACCGGCGAGCGTCCAAGCTCTTGCCGTTAGTGAAGATCGTCTGGTAGTTGGGCGGATGGATGGCTCGATTGGATTCCTGGAATGGCCGCGGACTAAACTCTCAAAATCAGATTCGAATTCCACCAATTCGGATCCCAACACCGTTGCGGAAGCAGTTGCGTTGTCGGGCGAATTCAATTTGGTTGAGCTTGAAAAAGCCAAACAAAAAGAGACCGAACCAAACGATGAAATTGGATCTGCAAACGCATTAAAAGCCCCTTTCGTTGTTTCGGGAATCATTCATCCCACCAAGGAAAACACCGCCAAACCCGATATCGACCTATTCAAATTTTCGGCCAAAACTGGAGAGCGTTGGATCATCGAAACCAAAGCAAGTCAGAACAAATCGCCGGTTGATACGCACATTGCAATTTTTGATTCAAACGGCAAACCTGTTCCCCGTGTATTGCTTCGCGCGACCCGCGATTCCTATTTCACATTTCGCGGCAAGAACTCCAAACAGGCCGATGATTTTCGGATTCACAACTGGGAAGAGATGCGATTGAACCAATTGCTTTACTGCAACGGAGAAGTGATCAAGCTTTACCATTACCCGCGCGGTCCTGATTCTGGCTACGATGTTTTCCCGAACTTTGGCAATCGGCATTCAATGTTTGATACAACGCCGATCGCACACGCGCTCCACGAACCGTGCTACATCGTCGACGCCCATCCACCAGGTACGAAATTCCCAGAGTCCGGCCTGCCACAGTTTCTCTTGAATTACGAAAACGATGACGACGCCGAACAGGAAAAAGGGGCGGACTCCAAACTGACTTTTACCGCGCCGGTAACCGCCGACTATTTTGTCAAAGTCCGTGACTCGCGTGATTTTAGTGGCGACGATTATAGGTACGACTTGATCGTTCGCCCTGAACAACCGAATTTTGAACTCAAGAAGCTCGCAGCCAATCCGAAAATGGCGAAAGGGACTTACAAAAAGGTCGAAGTCAAAATCGACCGCAAAGACAATTTCTCTGGCCCCGTTTCAATCTCTGTCGAAAACTTGCCCAACGGCATCAAGGCAATCGGCCCAGTCACAATCGCCGAGGAAGTCCTGCGTGCCTTTTTCGTTTTGCACGCCGCCGACAACGCAGAAATCCCTGCGAATTCGCAGGAGATCAAGGTCACAGCGACGGCGTTGATCAATGGCAAGGAAGTTAAGCGTACCCAATCGTTAGGAAAGGTCAAACTTACAGGTGAGCCAAAAATGCGAGTCGGTTTAGGCTGTGACGAAGGCGCCATGCCCTACTTCAACCGCGACCGGCGACAGGTCCTGGAGATCCATCCCGGTGAAACGATCACTGCCCAAGTCCAAATTCGGCGCGACGGTTATGAAGGCTTGGTCAATTTTGGCAAACAAGACGCGGCGCTAAACCTTCCCTTCGGCGTGTACGTCAACCACACGGGGCTTAACGGCGTGCTGATCCCGAAAGGCGAAACGAAGCGTAGTTTTTTCATTACCGCGGAGGAGTGGGTCAAGCCTTGTGAGCGTTTGATCTTTTTAGAGGCGGGTGAAGCAGGCAAGCCATCTTCCAATCCGGTGGTCTTGAGGGTGCTCGCCAAATAGCTTTCGACAATTTTTTGAGGAGATTCAAGATGCAATTCAATTCTAAATCGTTAGTGATTATCGTTGCCGCTTGTGTTGTCGCCTGCGTGGGACTTGGATACGGCTACAAATTTGTTTCTGCAGAAAGGGCGAAGCAAGAACAACTGGAGTTAAAGAATAAAGCGACCGAAAGATTACGAGCGGACGCCCTGCATGGAAAAGAGATCGAGAAAACCATCGAGGCAAAATGCGTTTCAGTTTCTGACGGCGACACCCTCTACGCGATGATCGACGGCGAGAAAGTTCATGTGCGCCTTGAAGGAATCGATTGTCCCGAAGGCAAACAACCGCTTGGCAAAGAATCCACTCAGGAGTTCAGCGACCTTGTTCTCAACAAAACGATAACACTTCATAAAACGGGGACTGACCGTTGGGGCATGTTGGCGTTTGTAGTGGTCGACGATATTAATCTGAGCGAACACTTGATTCAAAAAGGGTTAGGCTGGCATTACAAAAAGCGTTCCACTAGTGAGGAACTGGCGGACCTTGAAAAAGTAGCGCGGGCCGCCAAAATTGGAATTTGGGCCGGTTCCCAACTCCCTATAGCACCATGGGAATGGCGTGCCTCCCGCCGACAAAAGTTACCACAATTTGATGAGCCAATTCAAAACGGGTTAACAACTCCAAACGCTCCCCCCACACGAAACTAATTCAACGGCAAGTGAGTTCGTTAGCCCCGAACCGTAGCGGATCTAGGCTCAGTACGGAATAATCGCAAACGGTGCGATTGATCCAATCGTCGCCAAAACCACCTATCTCAACACCAGATTCAACTTTCTGCCACCAAAAATCCGCAATACGTTCCAACAACTGGAAGGGACCTAGAAATCAATCGCGATTTCGAGTTTGATAGGCTTTCGAATATCCCACCCACTTGCTGAAAGAAAGATTCATGGACGCTCCGATCGCTGTAGTTTTGGCCGCCGGTAAAGGGACTCGAATGAAGTCCGACCTCCCAAAAGTTCTTTGCCAAGCCAACGGGCGCCCTCTGGTTTCTTATGTTTTGGATTCGCTTTACAAAGCGGGCGTCGCCGGAATGGTCGTCGTGGTTGGCTATAAGGAAGAGTTGGTCAAAGCAGAATTGGGATCGGATGACAAACTCCAGTTCGCCACCCAATCAGAACAGCTTGGCACCGGACACGCCGTAATGATGTGTCGTGAACAACTGGCCAAACACGATGGTCCCGTCGTCGTGGTCGCCGGTGACTCTCCGATGCTTCAATCTTCATCAATCAAGGCGCTGCTGGATGATTTCGAGAAAACGAAACCAGCTTGTATTCTCGGCACGCTGATCCATGACGACCCAACGGGACTTGGGCGAATTGTACGAGACGCCGATGACAAATTCATTGGAATCGTTGAACACAAAGACGCAACGGAAGAACAACGAAAGATCGCCGAAGTCAACATGAGCACCTATGTGTTTGATTGCCAAAAAATGTTGGCCGCACTGGATCGATTGACCGACGATAATCTGCAAAAAGAATATTACATCACGGACATTCCCGCGATTCTCTTAAGCGACAAAGAAGACGTCAGAGCATTGCCGGTTCTTAAACCGATCGAAGCACTTAGTGTCAACACGGTTGAGCATCTTGCCGATGTTGAGCGTGCGATGCAAGAAATGTAACTCGAAGGGCAACCTTCAAAACCCAATCCACTACCGGACTCACTGCCCATCGCTTAGAGATTTTAAATCTCGATTGACTTAAAGTGATTTGTGGCTGTTGTGCCATTTCTCAAAAGCCGTTCTCAAACCAAGACGTTTACATAATGCAAATGAAACTGTTTACCGGACGAGCAAATCCGGATTTGGCAAACAAAATTGCCGCCCATCTTAAATTCGACCTCAGCGACGTTCGACTGGAAACGTTTCCTGACGGAGAGTTTCATTGCAAAATCGAAGACGTTCGAGGTCGGGATGTCTTCCTGATCCAACCGACGAGCCCACCCGTCAACGATTCGTTGATGGAATTGTTGATTCTGATCGATACTTGTATGCGTGCAAGTGCCGAACGAATTACGGCGGTGATTCCTTACTTTGGCTATGCCAGACAGGATCGCAAAGACGAAGGGCGCGTGCCGATCACGGCGAAACTTGTGGCCAATATGTTGACGCGAGCCGGTGCTGATCGCGTTTTAACAATGGACCTTCACGCGGCTCAAATTCAAGGTTTCTTTGACGTGCCGGTTGACCACATGTATGCCGCACCGATCTTGAATGATCACTTTAAAAAAATGAACATTCCAGACGAAAAACTGGTCATCGTCAGCCCGGACGAAGGCAGTATCAAACGTGCCGTTGGACACGCAAAACGACTGGGCGGTGATATCGCCATTATCGACAAACGCCGTTTATCTGCCGACAAAGTCTCACAAGAAAACATCATCGGTGGATCACTTGAAGGAAAAGTTGCGTTGATGTTTGACGACATGATCAGTACTGCGGGCTCAATTTGCGGTGCGGCCGAGTTGGTCAAAAGCAAAGGTGCCAAAGAAATTCACGTGGCCTCTTCGCACGGCGTTTTTGCTGGCAAAGCAATCGAACGCTTAAAAAAGGCCCCCATCGACAGCATCGTGATCACCGACAGTATTCCGATTCCCAAAGAAAAAATGCTCCCCAACATGGTCGTCCTAAGTGTCGCCCCGATCATGGCCGAAGCAATCAAGCGCATTCACCAACACGAATCGATCAGCGCTATCTTTGGCGAATAACTGGCGCAACAGCCAGACAAACGTGACGGATGCCGCGATGGTTGAACCAATAAGCGAATGAACAACCTGCGTTTGGGTGTTAAAAAAGCGCCAAGATCAAATGCAAAACTTGTCCGTTTGACGTCCGGCCTCTCTATCCCGCAGCTGTTCAAGCGTTCGCAAAAAGTCATAAGACTTATGACTCAGGAATCTTGGAGGGTAAACGCTTTTTCAAGGTATTGCTTGACGAAAAGGATAGTTGTTTAGAACTGGGCAGGCTCAATTGCGACCATGCTAGCAACAGCCTTCTGCCAATCTGCCCTCTATCCTTGTCATCCAAAAAGTCGGCACTGTCCTTCCTCTGAAGTACCAACGTCCAGACTTACTTGGACATCATCTCATGATGTCAGGAAGACGTTGCGATAAGTGAAGAGTGCATTTGAGTTCCTAAATACTCTCCCACCTTTGCATATTCAAAAACTGCGTCCAGCTTCCCTTTTAATCCGTAGCTTACATCTGCGCCGGTGATTCGCTTCGGTCTCCCTTTTCAAATTCATGGACTTGCTATGCCAACGAACCCGTTCTTTTCGCATTTTAACGTCAACTCGATTTTTGAATCCTTGGAAGATCGCGTTCTATTCGATGGCGTACCTGACGCGACATTCATTATGCCGCAAAACGATGTGGAACAACCGGTTCCAGCACAGGTTCAGGATCTTCAAAGTACGGCTGCCAGTGCTCCTCGCGAGTTGATCATTGTCGATCCGGGAGTCGAAGACGCTGAGTCATTGCTTGCCGAAGTGTTGGAAAACCGGCCAGACTCCACCTTTGAAGTTCGAATCCTCGATGCCGATCAAGATGGCGTTGCGCAGATTTCAGAACTGCTTCAAGGGGACCAGCAGTACAGCGCGATTCATATCATTTCGCACGGTGATGAAGGCGAAGTTCAGCTTGGCAACTCGACGCTGACAGCGGACAACCTCAACCAATACGTAGACCAGTTGGCAGGCTGGGCAGATGCGTTGACCGAGGATGCCGACCTGCTGTTCTACGGTTGCGATCTGGCGAGCAATGCAGAGGGCGAGCAATTCATCGAGTCCATCAGCGCGATCACTGGAGCTGATGTGGCGGCGTCGGATGACTTGACCGGTGCGGCAGATTTGGGTGGTGACTGGGAACTGGAACTCAACGTAGGAACGATTGAGACACAGGCGTTGGCGTCAACTTCGTTCGCCGGTGTGTTGATGACTGACACAGATGGCGATGGAATTGATGATGCTGATGACGCAGACAAAGACGGCGACGGGATTCTCAATGTCGATGAAGGACTCGAATCAATCGTCTTGGAATCAGGAAGATTTCCAGCTGGCTCAGCTCCAGTGGCGGTCAACGGCGGCGATCAAAACAACCTTGCAACCGGTGACATCTTTGTATTCCCCGGCGCATTTGGGGGGTTTGACTTACGATTTGAAATTACCGAAGTCAACACGATTTCCGCAGAAGCAAGGTTAAACGACAACGGAACTCTTCTACTCGAATTCACGGGCGATAATGAAATTAGCTATATCGTCTATGACCTGAGCGTCGTCGAAATAGGATCGGTTCAAGCGGATCCTGGTTTAGTTGGAATCACTGTCCCGATCACCAATGCGGAGGTGTTCATTGGCGACATCGACGCACGAAACGGCAGAGATTTTTCCGACATTGGCGGCGTTAATACGTCAAGCGGTTCAACACCCGATTCCCTTGTTGTTGGCTCTGAATTATCGGTCTTTGATTACCCGGCTGGTGTTAGTGCAGCTGCATTTGACACGTTCGGACTAACCAACCTCGGCACCGGTAACCCGGATAGAAACGAGCCGGATTTCGGTGTTTCCGCCCTCTACAGCACCTTCGAATCCGGAAGCTTCCTGCATGGTGTTGATGGTGTTGATGGAGATGGTAACCGCGGGGCTGTGTTCGCATTTAGCGGCGAGCTTCCGAGAGATGTCGACGGCGACGGAATTTACGATCATTGCGATCTGGACAGCGATAACGACGGCATCAGCGATTTAGTTGAAAGTGGTAATGCACTTGCGATTGCTGCCGATACTGATGGCGACGGAGTTGTCAGCGCAGCTGAAGCAACAGCGGCCAACTTCACCGATAGCGATGGTGATGGGGTTTATGATCAGCTGGGAACCGCGCCAGTCGATACCGATAACGATGGCATCGCTGACTACCTGGACCTCGACAGTGACAACGATGGTATTCCCGATGCTGTCGAAGCCCAACCAACCGACGGTTACATCGCACCCAACGGTAGTGACGTTTTCATTCCCGAAGACACCGATGGCGATGGCGTCGCGGACTACCTCGACACCGACAGCGACAACGATGGAATTGATGACACTACCGAAAGCGGTTTACCGCTGACGGGCACCGATGCCAACGGTGACGGCATCGACGATGGAGTCAACGCGTCCTACGCAGACCCCGATGGTGATGTCAACGACCCAATCAACGATTTGACCAACTCAGACAATAACCCATCGGACGCTGACTACAGGAGTATTGATTTAACTCCGTTGCCAGACCTTCAACCACACGAATGCGGCGGCGTTCTGGCCGAGGCCTATCTGCTCGATGGTTTGGGAATCGGTGGCGAGCAGTCCTACCAACTTGCATCAGGAATTGCCACTCATGATCCCGACGTATTCTTCGGTGTAAATGGTGCAGAGCACGCCTATACAAAAAACGCAGATGGATCGGTTGATTTTTTCTTTGACGGCGAAGCCCCAGTAGCCAGCATCACATCAGACATTAGTGTTAACGGTTTAGGCTTAAGCAACATTGCAACGGTTGCCGGTAGTGCGGCGGATCAGACCGATGCTGCAGAATTCTGGCGAGTTGCTGTTCGGATTGATGGCGTGCCGGGCGAAACGTACACGTACAACTTGGATAACGGAGACGCGCATGAATTCATTCACTTCTGGGCGGAAGATTCATCAGGCAATGTGATCGACTCGAGTTTAGGTGATCCAAATACCGCCAATGGTTGGATCTATGGTACCGGCGCGATCGCCTCCACTTCGGGGCCAAATCCGATTTCGGCCGTGAACCCCTCTCCGATTTCATATACGATCCCTGCTTCCAGCACCGACGGTATTGTCTACCTCAACGTTTTGGTCCTTGATCCGCAGGTGGGCTTTGGACGACTCAACTTTATCGGCGATGTACCTGAATGTCCTCATCCCGAGATTGCAGTTGCCAAAGAAGTTGCTGGCGGACCGACTTTACAGTCAGATGGTTCGTATGCAGTCACCTACGAAGTCGCTGTTGAGAACACAGGCGATTTTGATCTTGGCGACGTGTCGCTCGTTGAAAACCTAGTCCCCCAGTTCGGATCTGCGTTTGTGAGTGCTGGTAATCCGCGCATCGGAACACCGCCGTCAGATCCGACTTCTGTGATTGCGTTGAATTCTGGGTGGGATGGAAGCGCTAATACCGAATTGATTGACAACTCGGGAACTGATACGCATTTCCAGGCTGGTGATTCGTTTACCATTCTGTTCGATGTGATCGTTGATGCGAGCAACACAACTCTGACCAATCAGGTCGAGGCGACAGGAACCGCTGTCAACGAAGATGGGACTGCGATTGTTGACGTCGACGGCGTCCAACTGGATGACACGACCGATCTTTCCGACAGCGGCGCCGATCCGGACAGCACCAACGCTGGTGCCGACGGTGATACCGGAGGAAGCGATGACCCGACACCTCTGACCCTGCCGGAAACTCCCGATAAAGACTGGGACGGTGTACCAGATGCGTTCGACCTTGATCAAGACGGCGATGGAATTCTTGATGCCGATGAAGGCCGAAGCGTTAGTCAGTCTACCGACGATTTGGTTTTCCCAGTCACACCGAACGTTGGTCCGGGCACAACACCCGTTTCGGGAGTCGTTAGTTCGGTTGGCTTCGAGAATACGCCATCTGCACCGTCCGGAACTTTCACCGCGACCGATGTCCGATTCTTAAATAGTGATGCCAATGTTCTCCGAGCCCAGTTTTACTCAGATGCTCAGCAGACCGCTGCCAATAACGGTGAAATTCTGTTGGAATTGAGTGAGGTCGATCAGACAACACTGGCTGGTTCTCAAGTAACCGGTTCCACGTACGAGATTCTCGATTTTGATTCGGACAACGTTACTTTTCAACTTGAGCTGTTTGATGAATCCGGAAACACGCTGACCAATCTGACAAACGTAGACGTCATTGTCTCAAATGGAACGGGAGCCCTTACAGGGCCGACGAGTCTCGGTGGAGGTATTTTCGAGTTTAATGTTTCCAGCCCCACGGACTTCCACAATACTGCTGTAAGTGTGGTTTCCAGTAATGGTCTGGTACTGTCTGGAATTCGGTTCACAGGCACAAGCCTAAACGATACTGATGCATTTGCTTTTGTTGCCAGTCGCCAGATAGAAACAGTGATTGAGCTGGATACCGATGGTGATGGAGTACCAGACCACTGCGACCCAGACAGTGACAATGACGGCATCAGCGATTTGCTCGAAAGTGGCAACGCGCTAGCGATTGCTGCAGACACAGACGGCAGTGGCGTGATCGACGACGTGGAAGCGGCTGCCGCTGGATTTACCGATGCCGACGGAGACGGAGCCTGGGATCAGCTTGGCGCAGCGCCCGTTGATACTGACGGTGATGGCATCGCTGATTTCCGCGATCTTGACAGCGACGCCGATGGGATTCCCGATGCGGTCGAAGCTCAGACAACGGCTGGCTACCAATCGCCTTCGATCGGATCAGACACCGATGGTGATGGCGTGGTAGATACTTTTGACGATCCATCGGTCATACACGGTGCAGCGTTCACACCTCCGGTCGACACTGATGGCGATGGCGTCGCAGACTTCCTGGACACCGACAGCGACAACGATGGCATTGACGATACGACCGAAAGTGGATTGCCACTGACGGGTACCGATGCCGATGGCGATGGAATTGACGATGGGGTCAACGCGTCGTACGCCGACCCCGATGGCGATGTCACCGACCCAATCAACGACCTTGAAAACGGAACGGACAACGACCCAAGAGATGCCGATTACCGTAGCGTTGATCTGCCCGACAAGGACTGGGATGGTGTTGCTGATATCTTCGATGCCGATCAGGACGGTGACGGAATTCTGGACATCGTCGAATCTCCGCCTGCCATTGGCAGCATTACCGCGGGTGACGATACCGCAAACCCTTCAGGAGTCTTCGCAAACGAACTTGGCGTGGAAGCGGCTTTTGATATCGTCGGTGGTGACCCTGCTATTGGTATCGCTGAAAGGAATGCGGGCGTCACAGAAGGCCTGCAGGTTCGATGGAATCAAGGCTCGGCGATTGACTACGATTTGGACCTGACGATTCAACAACCCACCGGCGGCATCCTGGATTCCGTGCGCGTGGCAAGCGCGGCTCCAGGCACCAACAATGGACTGGCCAACGCATCCAAGTTCGTCATTATCACTTGGCAAGGAAGCGGAAGCGCAGTGCTTTCTGATCCACTGGGCGAGATCACAAGTCACGCAGATGGGGCAATTATTCAGTCCGGCGAACAATTCCTGATTGATTCAGGTCTGCAGCTAAGGGATTCAGTTTGGTCGTTGGACATCGATGTTTCCACCGTAAGCGGTCCCGTCGTGATCAACTACGAATCAGAAATTGCACCGTTCCATTCCGGTGGCATCGTCAACGAAGGATTTGCCTTTATCCCCGTCATCCTGACTGACACTGATGGCGATGGTATTCATGATGGATGTGATTTCGACAGCGACAACGATGGCATCAGCGATTTAGTCGAAAGTGGCAACGCGCTGGCGATTGATGCCGACACCGACGGCAGTGGTGTGATCGATGACGTGGAAGCAGCTGCCGCTGGATTTACCGATGCCGATGGCGATGGCGCTTGGGATGAGCTCGGTACTGCCGCACCCGCCGATAGCGATGGTGACGGTGTCTTTGATTTCCGAGATCTCGACAGCGACGATGATGGAATCGCCGATGCAATTGAAGCCCAACCAACCACTGGCTACCAATCGCCTGCGATCGGATCCGATGCCGATGGTGATGGCATTGTCGATACTTTCGACGATCCAGCGGTTGAACACGGCGGTGCGTTTACAGCGCCAGTTGACTCTGACTGGGATGGCACGCCAGATTACCTGGACACCGACAGCGACAATGACGGCATTGATGACACCACCGAAAGTGGACTGACACTATCTGGCACTGATGCCGATGGTGACGGAATCGACGACGGTGTCGCACCAGACAGCTACGCCGACACCGACGGAATTGTTAGCGATCCGTCCAGTGACCTTGATAACGAAACTGCTGACACGTTCGAAGTCGCTTATCGCGAAGTCGCCGTCACGATCGGCGTTGCTAAAGACATCGTGGGCCAGCCAGTTGCTCAGCCCGATGGAACGTTTGCGGTCACGTACGAAGTCGTGGTTGAAAACACGGGGCTTGCAGATTTGATCAACCTGTCAGTCGTTGAAGACTTGGCCACAGAGTTTGGACCAGCGTTTGGTAGCGCAAGCAACTTGACACTTAGCGCAGCACCAGCGGATCCAAACTCCAGCATCGCGATCAATTCGGCGTGGGATGGAAGTGGCGTCACCGAGTTCATTGACAATTCAGCGGGAACGTCTCTCGTTGTTGGCGACTCATTTTCGTTGCAGTTCGACGTGATTGTTAACCCAACGAATTCAGCATTGGATAATCAGGTCGTTGCCAGCGGAGCAGCCGTTGACCACGATGGCAACCCAATCCTCGACGGATCGGGCAAGCCTGTCATGGCGTTCGACGATTCGGACAGTGGTACGGATCCTAATGGAAACAATCCGGGCGAAGACGGTGATACCGGCGGATCGGACGATCCAACACCGTTGTATTTGCCTGGAATTGGTTTGGCCAAAGAAGCCAGTACCCCTGTCCCCAACGGCAACCACTTTGACGTGACGTTTACACTCAACTGGGAGAACACAGGCAACGTCGCACTTGATGGCGTGGAGATCTTCGACGACATCGCGGCTCAGTTTGGCCCTCAGTTCATCGGCGCGACTATCGACAGCGTCACCACCAGCGGCACCGCTACGCTTGCCGCTAATGGAGCTTGGGCAGGCAACACTGCTCAGTCCTTGATCACGCACTCAGGTGATGACTTGGCTCCTGGCGACACAGTTCAAGTCGACTTTACGGTCACGATTGACCCAAGTGAAGCACCGATTGGATCTTCGGGGCTTGAGAACCAAGCCACCTCAACCGGAACGGGTGTTGATCCCGATACCGGCATGCCTGATGCAGATTTGATGGCCATGGACACTTCCGACAACGGAGTTGATCCAACAGGCGAAAACGGAAGTGACGAAGACGGCGACGGAGCTTTTGCTAACGACCCCACTCCGTTTGTCTTACCCAATATTGGAGTGGCAAAATCAGTCGTATCGACGACGCCAAACGGTGACAACTTTGATGTCGTTTACCAGTTGGTCGTGGAGAATACGGGCAACGTTGATCTGGCTGACATCTCGCTTGACGATGCGATTGCAATGCAGTTTGGTGCCGCTTTTGTTAACGCGGGTTCCGCGACTTTGGCGACTGCACCGACCAATGCCGACAGCAGCATTACACTTGATGCAACTTGGAATGGCGACACAGTTACAGAATTCGTGGACCAAACGGTTACCACAAACTTGTTGAAAGTCGGCGACTCGTTTGTTGTTGAGTTTACGGTCACGGTTGATCCCGACGCGACAGGAACTTCGGGTCCACTGGACAACCAGGCGACGGCCGAAGGTGATGCGGTTGACTCCATGGGTAACCCGCTGACAGATTCTTCTGGCAATCCATTGGTAACAATGGATCTAAGTGACAATGGTGCCGATCCAAACGGCGACAATGGAGGTGGCACCAGCGACGATCCAACGCCATTGCTCCTGCCCGACTTGCGTGTCGGTAAACAGGCCAACAGTGTTACACCAGTTGCCGGACTCAACAGTGTATTTGATGTCGAGTACATCGTGGTGATTGAAAACACAGGTACGATCGAACTGACTGATTTGCAAATTGTTGATGACGTTACGCTGCTGACCAACTTTGGCGATGCTTACAATCCAACATTCATCGGTACAGGAACAACAGACCGAACTGGATTGGTCGCTTTGCCCACGGTTGTCAGTCATACGTTGGCCAACGCGGGCGACTTGCCAAACTTTGATGCGAGCTTCCTGGGCGGTGGTGGTCAGACCGGAGTCTTTGACGGAACCAGTGGCGTACTGCAAACTGGCGAACAGATCATGGTAACTTATACCGTGCGAATCGACGGTGCCGAACTTCTCAATGGGCCTGATGGCACAACGGCTCCGAATCCAGGTAACCAGGTTCAAGGCTCCGCCGATTCAGACCTTGGTCCAGTCGATGATGATTCCGACGACGGCCTGAATCCAAACACCGACAACGGTGAAGGAACAACAAACGATCCGACTCCGTTCGAAATTCCCCAAGTCCGTTTGTGGAAAGCGCATAGTGACGCAGTTTCCAATGGTGATGGAACGTCAACCATCACGGTGACTTTGCGAGTTGAAAATACAGGTACAGTGGATCTAACGAACCTGTCACTCAATGAGGATATTGACGATCAATTTGGTGACGCTCTTGTCTCAACTACGCTACCAACCATTGATGCAACTCTGGCTCCAACCAGCAACATTCCTGCTGGCCTGATCAATGCCGGTTGGGTTAACGACACATCGCAAGACTTGTTTAACCCTGCAGTTGCAACCGAGCTTCTGGCTCCAGGCGAAGAGTTCTCGGTTACATTCGACGTTACTGTCGATCCAGACTTGTTAGACGACGATTCAGATTACCTGACCAATACGGCCACAGTAACTGGAGACGGTCAGAACTTTGACGGGTCAACCATCGCGGTGGAAGACCAAAGTGGAATCGATACCGGTACTGGTTTTGACAGTGACGAACCGACCGTTGCGATTGTTCCAGAAATTGCCGTCGCCAAAATTGCCGGCGACGCAGTGCCCAACGGTGACAACTTTGATGTGACCTTTACACTGATTGTTGAGAATACCGGTTCAATCAACCTCGATATGTTGACGCTGTTTGATGATATCGAGACTGAGTTTGGTGACGCTTTCGTTGGGATTACTGGCCTCGCGGTGCAAAACTTTGCCGGAAGCGGAACGGCTCCAACAGCCAATACACTTTGGCAAGGCGACACGATGCTGAACATGTTGAACATGGACGGCAATCTTGATCCAGGCGACCGCTTCGAAGTCGTCTTTACGGCAACGATTGATCCCGATGGTATCGACAGCGTCTCTCAAGGCTTGACCAACCAAGCGACTGTCGGTGGACGTGGCGTTGACGACATGGGCAATGTGCTTACCGATGCGTCCGGCAATCCGTTGATGGCCGAAGATCTTTCCGACAGTGGATCATCGCCTCAGGGTGACAACACTGGCGAAAATGGTGACATGGGTACAAGTGATGACCCGACGCCCATCATCATCGCAGATATTTCAGCGGCCAAACAAGTTGTTGGCACACCGACACTACTGGCTAACGGAAACTTCGAAGCCATTTATCAAGTCGTGATTGAGAACACAGGTACGGTTGATCTGGCAAACTTGACACTCGACGAAGATCTGATGACTCAGTTCGGAGGAGCATACGTAAATGCCTATGGCTTAACTTTGACAACGCCACCTGCCGATGCGGATAGTACTGTAAGCCTTGATAGTGCCAACTGGAATGGTGGTGCCAATACGGAAATCGTCAACACAACAGTTCCAAGCCTGTTGGCCGTAGGTGACTCGTTCATCTTCCAATTCAATGTCGAAATCGACGCTGCGATGGCAACTGGCGTGTTGGAGAATACAGTGACCGCAGGTGGTGCTGCGGTTGACTCCAACGGCAATCCTTTCACCGATGCCTCCGGTGCTCCGATCACGGCGACGGATGATTCAGATAGCGGAGCCGATCCGTCGAATGACAACCCAGGAGCTCCCGGCGACAATGGAACCAGTGACGATCCTACTCCGTTGTTGATCCCGAATCTGTCTCTGGCCAAAGAAGCCGGTGATGCGGTTCCAAATGGAGACTACTTTGACGTTGAATTCACGCTTGTTTGGGAGAATACCGGCACGGTAGCTCTCGATGGAGTCGATCTGTTTGACGACATCGCCACTCAGTTCGGTTCTCAGTTCGTTGGCATCGTGCCTGGCAGCTTGACGGTCTCCAGTTTCGCTGGCGCTGGCTCAGCACCTACAGCTAACACAGCTTGGGAAGGCGATACGACTGAGTCGTTGATCACCGCCACCGGTCCACTGGAAGTTGGCGATACCTTTGAAGTCACGTTCAGCGTCACCATCGACCCTGATGCGGGCGGAACGTCTTCTTCAGGACTGGAGAACCAAGCCACTTCCAACGGAACCGGCATCAACCCTGACACTGGAATGGCCGATCCAGCTTTGGCTGCTTCTGATGTCAGTGACAATGGAACCGATCCAACGGCTGAAAACGGTGAAGACAACGGCGACGGCGTATTTAGCAATGATCCGACTCCGATCATCATCCCGGATATCAGCGTCGCCAAGCAAGTCGCTGGCACGCCGGTTCCACTGGCCAACGGTAATTTCGAAGTGACCTACGAATTGGTTATCGAGAACACCGGTAACGTTGACCTAGCGAACCTGACGTTGGTTGAGGACCTAGCCGGTCAATTTGGAACCGCTTTGGTTTCAGCGGGCAACATCACGTTGACAACGCCACCAGCCGATGCTTCGAGCAGTATTACGCTCGATAGTTCTTGGGATGGCAGCGGAATAACGGAAATCATCGACCAAGACGCAGCAACATTGCTGGCCGTTGGTGATTCCTTCACAGTTCAGTTCACAACCGAAGTCGATCCCGACGCTGTTGGTGCTCCGGGTGCACTGGACAACCAAGCCACCGTCGGTGGCGATGCGGTTGATGAGAATGGTAACCCGATCGTCAATTCTTCGGGAGCTCCAATCGTAGTCAGCGACGACTCCGACAGTGGAGCCGATCCGAATGGTGACAACCCGAATGCACCGGGCGACATGGGTACTACCGACGATCCAACTCCACTGTTGATCCCGGATCTTGGATTAGCGAAAGCAGCCAGTGACGCGGTGCCAAACGGTGACAACTTCGACGTGACGTTCACGTTTGTCATCGAGAACAACGGCACCGTCGATATGACTAACCTGTCATTGACCGACGATATCATGGCCGAGTTTGGTAACGCTTTTGTTTCGGCAACGGCTCCAACGGTTGCCAACTTTGTCGGTACTGGAACCGCACCGGGTGCCAATGCTCTTTGGGCTGGCGATTCGACTCAGGATTTGCTTGACGGCACTGGCCAACTGAATATCGGCGACAGATTCGAAGTCAGCTTTACCGTCACGATTGATCCCGATGGCATGGACAGTGTCTCCCAAGCACTCGAGAACCAGGGCACGATCGCTGGGGATGGTATTAATCCGGACACCGGACTGGTCGATCCAGCTCTGGCTGCTTCGGACGTTAGTGATAACGGAGCCGATCCAGATGGCGTCCTTGATGATGCAACCCCGATCATCATCGCCGATGTTTCGGCTGCCAAGCAGGTCATTGGCACACCAACATTGCTAAGCAATGGCAACTATGAAGCGGTTTACCAAGTCGTGATCGAAAACACTGGAACCGTTGATCTGGCGAACTTGACATTGACAGAGGACTTGGCCACGCAGTTTGGTGGAGCCTACGTCAACGCTTACAATTTGACACTGACGACCCCACCTGCCGATGCTGACAGTGCCATCACACTCGACACCGCCAACTTCAACGGTGGATCATCAACTGAGATCGTTAACACAAACGTTCCGTCGGCCTTGGCTGTTGGTGACTCGTTTATCTTTGAGTTCAGCGTCGAGATCGATGTGGTCGCAGCTAGTGGTGTGCTTGAAAATACTGTCACAGTCACTGGCGACGCCGTCGATGAAAATGGCGATCCACTCACCGACTCAACCGGTGCCCCGATTACAGCCACTGACGACAGTGACAGTGGAGCCGACCCGAGCGATCCAAACTCGAATGCTCCTGGCGACAACGGAACCAGCGATGATCCGACTCCACTCTTGATTCCAAGCATTGGTTTGGCCAAACAAGCTGGCGATGCGGTTCCAAATGGCGAAAACTTCGATGTTGAGTTCACGTTAGTCTGGGAAAACACTGGAACCGTGGCCCTTGATGGCGTCGAATTATTCGATGACATCGCCGCTCAGTTCGGTGCTCAGCTTGCTGGAGTGACACTTGATTCAATCAACTTCACCGGAACCGGTTCGGCTCCGATACTTAACGCTGACTGGGAAGCCGATACGACTCGAAGCCTGATCACTTCTACCGGGCCGCTCAATGTCGATGATACTTTCGAAGTCGTCTTCACCGTCACCATTGACCCAGATGCAACGGGCACATCGCCAGGGCTTGAAAACCAAGCCACCTCGACCGGCACCGGAATCAATCCAGACACCGGAGCTCCTGATCCAGCCCTTGTAGCCTCTGACGACAGCGACAACGGAGCCGATCCGTCTTCTGAAAACGGCGAAGACAACGGGGACGGCACCTTTGGTAACGATCCAACGCCGATCATTATTCCCGATATTTCCGTCGTCAAAGAAGTCGTTTCAACAGCACCAAACGGTGACAACTTTGATGTGGTCTACCGGTTGGTCGTTGAGAACACGGGCAGCGTTGATTTGGCAAATGTTTCACTGATTGACGATATTGCAACGCAGTTTGGTGGGGCCTTTGTCAGTGCCGGATCTCTAACGTTCGCACCTGGAGGAGCACCGCCTGCTGGTAGCAGCATCACGCTGGATACTGGCTGGGATGGCGATGCAACTAGCGAAGCAATTGATCAGTCTGTCACGACAAACTTGCTACAAGTCGGTCATTCTTTCACTGTTGAAATCACCGTTACCGTTGATCCAGACGCATCTGGAACATCTGGTTCACTGAACAATCAAGCGACAGTTGGTGGTGATGCGGTTGACGATATGGGCAACCCGCTGCTGGATTCTTCCGGTAGTCCCTTGATGACGACTGACTTGAGCGATAACGGTGCCGACCCGAATGGTGACAATGGTGAAGGCGGAACGGATGACGCAACTCCGCTGTTGCTGCCCGACCTACGTGTTGCCAAGCAAGCCAACACTGTCACGCCCGTTGCCAATCTTAGTGGAGTATTTGACATCGAATATATCGTTGTCATTGAGAACACGGGTACGATTGAACTGACGAATCTTCAGATCACTGATGATATTACGTTGCCATCCAATTTTGGTGACGCCTATACACCGAACTTTATTGGAACCGGTACTTTAGATCGAACAGGATTTGTCGCCGGCCCAAGCATTGTCAGTCACACCTTGGCCAACCCGGGTGACTTACCGAGTTTCAATGCCGGGTTCTTAGGTGGCCCTGGTGCCACAACTATCTTTGATGCGAATAGTGGAGCCTTGCAAACTGGCGAGCAGATCGCGGTGACCTACACCGTTCGTATCGACACCCTCGAGTTGACCGACGGTGACGCAACCGACGCTCCAGAGCCTGGCAACCAAATCCAAGGCACAGCGGACTCTGCTGAAGGAATGGTCAGCGACATTTCCGATGATGGATTGAACCCGAACACCGACAACGGCGACGGCACATCCAACGATCCGACTCCGTTCGAAGTTCCGCAAATCCGGTTGTGGAAAGCTCATAGCGACGCGGTAACCAACGGCGATGGAACTTCAACGATCACGGTGACGTTGCGAGTTGCAAACACCGGTACCGTTGATCTTTCCAACTTGAGCTTAAACGAGGATCTCGAGACTCAGTTTGATAGCGCGTTCGTTTCGGCGACTATGCCAACTATTGATGCAACACTGGCTCCAACGAGCACAATCCCTGCTAATTTGATCAATCCCGCTTGGACAGGTGATACTTCGCGTGACTTGTTCAATCCAAATGTGACAACAGAGACATTGGTTCGTGGCGAAGAGTTCTCAATTACGTTTGACGTGGTCGTTGATCCGGACTTGCTCGATGACGACTCAGACTATCTGACAAATACTGCGACTGTTGCTGGTGATGGCCAGAATTTCAATGGCAGCACGATCTCTGTTGATGACCAAAGCGGTACCGACAATGGTGATGGTTTCGACAACGACGAACCGACACCTGCGATCGTCCCGGAGATAGCAGTCGTCAAGTCCGCTGGGGACGCAGTGCCCAACGGTGACGACTTTGACGTGACGTTCACACTAGTAGTCGAAAACACCGGTTCGACCAGCCTCGACATGCTGACACTATTCGACGATGTTGCGAATGAGTTTGGCAACGCGTTCGTGGCGATCGTACCGGGCAGCCTTGCAGTGCAAAACTTCGCTGGTGCCGGCACGGCGCCCACAGCAAACGTTGCTTGGGAAGGCAATTCGGCGAACCTGTTGAATATGGACGGCAATCTCGATCCGGGCGACCGCTTCGAAGTCGTCTTTGCGGTAACCATTGACCCCGATGGCATGGACAGCGTTTCTCAAGGCTTGACCAATCAAGCAACCGCTGGCGGACGCGGTGTTGACGAACTGGGCAATGTCCTAACCGATAGCTCAGGCACTCCATTGATGGCCACAGATGATTCCGATAGTGGAACATCACCGCAAGGAAACAACCCTGACGAAAATGGTGATCTCGGTACCAGTAACGATCCGACACCGATCATCATCGCCGATATTGGTGCTGCAAAGCAGGTCGCTGGTACACCAATTCGACTGGCCAACGGTAACTACGAAACGACTTATCAAGTCATCATTGAGAACATCGGAACCGTTGATCTGGCGAACTTGACGATCTCCGAAGACATTGCTTTTCAGTTTGGTGGAGCCTACATCAATGCTTACGGCTTGACGTTGATCACACCTCCGGCCGATCCAAGCAGTACGGTCACGCTTGATTCAGCGGAATTCAATGGTGGAACGTCTCCGGGAATTGTAGATGCTTCGGCAGCTTCATTGCTTGCCGTTGGCGACTCATTCGTCTTTGAGTTCTCTGTGGAAATTGATCTGACTCAAGCGACCGCAACACTCGAAAACACGGTCACCGCCGGTGGCGATGCGGTCGATGCGAACGGCAACCCACTGACTGATTCTTCAGGCAACCCAATCACTGCCCAAGACGATTCCGATAGTGGAACAGATGGATCGGACAACAACGCGGGAGCTCCTGGCGACATGGGCACCAGCGACGATCCAACACCATTGGTGATTCCTGAAGTCGGATTAGCCAAGTCGGCAGGCGACGCCGTGCCGAACGGTGACAACTTCGATGTAACCTTCACCTTTATCTATGAGAACACAGGCAACGTCGATCTAGCGAACCTGTCGTTGGTTGACGATATCGCGGCCGAATTCGGTAACGCGTTTGTCGGAGTCGTACCCGGCAGCCTGGCCGTTCAGAACTTCGTCGGAACGGGAACCGCTCCGGGTGCCAACGTGGCATGGGAAGGCAACACGAGCCTCAACTTGCTCGACGGTACAGGTCAAGCCAACATCGACGACACGTTCGAAGTTGTCTTCACCGTGACGATTGATCCTGATGGAATCGACGGAGCCTCACAGGGGCTAGAGAATCAGGGAACCGCTGGAGGTGTTGGAATCAACCCAGACACCGGTGCTCCGGATCCAAATCTCTCTGTGACCGATGAGTCGGACAACGGTTCCGACCCCAACGGCGGCGACACCCCGACACCGATCATCATCGCTGATGTTTCGGTTGCTAAAGAAGTCTTTGGGACACCAGTTCCACTGCCCGACGGAAGGTTCGAAGTCACCTATCAATTAGTGGTTGAGAACACCGGAACAGTCGACTTGGTTAACCTGTCACTGGTCGACAACATCGCAGCTCAGTTTGGAGCTCCGTTTGTCAGTGCTGGTGGATTGACGCTTGTCACCCCACCTGCCGACGCCGGCAGCTCGGTAACGATTGACCCGTCCTATGACGGTTCGGCCAACGCCGAGATCATCGACCAAGACGTCGCGACCGCGCTGGCTGTTGGTGATTCGTACGTAGTTCAGTTCAACGTTGTCGTTGACTTGGACGCTGGTGGAACATCGGGTCCATTGAACAACCAAGCCGTCACTGGTGGAGACGCGGTAGATGAAAACGGCAACCCA
The DNA here is from genome assembly GCA_964448575.1 of uncultured Pirellulaceae bacterium. GTDB lineage: Bacteria > Planctomycetota > Planctomycetia > Pirellulales > Pirellulaceae > Mariniblastus. The sequence continues at coordinate 146,517 of CAYUWY010000017.1, forward strand.
ATTACCGACAGTTCAGGCAACCCAATCACTGCCAGCGACAATAGTGACAGTGGAGCGGATCCAAACGGTGATAACCCGAACGATCAAGGTGACATGGGAACGACTGACGATCCGACGCCGTTGTTGATTCCCGATATCGCGATTGCCAAATCAGCTGGTGTCACAGTTGCAAACGGTGACAATTTCGATGTGACATTCACCTTGGTGGTTGAAAACACCGGTACAGTAACACTGGATAACCTGTCCGTCTTTGACGATGTGGCTGCTCAGTTTGGAAACGCTTATCTGGCTACATCCGCAATTACCGTTCAGAACTTTGTTGGAACCGGAACCGCTCCGATTGCCAGTGGAGCTTGGACCGCCGACACGGCAGTCAACATGGTTACCGGTGGAAGCCTCGACGTAGGCGACTCGTTCGAAATTGTCTTTACCGTCACGATTGATCCTGATGGCATCGACAGCATGTCACAGGCTCTGGAAAACCAAGCCACCGCTGGTGGTGATGGAGTTAATCCAGACGGAACACCACTGGGAGTTTCAGCCAACGATGTCAGCGACAACGGCACTGATCCAAACGGTGAAAACAGTGAAGACAACATCGACGGTGTTAGCGGTAACGATCCGACGCCAATCATCATCGCTGATCTTGGATTGGCCAAGTCGGTTGTTGGCACGCCGACACTGCTAAGCAACGGCAACTTCTCGGTGACTTACCAGGTGGTGGTCGAGAACACGGGAACGGTTGATCTGGCGAATTTGAGCTTGCTCGAAGATCTCGCCGGCCAACTGGGTGGCGGATTCGTCAACGCGGGCAACGCCACGATCACGGTGCCGCCAGCGGGTTTGAACAGTACGATCGCGTTGAGCCCAAGATTCGACGGAGCTGGCGATACGCAGCTCGTCAACACGGGTGTCCCTTCGCTGTTAGAAGTCGGTGATTCATTCACGTTTGAGTTTGATGTTGAGGTGATTGCCAACGCTTTGCCTGTCCCTGCTAACAACACGGTTTCAGCAACCGGAGATGCAGTTGATCAAAATGGCAATCCGATCAGCGATCCATCTGGCAACCCGATCACGGCAGCCGATGACAGCGACAGTGGAACTGATCCATCGTCAAGCAACATTGGCGAGCCGGGAGATACTTTCGGCAGCGACGATCCAACACCATTGTTGATTCCATCAGTTGGTCTGGCAAAGTTGGCTGGCGACGCAGTGCCAAACGGAGAGAACTTCGATGTCACGTTCACTTTGGTGTACGAGAACAACGGCACGGTTGATCTTCAGAACTTGACATTGTTGGATGACATCGCCAGCGAGTTTGGCAATGCGTTTGTCTCGGCCAGCAACGTCGCGGTTCAGAACTTCTCTGGAACCGGTACCGCACCAACGGTGAACAACCAGTGGACTGGCGATACAACTCAGTCGATCATCTCGGGTGGAACGGCCAATGTTGGGGACTCATTCGAAGTCGTATTCACGATCACTATTGACCCAAATGCAGATGGTGCTTCAACTAGTCTCAATAACCAGGCAACCGCCAGCGGCGAGGCCTTGGACGCCAACGGTAATCCATTGCTCGATCCAAGCGGTAACCCAATCACTGCCAGCGATGATAGTGATAACGGCACCAGCCCGAACGATGAAAATGGTAGCGAGGACACGACCGATGGAACATTCGGCAACGATCCGACACCGATTCAGATTGCCGACTTGGGAATTGCCAAGTCAACTGTTGGTGAGCCGGTATTGACGGATCTTGGAAACTTCGTGGTGACATTCCAACTGGTCATTGAAAATACGGGAACCGTAGACCTTGCAAACTTAAGCTTACTGGAAGACATTTCGACTCAGTTCGGTACTGCGTTTGTCGATGCTGGAAATCTAGTACTGGTGTCGCCTCCAAGTGATCCAGCAAGCAACATCGCTGTTGATTCAGCGTTTTGGGATGGCCAATCAGTAATTGAATTGCTTGATAGTTCTGGCGGAACGCTGCTGACGACAGGCGACTCTTTCACGCTCCAATTCGATGTCGAGATTGATCCGCGAGAAGTCTCAGACCCGCTCGAAAATCAAGTCGAGGGTTCTGGCGAAGCAGTCGATGCAAACGGCAATCCGATTTTGGATTCCTCTGGCAACCCAATCACTGCCACCGACCTGAGCGACAGCGGAGCGGATCCAGGATCGAGCAACTCTGACGATCCGGCTGACAACCAGTCCGCCGACGACCCGACTCCGTTTGACCCACCACCAGTTCCGCTTGGCGTAATCGCTGGAACCGTATTTCAGGATGACAACGGCGATGGAATCCAGCAACTAGGTGAAGCAGGTATTGCGGGTGTCGAAATTACTTTGACGGGAACTGACGTGTTCGGAAACCCAGTTGAAACCTCGGTACTGACAGACGCAAACGGCGTCTACGAATTCACCGAGCTTAACGCGGGTACTTATTCGATTGAACAAGCACAGCCTGAAGGATTCACTGACGGTGAGGAGATGGGCGATTCATCGTTTACGATTGAAAACGACAGGATGTCCAACATTCAACTTGGATTTGGTCAATCATTCCGCTCAAGCACATTTGCAGAGCGGCTACCAGGAGCGTCAGGCAATCCACCTCGACTGCCGGGCTTCCTGCCATTCAATTCATCACGAATTAGTAATTTGATTGGCGGCTTTCTAGGGGGACCTGGACCGATTTATTCCGGAACTCCAATCAGCTCAAGTCCAGTTTCAGGTGACGCTGGTCTTCCAGTGACTGGTGGATATTCCGTCGACCCAAGTGAATCTGGTGATGGTATCGGAGACTGCGGCTGCCCTGAGCCTATTAACCCATGTTGCGTGCCAGTTGATGCTTGTGGCAACCCAATTTTGGATATGCCAACTGAACAAATGATCATGGATGAGGGTTCCGCTACTGAGTCTGTAATCCATGGAGATATCCAAAGCTTTGAAAACTATGACACGTCGGCAATGGATGTCGAAAAAGGCGATGCAGACGAAGTGCTTGACACCGAGACGGTCGTTGAGGAATTGACTTCCAACGAACCCGTTAACGGAAATGAGTCTGATGCGATGAAACGACCTTCGTTCTTGAAAAGAATTGCAAACTGGCTCAACGTATAAAAAATTGCCAATCTGAATTGCAATAAAGCAATAAAGTAGAAAGCGGCAGGTCAATTTAGTGGCCTGCCGTTTTTTTATTTTATGGCATTGCACATCGCTGCCGTTGTGCGGCCCAAGTTTCTGTGCTTCAATCTTTGTATGACTGACAACTTCTTCTTCGGCAACACATACGAACGATCGTATTTCGATTCTCTCCGATCCCGCGATCCAATTTCCGATGCGACGTTTCATCAAGACCACTACTCGAATTCGAAAATCACATTTGACACGTGCGCCCGAGTTCGGCGAGTATTGTGCGACCAACTGCGAATGTGCAATACGCTTCCGTCGGACAATGTGGCTCGTATTTTCGAAGACGTCGACATCAGCGAAGTGTGCTTTGAACTTGCCGGCGAATTTGGTATCCAATTCCCAAAGGCGGAAATCCAGGAGCTTGACGGGACAGTCGATTCACTGATCCGATTGACTCAGCGGCACCGCTGATGCGCGAGAAACATTTGTTCTGTCCAACGGATCTAGTTTCGCGATTATGACTGGACGAAGATATGTCTTAATCGGTCCACTCCAATTATTGGCACGAGGTGATGCTGACTTTGTTTGAACTTTCAAAAACCATCTGTGAAATCACCGGCGCTCGTTCGTGCCGGATTGGTGAAAAAATCCAAAGCCTGTGGAGTGGGTACGGTGTGATTCAACGCGTCGAGCTCGACATTCCGGAACACCCGTCTGCGATCGTCAAGCATATTGATCTTTCCGAGGCTAGAGAGAATCGTCGCGGGTGGAGCGGTAACGCATCGCATCAAAGAAAAGTTAAGTCTTACGAAATTGAAAAAACGTTCTACGAATCCTACTCAGACAAATGCAATGCCGACGCGGCAAATGGCTGTCGCGTGCCAAGAATGCTTGCGGCGTTTGAGAAAGCCGATTCCTCTGGGTGGCTGATTGTGTTGGAAGATCTGGATGAGGCTGGTTTCAATTTACGCAGCTCTAGCCGAGAACGCAGCGTTGAGTCGAACCTTTTCGCTTGCCTCCGTTGGCTGGCAAATTTTCATGGCGCGTTCATGGGATGTGAGCCGACGGGTTTGTGGGAGATTGGAACTTACTGGCATTTGGCCACGCGTAAAGAAGAATGGCAAGCGATGGAAGAGAGCAAACTGAAACGGCTTGCTTCAAAAATTGACCAACGATTAAATGCCGCCAAGTTTCAAACGCTGGTGCACGGAGATGCCAAGCTCGCGAATTTCTGCTTTGCCATTCCTGACGAAAAACCGATTGGCGAAACGAACGATGGTCGCAACAACGACGATCAAGCGAACGAGCTCGGTGTTGCCGCCGTTGATTTTCAATACGTCGGTGGTGGTTGCGGAATGAAAGACGTGGCTTATTTGGTAAGCAGTTGTCTGGATGGGTCCGAGTCAGAGTCGCAACAAAACGTCTTGCTGGATGTTTACTTTCGGCAACTGGAAAAATCGCTGGCTGTGACTAACCCAGATATTGACTTTGCCGAATTGGAATCCGAATGGCGTGGATTGTATGCTGTTGCGTGGGCGGATTTTTGCCGATTCCTTGCCGGCTGGTCGCCGGGGCATTGGAAGCTTAATCAGTACAATGACCAAGTGACTCAAAGCGTGCTGGCCCAGCTGGAGGCGGATGGCGCATCGTAAAGTAGGTACGACGAACCGAGGCTATCGCCTAAACGGCTAACAGGTGACTGCTTTTGTAAGTCAGCTTAGTGAGACTAGCGGCTACTAAAAAGAGATACTTCGACAGTGGATCAACTTGAAATCAAAAATGCTCCGACTCAAAAGAAATCGCGTCTGCGGATTTCGATTTTCGGATTGTTGGTTTTGATCAGCGTGATAAGTTTGGTATTGTCGAACTATTGGCATGTTGTAGAACTGGGAAAAGCTCAGAAAACGATTACGGGTTTGCATTCCGAACTTTCAGATGTCAAAGCCGAGTATGAATTGCTTCATGCTGAACCCGATAAAATGAAAGCGCTTCATCTCGGGACCGGTGGCTATGGATTCAACAATTATCATTGGATATTTTATACTCCGCCTGTTGACGGTAAACGTTACCGAGTCCGAGCCTATGTTGGAAAGTTGGCTGGGAAGAGAGAGCTTGTTGATGCCCAAGAAGTCGAACATGGCGTTTGTTCACTTCAGATATTTCCGTCGCGTCACCCGCATTACCAATCGTCGTTTTGGATAAGTTTCCTGGAGCGAAGCGAGGATGAAATATTGCTTGTGCTTGCGCATGACAGAGGTACAAGCAACAATCGCTCATCTCTTAAGCGCAATGAATTTCCGTTCATGTTCATGAAAAGGGATACACTATCATTGCGAACAGGAAAATTTCCTGCGACTGAGGGTGGGCGAATGATTCCTTCACCATGGGAATCGAAGGCCGACGGCGGAAAGATTTTGCTCTTTCAAACAGCCGTAGAAACTGGAGTTGAAGTTGCTCCAAACGCGCCAAATGCGATGCAGATTTGGCTTGAATCGGTTGATCGGAAATAAGTGGTCTTCTAAGCGAGGTAGGCAGGGATGTTTCAGTTTGGTGATCGCTTTGGTTTATTGTGTTCATCGGGTTTCATCGCCAGCGATTGGAGTTGTTAACATCGAATCGGAGCTGGCGAAACCGTGGCTATCGCCAAAACGGCTCATTTGTGTTGACTGATGCGAGCCGATGTTCTTGAACTGAAAGGCATGTGAACTGGCTGGCGTTTTCTTAAGGCTACCCAACAACCGACCAAGCCTAAATCTGTTAGATCTTTCGCAGTTTGGATGTTGACACATAAACAATGGCCTTAGCTGTGTTAACGAAAATACAACTCCGTGAAAAAAGCCGAAATAGACTTGGAGGCCTCGTAAGGGTTGGCCGCGACCTTGTGCTCGTCCTTGCTCATTCCGGTTTTGACAATTTTCACTCAGCGAGACCACAACATGTTTCAGAAATTTATTGGAAGCGATCATTCAAAGCATCGTAATTTGAATCTTCAGGTTGAAGCGTTAGAAAGCCGAACCATGCTCTCATCGGTTCAGATCTTTGCCGCAGGTGACTTGGGGAATGAACAATTTGCCCTACAGATTGATGGCGAAACTGTACAAGAATTTACGGCTTCGACTGAACTCTCAACATTCGATTTTTCAACGACCGAAAATATCACAGCCGATCAGGTCAGGATCCAGTTCCTAAATGATCAATTCGACCCGCAAGCCGGAATTGATGCCAACCTCAGAGTCGACGCGGTTGTGATCGAAGGCGTTAGATTCGAAACCGAAACAGCAAACGTATTTTCAACTGGGACTTATACCGCTGATGGGCTTGCACCAGGATTCGGTCGTGGCGAAGTCTTGCACACCAATGGATATTTCCAGTTCGCCAACAACAATCCCCAGCTTGAAATTAGTGCTCGCGGAGATTTGGGTAACGAGCAGTTCAGGGTAATTGTAGGCGGCGAAGAGCTCGGAACATTTACGGCCAGCGAATACCAGCAGAGTTTTTTCGTTGATGTGCCACAAGGGACGACTTCAGGCGACGTGAGAATTGAGTTTATCAATGATTTTTACGATCCCGCAAATGGCGTGGACGCCAACTTGACTATTGATTTCATCCGGATCGACGATCAGACCTTTCAAACAGAAGACGGAGGTGTCTTTTCAACTGGCACTTATCTAAGTGAGGATGGAATCGTTGACGGATTTGGGCGCGGGGAAACGCTGCATGCGAATGGCTTTTTTCAGTTTTCTGATCCACTTATCCTTGGCGGCACAACGGCCCCTGGGGCTGTGATTGATCCGGTACTCGGTGACTTTACACGTAACGGTGGTGATGTACCGATCGCGTCATTGAGCGTTGAAGATCTGGGATCCAACGCCGATGGTACCCGTAACATCCGAGTCAATTTTACGAACACCGCGCCCGAAGGTGGTACGTTTTTGACACCAGTTTTTGTTGCAATTCAGGATGGAACGTTCGACACCTTTGATCTGGGCTCCGCGGCAGCAGGCTACCTGGAAGCCTTGGCCGAGGATGGAGCGACTGCTCCGATTATTGATGCGTTCGACAAAAGCGGTGCCGCAGGTGACCGCGGCGTAGTGGTTGGTCCGGGGGGAATTGCAGCCGGTCCACTGGATACAGGTGAAACTGGATCAGTCGTCCTTACGGTTGATCCAAACCAAGCTCGATTCCTGACTTTTGCATCAATGGTGATTCCATCCAACGATGCGTTCATCGCGAATCCTGATGATCCAACCGCCCTTCGTATTTTCGATGACTACGGCAACTTCATTGGTGGTACGTTTGAGGTCCAAGGACGTGATGTTCTTGACGCAGGTACTGAAGTCAACACCGAGCGGGACGCTGCGTTCCTTAATCAAACCGCACCCAATACTGGCCAAACTGAGGGCGGAGTTGTTGCGATCCATCCGGGATTCATTGGCTCGGAAGGGCAATCGTAAAAGTTGGCGAGAGCCAGATGATTGCGCAGGGCTAAAGGCATTGCGCAGGACGGAAGTAGATCAACCAAGGCTGCCGACCAAATTTGAGGTCGGTGGCCCGGTTGCTACTTGCAATTTTGCATCATCGAAGTTCACGTAGCTTGTCAGCGCGGTGATCGGTGTTGGTTCATCGCCCATCAATTGCGATGCATCTAGCTAGGGCTGCGAAACCGTGGCTATCGCCAAAACGGCTCAATTTTATCGGCTCATAACTGGAGCGCTAGCTGCACGTATGAGTTCGGCTTTGCGTCGCGTGATGGCCGCCTGAACTCTGGCGAGCCCAGCTACTTTTTGCGCTCACGTCACTCGCGCCAAGCGTCGTCGCACTAGTAAGACACTAACTAAATAAACTGTTACTTAATCGTCGCGAGAAACTGGGCCGTCGGGTCTGAAAACGGCGACAATGTCATCGGCTGGCACGACGAACAATTGGTTATCAGACTCGAAATCGACTGGAATTGCATTTCCGGGATGGAACAGAACTTTGTCGTATTGCCGAAGTGGCAGGTCTTCGTCGTGCTCGATGGCTGCCGAAATGGTCACGATGCGGCCAGTGATGGTCGGAATTTCCGCCGAATCTGGCAGCGCGATCCCGCCCTTTGTCTTCTTTTTCGGTTCGTCTTTGCGGACAAGCACACGCAGGCCGATGGGCTCTACGTATTCGAATTTCTGAGCTCGAGCTTTCTTGCCTGGCTCTTTCTTTGCCATCTTTACATTTCCTTGGTTTAGCCGAATCAATACTGAACTCGGCATTATTGCTTGTTTTTGCTCTGCTTTATAGGACTAAAACGAAGTCTAAGCAGGACTATACCTATCGACTTTACCGATGGATTGATTCAATGGTTCGTTAATAAACTTCGAATTCAGATTGGGGGTTCCAAAATTGCCAAAGCTAATTGCTGGAACCAAACCTGAGCGGGTAAAACTGGATTGGCAAAACCCTCGGCAAAACTGGAACTTGGGCTTGTAAAGGGCAGGAATTCTGCCAAAATCTTTCGTTTCACGATAGCAAATTTCGGTCGGTAATTCTGATTACCGATTTTGATTGGGTGAGATATGGATTGAATCCCAATCAATCAGCAATCCCTGGAGATTTTTTCGGGCGATTTGTCTGTAAAAATTTAGCATAACCTTTATTGTACAGCAGGTCAGTCAAGTGGCAGATACACTTTCAGTTGAAAAACGGGAGCAAACGGGTTCGCTTCGGATGAAGCGTCTACGTCAGGCCGGTCGAATTCCCGCCGTTCTATACGGACACGGAGTAGGCAACGTTTTGCTTTCCGTTTGCGAAAAAGAAATGAACAAAGCCATTAACCAAGGCTCCTACATTGTTGAACTTTCTGGTGAATCGACTGACACCGTTTTGATCAAAGATGTTCAGTGGGATGCGTTTGGAATGAACGTCGTTCACATCGACTTTACTCGTGTGGATAAACACGAAAAAGTTGAAGTCACGATTCCAATCGAGCTTAAAGGTGATGCAACAGGTACCCACCATGGTGGTGTGATCAACTTTCACCAACACGAGCTTTCAATTCTTTGTCCGGCCAGTGCGATGGTCGACAAGATCGAATTGAAGATCACGGACTTGGACGTTGACCAGTCTTACACGGCTTCAGACGTCACACTCCCCGAAGGTGCTGAACTGGCCGAAGACGGAACGACTCCGATCGTATCGTGTGCCTTGCCAGCGGCAGAGAAAGAGGAAGAAGAAACACCAGCTGCTCCAGAGCCAGAAGCTCCTGCGGCTGAATAGATTGAGATCTTTGATTAGATCTTGGCCGGAAATGGTTGAGTAATAAGTAACATGAAACTTATTGTTGGCCTTGGTAATCCCGGAAAAAAATACCAATCAACGCGGCATAATGTTGGCTTCGACGTTTTAGCATGTCTGGCCAAACGATATGACGTAGGGCGACCGAAAGCGAAATTTAACGCTGAAGTCGCTGAGACGATTATAAAAAACGAGAAAACGATTCTGCTCAGCCCGCTGACTTACATGAACCTCAGCGGACAAAGTGTTCGAGCGGCAGTCGATTTTTACAAGTTACCTTTGACCGAATTGTTGGTCATATGTGACGACATAAATTTGGATCTGGCTCGGTTACGATTTAAACCGAGCGGTTCCGCAGGTGGCCAAAACGGGCTTAAAGACATTATTAACCGGCTGGGAACCCAGACGTTTGATCGGTTGAGAGTTGGTGTTGGTCGGGTGCCCCCTGAGTGGGATACCGCTGATTTTGTGTTGGGTAAGTTTTTGAAAGAAGACCAACCCGACATGGATGCAGGAATTTCCCGAGCCGCAAACGCTGTTGAAGTGTGGGTGGAACAGGGAATTCAAAAGGCGATGAACCAATTCAACGCTGGGCCTCCAAAAAAGCCGAAACCAAAAAAAGCAGTTGATTCGGAATCAAAACCGGGTCAACCAAAAGATACAAACGATACCGATTCAAACGACAATCCAACAACAACTGAAGATCAATAAGGGAATTTACTGTGGCAGAAAATGTATACGAATGCATGTTCATTTTTAACGCGAACGCTTATGCCAGAAACCCAACCGGCGCATCAAATGCGGTTGAAGAAATGGTAAAATCTGTTGGCGGCGAAATGCTTGCCAGCCGACTTTGGAACGAGCAAAAACTTGCTTACCCAATCAACGGGCACCGCAAAGGCGCTTATTGGTTGACTTACTTTCGATTGGAGACCAGCAAAATGGTCAAATTCAATCGTTCGTGTCAGCTCAACGACATGATTCTTCGTCATTTGGCAATTAAACTTGATCCTCGATTGGTTGCTCCAATGGTCGCGGTCGCCAAAGGTGAAGTTCCAGTTGAAGAAGAAGCACCGGCTGAAGCGGCTGCCGAACCAGCAGCTACAACTAAATAGTTCAGCGGCAGATCGTCGCTGTTGAGATTGTCCGGAGAAATATCTGGAAAACAAACAAACGTGACCTTACGTGTCAAAGGTTGTTGGAAAATAGAGACGAAGCACCCACGTTGTTTGAATTTCTGGGATTTGCTGAAATAGTTTTTTGGAAGCAAGGATTCGCCGCCAAAAAGAAAAACGTTTTTGGAGAGAATCATGGCGAGTTACAATCGAGTTGTTTTGGTCGGAAACCTGACTCGCGACGTTGAGTTGCGATACACACCAGGTGGAACGGCCGTTACGGACATTGCAATTGCGGTGAACGAGCGAGTCAAACGAAACGACCAATGGACAGACGAAGTTAACTTTTTTGACATCACCCTTTGGGGACGAACTGCGGAAGTCGCCGGTGAGTACCTCGGCAAAGGGTCATCCATTTTGATCGAAGGGCGATTGAAACTGGATCGTTGGGAGCAAGACGGACAAAAGCGAAGCAAGATCAAGATCATCGGCGAGAAGATGCAGATGCTTGGCGGTAAAGGCGGAGGCGGTACGAGTGGTGGAGGCGGACAGGCTTCACGACCTCACTCAGCTTCTTCGGCTGCTACGGCCACGGCTCAGTCGGCACCTCAAAGTGCACCGCCAGATGATGAAGTCCCGTTTTAAACCCAAAAATACACTTACACACTAATAACATTCCAGCCACTCCTAACGTAGATGGCTGATCAAAGGATTTGAAAAGAGAGTTTTCGATGCCTGCAAAAATGAAAAAACAGAAGCGAAACAAGTCAACCCTTACACGACTTCCTCGTGGCAAAAATGGTGGCATTGAGTTGCTTTTGATTCAGTCCGTTGACCACCTTGGAAAACAGGGCGAAGTCGTTGAAGTCAAACCTGGTTTTGCCAACAACTACCTTCTCCCACAAGGCTTGGCCACGATCGCCAGCGACCATCACAAACGCATGGTCGACAAGCACAAGACGAAACTACAGGAAATCGAGCAGGCACGCCTCAAAGACCTGAAGGATCTTGCGAAACACATCGCCAAGCAATCTATCACGATCGAAGCCAACGCCAACGAAGAAGGCCACTTGTACGGTAGTGTTGGTTCCGCCGAAATCGTTAGTGCTTTGAAAGCCAGCGACATCACGCTTACCGCCGATCAGATTCGCCTCGAAGGTGTGCTAAAAGAGCTTGGACTTTACACTGTCAAAGTTCACTTGCACCAGGAAATCGAAACCGAACTCAAAGTCTGGGTCGTACCAACGGTCGACGAAGCGTAACCTGCTTGCAAACGACTTTTCCAACCAATAAGACTTGGTCAAATCAATTTTGGCCAAGTCTTTTTTTACGGATCGACCACCGCTAGTTCACGCTAAAGTCTGAATGCGAAATTAAGCCGAGACAGATACTGGAAGCAAACGCGGCAGAAGATTAGGATTTAAAACAGAACCAAACTGGTTCAATCCCGCCGAAGGACTGCAAAAGGACACGAAGGAATGCCAGACAACTTTGAACCAAAATTCGCAGGTCAAAAAAGCAAACGGTTCTTCAAAAAAGACAAGCGAGACAAGAACGTCGATCTTGTTGACCGCCAACCTCCTTTCAATCTTGAAGCCGAAGTTGGCGTGTTGGGCAGTATCATGCTCAACCCTGATACTTGCGATGACATCGTCAACATCCTTCGCCCTGTTGATTTTTACGATGAAGCCCATCAAGTCATTTTTCGACACATCATGGAGCTACACGGCGGTGGCAAAAAGATCGACCCGCTTTTGATTCGCGAAAGCCTGATCGGTCAAAATGAACTGGAGTTGATTGGCGGAGCAGGGCGGCTAGCTGAAATTTTCTCCGCCGTATCGCATCCAGCTCACGTTAGTTTTTACGCCAACATCGTTCGCAGCAAAGCCACCGCGCGAAACCTGATCACGACCTGTTCCGATTTGCTTGCCGACGCCTATCGGCCCGATGGGGACCCTGACGAATTGCTTAATGATGCGGAACAGAAAGTTTTTGCGATTCGCGAAAGCCGCCAATCAAACAACCTTTCAGGCATCGACGAAATTCTAACGGCCGCATTGGATCGACTCGATGCACGCGTTCGTGGTGAAGGCCAAGAAGGAACGGTCGAGACCGGATTTACAGACCTCGATCGAATGACTGGCGGATTGCATGCTTCCGAGTTGGTGATCCTTGCGGCTCGCCCAAGTATGGGTAAAACGGCTTTCGCGATGAACATTGTCGAAAACGTGGTCATGAAATCGCGCAAACCGGCTTTGTTTATCAGCCTCGAAATGGCTTCCATTGAATTGATCGAGCGTATGCTTTGCTCGGTCTCACGCGTCAACGGTCACCGACTCCGCAACGGAACGCTGGCTGCAGAAGATCGCAAACGGCTGGTCGGAAAAGCCGGTGAGTTGGCAGAAGTTCCACTGTTCATCGACGATTCCCCGACTCGCAACGTGTCAGAAATCGCAGGTGCCGCCAGGCGAATCAAACGAAAAGAAGGAAGCCTTGGCTTGTTGGTGATCGACTACCTCCAACTGATTCAGCCAGATAGCTCAAGCGATGCACGTCAGGAACAAGTCGCGAAAATCGCGCGTCGTCTCAAGGGACTTGCCCGTGAATTGAAGACGCCGATCCTGTGCTTGTCGCAGCTTAATCGTCAAGCCGAAGACTCGCGTGACCACCGTCCAAAGCTAAGCCACCTTCGTGAATCGGGCGCGATCGAGCAAGACGCCGACGTGGTAATGTTTGTCCACCGCGAAAGCTACTTTCAAAAAGGCCAGCCGGAAGAGGAAGTCAATCAAAACGAAGCTCTGATCATCATCGAAAAGCAGCGTAACGGCCCAACCGGCGATGTCGAACTCAATTGGGAACGTGACTTCACTCGTTTTTCAGATCGTGCTCCCGAGCGATATTCCGAGTTCGACGAATTCCCGTCCCCCGCCGCTTTTTAAGTCCACGTAGATCATGCATGACAAACCCAACCGTACGTAGGTCATGCTGTGCATGACAAACAAGCTACGGTCTGTCAGCGTTGAGTTGAGCTTGAATACCAATACCGCTCAATTGGGAGTTGTAACAAAATGGATGAGCTGCTTACCAAGATTCGAAAAAGACTTGAGGCTTCTTCGCGATTTGAATTGTTAGATTCTGCTCCAAAAATTGTACTGGACATGCTTGAAGATAATGTCTGGCAGAAGACTCAGAAATATGAAGCCATTCCAGATGACTTGAAATCACTTCTAGCAGTTATTGGCGGCGAAAAAGGAAAAGACTTGACCGGGTGGGAAGGCGTTTTAGGAGAGTTCAGGTTTTTTTCTCCACGAGAAATGTCCCTGGAGTACTCGAATCTTATTTGTCATCTAACCGACGCAAGTGGCGACGGAAGTTCTTCTTTGCTGCCATCTGAAGTCAACCATACTTCGAATACATCATGCAGATGGAATGGAGGGATTCAATGGATTAACTCTTGCTGAGTACTTAAGTCAACTTTTTGGAAACGCCTAACACCGAGTTCAACATATCGGATACTTGCCGCGATGCCACTGCATCCAGCTCTCTACATGAGGAGGTGCGACTGATCCGTTTAGATTACTGGAAAAATATTGAACCCTTGTCGTACACCATCGTGAAGATTATCGCGAATGCCGACGCGACAGATCCCGCAAAACAAAGAGCAGCGTGTTGCCACTTCTTAGAAAAAATCTCGCGAAACATAAGAATGAATTGAAGCGTTCCCACGATGAACAACAAAAGCGTCAGCCAGAGTTGGGAAAAGACAATGAAACGAGACAACGAATTGGCAGGGACTCCTCCGTCACTCCGTAGTGAAACATTGTAGACTGCAAGAAAAATCAATACGCTCGCAAGCAGTATTGTAGCCAGAAGAGTAAAGCCAACGAATGAAAGCAGTACCAAAGGAAACACAGCAATTCCTCTGCTGTGTTGGTCGGGGTGCGAGGTATTGTTATCGGGAAGCGGCAATTGAGTAGCCCATGTGTTTGACGTGAATTCGCATGTCCAGACAAATCCGAACGCTCAGCCTAGAACAATCAAGCGCGAGTCGAAAACGACAAAGCTTCTTACTCTGCGATCTCAGCGTTTGTTGCCGAACCCGAATATGACTAACCGTCCTGAAATAGAATGTCATGCACGGCATGACCTACAATCGCTACTTGCGACGACGACGGGACATGACTCCCAAGCCGATGATTCCCAGAACAATGACGCTTGAAGGCTCTGGCACTGCAGTGATACGCCATGAGAAACCGAAATCGGTTGCGATGTCGCCGCTGATTCGAAAGGTATAGCTTCCGCCAGCCAAGTCTTCCAGGAAAATATGCTCGGTGTTGTAATCCGTGCTCAAACTGGAATCGATCAGCGTTCCCAAAAATGTTCCGGTGGAATCGTACAATCGCAGATCCAGGTTGGCGAGCGTAGTGGTCGCGTCAAATACATCTGCACTGGCATCGTTATCGGTTACCTCTATGTTCCAAACCAAAGCCGCAGAGAGTTCGCCGATAGTCAGGTGCGACTCGACTTCAAAGTCGTAAAACAAATCATCGGTGCCATTGAAATCACCGTAGTCCCAGCCGTTCAAATTCACATTGCTCGTCGGATCTGTAAATGATCCTTCGTGCTCTCCACCTTCCCAGATGTTGTAACTGTTGAGAATATTCAACTCGCCGAACCCATAAACTTCGTCAATTGGACGAGTCGTGGTGCGATCCCAATCGGCAAATTCTGACTTAGTCGCTCCGGCAAACAAAGTTGATTTGATAACTTCATTTTGAATTCCATTGGTCCCTTCTGCGGCATCGATTAACAACGCGGCGGAACTGGCAACGATTGGAGTTGCGAAACTGGTAAAGCCAGAGGGAGCAACGATGTCGGGACGAAATCGACCGGTACCATAGGACCCAGTGACTTGCCCACGAGAGTGGTCGCCATCGGTCACTCCAACCGCAATGGCGTTATAGCTTGGCGCAAACAATTGAGGGGTCACATTCCCAGCACCATTGTTAACACCGACCACATGGACGGTATTGTCTCGATTGGCGACAAAATCAAAACGCTGGAGAAAGTCCGTAACATCGGCGTCGTCGTCGATGCCGTTGGCTATATAACTGTGATTGGTTACAGCAAACCCTTGGGCAGCCGGATCAGCACCAGACGATGTGCCCAACACATTATTGATATAGTCATTTGCATCGTACAACGTGATTGGACAACTTTGACTCAAATCATCACAAAGCCCAATGTTCCCTGTCTGGCTGAGCGTATCACCGTAGAAAAAATTAGCTACGCTAGTTGCATGGCCACTAAATCCCGATTGAGCTCCGCTGCCGTCAATAAACTGCTTGTCATCATCAGACGAGGAGCTATCGTTTCCATTAAACTGTCCGGATTCTTGGTTGGGGCCATAATTTCCGTCGGCATTGGGTGCTTCAATCTGGGCAATGTTCAAACCAGTTCCGTCTTCGAGTGCCGACCCTCTTTCGGCCAGCAGTTCGTTGAACCCAATATCGGCTTTGTACGCCTGTCCAAACACTTCCGTGGACTGGCTTAATGCGACGATTGCGATGAGCGACAAAAAGCTAATGCGAAGGAGCATAGAGTACCTCAAAATGCAGATCTAACGATTAATTGGGGAAGGAAATGGTTACCTTGAGGATAAGCTGAACAATCTTTAAGTCAATCGACTGATAGAATCTATTGAGTGCTAACCAGTTTGAAAAAGTCTCAATGATTGGAATTATCGGCATTTATTGCCAAGAACCATAAATTTGTTTGATTTGTCGTTACACCCTAAAGTTCCCAAAACAACCGAACTTTTGCCCAATTAGTGGATCTCAGCTTAGTGATGCGTCCTACCTGAATTGACGGGTGCCAACCATGTTAAGCGAAGCGAATGTATGCTCTGCCGCGTGTGGACATGGCCCAAAGCCTTGGGACAAATTATTCATTTCAGCTATGAAGAACTACTTAGTTGCATTTGTTGACAGAATTACTTGACATCCAACTTGCATACCCGATCATTATCAAACACATGGCAATAAAAATCGACTGAAATGCGGACAATGAAAGCGACCGAAGCGACCGACATCGTGATCATCGACGAAACCGAGTCGTGTCCTTATCTTGAGGGAAAAACGGCACGTATGCCGCTGCGAATGCCGCTGGGAAAAATCTCGCTTGAGCAAGCCGACCAGAGACTTGCCGATGGTCACCGCCGCACCGGCGAATTCATTTATCAAACCAACTGTCCGGGCTGCAAAGCTTGCGAACCGATCCGCTTGGATTGTTTTGAGTATGAGTTTACGCGTAATCAAAAGAGAACGCTCAAAAAAGGCAACCGTCGATTTGAACAGAAAATCGGGCCACTCCAATCTGATCCGCAGCGTATCAATCTTTTTAACAAGCACCGTCGTCAGCGAGGTTTGGCAAAAAAAGACACGGACATAGATCTCGAAGAGTACATCTGGGGATTCGTCCGCAGCTGTTTCGAGTCCTTCGAAATCACTTACTGGTTGGACGGTGAACTCGCTTGCCTGGCCGTTTGCGATAGTGGCGCTCACAGCATATCGGCGGTTTACACTTTCTTCGATCCAGATATCAAAAACGAAAGTCTGGGGACTTATTCAATCCTCAAGCAAATCGAGTTCTGCCAATCCAATGAGCTTCGACATTTGTACCTTGGCTATTACGTCGAAGGCTCAAAGCACATGAAGTACAAATCTCGATTCACGCCCAACGAACGCTTGATCGATGGGACGTGGGTACGATTCGAGTAAGCCAAATACACCAGTTCTAGAAAACGGCGAATCTGAAACACAATGAGATGGATCACCGTGAAAATCTGGATTCACGGTCAGTCTTAGTTTGCACGGTCATCAACTTGCAATATTTGTTCGCTATTTCCAGCACACGATTGACGTGCTTGTCGTTTCGATTTGAACAAACGTCATTCGATTTTTGAATCGCTTTGGCAAGTCGTTTTTCAGCTTTCTTATTATCGCCATTGTTGGAAGCTTCAGCCGCCGACTTGATCGCGTTGGCAAGCAATGCGATCGCGTAATTTCGATTTACCGAGCGGACCTGTTTCTTCTCTTTGGACTTACGCCGCCCCAACTCCTTTTTGTTGGCGCGGTTCTTGACGCTTTCGTTTGAAAATTCAATTGACTGAGTAACCTTTTCATTCGTAAGTGCATCAACGAATGACAAAGTTGCTTTTCCGCGATGTCCCGATTTCGTTTTTGCCAAAACAACCTGCGTTGCTCCATGGTTGAGATCATCAAGTTTGAACACGTATCGAGTTCCGTCTTTCGTTGACTCCTTTTTTGGTGTGTAGCCATAGATTTTTGGACCCGAATCGTTGCCTTCAACATCAATTACCAGTTTTACCTTTCGCGCGGCTGGAGCGAGGATACTATCCACCTCATCTACAAACGTTTTCTGAATGTCTTTGGCGTCACCAACGTAGTGCATGACACCTCGCCCCGAATCGGCAAGCTCTCGTAGCAAACCATGATTGAAATCGACGCCCAATCCGATCGTAACCAAAGAGATGCCTCGTTTGATACATTTCGTGGATTCGCGGGCAATCTCAGCTGACTCTGTAACACCGACGTTTGCGTTTCCGTCGGTCAAAAAGATAACTCGGTTGGTTCGTTCTTTGTCGAAGTGCTTGAGCGCCATTTCGTAACCGCACATTAAACCAGCGTGAAGGTTCGTGCTTCCACCAGCGTGTATGTCATTGATTGCGGCGGCGATCTTTTTGTACTTGGTCTTTTCGACCGATTCGAGAATCACTCGAGCCTCGTGTTCAAATCCGACGATGGTCAGTTTATCTGTTTTACGGAATCGCTCGACGAAACTGGTGAGCGCCGATTTCAAATTACTGATTTTCTCACCCGACATTGAGCCACTTTCATCCACCACCAACACGATATTCATCGGAGGCATTTTGTCTGGATCAATTGCACGCGGGGTCGTCAGTCCAAACTGGAAAACGACTTTTCCATTTGCCAGTTCTAAATCCTGAACATCAAGCAATACTCGTTTGCCATCTTTGGGCAGTGGCAAGTCGTGCCGGTGGTAGTTGATGAACTCTTCGACTCGAAAAAGATCCGAAGCTGGCAAGACGTACTGCCCGTTAGCCCCGATGGTACTGAATTTCGCACGAGCGACACCGAACGAGCCTGAAGAAACGCCGGATTGGCCGAACGAATAGTTTGAGCAGAACAAAATGGCTGCCATGCAAAACAGGATAGAGTTTTTCATTTGAGTTCCTTTGATTTTTGTCGTTAGTAAACGGTCGGCTTAAAATTCGGTTCGTCTAAATCGGCGCGCACCTCGTACGCAAATGGGCTATTGAAATCAAAAAGCAGAGTCCGACGCGGTGCGTCACCAAAGGCAAAGCCAGGCACAACCAAATTGCCCGCCAGTTTTGTAGGCCAGGCTTTGCCTGACGAGACTCAAGAGTGCCGTTACAAATTACTTTGTGCTATTGATCAGCTCAGTTTGCAACTCTTTCAATCTCTGAACATAACGTTCTTGTGCCTGCAAAAGGCCATCCTCTGCACGGTTTGATTTGCGGCTGTTTTGTTTCGCTGAAGCCAACGCAGTTTGGTAACGGTGAAATTCATCAACTTCTTCAAACAATGAGTTTGCTTTTTCCAAACGGGCAATTTTCTCGGCTCGCTCAAGCGATGTGTCTAAGAGCTGAGAATTCAAATGCGAAAGAGATCCCGAGGGCTTCATAGCATTTGCCAATTGCAACTGCGATTCAAGCAAACTAATTTCCGCGGATTGTTTTTCGCTTGCAGTCGCCGAGCTGCCCTTTTCCATCATTCGATCGTACTTGGATTTGTGAAGTTCAACCAAACGCTTAAACGGTTTGACGACATCGTCATTCTGTTTACCAACCGCAGCCTTGATCGCACTGGCAATCGCATCATGCCTCGCTTCGATTCCGGCCAAATCAATTGACAGTTGGATCCGTTGGGAATGAAGCGTCTTGAGAACTTCCGCATACGACGCCTCTGAAACATTTAAACTTGTTTCACGCTTTTTTAGTTCCGCAAGCTCTTTTTCGTATTTCTCTTTCTCACTTTTAACACCTAAAAGTTGAGTTTTGTTTAGATTAATCGCAAGTTCAAGTTCTCTGATTTGCGATTCGAGCTTAATCGCCTTTGGAGAACGCTTCGGAGCTACCGATTGCCCAGCTGATTGCTGACAAACAAACAACGTCATCCCAATCGCCAAACAAACCATGCGCTGCAACTTGGATTTCGAAAATTGGTATTTAATTCTGTTCACTGTTTAGCCTTTAAAATAGTTATTAAAAAGTGACTCGTTAGTTAGTTCAATGATTCCAAATACGATTCAGCAATTGCCGCTCCCCGCGTTCCTGGATAACGCTGGATCACCTGAGTCATCCGCAACTTAACCTTCGCCTCAGGCATCCCAAGGGGTATTGAATATTCTTCCGTCATTGCGGCGATCATTGACTCGAGCTCGCGTTGATCAATTTCGACTGGCCCGGATTCCACTCGCAGTAGCTGACTTTCCAACCGCGCGACCTCAATGGCATGAATCTGGGCTTCGATTTCCAACAGTTCAAGTTTTTCAATTTCGGCCAAACTATTGGTAGCGTCGTTTACCTGCTCAATAACGCTCTCTTGCTCGGGATGAACCGAGCCATTGTGTCCGGTTGCGATTGGCGATCCTCCGTCGGAATTTGGCAGGAATTGCGAAGCGACAAACAAACCGATTCCGGTCAGGCTGGCGACCAGCACTAGCCCAATCCAAAGTTTTCCTTTGCTTGATCTTCTATCGCTTAAGCCAACTGATTCGTCTGAACCATCTGTCTCCTGGATCGTTTGCGAAGGAATTGCTTTCAACAAAGCATTCAACTCTTGAGGGACTTCGATGTCCCGCAATAGCTCATCAAGTTGTTCATCAGTTGGTTCGTTTTCAAACTTCATCGTGTCCCTCCTTTCTTGCCTCGTAAACAAATTGGTCGTTACTTTGTTAGTCTCGAATCAAAATCTCTTTAAGTTTCTGTCTTGCCCGATGCAGTCGTGAAAGCACCGTCCCTCGCGGAACCCCAAGCACCTCTGCCGTTTGGTCGACTGACATGCCTTCCATCGAAACGAGCAACAAAGGCAGTTTGTGAATTTCTTCCAACTCCGCGATTGCTGACTGAACAAGTTCTTTCGTCGGGTCAACAGGCGTCTGCTTTGCGGCGACCGAGTCCAGGTGTTCAGTGGTCGGCGTTGACCGGGATTCTTTACGTATCAATTTTGAATACTGATTACGCAAAATCGCGAACAACCAACGCCGCATTTTTTCAGGATCCTTCAAACCCGAAATAGACTTCCAGGCATTCAAGTAGGTTTCCTGAACCAATTCATTTGCCAACGTCCGATTTCCCGTCAATCGAAAAGCAACCCGGAACATCGAATCAGCGCATTGGTCGACACATTGCTCGAACCGCCGTTGAAGTTCCTTGTCTTTTGTCATACTGACGTTATCTGTCATTTCGTTTAATGATGTAGTACCAGCAGACCGTAATTTGATTCCATCAAAAAGAAAGAATTCTCAAAAACTCGAAAAAGACGGCTGAAACAACAAAAATCGCCCGCTTCAACTATTACCAAGACCTCAGAAAATCCGGAATCGACCAAATCGCACGTGAAAGCTCAGCGCGCCTAAGCAGCTTGTGGAGGTTGAATTCATCACCACACCGATAGGTCATTCAATTCCACGAACAACGGTAAAATTTCTCAAACGGTCACACCAACCGGCAGCCAATACGCTTCTGCTACAATAATTTTTTCAGCAGCAAACCAACCGCCACATCTGGAAGAAAAATGGACCGTAGAAATTTCTTAAAAACGGGTTCGGCCGCCGTCGCATTGACCACTGCCGCGACACTTAACACCGCTTCTGCCAATACGACTAAACGTAAAAAGCGAGTTGGGGTTATTGGTTGCGGTTGGTATGGAAAACTTGACTTGTTCCGCTTGCTCCAAGTCGCAGACGTTGAAGTCGTTTCGCTTTGTGACGTCGATTCCAAAATGTTAGCCGAAGCGGCTGAGATGGTTAGCAAACGGCAAAAATCTGGCAACACACCCAAAACATACGGCGACTATCGCGAACTGTTAAAGGCTGGCAACCTCGACATCGTGTTGATCGACACACCCGACCACTGGCACGCGTTACCGATGATCGCGGCCGTCGAAGCTGGACTCGACGTTTATGTCCAAAAACCAATCGGCGTCGATGTCCTTGAAGGCAAAGCGATGCTCGACGCGGCGCGAAAACACGAGCGAGTGGTCCAAGTCGGAATGCAGCGCCGCAGCACACCGCACTTGATGGAAGCCAAAAAGAAGATTGTTGACGCGGGCTTGCTGGGCGACATCGGATTGGCCGAAGTTTATTGCTACTATCACATGCGTGCCAAAACAAATCCGCCAGACACAGATCCGCCAGCGCATTTCGATTACGAGATGTGGACTGGACCGGCGCCGATGCGGCCATATAACGACTTGGTGCACCCACGACGTTGGCGAGCTTTCACCGAATACGGCAATGGCATCATGGGCGACATGTGCGTTCATATGCTTGACACCGTTCGCTGGATGATGGACTTGGGCTGGCCAACGAGAGTTTCATCAACGGGCGGAATTTTTGTTGAAACGGAAAGCAAAGCCAACATTCCGGACACGCAATCGGCAGCGTTTGACTTTGACGATCTTCGTGTTCAGTGGCAACATCGTTCTTATGGGCGACCGGCGGACCCAGAATATCCGTGGGGCGCAACGCTTTACGGTTCAAAGGGCACACTTCGTTTGAGCGTGCACAAATGGGAATTCACCCCTCAGGATCGCAAAGCCGAAACGCAAAAACAGGATGTGGTTTACGAGTTGGATCAGTACCCGGAAGACAAAACGGAAAAGGATCTTGAAAAGCACGTTGCTCCTGCAGTCCGCGAGCACATGAAGAACTTCCTTGAGTGTATCGAGTCACGTGAGAAACCGATCGCCGACATCGAACAAGGCCACATTTCGGCAGCCAGTTGCATCCTCGCAAATATTTCAATGAAGCTTGGGCGAACTCTCAATTGGGATCCCAAAACGCACACGGTGGTTGGCGATGAAGAAGCAACGAAATTATTGAAGCGAGAATATCGTGCACCATGGGTTCACCCGAGCTCGTAAACAGACCATCGTCCTGAGCCGTTTTGGCGATAGCCACGGTTGATAGCCCGCCCGGCCAAAACAGAACTCACTACCGCTCCGAAACCGTTAACCGAGTTCCGGTTTTCACACTTTCTTTAACTGTAACTTTTCCGCTTGGCCATTTGATTTCCAAACGGTCGACCTGCTGAGAGTCGCCCAACCCGATATGAATCCGGTTGCTGTTCTGACCGGCAAGCCCTTCGCCGCCTGAGAGTTGAAACATTCGTTTTGTCTCACCAATTGTCGCGATCACCCGCGCGCCAAATGCATCACGGGAACTCCACTCGGTTGTGGGCTCGGACGAATCGTGGCCCCCGACTAACTGAAGCGACACAAAATTGCCGCTTGACTCGATTTGGTTTTTCAAGATCCGAAACCGTGGCGAGTTGGGACTGGTGACACCCAAATCCATTCGCCCATCGTTGTCATAATCGAACAACACAAACCCGCGACCGTCTTCCCGGAAATCTGCACCGGACACCAAAGTCAAATCTTTAAAATTCCCTTTTCGTTGAAGATAAAGCCGATTTCGCTCTCCACCACTTAATGAACTGCCTTGGAAGAAAGCACCTTCTTTGGGATCTTCGGATTTGCGGAACAAAACCATCTTCATCGCTTCGTCCGGGCCCCACTCGGCGGCGGATTTAAAATTATCATCTCGATTCGGTCCATAGCGCACGGCGGACCTCCAGAGGCAACTTCACAAATCGACGTCGTTGCGAACTTCTTTGGGGGCGGAATAGAAACCGCTTGGCACATACAAATCCAATTTGCCATCGTTGTCGAAATCAGCAAACTGCCCGCCAAACGACCACCCAACACTAGAGACATGCTGGTCTTTATCTCCCGTCCCCGCGACTTGCTCGTACTTCCCGTCGATGTTCTCGTAAAGAAAATTGCCACGCGCCGATACGCTTACCCGTTCATCGACATCGTCCAGTTGGGCAACGATTCGCGTTCCGGCTTTTGAGTACATATTGGAAACGTACAAATCGAGATCGCCGTCATTGTTGTAATCGCCCCACGAAGCTCCCATGCCAAACCCCATCGAACCCGGATTGGCAATCGAGCTGGTCACATCAGTAAACTTGATATCGAACGATCCACGCTCTGTGTCATTTCGAAGAAACACATCGGGAGAAAAGTCATTGCAAACATACAAATCGACATCGCCATCGTTATCAATATCAGTCCAAGCCGTTTGATAAGAGTCGCGATATTGCTTTAGCTCGTCGCCTACCTCCATCCATTCGAATTCGCCGCCACGATTCATTAGCAAAATGTTAGGTGGGCCAACTCGATCAACATAGGCATGAGATTTCTCAAAACGTTTGCGTGTCTTCAACCGATCCTTAGGCCTCGCTGCCTGATCGATCCAACCGACGATGTCCCCCGATCCATATGCGTACGTACTCAAATACATATCCAACAAGCCATCGCCGTTGACGTCAGCAACGGAACCTGAAACTACGAATGAAGTTTCTTTTAAGGTCTTGTTTGTCGACTCGTGGGGGATGAATTTACCATCTTCGTTGACAAAAAATTTGCTTGGCTCAAGCGTTTTCCCAATGAACACATCGGAATCGCCATCGTTATCGAAATCGAAAAAGTAAGCACAGTTCGCAAGTTCTGTAATCACCAAACCGCTTGACTCGGTCACGTCTTCAAAAGTCCCGTCGCCTTTGTTTTTCAACAACTGAGCCGACTGCCAGCGGTCTGTAATGAACAGGTCGTCGAAACCATCGCGATCAATGTCTACAACGCTGGCTGCAGGAAACTGATACGCCGACTCCCAATCACTAAACGATTTGAACTCCGAACGAGCATGCCTAATTGTTTGAGTTTTCTTTCCCGCGTGCTCCAGGATCAATTCCTGATGCGAAGACCGAGCCACTTTCGCGCGTGTGGCTTCATCGGGAAACGCGGAAGCGGTTACGTCTTGGAACAACGGGGCAGGGGAACTGATTAGCTTTAAGTTTTTTTGTTTCCACGAAACGAGCTTCCAATCTTTTGGCGCGACTTGCTTCCAAGTGATCGTTTGGTAAGCCTTGGCGCCGTAAACGTGGCCATCAATCAAACCAAGTCGCCCTTCGATTTTGGTTTCCATTTCAAATCGCCGACCGTCTCCTTCGCCAACAAACGAACCTTTCAACACTCCGATTTGGATGTCTTCGAATCTCTTTTTATCCAGCAATGTTTTCCAGACGCCAGAGTAGGGTCCGATTTCCTCGTACACTAACTGCGAAAGCCTGCCATTGCCCGCGCCCATGTTTTGCCCTTTAACGGGCCAATAAAAAGAGGTGCCCGTCTCGCTGTGATGCTCGTCAGCAGCATCATTCGTCTTCTTCGCAAGGTCTATATAATCAAGCTTCGTATGCGCAACTTGGGTGACCGCAAATTGAGTGGTGTCAACTTTGGCGTCAGTAAACGCTCGGACGACCAACTTCATTCTTGACGAAAGATTTTGAATCAACGTTTCGGACTCGGAAAGCGTCTGGATCTTCTGCTGCTCTGCCGTCAAAGGAACTGTGCCGGAAGAAGCAACGCCAGGTGTTCCAGATTTCGAAACAGCCGGTTTGTCCTTCTTGCCACAGCCCGTGATGCAAATCAGTAAGCCGCATAAAAGCAGCACACATCCGCCGATCTTTCGACCCGCCCGAACAACATAACGCTTTGATTCTAATCCCTGACCACTGATCACTATTTCACTTCTTTCTCAAGAATCGTGACTCGTTCGCCCGCCGCGACATTTTCACGCATCGTTTTCTTTCCGCTTGGCCACAACACTTCCAAGCGATCAATTTTCGCCGCTTCGCCCATTCCAATATGAATCGCTTTTGCATTTTGACTGGAAAGGCCTTCGCCACAAGACAACTGAAACTTTCGTTTGGTCTGGCCGATTGTCGCCACGACCGTCGCACCAAATGCATCTCGCGAACTCCATTCATTTGAAGGCTCGATTGAATCCTGACCACCGACTAGTTTAATTTCCACAAAAGCATTTTGCCGATCAACTTGTTCGCCCATTCGATTCTTTACGATTCGAAGTCGTGGCTGATTTGGACTGACGATTCCAAGATCCATCCAACCATCACGATCAACGTCAAGCAAAACAAACCCACGCCCGTCCTGGCGAAAATCCATCCCCGAAACCAAAGTCATATCGTCGAAATTGTTACCACGCCGCATAAACAAACGATTTCGCTCGTTGCCGCTGAACGGCGAACTGCGAAACGGAGCTCCGTCGCCGTCTTCTTCTTTGGCTTTTTCAAAAAGGAAAATTTGATTGGCGGCTTCGCCCCAGATTTCGTCTTTGGAGAAGTCTTCGCCTTTATTTGGATCCATTCGCACGACCGCGCGCCACAGGCAACTTCACCAATCACCCGGTTTCTCAACTTCCTTGGGCGGCGTGTAGTAACCGCTGGGAACGTAGATGTCGAGATTGCCGTCGTTATCGAAATCGGCAAACTGGCCTCCGAACGACCATCCCACTTTGGAAATGTGTTGGTCATCCGCATCCAGCCCGGCGACTTGTTTGAAATGATCTCCGACTTTCTCATAAAGAAAATTTCCACGCGCAGAAATTTTGATCCGTTCATCAACGTCATCGATCTGAGGGACGATTCGATTGCCTGCTTTTGAATACATATTGGAAATATAAATATCCAACTCGCCATCGTTGTTATAGTCGCCCCAACTCGCGCCCATCCCAAACCCCATCGTTCCGTCGGGAACCATTTCTTTGGAAACGTTCGTGAACTCCGGCTTGAACGATCCACGCTCGGTGTCGTTTCTTAAAAAGCAATCGGGCGAAAAGTCATTGCAAATATAAACGTCCTGGTCACCATCGGCATCGAAATCGCTCCAAATGGTTTGATAAGAGTTTCGCCACTGGGCCAATTCATCGTCGACGGCGACTCGTTCAAGTTTTCCGCCTTTATTGAGCAACAAAATATTTGGAGCGCCGCCTCGATCGAGATACCAATGGGCTTTTTCGAGTTTCAAACGTAGTTTCAACCGGTCGGAAGGTTGGAGCAACTCATAAGCCGCTTCGTCTCGCGTGGAATTCCCAAATCCGTAAGTGTTCAAATACACGTCCAGCAGTCCATCGCCGTTAACATCAACTACGCTTCCGGAAACGACCAAACGGACAAACTCAAAATCCTCATCCGAATTTTCATCAAGCTTAAAAACGCCATCCACATTTTCGAAGTACATACTCGGCTCAAGGGTCCGCGTCACAAACGCGTCTGAGTCTCCGTCGTTATCAAAATCTGCAAACAAAGTGCAGCACGAGAAATTCGAAACATCGAGTCCGCTTTTCTCAGTAACGTCTTCGAAAGTCCCGTCGCCTTTATTGCGAAGCAGCTGTGCAGGCCCCCAGCGGTCGGTAACGAACAAGTCATCGAAACCGTCTTGATCCAAATCGACAACGCTGACGCCCGGATATTGAAATGCCGACTCCCAATCGTTGAAGCTTTTGTATTTCCGCACCGCGTCCTTGAATTTGACACTGCGAATACCCGCGTTCTTGAGAATCAAAGCCTGATGTGAGGAGCTTTGAACTTTGTCCAATGTTTCTTTATTCGGAATGGCCGTCGCCGTGATGTCTTCAAACAAACTGTTACCGGAAAATCCAACTTCGAAATCGGTTTGAATCCATTTGGTGATTCGCCAAGTTTCACCTGGCGCGGGTTGTTTCCATTCCAACGTTTGATGGGCTTTAACTCCGACGATGTTTTGCTCAGTACGGAATCGACCTTCGAATTTGGTATCCGTTTGAAAGCTCTCGCCCACAAACCGAGTCGCCACCGTACCCATTTGACACGATTCAAATTGGAAACGATCAAGCAGCGGCGACCAAAGTTTGGCCGACGGAATCGTTTTCATTTGATCTTCGTTTTGAAGCGGCCAACTTAGATGCGACTGGATGTCTTTTCGATTGAATTTGTCCATTGCATCGAGCAAGTCAAAATCGGCCAGCCCTTGATAACTGATTTGTGGCTCCATGAATTCGTCGCGCGACAATGCTCGGTCTCGCATTGATTTAGAAACAAGACTCATCTGGTTTGCCAGCGACTGAAGCAACTCTTCGGATCGGACGAGCGCTCTGACTTGCTTTTGCTCATCCGTCAAATTTACATCCGCGGATGAATTGGCAGTCGGAGAATCAGATTGTTTCGCTGCTGCGTTTCCATTTGCGGAATCAGATTTCCCGGGCGGCGTTTTCTTTGAACAACCGACAGCGGCGATTACGAAAGCCATAACTGCAACAAGACAAACTAAACGGGCTGTCATCAAATTAGTTGCCTGCAAAAAGTTCGATCAAAAAGGAAACGAAACGTCATTGTAATATTAACTTATAATTCGCCAACGGCAGGCACGGGTGTAGATCGTGGCCGACCCATGTAGGTCAGGCAGCCTGACAAAACAAAACGATAAATTCCAGCTGCGATTGACAGAGCCAATCAACCATTGGTCAACGTCAGGCACAGCCTGACCTACGTGCGCTCACAATTTTGTAGGAAGCTGTGCCTGACGTGTGGCCTTACATTGGAATCAACTTTTCGAACCAAGTAAAACCGAGGCGATCCGACATTCAATTTAGTACGTAAACTCTGGCCAGCCGGGTCGTTAAAAGAGCAAATTACGACTAAATTAGTGTGAACTTTTAGACCCAACGCGACCCTCGAATCCAACACGTTTAAACACCTAGAATCTCGCAGAGTAATTTCCAGTGAAGGCATTAGTCACCGGGGCCAACGGCTTTCTTGGTTCCAATCTCGTCAAACAACTTGTTGAACGCGGGTATGAAGTAACCGCGATGACGCGCCGGCGCGATGAAATGTTGTCGTCAATGAACCTTCGCTGCGTTCACGGTGACGTGCGAAACTTTGACAATGTCCTTGAGGCCTGCAAAGACCAGGAAGTCGTATTTCACACCGCTGCAATTTCTGGAATCTGGGGGCCGTGGAAACTTTTTCATGGTACCAACACCATCGGCACCCGGAACGTGGTCAACGCCTGCATCGAACACAACGTGCCAAAACTGGTTTACACCAGCAGTCCATCGGTAACGTTTAATGGTGACCATCAAACCAACGTCAATGAGTCGGCGCCTTATCCGCGCACTTGGCTTTGCCACTACCCGCATTCAAAAGCCCTTGCGGAAAAATTTGTCCTGCAAGCCGATGACGACAAAGACCTGATGACGTGTGCACTTCGACCGCATCTAATTTGGGGGCCGGGTGATCGTCATTTGATTCCGCGGTTGATCAAACGTGCCAAGGCGAAGAAACTTCGCAAAGTCGGCGACGGCACCAACTTGGTCGATACGATTTACATCGACAACGCGGCCTACGCACACATCCAAGCCGCCGAAGCGATGGAGCCGGGCTCTCCTGTCTGTGGAAAGGCATACTTCCTTTCACAAGACGAACCTGTCAATTGTTGGAATTGGATCAATGAGATTCTTGCGTTCGCCGGACTGCCCCGAGTCCGCCGCTCGATTTCTTTTTACTGGGCGTATCGTTTGGGCCGAGCGCTTGAGACAACCCATGAGCTTTGCAATTGGGAATCCGAACCAAGGATGACAAGATTCTTAGCGGCGCAATTGGCAAAGCACCATTACTTTGACATTAGCCGCGCCAAGAAAGATTTTGGTTACTACCCAAAAGTCTCTCACGAAGAAGGCATGAAGCGACTTGAGGCGAGTATTAGACAGGGCCTTGGGAATTCTGTCGGCAATAGAACGGAAGCCATTTAATAGCGGCGACCGAATGCGTGTTGCGCTCTCGGCGCCGCCGCGGTTCAGACCTCGGCTTCTCTGGTGGACCATTTTTTTGAACGCAAAGACGCGAAGACGCAGAGACGCAAAGATTTTGATTCTGAAC
>CAYUWY010000018.1:0-167501 GCA_964448575.1 uncultured Pirellulaceae bacterium
TTCCTCCGTGCCCTCTGTGGTTTCATCCAAGCGCCGGTCTCTGGCTCGAGTTTTTTAAACCGCGGATGGACGCGAATAAACGCGGATGTTGGTTCGGTTTTCATTAACGTCCATCAACGTTAATTCGCGGTTCTCTCTTTTTTCGTTTTTGAGAAGTTGAAATCGACGCTACTTGCTCATTTACCGCTGTTAGATTCCTTCTTCTTAAGCCCCACCAAATACTCCACCAGATCAACCAGCTCATCGGTCGACATTTCTTTGTGGAGATCGACTGGCATCAGCGAAAGTTTCTGACGCTTTTTCTCGTCGACCGAAGACATTGGAATCGTATGTTTAATCCCTTTGTCGTCTTTGATTTGAATCTCAGCTGCCGTTTCACCTAATAAAACGCCCGTGATCATCTGGCCGTCGTCTTTAAGCACCGACCAGTTCTCGTAGTTGTGACTGATGCCTGCTGATGGAAACAAAATTGACTCATACATCGCAATCTTTGTGAGCTTGTTGCCGATCTCCGAAAGGTCCGGGCCAACTTCGATTCCTTTGCCTACAACCACATGGCATTTGGCACAAGTTCCAACGCCATCAAAAATCACTTTCCCGTTAGCCGCGTCGCCTGTCCGTTTTGCCAGTTGTTGCATCGGCGGAAGTGGACGGTTGCCTTTGGTTGCCGCGATTGGGAAAAGCTCGTTGGCTTTCTTACGAACTTCTGGCCAGCGTGCGCGATGAAGTGCGGCTTTGATGGCGGGCATGATGATCGGGTCAATTTTCTCTTTGCCTTGTTTCTCCTGGTCGATCCACCAAAGCATGTCCCCTGCCCCGGATCGAGTTTCGCCCAATCGCTGGATCGCATAAGTTCGAATTTCGGTGTCGATGTCGACTCGTTTCCCAACACCCGAAAGCGTGTAATCGGCCACGCGCCGTCCGCAGTTTACCAACGCATCGCAGAGTGGTTCGCGCGTATCGGGTTTGTTGACGATCGAAGCGTGCACCATGCCGGCTTGGTTTCTGTCCATCAAAACGCCCATCGCATCGGCCCCCAACTGGCGGTCTTTGGTTTTGATCGCGATCTGAAGCAACTCCGGGTAGTGTTTTTCCGATGCAAATTTGCCGACGAATTTCACGAACATGGGCGTGCCGCGATTCGCATCTATTAGCGCGGAGACTTTGCTCTTTTGGTCGACCGAAAGTTTATCGGCTTTCAATCGTCCCGCCGACTCCAGCAACACATACATTGATTTGTCTTTGTCGAAACCATCTTGTTCAAACGCCAGACTCGCGAGAACGTTGGTTCGTTCTTTGGATTCAAGAAAATCAAAAGCTCGGAAGTAACGGGTCGTCTGTTCGGGCTTGGTTTCTTTATGGCGAATGACTTTTTCGATCAGTCCAGGTGTCATCTCACCACGCGAACGCCAAACGATGTCGCGTCCAGCGGGTGTTGTCAGTTTTGACTCTTCGCCGTCCATCCAGACTTTCAGGCAATCGTCCCAGTGACCGTCGGCTGAGATTCCAAGTGCCTCCAAATACCAACGATCACCCGGTTCATATTGATTGGCCAGCATCGACCAGATCTGCGGAAAGTGATCGCCGCGCCACTGCCGAAGCCCAATCAACAGTGCCCGTCGAAACTCGGGAGCAGGGTCTTGCGGGTTGATTTGCTCCCGAATGTCAGCGACGTCGAGGTCGTCTCTCAATTGAACGCACAAACGAATGGCTGCAACTCGCAAATCCGGATTGGCATCGGTTAGTCCGGCGCGAATCATAGTTAGTTTGTCCGATTTAGGGATGTCGAGTTTCCCGGTCAGCCACAATACGCGAGCCCGCATGCGTGGGTTTTCATCGGACCACAATTTTTCCAAAGCCGGCATCGCTTCGGCTCCGAATTTTTGAAGCGCCGTCCAAGCCAGATATCGCGTTGCGTGATTGGGGCTGCGAAGTGCAACCGCAGCCGATTCCGGGGTCGAGAAATCCGGAGCATCTACCGTGTAAGCCCCTTTGCCGTTTTTGCCATCGGCCTTTTTTGAAACCCGGAACAAACGCCCGCGCTCGGTGTCTTGCATGCGGTGGCCGCCCACACCTGGATCGTACCAGTCGGCCACGATCAGTGAACCGTCCGGGGCAACGCAAACGTCGGACGGACGGAACCACTGGTTTTTCTTTGCACCATCCATGACGTTGACGATTTCCGCCGTGTAGCCAGCGCCTTTTTTCTTGACAGGATAAGCCCGCACAACGCTTGGCCCGGCATCGCAGTGGATGACTTGATTTTGAAAGACCTTGGGCAGCGTGTTGCCTTCGTAGACGCAAATCCCTGTCGGTGAACCGGCTCCTGTTTGCAAGAGATTGGGAATCACGCCGGGATCGTTTAGATACCAATGGCGAAGCGGAATTTCTGCGTGCATTCCCGTTCGCGGTGTCCGCCAATTGCTTCCTGTTTTTTGGTCCGTGAAACCGTAGTTTCCAAATGGCATCACATAGTTGATTCGTGTTGCCCGGTTTCCATCGTCATCGTTATCCGACTGCCAGATGGAACCGAACGAGTCGATACACATCTCCCAGTTGTTGCGAAAATTCCAAGCCAGCGTTTCGAACTCGCTGCCGTCCATGTTGCAGCGAAAGATCATGCCTTGGTTGTAGGGTTTGATCTTGTCAGTGACTTCGTTACCCGCCATGTCAATAATTTGTTTTCCGTTTTTGTCTTTGATTTGCTTTCCGGCGTTTCCAAAGTTGAAGTAAAGTTTGCCGTCAGGGCCAAACACAAACGCATGGATGCCGTGGTCGTGTTGGGAGCCACTGATACCGGTAAAGAGAACTTCCTTTTTGTCGGCTTTGAGATCGCCATCGGAATCGATCAAGACAAACACGGAATCGTTGGCGGAGACGATCACTCGATCGCCCAACACGCAAATGCCATGAGCCGAATCAATGTCACGGCCTTGGTAAAAAGTCGTTTTTTTGTCGGCAACCGCGTCACCATCGGTGTCTTCGATGATCAGAATCCGATCGCCGGCTTCGCGTGGTTTGGCGTCTTTGTTTCGAAAGTGCCGGTAGTTGAGGACTTCGCAAACCCAGACCCGCCCCAGATGGTCAACATCGATGTTGGAGGGGTTGGCCAAAAACGGCTCTGCGGCGAACAGCTCGACATCCAACTCTGGGTGAATATCGAACTGGCTAATCGCGTTTTGCGATTGGTGGATATCGTCTGCGGTTTTCTGTTGGGCCGAGAGATTGGAGTCGGCCAATGGAATTGCCGTGAGGCATATGAGGGAAGTGATGCAAAGAGAATTCAAGATTCGTTTCATGGCACACCAATGTCGAAAGGTCAGCGAAAATCGTTCGTTGATTGTAAACGAAATGCTAACCCGCAACCTAATGGTGGAAAGTCGAATCGTCGTTGGTTTTGTAGGTCATGCTGTGTGTGCATGACACGTGCTGAAGGCTGTATATCGAATCCGAATCGTAGGTGAAACTTGCGCGAAATTTGCTGTATCGATTATCCCTCGCGTTTTGCTTGAATTCCGATTGGCACACTTTGCCTAAACGGCTCTCAATAAAGAGATGTCACACAAGCAGCATCAAAAAGGTAAACTCAAAGTGTTACCCATGTCCCGGCACAGGTGTTACCCATGTCTCGACTCTAAATACACAGCCTGACCTACACGCTGCTAAACATGAGCCGTTTTGGCGATAGCCACGGTTGTCAATTAATGCGTAACCAAGTGCGCGAAGAACGGAGGCTATCGCCTAAACCGCTCAATACCGCGGTCTGGCGTAGCCAGTTGATGCGTTTACTTCTCTTTCGAATCGTCTTTATCGGAATGCGGGCCGGTGGTTGCGAAAGTTACTTTCGGTTTGTTGGAATCGGACGATCCGTTGTTGCGCCAATCTGATTTTGACGGTGGTGGTTTGGGGGCGGAGGGTGGAGTTGCTTTCGGAGCTTCGATGGCCTTGGTAAATCGGATGCCAAGCTTCGCAAGTAGCGAGCTTACTTCGGCGTCTCGGCGCGAGTCTAGCTCGCTGATCGCTTTCTTTGTTTCTGTTTCTTTGTCAATCAACTTGTCGATCTGCGCGAGACTGTCATTGACCTTCTTTTCAAGGTCTTCGATTTTCTTTCTCGTCGAGACGGCCAGTGAATCCAACGTCGTTCGTTTCTTGCTGAATTTTTTCAAAATCCCATCAACACTCGTTGGCTCTTTGGGCTTGGAAACCTTTCGAGTCGCGGCCTTGGCCGTGGCAGGCTTTTTCGTTTTGGTTTTTTGGGCGCTTGGTTTCTTGGTAACTTTTTTCGTTACCTTGGTTTTCTTTTTCTTTGCCATGCCATCAATTCCGTTATCAATTCAAGTTGTCGTGCGTCGTTTAGGTTCTGCCCATCGTTTGTGAGGCAGGATTATAAATGAGCCGCTGGGAAAACGCTAGAATTCAAAACGCTTGAATTTTGTTTCGTTCGAGAATCTGCTGGTGAGAAGTACGATTTCTGACGGTAAATGCATAAAAAAAAGCCCAGCTAAGGTGCTGGGCTTTTCGTTCGTTATTTGGTTTAGTTTTCTAGGACCGTCTACGTCGGAAACCAAG
Organism: uncultured Pirellulaceae bacterium; assembly: GCA_964448575.1. GTDB lineage: Bacteria > Planctomycetota > Planctomycetia > Pirellulales > Pirellulaceae > Mariniblastus. The sequence continues at coordinate 4,570 of CAYUWY010000018.1, forward strand.
TCCCGCGAGAGCGATGCCAAACATAAGTGCTGCAGTTGGCTCTGGAACTGCGGTTGTTGTATGGAAAGTGATCGAATTAAGGGCATAAGCTTCCGCGGCCGAAAACACGATTGTATCGCCAGAATTAATTGCGATTGACGGTGTCCAAGTATCAGAACCGCCAGCAAAGTCCGGTTGGCCTGTAAACAAATCAAACGATGTTCCGGCCACGTTAATTGTCGCTTGATCGGCAGCGGTTGCTCCAACGCCTGAAAGATCAATTTCGGTCAATTGGAGTGCAGTAACCGGAGCGGCAAAGGTGACTGTAAAAGTGATTGTTTCGAGTGCGTCCAACACAGAAGCACCATCATCTGATGTTCCTGCCGAGTTTACACCTCCTCCAGATCCGTTGGCAGAATACGAACTGCCAGTCGCGCCGGAAAACGTCGAGTCAGTCGTTGCGGTGATAGTGACCCCGTTAGAAGTAAAGGGCATATCATTTTCAAATGCTTCACCTGCAGATTCATCGCCATTTGTTGGATCTGTTAAATCGAACATTGCTAAATCAGCGTGGGCTTGGGTGCACGAAAAAAACGACAACACAATTGCTGCAATAAATGACGCGGAGATGAATTTCATGGTGCTTTGCTTCAAAGAAGGGTCTTGTTCAGACGAACAGTATAGCCACTGACTCAAGATAGCTCAATAAAAGTGTATTGAGAGTCTAGCTTGTTTATGAGCTGCGAACTCAATTGTTTGCAAAATTTATGCAAATATCCACTGTTTTTCGAATTGTTGTGAGTTGGAATCACAAAAAATGAAGATTGTGTTTAGACGATACTCAGCGATTCTATGAGCAATAAAAGGCGTTTATTTCCTAGGACTGATGTGCAAAGGTCAGAATCGTGAGAACAAAGACAAAGTTCAACGCTTTCTAGCCAACAATTAAATGAGCCTTCTGCTCCGCGACTTTGAACGCGGCGATCGAGCCGCTGTTGAACTCGATGAAGTCGGATTCAATGCCGTCAGAAAAGATAACGCCGTTGCCGTCCATTTGTGAACCGACGACTAATTCTTCTTCCGAATTCAGAAACCCGCCGATCATATCAGCTGAGCTGTGACGACTGATGAACGGTTCGCGCACCGCCCACATCAATTTGCGTTCGCTCCAGTCAAGTCGATGGACTGTACTCGTTGGTGTTGAATCACCATTCAAAATTCGACCGATCCGCCCGGCCATGTTGATCACGCTTGACATCCATCCGGTTGATCCGGCGCCCGTTGAGACGATGATTCCACTGGATGACTGCGATTCAGTTTTTAGATTCAACTCAACCGTATACCGCGCTGAAGTATGCGTTTTGCAGCCAACAAAAAAGTCGTTAAACGCTAACATTCGCTGACCATCGTTTGTCGTGACCTCAGCCAAAGTCACATCCCGAGTTTTGCTTTTTCGATCAATGGCTCGTTTGACGATCTTTCTCACGTTACGAATATTGAACGGCAAAAGGATCCCATCGTTGCGCTGTGGGTCGGGGTTCACGCCGATGATTGGGACGTCATCGACGTACTTTGCCACATTGGCAACAAGTCCGTCCTGACCGAATACGACCACGACAAGGCAACGGTCAAAGTCGAAATTTGAGATGTAGTCGCGATCGACTTTCTTGACAGGGTAGCCAAAGTCGATTTCGTGCATCAGTTTCTTGAGTGCTTCGGTGTACGTTAAATCTTCTTCACGAAGCTCGTCGTCATCTGATAAGGCGTCTGAAGCGTTGGATACCTGAAGGTCGAAATCGCCTTCTGCCATGTTGCCGGCAAGTGCCATCTTTTGACGCTTTCTTTTTAACCGAGCGTGCTCATGGGAGGCGGCTTGCTGCATTCGAAACGCGACGTTGGATGAAGTGACCCAGCGTTGCTTCAAATTTTGCAATCGCGGCTCACGTGTGACGACGGCGATGATTGGAAGAGGCGCTCCCATTTTTCTTTCCACTTCATTCAAAAGTTAAGTTGGTAATTGTAGGTTTGTAGGTCAGGCTGTGCCTGACGACACGGTGCCTGATGAGTTTCCATTTCATGCGTGTTTGTTGGTCGTGCTGTGAATGAACGACGTCATGCACAGCATGACCTACAGAATGACGTCATGCACAGCATGACCTACAGGATGATGTCATGTACGGCATGTTATTGGGCATGAGTCGCCACTGGTTTACTATTCCGTAGAGTCTTCTGATTTAAGCAACGTGTTGAGCAAATCAGGAGAGATATTCATCGTCCCGATTTTGTCTGCATTGTCTGCGAGGTCGCGGAAAGCCATTGCGATCATCTCTTGTGAGTTGATGCCGCCGGGTGAAGCAGCCAATAGCGTTTTCCAGTCGACGTCTTTCATCGGAGCGAGCATGGCACGCAGTGCGTCACCGCGGGCTTCGGCTTCTTTCCGTTCGTTTTCGACCTTCTGGTCAACCAGCTCAGCCCGCTGTTGTTCGACCGCGATGTCGGCACGAAGCTGCATTTCTCGAACCTCTCGCTTTTTCTCTTCGACTTTGATTTCCGTTTCCAGCTCGTTTTCTTTGATCTGACGTTCAAGCTCGATGGCCTTATTGCGCCGCAGGTGAACCGCTTCGTCGGCTTGCTGCAATAGTTTTTCGCGGGCTTCGGCTTGGAGGGCTTTGGTCATCTCCGGTGTGGCGCGGATGGAAAGAATCGACATGTTGATGATTTCAAGTCCCAACATTGCCACCGCAGGAGAGGACTTGAGCGCCTGTTCGCAAACCGCGACGAGTGCATCGCTTTGGGTTAGCAAGTCATTGAGAAGATGGTGCTGTGTGAATTCACGGGCAGAAATTTGAGCGGCGTGGATTAGGCGTTCGCCAAGTTTACTTGGGTCCTCGCTGCTGTAGCGGCCGTGATAGTCAACGCTATGATCGAGCATCGTGGCGAGGCTTTCAGGGTTGGTGACACGGTACGTAATGTCGCCCTGGATGGTGGCTTCTTGAAAATCGGCTGTCGTTTCGTTGAACACAAACGGAACCCCGACACTGGCCAGTGGAATTTTGACGACCACGCTTGAGGGGGCGAAATAGAAGAAAGATAATCCTGCTCCTTGACGCAGCAATTTGCCACTCTTGTAATGCATTACGTGCGTGGTTGGCGTGGTTTTTAAATAGCGAAAACCTAACATTTAGTCCCCCATAAGGTGTTGACTCAAAGATGTTGTCTCGTTTTTGAGCAGAGAAATGCGCAAACGGTTGTGCAACGGTCTGGGTTTGTATTCCTAGCGGCCCGTTAAACGCTGGTCTCTGCAATTAAAGACAAAACCCAACTTGTAGCGGTTCGGTGGTAAATACAAATAAGTTGGCATTTAGAAAGTGGCAACTTGCTGATTGACGGCTACGCTGACGCCGGGGACCTTCAGCGAGGGGCCGAGCTCTGTTTGCTGAACACTATTTATTTCTTGTTCTTGAGCTTTTCAAGATACGGAGCGCTTTTGGCAGTTCCTATTGCCGTAAGTAAATTGATGGCGTCTTTGTCGGACCATATCGTTTTTCCGGCTTCCATTTGCGCGATTGCTAAATCTTCCACACCAGATTTATTAGCGATCAAGAATTCGACTGTTTTAGTATGGAATCCTGCTTCATTGAAAATCAGCCCGACCAACAGAGGAACATCTTCTGCCTGGAATGGAGCGGTGGATTCAACAAGATCCCAAAATCGGGAATGCTTGATCACTTCCGATTGTGTATCCCAGGCTTGACGAACAAACTTTTTCAACACGGTTTTTTGCGAGGCTGTGAAATCGTAACTCGACAGCTGCAGGGTCGCACGACTTGATGGGTTGGCGACATACTCTTGGATGTATTGGTCGAGCATTTGTTCCATTAGCGTTCTAGTTTGCACGTCCGATTTAGCAGCATACAACTTCATGAACTTGGTCAAGCTATAACCGCCGATTGAATAAGCGAGTTTGATTCCCTCTTGATCCTTAAGGTGCATAACCATTTCAACAATTCGGAGGAGAGAATATTCCTGCCGCATTTTGAAATTTGAATCATCATCAATCGCAAGCTTGAGCACCTGATGAAAAAGCGGTCCATCGGTTGGTTTGCAGATCTTTTTCAAAACCACCAATGTTTCGTTAAAATAGTTGCCATCATCAAGCATAAAGATCAACGCGCTAACAAACTCGGAGTGTCGCTCGCCCAATTCCGAATTCCGCATGACCCAAACAAGAGAAGCAGCTTTTTTTGCCCGATCCGTTCCTTTGATCCAGCGTAGCGCTGTGTCCGCATCGGCTGGTGGCGCCAAGATGTTTTTTGATACAAGGGTCGAATCGGAGATCGAATTCAATGCTTCTTTGGCAGCCGTTTTGACCTGGTCGCTTGAGCTGTTTTGGGCGACGGATTGAAGTTTGGAAGTGAGTTTCGACAGCTTTAAATCTTCAGCAATCTTGCATACTGCAGTCAGCAAAATTGGATCTCCCGGGTTGGACAAGTAATATGCGAGCGTTTTTTCGAGAGCTTCGAATTGAAAGACGGCGCTTTTACGAGGCTTGCCGAGCAGTTGGGGTTCGTCATCCTCTTTGGCATCAAGCACCATTGATGCAGAAGCGAGATCAAAACGATGTGCTTCAATCCCCAGTATCATCAAGGCTTGGGCGGTTTCCGATTTGGAGAGTTGTCGAATGATATGATTTCGCAGAACCCTGCTGCTGGTGTTGTTTAGCGCGCTTTGCGCCATCTGGCTATCAGCAGTTGGGAGGTTGTCGTAGATGCCGCGATAAGTTGAGTAGATCCTGCTATTGCCAAACCCAAAACCATTAACAATGCTTGTTTCAGTGCCTGTTCCATTTCGTTGGTCAAATTCATAGCGTTCAAATTTGGCTGCAGCAGATGTACTGAAAAAAATGTCCTTGCGCTGTCTTGGCTTTTCGAAATTTGGTAGCAGCTCCTCCAAAACGTTATATGAAATTTGATATGGCTCCTCTTTACCCAATGTTTGGCCTACAATCAGAACCGGTCCTGATTGAGAAATCGTGGTGCTAAGGACTGGGCGTTGGTGCTTTTGTGCTTTTTTTACTCCGTTGATTAGATCGGCCCGTTGCTTGTTATTGAGATTTGGGACGATGAATCGCTTCTTTTGCATTTCCGTTTCGCGAGTGGCGAGAAACCTTGCTGGATTGTCGCTCTTGAAAAACGCAACTTTAATTTCTTGTCGCTCTTTTTCAAGTTTGGCAGCACCCGAGTTCCTGTAAAGTGTCGCGCGTCCGCTGATGATTCCGTCTTGGGTGAAATAAGCGGTACGGGTGGGTGGGGGGTCTCTTTTCGAAAGCTTTATCGAATCGTATTTTGAAAAATCAATCCATTCAAAACCGGGTTGACGCGAGTTGCCACCATTCTTCAGGAGCAAGCCATTGAGCACTTCGTTCTTGGTCCCATACAACATCACGTCAGGTTTGGGAAAACCAACCACGGCGCCGTTTGCAGAATTGTAATATTCAATCGCACCCAATTTGACGGGTTTCGCCTTGAGCTTGCTCTTGTCAAAAGGGGCCAAACCGATCACGACCATCATGTTGGGAAGTGTTCCAAACTGGCGCGAGCCAATGTTGCCATGCCGGGTGCCGCGAACAAGTGACTTGCAATTGCTGGTGTCGATTCCAACTGACTCGATAAATTCAGCCCAGCGTGGGGTAAGCGGAGCCAAATTAGGCGCTTCTTCAATTTGATTCAATAACTTGTTCGAACAGTAAGTGATGTCCGTGAATTCTTTGGGCATATAATTGAGCCCAACACGGGTCGCTTCCCCTTTTCGGTAAGCTAAAGTGTTAAAGCGCAAAGCAAGGTCTTCGCCAGCTTCGATCTCAATTCCTGATGACTTCTCTGAGAACTCAGTCGAATCGAAAAGAGACTGTCCAAGTGCGAGTGCCGGGAAAACGGTACATAAGACACAACAAACTATTGAGGCTCGAATGTAAGCCATAACATCTCCAATAGAAGTGGTAGCCGAATCAACTAGGTTGTCGAACGCACTTTAGAAATCATCCAGATCGCCAAATCCCAAGAAGCTCAATTCAATGGTAGCTGTTCGAAACAGGAAATTCAAACATTGAACAAGGAAACAACCTTGCCGTTGGGTGGTCGAAACAAGCAAATTGGTAGTTGAAATTGGCAACTGCTGTAAGTAGCAACTTGCTGATTGATGCCTGAAAACTTACTTCGTCAGCGTGATGTTGTAAGAGTTCTTGATATCACGAACTACTGTTACGTTGAGCGTGGTTTTCGCGTTGTATTTGGCGGGGACTTCTTCGAGAAAGTCGATGACGTTTTCGTCGGGGGATTCCAAAAAGGTCGTGACAGAGACCTTGTACTTGCCGGCTTTGATGCCTGGTGTTTTGGTGCCTTGGGTGATGAGATAGTCGCCACTGGCGTTGGTTTGAACGCTCACGCGCTGCCCTTTGTTGTCAGTCGGAATAAACTCGATTTTGGCATTACTTAGCGGTTTGCCATCAAGCATTACGATTCCTGCGACAGCTCCAAATTCAGAGGGAGCTTTCTTTTTGACAACAGGATCTTTCTTGGGAGCCGGTTTAGGCTCGGTAACTGGTTTAGGTTGGGTAACTGGATTAGGGATCGCAGGCTTCGCTGTATCCAAAGTGGCCGCTGGAGAATTGGATGCAACTTTAGGTGGCACTTTTTTCGCCGGTTCAACTTTCGCTGGTTCAGCTTTTGGCGTTGTTGTTTTTGATGGCTCAAGTTCGGTTTTAATATCGCCAACAATCATTGGCGGCTCTTTCTTGGTGGCGTCTGCTGGAGCGTTGGAAGCGACCTTTGGCGCTGGGGCGACGACTTTGGGTTCAGGTTTAGGCTGAACTGGTTTTGGTTGCACAGGTTTAGGCTGAACCGGTTTGGGATCGACGATTGGCTCAGGCTTGCGGTTAACAACCTTCGGCGCTGGTTTAGGTTCAACCTTCGGTTCAGGTTTGGGCATTACCTTCCGTTCGGGTTTGGGCTCAACCTTTGGTTCTGATTTGGGAGTAACCTTCGGTTCGACCTTTGCCTCTGGCGAAGAAGTCACTGGATTGGCTTTGGTTGAAACAATGTCTGAATCGTTTTCAATGACGCCTTCGATGACCGGCTGAGTGTTTTGCCTGTAAAGCGGCAACATGCGGTGGCGGACTTCGAGGGAAAGCAAGTTCATCGCTGTAACGTAAATTCGTCCGCCAAACGCGCCCCACCGGTCAGGAACGGGTTGGTACGGATGCCAGCTTCCTGCAAGGTCGCCAGACTTTTCCTGCGAGCGGAGCAAGAGTGGACGGAGTCTATTGTTCCACTTGTTCCATTGCGGACCGTCGACGTACTTCATCACTTGCGTCGCGTAATACCAGTAGTACGTGTCCCGCTGGATTGGAGTTGAGTCGTTGGGCAGTTGCGTCTGAAGCAGATATTCGGCTCCCGCGATCAAGCGAGGGTCTTGCTGGTCCCAGCCTGAATAAATTCGCATCAACAAGCCAACGGCCGTCATCGATGCGGTAGGTTTACGTCCTTGGATTCGCGAAACGCCTTTTGAGTCACGGGCGTATGGGTTGTACCGATAGAGTGATTCGTTATCAGGATCTGCGGCGACGTCCAACCAATCGGCAACACCGTCGAAGACTTTATCGTCTACTTTCAAACCGGCCAGCCGACCACTTTGAAGCGCCATCATCATCCAACCAGAAACGGATGTGTCGGCCGATTTTTTTCCTGGCTCATCAAAGTATCGCCAGCCACCTTTGCGAGGGTCCTGGGTTGCGATGATGTAATCAAGTGCTTTTTGAGCGGGCTCTTTTAAGCGTGTGTCTTGCGTCATGCCGTAGGCTTCGGTCAGTGCCAGTGCGGCGATCCCGTGACTATAAAGCCGACATGCGTTATCGGATTTATTGTCCGACTGAACGTAAAGTCCACCGTCATCGCTTTGGTTTTCGATCAGCCATTGAATCGCGTGGTCGATCTGACGAGCGTACTTGAATTCGCGATGGTTGTAGCCTGCTCCCTGAAACGCCAGTAGCGCCATTCCGGTTGCGGCGGTATCACTGTCCAACTGCGAGATATGCTGTGTCGATTCGCGGTCAAATCCAGTCAACGTCCAGCTTCCATCTGCCGCTTGATAACGAGCGAGAAACTCAAGGCCAAGGTGAATGGCGGCTTCGGTAGTCGGTTCGGCGGCGCGGGCGACTGCTGATGGCCGGCGGTTCTTAAATGCGTCTTTGGCCAGTACGGCGTCGGGATTGATTGACGGCATGCCGCCGAAATCAGGATCGCGATAACGGTTTTTCAAATCGGGCTGAATCTGTTTGCTTTCGCGAGTCGCGGGTCGAGTCATGACACCGATAAAGTTATCTGGTCGCTCGCCCAATCCAGCCGGTCCTTCGGGCGCGATGACTTCTAACTGACTTCCTTGAACCTGTTCCATCGCCGCAATTTTTGTGCGGGTGATGGAAAGCGATTTTGAATCGAGGGCCGCCGTATCTGCTCGATTGCCAGACGAAGCAGTCATAACGGCTTCCATGTTCTCGCCGGAATTCGACGGGTTGAGCGTTGGCGTTTTGGTTGTTGAGCGGCGTCGTGGGCTGCTGGCGACACCTCTGGTAAGTTCGGGAGTAGTTTCAGGAGTCGTTGAGCGGCCTTCGCGACGAGTTGGCGCCGATTCAATGATTGGCAACGACGTCGCGGCTTGCATTAAAACGTTGGCCGCAGTGCGTCCGATTCCTGAGCCCGGCAGCGCGGCGGCGGCTTGGCGAGAGATGTCGACTGTGGTCGATTCGCTAAGTGCATCGGCGCCTCCCGTTTTGCTGGTCAATGCACGACCATCGTTTTTCACTTTTCCAAATCCGTCAGTTGATCTGACCACCGGGGCAGAAGCCACACGGGTTCGACGATTGCCAACGCCGTTGGTTTCTTCTTCCTCGTCCTCTTCATTCCAGCTCGTGGCGTCTTCCATTTGTCGGGAGCGAACGCGGGAGTCGGCCAGTTGTTGGACGGTAGTCGATTTGCCTTGGTCGGAAATTTCACCTGCCGTTTCAGATGACCAACGCTCGGCAGTAGTCGACATGTCGCCACCAGCGCGAGTTGCGGCAAGCGATTGTGTTGAGGGTTCGATCGCGTCGTTGGTTGGTGGCGCCGAAGACCGAGTGCTGGGCGCGGCCACTTCCATTTCGGTCGAAGCCATCAATGACGGTGTTATTTCTGAGCGGTCTTTGGAGCGGCGTGTTGCTTCGGGATTCAAACGTGAGACTTGAGTTTGCCCTCCACCTGATCGCCGGCGATTCTCTCGATCAAAGACAACTTTGGTTGGTCCCAAATCAACTGTCGCGCTTCCTTTTTCAGCTGAAGACTCATCACGATGTGTGGTTGAAGCCGACTCAATTTTGGCAGCCGACGATTCCAAAGTTCGCTCGCCTGTGATGTTTGCTCCAGAGATTTTTGCAGCGGCAATCGTTTCGGCTTTGAAGGCGCTTGTGGGTACCTTGGTTGAGCCAACAGAACGTCGCGATTGCGATTTTTGTGACGAAGTCAGCATGCGAGTTTCGCTGGGACGACTGGTTGTCCTTTGACGACGTGCCGAGTCCGACGCGCGGGTGGCGGGGCTGTTTTTGCCACCGACAAAGCGGTCCAAATTTTTCGAGCGTCCCACGCCTGCGACGCCTTCGGTGCTGCGGGAGACGGAAAGTGTTTTTGAGTTAAGTTCGCGTGTTGCGGTTTTTGATTCCGGAGATCGCGAGGGTTTTTCGATGGCCACGGGTGAAGCGGCAATCGCTGCTTGCTGGGTTGCTCGTCGAGGTGTTTTCGTTTGCGAAGTCTGGTTTGAAATGCTCGGCTTAATTTGATTGGGCTTGGTTCGCGGTTGGGAACGAGCGATTTGTGAACGCGGACTGGATTGCGTTTTGGGTTGGTTGCTCATCGCCGGACGAACGGTGTTGCTTTTTACCGGTCGACGAGTCAGCTTGCTCGATGCTGCAGAAGGCTCAAGCTGGCTGGGCTTGGTCGTCGTTGCGTTGGCAATCTTGTTGGCATCGGGAGCTTTTTTTGAAGCAATCGGTAACGATGAAGTGTCTCTGCGAACTCGGGCCTTGGAAGGTGAAGCACTGGCGGTCGTTTTGCTCGCCGCTGCGTTTGGGGTTTCTCGTCGTCGCGGTGAACTGGAAGAAGATTGTGCGACTTTTGTTTTTGGTTGGATGGCTGGAGCGGGCGAAGGTTTTTCGGGCTTGGGCTGGTTGGCTGGTTGAGTGGCGACTTGTTTCTTAACCGTATCGGCTTTTGTTGAACTGTCAATTTTGGGTTCGGCAGCAGCCGGCGCCGGTTTGACGGTGCCGACTTTTTCGCCCGTCATTTTCTGACTGGACTGCGGCAAAGCATCGTTGTGTTGTCGACGCAGTTTTGAAAGATCGCGATTCTGGCGCGGAACCGACGTGGCGGTCGTTTCACGGCGCACCAATTGCGGATTGATTTGAGGTTTTACATCTGGAACAGGAATGGTCTGTGGCTGAGCGTTGGTGGTGGGCTTGGAATTCTTTTCGGTTTCGACTCGCGGTTCGGGAGTTTCCTGTGCGTTGGTTTGCTGAAAGACGAACGCGGCTTGTTGGTCGCTAATCTCAATCGTGCGAACACGTTGCTGTGCGATTTCTCGCTCGGCCGGTTTGAATGGGTTTTGAAAAATATTGACGACCGAAGCGAACACCAGGATAAACAAGTGAAGCGCCAGGCTGCTGATGATCGCAAATTGAAGTGAGCGCCTAAGTCGGCTGTTGTCCAAATGAAACAGCATGGCAATTGCAACTGCAGCCAGCAGCGGGAGAACCAGAAGGCTACCCCACATCCAAGGCCCGCGCAAAACCGTTAACGCGGCGCCAAGCATGATCCCACTGAGTACCGTTAACGCAACCAGCACCGGCCAGAATTGCTGGTCGAAGGAGCTGTCCTTGGCAGGCGTTATTTTGTGTACGGTACGTTTCATTTATTGATTCTTCAGTTTTCGGTATTCAATAGTTCGGTTTGTCTATTGAATGTCAACTGGCTGCTGTGGCGTGCAGAGTTAAGCGTGCCACCTCGAATTTCTAATTCTCATCGATTGTAGCGGTGAACTCGTTGATTCCTACTTTTTTACAAAGCCCGATGGCGAGGGCGATGTGCTGCCAGTCGGAAGCTTTGTCGCCGCGAATGACAACGGTTTGTGTTAGTGGGTTGTTGGTTTTCGCCCGACGCAGGATTTGTTCGACTTGCTCAGGCTTTCGAAACGCCCCGTCGATATAGTAGCGGCCTTGTTCGTCAACATTGACGACCAGTTCATCGGGTTGAGCGGATGCTGGCAAGGCTTCTGTGACACTTGGTAAATTCAGGTCCAATTCTCGCTCTTCTTCGGAGAACCGAGATGACACAAGAAAGAAAATCAGGAGCAGAAATACCACGTCAATGAGAGGCGTGATGCTTAGTGATCCGATTGCGGATGTTGTTTTTAGTTTGACTGCCATAAAAATGTCTGTTTGAAGGATGGCTGTTGAAAGTTGAAACTAACCAGTGGTCAATGGATAACAAAACGTGTTGAAGGCCGCGCAAGCAAATTCAATGCTGCGATCGCCATCACGTTTGGATGGCACGAATTCGCACAGCGGTTCAGCCGTTTTGTCTTCCTGGCGGACGATGGGTACCGCCGCCTGTGCCGGCAAGTTCTTCGCCAGGCTCCATGTAACCAGGATCTTGATCGCCTGTTGGAAGCTCGTGTTCACCATCAAATTCGTTGCCCAATCCTTGCGTAAATCGAACTTGTCCTTCGTAGCGTTCGAACTGGGGTAGCAGATTGAAAACCATTTCTTCAATTTCATTCATCAACTGAACGATTCGGTTTTCATAAAAGTGTGAAAGCACAGCCGCTGGAATCGCGATCATCAATCCGACCATCGTTGTCACAAGTGCGATATAAATTCCATTGGCCAACGCAACGCCTCGGTTTTGTCCTGCGTTCAACTCTGCCAACTGGGTCGTGTCATAAAACGCCTGGGTGATTCCCCAAACCGTTCCTAACAATCCAATCAGTGGTGCGATGGCGGCGGCGAGACTGAGCCACGATGTCATCTGAGCCAAACGGGTGGCTTCGCGTTGGCTGGATTCCGCGACGGCGTTTTCCATTTCCGATTGAGGCCGGCCGACTTTGACCAACATCGAGCGAAGTACATAAGAGGCTGACGAGGGGTATCGTTGGCACGCTTGGTAGGCGCGGCGCGGATCAAGTCCGCCCGCTGATTGACTGAGCGACGAAAGTTGATCAAGCAGTTCGCCAGGAAAGACTTTCTGACGACGAAGCGCGAGGAATCGTTCAATGCCGATCGTGACCACGCCGATCGAAAGGATCAGCAACGGGAGCATGAACCAGCCGCCTTGCGTGAGCAAAGACAAAAAGTTGATGCCGCGTTTGGGTGGCACGGGTGAGCTTGATTTAAGGCTGTCGGATTCTTCGACCTGAATGATTCGAGCTGCAGTCGCGATGGGCGCGCTGCCAGAAACGTTTGAAAGCTGGGAAGCGGAAGTAGAATTTGGAGACGAGCCAATTGCAATGGTTGCAATCAAAATGAATCCGAGCGCGGTCGCCAAATGCGAGCGTCGGTAAACGAATCGATTCATGTTTGCTCCGAGTGGGTTGTTGTAAGCAGTTTTGGCACAACACATTTTTGAGTCTTGAGCGATTTGAAGTCGATCAAATGTGCGGACTGATGTTAGTAATGTTAAGGGATGTCGAATGGTTTGTGATGTTAGCGGCGTCCCAAAAACGTTCCCCATATAGTAACTGCCCTTTGCAATTTGGTGGGCGATTGAATGGCAAGAACACATGAAAAAGCGGTTTTTAGAATCAGGATAGCACTACCAATGTAAAGCTGGCTAATTTATTCGGGGGATCTACTTACCCTGCAGCTTTCTCAAAGTGTCAAGTTGTTTCTTGGCTGGCTCGACCAGTTTGTCCTCACTGTAATCGCGAAGCAGCCTTTCGAAAAACTGAATCGAGTCTTCGATCAATTTTGGCTTCATTTCTTCCGACGCCGAAGAGACCTGAACAAAATTGCATTGGCCGGCTTCATAAAGAGCGTACGCTTGCCAAGGCTTCACATCGGCGGCCGATTGGGCGCCACCGAAACCGAAGAACACTTGTTTGAACTGAACGATGGCGTCGTCGAATTTCTTGTTTTCAAAATAAACGTCGCCAAGCATGCAGTAAGCACGCGCTCCGGTTTTGCCCAGATTGTCTGAAGCCTTTTCGAAATACTCAATCGCGTTTTCAGTTTGCTTGAGTCCGCGATATGCATTTCCCATTTCCAGCCAAGCGTCTTGTCTGAAAGCGAGGTCGGCATCGGAGTCGGCAAGCTGTTTGGCCAGCTGGATCGCTTCGTCATGCTTCCTTGTTTCGTTGGCGCTTTGCGAACCGTGTAGCATGGTAAGCCACTTGATTTTTGGTTCGATGTTTTCAGAAGCGTCGACGACAGGTTTGGCAGCAGTGTAGGCGGCGAATGCTTCGTCGTGTTTCTTTAAACGGAATAGTGACTCGGCCACCATGAACATTCCGTCGGCGTACAGTTCGCCTTTATCGAATTCGTTGACCTGCTGCGCGAAACCGGCTTGAGCCTCGGTAAACTGTTTTTGTTTGTAGTGTGCCCAAGCAAGTTTATAAGCGGCTTTTTCGCGAATCGAATCGTCTGTTTTTGATTCGATGCATTTCCTGTAAGCCGCGATCGCATCGGCATAATTTTCTTTTGCATAAGCCGCCGAGGCTAAGTGAAAATTGGCTTCCGGGGCGAGCGAACTGTCTGGCGTTTTTTCAGCGATGAGGCCAAAACGCTCAAGCGCGAGGTCTTCTCTTTTCGTATTCCGATAGGCCCAAGCGAGCTCGTAGTTGAATCGATCGACCTCTGGGGAGTTGGGTGTTTCAGTAAGCAAGGTCTTGAACGAGTCGATGGCGTCGTCCCATTTTTCAAGCTGAACCTGTGCCAAACCGATTTCATACAACGCCTTGATCCGCGGCGCCCCTTCAGGATTGGTTTCCAAAAACGCCTTTAGGTCTGCAAGCGATTCCTCGGCGTTACCCGATTTTCGCCGCGTTGCGCCTCGGTCCATCGTGGCTCGTTTGGCGAGTTCATGTTCAGGGAAATTCGTCATCAAATCCGAAAACAGTTTTTCAGAATCTTTGAATTCTTTTAATTCCGATTTGCACCAAGCCGCGTTATACAGTGCGTACGGCACAAAGTCAGATTGGTCGTGCTTGGACAGAATGACTTCGAAGTTAGTCAAAGCTTCCGAGTACTTCTTCGCGTTGTAAAAGTGGTCACCCAAACGATAGCGCAATTCGGGAACCCAGGGAGATTCCGGGAAACGATCAAGCAATGTTTTGCCGGTCGATTCGCCTGCTTCGGCTTGGCCGGCGTCCAGTTGGGCGCGGCACAGCATCAATAACGTTTCGTCTGCGAGCGGGCCTTTGTCGTCGGCTTTGATGGCTTGGTCCAAAGCAATCGCGGCGGCTGGATATTCTTTCAATGCGTATTGGCTGGATCCGATTCGCAAGAGTGCCTCGGCTTGTTGGGATTCGCGTTTCAATTCACGAACCAGCGGAGCCAGAACGTCGACTGTTTCTTTGTATTTTTTCTGCTGGTAAAGCGCGAGGCCTGAGCGGAGTTGCCAGAACGTTTTGTCCGGATGTCCTGAATGATCTTTTGCGAGTGTGTCAAAGAGCACTTGGGCTTCGGCAGGTTTGTTACTGAGCAGAAGTGCTTCGGCTTTTACATAGACAGCGTCGGGAAGAAAGTTACTTTGGGGATAGCGTTTTTTAAACTGTTCAACTTTGTCGATCGCGGCTTGGATGTCATTGGCATTGGGCTGCGATTGATTGGTTACCGCAATGGAGGCGAAAGCTGATTTGTAAAGAGCGCTGGGTGCGCTGGGGTGGTCGCCGTGTTTATCAACGACCGCTTGAAACAAGCCGATGGAGTCTTTGCGTTTTTCTGGAATGAGATAGGCGGCTTCGGCTTGTGCCATCAGGAGAGGTACTAACGTTGGTTTGCCTGCGGATTTTGGAATCCATTTTGTTGCGAGGTCATAAGCGGCTGGGATTTCTGCTGTGTCGTTGATGTATAGGTCAGACAGAATGCTGGCGGCTTCGCTTGAGAGTGCGGACTCAGCGGCGTCGGGACCGACGACTTTCAGGAGGGCCATTTTGGCTTCGTTGGTCTTGCCGGTTTCCCGGTAAATGATGGCGGAGTTGACGAGTGACTGGATCTTGAAGCGTGAATCAGAGTTGGCGATTTTTGCATAGGTCTCAGCAGATTTTTCGCGTTGGCCCAGTCGCTGGAAACAGAACGCTTGTTGAAACGCGGCCTCGTCGGCCAGTTCTGCGGCAACGGTATCGTTGGCTTCGATTGGTTTTTCGGCGATTCGAGTAAGCAGTGAAAGAGCCCGATTGAGTTTGGTTTTGGCGGGTTCTCCTTTTTGGGCTTTGGTATCTGCGTCTGCTAAGTTGATCAACGTTCGCGCTGTTTCAAAGCTCACGATGTCGTAGTCCGGGTTTTGCGGCGCATCGGGATCGGCAAGAAAACGTTCGTAATACTCAAGCGATTGGTCGTATCGTTTGGCGGCAAAATTCAGATCCGCGATCCCGTACAGGGCTTTGAATTTGTTGGTTTGTTTGGGATAGCTCAGCATCGAAGTGTACGACTTGATCGCGTCTTCGGGTCGGCCAAGCTGTTCAAAGGCGGCTCCTTGGTAGTAGCAGGCTTGGTCGGCGTCTTCGAAGTTTTTGGGATTCGATTTTAGAAGGTCCGCAAACGTTTGGGTTGAGGATTTGAGCAGCGCGATGCCTTTGTCTTTGGTGGCTGCGTTCTCGGTAAGTGCTTTTCCGTGTCGGTATTGAGCAAAGCCCAAGTACAAACTGGCGTTTGGTTTTTTTACGGACTCGTCGGCGCTTAGTTTGGCTAACGCAGATTCGAAGTGAGGAATTGCTTTTTCAAACTCGGTGGTCTGGGTGTAGCAAATTCCAGCGTTGTAATGCGCGTTGCCGACAAGCGTTGACTGACCGTGTTTGTTGATCAGTTTTTCCCAAGTCGTGGCGGCAAATTTGAAATCACCTTCGTTCTGCGCGTTGAAAGCAGCCTGGGCAATCGCACGGGAGGCTACTTCGTCTTGGGCTGTGGCGGAGTTGGCTAGAAATGACAAAAGCAGAAATCCGAAAACGAGAACCGTTTGGGAAATTTTCAGCCCAGCCGATTTCAAAGCCTGAGTTGGGGATTGATGTTTCATTTGTTTGCATCGCGCAAAACGGAGCATGTATTCAGCCATCTTGAAATGTGTGTTGGGTATGCGATTGACTTTGGTGGCGATTGACTTCGATGCCACGATCAAAAGCTTATCAATCAATCCTTCGGTAAGCTTAGATGTGGACCGCTGACAAACCAGCCGACAAAAAACCGATCGAACCATGGAAGCCGATCGACAAAAAAGCGATCTAACCATTCAAACCGATCGACAAAACTACGTTAGTTATAATCTACACAAGATTTTGAGATTTAAGTTTTCGGCCAAAATCAGATCACTTGAAATTCGCCAAACGTTAAATTGTTGGTTGTTACTATTAACCAAAATCTTGATTGATCAGTTTAACGGTTAACGGCAGCGCTGGCGTGTTACGTTTACTATTAACGCTTCCCATTCAACTGTCTTCAATCGTTACCAAAGTACGAACCAAAGGGCGCAAAAGTTTGTACTTCGTCACCGTTTTTTAATTATTGGCGGGGAAAATCTGTCAGCTTTTGAGTTTTCCGAAACTGTCGAAGCCACCAGACGGGTGGTTTGAGAGCCCTAGTATCGTCAAAAAATCGACTTTTGTGGTTCAAAGTGAGCGAAAACGACGATCTGGATAATAAACTGTCGCGAAATAACGTGTACAATTGAGGGTAAAGCTGTAATATACCAAGGCCTTTTCATACAAACGGTCTACTGCCGATTTGCTTAAGTGATCCCCTTCCTCTCTCCATGATCACGGGCTTGGCACTGACCCAATGTTAAAGCGTATTGCCTCAGCTGCATTCGTTTTAGCCTGACATGCTAACAGGAGAACAAAATGATATCTGCATCAACCATTGCCCGTCGAACCCGCCGCGGTTTGACTTTGATCGAAATCATGATCGCGTTGACGATGACGCTGATCGTATTGGGCGCGATGATGTCTGCGTTTTCATTTGCCAGTAATCAAATGCAATTGGGCCGCAGTGTGATGGAGATGGCCAACCGTCTTCGTTCTGCCGAAGAGCTTTTCCGTTCCGATTTGGCAAACCTGACATTGGATCCACGAAGCTTTACCGAAACGACGTTGCCTAAAGGCTATTTTGAATACAACGAGTCAACCGATCGCGATTTGAATTTGTCAGGTCCAATCGACATTGCAAATTCATATCAAGGCGACATTGATGATTCGCTGGGTTTGACAGTACGAAGCTCAGGTCGAGCATTCCGCGGTCGACTCGTTGATACAGGCGTCACTCCTAATGTGACCGCAGTGATTGAGTCACCTTTGGCAGAGGTGTTTTGGTACACATCGTTTAGAGATTTGAACCCACCGTCTGGAGGAGCTCCGGTAACGATCGACTTCGAAGATACTGTTCGCGTTCATCGTCGGGTCTTGTTGATCCGTCCTGATCTTGGACAACTTCTATCTGATGTGACGCTTGCGGAAGTTAATAGATTCATTGCTCAAAACGATATCTCCGTCCGAGTCGTTCAACGTAATTTCTCTGATTCGTTTGATGTGTGGGCGAATAACTTGACGGATCTTGGTGTTCGCCGGAATCGTTTTGCTCACTTGCACGATACTTTTAACGCAAGTGGATTTATAAATCGGTTTCCTAACCCAATTGATCCGACACTTTTATTCAATCGTCGTCCACACGACTTGAACCTAAATCCTACTAACTCGGATGTTCTATTGACGGATGTTGCGAGTTTTGACTTGAAAGTCTACTCAATTAACACCAACGTACGTGTCTTTGGTGCCGCCGGAATTGTGGCTGAGCCAAGCGATCCTGGTTTTTTCGATTCTGGCGGAGCTCTCCAGGCCAATGGAGCTTTTGTTGATCTTGGCCATGCGGGTTCTGGCTGGTTCGGTGGTGCGCCATCAGCACAATCGCAGTTGGGATTCGTTTACGATACATGGACGCCGTTGTATGAGAGCGATGGCATCAATCAGGATGACGATACGGATACACTGACTGACGAGGGAACGGACGGGATAGACAACGGTGGAACGGCTGCTCCCGATGATAGTGGCGAGCGAGAAACTGCACCGCCCTACCCGTTTCCGATTCGTGGCATCAAAGCTACATTCCGATTGATTGAGAAAAATACGAAGCAAGTTCATCAGTCGTCAGTCATTCAAAGCTTTGTCCCTGAATAAGCAAAATTGCCTGATTTTCACACGATACGTCTTCATGGACCTTGGCATGCCAAGGTCCTTTCGTTCTTGGCTGGCACCTCCGTGGCGGATGCTGCGCAGGAAAAACGCGTCAAGATCCCTTCTAGTTGGGACGACTGGTTAGGAGCAACTTTCTCTGGCGTGGTCGCTTATGAGAGAACGTTCAACCTGCCAACAGGACTTGCGCCAGATCAAACTGTTTGGCTGGTGATTGAAGAGGTCGATTTTCTTGCCAACGTTTCACTCAATGAATCTTTTCTTGGCGAGCTTCGTTTTGCCGAGGGGCCACTTCGCATCCAGGTTCAACAGCTGCTTCAGCCCGCCAACAAATTGCGAATTGAAATCGCAACTCGGCCGTTGGAAGAACAAAAAGCCGCTGGCAGTCAAACGGCTGGCGGGTTAACCGGTTCGGTACGGCTTGAGATCGAAGAACCTACTGCCTGAGTTCAATCTGCCTGAGTTCAATCCGAATCCCGGCCAGTGATGTTTTTTCGCGCTGAGCGTTTTCAAGCGTAGTAACAACTAAAAGTTTCCTTCGGCACAATATTGACCGACGGGAAAGTGTTGTGAAATCACGCATTGTTTGCCCCAAACCAAATCTTGAGCTTAAGTCACTGTCGAGTTTGACTTTCTTTGTTCTCAGATGCATCGAAGTGACTGCAGAGTGCTATCAAAAAGGCGATTGACTTTTCCGGTTAGTGAAAGCGTGGCGATGGTCCAGCCTGTTTTCGGCTTGTAACGTATTTTCGGTCCAAAAATCTACCTTTGAGCCAAATATCTGCGCGTGTTTTATCGATGAATTGGATAAGACCGCTTGGCACTCTTGTGCTGATCGATCGACTGGCAGACTTCAAGCGTATTGTTTGAGCTGGTGAACCTAAAGGCAAAAGATTCAGATTCACATGAACACACAACCAACCCACCCGAGTCAGCGATTTTCCCACGCCCTGACAACATTGATTAAGTACAAATTGCTTTGGATTATTCCCGCCATTCTGGGAATGCTATTGGCGTGCGCTTATGTTTTCTTCATTCGCGCCGAGACTTGGTCCGCCAGACAGTCTTTGATTGTGCGCGATGATTTGCTCGGGCAATCGTATAAACCAGGACGGTTTGACTCGCTTGATTCGATGAAAACTGCGCAGGAAACGATTCTTGAAATCTCTCGAAGACCTCAAGTTATTCGCAACGCGCTGGAGAAGCTGGGCCCCGAATCCAATGGTTTTTTGGGGATGGGAAAAAGCAATTGGCCAAGCGAAGAAATGATCGAAGTTGTTCAAGGTGCGATTTCATTTAGTGCCCCTAACGGCGCTGAATTTGGAACAACAGAAGTCATCGTACTCAACACAAATGCTTCCAGTCGCGAACGAGTGCGTGCCTTTACCGAGATATTGCTGGAAGAGATCATTACTAAAACCAATGAAGTGCGAATCAGTCGGCTTCAAAGTATGCAGGCAGAATTGACGGAAGCTCGCGATGGCGCGAAACTCGCGCTCAATGAGGTGTCTAAGAAGCAAAAGATGATGGACGAAGAGCTTGGTCCTGATGTTGGAGCCATGGATTCGCTAGTTAGCGAGGTATCCACCGATGATGGACTCCGGCGAGAAGTCTCACAAATCGAATCTGAAAAAAGGCGTGTCAAGACAGAGCTTAGTAAGGCAATGGAAGTTCTGGCAATGCTTCAAACCATTGGCACTGAATCAGAAGAGCTATTCAAAGCCAATGTTATGAAATACCAGCCTGCTCTGAGCACGCTTAACACTGCGTTGGTTACTGCAAAGCAACAATTGGCATTGAATCTTGGGCGATATACAGAACAACATCCGATAAATATCAGCGCTCGTAATTCGGTCGATGAAATTCAGCAGCAGATTGGCAACGAGCGAGAGGCAATGGTTGCGACTATGAGTCTTGAAGTTTCGACCAAGACGAAAGAGCTCAAAAGGCTGAACGAAGAACTTGAAAAACTGAATTTACGATTAAGTAATTTGAGTTCCAAGCGTGCCGAAAGCTACTCGTTGATGGCTTCAGTAGGAAAGCGAATCGAGATTCTCAACAACGCAGAATCTGAACTGGCTGAAATTCAGGGATTGGCAATGGGTGCCAAGAGCGCCAATCTTTTAACTCCCGTTGATGAGGTTCAGGTTTCAACCCGTCCTGATGGGTTGGGAAAGAAAGCCGTGATTATTGCTGGAACCATTGGCGGTCTGATGTTAGGGCTTGGCCTCGTGTTGTTGATTGCTCCGCCAAGCGATGGTGGGCATACACCAACTATGCCGAGAAGTGCTCAAGCACCATCGCAATCGCAGACACGGACTCAATCCCAGACGCGCACTCAATCGCAGACTCGGACTCAATCGCAAACACGGACACAATCGCCGGCTCCGTCGCAGTCTCAGTTGCAATCGCAAAGTCAGGTTCCAAATTCGCTGGGTGACACGCTTCGCAATTTGGTTGGGCCTGTATTGCCCAAAGTGGAGCAATCCATTGGCTCAATGGCGAGTGCTTTGCGTGGCAAAACCCAAAAAACGGAAGCGGCGCCGGCCACACCTGTAGCCAGCCAAGTCCCAGTCGCACCTGCCACAGCAACGAATCCTGCGGCCAATCCAACTGGCGTTCCACAAAAGTCGACCGAAGAATTGGTCGCTCAAGCGTTGGCAACTCAGAAAGGCAAGAGTCAAGCGACTAATGTAGGCGGGGCAAGCAGTGCAGCCGCTTTGGTAGACCAGGCTTTTGCAAGTGATTCCGATGAGCCGAGCAAGCCAGTGTTGCCGAAAATGCCGATTCGCGAAAGCGCGCCAACGATCGAGACTTCTGCGCCACTGGCCGAGAGTGTTTCGAATGAAGAGTTGGGAATCGATACAAACAAATTGGCTGCCGAGATGAAGCGACGTAATCCAAACGTTCGACCAGTGGATTTGGCGAAATCAACTGACGAGAGTGCTTCGTCTTTTGTTCGAGTCGAACCAAAATCGGATCAGGGGACGGGAGACAAGGTTCCCTATGAGAATCCGTTTTTGAAGAATCCTGCTGTGTCGGAGCCGAATTCAGAGCAAGCTTCGACAACGGCATCCGCAACAAGTGACGATTTAAAACAAATCGAAGAATCACTGAAGGAATCGGCCATGGCCAATGACGAAGCAGTCATTCCTGTACCAGATCAAATCCGCAAACTCAGCAACACGATTGCAAACTTTGCGGCTCCGATCAAAAGGAAGAATCCGGACGACGTTTAGTAGGCATTCTGGCGAGAGAAAACAACTGAAAACGTCTTGAATATGATTTTCAAGTCCAGCCAGATAGACCATTCGCGAATGTACTGGTGGTCAAAGAAGACGCGTTTTTCCATCTTGTCGAGTGTTTCGGTTTCGCCGCGACATCCGCTGACTTGAGCCAAGCCTGTAATTCCAGGTTTGACTTTATGGCGAAGCATATAGCCTTCGATTTGTCCGCGATAAAATTCGTTGTGAGCGTTGGCGTGAGGTCGTGGGCCAACCAATGACATTTTGCCGAACAGAACATTGAAAATCTGCGGCAGTTCGTCCAGTGATGACTTTCGCAAGAATCCACCGATAGGTGTCAGGCGACTGTCGTTCTTTTTCGCTTGGACGACTTTCGCACCGTTCTCTTGGACGTTCATGCTACGAAACTTCCAAACCATAATCTCTTTGCCGTCCAAGCCATAACGTCGTTGGCGGAAAAGCACGGGGCCTTTCGAAGTCAGTTTGACGGCCAAGGCAATCAAAGCCATTGGGATACCGGCAATCAGTAGAGCGACGGTTGCCAAAACAATATCGACGCCCCGTTTGACCATGCCATCTACGCCATTGAATGGATTTTCAAAAACGCTGACAACAGGCAAGCCTTGAATGTCGGTCCAGCGAGAGTTCAGTAGCTGGAAAACAAACATGTCGGGAACGACATAAACCGAAGCCGTGGTGTCGGCCAATTCGCTGATGATATCGCGGATCCGACTTTCGGCTCGCATTGGCAGCGTAATGTAAATGACTTGAACTTCGCCGCGTTTTGCACTGGCGACCAAAGCGTCAAGTTTTCCAAGTTTGGCTGCCTGATCTTCAGGAATGTCCGCCGTACGATCATCTGGACGATCGTCATAGTAGCCAAGAAAACGCAATCCCAGATCGGGAGCCGCGTTGATATTTCCAACCAGGTGAATGCCAAGGTCGTTGATTCCAACGACGGCGTAGCTTCGTGTATTGATTCCTTTGTCTGTCATCCATTTCATGTTCCAGCGGAAAAGGACTCGCATGGCAAGTGAAAGGACAGGGTTGAACGCAAACCACAATAGTAGGCAGCGGCTCGAAAGTTCTGTTGAGTAAACACTGAAGTAGCCCAAGCCAGCCATGAACAAAAGCGTTACGCCCCAAGCCAACATCGAACATGAGGCTTCGCGTTCAAACGCGATCCCACGCCAGTTTCGATACAGGCCGACAAATTCTCCAGCGATATTGAAGATTCCAATCGCGACAACGCAAATGATAATCGTCGACTTACTGTTGACCTCTGGGAGCAACGTAAGCAGGAGTTGCATTCCAAGAATAATAGCCAGCGCGTCTATCGCTTTAATCAAGAAACGGGGCCACGATTCGTATTGTCGGATTTGTTGACGTGGAGAAGTTGGATCGATCATGAGATTACTAAGTAGGGAGGGACTCTTTTGCAAACCATAGGATTCATTTATTGCAAGTTTCAAACCAATCTCTCAATTGCTGGTTTTTCCCGCTAAAAAGTTCATTTCAGGTCGGATAATGATGCGAAAAAACAACACGTTGTCGATTTAATTCGATCTATGTACAGCTTTTGGGTCATCCAAAAATGGAAACCGAAGCGTTAGCGGGAATTTGTAGGATGGACATTCTTGTCCGTCATTTCAGCCAGCTGCCAGACAGCAATATCCGAACGCGGCTAGGTCTGGTATCCGAATAGACCGGTTAAATGCATTCGCGTTTTTTTGCGGTTTCTAAGTTCTTTGAGGCTTAATGAGAAACCAATAGAAAGCGCTGCGAGACGCAAGCGCCTGCGGCAACGTAGCTGGACTCGCCAGAGTTCAGGAGCGCTGGCAATTCGCCCGAAGTCTTGGCGCAAGAAGGTCCAATATCAAACTGGTTTTAAGCAGACCTACGTGCCGAACCGGATCAGTCGAATTTCTTGATCAAAATCGAACTGGCTTGTCCCTGCGGCGTGATGTTTAGATTGAGGAAAGAGTTTCCTGCGTCCACACCCTTTTCTCTTACGGCAGCGATTGGACAGGCGGGGTCAAGCGAATCGCAGTTTATGATTGGGAACAGCGAGCCGTGATCCATGGCCATGATACTGGAAATGACTTCTACGATTCCGCATCCACCACCGAGGTTACCCATGTAGCTCTTGGCGGCGGTAACGGGTCGATCACCCATGACGGCGTTGATGGCGGTGGCTTCGTCGCGATCGCATTGGTCGGAGCTTAAGCCGTGTGCGTGGACATGCCCGACATCAGCCGGTTTGAGGTTCGATGTTTCCAACGCGCCTTTCATGACGTTTTCGAAAGCTGTTTTGAAATCGGCAACGCCTTTTTGGTTTGCCACTGAAGACGAGCCGCGTCCAATGACTTCGCCGTAAATTTTCGCGCCACGTTTCTGGGCTGATGAGAGCTCTTCCAAAATGATGACGCCCGCGCCTTCGCCCAGCACCATCCCGTTTCGATTGGTGTCAAAAGGTCGACAGGCTTTGCTTGGATCACCACCGGCAGTTTCGGAGTGCCGATCGGCGAGTTCTTCTTGAAGCACGATGTGAACCGTTCGAAGCGGGTGAATCCGCGAACCGGTTGAGCCGGCGACCATGATGTCTGCCGAGCCACGTTGAATGATCGTGGCGGCTTCGCCGATCGCAAGATTAGCTGAGGCTTCCCGCACCGTTAGTGAATTGCTTGGTCCGCGCAGGTCGTTAAAAATTGCGACGTGGCTGGCGGGCATGTTGGGTAGATACTTAAGTAACCAAAGCGGTTCGACTTTTGGGAGTCCGTTATGTGCCCAGTCGTCAAATTTGAATTCGCCGCCATCCGCGAGGCAGCTTTGAATGCCAGAAGCAAAATCAACTGGCGAAGTGATAATGTAATCGCTGCCGAATAGCGTTCCTGTTCGCGTTGGCTCGTAGCTTCCTGGTTCCAGTCCTGCATCACCAATGGCCAGCTGTGCTGCGGCCACGCCAAGCTGGATTTCGCGGCACATCAATCGAAGCGCCTTTTTGATTGTCCTCTGGAGCTTTTTCTCAAGTGGCCCAAAGCTGTCGATCGAGCCGGTGAAGTCTGTACATTCGCCGCCAAAGTCAGACGGAAAGTGATCGGTAGGCACAGCAGACAATTGCTTTACACCGCTGCGGCCTTCCCAGATCGAATCCCAAAGATCGGTATACGAGTGACCAAGTGGGCTGATCAAACCCATTCCAGTAATAACAACACGGCGATCTGATTGGGACATTGAACAACAGGTGAAGAAATAAAGTGGTAGTTGGAGTGTTCGTCGGTTGGAATATCGGCAGCAGTTTTGCGTTTGCAGCGGTCTTAATTGGCACCGAATTTTGGTGGGCCAAACCGGCTTCCAAGCGAACTTAATATTCTACGTGACGAAGCGTCTGCGTCGAGGTGACTTTCTGGTAGTCTGCCGGATTTGATACTATTGTCGTCCGCTAATTGGAGCCAGGCCTGCCGTCTTGGGAATCATGGCTTCCGTTGCTGGGCCGCGATACTCGATAAACATCAACGCATCGGCTCGTTTGGACTTTTTCCCCAGTCCGGGTAATTTCAGTCCGCCTGAGCGTGCATCTGGTTCGGGCGTTGCCACCACGCCACAGCTAAGCAACAAAACCTGATCGTTGGGCCAGCGAAAACGCTCATGCAATCGCCAGCTGACAAGCTGTGGAATCTGAAGGTTCATTTGCTGGGCAGCACCATTGACTCCGGGAACGTTGATTTTGACGGTGTCCAGTTTTTCGACCTGGTCCACATCGCATTTAATGACGGCTTCGATTGAACGATTATCCATGCCGGACAAGCAGCTGATGTTCAAGCGATAGCCTTCGTTAAGCGTCGACAGGATCGGCTCGTAATTCGGAATTTGATTGGGCACCCAGCGAATGTTGCGGATGAATTGAACAGGCTGCATTTTCTCAAGTGCAAAAGACTGTCCGTCATGGTTGGTTAACCGGCCACCGCTATGCTGCTTGAAATCACTGCGGCGACTAAGTTGGCTCATCAGGATGGCGGCGTTTTCTTTGGAGATCATCCAGGCTTCAACGCCCGGCGATTTGACTTTGATCGGCTGCAGCATGGTGTATGACTGAGAACGCCAGTTCGGTTTCTCGACGGTCACCAGATTCACATCAACGTTTTGGACTTGGCCACGAGTTCGGTTAAAGCGGTCGACGATTTTCTTGATTACTGCGTGAATTTCCGGCGTGTGGTAAACGTAGACGCGTTCTTTGTCGGCGTTAAGGATTCCCAGCGGCTGACTAAACCACATCTCGGTTCCCGTTTCACGAAGCACCCATTCGGTAATTGCTTTTTGCGGTTCGTCGGTGGTTGTGATTTGGGAAGTGTACGGAGTGATGTCGTACTCGCGCCAGACTTGGCCCGCCGAATTGGGGAGCTTGTCAAAAGTCTTGCTCACACGTGTGACGCCGGGCGTTCGTTGGTTTGCTTGAGCGGCTGGGTTTTGAGCCAATCGGTTTTGAGGGGCAGTGTTTTGCGCCGCTGTGTTTTGAGCGGCTTGTCTTTGAGTCGATGAAGCCGATGGTGTTTGGAACTGATTCGCTCCGGCAGCTGGTTGTGCTTGGCCTGATCCTGCTTGAGCCGATGATCCGTTGTTGATCGTTGGGACTTGATTGGCGGCTGCGGCTGAGGGTTGGTTGGTTGGTAGATTAAGTGGCTGATTGGCTGGTTGGGCTACAGGGCCAAGCGGTTTTGAGTTCTTAAGCGTGTCTCGGTTGACTTCGCCAAATGCTGGTCGCCAAGGGCCTGGGTTTTGCCGAGTTTGTTGGGCTTCAAGCAATTCTGTTGAGATGAGGCTCAAGCAGATGTAGCTTAAACAAGCAAAACTTAAGCTCAGACATCGCCGGCCTCTGGTAAGGCCATTTGAAATCAATCCATTCATCGCAATCTCCAAGAAAAATGGCTGATCCAAATTTCCATAAAAGGATCAGTTGGCTCGCCAATCTGGTTTGGCGAGCGGTCGGCGAGTATAGGGAGGTTGGCAATTTCCGGGCAAGGTGAAAACGACTCGGTAAAAGGCGGCAATCGCTAGCTCCGGAATCAGAGTTTTAGGTTGCCCCAGCGATTCGAGGTCGGCGGTGGCAACGGCGGATACTCGTTGGGCTAACATTGACGCGTTAGATTGATATGAGTATGTTTTATCAATCGAATCTTCGATTTCGGCAGGGTAATTTTTGCGCTCTGACAAAAAACATGGCCAACGTTGTATTGGAAACTGTATCGAAAAGGTTTCCTGATGGAACGGAGGCGGTGGATGATGTCAGTCTTGAAATCAAGGATCGAGAGTTTTTGGTTCTGGTCGGACCGAGTGGTTGTGGAAAGAGCACAACGCTTCGTTTGATCGCGGGACTGGAAGCGAGCACCTCAGGTGACATTCGAATTGGAGATCGCGTTGTAACCAACGTGCCCCCCAAAGACCGTGACATCGCGATGGTGTTTCAGAACTACGCCTTGTATCCGCAGATGTCGGTTTACAAGAATTTGTCGTTTGGTTTAACGCTACGTTTGATCGGACAAAAATCCTTCGTGGGTGCTTTGTCTGGTGGAATTTTTGGCGACGGAGTGATTGCTCGTGGTTTAAGGAAAGTATTTCAGCCTCGACGTGCTGCTGAGTTATCTCAACAGCGTTTAGAGATTGACAATAAAGTTCGGCAAACGGCCGCACGATTGGGCATTGAACATTTGCTTGATCGAAGGCCGCATCAGTTGTCCGGCGGTGAACGCCAACGTGTCGCTTTAGGGCGTGCGATTGTGCGGAATCCGGCGGTATTTTTGTTTGACGAACCTCTTTCGAACCTAGATGCAAACCTGCGTCAACAAATGAGAGTTGAACTAAAGCGGCTTCATCGTGAATTGAACGCAACGATGATCTACGTCACGCACGACCAGGTCGAAGCGATGACGCTTGGAGATCGAGTGGCGGTTATGAGCGGTGGAAAGATTTTGCAAGTTGGCGGGCCGTTGGAAATTTACCAACATCCGGCCAACCTGTTCACGGCGAAATTTATTGGCAACGTGCCGATCAATCTTTGTCCGGGAACAGTTAAGCAGTTAAGTGATCGGATTCGATTTGAAAGTAGTAACAACAACGGCATTCAAATCGAATGGATGCCGGAATCGCCGGTTTTTTTCAGCTTGAAACAGGTTTTGGAAAAAGCGGGTCGCTCTGCGTTGGATGTGGTGATGGGTTTTCGAAGTGAAAACATTCACTTGTTTAACGGGAATGATTTGGCACCTGAGATGATCGCTTCGACCGCGATCGAGGTAGAGGTGACGGAGATTGATCGCTTGGGTGATTCGACCATGATTCACGCAGCGGTTTGTGTAGGAAAAGAAAAAGTAGAAGGAAACGATAAATCCATTTTGGCTCGGCTTGAACCAGATGCGAACTTCCAAATAGGAAATCGCCTCAAGCTCCAAATCAATCCAAATCGAATATTGTGGTTCGACCCCAATTCGGGTGAGAACTTACTGAAAGAAAAATCATGAATGCCACCGAAGTACTACGGATTGTTGATTCACTCCACCGCGAAAAGAACATCGAGAAAGAGATAGTTTTTGTCGCGATCGAATCTGCCTTGGTTTCGGCTGCGCGCAAGCACTTTGGCGAAGACGCCGATATTGAATTCATTATTGAACGTGACTCTGGTCAGATCGCCGGACGATGCGGTCAGGAAGAACTGGATTACGAAGAAGTCATTGGTCGAATCGGTGCCCAAACGGCTAAACAAGTCATCATTCAAAAAGTCCGTGAAGCCGAACGCGATTCACAGATCGACGAATTCAATGAGATCATTAACGATGTTGTCACTGGAACCGTTCATCGAAACGAAGGCCGCGTAACGACGGTTACGCTTGGAAGCGTCGAAGCCATCCTGCCGCGTAGTGAGCAAATTCCTGGTGAATCGCATCAGCCAAACGAGCGCATCCGTGCATTGGTTACTGAAGTCAAAGCTCAGGGCAGCCGTATCAAAGTCGTTCTCAGTCGAACTCGTCCTGTGTTCGTCCAGCGGCTTTTTGAAAGCGAGATTCCAGAGATCGCAGACGGGGTAATTACCATCAACGCAATTTCGCGCGAGCCAGGGTATCGCTCGAAAGTGGCAGTTAGCAGCATTGACTCAAAAGTCGATTGTGTTGGAGCCTGTGTTGGCGTTCGTGGAAATCGAATCAAGATGGTGATCGACGAATTGGCCGGCGAGCGGATTGATATCGTCCGGTTTGATGAAGATCCCCAAAGTATGATTCCCAACGCATTGCAGCCGGCTGAGGTAGATGAAGTCATTTTGTGCCAGATGATGGGCAGAGCAATTGTCCTCGTTCGCGAAGACCAATTGTCATTGGCCATTGGAAAACGTGGCCAAAATGTGCGTTTAGCCAGTAAATTGTGCACTTGGGACATCGAAATCATGACCCAGGGTGAGCTTGAAATACAAATTGATCGCGCTGTTCAGGGCTATTTGGTGATCGAAGGAGTTGACGAAGAATTGGCAAATCGTCTGGTGGGAGAAGGCTATTTGTCTTACGATGACCTCTCAGTGATCGAGCCATCTGACTTGATGGCCATGGGCGGTTTGACGGAAGAACAAGTCGACGCGATCGTTGAACAGGCTGAGACTTTCGCTGAAGAAGCCGAAATTCGAGAAGCTGAAGAAAAGCGAGCCAAGAAAGCTGCTACGGCAGCCAAAGCCGCTCAGGACGCCGCCGATGCCGCTGCAAAAGTTCAAGCAGCTAACGCAGCGAAATTGGTGGAAGCACAAAAAACAGAGACCCCCGAACCTGTTGCAGGTGAAGTGTCTCAAGAACAGTCAACTCCAGACACATCTGGTGTCGAAGTAAAACCTGAGTAGACTGAATACAACATGTCAATCAACACAAGAGATAGGCAAAGCGATAATGAATAATTCAAATTATCATTTTGCCAAACAAAATAATCGTATAACAGTATTCGTCTCGCTGAGTCGAGTGTTGTTAATTAATATGGTCGGACGAGGTCTTTGATGAAAATCAGGTCCCATAATCCGAGAAAATATAGAACCGTGTCTGTGCCAGCCATTGGTGTTGACGTTTTTGTCTTCACTCAATTGTTAGGTAGAGGGGCTGATTTATGTAACACAGTTTGGCAGATGGTGGTGTGGCGGAAAGTCGTCTACCACCTAACAACGAAGGAAGGTCACTCCACGTGCCCGTACGCATCTACGCGTTTGCAAAAGAACTTGGGCTTGATAACAAGCAATTGCTTGATGTTTGCGAAAAAGTAAACATCCAGGGGAAGGGCTCTGCGCTAGCCAGTCTCGATGATAACGAAGTCATCACCATCAAAGAGTTTCTCTCAGGAGGCGGGGCAAAGCCCGAGCCACCACCAGCCGAGACAGGAGCCCCCGTTCGACCGGCTCCCTTCAAACCGGCTCCATCCAAAAAGAAAATTGGCGAGATCGTTACGCCTGTTGCCAAAGTGGATGACGTAGTTGAAGAGATTGATGTTGAAGAACCAGAAACAACTGCGGCTGAGACGGTTGCCGATGCCTCCGCTGAGGCTGAAGTCGTTGAAGAAACTCCCGCGCCAGTGGTAGAAGAAGAGCCAGTAAAAGAACCGCCCGCCAAATCAAAACCTGGTGGCAGTTTGCTGGATCGACTTAAAGGGAAAAAGGCAACGACGGGTGACAAACCTGCCCGGCCAACTACCTCAAAGGCTGCAAGCGGCTCGCCAGGGATCGCGCCCGGTATCAAACCAAAACCTGCGCCAAAGCGGCCCATGTCTCCGTCGCCTCGCCGACCAGGAGTTATCCCGCGCAAAACGCTTAAGAACCTTGATCAGGGAGCTTCGTCGTCCTCGGATAGTCCGAAAAAGGACAGCCCCAAAAAGAAAAGTGGCGCTTCGAATATTCGATTCGCAGCAATGCCCGAAGTCAAACAGCCTAAACCAGGTTCTGGTGACAAAGGCGAAAAAGTACAAAAGCCAGATATCGCCCTGCCCCAGGACGCCATCAAAAGTGTTAAGGCAGGCGGCGTCGCACCACTTGAGCACTTAACCAAGTCCAAGGCCAAAAAGAAAAAAGGCGGCAAGGCTGGAGAAGCCGATACGACCGATACTTCAGAAGCACGTCGCTCAGGAAGTACACGTCGTGAGCGTCCTGACCGATCCGGTGGCAACGTCATGGGCTCGCGCCCAAGTCGGAATCGTCGTCCGAATCGTAATCATGGTTTCCGGCGTCGTCATCGCTCCGGACCAACAGTCAACACAGCCGCTCCTCGAAAAGACAGCGTCGTGTTGCAGTTGCCATGTACCGTTCGCGAATTCTCAGAAGCCGCTGGTGTCTCCAAAGTTCAGGTCCTGTTGACCATGAAACAATTGGGTGACGAATCAAATAAGAACGTCAACTCGACTATCGAAGACGAGATGGTTGAATTGCTTGTTGAGCAACTCGAGGTTCAACTTGAAATTCGAGAAGCCCAGTCACTCGAAGACGAAATGATCGCCGAGTTCGATCTTGAAAATGAAGATCCGGATTCGCTCACACCGCGTGCACCGATCGTTACTTTCCTTGGCCACGTCGATCACGGAAAAACTTCGTTGCTCGATGCCTTGATTGGAATCGATGTTGTCTCGGGTGAAGCCGGTGGTATTACCCAGCACATCAGGGCTTACGAAATCAAAAAAGGCGATAGCAAAATTGCCTTTGTTGATACACCGGGTCACGAAGCGTTTACTGAAATGCGTGCCCGTGGTGCAAACGTTACCGATATCGCGGTCTTGGTGGTCGCTGCAGATGACGGCATCATGCCGCAAACTGAAGAAGCCATCAGTCACGCCAAAGCTGCTGGAGTGCCGATCATCGTCGCACTCAACAAAATCGACTTGCCCGGCGTCACAGCCGACAAAGCGATGCAGGATCTCGCAGCCCACGAACTTCTCCCAAGTGAATGGGGTGGCGATACCGAAGTTATCCAAACCAGTGCCATCGCAGGTACCGGTCTCGATGCGTTGCTTGAAACGATTCTTGTAACGGCGGAACTTCATGAATACAAAGCCAATGCGGATCGCCCGGCGTTTGGTACCTGTCTCGAAGCCGAGCAGCAATCCGATCGTGGTGTGGTCGCAAAAATGATGGTCCAAGGCGGAACACTCAAGGTCGGCGATATCGTCGTCTGCGGTGCCAGTTTTGGAAAAGTCAAAGCGATGCACGATACGCTGCGACCAAAAAAGAGCCTCAAAAAAGCTGAGCCATCGACTCCAGTTAACTTGACCGGTCTCGATATCGCGCCAGGTGCCGGTGACAAATTTTACGTTGTCGATGATGTCGCCAAAGCCCGTGAGATTGCTGACACGAGAAAGCATCGTGGCAAAGTCGAACAGGTCGGCGGTCGAACCGTGGAAACTTCGCTTGTCGATTTCCAGCGATTGCTCGAAGAAGGAAAACTCTCGCGAAATCCTGAAGATATCGTGACTCTGAATTTGATCATTCGTGCGGACGTAAAAGGCTCGATCGAAGCGATTCAAAAAGAGCTTGGAAAGATCTCGCATCCGGAAGTTCAAATCAAAATCCTTCAGGCACTCGCCGGTGGTGTGTCGGTCGGCGACGTTCGATTGGCTCATGCCTCCAGCGGCGTTATTGTCGGCTTCAACGTTGTCGCCAACGAAGAAGCTCGCCAGTTGGCCGATGAGCTAGGTGTTGAGATTCGCCGCTATGACGTCATCTACAAGATCACAGATGACTTGAAAGCGACACTTGAAGGTCGACTGAAACCAGAAGAGCACATTGTCGAGCTTGGAATGGCAATGGTTCTCAAAACGTTTAGCGTTAGTAAGACGGGCATGATCGCTGGTTGCCGCGTGATGCGTGGTTCAATCCAACGTGAGTGTCGGATGCGCGTGATTCGCGATCAGACAGTGATTGGTGATTATCCAATCGAATCGCTGAAACGCGAAAAAGATGATGCCAAGGAAGTTCAACGGGGCATGGAATGCGGTATTAAACTCGAAAAGTTCAATGACATTAAAGAAGGCGATACGCTTGAAGCGTACAAGATCGAAGAGGTTGCCCGAACGTTGTAAGTTTGTTTTGTTGCCCGACTCGATCAAGGTTAAGTCCAATTGATCGACTCGTTTTTGTAGCAATCCGTATTTGAGTGCACCAACAACTTGGTCGATTTCCGTCTTCTTTTAAAAGCCAAATAGAAACATCATGAGTTCCCGTCGCGTCTTAAAAGCCGCCCAAGCCATTCGAGAAGTGGTGGGTATGGCCATCATTACTGACCTCAAAGATCCGCGGATCCGAGATGTTACGGTTACCTTGGTCGAAGTCTCGCCAGATATGCGAGTCGCCAAGGTCAACGTTTCAGTGATGGGTGACGAAACCAAGCAAAACCTCTGCTTGCGAGGCCTTCAGAGTTCTGCCGGTTATCTTCAGAAGAAAGTCGGCAAACGAATTGACACGCGATACACACCCAGAATCACGTTCGTTCTCGATGAAGGTATCAAGCACTCTTTGATGGTGACCAAGATTCTGGAAGAAGTTTTGCCAAAAGAAAAAGAGAATTCTGAGGATGCTCCCGAATCAGATTCGCTTGATTCAGATTCGCCCGAATCAGGTTCAGCTGCCGACTCCGACGCAAATACCGATCCCGCTCAAGCGGCCGAATCTGTCGCTGATTCTTCCGCTGAAGATCCAACACCCGATTAAGCCAACGTGAAACCCGAATAAAACAAAACCTTTGCTCCGAGGTGAGTCGATTTATCGACGAAATATTGATTCAGTAAATGACGAATCAGGATTCCAGACTATTCTGGAGCGTTCAAAACACAACCCAACTTAAGAAGACACAGAGAATAAATGTCCGCTAAAAACCGAGCTGACCTGATCACGAAACTATACAAGTTCGTCAAAAAAGAATACGAAGTCATCCTGCCTCCTTCCAATCGATCTGTGCTTGAGCACATGATCTACGGATGCTGCCTTGAGAACTCAAAGTTCGAAGCGGCGGACGACGCCATCGCAAAGCTTCAAGAGAACTTTTTTGACTGGAACGAAGTCCGCGTCACGACCGTCGCTGAATTGGCTGAAGTTTCAAAATCACTTTCTTCACCCCAGCAAGCCGGTGTATCTCTCAAGAGAACGCTTCATGGCGTGTTCGAACACTACTTTCAGTTCGATCTCGATTTCTTGAGAAAAGAAAATCTCAGCAAAGCCGTTTTGACTTTCCAAAAATTCAATGGCGTTTCTCCTTTCGTCGTTGCCTATTCTGCTCAAAACGGATTGGGTGGTCATTCAATTCCGCTTGACCGAGCCATGCTCAATCTGTTCTACGTTTTGGGAATTATTACCGAAGACGAAGCCACCAAAGGCCGCGTTCCTGGGCTTGAGCGAACGATCGCAAAAGCAAAAGGAGTTGAGTTTTTCGTTTTGACGCACCAGTTAGCCGTTGCATTTGATAACGCACCGTTTAGCACCGCAGTTCGCGACAAGATTTTGAAAATCAACCCGACGGCCAAAGAGCGTTTCCCAAAACGGGGAGCCAAGAAGAAAGCCGAAGCCGCCAGAATCGCTGCCGAAAAAGAGGCAATCGCAAAAGCCAAAGCCGAAGAAAAAGCCGCTGCTAAAGCTGCAGTAGAAGCCGAGCGAATTGCTGCGGAGAAAAAAGCCGCCAAAAAGAAAGGCAAGAAAGCTCCCAAGGCTGCCGCAAAACCTGTGAAAGCTGCTAAGAAGGCCACCAAGAAAGCCGCTGCTAAATCAACCAAGAAAGTTGCGGCCAAGAAAAAAGTAGCTGCCAAATCCGTCAAGAAATCGGCAAAAAAGGCCACTAAGAAAACGGCCAAAAAGAAAGCAGCCAAGACCAAAACAGTCAAAAAGAAAAAGTCGCCAACCAAGCGACTCTCAAAAAAGAAGCCTCGATAGCTCGGTATTTATCCCGATTCGTGGCCTGTTAAGTTCTTGTTTTGAATGAGAAGTTTGACGGTCTGCATGAACCGTCGATTGCTGAACTTGCAACGTTCGCCTGAGCGACCCGTCTCACCCCGTTTTAGGCAAGGTGACAACCCCTGCGGCGCGGCCGGCGGGGTCAGAATGGGGCGATAAACAACCGCGATAAAAGAATATGCCCCTGTGCCAGCATAAAACGTCATGCACATCATGACCTACTTGAGAGCGTTTTCGCGAGGCATCTTCAGTCGGACGACACATTTTCGATCTTCGAGGCTGCGGTTGGGCAAACTCAGGCCAAGGGTCTCGTTCACCGTTTGGCCAAGGGTCTCGTTCACCGTTTGGCCAAGGGCCAAGTTCACCGTAACCTAGGGCATCGCCCTAGGAACCTCTGACAGAAGAAACGCGTTTGGCTGAAGGCCATATTCACCCCTGAAAATCGCAAGACCTTCGTGAAAAATACGAGTCGCAGATCCGACAGCGAAAACGCGAGTCCTCCTCCGGTCAATCTACTTCTGACAAGCGATAAGCTGTAAAGCAAAGTTGATATAACCCATGCCGATGACCTGTTCATCAGCATGGGGTTTATTTTGGCCTCGCAATTTACCGGCTGAAAAAATTCTTGCATTGGCGAATTCTTTCGCTACCATGGGCTAAAAGCGAAAGAATTCGCTAAACTCCCTTTCCATGAGGCCGTCATGCCACGTCATTCGTCAACGCAGCCGACAGACGTCGAGCTGGAAATATTGAGAACGCTATGGGATCAAGGACAGGCAACTGCTCGGCAGATCCATGAGGCAATCTCTGAACATCGAGAAACAAACTACTCGACCACGGTGAAAATGCTCGCCGTGATGCATGAAAAATCGCTTGTGAAACGCGACGAATCTGCTCGCCCGATTCTTTTCCGTGCCGCGGCCAGCCAAAAGAAAACGCAGACGAAACTACTCAAAGGCGTCATGCAGAAAGTCTACGACGGTTCGGTTGGATCACTTGTGATGCAAGCTCTCTCATCAAAGAAAGCGACCAAAGAAGAACTGGCAGAGATTCGTAAACTGATCGAGAAACTCGAGGAGGAACAATCATGAACGACTTACTCAATGCCGTTGCACAGAACTTTTCCGATGGAGCTTTGGCAAACCGGATTGGATTGACTTTACTGCACAGCGTTTGGCAAATCGGTTTGATCGCTCTGTTGTTTGCGGCAATTCGTTACGTTCTCGCACGGCAAGAGAATGCCTCTGCAAAAATTTACTGGTTGGGGATGGCAACACTGTTTTTGTCTTGCGCTTTGCCGTTGGTGACGTTTGGTTTGACCGAACCAAAAGCCCAGCAAACCGAAGTATTTACCTTTGAAGACAAAACTCGAAATGACCTGGCTGTGGAAATGGTTCGCGGGTCTTCGGAATCAAGATTCCTGCTCCTGCCCGCGCCCAATGAAGACGTTTCAGCCGTTGTCGTCACGCCTGCGGAGGTTGGAAGATCCAAATCCGCGAAAGCGTTTGCATCAAAATCGCTTTGGAAAGCCGCCGATTGGCTGCCGCAGCACAGCCTGTTCTGGATCGCAGTCATCTGGATCATAGGAGCAACTCTGTTTTCGCTGCGAACGATGTTGGGCTGGGTTCATGTTCAAAAACTTCGAGCCGCTTGTTCGAAAAAGTTATCCCAACCAGTCGCCGACGTTGCCAAGCGAGCACTCCAACGGTTTCCAGTTTCCCGAACGGTCGAGTTCGCCGTTTCGAAACAGATTGCCGTTCCAACCGCAATCGGAATCTTGCGTCCGATCGTGTTGTTCCCGATTTCAGTGTTGACCGAGCTTACGCCAGAGCAACTTGAATTGATTATCGTGCACGAACTGGCGCACATTCGCCGTCAGGATGTGCTTTTGAACCTGTTGCAAACCGTGATCGAAGCTTTGCTATTCTTCCACCCTTGCATTTGGTGGGTGTCGGCGATTGTGCGAGCCGAACGCGAAAACTGTTGCGATGATGCAGCGGTCAGCCATGGGAATGCAGCCAAATACGCAAAGGCATTGCTCTGCCTGGAGAATTGTCGCCCCGCTCCCGAGCTTGCGATGGCATCAAACGGAGGCAAATTGCTTTATCGAATCAGGCGAATTGCCGACGGAGGGAATTCTGTCCAAACAGCCCCTTCTCCCTGGATGGCAGGTGTGGTTTGCATGTTAATTCTCGGCGGTCTACTGGCCTCTCCTGCGACCGAGTCTCTATTGGCTCAGGAATCGACGGAAGATTTCGTAACACAAAAGGTGAAAAAGGATTTCTCAAAGACCAAATTGGGCAAAGTCCTCGACAGAGAAATGGACAAACTGGAAAAGGTTGGTTTTAGCGGCAGCCTCCTGGTGGCTCACAAGGGCGAGATCATTCTGGCTCGATCAGAAGGATTTTTGGACGGTGCCAAGAAGAAGAAAACGCACCCGCAAACGCTCTATGAACTGGCATCAATATCAAAGAGCTTCACCGCAACGGCCGCCATCATGTTGGCTCAACGAGAAAAACTTGATCTGAACGCTTCGATTGCCGACTACCTTCCTGGCGTTCCCAAGCACAGTAAAAACATCAAGGTCATCGACTTACTGCGTCACGAGTCAGGGATTCCTGGCGCTAACTACGGTGAAACGCGCAAAGATCTTGAGACGGCAGTCAGAACCATGCTCGACGGCGGACCGCAACACGATCCAGGCACTCATTTTGAGTATTGGAATCAGGGTTATATTCTGCTCGCCGCGATCATTACCAAGGCTGCCGGAAAACCATTTAGAGAATTCGTTGCCGAAGAGATCTTTGAACCATGCGGAATGACTGGAACCTGTTTTTGCGGTGACGAGAAACCAACAGGATTCGTTGAGTCGACCGGTTTCGGCAAACTTGGCCCACCTCGTTCCTGTCTTGAACATCCTTACGGAAAGATGGAATTGGTGTACGAAGGATGTGGCGGCGTCGTTTCAAACGTTGTCGACCTATGGAAATTCCACAAAGCCTTGATGGGCGACAAGCTGTTAAATGACAAGTCCAAACAAATCATGTTCGTCAACGGCGACAGTCACTACGCTTGTGGCTGGCACGTATCTAACGCATCAGACCAAAGTAAAAAGCGGTCGCATGGAGGAAACGTTCGTGGATTCAGCGTAGAGTTCCGCAGCTTTCCCGAATCGGACAGCTGTATCGTCGTGCTGGGCAATAGTGATGCTGCCCCGTCAGCAACGGTGGCCAATGTAATCGAAGGAATCCTTTTGCCGCCGAAACTTCCCGGAGAGCAACTGGCCAAGAAAGACGAGAAGAAGATCGTTGGTGAATTCCAGGATTCAAAAGGTAGAATACTGATCGTCTTTGCTGGTGAAGGCGGAGTCCCAACCCAATACATGATTTATTGGCAGCCGAAAAATCCGGCGGCACCGATCTCGCGCGGCTCCGTTCTGCAAAACAAAGATGGCAAAACGGTTTTCTACCAACCTGGCGAATCGGATATTGTTGAGTTAACGTACTCGAAAGACAAATCGACGGTGCAGTCCGTAAGCTTCACCAAACTAGAAATACGGTTTGATCGTTTCGATATCGAAGCCTGGTCAAAGAAAGCACGTCGTGGCCAGGGGCGGTAAATCTTCTAGAACCGCTGATGGACGCGAATGAAAAACCGAATTTGTATTCGCGTTTATTAGTGTCCATTCGCGGTTGAAAATCCAGCGTCTTCGCCTAAAACTGGTGGCGTTCAGCAAGAAGTCTCCAAAAAACTACGTTTTCAAATTTGTGTCAATCATCCCAGATTGCGCCTTATTCAATTGTGTGAAGTTTCTGAATCACTCACCGGTTCTGAAATCCCCAATCGTCATCAGGATCTTCCCTTCGACTTTGTCACCCGTTTTAAGCGATGCCTCGTCGAGTTGCATGTTGCCGAACATCATTTTCATTTTCATCCCGAACCCAAACTTGCCGGGCTGAATCATGGCGCCGCCCGTTGTGACCGGCACTTTCGAAGGTTGAAAGCTCGTTTTGGGGACGCCCGCAGCGATGATAATTTGCTTGCCCGTTTTTGTGCTTGTTCCTGTAATCAGGACAGTGGCATTGTTGGAGTCTCGATCGTCTTCTTTTGCATAGACACCGATATCTTTGAGTACGAGCTCTTTTCCGTTGACCTTCAAGTCCAAGTTGACCTCACCGACGTCTTGTGGATTGCGGGGGGCTTTGTCGCAGTAAGTGGCTTTAAAAGACGCTTCGATCTCACCGATTGGAGCGAAATATACCGGACGTTTCGAAGTCGCCAAAAGCTTCGGCGGGCCTGATTTAAACTCACCAACAATGTCTTTGCGACGCCCTTTGATGAACGACCGGTAACCAATGAGCGAGCGTTTAAATTGCTTTTCATTGTCCGGCAACACGTGAGGTTTGAGCAATTCCTCCAGACGATCGATTTCGGCTATTAGTTTTTCTTCATTCCAATGCGTCTCAAGAAACGACATCATGGTCGCTTTGTAATCGGCTTTGATTTTGTCGTTTCGATAAAGTTTGTTTGGCAAAATGGCTTTGGCGTGAACAGAACGCGGCCGAATAAAGTAGGGCGGGATTGGGCTGGAATCGGTGAACGCCGAATCGGGTCCCCATGGCATGAAGTGAAACTTTTTTGTTTTTGAATCGCGGTAAATGTAGTAGTTGTTTTGGTTCGAACAATAGCCATCCCAGAACCCGATCAAACTTTCCATTGCCCAGAATTTGATAAACGAATCCACATCCACGACTTCGTTTAGTTTGTCCAAGTCGATCTTTGCTGGTTCGAGGGCGGCGGTGACTTTTTTAATGTGCTCCGTTTTCGCAGCCTTGTTTTTGGGCTCAAACTTTTCAACATATTCCGGATAGAAATCAGTAACCGTTCCTTCGTATACGGCGCCTTTGGTTTCTCCGAATGAATGCTCAAGGAAATCGGATTTGATCGCTTCGACATTCGAATAGATCCCAAGATATTTTCCGTTCACGGTGACTTTGGCAAACCCGCAACGAGAGGCGTGTGTTCCTGAGTCGCGAAAGAGCTTAAAAGCCAGGTACTGACAGATCCGACCGGCGTCCTGGTTGTTGTTATTAAGAGTCAGCCGGTCGAGGCCTTTAACGGGCGATTGTTTTTCGTATTCAGAAAATTTGATCTTTAGCGAAGGCCGTTCAGAGTTAAGCGAACCAAGAAACCCTTTTTTGCGAATTCCAACGTTTTCAATCAAAACGCCATCAATGGAAATATTACCTTTGGCGTAAGTGTACGGTTTCTCTGTTAGCTCTTTCGAAAGTGCTTCAGAGAATACTCTTCCTTGGACTCGAATTTCGTCCCAATCGGCTTCGGGTAATTCAATATCGATGTTGGTGATACGGTCAGAAGCAAAAAGCTTTTTTGCAGTGAGCTTTTTGGTGTCTGGAGATTTCGTTTTGGTTTGAGCATACGCCGTTGACGAAATCGTCAGCGAAATAAGACATGCGGCGAATATCAGGCTCAAAGTAAGAGTGAAGAAGCGAATCACGAAACGACCCCGCGAGAGAAAAAGAGAACAAGCCGACAACAAACACTATCCTACTCCCAAACTACTCTCAAGAACCTGTAGTTGTTTCAAAAACTGTGTGGCGGTGGTTGTGATTTGGTCATTAAAAAGGGCCACCAATAACACGAATCTCCACCAATACAGCGTGTTAACCGTTTGATGTCTATTCGTGAAATTCGTGGCCCTGATTTTTGAGAATTTGAGGATCCAGCCGTTACTGGTCTAGGCGTTCATCCGTTCACGGATCACTTGCTCGCAATCGTCAATCTTCACACGAGTTTGTTCAAGCGAATCCCGATCGCGAATCGTCACGGTTTTGTCATCCAATGTTTGGCCATCGACTGTGATGCAATACGGCGTACCGGCTTCGTCCTGACGACGATAGCGCCGACCGACGGCACCTTTTTCATCATAAAACACTTTGAAGTGTTTTTTCAGATCGAGGTAGATTTCCTTGGCGACTTCTGGCATTCCATCTTTTTTGACAAGCGGAAAAATGGATGCTTTGATCGGCGCGATTCGCGGATGAAATTTCATCACGGTTCGCGTTTGCATGTTGCCTTTGTCATCTGGTTGTTCGTCCTCGTGGTAGGCTTCGCAAATAAACGCCAATGCCGCCCGGTCTGCACCAGCCGATGGTTCGATTACGTGCGGAGTGTATTTTTCGTTGGTAAGGTTATCGCGATACGAAAGGTCTTTGCCACTTCCTTTGTATTTTGGTTTGCCATCTTCGCCTAGTTGAATTTCAAGCGGGCAAGATTTTTCATCCAGCTTGCCTTCCATGTGGCTGCGAAGATCAAAATCGCCGCGGTGAGAAACGCCTTCCAATTCTCCGTATTCTCCTTCGGCCATGAACGGAAATGCGTATTCAATATCGGCAGTGCCTACGGAGTAATGAGCCAGTTCGTTTTCGTGATGTTCTCGCATGATCAAATTGTCACTGGAGATACCCATGTCGTGATACCACTTCAGCCGCCGGTCGCGCCAGTAGCGGTACCATTCTTGAGACTGGTCAGGATGGCAAAAGAATTCAATTTCCATTTGCTCAAACTCGCGCGAACGAAACGTGAAATTTCGCGGCGTGATTTCATTGCGGAAGCTTTTTCCGATTTGAGCAATTCCCAGCGGCAAACGATGACGCGTACTATCAAGCACGTTCTTGAAGTTTACAAAAATTCCCTGTGCCGTTTCCGGGCGCAAGAAAGTTGTTCCTTCTTCGCCAGATAATGCACCGACAATCGTTTTGAACATCAAATTGAACTCACGTGGCTCCATCAACGTGCCAAGTGTTTTTGCATCTGGACCGAGGGCTTCTTCGAACGACTCCAGATCGGTCAGGCATGTTGAAGGGCCATCCCATTTCAAATCGTCGATGTTTTTGTTACGGAGTTTGAAGAACTTAAGCGCCTTCTTTGTCATTTCGTCCTGCTCAGTATCACTGGCAGTCGCAGTAACAAAAATCCTTTTGCCTTTGGCCGTCACCCATCGTCCATTGACCTGATCGTAGCGATAACGTTTTTTCGTTTCGCGGCAATCGACCATTTGATCGTGAAACAGATCGTAGTGACCCGAGCACTTCCAGACTTGCGGATGCATGATGATGGTGCAATCAAGTCCTTCCATCGAGTAAGGCGACGGCGCGCCTGGAAGCGTACTCATGTCGTCATGGCCACTAACCATGTCACTCCACCAAGCCTCTTTGACGTTTCGTTTGAGTTCAACGCCGAGCGGTCCGTAATCCCAGAATCCTTGCAAGCCGCCGTAGATCTCGCTCGACTGAAAGAGAAATCCACATTGTTTACAAAGCGAGACAATTTTGTCCATGTTCATTAGAAAGTCCGGGTGTTGTTTGTTCTGGGAGAATTCAAAAAATGAGTCGTGAAATTTACGTGTTTTCGCTGCTACAGGAAACGCTGATTTTAGATCGAACTACGAAAGTTAAGTAGGCCACGATTTACGGCGTACAGATACCGCGTGATTGTAGGACCGTAAAAGCGATATCAAGTTCGCCGGCATATTTGTTGGGTCTCTATTCAATCGGCAACGACGGCATTGATCCTGAATTTCAACTCGAAATTCCACTATTCTGCCTCTGAAAGCCGCTTCGCAATGCCGTCCAATTGCTCGCTAATCCGATCGAACCAACCCAGTTTTCCGAGTTCTCGAATCACTTGTTCGTTCAAACCGCCAGGAGTTTGCGAGTTGCCCGGAAGAGCCTGCAACGAATCCCAGTCGCACCGCGACGCCATTCCGGCGAGTCCTTCAAAGATCGCGGTTGTGTATCCAGCGGCCGCGGACTGTGAGACGTCTTGCGAATGAATCCATCTCGCGACCGTTGCCATGACTTCATAGTGAGAAGCCATAACAGCGCTTGCTGCCGAGAATGAGGAGAACTCCTGTTCCGATTCAACAGGCACTGGCACAGAGAATCGCTGCAGGAATTTTTCGATTGCTTCGTCAGGAGGTGAAAGTGGCATCGGGCCAAGTCCAAACTCAACAGGCGGAAGCGGAATGATCCGAAACACGTTTTCAGCAGGCCGACAAAGCTCTGACAGTTCCGCCAATTCAACACCCGCCACGATACTGATGACTTTTTGGTGCTGAGAAAAATTCAATGACTCCAACAAAGAGCGTGCCTGGCTGGGTAGTACCGCAATGAAAACCCAATCGGACTGGTCAACGATTTCCTGATTCTCCGCGACGACCGTCACGTTGGAAAATTGATTCGCCAATTGCGATGAACGTTCGCTTGATCGGAGCGAAACAAGCACGTCGTTATCATATCCGCCGACCTTGATCATCCCCGTGATAAAAGCCTC
The DNA here is from genome assembly GCA_964448575.1 of uncultured Pirellulaceae bacterium. Lineage (GTDB taxonomy): Bacteria > Planctomycetota > Planctomycetia > Pirellulales > Pirellulaceae > Mariniblastus. Next base: position 47,557 of record CAYUWY010000018.1, read on the forward strand.
GGTGATGACGCCTGTCCCTATGAATCCAAATTTCATTTTTTCTTTCACGTTTATTCTGTCAATCGAATCGACCAAGTGGCAATGTCGAGTTCCGGCACAACGGGAACCGAATCAATCTGAGCGGCAAACTGGATGTCAGGATCGTGCCCAATCTTTACCAAATTAATTCCACCTTTGGCATTACGAAAATGATCAACCAACTCGCGCCCATTTTCCACCGCATGTTTTGTCTGGCGCCAGTGATTGAGTGCGATCGTTGCATTATCGGTAAGCTGCCCAACTGGTTTACCTGCGGCCGTGCGGTTTTCAATCAAACGCTCCACTAACGCGCCGCCGAAAATTACGTCTTCGCTCGTGATGAAGCGATCGGTTCCTGAGCAAACAACGGTCACGAGCGGCGTGTCTTTTAAAGCGTCGGCGACCGCGCCAAGATTCACCATCGCGCCAATCAAAATTCGATTTGCTGATCGGCAACGCTCCATCGCAACCGTGCCATTGGTCGTGGCCAGAATCAAAGTCTTTCCTTTGATTACTTCTGGCGTGTACTCGATCGGCGAGTTTCCGTTGTGAAAGCCATCGACAATCTTCCCGCCGCGCTCGCCACCCATCAACGACTCGCCCGCGAAATCAGCATGTGCTGACCGAGCCGCCTCGATATTGGGTTGGGGTAAAACTTGCTGGCAGCCATTAAGCAGCGCATGGGTAATCGTGGTCGTCGCTCTGAGAACGTCAACCACGACCACTGTTTGGCCACTCAGCGATTCGGGCTTGATAAGGCTTGGTAGCAATGCCACATCGAGGACAAATCGGGGTTCATTTGCGGATTGATCGGAATTGTCGTTCAAAATCGGCTCGTTTCTTGGTCAATAAAGCTCCTTAGCATGGGAGGCTAGTTAATGTATCCTGACAGATTCGGTCAATGAAGTAGCCCCAAGCAAAACTTAGGGCTTGGGCGTGCTTAAACGTTAGCTTGCATCGCCTTGAACAGAAGTCCGAGTCGCGAGCAGTTCCCTTTGCGGCTTAGTTAAAAAACCAGTAACAGATCCAAAACAGAAGACAAATGGTAGTCGATAAATCCGATAAAAAAGTGCGAGACATGTTTGGCGAGATTGCGCCAAAGTACGATCGCATGAATCACTTGTTGTCGATGAACGTCGATCGCTATTGGCGTTGGAAAGCCGTTCGGAAACTTGCTCCCAATCGCACTGACCCAATTCTCGATGTTTGCAGCGGAACGGGTGATTTAGCGTTTTCATTTCACAAATACACAGACGGCCAAGTCCCAATTATCGGTTCGGATTTCTGTTACGAAATGCTTGAGGTTGGCCGCGAGAAAGCCGACAAAACGAAACGCGATGTTTCTTTTGTTGAAGCCGACGCGCAAAACCTGCCCTTTGAAACTGATAAATTTCAAGTCGTCTCTGCCGCGTTCGGTTTGCGAAACGTTGCTAATACAGATCTTGGCCTTCAGGAAATGACTCGCGTTTGTAAGCCAGGTGGCAAGGTGGCGATTCTGGAGTTTTCCATTCCACGTTACCAACCAGTCAAAGGAATGTATGGGTGGTATTTCAAAAACGTATTGCCACGCATCGGTCAGATGTTGGCTCGCAATGATGCCAACGCTTACAACTATTTGCCCGATAGCGTTGGCGAGTTTCCTTGCTACGAGAAATTAACAGAGCGAATGTTGGCGGCGGGTTTGTCGACCGCGAAATTTTTCCCGCTCACGTTTGGGATCGCAACTCTTTATATCGGCACGAAGTAAACTTGTTAGTGTTAGTGGTTAGTCAATCAGTTGAACCACACCAGTGATATCGAAACAAACTCTCTGGATCGACCAACCGCAACCAATTTTGACGTTCAAGAATCCGAAAGCGAAACGCTATGGCTCATCCGATTGTCCTTGCCATCACTGGCGCCAGTGGCGTGGTCTATGGCCAGCGGCTTCTCGAAGTCCTGTTGCAATCGAAAGTTGATACGCATTTGACGATCAGCGATTCAGCCAGGATTGTGATGAAGCATGAGCTGGATCTGGATATTGATTTGGATAGTTTTTCGCTTGAGCAAATCATTCCCGGCTACAGCGGCTCCAAAACGGTTGAGTATCACCACTACAAAAACTTCATGACGCCTATTGCCAGTGGTGCTTTTAAAACTCGCGGCATGGTGGTGTGCCCGTGCAGTGGTGGCACGATGTCGGGAATTGCAACCGCTGCCAGTCGGAATTTGATCCTGCGTGCGGCAGATGTTCACTTGAAAGAACGCCGGCCTTTGATTCTCGTTCCGCGTGAAGCACCTCTTTCGCTGATTCAGATCGACAATATGCGGACAACCTGTGCTGCAGGCGCGACGATCCTTCCGGCTTCACCAGGCTTTTATCACGAAGCCAGCTCGGTAAGCGACTTGGTTGATTTTGTGGTTGCGAGGATTCTGGATCATTTGGATATCGAACATCAGTTGATTCGACGTTGGGGAAGTGATTAAACTCATCGCCGATGTTTGAAAAAATAAAAAAACTGCTGGAGATGATTCGCTTCAGCCATACGATCTTCGCCCTGCCCTTTGCACTATTGGCAGCCGTTATGGCGTGGGCCGCGCCGGCAGGTGATGAATACCAAATCGGATTCAACTGGCTGCATCTGGTTGGAATTTTGATTTGCATGGTCGGCGCAAGAAGTGCTGCGATGGCATTCAATCGTTTGGCCGATCGGTTTATCGATGCAGAAAATCCAAGAACGGCAAAACGCCATTTGCCTGCGGGTGAGCTGTCGGTCGCGTCGGTTGTCGCGTTTACCCTGGTTTCGACTTTGATATTTGTCGCAGGGACCTGTTTCTTTCTGCCCAACTATCTGCCGTTGGCGGTCTCGATTCCTGTGTTGGGCGTCTTGTTTGGTTACAGCTACACGAAACGATTTACTTCGCTCGCGCATTTTTGGCTGGGCGTTGCACTGATGTTGGCGCCGATTTGTGCTTGGTTCGCGGTGCGTGGATTGGTCGTGATTGACAATCCATTGGACGTGGCGCCGGCGGTTGTGCTTGGCTTGGCGGTTTTGTTTTGGGTTGCGGGATTTGACATGATTTATGCTTGCCAGGATTTTGATTACGACAAACAAAAGAAACTCAACAGCATCCCTGTTCGGTTGGGGATCGGCGGAGCGTTACGGCTGGCGGCAATTTGTCACGCGATCATGGTCGGCTTGCTCGTCTTGATTCCGTTGACGCAAATCTGGGCCGGTCCCGCGTTGGGGCTTGGCTGGCTTTATTGGGTCACGGTCATCGGCGTGGCCGGGTTGTTGGTGTACGAGCATCGTTTGGTCAAACCGGACGACCTGACCCGTGTGAATCTGGCTTTTTTCAATGTAAATGCCATCGTCAGTATGGGGTTGTTTGTGACTGGCACGCTTGATTTGCTTGTTATTTAAAGCGTTTTCTGCCGGTTATTGAGATTGAGGCAAGCGAGAGAATTCTGGTTTGAATTGATTTCGCGTAGACTTTTTCTGACTCGCAAAATAAACTCGTTGGCTTGATTTTAACCCAACCGGAAGCACCTTTTTACGTTTCCATTAACCAAGAAGTAGACCATGATTTTTTCTGTTGACCCACGCCTGAAACCGATCCGTGACAAAGTTGAATCGGGCGAGCGACTGACTTTGGACGATGGATTGCTGATGTACGATCCTGAGATTCCGGTTAACGATCTTGGTCAGTTGGCGAATCTCGTTCGCGAACGAAAAAATGGCAATGCGGCTTACTACAACATCAACGCACATTTGAACGCAACAAATGTTTGTGTTTACCGATGCGTGTTCTGTGCTTTCCGTTCGGACCTTCGCAGTGACAAAGGTTACGCGATGACTGACGAGCAAATTTTGGCTCGCGGGCAGGAAGCAACCGACAACGGATGCACAGAGCTTCACCTTGTCGGCGGACTGCACCACCAGCGAAAGTTTGAGTGGTACAAAAACATGGTAAGTTTGCTTCATGATAATTATCCGAAAATCCATTTGAAGGCTTGGACGGCCGTCGAGATCAACTGGTTTGAGTTTTTGGAAAAACGTCCGACTGCCGAGATCCTGCAAGAGCTTCGCGACGCAGGTATGGGCTCAATGCCGGGCGGTGGTGCAGAGATTTTCCATCCGGAAGTCCGCGATCAGATTTGCGAACACAAAGCCGACGGTAACAACTGGATTCACATTCATCGCACGGCGCATCAGTTGGGCATCCGCACGAACTGCACGATGCTTTATGGGCATGTCGAAAAACCGCTTCACCGCGTCGACCACATGATACGTTTGCGTGAGCTGCAAGACGAAACGGGCGGATTCCAAACGTTCATTCCACTTGCGTTTCATCCCGAGAACACAGGGTTGTCGCACATCAAGAAACCCACTGCGGTCGAGGACTTGCGAACGATGGCCATCAGCCGTTTGATGCTGGACAACATCGATCACATGAAAGCGTATTGGATCATGCTGGGAATCGGCACGGCTCAGACGGCACTGTCATACGGAGCCGACGATCTCGATGGCACGGTTCGACACGAATTGATCTATCACGATGCGGGTGCAACGACGCCTGAGTTTTTGTCGGTCGAGCGGCTTGAGCACTTGATCAAAGAAGCCGGTCGCGATCCGATCGAGCGCGATACGCTTTATCGCAAGATTGAGCGAGACGAGAACGACAATACAAAGTGGAGTGTTGGCGAAGACATTGCCGTTGCAATTTAGAGGCGGCCGTGACATGGGGATAGCAAAAGCGACGCTAAATTTGCTTTTGTATGCGCACATCAATTAGAATTCGAAGGGGCCATTTTTCTTCGAATCATCTTATGTCCAATTCGAATATTGCGGATGCCAATACGACTCCGAATTTGTATCAACCACCCAGAAAACGATTTTTTCGTTTTGGGTTGCGATCGCTTTTAATCGTCATGGCGCTGACTTCAGCTGCGGTTGGGTTTTGGAGTTACAAGTACCGAACGATCGCCAATACATTTCATCGCCTTGAAAAAGCCAAGGCTAGTTTGGATTTTAAGTCAGATGGTCTGGATGAATTATCTTCATTCGAGCAGTTCATGTTTCGAATATCTGGCATCAAAGAAGATCCAAGGGCACTTCGCACAATTTACTCAGGTACTATCTCTGATTTGAGTGGGTTCGAGCGTTTTTCCAATTTGGAAACATTGTCTTTGGGGTCAGATAAAGTCGAAGATTTATCTCCACTTCGTGATTTGAAAAATCTAACATCCCTAACTGTCTCAAGCCCAAAGCTCCAGGACATCAGTCCAATCAGAGGATGTTCAAACCTTCGCCAGTTGGATTTAAAAAATTCAAATATTGAAGATTTCTCGGTGCTCAGTTCGTTCAAAAAACTTACGAAGCTCGATTTGTCTAACAGCCCGATTTGTGATTTGACTTGCTTGAGTGAAGTGACGGATCTTGAGATCTTGAATCTGAATGAAACGAAAGTTGAGGATTTGAAAGGCCTTGGCAACCAGAGGAAAATCGAAAACTTATTTCTTCGAGGGACCAGGGTGGAAGATCTGTTGCCTCTCAAGGAGTTACATACTCTTCGCGAGCTGGACCTTTATGATTCCGATTTGGAAGATCTGACGTCGTTGCCCAGTAGTCCGAAACTGTATGAGTTAGTTGTTGGTGGACCGAGGTTGGCGTCGATTTCAGGGCTGGAGCAATGTTTGATAGAAGAACAAGAGCAAAAGCAAGCGACCGTCGAGCATAAGGTTGGCCCCATTACGTTAACATTCGGTGGAGGCCAAACTGTTCACTTCCCTAAGAGATTGGAAATTCGAGACTGTTCTGTTTCCGACCTTGGGCCTCTTAAAAAGATCCCAGGTTTGGAGCGATTGGTTTTGGTTTCTCTTTCCGCGACCAAGCTTCCAAAATTGAAATCGAAACTAAATGAGTTCGAGTGTCGTAATGTTGAAATTTCAGATTTCAGTGAATTGAAAACACACCCCTTGTATTCTCTGATCATTGATTCTCCAGGGAATGAGTTTGATGCTGGGATTCTCGATGAATTGCCAAATGGGGACGGTTTTGATGAAGAAGGCGATGAAGAATCGCCTTCATTGACAGATCTCGAACTTACGAGTGTCGAAGTCGGAAATTTAAAACGCCTTTCACGATTCAAGAACCTCTATTCGCTTAGTCTTGTCAATTGCCAAGCCAGTGGGTTTGAGCATCTGGTAAATCTGAATGAACTTTCAAGTCTTACGATCACTAATAGTGGCTTAGAAGATATTGGTTGGATTGCCGAGATGGAAGAACTGTGGAAGTTGAAAATTCAAGGCTCCCAAATCTCCGACATTCGCCCGATTAGCGCATTGAAGGGGTTGAGTGAACTGGATCTGACTGGATGTTCGATTGAAAATTGGTCAGATTTGTCGGCAATCAATTCGCTCAAGGAATTGACGCTCACTCGCAGCAACTTTGAAGATGTTTCTCTTGTAAGCCAAATGCCGCGGTTGAAATACCTTCACATCTCCAATACGAATGTCACAGACATTACGCCATTGATGCAATCGCAAACTCCGACCTACGCATTGGACATGATGGGCTTGGAGTTGACAGAACCCAACTCGATTTGGGATTTGAAGTGGTTGCGCGGGTTGAACATCAGTAGTTGCACAGGTTTTAGGCCAGACTTTTTCCAGCAAGATGGATTCAGTGGGCAATTGGTCATCGACAATATGGAAGTCGATATTCAAGAACTTCAGAATCGGCTTCCCAAATGCAAGATCATTACGGAGGTTGGTGAAATCGAGAAAGAATATTTCTTTGATCGAGGACCGCCAGGTCTCTTTTAAGGACTTGGAGCTTCAACTGGCTGTCTTTGTCAGAACAAGATTGAGCGAGACGAGACGCCAAACAAGTGGAGAGTGTTGGCGGAGAGAGATTGCTGTTATGCGGTAGCAAAAGCGACCTTAAATTTGCTTTCATATGCGCTCATCAATTAGAATTTGATTGGGCTATTTTTTCTTCGAATCATCCTTATGTCCAATTCAAATATTGCGGATTCCAATCCGGATGCGAATTTGCAACGACTCAGAAAACGATTTTTTCGTTTTGGGTTGCGGTCGCTTTTAATCGTCATGGCGCTGACTTCAGCTGCGGTTGGGTTTTGGAGTTACAAGTACCGAACGATCGCCAATACATTTCATCGCCTTGAAAAAGCCAAGGCTAGTTTGGATTTTAAGTCAGATGGTCTGGATGAATTATCTTCATTCGAGCAGTTCATGTTTCGAATATCTGGCATTAAGGAAGATCCAAGGGCACTTCGCTCGATTGCCTCAGATACTATCTCTGACCTGAGTGGGTTCGAGCGTTTTTCCAATTTGGAAATATTGTATTTGGGATCAGATACAGTCGAAGATTTATCTCCACTTCGTGATTTAAAAAATCTGACATCCCTAACTGTCTCAAGTCCAAAGCTCCAGGACATCAGTCCAATCAAAGGATGCTCAAATCTTCGCGAGTTGGATTTTAAAAATACAAATATTGAAAATTTCTCGGTTCTCAGTTCGTTGAAAAAACTTACGAATCTCGATTTGTCTAACACCCCGATTTGTGATTTGAGTTGCTTGAGTGAAGTGACGGATCTTGAGATCTTGAATCTTAATGAAACGAAAATTGAAAATTTGAAAGGCCTTGGCAATCAGAGAAAGATCAAAGATCTATTCCTTCGAGGGACCAGAGTGAAGGATCTGTTGTCTCTCAAGGAGTTACATACTCTTCACAAACTGGACCTTTATGATTCCGACTTGGAAGAACTAACGTCGTTGCCCAGTAGTCCGAGACTGTATGAGTTAGTTGTTGGTGGACCGAGGTTGGCGTCGATTTCAGGGCTGGAGCAATGTTTGATAGAAGAACAAGAGCAAAAGCAAGCGACCGTCGAGCATAAGGTTGGCCCCATTACGTTAACATTCGGTGGAGGCCAAACTGTTCACTTCCCTAAGAGATTGGAAATTCGAGACTGTTCTGTTTCCGACCTTGGGCCTCTTAAAAAGATCCCAGGTTTGGAGCGATTGGTTTTGGTTTCTCTTTCCGCGACCAAGCTTCCAAAATTGAAATCGAAACTAAATGAGTTCGAGTGTCGTAATGTTGAAATTTCAGATTTCAGTGAATTGAAAACACACCCTTTGTATTCTCTGGTTATTGATTCTCCAGGAAATGAGTTTGATGTTGGAATTCTTGATGAATTGCCAAATGGGGGCGACATTGATGAAGATGAAGAATCGCCTTCATTGACAGATCTCGAACTTACGAATGTCGATGTCGGAAATTTAAAACGCCTTTCACGATTCAAGGATCTCGGTTCGCTTGGGCTTGTCAATTGCCAAGCCAGTGGGTTTGAGCATCTGGTAAATCTGAAAGAACTTTTAGATCTTACGATCACTAATAGTGGCTTAAAAGATATTGGTTGGATTGCAGAGATAGATGAACTGTGGAGTTTGAAAATTCAAGGCTCGCAAATCTCCGACCTTCGCCCGATTAGCACATTGAGGGGGTTGGATGAATTGGATCTGACTGGATGTTCTATTGAAAATTGGTCAGATTTATCGGCAATCAATTCGCTTGTCGAATTAACGCTCACTCGCAGCAACTTTGAAGATGTTTCTCTTGTAAGCCAGATGCCGCAGTTGAAATATCTTCACATCGGTAATACGAATGTCACAGACATTACGCCTTTGATGCAATCGCAAACTCCGACCTACGGGCTGGACATGATGGGCTTGGAGTTGTCAGAACCCAACTCGATTTGGAATTTGAAGTGGTTGTCTGGTTTGAACATCAGTAGTTGCACAGGATTTAAGCCAGGCTTTTTCGAGCAAGATGGATTCAATGGGCAATTAGTCATCGACAATATAGACGTCGATATTCAAGAACTTCAGAGGCGGCTTCCTGGTTGTCAAATCACAACGGAGGTTGGAAAAACCGATAAAGGATATTTCTATGATTATCGAACACCGTCGACTTGCTTTTAAGGACTCGGAGCTTCAACTGGCTGTCTTTGCCAGCGATCGTCAAGTGAGAATTAACTCGCCGAGGTTCAACGGAAACCTGCTCCAGACGATTCAATCGCCAACCGTATGAATCGTGTTGAAGATTTGAACCGGCATGATCGTGCCATCTTTCGCTCTGATCTTTCCTGTGATTTGCATCTGCATCACGGGTTTAAGATCGTCCAGCTTCAGCGTTACCGTTTTCGCATCTGCCGAGACCGAGATGTCGGTGATTTTGACTTCATCGTGACCGATTTCTTCTGGATTGGAAATTTTGTAGTGGTCTGAACCATACTTTTTTGACCAGCGGTACTTCCACTGCTGCACGTCCCAGTGGTCAACCTTGCTTGCGTCTTCAACATCAACGGGCTGAGAAAAAGTAATTTCGATTCCTGATTCTTTAACGTGCAGCTCGGTGGGAACGTAAATTGGCTTTCCGGTGGCTCGAACACGTTGAAGACAACCGTCTTTGACCGCGGCCGTTTGCCAACCGTCGAGGCCGGTCGCATAAAGATGTCCGTCGGTATGGAAACGGCCACGCATCACACCCGAAAGAAATGTTGGGAGTTCAAGTTTATAAATGCCGGCTTGATGTGTTCCATCGACTATTTCGCTCAAAACAACATTTGCTGTGGCGCGGCCAAACGAAAGATGAAGCATTTTTCCGTCGAGCGCTCCCCAACGTTTGCTATTCACCCAAACTTGGCCACCCGCCGAGCTGTCGATCAAACGCGGAACCCAGCACAGCGGTTTGTCGTAGGATTCCGGTTTGGTCTCGCGCCGATGCGTTGGCATGTGGCCGTAAAAACCGCCCTGTTGGACCAAATCAATTCGCGTCGTCGGCACCCAGTGGCCTTCGTTATCCGCAGAGGTGACTTCGTCGTTTGGGCCAACGCCCATTCCGTTTGCATGCCGGTAGCCTGTTGCGAACACGTCCATCGTTTTGCCGTCAGGCGAGACTTTGACCATCGTCCCGCCGTGAGGTGCCGAGCCACCAGATTTGATGAAGTAAAAATTTCCCTTTGAATCAGTTTCCAAACTCATCGCATAGGCGTGTGGCTGCCCGTTGACTTCCAACAGGTCGCAAAAGTTAACGTACTCGTCGGCTTCTCCGTCATCGTTTAAATCATTCAAAATCGTAATTCGATCGCGTCCGAGAACGTGAATCGTTTCGCCAACAATTTTTAGACCAAGCGGTTGATAAAGCCCCGTCGCAAATCGTTGCCATGTGATTTCGTCCAAGTCATCATCAATCCCCGTCACCCGCCAAACGTCGCCGTGCATGGTGCAAACAAAAGCAGTGCCATCTGGCAGGAAATCGACGCCGCTCGTGTACATCAAGGCTTGATAAGGATTTTCGTACGGAACGGTAATCTCATCGACGACCAGCGGTTTATCATCAACCGCACGTTTTCCTTTTGTGACAATCGGTTTTCCCCAACGTGGTTTGGTACTGGGATTGAATCGCTGTGGTTCTTTGGTTTTGGGATTGGATCGGTGTGGCACCTCAGGAGTGAACGTTGCCAAGACTTGTTTCTGCATTCCGGTTTTGCAGCGGGTCGTATGAATGTTGATCGTCTGGCGTGAATCGGACTCGGGGACTTCAAGCGAGACGCGCTGCCGGCCTTTCGTGTTCTGGTTGTGAAGTAGCCTCGCTGAGGAATCTTGATCAATCTGAATTACCCAGCTCGATTCACCAAGGGTGAGCATCCCGATTTTGCGATTGCTTTCGTCAAGCCATCGGAACGATTCCGCTTTCTGGTTTATCAGCGGCAAGAGCTTTTTGGTTTTGTTCTTTTCAACGATTAGCGTTCGCCGAAAAATCGGGTGCGGGTGAGGCTTGGGTTTGCTTTGTGTCACCGCTTGTTCTTGATTCGACCCCTCGTAGCTCAATGGGCCAAGCCGATGTGTAAAACCAAAAAAGATTGTCTCGTTCTGAGGCCGAGGTGGCTGAAGACTGTTGAACTCTACTACTTTGGTGCCATCAATCTCGTAGTTCAATTGGACGCGATTTTCATGAAGTATATATTTCTCAAAGTGACTATTGGTTGAGTCGGCCAAAATCGTTTTGTCGTTTTTTTCTTGCCAATTCCAGCTGACGTCCCAGTCGGAAGTGAACTCAATTTGGCCTTTGATTGACGGCATTTCGAGCATCCCAAACCGCTTGGGAGGCAGTGTGAGAAAATCCCCGGACCACGCGGCGCGAACATACAATCGCTCGGTATCGAACAACACTGCGGCAGGGCGTTTCGGATCGTTGCCAATTCGAATGGCGATCGCTTTGGGCGTCATGCCTTTGTCGCCTTTGACTGATGGCGTTTTGATGGAGCCGCAGAAGGTTGGGCCAGTGTCCATTTTTTGAAACCGATCATCGACCCAGTCGTCATCCGATTCGTTCTCGTATGGGAACCGCGAATCCATCCGTCGAATGGGAGTCCACTTTCTCAAGTACTCATCGTCGAGTTCCGCCTGCTGGGTATCAGGATTGCCCTCTTTAGTTTGAGCGAGAGTCGTTGTTGCCAACCCAAGCCCAATGGCAAAAACAAAAACCAGTTTGCTGAGCGATGATAGTTTGTTAAGCGTCGATGAAAAGTTCATGGCATGCAATCCGAAAGTAATTGGTCTGTTACATCAAATAGTTGGTACGCCTGTGTTCGCTCGCAGTTTCATCGAGCATGATTTTCATTCACATCAGATTTTGTTTTCGGGAATTATTATTACACATCAATCACTATCCCACATCGCTGATATCGAGTGCTTTTCCGTAGCGTGCAAAAACCAACTTTCGCAAGCGATCGTATTTGTCGCTTGTCATTTCCGGGTCATATTCGATTAGATCTCTTGCGTCTTGCTGTGCGCGTTTGAGGACTTCGGCGTCCCGGATCAAATCCGCGATCATCAACGGGGGGAAACCGCTTTGCTGTGTGCTGAATAAGTTGCCCGGCCCGCGAATTCGCAGGTCAACTTCGGCCAGTTCGAATCCGTTGTCTGTGTTGGCGAATGCTGCCAGCCGCTCGTTGGATTCGGGATCATCGGACGTTGTGAATGCACAAACGTAACCGGGGTGTTGGCCACGGCTGACTCGGCCTCGCAACTGATGAAGCTGTGAAAGCCCGAATCGCTCTGCTGAATCGATCGTCATGATGGTCGCATTGGAAACATCGATACCGACTTCGACGACGCCAGTCGCCACGATGGCTTGTGTTTTTCCCACGACAAAATCATGCATCGCCGCTTCTTTTTCCTCGGGCGTTTGTTTTCCATGAAGCACATCCAATCTGAAGTCGGCAAGTGGTCCATTGGAAAGCGATTCAAACATCCGCTCGGCACTGCGAAGATCGGAATCTTCATCTGAATTAACCAGCGGAGCAACGATGAAGCCTTGTCGACCCTCGCGAAGTTTCTTGCGAAAAAACTCCCACCACTGCTCGCGATTTTCTTCCTGACCAAGATAAGTATTTACCTTTTGCCCAATGCCGCTTGTTCGATCTAATGTCGAAACGTCGAGGTCGCCGAATAGTGTCATCGAAACCGTTCGCGGAATCGGGGTCGCGGTCATGACAAGATAGTGCGGGTCGTGGCCTGATTGTTTTAAGAGTGCACGTTGACGCACGCCGAATTTGTGTTGCTCATCAATCACGACCAATCCCAATTGATGAAATTCAAGCTTCGAAGCCACGACTGCTTGGGTGCCGATCACGAGATCAATTTCACCGGCAACGATTTTTGCGGCAATCTTTTTTCGCTCTGCCGTTTTCAAACTGCCGGTCCAAAGTGCCATTCGAACGCGGCTGTTTTCCAAAAGCTTCGTTAGCGTTTTAAAATGTTGACGGGCCAGGATTTCCGTGGGAGCCATCAAAGTCGCTTGGTTACCATGTGCGACGGCGATCAGCATCGCGCAAACGGCCACGGCGGTTTTTCCACTACCGACTTCTCCATGAAGCAATCGGTTCATAGGAAACGGATGAGCCATGTCGGCGGCGATTTCGGCAAAAGCGGTTTGTTGCGATTTGGTTAACTCGAAAGGTAACCTGCCGGTAATCCGTGCGCGAATTTTTGGCGTCAGTTCAAGTGCAGGAGAAACGTTTTGTGTCCGAATCCGCTGCCGCCGAATCGCGAGCGCCAGTTGCAAAATAAAAAGCTCTTGGTAGACCAGCCTCGCCCGCGCGTGTTCGACTTCGGTTTGATCTTTGGGGGCGTGGATCAATCGAATGGCGGCTTCGATGTCACAAACGGAAACTTGCTGGCGAAGCTCATCGGGAAAGGCTTCTTGGACCAAGCCCGCGCATTGCTCAACGGTCTTGGAAACAATTTCTCGAATCTGCCGCTGGTTGATGCCTTCGGTTAAGCGATAAATAGGAATCAAGCGTTCGTCAGTCGGGTCGGTTGATTGATCCGCATCCAGCCAAGTCGTTTTGGGATGGCTCATTTGAAATCGGCCGCCTGACAATTTCGCCTTGCCTCGCAACATTACGTTTTGCCCGATTTGAAATTTTTTGAGCAAAAATTGTTGGTTGAACCAAACGGCACGCAGGTATTGTTTTTCCTGTTTGATCAAAACGTACAAGATATGTTTGCCGTTTGCAGAAGTGATTTGATCGATATCGTCGACCACACCGACGATGCACGCTAACTGTTCGGATTCAAGGTCGGTGATTTTGTGAAGTTGTGTGAAGTCTTGATAGGAACGTGGAAAGAAAAAGAGAATGTCGGCCGCGGTTCTGAGTCCAAGTTTCTCAAGCAATTGCGCGCGGTGGGGGCCAACACCTTTGAGGAACTGAACACCCTGCGTCAGTTTCTCAATCGGCGTAAGTTCTTTCGGTGGTGACTTCGGTTCGGCCATGCTTTTATTGTGTGCAGGCGATGCGGAGAGTTACAGAGGGGAGCAGTCGATGGGCGATGTTGGATCGAGAAAAGACTGCTTAACGCCGAGTGCTTTCACTATCTTGCGTAAGAAAATGAAGCGTGAAAATCAAGCAAGAAAATGGAATCTCGCATTCCGTTCAATTCCCTACCCTGCTCTCTATGGCCCCAGCTCCTTGGCTACAAATATTTTTGATAAGCCGCTACCGCCATCCCATCAACGCGATCGTTTTCTGGATGGCCGCTATGTCCTGCGACGCGCGTGTATTTGACAGTGTGTCGCTCGATTTGTTCGTCGAGTCGTTTCCAGAACTCTTCGTTTTTGACCGGGACGAGTTTTTTTCCTTCTTTGCGTTTCCAACCGTTGGCCTTCCATTTAATCATCCACTCGGTCATGCCTTTGCCGACGTAGACGCTGTCGGTAAAAATTTCGACGCTGCACGGACGCTTGAGCGCGGCCAAGCCTTGGATGACGGCTTCGAGCTCCATCTGATTATTGGTCGTATGCTCAAGTGCTCCCGATTTTTCGATCTCAGAATCGGAAGGAAGGTGGCGAAGGATAAACGCCCAACCACCAGGTCCAGGATTTCCAGAGCAGCCACCGTCGGTGAACAAATTGACTTCGATTTTAGGCTGCGGTTGATTCATGCAGACGATTGTAATGGATCAACCGAATTTCGATTAGCGGGCTTGCTTGATCGACGCATCGTCACCCGACTGGCCGTTTTCGGGTGGCTTGGGGGTGAGGTTGGCGCGGGCGAAATCGACTCGTTGGCTTTTGGTTAGCTCGTCGATCGTTTGAGAAATTTCAGAATTGATTTTTGGAATCTGGGCGAATCGCCATGGCAACGTGACGGTGAAAATACTTCCTTTGCCGACTTCGGATTCAAGTTCGATTTTGCCGCCAAGCAAAATGCAAATCTCTTTGACAATCGAAAGGCCAAGTCCTGTTCCAGATACCTCGCGGGTCAAAGCGTCCTGACCGATGGCGGAAGGGCCTTGGCGAAATTTCTCAAAGATGATGGCCTGGTCGGATTCGGCGATCCCGACGCCGGTGTCATGAACTTTGATCTGCATTAACTCGCTTAGTGGTGAGAGTTCACGTGATCCATCAGCTCGCAGTCGCTCGTCTCGTAGTCTGTCATCTCGCATCCCGTCCGGCGAAAGCGTTTCCAGTTGCCGGTCACGTTTGTCAATCAGTTTCTTGACTTCGACATTGATGCGGCCGCCCTCTGGTGTGAACTTGATCGCGTTTGAAAGCAGGTTGGTCAGGATTTGCCGGACCTTGATCAGGTCTTGAAGCATCACTGGAAAGTCTTTGCTCACCTCATACTCAAGTTTGATGTTTTTTGTTTCCGCGAGGTTGCGCACCATTTCAACCATCTCGCTAACCAACTGATCGACTTTGAATTCGGTCGGTTTGACTTCCATCATTCCGGCTTCCAGTTTCGCCATGTCCAAGATGTCGTTGATCAAATCAAGCAGCAGTCGCCCCGAGTTGCGAATGTTGGAGGCGAATCGGATTTGCTTTTCCTCAAGCCCTTTTGCGTTTTCGAGGATTTCGGAAAATCCAATGATACTATTGAGTGGTGTGCGCAATTCGTGGCTCATGTTGGCGAGAAATTCACCACGGACTTGATTCATCTCGTAAAGCTTCAGCGTCAATTGGGCTTGCTCATCGACTTTTTTATCAAGGTCTTCGTTGGCCGATTGAAGCGCCAATTGCGTGTCGAGTAGGTGGCGAAGCATGCGGTTGAACGAACGAGAAAGCTCTTCAAATTCATCGCCGGTCCCAAGTTGCGCCCGCACGTCCATGCGGCCGTGGCTGACTTCTTCGGTCACATCGCGTAGGTGGGCAAGCGGTTTGACGATAACGTAGCGGACGATCACCCAAAGTAGTGCGACTGAAAAAACGGTCGTCAAGATCGCGACGGTAAACAAAATCGCGCGATTCTTGCTGATGGCTCCTTGCGTGATTTCATTGTCCAAAGTGATTTTAAGAAACGCCGGAGGTGCGATGTTGAATTTTTCCAGATTAAGCTTCCGCTCCGTCTCGCGCGAAGTGTCCGGTTGCTTAAGCAGGTTTGCGATCTCACCGAGTCGTGGATATTTTTCAGCGTCGCGTGCCACTGGTGTATGACAAAATAAACACTCCGAATCAGATTTGAAAATGACAGGTGTGTAGTAAAAGTAGTTTTTCCTGGTCGAAAAATCTTCCTCGGCCGTTTGCGATTTGTCAGGATCAATTAGCGCGACATCCAGCTGTTTGATTTTTTCAGCGTAGCCAACTGGGTCGCTAAGCTTGATGGCTTCGCGTTCGTTTTGCTCAACTTGTTTTTCAATCGCTTGAGCTGTCAATTTTTTCAAATAGTAAATGTCATTTGGGTCCGTGGCGACGGTGACTTTTTCTGGTGGGAGATTGTTCCAGCCGATTGAGTCATCGAGGACGATGACTTTCGCATCGTAGGGTGTCGAGTGCCCTGCAAATGACTTGAACAGGATGCCAGAACCTTCTTGAACTTTTGACTGATCTTCGAGCTCTTGAATGCCAATCAAGTGAGTCCGCAGAATGAAGTCCGAGTAAAGACTGTTGGCTTGGCCGCGCGTGTTGTGGTAGATCAGGTCTTCGGTAATTCGGTTGACCCAGAAGAATGCACCGCCGATTAGCGCGAGCAAGCAAATCCCAAACAGGATGCGGATCTTCCGCTCCAAACTGGATTCGCCAAGTACGCGTTTGATGCCGCGGTAAGACATTGAACGAAAGGGCTTTCTAAAACGACGGCGGATAATAATGTCATTGTAGAACCGCTTTCTTCCTCAAACCAGAGCAATGACCGAGGTCTATTTTGCGCGAATCGTTTCGGTAGTGACTGCTTTATCCGACTAAAGCATATCTTGCGGGTCGATATCGACGATCCATTGAACGTCGTCGATGGATTTCACTTTGGTTTGAGCACGCCGGATAACTTTTTGCAGGGCGTCTTCAACGTTGGAACTAAGCAACATGTGGTAGCGAAATTTACCACGAAGTTTTTCAACGGGTGCGGGGGCTGGGCCAAGAATCGTCACGTCTGTTTCAAGATCGACAGAGCTGATTTCGATTTGTTCTGCGATATGATCGGCCATCTGTTCGGCTTTGGATTGAATTTCGCTTCGGATCACGATGCGGGCTTGAAATCCGAATGGCGGGTAGTTGTGGTCTTCGCGATTAGGAAGCTCGTTTTCTGAAAACCCGATATAGTCATGCCGGGTCGCGGCGTCGATGGCTTCGTTTTCGGGGTTAAACGTTTGCACCAAAACTCGCCCGCCCTTTTCACCACGGCCTGTGCGACCGGCGACTTGGGTGACCAATCCAAACGAACGCTCGGAGGCGCGGAAATCCGGAAGGTGTAACGCCGTGTCTGCGTTGATCACGCCGACCAAAGTCACGTTTGGAAAGTCGAGCCCTTTGGCGATCATTTGCGTGCCGAGCAGGATTTGAATTTCACCGCTGCGAAAACGCGCGAGAGCCTTTTCGTGGCTACCCGGTTTCCGCATCGTGTCGGTGTCCATTCGCATGACCGCTGCATCAGGAAACATTGCGGTCACGTTGGCTTCGAGGCGTTGGGTTCCCAAACCGGAAAATCGAATCGAGGGATTCTTACAGTCGGAACATCGTCTGGGTTCGGGAATCTGATGATCGCAATAATGACAAACGGCTTTGCTGCCTTCCGCGTGATGCGTCAGCGGAATTGAACAGTCGGGACAGGTTTCAACATTGCCGCATGAGGGGCATTGAATTCGAGTTGAAAATCCACGGCGGTTCAACAGCAGGATGACTTGGCCGCCTTCTTTGATGGCTTGATTGATTTCGGCGCGAAGTTTTTGGCTGATCGGGCCGAAGCGTTTCTTGCCTCCAAAATCAACGCGTAAGTCAATCGTTGCGACGTCGGGCAACGGCAAATCAAGAACGCGTTTTTTAAGCGATAGTTTTTCGTAAGTTCCGAGCTTGGAACGATGCCATGTTTCGAGTGATGGAGTGGCTGAGCCAAGAACGAGCGGCACGCCTTCGTTGCGGGCTCGCCAGTCGGCAACGTCTCGCGCGTGGTAGCGTGGAGCTTTGTCTTGCTTGAAAGATCCGTCGTGTTCCTCATCCAATACGATCAAGCCAAGATTCGGAGTCGGAGCGAAAATCGCGCTGCGAGCACCCACGATGACTTGAACGTTGCCGGCTGCGATTTGTTGCCAGTGCCAAGCACGTTGGGCTGCCGTTAGGTGCGAGTGCAGCACCGCGACGCGGTCGAATCGTGCGCGGAAACGTTGCCGCGTTTGAGGTGTGAGGCTGATCTCCGGCACCAGCACGATGGCTTGGCGACCGAACTCCACGATTTTTTGGATTGCGCGAATGTAGACTTCTGTCTTTCCACTGCCCGTGACACCGTGCATCAAAAACGTTCGGTGCGTGTCGTTATTGATGTGTTCGGTGATCCGGTCGAGGGCGACTTGTTGCTCTTCGTTCAGAACAAGGTCTTCCATCCGATTTTCGCGAGGGATCTCATGTGTCTGTTGTTGGACTCGCCGAGTCGTGGTGACGATTAATCCACGTTTGCGAAGCGTTGAGATGGGGCCTTGGGTGCAGCCGACGGTTTCGGCAAGTTCGTTGGTCGTCCAATCTTGGACGGATCCGGCTAGCGTACTGAGGATTGTCTTTTGAAGTTCAGTCAATTTCATCGAAGACGGAATGCCGTTGGCCAATTCCTTTGACAAACTCAAGAACATCATCTCACGCGTGCCGGCGTTGGATCTGACACTTGGCGGAACAATCGTGTCGATGACTTGGCCAAGCGGACAAACATAGTAGTCGCTGATCCAGTTTGCGAGGCCAAGCAATTTTTCATTGATCAGCGGTCGTGCATCAAGGACAACGGAGATGGGTTTAAGTTTCTGTGGGTTAACCGTTTTGGCTAACGGGTGAAACGGCCCGATGACTTCGATGCAGTAACCGGTCATTTTTCGGTTGCCACGACCAAGCGGAACCTCGACGCGTACGCCTTGTTTGACGGATTTCTCCAGTTCGGCGGGAATCGAATAGTCGTACGGACCATAAGGAGCGCCTGAAAAAGCGATTCGCGCAGCAAGCCAGTCGTCTTGGTCATCCAACTGCCAAGGTTGCGGCTCAACATTAAAAAGCGATTTCTGGTCCATGGTGTCAGCATATCAGAATTGATTGACACGTTGGGTCAAGGGCGGACCGACGGCCTATCGCAGGGCGTTTTGAAATTCGCTGCAATTTTGTATCTTCAAATTCGGATGGTTTGCCACATGTGGGCTGACTGGAAATTGTTGTAAAATTGGCTGACGAATTTTACAGAAGATTCAACAAAAGTATCGCAACAACGGTTTGAGGAATAAACATGCGGATTGGGATTTACGGCGGGTCGTTTGATCCGATCCACCATGGACACTTGATCCTGGCTGAGCAATGTCGAGAGCAAGCCAGTTTGGATGAGGTTTGGTTTATTCCTTCGGCGCTTGGTCCGCACAAACAGGCAGGTTCGCATGCAACGGATCGACAGCGAACTGAGATGATCGATTTGGCGCTCAGTGGACATCTGGCTTTTAAGCTTTCGAAAATTGAGATTGAACGTGGTGGAGTTAGCTATACCGTAGATACGTTGACGCAAATCGTAGAATCGAATCCTGATGACGATTTGTTTTTGTTGATGGGAGACGACTCTCTTGAGAACTTTGGCACTTGGCGTGAGCCGAAAAGAATTTGCGAGTTGGCGATTCCGTTGGTTGTGAATCGGCCAGGCTCAGGTGATGTCGATCTTTCGGTTTTCAAAGAGTATGTTGATGAAGATCGTTTCAAGATTTTTGAATCCGCGGCAATGCAAACGCCAAATATCCAAATCAGCAGCAGCGTGATTCGTCAAAAAGTCGCTGACCAAAAGAGCATTCGTTACTTAACCCCGCGTAGCGTCGAAAAGTACGTTGAAACGCAAAAGCTATATCTTGCGAAATGAGTGGAGTCCGCTGTGCTGAAGTATAAAGATTTTGTTCCCAAGCAAATTGAAGCTCCCGGTTTCTTGAATCCAGGCGAGCACGAGACATTCGATGAAGCCGTCCGCGCGGCTAATGAGTGGATCGTTGAAAATGAAGTTAAATTGATGAGCATGGAGACGGTGGTGCTCCCCAATATCTGGAGCCGCTGGGAAGAGGGCTCTCGTGATGCGTCGATCGGAACCAGTGGCGACGCGCCCAGTCGTTGGCATCAGTTCTTGCGCTGTTGGTATCGCGACTAGAAGCCACCCACGTTGCTAAATGAGCTAAGCGTAGAAAGCTAACCACAGAGGACACGGAGGAGCACGGAGTTTTTGATTTTTATCCTCTGTGAACCTCTGTGGTCAATGGTAGCTAAAAAACAAAAATGCAAAATGCAAAATGCTAGAAAGCCTAGGCCCTCAATCCTCATTGGCTCCCCTCTCCCCGAAGATTCGGACGAGAAGATTTTCCATGGTGCAAACTCAATCCGAATTTTCGGGGAGGGGATTGGGGGTGACGGGAAACCGACACGAATGAAAAACTTGGTCCAACTGAGTTCGGGCTATTACGAAAGCAAATGGGCGGTCAAATGCTCAGCCTTTGAATTGTCGGTTCCATATAAAAACTAACCACAGAGGACACGGAGGAGCACAGAGTTTCGTTTTTTATCCTCTGTGAACCTCCGTGTCCTCTGTGGTTAGTTTCCACATTCTGTGGTTAATTTCTCCACAGCTTTTTTCGCACTGCTTGTGTCCCGAAAAAACTTCGCATTGTCCGACGCGCTCTGATAACATCTGAATAGATATTTTCTTAATCATCTTTTGAAACTTTGAGGTGGATGGATGTCTCGTCGAATCAGAGGCGCTCTATTGGGTTTAGTTGCTTTGGCAACTGTTTGTATCGTTCTGCCCAACGACATCAACGCGCAAGATGACACGGCTAAGACTCGCACGCTGGTTTTCCCAGATGACCGATCGATGGGAGAGTTGAGCGTCGGCCCACCGGTCGAAACTCCCTACGAAGAAGTCGAGGCTTATGGCGAAAGACAATTCAAGTCAATCGGCCCTGCGAAAGGCACCGTTGAAGTACCAGCGGGACGTATGATTAAACTTGAGTTTGCCCAAGCCGCCTGTAAAGACCTTTCGCCTCTTGCGACTTTGCCAGCCGATTCATTGCACGTACTTTATTTTAGAAGCAGAGAGGAGTCTCTCGAAAATCAGTTCCAGCACCTCAAGCACATGACGGACGTCCGGTGGCTCATGCTCCGCAGTAGCCCGGTCAACGACAAGGGCTTTGCAAACTTTGCCGGGTTCAAAAAACTGGAATACTTACGCTGTTCGGTCTACGGACACGATAAGGATGGTTTTGGGATTACTGACAAATCGATGAAGGTTATTGGAGGATTCAAGAAACTGAGAGTCCTTTCATTGCGTGACAATCCGATTACTGATGCGGGGCTTGAGTATCTCTCGGCTTGTGATGATTTGGAAGTGCTTGGACTTGATGGGTCAAACGTTGACGGGTCGGGATTAGAAGAATTGATCTTGCTTTCGAAACTCGAATCGCTTTCGTTTGGGGCTTACGATAAAGGGGCGCCGATTGATGACAAAAGCATGAAGATCATTGTTCAACTGGATCAACTAAAGCATCTGGACTTAAGCGGAACGGCCGTCACGGATGATGGGCTCAAAGACATACGCCGACTCAAGAATCTCGAAACTTTGACGCTTGACAACTCCGGGGTTACGGAAAATGGTTTGGCTCATCTTGAGGGGTTGAATAAGCTGAAACGGCTTCGGTTTTATCTCAACCAAAGTCACCTCGGTGATGATGCGGCGCTTTATCTCGCCAATCTTCCATCGCTCGAACGAGTTACGGCTCATTTTGAATTGACGACGGAGGGAGTTCGTTCACTTAGTAAGTTGACGAATCTGAAGAGTTTCGATTTTAGTGATGGCTTAACGGATGAAGCGCTCGTTGAAGTCGGGAAAATGACTGGCTTGGAAGGCATAAGCATTCAAAACTGTGCCAATGTTACTGATGCAGGTATCGCACATTTGGAATCACTGGTAAACGTCGAGCGATTTTCAATTCGCTCGACAATCGCGACGCCAGCTTGTATTGAGTCGATTGCCAAATTGCCCAAGCTCACCTCGCTTCGTTTAAGTTTCGAGCAAAATGCCGATGCCCCGATGCTTTGGCCGGCCATGGAAGATTGGAAACGATTAGGACAGCTGACCAAGCTGGAATCGTTGAAATTAGACGGTTTGCTTTTAGATAAACGGCATTGGTCAGTGTTTGAAAAGATGACTGCGTTGCAGGATTTAGAAGTGAACAACTATTTGCCGCTTGATGATTCGTTTTTCAAAGTCGTTGGCGCTCTGCCAGAACTGGAATCACTTCGGCTTGAAACGGTCGATGAAAGTGGGGCCAATGGACTCAAATATTTGACAGATTCAAAATTGTCCTTATTGCAAGTAACCGGCCCGATTGGTCTGGAGCAGCTCAAGCCGCTTGCCAAGAATGTAAACCTTCGCGTGATGTATTTATATACCAGCGGAACCCTGCCTCCGGATGATTTGAAAGAGTTTGAAAAGATGGCGACTTCGGTCCAGCGAGTCAGGAATCAAGATGTAAGGCGCGACAGCTATTTTGAAGTTGGAGCAAACGGAATTGTCCGGCACGGCCATCCCGCCGCCCGCAAACTAATGAATGGTTTGGTAGGAAAGGCTCCTCCAAAATTGATTGGAGCCAAGTTACCTGGCGGAGGCGAATTTGATTTGAAACCTTATCTGGGCAAGGTTGTGATCGTTCATTTCTGGACGGCATATTCAATCGGCCGTAGACCAAGACCAGATGAAGTCCATGTGCGCAATGTCGTCTCGGAATTCAAAGACGCCGATATTCAAGTCGTTGGCGTTCACTCAACCGCGCGGGCTGAAGGGATGGAAGCGTTTATCAAGGAACAAGGTATCAAATGGCCATGTATCGTTGACAAAGACGACCTCACAAAAAAGGCGTGGGGTGGTCCGAGGCGCAACGGTTTGTTTCTCATTGATCGCAAAGGCAACGTCAAGATGGCCGGCGTCTACCAAGGCGATTTGAAAAACGCAATTGAACTGATGTTGAAAGAGAAATAATCTCGAAGCACCGGAAGAGTGAGGCCGCAGCTGCGTAGCTGGGCTCGCCAGAGTTCAGGCGAACCGATTAAAGACATGGCCATTTCTACGTAGCTTAAACTGCCTCACAGCCAGCCGAATTCCCAGCGACTCCGCCAGCCGTGTAGCTGGGCTCGCCAGAGTTCAGGCGAACCGGTTAGAGACATGGCCATTTCTACGTAGCTTAAACTGCCTCACAGCCGAACCTAAGTCCCAGCGACTTCGGCTACATTGCAGTGAACCAAAGTGGGACTAAACGTGAACTTAAGCAGCACGCCGCGAGAGATCTTGCTTCAGCGTTTCGTCGGCGTTAACTGTAGATAGCAGCGGTTCGTTGGCAAGCGCTTTCTGCAAAACCTCTAACTGCTCGGTGGACGTAAGTGCCAAATCCATAAACAGGAACTTGCTTCCCGAAAATTCGCAGACACCGCCACCGGTACCACCAAAATAATCGTAACGGACGCGGTAACCAAGTTGATGGGCGATTTCGATCAGCTGATCGATTTGTTCAATCGTACTCATAAAGTCCAACGTTCCTTGTTGTGTTCCAGTGTCATTCCTTGACACCAATGCGATGCTTGCGGGTAAACGCAGAGGGGAAAATGCCCCGCAAAGCCAAGCGTTTTTTGAAGATTCAAATCGTGTCTTACCCAAGCCGATTATAAAGAGATCCGTTTTAGACTCCCAGACGAATTGGCCGATGAACCCATCGTCTAGCGAAATTGATTTCAAATGCAGGTGTGGATCATCCCAATTCACGCCTCCCACCCAGCATTTGAACAACTCTGTTAAAGCAGGGGGACTGTATCGACTTGGTCAAATCCATTGTCGATGCGGGATGCTTAAATTTTAATGATCATGGAAGGATCGCCTTGTGAGCGAGTGCCAGCAAAACGAGATTCAGCAACTTCAAGAAGAGATTGTCGCCCTTAAAAAGCGGCTTGATCAGTCACAGAAAATGACTGCCTTGGGCGAGTTGGTTAGTACGACGACCCATGAGTTCAACAATGTGCTGATGACGATTATCAACTACGCCAAAATGGGCATGCGTCACGACGACAAAGAGACGCGTGACAAAGCTTTTGACAAAATCAACACTGCTGGTATGCGTGCCTCAAAAATCACCAACGCGGTTTTGGGCATGGCTCGAAATCGTAGCGAGCATTTTGAGATGACCGACATTTCCAAGCTCATCGATGAGTCGATGGTTTTGCTAGAGCGGGAAATGCAAAAGTATCGTATCTCTGTCGATATGCAAATCGAGGAAAATCTTCCAGAGGTCTCAGCGATTGGAAACCAGATCCAGCAAGTCTTGATGAACTTGTTGATCAACGCTCGACAGGCGATGAGCGAAGGCGGCCAGCTGGTTATCAAGCTTAAGCACAATGTCGAAAACAAATCGGTTGACCTAAGCGTTCGCGATTACGGGCCAGGAATTCCGCAAGACAAATTGCGTCGAATCTTTGAGCCTTACTACACCACAAAGTCAGGTCCTGATGAAACGGGCAAAGGCGGAACGGGCGTTGGATTGGCGACATGTAAAAATATCATCGAAGCCCACGGCGGCAAGATCCGTGTCGAAAGCTCTGTCGGCAAAGGATCGAATTTCACTTTGCTGCTTCCGATCGAGCGTCAAAAATCGCCCGTCCCAATGGCACGAGGTATCGCCGGAGCCGTTTCGCAAATCAACGCGACAACGAACGTTCCCAGCAACGCTTAATTTGATCTAACAAAAAACAAACGTGGTGAGGATTCCGATCCTCACCACGTTTTTTTATGGGCTGAAAGTAGGATGGACATTCCTGTCCGTCGCCGCAAATATTGACCAAGCTGTCCACAACAATTCGTCAATCCAAAATCGCAATGACTTTCTCGTATCCATTTTGCCGTGCGTAATCGATTGGCAATTTGCCCGCACCGTCTTTTATCGAAGCATCTGCCTGACGGTCGAGCAGCAATTGGACAAGCTTCACATAGATGTCTTCTCGCTCTTTCCAATATCCACCTGCTGCGATGTGAATCGGAGTTCGGCCCATCGAATTGACTGCGTTAACATCTGCTCCCAATTCAATCAGTAACTCAGCCGACTCGACGAAGCCTTCACCAAGCGTAACCATCAACGGTGTCCAATCGTGACCGCCAGCTGGCTCAGGAAGCTGCGCACCTTCGGTTTCAATTCCACGCGAATTCTCTGTTGGACTATCGACATCAACTCCGTTGGCAACATAAAAACGAATCAAGTCATTCCTGCAGTACGTTGCCGCAAGGTGAATCGGTCGGGATCCATCAAGCGGCGATGGTGCATTTAAGTCGGCGCCCATTTCAAGCAGACACTCGGCAACGGCTATTCGTTCGGCGTTGTAATTCCAAATTGCCGACATGTGAATCGGTAGCCAATCCGGCGCGTCGGCTCGTGATTTGTCGCCGATCGCGTCGTCTTCCCAATCGAACCAGCCGACCTTTTGGAGCTTCCGATTGATGTCGTCCCCATTTTCAAGCAGCGTTCGCACGGATTCCGCTTGACTGTTTGAGATTGCATATTGAATTGGAAAATAGGTATCCACTTGTTTTGAAAGTGATTCCGGATCCGATTCAATGTGCTTCAGAATCACGTCGACCATGCCCAGTCCACAAGCCGAATGAATATCAATCTCAGCACCCGCGTCGATCAATATCTTTCTGGTCTCGGCGTCATGCTCACTTTTCCAGCGTCGAAAACTCGCAAACTGTAGCAGCGTGGTGTCTTTGCCAAAACAATGCCCAGTTGGTCTAGGAAACGGAATTCGCGCGCTTAAAAGTGCTTTTGAATCTTCCGATTTTTCGATGACACGTTTTAGTTCTTGTGTGTTGCCTTGACGAATCGCATCGATGGCGGCCTGTAGATTATCGTTCATGTAGTTCTCTAGCGTTTCGTCTGACACTTCTTGCAATAAAAAGTCGCGCGTTGAGCTTGCACGATGCGGATGATTTTTGATTGATTACACGTTGGGCAAGTCTCCCCTTCACGATCGTAAACGCGATGTTCGTTTTGATAACTGCCTGCATCGTTTAAGGCATTACGGTACGTGCCATCGGAAAGCGTTGAGCCCTCGTATTTGATCGCGATCTCGAAAACTTCACGCATGTAGTCATAAATCAATTGCCAACGCTTGGCCGTCAACCGATCGCAACGCGTTGCTGGATGGATACGCGCCAGGTGTAGAATCTCTGACGCGTAGAGATTGCCCACGCCAAGCACTTTTGATTGATCCAGCAAAGCGACTTTGATTTCTCGTTTGCTGCCTGCGAAACGGGTTGGGAAATCTTCGGCGCTAATGTCCAGCGCGTCGGGCCCAAGTTTTCCGTCGGTCAATTTTGTTTGATATTGGGAATCAGAAAGTAACGTCACATTTCCCAATCCTCGCCTGTCCCAAAACAATAACTTTTTGACGGGCGATTTTTTAAGCTGCAGACAGAATCGCAAATGTTCGACCGTTGGCGGTTGGGCAATCAAAACCAGCCCTGTCATCCGAGGTTCGAAAATCAATCGATCGTCCGTATCAAAACGAACGACAACCCGTTTGCCTAACCGATCGACTGCCGTGATTTTCTTGCCAGCGATTCGTTTGTTTAGCCGGTCGATGCGAGGCGTGATAACAATTGGTTTTTTTGGGCAGGGTGTACGCTCGGCTTTGACGACGGTCGAGCCGACGATACCGAGTACGCCTCGGCGCATCGTTTCGACTTCAGGAAGTTCTGGCATATTGTTGTGTTATCGTTTGTGATGCGGCTGACGTTCGCGATCCAAATTTTGGATAGCGAGATGATTGACTTGGCGTTGTACCTTAACGCGAATTTGGGGCTTGCACACGTTTATAGCGTGAAAAGTTATCAAACGAAACAATGAGCGGTTGGAGAGAGGTGCGGCTCACTATTGACGGTTGGCGGTGCGAAATCGACAATGACACGTTCCCATTTTTCACAACATTTTTCGGCCGAATTTGAATGCCTAGCCAATTTTTGCCCCAGCCAAGTGCTGACGCCAGCCTGCCCGATGATAAAGGACGTTTTGGCGAGTTCGGTGGGCGTTTTGTTCCCGAGACTTTGGTCGCCGCGCTCGATCAACTTGAAGTCGAATATCGCAAGGCCCAGCAGGATCCAAGTTTCCAGGAAGAGCTCGATGTCTTGCTTCGCGATTTCGTTGGCCGCCCTTCCCCGCTCTATTTTGCAAAACGCTTAACACAGCAATGCGGTGGAGCACAGATTTGGTTCAAACGAGAAGACCTCAACCACACCGGCGCTCACAAAATTAACAGTACGCTTGGGCAAGCACTCTTAACCATGCGAATGGGAAAGAAACGTGTGATTGCCGAAACGGGTGCTGGGCAACATGGCGTGGCAACGGCAACAGCGTGTGCTCATTTTGGAATTCCATGCGTCGTCTATATGGGAGAAGAGGACGTGCGGCGGCAGCAACCCAACGTACAAAGCATGCAAATGCTGGGTGCTGAAATTTGCCCCGTCACAACAGGCTCTCGAACACTTCGCGACGCCGTGAATCAAGCGATGCGTGATTGGATGAGTTCCGTTGGAGACACGCACTACATTTTGGGATCTGTCGTTGGCCCTCACCCGTTCCCAATGATCGTGCGTGATTTTCAAAACGTGATTGGTCGCGAAACGATTAAGCAATCGGAAGAAAGATTTGGCCGTTTGCCCGACGCCGTTGTGGCTTGTGTCGGTGGCGGAAGCAACGCCGCTGGAATGTTTTTTCCATTCGTCGCCAACACCGATGTTCCACTAATCGGCGTCGAAGCCGGTGGCGAAAATGATTCGCCGGGCCGTCATGCTTCAACGTTGACCTATGGAAAGCCCGGTGTGTTGCACGGAAGTTTCAGTTACGTGCTCCAAGACGAAGACGGACAAACAGACGACGTTCACTCGGCCTCGGCAGGATTGGATTATCCGGGTGTTGGTCCCGAGCACAGCCATTGGAAGGCAACCGGCCGCGTCGAATATCGAAGTTGCCGAGACGATGAAGCGCTCGCGACGTTCGATATGATTGCGCGAACCGAAGGCATTTTGCCGGCGCTCGAATCGTCACATGCCATCGCCAAAGGAATGGAAGTCGCCAAAGAACGTGGCAAAGATGAAATCGTTGTCATTTGTCTTTCGGGGCGCGGCGATAAAGATGCAGCAGAAATTCAACGTTTGAAATCAGAAATTGGCGGCTAACTCAAAGTCTTAGCCTCGTTCTTTTAGCTGCAACCAACAAACTAGTTAGCGACCCTCTCAATTTGCCTTAGGTTTTCCATGTCGGCCATAGACGATCTTTTTAAACAACTCAAAAGCGATAACAAAAAAGCTTTCATGCCGTTCATAACTGCGGGCGATCCAAGCCTTGAGTTTATGTCGGAGATGCTTAAAAAATTGGACTCGACGGGCTGCCACTTGGCTGAACTTGGGATTCCGTACAGCGATCCAATTGCCGACGGGCCTGTCATTCAGGCGTCTTATACGCGTTCGCTGAACGGTGGAACGAAACTCAAAGACGTTTTTGCTGCCGTTTCAAAAACTACACCCGAAATCAAAATGCCAATCGTGACGATGGTCAGCTACGCCATCATTTATCGTATGGGAATCGATGAGTATCTAAAGCAAGCCATCGCTGCGGGCGTTTCTGGTGCGATCGTGCCTGATATGCCAGTCGATGAGTCGGCGGTGTTGGCGGCAAAATGTCGCGAGCATGATTTTAGTTTGATCCAGCTGATTACCCCGACGACGCCTCGCGAACGTGCGATCGAAATTGCGAAACAGACAACCGGTTTTATCTACTACGTTTCGATAACTGGAATCACGGGCGAGCGAACCGAACTGCCGGATGATTTGGTCGACAATTTGAAATGGCTACGTGAACAAACCGAGTTGCCAATTTGTGTTGGGTTTGGAATTAGTAAGCCCGAGCATGCCGAGCGGTTAAAGCCTGTGTGCGATGGGATGATTGTTGGATCGGCGATTGTGAAACGGATTGCCGCCGCAACGACAGATGGTGCTTCTGCAGAAGACGTTATGAATGATGTCGCCGGGTTTGCCAAAGAAATGCTGTCTTCGATCAACGGAGTTTAAGCCAGTTTAACGGCAACGTTTAACGACGAGCCGGAAGGCGACCGTTTTCCATCGACCGACGCGCCTCGCCTGCCGGCTAGTCGTTAAACAAAATTTCGATGAACAGTCGTTTTTTGTTACCGCCGACTGAACTATTTGTCTGCTCGGGCGCGGGCATCTCGATTTTGCATGAGAATCTTTTTGAACTCTTGCTCTGTTGATATCTCTGACCAGGTACCATCGCTCAATTTAACTTTGCGCTTAGCCCAGGGCCGTACCTGCGTAGGGGCAATTAGTTTTTCAAACTCAGCATCGTCGATGCCACCATTGCGACTAATGTAGTCACCGACCCTCTTTCGAGTTTTCTTGTCCGCTTCGAAAAACCGAATCCCTCGGTCTATTTCAAATTTTGACCAAGCATTGAACTGGCCAGACTCCTCAATTTTCGCGCGGGCAATCTTCAAGTTCTTAACAATTGCACGGTGATGCTTCTGTGGCATCAACATGAGTCCCATCAGAATTGCTTGAGGCCCGGTGCCTCGTTTCAAGTAACTCTTGCTGTTTTCGTATTCCCTATCGTGCCAGCAAATGGCGGACCTATTACTCCGTTGGTCAGGAGAGAGAGACTTCTCTAACAACATCTCGATCATAGGTTCAATTGCCTCGGGTTTTCCAATCGCTCCAAGTGTTCTGGCAATTGCTGATCGAACTTCATAGACTCCATCACCGGAGTTGTAGTCTTCCTGCTGATTGAAAATCTCAATTAATTCCGGCACTGCCTCGCTGGCCTCGGGACCAAGTTCCCCCAGTTGTTCGATAGCATAACCTTGACAGGTCTTTTTGTACTGGCGATGGTTTTTTTCTTCCCATTTGGTCGCTGGTTTTCCGAATTGGTTCCAGTGCAGTTCGTCACCACGAACTTGCTCCATTAGAGTCGCCACAGTTTTGAAAGGTGGCTCTTTCCATTCACCGAATACGCCTGTGTTAAATAGGCTATACCCGATCCACAATAGCGTAAGGCCACGTCCAAAGGGCTTGAAGGCTTTTGGAATAAATCTCGTGAGCACTTCGGTCACGACGATTAGAAGAAAGCCTATTATTAGAATTTCGATTACGAGTGCGGGCCCCATGTCATTACGCCTCTGGAGGTTTGCGTACAGGCATCTCGAAAGCCTGTAGGCCGGATGCTGGAAGCGTACCTTCCATTTCGAACGGGCATCAATCTAACCAAAGACTTTTTCATGCCGGCTAGTCTAAGAAGTCCGGCTAGGCCGTTCGTAGCGAATTTTGGGCTATCGGCCGCTCCGCTTGGGGTATTTCGCCGACAGTACATTCACGCAACGCAACACTTGCAGGATTAAGTTTGTCAGTCGGTTGACGCGCCTGCGCCTGCCGGCTGGTCGTTAAACAAAATTTCGATGAACCTTTTCTGGCAGCGCATGTCTTCACTGGGCTATAAATAGATAAATAGACCCAAGAAGAAAGTCGATCCCAACCATGTCACAAGTCTGGTTTACCGCCGATACGCATTTCGGCCATTCAAACATTATCAAATATTGTAAACGCCCGTTCCTGTCCGATGTGGAATTGGAACAGCTCGAATCTGATCCGCGCGGCCGCTGGCGAGTTTCTCCCGATACCGTTGAGCGCCATGACACGGCTTTGCTGGAAGCGATCAACTCGCGTCTTTCGAAACATGACACGCTTTGGGTGCTGGGCGATTTTTGCTGGGGCGATGAAAAAGAAGCTAAAGGTTATCTTGATCGTATTAACTGCAAGAATGTGAACTTCGTTTGGGGGAACCATGACCACCGCTCGATTGGCCGACTTTTTAAGAAAACGATTGAGCAAGGAAAGATATCGGTCCAAGGGCAAAAGATCTGGCTCAACCATTATCCGATGCGAAGTTGGGACGGACGCTTTCATGGAGCTTGGCAACTTTACGGTCACGTTCACGATCGACTGGCAGCTGAAGATCGAAAGAATATGACATTGCTAACCAAAGACGTTGGTGTTGATGCTTGCGAATATGCTCCAATTAGTTTTGAACAATTGAGTGAATACATGGCTCCGCGGGTGGTTGAGTTTGAAGCAGCAAAGGCGCGTTTTATTGCGGGCGAATCTCTTGAAGATGAGAGTATCGACTAAACAGGCTAAACAAATGTCCCGTTTGAATTACAAAAGTACGGTTTTTAACGCCTTAAAAGCCCGGTGAATTTTGCTGCTATCAGAAAATCTCTTGACCCAAGTCCTAATTCGGACCTAGATTTGAAATAGAGAAATTGGACGCGTGTTTCACAATCGGGCTTTTCGTCTGAAATTCGAAGCGAAAACCTGTCTCTGTAAACTCGCTAGGGTTAGTTTCAAATCATGTCGAAGTTCATCGACTCGAATCGGTTTTGGAACAGGATCTAGAGGAAACAAGAAGTTTCCAACGGAGTATTAGCTATGACTGACGAGAACAAAAACGAAGAGAACAATTCAACTCCACGATCGCCCATTCAAAGATATTTTGCTGGGCTCGCCGAGAGTACTTTTCAATCACAGCTTGGCGTCGTTGATCCGCCTTTGATCGACTATCTATCCAACCTTCTGTTGCGTTCGGTTCGTAACGACATGGTTCACCGAATTCGAAGCGTCACTGGTCGACCGTTGATGAGCGTTCATGAAATGGTTGAAGAAGCCGGAGCGCGATTGGGAGATGCTAAACGCGAACTGCATTTGCACATCGGCGATTTCACTTTGTTTTGGGCCGGTATTTACCCTGAAGCACTTGGTGGCGAAGAAGATGCGTCGCGCCGTTTTGAAGTCTATTGTTCGTTCGGCAAACGGTCATATCGGATTGCCAGCGAAATCGAAGCCGCCGACAAAGACGCTCCCCCAGCCACATTGCTAGAGCGGTTGAGCGATCGTTTTGATTTATGCTGTTACGGACTGAGAGAAGTTCGTCGTCAATGGGAAACCGGCGGTGATGAAGAATTCGGCCCTGGCTCGATCCTCTTGAACTGATTCCAGGCTGCTGCGCTGGGAAATTTAATTTCTAAAGTTGGAATTTTTTTTCGGTTTTTGTGTCGAAATAACTCCAATGCCAGACATGTTCTCAACGAATACTGGTTGCGAACTCTATCTACCTCTTCCCTGGATCAGAAATGTCAATCGAAATTATCCACTGCCCAACCTGAACGGCTTATAAGCCAAAAGCGGCAAGTTTTGCTGCTGAGATCGAATCCACAACCGGCGAGACCGTGTACCTTGTCGAAGGCAAACGCGGTCAATTTGATGTCGTGGTCGACGGAAAAGTCGTTGCCAAACGGACCGGTAACTTTTTTAGCAAAGTCATCCTGAAAATGGGCTGGCCAACGGCAAACGATGTGGTGGCGGCTGTTCGATTGGCACTTGGCCAACGCAAAGCTGCATAGCCAAGGCATCTAGAACTGCGGGGGCCGGTTTGGCGTGTATCACACCATATTGTTGTCAAGCGATCAGTTTTTACTTTTCCAATTGCGACTGGTAACCGAACCTTGAAGCGCATCAACAGATTCAATCTCCATGCCGCCTGATTCACTCTCCGTCTCGTGCCACACTAGAATATTCGAAAGCTTACCGTTTTCAAAATCTGTTTGGAGCCAAATAAATTGATATGGCAAAAACCAGTACGTATCCAGTTTCGCTGCGTCGATTGGAAAGCCTTCAGGGATTGGTACGCTTACGGAATAGGTTTCCGAATAAGGGCCTCTCACTAAGTCTAGTGCATTCAATCGGTTTAGGTTGTACAGGGCGTCGTTTTGGGACATCCCAATTTCTAACTTTGCAGGCCGGTTAGTGTAAAGATACGTCGCCATCCCAATCGCAAGAATTGTGGTGAGGATTGTTAGGTGGCGAGTCGTGAATTTCAATTGGAGTACAGGTTTGTGAGTGCGTATTGGACGAATGAAGAACGAAACAGTTTTCCATTCGATTGGCGTTTGTCCGGCATTTCACTGCTCTTTTCGGCAACGAATACCAGCGACTTGAACGCCGAAGGGTCATCCGAGTGAATGAAATCAAAGTCGGTGCTGGCGATCGAGTTGGGGTAGTCTTGACCGAAAACACTGCTGGGTGTGCAGGGCAGGAATACAAACGGGTTGGATTCAGGCGGTCTTAAACCGCCTTTTCCTGTTGAATTCCGTTTTATGAAACCAAGCCTTTGGTAACCATCATGAAAACGTCTTCGAGGTTTGGATCTTTTTGGCCAAAGTTAATCACTTCGACTTCGTTGTTGATCAACGCCTTTAACAATTCCGCTGGATTGTGTTCTGACGAAGTAAATTCGATCGTGATTTTTGACCCGTCGACTTGAACGTCGCGTACATTCGGATTGCTGCGGATGATTGAAAGACCCGTATCCAGATTGCTTCCGAACCTTGCTTCGATCACCTGATTACCGCGGATACGCTGGTAGACTTCGTCGATTGGGCCGTGCATTAGCATTTTGCCACGCTCGATGATTCCGATCGACGTACAGCAATCGGCCAGCTCAGTAAGAATGTGGCTGGAGATCAAAATTGTTTTGCCCATCCGACGAAGCTCTTTTAACAGCGCTTTGACTTCGACTCGGGCACGCGGGTCGAGACCACTGGCTGGTTCGTCAAGAATCAACACAGGCGGATCGTGCACAAGTGTTTTGGCCAGACACAATCGCTGCTTCATACCACGTGAAAGTCCGTTGACGAAATCATCACGTTTGTATGTCAGGTCAAGCAATTCAAGTACATCACGGATCACTTGCTTGCGTTGCGTTCGTCCGATCTTGTACGCGACGGCAAAGAAATCGAGAAACTCCCAGACTTTCATACCGTCATAAACGCCGAACGCATCGGGCATGTACCCTACACTGCGCCGAACGTTCATCGGGTCTTGCGAAACGCTGTATCCGTTGATGGTTCCATCACCACGACTGGCTCGAAGCAGGGTTGCGAGAAACCGGATGCTCGTGCTTTTGCCGGCGCCATTGGGGCCGATGAAGCCGAACATTTCGCCTTCGGCAATTTTCAAGTCAAGTGATTCGACCGCAGTGAACTCACCGTAGTCTTTTCCAAATCCGCGAAGTTCAATCATATTTACTGTCGTCTTTGGTAGCGATTTTAGTATTTGTGTTATGAGTTAGATTAGGAAAGGCTAAGAAAAAGCTCACTAGTTGTTGGAGTTCTCCAGCTCTTTAATTTCCTCTTCCCAATCCAAATTTGATCTTGGGCTGGAGAAGTCTTCCATCGCATTTAAGTCTCGTTTTGCGATAGCCAAACGTGGATGTTTTAAATGCGCAACGATTAAAGTCTGTTGGTCAATTTGCGTGGAGGCAGGGTCGAACTTGGTGGTTCCCAATCGTTGCTCGGTCGCCCCGATCAGCCGGTATTCGCCGGGTGCGAGGGTCAGGTTACTCAAAACTGTATCGAGCATGCGACCAAGGTTAACTTGAGAAACGCTGTTAACTAACTGGAATACATTTCTGAATTCACTTGCAGTGTACGGATGGTCTGGTTCTGACGAAAACTGAAGCAGCAATCGCTCGAAACGATCCCAATTTGATTTTAGTTCGGGAAAGTTGCGAATTATCTCTAGTGTGGCCGAGTCCGCTTCACCAAGATTTTTCTTCCAAACGGCTTGCGAGGCGCGACTGGTGTTTTGGAAATTTGGATTGCCTGCCCATGCTTCGCCCAATGAGGTGGCAGGTTTGTCTTC
Organism: uncultured Pirellulaceae bacterium; assembly: GCA_964448575.1. Taxonomy (GTDB): domain Bacteria; phylum Planctomycetota; class Planctomycetia; order Pirellulales; family Pirellulaceae; genus Mariniblastus. The sequence continues at coordinate 82,426 of CAYUWY010000018.1, forward strand.
CATTGCCAAATCAATTTCAGAGCCTGCTGTCAGATCTCCAACCCAGGCAAATTTGTATTCGCCTTCTTCGTCTCGTCCTAAAACCGCAGCATCCTTAATGTCGATGTTGGTTGAATTGCCAACGGATGGTCCGTCTTTGGACGTGGGTGGCGTGAAAGAAATAACGCCGTTGAGATCGAGCATGTATTCGGTGTGAACAAGGCCCGTTGAGTTAGACCGAATCTGAAATCCTTCCAGGCGATTGCGAACGGTTCGTCGAAGTTGGACTTCACTGATAGATTCTTTTGCCGAGAAAACCTCATCCTGGTCGGCAGTAGCAAAAGGCAAAGACTGCGCGGTGAGGTTGTCCAGGTCAGCGTTGTATTGTGTTGAAAGCGACGTATAAAGCGCCGAAAATTCAGCCAAATGTGCGCGTGGATAGTCAGCGTGAATTTCCAGCGTGCCAATTTGGGTGTTGCTGCGAACGAAACCAATGTCGAGAGAAGCCATCTTGACGACCAATACAGCGCCGGCGATTGCGATCAAGGGAGCGGCGGCCCAAGCGTATTCTACTCGGCCCATCAAACGGAAAATCAACCAATTCAATGGAACCAAAACAATCAAATAGACGGTTAGCATTTTCAGCACAAAACCTGATGACGGGGGTGTGATCCCGGCAGCCTCTTTGAGTGTTTGGCGTGCGGCTAACGCAACGCCGCTGTTGTCGTTCCAACCGCCTGTTCCTGATTCTGTCGCGTCTTGGAATCCACCGTAATGCCATTGGTCCTTAAGGTTGCGTCCCAGTTTCTTGTATTTACTTTTGTCTAGCCGAAGTTCTTGTTCCAGTGTTGGAACTGTTTGACTGTACCCAAAAATGTTAGGGTCTTGTTCTTCGGTAGGCGCGGCCAGCAATCCCTCTGCACCAATTTTTGTGCCCTTTCGTGAAAGGTCACGCGCGAGAAACCGAACGGTCGAATTGATCATCGGATCCAAAATGCTGGTTCCATCATTGGCCCACTCAAATACCGTTTCACCGGATGGAGTTTTATTAAAATATCGAGCCGGTTTTCTTAACAGCGCCCCATTGAGAAAACTCTTATAGCTACGCCAGCTTCTGACAATCGGAGAATTTAGTGAAAACGACGTCACCACAATTCTACCCCGACCAATTTGTCGCTCGATTGCGATCTCGCCGGTGCCTGCAACAAAATTGGATTCCGTGTGTGGTTTAAAAGTAACTCCCAGCAACGGAACGGTGTCCGAGAGTTTAAGCTCGCGTGTGGCCGCTTTTGTTTTGCTGGAAGGAACGGTCCAGTTTTCGTTAAGCTCTTTAAGATCTTCGCTGGTTAAATTTTGAGTCGAGTCAAATTGTGCGGGAAGGAAGTTGCCCAAAAAACTGCTTTGTAGTTTGTCCAAACTGTCAGGCCCGCTCACGATTAATTGACCACCAAAATGTAGCCAGTCAAGAATTGCGTCCTGATGTTCCTGTGTCAAAGTCGTTGGGTCGAGATCATCCCAGATCAAATAAGCAATTGTGGTCCAATTCAACGAGTGCTGTGGCAGTGGCAGTGGAAATTCAGGTTTTGAGGGGATCATGTAATAGAACGGGCCAAGTCCCTCACCAGTTGAGGTTTGAGCGTTTCTAAGTTCAAACGCATCGGTAAGGTTCAGATACTTGTAAGTGTCCGGTCGCGAGCTCAGCAAAACGATGTGATATTGATACGGCTTCATCGCAATCGTCGTACCGCCAAAACTCATTTGCGAAAGCCCGCCACTGGAACGGCCCACTCGGTAATTAACCGATACCTGCGCAACCTTCTGGCCACGTTTGGGAACGAAAACCGAAGTCTCGAAGTTTTTCCATTCGCCTTTGGGCAAAGAAATCGGTCGAGAAGTCTTCAGGTAATAATCTGTTTTTGGGATCACTACCTCTTTGCCCATACTATTAACGGTGACGGCAGTAAGTTGCCCATCAGCGTTATAGTTGTTGGCGATCGCTTGGACGTTGGCGGTATACCAATGGCCGGATTTGACTCGGTTGGTTCGGCTGAGAGGGTTATCGAATTCGTCAAAGGCGGCTTGAAACGGCTTTTTCTTTTCTTCTTTTTTGTCCTTGTCTTTATCTTTTTTGGGTTTGGGAAAAACAGCAGGAAGCAAGACGGGGCTGTTGTATTCAAAATCGTCTTTTGGTTTTTCCTTTTTTTTCTTTTTCTCTTCTTCTTCCTTTTTCTTCTTTGCGATTGCGTCTTGATTGGCATTATCTCGACATCCACCACAGCCTGTCACCATTAGCAGGGAGATGGAAATGCAAGTAATTGCGATCGCGCGAATCCAGGGATTATTTTGAATCGTTTTCATAAACGTGGTTCGTCCAGTCAGCGGTTCTATTGCGTCTTTTGGTTTATTGAAAAGAAAATCGGCGACGCTTTCACATTCAAGATACACAATTCAAGCGCGGCACGCCGGAAACTTAACGAAAAACTACCAAGAGAATTCATTGAACGAATTTTAGGCGATGAATTCTTGGCAGTTCTTCAACAAACAGCGATTGGGGAAAGCCGTTTCGCTTTATTTTTGCTGGCTTTGGTATTTGGCAGCTAAAAGCGTATTTTCCAGCAGCATTGTTACCGTTAACGGGCCCACTCCACCCGGCACAGGCGTTACGTGGCCGGCAACCTCAAGGGCCGCTTCGTAGTCGACATCACCAACTAATCCGTCATCGGTTCGATTGATCCCGACATCAACCACCGCAGCACCAGGCTTGATCATGTCGGCCGTGACAAATTTTGGCCGACCAATCGCAGCGATCAATATGTCCGCCGAAGCCGCGACCTCGCTCAGATTGGCAGTTCGGCTGTGACAAAGCGTAACGGTCGCGTTAGCCATATCGGGCCCGAGACCGGAGTCTTTTTGTGCCAACATCATTGCCATCGGTTTACCAACAATGTCACTACGTCCAATCACACAAACGTGTTTGCCACTGGTCGGGACGTTACAACGCTTAAGCATCTGCACGATTCCGTGAGGCGTACAGGGTAAGTACCGAGGGCGGCCTTGAGAGATCAAACCAACGTTGTGTGGGTGAAACGCGTCGACGTCTTTGTCAGGATTGATGGCGTCCAAAACGGCACGCGAGTTGACTTGGTCGGGCAGCGGAAGTTGAACCAGGATACCGCTGATGTTGGCGTCCTGGTTCAGTTGATTGACTTTATCGAGAACGTCTTGGGTGGTGACGTCGGACGGCATTCGATGGAGCTGGCTGCCGATTCCAACTCGGGCACAGGCTCGCTCTTTGTTGCGCACATAAACCTGACTGGCAGGGTCTTCACCAACGAGAACTGCGGCGAGGATGGGTTGTGGATTATTTTCGGCGATAAACTCTGCGACTTTGATTTTGGTCTCAGCTTGAATCTGTTTCGAAATTCCTTTTCCGTCGAGAATCTCAGCAGGCATTGGGGCTCCGGTTGAATATTAAAGTGCGTTGAGTGTTTATTGAATGGTGGCACGGGTGCCTTCGACCAGCTCCTTTAGCTGGAGAATATCGTTATCGATTCGAAGCTTTGTCGAGTCAGATTGCAAGGGAGCCATGATTCGGCCAAAGCCACAATTGATGGCTTTCACCCGATAAGTAACCTGAGTCACGCTGCCCTTGGGTTCAAGCCGGAAAATGGACGTCCTGATCGCGTTGCTGTTGGTTGACTGAATCGACAAAAGTTTGTTTTCCTCGAAACGAATGACTTGGTCATCAAACTGAACCTGTTTTCCATCGATAGAGATGGTGCGATTCGTTTTCTTGATAACAGGAGGGCCAAGAGTTTGTTCTTGGGGCGGCGCATCGTATCGTGCAACGTCGACGAGTCCTGAATTCCAGTTCTTGAGATGATCGGGTTCGACTAGATAGGGGAATACAGTTTCGGGCGAGGCGTTGATGGTTAGTTCAGTTGAGAACTCGCCTTCTTTTCCTCCGATCATCCAGAGCGCAGCAGTTGTAATCCCTGCAATGATCAAAATCCATAACCCGAGTTTGGTGGAGGTGTTCATGAATATGAGTACAGCAAATCGATGAGTTAAATGAAAGCGTTGCCGAGTTTTCAATTAATATCCTAATGGATGCAGCATGCTGAGCAACTGTTAGAACGAAATGAGAACGGAATGCCACAAAATATGGGCGAGTAGAAGTGAAAATGGAGGGGTTCGATAAGCTCAAAATATCCACCAATGGGAGCTTATTGGCGGGCAAGGTATGGAAGGTAAAAAGTTGTCTGAGTTTTCTTCCAAGAAAATCGAACTTCTGGCGAACCAAACCATGAGAACAACGTCCATCTAATATCGCGAGTGGTAGATACTCGCGACCGACGACTTAAAAGAATAAATCAAAACAAGGATTCAAATTTCAATGATGTGTTTACGGTCAGCTTCAATAACCAACGTGAAACGCGGGTATCACATTGCCGAACAAGGCAATTTTGATGTCGTCGCGCTTGCGATGCGCTTATAGACGCTTGGCCGAAAACGAATCCGTTCAAAGCCCGCGTCCTCCGACAGCGGGCTTTTTTAATGTCTTTTGTCAGATGACAAGCAAGCAAGCGGACAGTTCGACGGAATCATTGGCTTCATAGGACACCCCAAAAAACAAACAAGGTTTGGTAGCTCAAACGGTAGAGCGCCTGGCTGAAGACCAGGAGGAGAGGATTCGAGTGCCTCCCAAACCGCTGGGCTACCGGTACGCACTGACGGTGGCTTGAGATGAAGAAGCAAAACAGAAACACGCAAGGTAGTTGAGGGCTGGTTGCCCAAGCTTGGCTGATATCCAGGTTGTGCCAAGTTCGACTCTTGGGACTACCACTACTCAATAACAAACAACACTGAAACAAACATAACAAAAGGAGACACACATGACTTTGCGATTGAAACGCAGCATCCGATCCGAATTTTTATACGGGGTCGTGGTGTCAATGGCTAACACAGCTGGTTTTTACTCAGCGCGATGAGGGTTCGAATCCCTCCGACCCCACTTTGAAGACTTGATCCTTTTATGTCATCAGGTCAGCAAGTGGAAAGCGTTGCAGGGAAGACGGAAAACACTGGCGCGTAGCTCAGTGGTCACGAGCGGTTGTCTTATAAGCAACAGGCCGAAGGTTCGATTCCTTCCGCGCCAACTTGAACGGTGAAACAAACAGGAACGAAACGAATTCGAAACGAAACGGCAAAGAGGAAAAGCAACAAACAAAATTAAGACTTGGGATTGAGGTGTTATTGGCGGCATAGCTGGTTCTTACCCAGTTGGAGAAGGTTCGAATCCTTCCAGTCCTACTTGAAATGAACGTGGCGTCGGTCAGGAAGTATGTCAGGGATGTTCCTGGCCGACGCCGGAGAAGAAGCAAAATTTAGCACTGGTCGTCTAGCGGCCAAGATCTCGCTTTCGTAATGCGAGGACGTGGGTTCGAGTCCCACCCGGTGCTCTTAAAAATTTGAGAAAGACATTGTTGTGAAAGCGACGGTCGGTCTCGAATTCGATCTTTGACAATTTGGTAGCCATTTAGCGTCCATGATGTAGCGGTAGCCTACTGCCTTGCCAAGGCGGAAGTGTGGGTTCGACTCCCACTGGACGCTCTGAAGTGAATTCGGAATTTGAAAACCGAATCACTTTGTTTGTGCTCTTGGCCGATCGGTTTAGGTGCCAGATTTCCATTCTGGACAGGCGAGTTCGATTCTCGCAGAGCACTCTTTTGAATTGTGTGAAATGAATGAATGTAATTTCGCATTTCACGTTCAAAAAAACGGCCCATCGGTCCAGTCAGGAGTGGACGCTGCCCTGTCACGGCGGAGATCACCGGTTCGAATCCGGTATGGGTCGCTTGAATTAAAGGTGGAATAGGAGGTTGGATTAAAAGTACATGCAGGGCTTTTGTTCCGGCCTCCGATTTCCGACTTTCGCGATTTGAAGTTTGAAGTTTATGTGCGGTACGCCAACGGCTGAGCGGCTGGTTTCAGATACCAGTGTTTGCGAGTTCGACTCTCGCTCGCACAACTTTTGAGCAAGTGAAAACTTGCCGTTATTCGGGGACCCAACGGGATTGGCGGTTTGCCTTTGAAGCAAGCTTTGATGGTTCGAATCCGTCTCCCCGAACTTTAATTAAGGATGCGGAAGCATCAAACCAATCAGGGTTGGTAGCTCAGTGGCAGAGCGGGTGCCTGTTAAGCACTTACGCGCGGGTTCGAGTCCCGCCCATCCCTCTTCGATTCACTATCGAAAAAATACCTTGCGGGTGTGATGGACGCATGACTGTCTTCGAAACAGTTGGACGAGGTTCGATTCCTCGGCGAGGTGCTTGGAAGTTTTCAGTTTCAGTTTTCAGTGAAACTTTTCTACGAGATCGTCTAACGGTAGGACGCGACACTCTGAATGTCGCTGTGCTGGTTCGAATCCAGCTCTCGTAGCTTTTTTAGCTTAAGTTCGCTCGTGAATGATTTTCAAAAACGAGCGTTGGCAGAAAACTAAAAATTCCAGTCCTGTGGCCTAGTGGTAAGGCGGCTGTTTTACACACAGATGATCGTCGGTTCGAATCCGACCTGGACTACTTTTTGAATGCGGAATGCGGAATGCGGAATGCGGAATGCGGAATGCGGAATCGGTTTCGGTTTCGGTTGAAATGCTCGGGTACGCCATCGGTGGAGCGACTTGGTTTAAGCCCAAGTGATTGCAGGTTCGACTCCTGCCTCGAGCACTAGCTTTTTTTTTGATCGGATAAGCGATTGCAATCAAGCGATTGTGACTTGGCAAATGACATCGGGTCGTGCTCCTCACGCCTGTCTGTAAAACAGGCGCCTTTAATTTGTGGGGTGGCGGCGAGAGGTTCGATTCCTTCACGGCCCACTTTTTACAAACGTTGAAAAACAAGGCGCGTTCGTCTATCGGCAGGACACCAGTTTTTCAAGCTGGAGAGATGGGTTCGATTCCCATACGTGCTGCTTGATTTGCCAAATCCAATTTGGGCTTGGCTTGAAGAAATATGACTCGTTCGTCTATCGGTAGGACACCAGCTTCTCAAGCTGGAGAGATGGGTTCAATTCCCATACGAGTTACTTGATTGTTGGTAGTTCGCTGAGCTGCTTTTTAATTGCTTTCGAATTAACAAAACAAAAATTTGCTTCGGTTTGCTGTGATGGTATTGGCGACCTGGCTTTCAACCAGGTGTCGTAAAGACGCGCGGGTTCAATTCCCGTCCGAAGTGCTAACAAGGCTCTGTGGTGGAATGGCATACACACGACTTTCAAAAAGTCGGGCCGCAAGGCATGAGAGTTCGAATCTCTCCGGAGCCACTTGTGAACATATTGCAGACGAGCTTGGGACTCAGTTGGCCTTCATAAGGCCGAACCGTTCGGTTCAATTCCGAAGTCTGCAACTTGGAAGTGTTGGGAGTGCATTCCAAGCTTCTTAAATTTTTAGCGGATGGGCCAGTGCCCAATCAGGCCTCATAAGCCAGACCCGCCAGGTGCGACCCCTGGATCCGCAACTTTATTTTTGGTCGGGTACGCAAACGGCAAAGCGACCACGTTGAGGGCGTGGGATTCTGTGGGTTCGACTCCCACCTCGATCACTTGTTTGATAATTGACAATCGAATTTGGGAATCACGATCACGATTTTAATTTCGATTCAATTTCAATTTTTTCTGGGCGGCTCGTCTAACGGTAAGATGCTTGTTTTGCATGCAGGTGATCGGGGTTCGATTCCCCGGCCGTCCACTTTTAGTTTCAATAAATTTTTTATTCCAATTTCATGTTCTGCTTTTGTGTTTTGCTTTTCACGTTATCCACTACTCCGAATTTTTAAAGCAAGTTTTTTCGCCAAGCAGTTGCATGCTTGCAATTCGAGCGAAGTTTAAAAATGGCTCCCAAGTTACTTTGTATTAACAAGAAAACGATCAGCACTTGAAATCATTGAGTTGCTGTTTTGTTGAATCAATAAAACTTGACACTTGGTTTTTGGTGAACATGTTTCGCTTGATCGCGTCTTAATTGCAGTCAGTTTTTCAACAAAATTGCGTTTTTGTTAATCAATCATCACAAACCATGCGTTGATTCCGGTTTTCAAACTTTTAATTTCAATCATAATGGTGGTCGTAGCTTAATGGTAAAGCGCTTGGTTGTGAGCCAAGTTATTGCCGGTTCGAATCCGGTCGATCACCCTCAAAGTTCTAGAGTTGACGAAACCAACGTCAGGTCGAAAACCCAAAGGAGTTTAGCAACATGGTTTCTCAGGTTCTCCAGCGGCCAGCGCTTGTTCTCAATCGCAGTTGGCAACCGGTCAACGTCGCGACGGTGGCACGTGCTCTGGTGATGGTATGGAGCGACACGGCCCGTGTTGTTGATCCAACCGACTACCAACTCTACGACTGGGACGATTGGTCGAAGTTCGATCCGACCGATGACCAGCCGTTTGTCCAAGCCGTTTCGCAGCGTATCCGAGTTCCAGAAGTCATCACACTGACGGAATTCAATCGGTTGCCATCCACAACGGTCGCATTCAGTCGACGCAATATTTTCAAGCGTGACCGAATGATGTGCCAATACTGTGGTCGTCGCCCCAAGGGTGACGAGCTGACAATCGACCACGTGATCCCACGATCTCACGGCGGCGGTTCCAGCTGGGAAAACTGCGTGCTGGCGTGTGTTACATGTAACCACAGCAAAGCCGACCGTACTCCAGAGCGAGCCGGTTTGACTTTGATGACGACGCCAAAGCAGCCAAACTGGAACCCAATTTACTCTCAGCACTCAACCCGATACGAAAGCTGGTCCAAGTTTATCAGCGATGCGTACTGGAATGCAGAGTTGGCCGAGTAAGTGCGGTCTGGCGCGGTTTAGTTTGTCGATTTCAATTTTCAGAAGAGGGCTTGTTCGCAGGCCCTCTTCTTTTTTGCGCCTCCGCGAACATGAATCCCAGCTGGAGTGTCTCTCTCACAATGGAAGTGGTCAAAGAGGGAGTGACCTGGTGACTGCTTTCGATTGAAAACAAAAATCAAAATTCAGCGGTGTGCTCCTGGGAGAGTAAGCGGATTCCAACCCCGCTCTACAGGGTTCGAATCCTTGCACCGCTGCTTGAAAAGTTTGGGATCGCATTGGAGACCTGAACCAATCAGGCGTTGGAACCAGATGGTTAGGTGGCAGATTGCAAACCTGTCTAAGTGAGTTCGATTCTCACCGGCGCCTCTAAACATGCTTTAATGTTTTCAAATCTATTCTCTTAAGCGTTCTTGCTTAACCAAAAAACAAGTCCTCGGGGTGTGCCGGATTCGCACGCAACTTTGCGAAGGTTGAAGACCAGGTTCGATTCCTGGCGAGGGCGCTTGTTCTTATTCGGCACCTGCCAATTAGCAGCATTTGGTAAACGTCATTGCTCACGGTGCACCTGGCAAAAACGAGCTGAATAAATCAAGCCGATCGTATGCTGGCACACGAATTCTCTTGGCGTTCTCACAGAACCGGTCAAACACGGTTCAAACATCCGGGCATCAAGGCTATTATTAGCTCTCGTTTATTAGATGCTCGTTTGGATAGAAACTAATCCCCAGATAATTCACTATGAATCACACTGCAAAATTCTTGACATTGCTTGTCACCGTTTCATTTTCACTTGCCGCACAGGCACAAGACGATTGGCCGCGTTGGCGAGGAGCCGATGGTAATGGCGTCGCAGCCGAAAACCAGACGCCGCCCACAACGTTTGGAGCTGAAACAAACGTCGTTTGGAAATCTAAAATCGCTGGTCGGGGCCATTCGTCACCGATCATCATTGGCGATAAAATTTTCCTTGCAACTGCCGAAAAGGAAAGCGGTTTGCAATCAGTGGTTTGCCTTGAGCGATCGTCCGGGAAACAAATTTGGAAAACTGAGATCAGCAGCGGCGGGTTAGGTCGAATCCATCGAAATAATTCACACGCCTCTTCAACCGTTGCCAGCGATGGCGAACATGTCTTTATTACTTTCAGCCATCATGGCAATATCGAAGTCGCAGCGCTTGATTTTGACGGCAAAGAAGCCTGGAAGAAAACGGTTGGCGCGTATAAGCCTAAATATCCATTTGGTTTTGGTGCTTCTCCGATCGTCAATGGCTCGATGTTGTTGGTTACTAACGAGAATCAGGAAGGCTCGGCCATTGTGGCCTACGAAGCCAAGAGCGGAGAAGAAAAATGGCGCATTGATCGCAAAGGCGTCACCAGTTTTTCTACTCCCGTCGTTGCAAACGTGGCCGGTAAAGACCAGTTGTTGATCAGCGGTGGCCAGCGAGTCGACAGTTATGATCCAGCGACTGGTGAGGAATTTTGGTCGTGCCCGGCGGCTTGGGTGGTGACCTGTGGAACGATGGTTTGGAATGACGATATGGTGTTCGCCAGTGGCGGGTTTCCTGCGCAGCAAACATTGGCGATCAATGCAAAAACAGGCGAGAAAGTTTGGGACAACCCGGCAAAGTGCTATGAGCAATCAATGTTGCTAAGCGATGGCTACCTTTACGGCCATGCTGACAACGGCGTTATTTACTGTTGGCGAGCTTCCGATGGCCAGGAAATGTGGAAGCAGCGTTTTGGCACCGGTCGAGGCGTGCGAGTCAGTGCATCGCCTGTGCTGGCGGGAGGCAACATCTATTTTACGGCAGAAAACGGTGAATGCGTTGTGGTTAAAGCGACTCATGAAAAATTCGAAGAGGTCGCCAGAAACAAAGTTGGAGATAGTGCGTTCGCTTCGATAGCAATTTGCGGCGACCAGATCTTTTCGCGTGTAGGCATGGCCGATGGCGCAGATGAGCAATGGTTATTCTGTTTCGGCAAGAAGTAGTCCGAAACACGGGTAATTTGAACACAGTGAATCGAAAATGCTGTTTTGTTTTTTCAGGAGATATACGAGACTGTTGGTCTTGGAAAAACAAGCTTGGTCATTTGGTCGCATCCGAGATGCGGCCTTGGCCAATTGCTGAGTTCATGTTGCAAATTGTTGTGAAGGAATACTTTGAGTTTAAAGTCCAGCCAATCTTCGATGGAGCGGGTTAGTGTTGGCGCAAGCGCTGATTCCCCTCGCCCTGTCCGACGAAAAAAACGGCGGGGCGAAGTCAGCCAGACCTACTGGGCTCAGGAACAGGAGTTGGACAATGTCGACACTGGCCTGAGCATCGAAATTCGGTCGCGATTGCTTTCGCAGAATGGAGATTTCTCACTAGCCTACTCGACGGCTGTTCAGCCCCGTCTGATGCACTTTGGAGACGAGCGAGGCTATATCGCCTACCGTCAACGATTGGGCATGACGTACGTGTTGGGAGATTGCGTCGCTTCGGAATCTCGTTGCGGTCAATTGATCGATGAATTCTTGAAACAGCATCGTCGGGTTTCTTTTTGTCAGATTCACAAATCCACTGCAAAGCTACTTTCTCAGCGAGGGTATTTTGTAAATGAGATGGGCGTCGATACGACTTTGGACTTGGCTGATTACAATTTTCAAGGCAAGGAAAAAGAGTGGTTGCGATATGCTGCGAATTGGACGAAGCGTCGCGGCTTTGAAGTCATTGAAAGTTCGTTTAAAGAAATCAAACCGAGTCGCGTCGAGGCGATCTCTGAGGCTTGGCGAAAAACCAGAACCATCAAACGCAAAGAAGTTCGGTTTCTAAATCGGCCAATCGTGATGCGTGATGAACTCAACGTGCGGAAATTTTTTCTGTTGTCGCCTGAAAAAGAAGTTCTTGCTTTTGCGTTTCTTGATCCGCTTTATCGTGATGGTAAAACGATTGGCTATGTGACCGCTTTCAAGCGACGGCATCCCGATGCTCCCCAGTATGCCGAGCAGGCGATCATGAAGTTCGTGATCGAAAAATTAAAACAAGAAGGCGTGCCGATTTTGAAGCTTGGTCTTTCTCCGTTAGCGCGAGTTGCAAACGAAGAATTCAAAGACGCTGCATTGACTCGCTGGATTTTCAAAACAGCCTACAACGCAAAATGGGTCAACCGATTTTTTTACAATGTTGTCGGACATGACCATTACAAACTTCGGTTTCGAGGCTGCGAAGAAAAAGTCTATTTTGCGTCCAACTCCAGATTGGGGGTTCCGCGACTTGTCGGCTTAATTGGCCTTTGTGGAATCGCTTAGCGTCCAAAGGTTAGCAATTAAACGGAAAACCTGACTTTCGTTTGAATTTGTTGTCGTCATCAGCTATTTTCGAGGTTCAACAACTCACTCTTGGCTTTACTTTATGCAAGATAATTTTTGGATTCGAATGTTACAGCGCCTCTCATTTTGTGCTTTCGTTATGTTTGGAGCTGTCGTTGGAACGACTGGATTGGTGAGAACACCAAAGGTTGCAATCGCTGAAGAGACGGACTATCAAAAACTAAACGTCACTGAGCTTCAGAAAAAAGTCTTTTCCGCAGTGAACAAAGCGATGCCTGCCGTCGTGGCGATAGGAAACCGGGGGCAGATTTTTAGTGGAGTGATTGTCCGCAAAGAAGGCATCATTTTGTCAGCGGGACATGCCGTTCGACCCAATCGAAGATTCGACGTTGTTCTTGCTGACGGACGGCAAGTCAAAGCGGTCGGTCTTGGTTCGAATCAACGCGTTGATATTGCCATGCTCAAAATCATTGACGAAGGCGTTTATCCATTCGTCGAGATGGGCCATTCATCAGCGTTGGTCCGCAATCAGCCTTGTGTTGGGATCAGTCATCCCGGTCGATTCGACAGAAATCGTGGAGCGGTCGTTCGTTTCGGCCATGTCACCAATCCGGTGACTACCAATCAGGGCATGATTCTATCGACTTCAAAAATTGAACCGGGCGATTCGGGCGGTGCACTGATCGACCTTGATGGAAAAGTAATTGGTATTCATAGCAACATCCGGCGAGACGAAGCCGAGAACTACGCCGTTCCGATTGATACGTATCGAAAGTTCTGGGACGATTTGAGTGAAGCCCAATGGTTAGAAATTGATGGACAACCAAGCCTTCCTAAACTTGGCTTTCGCGGAAAACCTGCTGAAGGCAGAAGCGGTGTTGAAGTTCTCAGTGTCAAGCCAGCTGGTTTCGCCAAAAAATCAGGAATGCTTAAGGACGATATCGTTGTCAAAATAAATGGCGAATCGGTGAATACCGCCGGTCAAATTTACGGCAAAATGATTGAGCTTCGCCAAAACGGTGTATATCAATTCAAAGTCGCCGCGCTACGAGCTGGGAAAACAGTTGAGTTCAAATTTGATGTTACGCCAGAAGTCCCCAGACCAATAGCGTATGCCGAGATGACAAATTTTGAGCGACATTTTAAAACCCTTGAAGAGAAACTGGATGACCACGCTTTTCCAGTTCAGAGCAAGGTCGCGGGGGAAACGAAGAGAGTCATTGCGACGCGCATCACCAACGCCGGTCGAATCTATTTGATTAGCAAAAGTTCACGTGTCGGTGCCGAACCCAAAGTCACTCTTCCAGGTGGCAAGAAAGTGAAAGCAACCGTTGTCTCACGCGACAGGAAGAACGATCTGGTTTTGTTGACTGCCGCGCTGCCCAAAGTGACTCCGACGGTGGATGAATCGGGAATACATAGAACAGGCCTAATTAGTCTTGATCAATCGTTTGGTGATCTTCAGGAGTTGCGAGGAAAGTTTCTCTTGTCCCCCGATCCCAAAGGACGAGGCGAGGTTAGTGTTTGGGGCTCACGTTATTTTAACGTACCTCGAACGCGAGCCAGCGGTGGTTACTTGGGTGTTCAACTGGACAGCCGCCAAGGTAAGGTTGTGTTTCAAAGGGTGATGGCCGGGGCAGCCAGAAAAGCTGGTGTAAAAACGGGAGATGTGCTCCTTAGATTTAACGACAACGATTTTACCAGCCGTCGCCAAGTTACAAATTTCTTACGGGAACAGGATCCAAACAGCACCATCAAAGCCGTCATTGTTCGCGATGGTGAAGAGAAGACTGTGGAGATTGTTCTCGGCTCACCACCGCAACAGACAGGTCACGTTGCGGATAATTTGACCAACGGAAAAAGCGCCATTCGAGATGGTTTCTCTTTGGTGATCGCTCATGATGCAGAGCTGGATCCCGACGAGTGCGGAGGTCCTGTTTTCGATTTAAGCGGTAATTTTCTCGGAATCAATATGGCTCGATACAGCCGAACGAGTTGCTTTGTTTTACCGCAGACAATTCTTAAAAAGTTTGTTGATCAGGCGCCTGTGACAAAAGCGAAACGGTAGCCGCAAGTCGAACCTGCTACATGATGAGACCACAGTTTATTAGCGACGTCTCAATTTGGAGATTAGCTGTTGAACGAGCTCTTCAATTTGACTTTTAACGATCATTTCTGTTTTCCAATCTCTTCTTCGATTTCGTCCCAAGTTCTTATTCCGTCATTCGCACCGTAATGAACGACTGCCATGTTTTTGGCACCTATGGACATACTGTGCTCTGTGTCCCACGTGCAGCTGCAATTCACGATGAAGTAGTCTTCTTCGGTATCGCAAAGCGAAGGAACGATAAACATGTATGGCGAGTAGTTTCGAGAAATATTTTCACTGTCAACAACAATTGCCGGGTCTCCATCTGCTACTTGGTAGTAAATGAGGGCAGCTTTGTTCAGTTCTGATCGGAATTCATCGCTTGCTTCCAATATGGATTCCAAAACTTGCAACTGACGATCCGAAATCGTAGCTTCTTCCTCTAAGATAACCCAGAATGTGCAAACGTGACCAAGGAATGGAACATCCAACTTGGCCTCGGCTTGCGAACTTTCGTACGGATCTACCTCAAAGCGTTCGTCATTCGTTTTCATATAAATCCAATACGTACGAAACCGTGGCTAGGCCAAAACGGCTCATGTTAATGCGTGCGTCACTGCTTCGCGAAATACCCGCCACGTTTGACGTACAAAGGTTCACGACGTCGTTCTGTCTTTGAATTATCAAGCGAAAACGCGAATCCGATTGGCTCGGTTTCAATATCGTTGTGCCGAAAATTGTAAACATCTGTTCCCCAGCGATCGCCAATTGCCAATATATCGAATCGCTCGAACGTATCGGACTTGCGGTTGAAAACCAATCGTCCGGCAATCTTGAGGTCAAGCCCACGGTCTTTTGTAACGCGTCTTCCGTTAAACGGATTGAGGTCGCCAGATGGTTTTTGGTTTACTCTAACTGTGCCATTCACGTTGAGATAAATTTCCGTTTCGTCCATTTTCACGATTTTGGACTGAAGCGTTGAAGATTCGATATCCGTTTTCGCCCAAGGATTTGATAGCCCACGGACTTGATCGATCAAATGAAACCTCACAAATCGATCCTGGATCCCTTGGCCAATGAGGACCGTCGCATCAACCTTTGCATCCGCCGGGATAAAACTTTTGGCTTCATCAGCAGTCAGCCATGCGTAGTCAAAATTATGCCTCCATTGATCAACCGGCTTTTGTCTGGCACGCGGAAGATCACGGTTGACTTCCAAAAGCCGAATCCCATTTTCTGGAAACTTGGCTCGTGTGCCAGGATCTCGAGCTACCTCAGAATCTACTGGCTTAAACGCTACACCTGCGAATTGAGTTTTCCATTGTCGCGAAGTTTGATAAAGCAAACCAAGCACTTGGCGTGCTGCCGTTTCATTATTTGACGAAAGCAATCTTCCATCTGGCGTGGCAACGTAAAGGCCTTGCCTCGTTCCCGTGGGTTGGGTTCGGCCGCCATAGTGACCTTGCTCTACGATCGTGCGGAAAAAATCTCCAAGTCTATCTTTGCGAAGTTTATTGACTGCTGAATCAACTGCCACGCAGACAAATTCGTCGTTGAGCAATTCGATAACGCGATCTTTTGAGAAAATGGACTCACGGCCCGTAATGCCATTGTTTCAGACACAGCCAAGTGGGTCGCCATTCATTGCCCAAATGAAAATCGGCTTCCGTTTCTTTGCCGCTTCGATTCTTGCTTCCCAAAGGTCAGACATCCAATTGACTTGGGTCCATTTTGCTTCTTCGCCAATCACATACTTGTGAACTAGATCGAATTGAGAATCGGTTAGCGGTGTCGTTTTCGCTGCCTGAGCTGCGCTGCGAACGGCAGCACTATTGTCTGCTTGTTTCGCAAACGAAAAACTGAACGGCAAAGAGAGAATTGCCAACGCGAAGATAAATTTCATTATGGTCATGATGATGATATTCTCGTGGAAAGGGAGTTGGGTCTATTATTCTCAAGGAAACGACACTGTCCAATTTGTTGTTTGTCGCTCAAAAAACAAGACGCTGGCCATCGAAATGGTGATGGTTTCTGCTAAATCTTTGACCCGACACTTTGCCAAACCAATTCGATTGCCTAAACAGCATAGTCCACTTGCGGTGGTTATTACGGGTTAGCAAAGAAATTTGTGAATCTGCTCGCCAAATAGCTTCAGACTAAAAGCTATCTAACACTTTGCGAAATTTAGATGTTTGATTAGTCTTTGATCGTTGAAGATTCGCTTGGGAGCGGATAAAACTCGGGCGTCAAAAAGTATGAATAGATCAAGGAACCAAAATGATAAATAGATTTTTTAAGCTCTCGTGTCTGGCGGGTTTGCTTGTTGCAGTTGCTTTTGTCCCAGCGACGACCAACGCGCAAGACGAAATTGGCCCAAAAATTGGCTCAACGATTGAAGATTTTTCGCTTGACGATCAGTCGGGAAAAACGCATCAGTTCAGCGAGTTGCTAAAGGCTGGTCCTGTTGCGGTTGTGTTTTATCGTTCGGCTAGTTGGTGACCGTACTGCAAAGAACAACTGGTTCAGTTGCAAAATGGCGCCGCAGAAATCAAAGCCGCTGGTCTTCAAGTCGTTGGCGTTAGTTACGACTCGCAAGAAACACTCAAGGGGTTCGCAGAAAAATCGGGAGTCGAATTCGCACTTTTAAGCGACACCGAGAGCAAGGTCATCAAGCAGTTCGGTTTGTTCGACAAAGGAACTCGTGAAGGATCAAAGAAATTCGGAATCTCGTTGCCGATGACTGTTTTTGTCGGACAGGATGGAGTCGTTAAAGGCACGGTCCCTGGCACCGCGCACAAACGACACAATGTCGAAGTGATGACGACTGCGTGGGCGAAAGTCAAAGGTGACGCACCTGCAGCAGACAAAGCTGAAAATGCACTTAGCTTCACCGTTAAAAATATCGAAGGCGAAGATGTTGAGCTGTCCAAGTATCTCGGCAAAGTCGTCGTGATTGTGAATGTTGCCAGCCGTTGCGGTTACACGCCTCAATACAAAACGTTGCAAAAACTTTATGCTGATCACTCGGATGACGGATTGGTGATACTTGGTTTTCCTTGCAATCAATTTCGCGGCCAAGAGCCAGGAACCAACGAAGAAATCCAGGAGTTTTGTAAAGCGAAATATGGTGTTGAGTTTGACATGTTTTCAAAGCTCGATGTCAACGGTGACAACCAGGATCCGTTGTTCAAACACCTGACTTCAGTTGACGCAAAGCCCAAGGGCAGCGGCAAGGTTAAATGGAACTTTGAAAAGTTCGTAATCGATCGCGAAGGCAAATTGGCTGGTCGTTTCGGCACCAAAGTCGATCCGGGAAGCGATGAGTTTAAGGAATACGTTTCTGGTCTGTTGAAGCAAACGATGGAAAAGAAATAGCCAATTCGGTAAGTTTAAGTTCGGCCACCTGCATGCCTGAATGACCGAAAGGCGTGCAGGTGTTGAACGCATTCCGGGCTGCTGCCGAAGGTTTTAAGCTGCGATCTTTATCGCGGCTAAAAAGCGTAAAAGCAACATCGAAAAGCAATGGACGTAAACCTTTCCGTTGCCATCAATTCTCAGGGAAATCAATAAACTCTGGCGGCACATTGTCGGTCAGCCAGACTTTGTTTTCTGTTACGAAAAATGTGTGGCCTTGGTCGAACATTTCTTTGCTGCGAATGATCAGAAGAACAGATTTTCCGCGTCGGCCACCTGCTTCCGATGCGGTGTCTGTATTTTCGTGAAGGTGAACGTCGTGTCGCTTTTGCTTCTTGAGCCCGGTTTTGCGAATGTCTGAAATGACTTTTTCTGGCGTGCCGTGGTAAAGAATTTCAGGTGGCTCGGTCGGTTCGTATCCTAGTTCTACCGCGACCGAATGACCTTGTCGCGCACGGATCTGTTTTCGGTCGTCGCTAAATTCGAACCGCTGTTTGTCATTGGTTGCGACGACGGTTTCGAGTTGCTCGCGAGTAATCGTTTTTCCGTTTTCGCTCATCGCGCTTAACAGCGTTTCAACCGAGACCCAGCCAGAACTGCTGAGTGTGATGCCGATTTTGTCCGGTTGATGGCGTAGTACCAGGCTGAGATATTTGCTGGTCGATTTGGTTTGTTTTTCATTCATCGTTTTGCCTAAAAAACCGCAGCTGGGCTCGCCAGAGTTCAGGCACTGGCAATTTTGCCCGAAGTCTGGCATCGGCGACGCCATCTACTGCTCAAGTCTTTCACCGCGTAATAAAAAAAGCCAACCTGCGAATGGCAGGCTGGCTTGGGATGCTTGGAGTAGCAATTTGGATTAACCAAAGATTGGTTAGTTGGCCAAAAGTTTGACTAGCTGAAGATCTTTGGAACGCCCAAGTGATCGTGGATCTGGTTGCAGACGCTCGGATCCATGTTCAATCCCTGAGCCAATTGGCCGAGGTACTGAGCTTCGTTTTGTGTGTCCAAATCAATCGAAGTTAGCGACAACGCGTAGATCTGCTGCTCAAGGCCTTTTGGGACCGAGCGAGCAAAAGCTTCGACATCGATAGGAGCTGCAAACTCTTGCTTAAGGAAATCAATCTCGTCTTGTGAGACGTCTTCGCCCAATTTGCCGATGATTTTTTCTTGCTCTTCCTGATCGACTCGGCCATCAGATTTGGCAGCGTTGACCATTGCGCGAATCATCACAACCGCTTGGTCGTTTGCTTCTGCGTGATGCTCAGGTGTGAACTGGGCTTGTTGCTGTGGAGCTTCTTCTTCGCCTCCGCCACCCATGACACTGCCGAGCAAACCAGCTGCACCACCGCCACCAAGAACGCTACCTAGTAGGCCAGCGGCTCCACCGCCTCCACCACCGCCCATGACGCTTCCAAGCAATCCACTAATGCCGCTGCTTTGTTGCTGCTGTCCACCGCCGCCCATGACGCCGCTAAGGATTCCAGCCAATCCGCTTTGTTGCGGCTCAGGTTTGGCACCACCGCCAAGCAGGCCGCCCAGTAGTTTGCTGCCGATTGAAGAGGAAAGTGACTTATTCCCCATGAGACTTCCCAATAACTTCATTGCGTCCATTAAATTATTACCTTTGAAAGATGATAAGTGTGGTTTGGAGTCGTGCTCCGGAATTGGAGAACTTTCTCCATGTGTCAAAGTTTAGAGGATTGGCGATGTAACTCCTAGACAAGCTTCTTTGTCATAAATTGGACGCCATAAAACGTCGCATTTCTTGGGGTTAAATGAAAGAATCGTCAAATTCGAATATATGTGGACACGTCGATGAGTTGGTAATTTGAGTATGCCAGCAAAAGAATTATGCGTTCAACAAAAGCGTAAGGGGCTTGGAAGGTTTCACATTTTAACCTTGTCGTTTTGTGTTTGAGACTGGATTGCGTTGGTTCGTGTCGCAAGCAAACGCAGGTTTGAACAAACAGACATTGATGCACATTGTTTGCACAATTAACTTGGGTCGTTCCAACTCCTGTCGTTTTCTTTTCGATTGAATTAATGAACCAACTCGCTTCTGCGGCAGTTTTAACTAGCCGGTACACGGATGTTCTGAAGCACGCCCAAGCCATCAGCAATGAACTTGCATTGGCGATTGAGGCAGCGGAAGCCGCAGGCAAGGTCATTCGCGCAGGCAATGGCGAGCTTCACCAAGTTGATCAAAAAGGCATTGGCGATCTTGTCTCCGAAGTTGACCGCGCGGCCGATCAGGCCGTTTGCGAAATTTTGAAAGCTTCATCATCGATTCCGATTCTCTCTGAAGAGCTTCACCCGACGATGGCCGCTGGCGAGAAAGAGTTTTGGATCGTCGACCCATTGGATGCGACGAGTGCGTTCTTGATGCGAGTCGGTGATCAGTATCCAGCGGTGCTGATTGCACTTTATCGCGACGGTCGAACGGAGCTGGGCGTGGCGTACTTCCCACTAACAGGCGAGTGGTTTTACGCCCAACGTGATCGTTGCGCGTTTAAGAATGCGACTCGATTGAAGATCAATTGCGACGGGCTGCAGCTTCACGAATCCTGGGTTGAGATGAACCAATATGGTGATGCAGCCAAAGAGACCCAAGCGTTTTCAAAACTACGACACGAGCTGCGAACCGAACGTGGGGCTCGTTTGGTCACAACGGGCGTCCCCAATTCAGGTGTTGCCCTGCGGATTGCTGAATCACATTCAACTTTGACGGCAGCCATTCACGACAACGCTGAAGCAAGCGTTAAGCAAGCTCCATGGGATATCGCGGCTCCGCAATTGATTCTTGAAGAAGCCGGCGGGGTGTTCCTTGATTTCGACGGCAACCAAATCGATCCGTTTCGAGCCAAGCCATTTGTGGTTGCTCGTTCGACTGAATTAGCCCATGAGATCATTTCACTGGTTGCCAACTAGCGGCTGGCCGATTCGTGTTTTTGCTTTGGCCTGATCGATATACAAAACAACGCGTATTCTCACTCGCTAACGCGTCGGGTTTCCAGTTCACACGCAGTTCTCATGCACAGCGCGTTTCGAATCGTTTTCTGGGCAAGCTATTTATTTAAGCACATGTTGAAAAAACGCTGCTGCGGAATGTCGGTTCATGTTCTGGGCGTGATCGGTCTCTTTGAGTTCGTCGTCTCTGGCAGGAAATTTGATTTCGATGGTCGCAGGACGTTCCGTTACGAGATTGAAAAGGAAATTGTTGGTGGAGAGTTTTTCAACGATCTCTTCCTCGGTTGGGTCCTCTTCCATGTCATCGGTTTCCATGAGCAAGTAACGAAACGTATCCAATAACTCGGTTTCCGTTTCAAAGTCGCTTCCAGTCAAAAACACCGACGCAAAAATCACTTCATCATGAAAGTAATAAAACATCAGGCCGCAGTGTTCGTTTGCGCTGATGCGATAACTCATGAAATCGAAAGGACCGGGAAGTTTGTCCTCAAGTGGAAGTTCCATATCTCCCGAGAGATACGTAAATTGTCCTACGAAATCTTCAAGTGATTCTGGATTGAGCTCAGCCACAACGACGGACTCGGTTTGGGAATGGCTTCCGTCAGAATTGAAAACGCCGACGGTGAAAGAATCTGGAGCAGACAATGGAATTCGTTTCGTTTGAATGATCGAAAATGGGATCAAAAAGGATATTTATAACTTAACGGGTTGAACCTGAATTTGAAATCGTTGTCCATGTTATTTCCATATGGCCGGTCACAGGTGGTGGAACGAACAAGGTTGATAAGAATATGTATCGATAAAAATGCAAAGCGGCCCATCGTGTTTTGGGAGTTCAATTGATGAAACGAAAAGCTATCCAGAATCTGTCTCGAAACTTTGTGATCCCAGCTGGAACACAGGTCGTGCTTCAGGTTGCCAAAACATCGGTCTTGCCAAGCGACGTAGAATCGGCGAGCGGTTCATCTGATCTCGCTGGAACCGATGCGGAAGGTAAATCAGCGAACGATTCCAGACTGAAGCCAACCAAGAAACCTGGCACAGTCGGTGTGGTAATCAAATGCCCCTCACACAACGATTTGCCCTACACGATTCGGTTCTCCGACGGATCACAACTGGAAGCCACGTTTGATGAGCTTGTTTTGCGTCGGCAGGAAATCGAAAATCTCTTGGTCGCCGATGAAGTCCAGTTTCGCCAGCACATCATTTATCGATGCCAAGTCGGCTCGAAAGCGTTTGGACTCTCGACGGATCAATCCGACGATGACTATCGCGGGATCTTTTTGCCGCCTGCGGATGCGCATTGGTCGATGTACAAGATTCCGGAACAGATCGAATCCAACGACGGGGTGAACGACGAAGTCTATTGGGAACTTGAAAAGTTTCTTTGGTTGGCAGTAAAAGCCAATCCCAATATTCTCGAAACGCTTTGGACGCCGATGGTACTCCAAGCCAACCCAATTGCGCTTCGTTTACGCGAGATCCGTAATGCGTTTTTGTCAAAGCACATTTACAAAACATATTCGGGATACGTCCTGAGTCAGTTTCGGCGCATGAAAAACAGTTTTGAAAAAACAGGTAAATACAAACCAAAACATGCCATGCATTTGTTGCGGCTTTTGCATTCGGGAATCGGATGTTTGCAAACCGGCGAAATCATGATCGACGTTTCACAGCATCGTGAGACGCTAATGAAAGTCCGTGGCAATCAGTTTTCGTTTGAAGAAGTACGTGAGCAAGCTTTGGCGTTAGATCGGGATTTCCAGCTGGCGTTTGAGAATACGGATTTGCCAGAGCAACCTGATTTTGAAACCGTAAATCAGTTTTTGATTGAGGCCAGACGTTCGATGGTTTAAGCCGAGTTCGATCTCGCGAGAATGTTAGTTAATAAGAATCGTGGCGATCGCTTAATGCAGCGATGATTGGAAAATAAATGACTGTATCTACTAATGTAAAACCTTGGCAGAACTATATTGAAACGCTCGTTGCCAGCGAGCCGCATTTCAATCCGCTTTTCGTTACGATCAGCGGCGCGCACATTTATGGCTTTCCTTCACCTGACAGTGACGTCGATCTTCGTGGATGCCATCAGTTGCCGCTTGAAACGGTCGTCGGTTTGACTTCTCCCAATGAGACAATCGATCGCAGTTCGATTGAAGACGGCACGGAAGTCGACATCGTCAGCCACGAGATTGGCAAGTACCTTAGATTGTTGGTAAAGAACAACGGCTACGTTATGGAGCAAATCTTTTCGCCATTGGTTGTGATGGGCCAGGAGTTTCTGGATGAACTCAAGCCGATCGCTGGGCGCTGCATAACGCGTTTTCACTATCATCACTACCGCGGGTTCTACGGGACCAAGCGTAAAGATCTGGAGAAACAGGAAGTCAAGCAAGCCAAGTCTTTGTTGTATGCCTATCGTGTTTTGTGTACCGGAATCAACTTGATGAATACCGGGCGAATCGAAACCGATATTCGAATTTTGCATTCCGAATTGGGGCTGGACTTTATTCCAGATCTTATTGCGGCAAAGCAGAAAGAGAAGATTGAGTTAGCAGATTTGGATTGGGAGTTTCACGCCAATAAGCTCAGTGAGCTGGAGCAGGAAATGGAATCTGCTTTCGATAAATCTACGCTACCCGAAGAGCGCGATTCCGCTGCTGTGAATGAACTACTTGTTCGTTTGCGGCTGGCATAGAAACCTGAATCGCCCGCACATTCGTCTTTCCAATGCGAAAGACGAATGAGCAGCGGGGTTTTGAGCAGTACCAAAACGGCTTTCAATCGGTTGGGGGTAATGCTGATTCTATGAGAGCGGCAAGCTCTTTGAGTCGAATGGGTTTGACGAGGAACTGCTGGAAACCGATTGCTTTCGCCTGGTCCCGAGCGCCTTGCCCGTCCGAGCCTGTTAGCAAAAACATCACCGTGTCTGCCGAAGACTGACGGATCCGCTTGCCGACTTCGAATCCGTCGATGTCGGGCAAGCCTAGATCCACGATTATTAAATCTGGTTGGAATTCTTCGTGCTGTTTGATCGCATCGAGACCGTTTGAGCATAGTTTGACTTCGTATTCAAATATCTCAAGTCCAACCTGAATGATAGTGCGGATATCTTCATGGTCATCGACCATCAGGATTTTTCGTTTGTTAGTCAATGGATTTTTTTGGGTAGACAAGGTTTATAACAATGCACCAAACATAAACAATATTACATCCCATATTCCATTTACTTAATAAACTTGCACAAGTTCTTGGGAAGCCTAAAACGTTCACGAATTTCTACACCCTTAAAATTGGGAGTAGCTAGTCGGTTTAAGAATCCATTTATCGATCTTTGAGACGGTGTCTTTGTACTGCTCAAGGACTTTGATTCGCTTCCATTCTGGATGGGCCAAGAAATCTTTAAAGTGAGCTTTGTGTGATTCAAGATCAGGGCTCGAAAGCATGTAAATCAAGTTTGGAACGTCTGGGCCGATCAGTGTTTCACCAAAGAAAACAGGGGCAAGTTTGGTGTCGCGCATGATTTGGATTTCACCATCGTTGAACATCATCACCTTTCGGCGGGCATGATCTTCGGTGTGACTTTGGTACAGCCGAAGCTCAAAAATGCGCTCGCTTTTGTCTTTGGAGACTTGGGGGATTTCCATCGTTGGCATTCCCTCAAATGCTTTCATGAAACGACTTTCAATCCGTTTGTAGATTGGCGATTTTTTGTCCCTAGCAAAATAACTTGCAGCTGCAGTTTGGTATTCCGTGTCGGCCGCAAGTGTTTTATTGAGGTTGGTGAATTTTTCGATGGTTGGGTAAGGGATTAAAACAAAAATCGAGTGGTCGTTTACATCGGAATTTAAAAAGACACCGACGCGGTCCAGTCCCATTCGATTGAGTGCAGGAATCAATGCGTCTTTTAAATGTGCTTCGGCAATTTGTTGTTTTTCGTATTCCCAGATTTTGTAGATCCGAAGCTCATAATATTCTTGCTCAGCTTTCTCTTCGGTTTCGTCTTGCATGACCATTTTGGCGACGGCAGTGCCGGAGTTGAGCGTCGTCAATGTCAGGCAGAAGATGCCTAAGGCAAACATTGTGAGTGTCGGCATGGCGAATCTTGTTTGGAGGTTGAGTTTCCAAAGTCGGTCGATTTTCATGGTGGCCTGCTGAGTAAAGTTGTTTGGTGTAAATTGATGAGGCATTATTTTACTCTGCCTGCGCCCAATTCAAAACGGACCCGATTCAATGATTGATAACTATTCCGTAGATTCGTTCGGGGTTATTCATCAAGTTGAATTTCAGCCGATCAAATACGACCAAGACTATATTTCGTACTACGAAAATTTAAGCGACCGCACGATCAAACTCGGCTATCAGCGGTTGGGGTGGATCCTGGGAATGTTGGAAAGAATTCCCAAGTCGGTTTTAGAGATTGGTTATGGAACGGGAACATTCATCGAGGCGGCGAAAATTACGGGCGTTGAAAAATGCGTTGGGTGTGATATCGCCGATTACCCGCTTCCCGATGGTGTCGAGTTTATGGACTGGGAGAAATCGCTCAAGCTCGATTGGGATGTTGTCGCGATGTTTGATGTTTTGGAGCACATTCCCGATTTGAGTTTTCTGGGAGAGCTGAAGACAGATTATTTGGCGGTGGCGGTTCCATTTTGTCGTTGGCGCGAGTTGGGTGATGATTGGTTTCGCGATTGGCGGATGCTTTTGCCAAACGAACATTTACATCATTTCGACAAAGAGTCGTTGGTGGGTTTGCTTGGCCACTACGGTTTTGAGTGTCTGACGCTCAACACGTTCGAGGATGGAATTCGCTTGCGTCCGGGAGAGACCGGGCCGAATATTTTAAGTGGGATGTTTAAGAAGTCGTAGGCAAGAATAACGATCGGCCATGACGAGTTCGAATGTTTCGCGCAACGGCACCCCAATCGCCGGCCGCCTCTCAGCGGCGCAAAAGCTTTGTAGGTCAGGCTGTGCCTGACGTAGATTCACATAAAACCCACGTTTGCTCTAAAGCATCCGTTGGGGTTCGCACCGAGAGATGGATGATTCAATCGAGCAACGCGTCAGGCACAGCCTGACCTAATACCAACTATCGATCAAACTTAGTTGCCAATCTCTTATTCTTCGCCCATTAGCTTCTTGATCATCGGCTCCATCGCTTCACCCCAAATCTCATAGCCTTCGGCGTTGGGATGCAGCAAGTCCGTCATAATTGATTTTGGTAACGTGCCGTCTTCGAGAAATTCTTCGTTTATGTTCATGAAAAATACGTTCTCGTCATCACCGTAGCCTTTGATGATTTGGTTGATTTCGGTGTTGAGCTTGCGGAGCTCATCCTCTTTGTCAGCACCCCGAGGAAATACAGCCAGCAATAGTACCTTGGTATTTGGAAGCCGCAGTTTTAACTCGCTGATAATTCGTTTGATGCCGGCGGCTGTGTGTCTGGCTTTTTCTTTGCGGTGACCAGTGTTGTTGGTCCCGATCATCACGACAGCAAGTTTTGGTGTGATGTCGTCAATCGCACCATTTTGAAAACGCCAGATGACGTGCTCCGTGCGGTCGCCACTAAATCCAAGATTCAAAGCGTTACGATTGGCGTACAGTTTGTCCCAAGTCGCCTTGCCTTTGTCTTCCCAGCCATGAGTAATCGAATCGCCAATCATCAATAGATCGACTTTTTTCATCGCTTTACGTTCAGCCAATTTTGCTTCGTGTCGTGGCATCCACCACTTAACGGCCCACTCGGCGGTTTGGACTTCTGGCATGATTGCTAAAACGGGCTCGACGCCTTCGTAGTCTCGCCAAAGCCAACGAAGTGAATCCGGAATAATCGATCCAGCGTGGTTTCCGTTGTGCGCCCCCTCGCCATAGTCAAATTTCACATCGTAATCTTTGTATTTCAGTGCTTTGAACATTTGCTGATTCGCCAACGGCCAGTTTCCGTGTTCGTTGTCGAGGTCATTGCTGCCGTCTTGCAGGTAAACCCGGATCGGTTTCTTTTCCGTTTTGCGAATGATGCCTGGATAAGTATCACCGTGGCGAATGTTGGTGAAGCTGCCGATGTTGCTTAGCACTTTGCCAAACTGATCGGGACGTTGCCAAGCGACTGTGAACGCGCAGATTCCACCGCTGCTGGCCCCGCAAATGGCGCGGCCTTCCGGCTCTTTGGTGATGTTGTATTCCGATTCGACTTTGGGCAGAATTTCTTCGAGCAAGAATTTTGAGTAGTCATCGCTTAATGTGTCGTATTCAAAGCTCCGGTTCTCTGGCTGTGGTCTCCAACCCGGTTTCTCTGGCAGTTTTTCTTTCTTGTGGCCTGGATCGACAAACACGCAAATGGTTACTGGCAGCTCGCGTCGATCGATCAAGTTGTCAAACACGATCGGGATTCGGTACTCGCCAGTCTCGCTTTTGTAAGCGTGACCGTCTTGGAAGACCATCAATGCGGCTGGTTTGGACTCGTCGTATTGCTCGGGCACGTAAACGTAATAACGGCGTTTGGTGCCTGGGAAAATTTTGCTTTCAAGCAGTTGGTGCTCGGTGACTTTGCCCTGCGGCACTCCCTCGACCCGTTCGGAGTCTGGCCCCTGTTTGTACCTTCTGGCCTTTTGCTGTGCCTCAACCGATTGCGACGCACCCAAAGTGAGTGGGCCCGCAATAAACAAACCAACGAAGAGGAAAAACAAGGATCGTGAAACTAGATGATTCATATTGGAACAGAGTGGTTGTGGCCGTGGTGTGATCAGATGGATGAACCTTGAAACGAAAAAGTTGTCTGAACTGATCAAGAATAACCCTAGATTAACTTCTGATCAGTCAGCGTGCCAGTCATGGCGAAGATCCAGACCCTTTGGCGTTAGTTTCTTTTCGCGAGTTTGAAAAGCAATCGTTATGAATTTCACGCAAAGAATTCAGCTAAACCCATCCGTTTGCTATCGTTTTCGAAACGCGAGTCGTGAGCGACTTGGCGTATCATGGGCGCTTCTCGGGCTTGAGCAACTGAATCGTCGCTTTGTTTGGATCGAGGTGCGTTACAATGAATGTTGATGGTTGCCTTTGCTTTGCGAGATAACGACGCGACAATGAACATTTCAATTTCTGCCGATCAAGACGGTCAAAATTTGACTTCTGACGAAATTTTATCTGAACCAACGGACAGGCCTTCTGAATTAGAGCCCGGTCAATGTGTGTTTTGCCTTCGAGTTTTGCAAAACGGAACCACCGAGCACCATTTAATCCCGAAAACTTGCCATAAGAATAAGTGGTTTAAGAAGCAGTTCACTCGCGAGCAAATGCGTGAAACGGTGCCCGCTTGCCGGGACTGCCACAACGCTATTCACGATTTGGTTCCGCGTGAAAAGGAACTTGGGCGGCATTTCTTTACGGTCCCGTTATTGCTTGCACGCCCGGATTTCGCTCGATTTGTGACATGGGTAAGCCGACAAAAATAGTGTGAACCGTCCACTGTTTTTGGGCGATCAAGGCGATGAACGGCTATCGCGAAATGGCACTTACTTTACGATGTGTCATAAGCTGCCAAAATGGAACCCCGACCCGGTGCGAGGAATCCTAATTAAGATGGGAGGCTTGCTCGGCAAACCGGTCACGAATTTGTCTCAGCACAAATTTTACTTTTACCATTTTCATCCAGTCTTCGTTGACATGAACGAACTATCTAAATCGCCCCAAGCAAACTTGGTCAATAGTTCAGTCGTGCGCGAGCAAGAATTGGATTGCCAGTTCTCGATGGATTTGATCTTTTGCGAACGTCTAGAGTTTTCAGCCAGTCAGGCTCTCGCTCCCATTGGAATTAAGGCGGGCCGATAATGGAATTGATCGGCTATCTGGTGGGCCTGTTAGTTGGCGTCATCATGGGATTGCTTGGCGGTGGTGGTTCGTTGCTGCTGCCGGTGATGTTGTTCAAATTCGCTCCGGAAACTCAGGTTGCAACCGCGCACACTACGATTCTTGTCGGGATCACTGCACTGTTTGGTCTCATCCCGCGGTGGCGAAAAAAACTGGTTGATTGGCCATCGGTGTTGGCGTTGGGAATCCCGGTTTCGCTGGGCATGTTGTTTGCGCGTTTTTGGTTGATTGAGATTATTCCCGACACTCTGACGCACATCGGATCGATACCCATCACCAAACGAATGGTGGTTCTGTTTCCATTTGTAATCGTGTTGTTGTTGTCATACGCGACGATGGCTGGCTTCGTTGGGAAAAACTTCAAACCTCGCGAGAACATGCGAAACGACTCGCCCGTTTTTTATTACAGTTTATTGGTCGTTCTTGGTTTTTTGATCGGCGCGGTGCCAGGAATTGCTGGTGCGGGAGGCGGCGTGTTGATCGTTCCATTGCTGGTAATCATGTTTGGGTTACCCATCAAAATCGTCGTGGGCACGAGTCTCGCAATTGTCACCATGAAGTCGTTTGTTGGGTTTACGGGCGACATCTACAATTTGGGCCCGGCAATCAAATATGACTTTCTGGCAACGTTTTCTATTCTGATGATTGTTGGCGCGTTGATTGGATCTCAATTGTCAAATAAAGTTGACGCTGGCAAGCTGAAAAAGATCTTTGCTTGGTTTATATTGTCGCTCGCGGTTTTTATCACCGCCAAAGAAATTTATACGGCCGTTTTTGGTGCTCCGGCTGTCGCCGCGCCAGCTCCAGTAGTGTCAGGACAACCCGACACAATCCCCTCACCACAAGAATAGAAACAGCAATTCGAATATGGACACAAGTATTTTCAGCGGCTGCATTCCAGCATTGATGACTCCTTGCCTGACTGACCGAAGTCCCGATTTTGACGGATTGGTACGCAAAGGAAAACAGATGATGGACGCCGGGATGAACGGTGTTGTCTATTGTGGATCGATGGGCGATTGGCCATTGCTTACCGATGACCAACGCAAACAAGGCGTTGCTCAGTTGTGCGAAGCCGGAGTGCCTGTCGTCGTTGGCACCGGAGCGATGAATACAGCCTCGGCCGTCGACCATACGGCACATGCGGCCAGCGTTGGTGCCAAGGGCCTGATGGTTATTCCGCGTGTGCTTTCTCGTGGCACATCGCCTTCAGCGCAGCGCGATCATTTTGCGCGGATCCTTGGGGCGGCTCCAGAGATTCCCGCCGTCATTTACAACAGCCCTTACTACGGCTTCGAAACCAAAGCGGATTTGTTTTTTGATTTGAGAAGCCAGTTTCCAAATCTGGTCGGCTTCAAAGAGTTCGGTGGTGGCCCTTCGCTCAGTTACGCTGCTGAACATATTACCGGAGCCGATCCAGCATTGACCCTTATGGTTGGCGTCGACACACAAGTCTTTCACGGATACGTCAACTGCGGCGCGGGAGGAGCGATCACTGGAATCGGCAACGCAATGCCAGAGGTCGTTCTGCATTTTTTGAAGCTATGTGAGTTGGCTGCCGCAGGCGATTTTGAAGCCCGACGTTTGGGCAAAGAGCTAAACGACGCTTTGATCGTGCTTTCCACTTTCGACGAAGGTCCCGATCTCGTGCTCTACTACAAATATTTGTTGGTGCTCAACGGCGAGTCAGAATACGAATTGCACTTCAACGAATCTGATGCACTGAGCGCGAGCCAAAAATTCTTTATTGAATCGCAATACACGCTGTTCAAGAACTGGTGGAGCAAATGGCCTGGTAAAGATTACGGCGTTTAAAAAGCAAAAGCTCGAAGTCTGGCGGAAGTCTGACCACTCCCGAAGTCTGGCGACTCCGGCTGCCTGTTTAAACGAACGTTGCGATTGTTGTGCGTAAGCAAGGGGTGGCTATTTTTCCTCTCGCCACTCGATCGCCAAATCCTTAGTTGCCGCAAACAGCTCACTGCGAAGCTGCTTCAATTCCGCGTTAAGCACTGGTTGGACTTCTTCTTCCAAGCGAACAATTTTGTTCTCCGCATTGGCGAGATCGGATTGCCATTTTGCGGTTTGTTGGTCAGCGTTTCCCGTTTTAATATTCTCGCGCAATCGTTCTTGACGCTTGGACAGTCGCTGAATTTCCTGTGTTGTTTCTTCGAGAAGCTGTTGTTTCTCGTCCTGTGATTTGTAAATCTTGATGCACTTGGCGACACTGGCGTCATCGGCAAGGTTGGTATTGGATTGGACGTTGTTTAGCAGCCAGGAAATGTCGCTGGTGCCGTTTTTTGGAGCCATCACGATTCGCGATTTGTTGATGTGCGTTTCAGAGGTCTTGATTTTCACAGTCTCATTTTCACCAATTGTAAATTCGACGCGACGTTTTCTCTGCTTTAGTTTTTCCAGTTCAAGTGATTCTGGCTCAGATGACACACGAAGTAGAGTGACCGATTTTTCTCCGTCATGAAAACTGAATTTGTGATCAAGCAAGAAATCAAACGCTTCGTCGCGCCGATTCTCAATCACGTACTCATGCTCAAGTTGTTCGTGGTAGCTTTCGTACACGACTCCATTGGCGATCTGGATTCCTACTCGCCGTGATTTGGACTGGCCAGCTTCTTGGTTAACTCGCACCGAGGTTTCCAAAGCGTGCGGCAACAACGCTTGGCCATCTGTTTTTGTTGACGGAAGAATACAGTTGCCCGCGTAAGTCGATCCATCGTAAACGGTGCAAACACCCCGTCCGAGTGAATGGCCGGTTGTGTTTTTGAAGCGAATTGTGCGGTACGGATGATCTGGATTGTGGGGGTGAAAGAAATGTAAGACAGGTTTTGTTTCGTCCAACGCTGTAGTGAGAACCGGGATGACGGCAGAACGATGGGCGTCAATCGAAACGGGAGTTGAAGATTCAAAAATGCAAAAATCACCTGACTCGGCAACTTCGGCTTCTTCGATCTTGGCAGGTCTCCCACCGCGCCCGCGACCACTGCGAGATTTTGGCATCATCAAATCAGATTCTGCCACCGTCATCGCAGCTACGTCGTACGCGTCTGCATCTGCCATGCCCCCTGCCATGCCAAAGCCACGATTGGGTATTGTTTCTTCGACTTCAACCGCACCGAAAGCGGACTCTTGGACGATGTTCACATGATCGCGTCGCGGAGTTTTGCTGTCGGCAAGATCCGTTGTAAAACTGATCGGCTGGCCAACGACAACAGAAACGATAAAGTTCTTCCAGTCTTCGTCGGTGTTGTTATCAACGATCGCATGGCCGTGTAGCTCTATTTTCTGATCTTCAAGAAGCAGGATTCGATACGAAATTTTCCAAGCCGCAGCTGGAATCGTATATTGAATCATCGCATCGGTTTCGCTGGATGAATCGGCGTTTAAGGCACTTAGCTCAAGGTCAACAAAAGTCGAGTTTGGTTTGATCTCACGTAGACGACGACTGAGTGCTTTATCAATTTCCAGCTGAATAGATTCTTCGAGAAAGCGGAGGTTGACCACGCGATTGATCGGGATCGTCGAAAGCCCTTCGTTGTTTGAAACGACAATGCTGGTTTCATTAACCGGTTCGCCATTGGTGCCGATTTGGCGGTCCTGTAGGCCAACCAATTTGCCTTGGACATCTTGTTCGCCAAAGGTAACTTTGATCTCAGCACCAGCCAATTGATGGGCAAGCTGTGTTAACGCATTGGCGGTGGTGATCGCAATGTTCCCATCATCCAGGTTGGCAGGTTGATAACTCGGAGGCGAAACAATTTTCACGTCGCCAGAGATGGTGAGTGATGCGAGTACATCGCCAAGATGTTTTTGTCTTACCGGGATCGATATTTTTGTCGAGTCTCCTGTTACTTTGTAGACGCGTTGAAAGTCAGCGATCCCGTTGGAATAAATAGTCGCCCGATTTGATTGCATGGTCGTCTCCCGTCGTAAGAACTGATAGCCGATTGTAGCCAATAGGCAGTGGCTGTTGGAAAACGTGACACCTTCGGAATGTTGGCTTTTTTTGAGTCAGTTTAGAAAGTGGGTTTCTTAATTGAATCGTAGTCGGATAGCGCGCCCTCGCTAACGCGTCGGGTTTCCATTTCTGTAGGTCATGCTGTGCATGACATCGTACGTAGCCGTTAAAAAAACCGGGTAAAAAGTACGCTTCTTAAACCTCTATTTGGATTCGTCGGCCCAGCGAGTATATTTCGGCAGCGGACGGATTCGCAGCCAAAAATTTCATCTGTTCTAAGGCTGCAACAAACAATGGTTTCTCACCTGCCATTGGCCTTCACTCCGAAGGCAAGAATTTTACCGCCCTTTGATTTGAATGTTTGAAGGATTATTGGTGAGTAAGAAAACAGATAAGCCAATTTTCGGTAGCGGGAAATCTACCGGAGAACACAATGGCCAAGTCCCCATCCCGGCAGATTTCGCCCGACCAATTCAAGATCGGCGTTCTGAGCAGCCAGAATCAGAGCAGCCAGAATCAGAGCAGCCAGAATCTAAGCCCCCAGAATCTGAGCTTTCAAATTCTAAGTCAGAAGGTTCCAGCGTCGGCCAAACGGATCACTTCAAACTCTTCGAAGAGATTGCTCGCGGAGGCATGGGTAGTGTAATCAAAGGCCGCGATTTGCATCTGAAGCGCGACCTTGCGGTTAAGGTCTTGCTCGACTCGCGGGACGAAACGACGGTGCAACGATTTTTTGAAGAAGCCCAGATCAGCGGCCAGCTACAGCATCCAGGAATTGTACCTGTTTACGAAGTCGGTCGGCTCAAAGATTCACGTCCGTACTTTGCCATGAAGTTAGTCAAAGGAAAGACGCTGCGCGAATTGCTGGACGAGCGGAGTAACCCCGAAGACGATCGCCAACGGTTCTTGGGAATTTTCGAACAAGTTTGCCAAACGGTTGCCTACACGCATAGCCGCCGAGTCATCCACCGCGACTTGAAACCTGCCAACATTATGGTGGGTGCATTTGGCGAAGTACAAGTGATGGACTGGGGCGTTGCCAAGGTGTTGTCCGACAACGAAGGTCGTGATGAATCGGATGAGCAAATTGAACAGGACATGAGCTCGGCGCGAACACACGAAACAAAAATTTTGACTGTTCGCAGTGAAAAACGAGCAGTGCACACCAATGATGGTGTGGTGTTTGGAACCTTGGCTTACATGTCTCCCGAACAAGCGATGGGTGACAAAGAGGGAGTTGCCGAACCGACAGATGTTTTCGGTTTGGGGGCGATCCTTTGCGAGATCCTGACTGGCAGCCCACCCTATCAAGGCCAGACGACAAAAAAACTTTTTCGGATGGCGACGCGCGGACAGATGGCAGATGTGTGGAGCCGTTTGGATGAATGCAGTGCAGATTTAGAGCTAATCGAATTGGCAAAAAAATGTCTCGAATACGAGCCAGAAGCGCGACCAGCCAATGCGGGAGTTGTCGCCGAAGAAATGACAAACTACTTCAAATCTGTTGACATGCGGCTTCGCGAAAGTGAACTTGAACATGCAAAACAGTTTGAGGAAAAGAAACGACGCAGAGTAAAACTGGCTTTGGTGGGAACGTTGATTACGTCCATGTTGCTAGGAGCAATTGCTTTGGTTTGGCTTCAGATGAAGCAAGTTGAATTTGAACAGGCGAAACGGATCGCGGCTGAAGTTGAAGTCAAAAAGCAAACTGAACTTGCCGTCATCGAAGAAAAAGCGAAGAGATCTGCCCAGCTTGCACAAACCCGTGAACAACAACTTCGGCAAGAATCAGAAACGTTGAAACAGGAGACAGAATGGAATCTCAGTGACGTTTGCTCAGACCGGGGAGTGGCCGCTGGTGATAGTGGAGATGCGGGAACAGCAATCATGTGGTTTGCCAGGGCCGCCAAGCTCGCCGGGCCAGATGAAACGAGAAAAGCTAACAATTTAATTCGGGCAAACAATTGGGCTCGCTCAGCTGCGATTCCCGTTGGAGCTATTAAGGTTTCTGGCCGTCCGATGAGTATGGATTTTCAGCCTGCTGGTTCGCTTTTGCTAACTCATTTTACCCCCTTGGAATACACGTTCCGCAAAGTTCTGGAGCCGTCGACGGTTTTTCAAAACCAAATTTTGCCTGAGCTTAAATGGTTAGAAGAAGTTGAATTGCCGCTAGTCGTTGCTACGAAGCATCAGACGTTGTTTACGGTTTTCGATTGGAAAAGCAACAAAGAGGTCTCATGGCTGGACCAAAAAGAAAATCCGGGAGTCGCCGTTTGGAGCCCCGACGGATTGTATTTGGCAATCGGTCGTTCGGACGGAGTTGTGCAAATCAGGAATGTAAAAAATGGGGCACTCAAAAAAGAGATCAATCACGAAGGGGAAATTACGGCTTTGGCCTATAGCGATGACGGCTCGCAACTTGCGATTGCTGGCGCCACGCTAAGAATTTGGGATTTGAAAAAAGACAAATTCCATCAAAACGGCTCGTGGAAACCCCCAACGGAAATCCATTCGCTAACCTTTAACCAAGATGGCAGTTTGCTTGCGGCCGTCGCGCTTGATAGTGTTGCGAGAATCTTTTCAACAGAGGACAGCAGCCAATCGCAGGAACCCATTTTTCGTTTTCCTCATTTGCACTTGCACCCTTATTCATTGATTGACCGAAGGCATCCGGCTGTGTGGCTTGCGGGGAAAAACGGGCAACGCAGAATTGCGGGAGTTTGCGGCAGAAATGAATACGCGATCTGGGATGTTGATTTAGGTACTGTTGTGCAAAAAGTTAGTTCCGAGAATTTTGGGGTTGGCGAAATGTACGCGACGAAAGACAGCCAATTGGTAGTTGCGGGTGACGCAGTTTGCCAGATTAGAAGTGGCCCCAACTATTCCAACGTAAAAGAAAACGGATTTCATTCCGACACGGTCGCTTCGGCAAAAATGAGCAGCGATGGCAAGATCCTTTTTACGGGCTCGCTGGACACGACGGCTCAGCTTTGGTCGGTTGCTGATGGTTTACCATTGGGGCCGGTTATGAGTCATGCCAGTGGAGTCGGCGAGGTTGATGTTTCCGATGATCAAACTTGGCTGGCGACCGCGACCATGAACGGGCTCATTCGAGTTTGGAACCATCCCTTGGTTCAAGAGTCACAAAAACTGGATACCAGCAAACGCTCTCGCGTTGCTTGTGTTAGTCCAGACGGACGGTTTGTAGTTGGCAAAAAATCGGATGGAGGATGGGCAGACTTTAGGCTTGAACTTGACGAGTTCAACGTCTTTGATCCGCAGACCGGCGAACCGATTGGGCCGGCAATCAAACCAAATGGAAAGACAAATGATATTTGCTTTGATTCCAGCAGCCGATCTGTGATTGCAGTTCACCGTGACGCGGAAGGCCTTGGGTTTGTCTCATCATACAATTTGGAGACCAACAACCAGTTAATTAAGACGATTCCTTTGACTGCTTCGCCGATCTGGGTTGCTTCGCATCCGTCGAAACCACTGGTCGCTGTCATGTGCAACGATAGTCAGCTGAACATGATTGACATGGAGCATGGCAAGTCGCTTTACACGAAACAATTTAATTCAGCTAACGATTGGTATTGTAAGATCAGGTTTACGCCAGATGGAAAGAAGATCGTTGTTTGTACTCATGAATATTTTCAAGCGCTTGATGCAATTTCCGGAGTTGCTTGTTTTGAGCGTGTGAAATATCCGAACGCAAATCGAGAAAATTGTGTGATGGCGATCTCTCCCGATAGTGAAACGATCGCAGTTTCCTCTTCGCACTCGGCGATGTTTTGGAGCCTGGTGACTGCCGAAGAGATTGGGAAACCTTTGGTTCATACGCAAACAAGCCACTATCTCGGCGCGGTCGTTGGGATGGAGTTTAGTCCCGATAGTAAGCATCTAATCACCGCTTGCTTTGACCATTATGCCCGCCTTTGGGATTGGAGAACTGGCAAGCAAGTCTGTCCGCCGATGCAACATTCAGGCCCGGTCCATTGTGCTGTGTTTACGCCAGATGGGAACTATGCGGTTACGGGTTCTCAAGGAAAGGAATGCGGACCACATCTCTGGGAGTTGAAAACAGGCATGCGAGTTGCGCCATCATGGAAAGCAGCCTCAGGCGAAGAAGATTGCTTTGTCCACAGTGTTTCGGTTTCGCAAGATGGTCGCAATCTTTTTGCAACCGTGCATATGACCGAAGATCGTAAACCGCTATATCGATACGAGTTTGAAGACTTGAGGACGCAAAGTCATTTTTCAATTCAGCAACTCAAACAAATTGGAGAATTGACATCGTCCAAACGTTTCACTTTAGGACGCTCGGAGAATTTGCCCCAAGCGAGTTGGCTTAAACTTTGGGAGCAATTCTCAGAACGCAATCCCCGGTTTAGCTGTGAGGTTGAGGATGAGCGAAAGTTGAGGTAAGTAACGTCGCGGGCAAAACAGGTGTGCCACGGGTTTCTTTTTTTTCAAGCATTCGATTTAAGTGTCGCCGATCCCACAAATGGAGCTTGGAAACAGATGCACTTGCTTCATAAGCAACAAATATTTCCAAATCGTCGGATTCGTCTACAACTTTAATTAAATCTGAAAGCGTGAGTGACTCGTTTTTTTGAGTTTTGCTCCATTGGAGAACTTGGTCTACATCGATAATGTCTGCGCCGTTTTCTAAGTGCTTATCGATTAACTGGAACAGATACTCTAAAACCACTTGGAATTCCTGGGGAACAAAATTGGAAAGTCATAATTTGAGAGAGCACGAACGACCAACGAACTCCATCGGAGGACGGGCTCGTCGGTCGTAAGTGTCTCTTGGGGCCGTCTCGCACACCCACGAAGAGAAAGCGATTTCGAGTTCTCGATCTTCCAACGAATTTTGAATTTTGCAATAATTCTGAAATGCTTAGCAGAAAAAATCTGATTCAAAGTCTTTTTTACTGTGGTAAAGCTACGAAAATGCCGTTTTCAAATAAGGGCGGCATTCGCTTGGCAACATTTGCTTTGGTGGGTTAAGTGTGAAAACCAACAAATTGATGATCGCGAAAGCTAAAGTTGACTTTGGGTCCGAAGTCTGGACTGATTTGGTTAGTATCTATCAACCACTGATCGAAAAATGGGTTCAAAGGCTTGATAGGGTTAACAAGGATGTTTCCGATATCACGCAGGATGTTCTTTGTGCGGTGGTGATTGAGCTTCCGAATTTTGAGCACAACGGACGTACAGGGGCTTTTCGAAATTGGCTTCGAACGATCACCGTCAATCGACTTCGCCGACATTGGATGAAGCAAAAAAGGAATCGGCAAGAGAGCGGTGAATCCGAACAAGTACTGGATGAACTGGCAGATCCCAGCAGTGAGATTTCAAATCGGTGGAACCAAGAACATGACCGACATGTTTTCGAGCAACTACTGGAAAGAGTTTCGCACGAGTTTAGTCCGCTTGCGATGGCAGCGTTCGACCGGTTCGCATTGAAAAACGAAGATTCGAACAATGTGGCAAGGGATTTGGATATTTCGACAAATCAACTTTACAAATACAAATTTCGAATCACCAAACGGCTCAAAGAGATCGCCAGCTCGCTGGAAAGTTTTGGCTTGAAGGTGGTGATTAGCCAAATTGCCTCGGAAGAGCCTGCTGTTGAGAGAGCTATTCACAAAGATTCGGCTTAGCGTTCACGCCACAAATGCCAGGTAGTAGAAAATCCATCCCGTCGTGGCCGTGAGATACATAAATCCCGCCGCGATCCTTCCGCACACGCGATGGACTTTGTTGAATTTTGGGTCACTGGCCTGAAATCCGTCTTTGAATTTTCTTAAAGCCATCACGATCACCACTGCCCAGATGATCGGCGTGGGAATTGCAAACAAGAGATGAATGTACAGCCAACGGTCAACAGTTCCTGATTCGAAGTAAACTGAACTGGCCGCAAGGTCACGCCAATTGGTGATAAAGCGAACGTCAATCTCAAAAGCAACCAACGCAATCGTCAACACAATCGCAGTGGTGATTTGCAGGTTCTTGTGAAGTTGAGCCTTCTTGCGATAGCGAATCAAATAGATGCTGTAAGTCAAAACGATAAACACACCCAGCATCGCGGCCGCAACGAAATCAAGCATCCAGGAACCGCGCGTTGGCAAAAATCCATTGGCAAGCAAGATGATTGTCGGAAGTGTCAATTCGTTCACTTAAAAAAAACGATGTGCGAGGCCCGTTCAGTTCATCAGGTCGCGGCGGCTTGTTTGACCGTCAATTCGCGGTGCCTGTGATGGCTTCGCACGGTAAGCCTAATCAAAGTTAATCCCGAATCCAAGCTGGTAGAATATGCTGGCGAAATAAAGCCTTGCCATTTGCGATCATCAAGCCAATTAATTCCAATATGACGTATGAAAACGAATAACCTCCGAACTACATCAACTGGTATCGGCTCACTCCTTACCGCCAACAACTGACAACTTTCACTGACGACTCAAAATATGGCTTTCCCGAAAGATTCTCAATCGGCCACGATTTGGATCCACAAATACGACCAACTTCCCGACACCTGCTGTGACTGCGGTCTTTTTACACACAATCGTGTGAAAGTGAAGCACGTGGATCTGATCACCAAGGAAACTGAATCAGGCGAAGGCTGTGGCGCAATTATTTTGACGCTCGTCATTCATGTTGCCTTGGGCCCCATCGGTTGGTTGATTGCAGCATTGATGAGTGGTGGCGAAGGATCGAAGTCAACAAAGACGGTTAAACAAAAGTCAAAAATCAGAATCTCGCAATGTGCGCTGTGCAATGGCATGTCACCACCTGAAGTTGTCGAATCACGCGTCTCATCTTTTTCATTCAACGTCCATCCAACCTTCAAACTTAGGTTCGAGGAATTAAAAGCAAAGGCCGCATTGGAGAAAGCTGAGAAGGAAAAGGAGAAGTGAAGGCTTGGAGACGACTTCAAGACTCAACTCCTACAATAAACTCTCGTTGGTCTGCTTTTACATCTTCGGAAACGCAGCCTTAAGATCTAGCTCATCACCGTTTTCTTTTTGAAGCTCCAGTAAGGTCGCAAAAAGTGACTTGATGGTATCGGCTTGCTCAGGTGAACCGGCCAAGTCATTCATCTCTAATGGATCGGTTTTCAAATTGTACAAACGCATTTTGGGGATCGCTGGGTAGAGAATTAGCTTCATGTCGCCGCGAGTTACCATCCGCTGCAAATGTCGGTAGCCGCCGTAAGTCGCTTTGTAGTGGTCAGTCGTTGATCCATCGAGCAAGGCAGACAGGTCTTTGAACTGAACGAAGTCCTGTTTCTCAACTCCCGCCAACTTCATCGTTGTCGGCATGATGTCCTGCAAGTAGATCCGCGTGTTGAGTTGTTTGCCAGCCGCGACACCAGGCCCCTTAACGAAAAAAGGAACTCGAACACTGTGATCGTACATGTTCTGCTTGCCAATCAATCCGTGATGGCCAACAGCAAGTCCATGATCGGCGGTGAAAAACACCATTGTGTTCTCTGATTTGCCGCTGGCTTCTAACGCTTCAAGAATCCGACCGATCTGAACATCCAAATGTGTGATGATCGCGTAGTACTCTTGTCGATTGACTTGAACCGCGTGCTCGGTTCGAGGGAACGGAGCCAGTTTTTCGTCACGAAGGCCTGGGCCGCATCCGATTGCCTTGTGGTAGGGATACGTTGTCAAAAAATCTTTGGGGATCAAGATTTTGTCTGCCGGATACTTGTCAACAAATTCTTTGGGCGACTGTCGCGGGTCGTGTGGTGCATTGAAAGCGATGTACATAAAAAATGGTTTGTCGCTTTTCGCAGCCGTGCTCAGAAAACCAACCGCATCGTCACCAACGACTTCGGTCCAGTGTTTACCGCCTTCCCAAAAACCGCCTTTCGATTTGTCGTAAGGACTCCACTGGTCAGGCTGTCCATCGATCGGGCGGTCATAGCCGGAGGGAGTTTGTCTGGGCATGCCGCCGCGAACGTGGCCGGTGTGCTCGAAAATTTCATTGGGCTTAAGTCCGCCGACATGCCATTTTCCGGTGAAGTATGTTTCGTAGCCCGCTGACTTCATTTGCTGGGACCAAACTCTGCCGTTGGCCTGTTCGTCTTTTAGTTTCAATTTCCGAGCGTTCCAAACAAACCGACCTGTGTTGAGCATCGTGCGACTGGCAACACAAACTGCCCCACCCCAAGCACCCATGTTGTAGGCATGCGTGAAGATCGTTCCGGATCGAGCAAGGTCATCCAGATTGGGCGTCTGAATTTCCTTGTTACCCGTCACGTGAACCGAGTCAAAACTGTAGTCGTCCGCAAAAAGAAACAGCACGTTGGGCTGCTCCAAATTCGTAGCCGCCGCGACTGAATCAGCATCGTCATTGCCAATCGCTGTTGAGCCAAAAACTCCTCCACTTGCCCCACCGATCAAGCAAACACACAGAAAAACAAAAACGGATTGAAGCGGCTTTCGCATGGTTTGTCCTGTGTTTTTACGAGGTCGTAATTGTTGGCTAGTACGCAGATTGTCATTGGTGGCCGAATCAAAGGCAAGTCATTTCCATTTTTGAGTTGGTTTTTGGGAATCCAATTCACCTTTTCGAATAGCCATTAACTGGAGCGAAGAGAATCCTGAATCAAGAATGCTACTCAGAACCCAATTTGCGTTTGCCGAGAATCAGTCAATTCATTTATCATCTTCTCAGATGAATAGCTTTTGCCCAAGGAAATTGAATGTCCACTTCTGTGTCGCCCGCTGAAAATCTAACCGACCAACAAAACGTTTACTTCCGTTGCTTCGCGGGGTGTGAAGGGAAGCATTCGATCTACGACGTTATCTATCGCTGCCCAAAATGCGATTCGCTTTTGGAAGTCTATCATGAGCGCGAGCCACTCAAGACTCGCAACGCTTACCAATGGCAACAGCTTTTTGATTCGCGAGCCAGCACCACAAACTGGCCTTACGGAAGCGGCGTTTGGGGGCAACGCGAATGGGTCATCCCTTCTTTGCGTGACGAAAATGTTGTCAGCATGTGCGAAGGCAACACAAATCTTTTTTGGGCGGATCGACTGGGCAAGCAATTGGGCGTGCCTGATCTCTGGATCAAACTTTGCGGTAACAGCCACACCGGAAGTTTCAAAGATCTTGGGATGACGGTGTTGGTTAGCGTTGTCAAACAAATGATGACCATGGAAAACAATTCGGTGAAAGCCGTTGCGTGCGCGAGCACTGGCGACACAAGCGCTGCCTTGGCAGCCTACGCCG
This sequence comes from uncultured Pirellulaceae bacterium, assembly GCA_964448575.1. Lineage (GTDB taxonomy): Bacteria > Planctomycetota > Planctomycetia > Pirellulales > Pirellulaceae > Mariniblastus. The sequence goes on from CAYUWY010000018.1 coordinate 124,128, forward strand.
CATATGCAGGAATCCCGGCGATCATTTTCTTGCCGGCTGGAAAAGTCAGCACTGCTCAGTTGATTCAGCCAGTCGCCAACGGTGCCCATGTTCTTGCTTTGGATACGGACTTTGATGGTTGCATGAAGATCGTGCAAGACGTTACCCAGGACGACAGTATCTATCTCGCCAACTCGATGAACAGTCTGCGCATCGAAGGCCAGAAAACGGTCGGCATTGAAATCTGTCGGCAGTTCGATTGGGAAGTTCCCGATTGGATCATCATCCCGGTTGGCAACCTTGGAAACATTAGCGCGCTTCACAAAGGGTTCAAGTTGATGATGGATCTGGGTGTGATTGATCGTATGCCGCGTTTGGTAGGAGCCCAAGCTGAAAAAGCTGATCCGTTTTATCAATCGTATAAAAATGATTTCTCAGATAAGTCTTCAATCACTGCCGAAAAAACTCTGGCCAACGCAATTCAGATTGGCGATCCGGTCAGCTACGAAAAAGCCGTTAGTGCCGTCAAAGAAACCAATGGAATCGTTGAACAGGCGACCGAGCAAGAGTTGGCAGCCGCTGCCGCAAAAGCTGATCTTACCGGCATGTTTACTTGTCCGCACACTGGAGTGGCACTTGCCGTTTTGGAAAAACTGGTTGCCCGTGGTGAAATCAAACCAACCGATCGAACCGTAGTGATCAGCACGGCACACGGGTTGAAGTTCACCGATTTCAAAGTCGGCTACCACGAGTCAAAACTCGAAGGCATTCAAAGCGAACACGCCAATCCACCCGTTTACTTGGACGCGAAAACTTCGGTGGTTAAAGAAGAGATCAAGAAACGACTTGGCCTCTAATTGTTGGTTGTTGTTGATCGGCCCGTTTGTCTGCTTTTTAAAATCTCAACCTGAGCCGTTTTGGCGATAGCCACGGTTGCGCCGGTTTTCAATACGTAGGTTGGACATTCCTGTCCGACAGTCGCGAAGACGGACAAGAATGTCCATCCTACAAAACATTGCAACTTCAAAACGCGTAAGCGAGACTTAGTCGCAACGCAGCGCCGTAACTTCAATTTCGATTTTCATTTCCTCGTTCACCAAACCACAAACGATCATCGTGGCCGCTGGTTGGATTTCTCCAAACGCTTCGCCAAGCACCGGAAACACCCGCTCGGCAAAGGCTTGGTCGGTCACGTAATAATTCGCGCGAACAATATCCGCCATCTTAAAACCTGCCTCATCTAAAACACTCGCGATCGTCGCCAAACAATTTCGCGTTTGCGTTTCAACGTCCTCCGGCATGACCATCGTTTCATAATCGTAACCGGTCGTGCCTGCGACGAAGCACCAATCGCCCTGCACCACTGCGCGTGAGTATCCGGCTGCTTTTTCCATCGCCGAACCAGTCGAAATTAAACGTCGATTCATGTTTCTAATTGCTTTCTAAATGTGTCTTTGGCCATGCGACCTGACATTGAAAGTGGCCGTTTTACCAATGTGCTAGCTGCTCGCTTGAATTGCAACCAGACTTCGCCGCGGTTTTTGTTGGGATCGCGGAAGAAATGAGACTAGGTCAATGAATGTATGGACCCAAATTATCGAGCCTACTAATATCCGGGCCTCATCGATTACCTCCAAGAACAAGATGGCAAGGAAGCCCAATGTCACGACTAAGCGACATCGAAAATCCATTCGAAGACGAACCCCGCCGCCGTAAGCGTAGGCGTTCGACAGACCCCGACTATCGCGAAGAAGTCCGCACCCGAGCTCCGCGCCGGCGCAGACGATGGCCATGGGTGTTGGGCGCGATCGCGTTGTTGGTTTTCTTTTTGCCAAACATGATTGGCTGGTTTGGGCTTCAGCAAAGAGCACTCGATTACGGGTTGGCTGATTTCAATGGCAAAGTCTCCATCGAAAAAGTGTCACTTGGCTGGTTTCAACCGGTAAAACTCACCAACGTATTGGCTGTCGATCCACAAGGCAATTTGATCTTCAAAGTCGCCAACGTGACAACGTCGAAGCCACTGTTTGCCTTGGCGACTTCTGGTGAATATGGCGAACTGAATGTTCACAGCCCCGTTGCATATGTTCAACTGCGCCCTGACGGAAGTAACCTCGAAGACGCGATTGCGAATTACATCCAACCAGCGGCAACCGATTCGCCCGATGCAACTCCACCAGTAAAACCGGCTGCCCTGCCACGGGTAAAGGTCAACGTGCACGACGGTCAAGCATTTGTTTCAACAAACGTGTCAACGCAGGTTTGGCAAGTCGACCAACTCAACGCTGTTGCCGAGACGACCACGGATTCGGCTCCATTGATTCTTGATGCGCAATGTCGAATTACACCGGGCGTCATTGATGCCGATGGTCAAACGATCAACGAGACCTCAGGTGCAATGACGTTGACATCCCAAGTCGATCGCGGCGCGGAAGTGTTGGCATTCAACTCTGCCGACGTATTACTGGAAACACAAAATTTCCCTTTGTCCCTGGCTGCTCCGGTAATGCAACGATTTGTTGGGCCGGCACAAACTGCCGGTAACTTGAACGGAGTCATTCAGGCGAGCTACGATGCACAATCTACTTCGGTTGCCGTCAATGTAGAGCAATTCAATCTCCGCGGGCTCGCGTTGGTTGCTCCTGAATTGCTGGGGGCTGACCAAGTCGTAATCAATAACGTTGACGCAAAAGGGACTTTGCAACTTTCACCGACTGTTATTTTGGCCAATCAATTTAATGTGGGTTCGGAGCTTGGAAAATTCAATGCCAATGGAAGTTTCGACGTCAACCAAATATCGAATCTTGCCAGTAATGGAAAGCTTCTTGATTCGCCTTTCGCGATGGACGGTCAAGTCGATTTGGCCCGGTTGATTCGCATGCTTCCAAACACGTTGCAACTGCACCAAGACCTTGAAGTCAAATCGGGAGTCGTAAATTTCGAAGCCAATAGTCGCAACGAAAATGGCAACCGACGCCTGGTCGTAAACCTCGATACGATCAACTTGCAGGCTCAGCGTGGTGCGCAGAATATCGCATGGGCTCAGCCGCTTCGATTGGTGGGAACGTTATTGGAATCAGACGGGCAACTTTCGCTCGAAGACGTGGCTTGTATTTCTGATTTCCTGACCGTCAAAGGTAGAGCCAATATGGAAACGGCAACGTTTGTCGTTGCCGGTGATCTTGCAAAATTGATGGAGCGAGTTGGTCAGTTTGCGGATCTTCAGGGAACCAACCTCGCTGGGGTTTTGAACGGGAATTTTGGCTGGAAAGTCGATGGCAATGCGGCAAACGGACTGGGGCCCAACGGTTTACCACAGCTAAGCAACCTACCAATCCAAATTGGCGGGACGTTTGTCGTTACCAATCCAGTGGTTGATTTGCCCGAAATGCCGCGCTGGCAACAGCCTGAAATGTCAATCAAATTCAATGGCAAAGGCAGATCACCAAGCGATGGAAGGCTGCAACTGGATACCGGTGGCGCTCAAATTGACATTGGCAACGAAAAATTGATCCTCGCCCTCGACGGCCCGGTGGCAGATGCATTTACCAATGAGCAGTGGAGCGCTCGATGTCAGATGACAGGCGCCGTTGCGGGTTGGCTGGGTCACGTTCAAAACTTTGTGGACCTCGGCGAATTGACGGCCAATGGTGACCTTAATTTGACGTGCAATGCGGTGATGAACGCACAGCAACTTCAGCTTTCAAATATCAACTACCAAATTCAGCAACTTGCATTTGATGGTTACGGCGTCACGATTCGCGAGCCCAATGCAACTGGAACCGGATTGGTTGGATACGATTTTGCGACAGGCGATGTCGTGATTTCGGATTCAACGATCAACGCTCGCTCGTTGACGGCGCGCGGGCAGAATTTGAAGGTCTCGTTTCCAAGCAACATGCAAGTCGATGGAAACGTCGCGTTCAAAGCCGATGTGAAAAGCGTTGCCGATTGGCTGCAACTTTCTCCAACTCAGGAAAGCGTACATTGGTTTGGCACGATCGACGGTTCAGTTCAGCTTGCGTCTAACGAAAACGGAATCGGCGGACGGATTAACTCGAAGATCACTGATTTGATCGCGGCCCAGTTAGTTGACGTGCAACCGCAACAGTCTGGGCAGTTGATTCAGGCTTCGGCGAGAACACGGGCGTGGCAAGAAGTTTGGCGGGAGTCAAACGTTGGAGTGACGGGCGATGTTTCGATGTCCAATGATTTCAATTCCGTAGGATTCAATGACTTAAAGATTGCTTCCTCGGCGCTTAACGCCAATGCCAGTGGTACGATCGGCGATTTGTCTGGCGCGATGTTGGCTAACCTTTCAGGAAATTGGAATCCGGATTGGAGCAAAATCAACTCGATCATGAAGGCTTACACCGGAGATATTTTGAGCTTTTCCGGGAATGGCCAGCAGCAATTTGCGATGCGAGGACCTTTGTTTGAAACTTCTGTTTCGAATCCAAACGTCAATGCGGGTTTGACTCCCGATGCGTCTGGTACGTCTTGGGTGCCGACGAACTTACAAGCGGTTGCCGGGTTTGGTTGGGAGCAAGGCGAGATCCTTGGGCTGCCTGTTGGGAAAAGTGAAATGGAAGTCAGTCTTCAACAAGGCGTTGCGTTGTTGAAAACAACCGGCATTCCGTTCGCAGGTGGTGTCGTTCAGTTCGCTCCACAGGTCGATTTGCGCGGCGCCGAGCCCGTTTTGCTGATGGACCAAACACGCGTGATCGACAACGTTGCGTTACAGCCAGAAACAGCTCGGCAATGGTTGAAGTTTGTGGCTCCCTTGGCCGCCGATGCAACAAGTGCGCAGGGGCAGTTTACTGTCGATGTTGGCGGTGCACAGGTTCCATTGTTTAATCCCATGGCAATGGACGCTCGGGGTGCGGTTCGACTGCATCAAGTCGTGATTGGTGCGGGCCCGACGGCTCAGCAGCTATTGGCAACGGTCAAGCAACTACGAACTTTACTTAAACGTGAATCCACAAACGATCGTGACCTGAATACTTGGTTACAAATGAGTGAGCAAACGGTTCCGATTCTGGTCCGCCAGGGCCGCGTTTACCATGACAAACTGGATTTTTCACATAAGGATCTGGTGGTTCAAACCAGTGGCAGTGTTGGTTTCGATCAAACGATTGAAATGGTGGCAAAGATTCCAATCGCAGATGATTGGATCGCGGGAAAGCCTTACTTGGCGAGTTTGCAAGGCCAGTCGATTTCAATTCCAGTAACAGGAACGACTTCGAAACCGAAACTTGACAGGAGTGCGATTGAGCAGCTTTCAAAGAACTTGGCAAAACAAGTTGCTGCCGGTGCGGCCAAGCAAGTACTGACGGATAAACTGGTTCCTAAAGTGAATGAGTATCAGAAAAAAATTAATGACAAAATTGGTGGGGAGTTGAATAAGCTCCAAGGAAAACTCGGTGACCAGCTTGGGAATTCCTTCTTGCAAAAACTCAACCCACAAGGAGCTCAAGGCGGGCAAGTCAATCCAACGCCTGGTGCGCCATTCGGCCAGTCGGCGCTACCGTCGTCTCAAGGGCAGCCAGGGCTACCGAATCAGCCGCTTCAAAATCCACCTTCTTTGAAAGAGCAAGCCAAAGAGAAAATTGAACAGGAGTTGTTCAAGGGGATTGGAAGTTTGTTCGGCAAGTAACTGGCTGGGGCTAGAAAATTGAGTGTTGCGATTGATGTTTGGTAAATTTTTCTTAAGTTGCCGAAACATTATTGACGCGAGGTTGATCATGGCGGACAGTAGCACGTGGCTAATAGTTTCGTTTGATCTTCATGAAAATCGCTTGCCCAAAATGTAACCTCGAGGTCACGGCAAATCATTCTTTGAATGATACGGACGTGGTATGCGACCATTGTAAGCACCAGATTGATGTCGTTGAGTTGTTGAGTTTCGTCGATGACGAATTCACGAACGACAGCCAGCTCTTGGAAGTAAGACAGCCACTAAAAATCAACGACCAACTGACGAGCGATCAGTTGACGAGCGATCAACCAAAGAGAAAGCATCCAGAGGGTGAACGGCTTGCGCATTTTCGGCTGAAAAAGATACTGGGCTCTGGCGGGTTTGGTTGTGTTTATCACGCCTTCGATGAAAAACTGGACCGGCAGGTCGCCATCAAGATTCCAAAAATGGCGGTCTTTGGCGAGCGGCAAGCAAAAATATTTATTCATGAAGCTCAGGCTGCTGCCCAGTTGCAGCATCCCAACATCGTCTCGGTTCATGAAATCGGCCGAGCGGGCAAGCAAGTCTACATCGTCAGCGAGTTGATCGATGGTGTTACGCTGAAAGAGTGGACCGAAAAGGAAAATCCCAGTGCCCGTCAGTCGGCAACCGTGATTGCCAAAATTGCACGGGCACTTCACGCGGCGCATTCCAAAGGAGTCGTTCATCGCGATATAAAGCCTCGCAATATTCTGATGGACAAACTTGAAGAGCCGCACATCACGGATTTTGGTTTGGCAAAACGAGATGATCCAAGGATTGATACGATCTCCCGCCCCGGCAGGATTATGGGAACGCCGGCCTACATGTCTCCTGAACAGGCTCGCGGCCGGGCAGATGAAGCCGATGGGCGCACCGATATTTATTCGCTGGGAGTCATTCTGTACGAGATGTTGGTTGGGACCCGGCCTTATCGTGGTGAAACCGACACCATCACGACAGAGATCATCGAAGGTGGGGCGTTCGCGCCACGCTATGTAAATCCAAAAGTGGATGCAGACATCTCGGCGATTTGCATGAAGGCGATCGATACAAAACCGGGAAAACGATTTTTCAACGCGCTCGAAATGGCGGAAGAGCTTGAGCGGTTTGTGCGCGGCGAGCCTGTTGAATGTCGACCACGCGGGCTGATTGAACATGTTTTAAAGCAAGCTCAACGGCGGATCATTCCAATCGTTGCTGGACTAGCGGCGCTTGGCATTATTGGCATTCTGTTGAGCCAGCAAAATTCTGTTGACGACAAAAGGATGTCGGTTCGCTTTAAAGTCATACCGCCCAATGCTGAGGTTGCGATCGCGAAATTCGAACCTGACCTTGGACGGGTGGACACAGAAAATTTGTACTATCCGACGTTTGTTTCTCAGGAAAAAGGATATGAAATTCGCTTGGAACCCGGGATGTATGTTGTCGAAGCCTTCGTCCCCGGATTAGGCGTTCATGAGGTAATGAGGCTAGTTCCTGAGCCAGACACACAACCGGAAGTCGGAACGACGACTCCGGCGTCATACAATGCGATTCGCATGACTGAGCCAAACTCATTTATGTGGCGACCGATTAAGATCACGCCAACACCATCAAGAACGTTGGACGGTTTGATTGAGTATTCAAAAATGGAGTTTGAATTGGTCAAAGGTGGGTTCTTTGACGGGTCGGCAATGCAAAGGAGCAACACAAACGTTGAAGTTAAAGACTTTTTGATAGGCACTTCCGAAGTCACTGCCGGTCAGTACTTGCTCTTTTTGGACAGCCTGCCTTTTTTCATGGTTGAAGAATACGAGAACCGTGGAATTCCTGCCGAAGACATCCCGTCAAATGCGATCGTCACCCACATTCGCTATTCAGAAGTCGTCGAGTTTTGCGAGAAAACCGGTACACGGCCGATTCTGATGGATGAATATTTGTATGTCGCAACCAACGGTGGCACGTCCAAATTTCCGTGGGGCGACGATCCATTAAGCAATTGGGAAACGAACTGGGGAGTGGACGCTCGGTTTGAAGGTCAGAATGTCAAAAACTACCCAAAGATCAAAGGCGTTTATTCGGGCATGATGGAGTGGACGCAAGATTGTGGGGCTTTGATCGACGAAAGCACTGGGCGGGCACTTAAGTGGACCGTTTCGAACAGAATCGTGGCTGATGGCCCGTTGGAATTACCGCTGGGGAAATTTCGAAACGGCAAGACTGAGGTTTCAGGGCCCAGGGTTTATGCATCTTTGGAACAATCGAAACGATTTTCAACAGTTGGTTTTCGATGTGCGAAAAGTACTCAACCTAGATTCGAAACGCAAAAAGAAAAAGAAGCAAAAAAGTAAGCCAGCATCGGCTACTTTTCTGCTTCCTTTAATGGTTCAATCGTTCGTTGAAATGATCGAATTTAATTGGTTAGCTTCAATCAAATCAATTATTTCGTGATTACTTTAAAGCGATCAATCCCACCGTCTTCAGTCTTTTGAATGTCAACCGTTACCGGCGTTTTGCCGTCAGCACTTAATTTCACAGTGACCGCGTGAAGTTCCTTGAATTCGTCGGCTTCTGTTACAGACGCGGTGGTTCCATCTGGTTTTACCGGCGGCTTGTCCTGATCAATCATGAAGCACGACATGGTCAGCATCGATTCGCCACTTGGCGTCTTGAAAGTCCCCTTTATGATCCGGAACCAGGTATCTTTTCCCCCGATTTGTTTGTCACCTTTGGCGACGTAATGTTCGATATCCCCGACTGACGTGTCTGCATTGGGTTTGAATTTTGTTCCGTTGGTGGTAACTGTGAACAGTCCGCCACCACCTCCATTGATCGGTGGGACCGCGTTCTTGCACTTACACATGGCAGGTGTACCGCCTATTTCGCAACCTGTTTCAACGGTACTTCCAAAATAGAGGATATCAAAAGTCGGTGTTATTGAGCACGTTCCTCCCAATCCTCCGGCACACAAGCCACCGTTGTACGCAAATATTTGTCCATCGCTCCACAAAAGTTTGTAGGGGCAGCCAAGCGGCTGCGCATTGGCCACGGATGCAAAGCAAGCAAGAAGCAAGAACGGCAGGATAAAAAAATTCTTCATCAGTCTCTCATCTAAAAAGTTTAAAAAGGCAAGTCGTAACGTGAACGAAGACTGCTCCCTTGGCTAAGCCGAGGCAAACTGCAAGAGGTGCGTTCGTTTCCCATTCCAAATCTAGAATATCATGGGCAACGACTTGATATGCCGTTTTGAAGAAATTCTTCGGGAAAGCGCGTCCGTTTCTTTCCCCATCAATTCATGGGAACCCGACGCGTAAGCGAGGGCCTCCTTCGCTGGGTTCACTTGCCGCTGCATCCCTCGCTAACGCGTCGGGTTTCCAATGCATGGTTGCCAAGCAAACGGAATCCTATTGAGCCGCTTTTTCCGGGATTTTCAAAGTCGATTTGAGTCCGCCTTTTGCCGAGTGGATTCGGGCAACTTCTGCTTCCGAAAGCGGGCGGTCGAATACAGCTAGTTCGTCAAACAACCCGATATAACTTAGCCCTAACAAGATGTTGGACTTTTCGATTTCCCAAGTGAACGGATCCTTCATTTCCAATTCGCCTTTTAGTTTCCCATCAAAATAGAATTGCGTTTTGCCCGAATCAGAATTGAGCCCATCAAAGTTAATGACCACGTGTGACCAACGCTCACGAGAAAACTCGGGACCCTTGATCGGGATCAAACGTTTTTCAAATTCAGGATTGCTGTGCGGGTCTTTTTTCTCTGGATTCCACGACTCCAAATCGCCAATCACTCCCAAGCGAAAATCTCGAGGGTTCTCTTTCGTGAAATCAACCCAGAATGCGCCATCGTTGTATCGTGAATCGGTGATTTGAATTGGATCGCAAAAACCGGGCTCTAAATCTTTTGCGGGATCAATCTGAAGCCAAAACGAGATTGAACCGCTGAAGGATTTTTCATCGTATGCAATATTGTTGGCGGATTTATAAAACGTTCGCTTTCGCTTCTTTGCCGTAAACTCCAATGCATCGCCCGACAATCCTTTGCCGACAGCCAAAGCAACCGCTGGATCGTGAAGTCCTGCTTTGGCGCTGGAGATATTTTTCATGTTCTCAGCGGTGAAAAGTTCGCTCTCGCCTTTTGCAAAATCCGCAGTCGTCGTTCCATCAAATGAGCTGTAAAAAAGTAAGTGATCTTCGAGCTCACCTTCGTCCGTTTCGGCAGCCTTTTCGGAATCACTTTTGACTTGAGCCGTCAAGAAACTTGATTCGCTGATTGCAAACGCAAACAGACTCAGCATAAAAACAGTCATGGACGGTCGAAATGAAAACTTCATTGTCAGTGTCTCTCTTGGAAATTGATTGGTGTTTAGTTTGACCGCTTTGAATATAACCAATCACATTGCTGGGTGTGTCTGGGCGTTGGAAAGCGTCCTACTGGACCGCATAGGCGAACTGTTTTAATTGTGTCTGTCGGGGATTTCCGTCAATCGCTTGCATTCGGTGAAGTTTTGAATCGCCTTTAGGTTTTCCCATAACCAAAGTTTGCTTAGAATTAAGCCCAACTTACATCGTTGGATCCCGTCACGTCGGATCAGCTGTACTATTTTTGATTGAGTCGTTTCTTGATCAATTTTGCTCAATCAATTCAACCACATTAATAATCAACGTGAAATTTCATTTCCTGGGTACCACTGGCTACCACCCGAACAATCATCGACAAACGGCTTGCCTGATGTTGCCGGAATTGGGTGTGATTTTTGATGCTGGGACAGGAATGTTTCGCGTGCGAGATTTGATCGAAACCGATACGCTTGATATTTTCATGTCGCACGTGCATCTCGATCACTCAATTGGGCTGACGTTTCTCTACGACGTGCTGTATGAAAAAAATCTCTCTCGCGTGACCGTTCATGTGGCGGCTGACAAGATTGATACGATCAAGAATCACCTTTACAGTGAGCAACTGTTTCCGGTGAAACCGAATTTTGAGTTTCGCGAATTGTCGAATGAACCGTACGAGCTACTCGACGGTTCGGCGGTGACGACGTTTCCACTTACGCATCCAGGTGGCTGTAATGGTTATCGAGTCGATTGGCCTGATCGCAGTCTGGCTTATGTGACTGATACAACGGCCAGTCCGGACGCCGAATATATCAAAGCAATCGATGGCGTCACGACCTTGGTTCACGAGTGCTACTTTCCTGATGGATGGGAGGATCGTGCTGAAATGACTGGCCACAGTTGTTTGACCCCTGTCGCGCAGGTCGCCGCCGCCGCCAATGCGGGTAGCCTGTATCTCGTTCACATCAACCCGCTTAATGAAGACGATGCACCGTTGGATCTCGATTCTGTGTCGCAGATTTTCAAGAATCCAATCGCGGTCGCAACCGATCAATTAGTCATCGACGTTTAAATTTACGTCTACGGTTGAATTCATCTATTGCCATCTCGTCCGCCGGTAAATTGGACAATCCTGGCCGATCGTGCTGAAAACGGGAACGCGGAATTATCAAAAATGCGCGAGTAAACAAAAAATTGCGTTTGCGTGGCACCAAGCAGCACATTCCCGCTTGAGCGATTCTCCAGCCAGCGTAGGCAGTAGGCAGCTAGTCACGTAGCTTTTCGTTCCCCAGATTTCTGGAAAAGTTCTTTCCCTCTGTCACAGATCGGTTGATGGGCTGTATTGCCAGTGATCAACAAAATTACTGTGTCAAAAAAATCAACCATGGGAAAAACAATGCTTAACAAGTTCATTCTGGCTCTGGCAAGCAGTCTCGTACTTTCGGGAGCAATGATGGCCAATGAAACAGTCATGCTGACCCAAAAAACATTTACCGACTCCGATGGCTTGGCGACGCATACCATATTGTTTCCTAAGAAATGGAAGGCTGAAGGGGGCGTCTGGTTTGCCAACCCGCAGATGTACTTTCGAGTCATGCCCAGTCAGCAAATCAAAATAAAAAGTCCCGATGGTCTCGGAATTGAAATTGGTCCTGCCCTCAACTGTAGCGATTTTCGTCCAAGTCGTTCGGCGATGCGAATGGGAGCTACCCGTCCAGAAGAGATGAAAAGTGACAACGGAACGCCAGTACTCTACTACCCCGATTCTTTGAATGACTGGAAACGTCACTACACCGAAAAAGTGATTAAAAATAATCCTGACAAGAGCGTCACCGATTCAAAAGTCATCGAAGTTTTCGAAATTCCACAACTCGGCAATGCCCTCAAGCAAATGTTGGCTCCTGTGCATCGAATGATTGATGAGGGAAATCCGTTGAACCGAACGATGGGAATGGAACAAGGTTATGGGTGCAACGGGCTTGGGTTTCGTGTCGAATTCAAGAAAGACGGAATTTTGTATGAGCAACTGCACGTCATGGCAACATCGTACCTGACCACTGACACTGATTTGGGACGCCAAATTTTCTGGAGCATTGCCATGGATGTTGCGTTCTACGCTCCCAAAGGAAAGCTGGAAGCAAACCTTCCGCAAATGTCTCTGGTTGCCAACAGCATGCGAATGACACCCAAGTGGCAAAAGACGTTGTTTGACATGCAACGCAAAATGTTTACCAGCGACATGGAGACTTCTCGGAAGATTCACCAAATCAACATGGAAACCAGCCGCCATATCCGAGAAACAAACAATGCTTCATGGAAACGGCAGCAACAATCCCAAGATGAAAGTCATCGTCGGTATATCAACTCGATTCGCGAAGTCGACGTTTACAGTCAGGGAGGTCAAAGCTACGAACTACCGAATTCCTACGACCATGTGTTTGGCGATGGAAACGGAAATTTCATCATGACAAATGACGCGTTTTACAATCCGAGTTCTGACTTGAATGTCACCGGCAACTGGACCAGTCTGGAGCCGAGTCGCTAGTTACCAAGTGTGAGAGCTGTGTTTCTGGTGAGAACCGGATTTACGACCCCGGCGAGAAAGAAAGCCGGGGTCGTATTTTTATTGTTAATCAGTTTGGGCATGCAAAGTGGCGAAGGACCCAAAGCAATCGCCCTACTCTTTCTTTTTCAACACAAGCATTCCAGATTTAGTTTCCGAAACCATGCGTCCTTCTGGAACGGCAGCAAGCGGAGTGCCTTTCGCGTTGTTAGGGTCTTTGGCGAAAAAGTAGATCGTTGAAGTCCCGTTTGAATTCTTTAACGGCACTTCTTTGCTGAACAGGTAATAAGTTCGCCCCAGCTTTTTGCTTGTATGCGAATAGTGCCCAGCTCCAAGCGATTTTTCAATGACGGCCATGAACTCTTCGCTGTCCGGTGAAACTTTACTCGCAAACCTTGCGACTGGCGTTCCCGTTTTGTCCAAGACAATTTTCTCAAAGTTCCATTTGACCGCTCCCGTTCCCATCGGTGCCAACTCTAAACTGGACAAGTGCTTGTAAAGCTCGCACTGGTTCTCGCCGTTGACGTCGACCTTTGACATCATGTCGAATTCAACGCCGTAGTTCTCTTCGCAAAAAGCGGCGATCTCTTTTTCCGTGCCCGGTTCTTGACCGCCAAACTGATTGCAAGGAATGCCTACAACGGCAACGCCTTTTTCTGCATACTCAGCGTGAAGAGCCTGAAGTTGTTTGTATTGTTTGGTGTATCCACATTTACTGGCAGTGTTAACAAGCACGACAACCTTGCCGGCATACTTCGCCAACGAAACGTCTTCGCCTTCAATGGATTTCATCGTAAAGTTCAGTGCTGGCGGAACGTCTTGGGCAATGGTTGTATTGGCGGAGAAAACCAAAGCAGCAATCGCGAGCGCCAGAAAAGCGAAAACCGGTTGGGTGTTTGGAAGAAGTTTAGGCATTGGTTTCATGGTTAGCTCTGTGATTATTGCTTTTAAGTTGTTTGTATTAAGAAAAGGGTTTGCCTTGAACAAGGATAGGCAAAGGCAGAACACCCATTCTAACTCAGATCATTCTTTTGACCGAGGGCTAAAGTAGACTCTTAAAGTAAGCCGTTAAAGTGAGTCGGCTTACGAATCTCGAAACAGCTCGCTCGCACAACGATTGGCCGCTTTAAATCCGCTTTCAACACAGGCCGGAATCCCAACGCCTCGGTAACTATTTCCGGCCAGTTCAAAGCAGGACAGTTGTGCGACACGTTTTTCGATTTGTTCTACTCGATCGAGATGCCCAAGGTGATATTGAGGCATGCAGTTCTTCCAGCGGACAACTTTTGTCAGTTCGGGTTGGCCACTAAATCCGACGGTTTGATCCAATTCATTGATCCCAATGTCGATTAATTCTTCGTCGCTGAGATCAACAAGTTCACTTTGCAACGCCCCGCCGATGAAACAGCGAATCAGGATCTTGCCATCGGGAGTGCGACCAGAGAATTTGTTGCTTGAAAAACTGATCGCAATTGTTTTTCGATTCAAAATCGAAGGCGTAATGATTCCGTACCCATCAAACCGGTTTTTGATTTGCGACTCATCAACTCCCAGTATCACGATAGCTGAACTGGCAGTTTCAATTTGGGCCAATTGCGCGGCGAGCTCGCTGTCAATATTTGAGACCAACGCAGAAGCCGGTTTTGCTGGAGTCGCAACAACGATGCCGTCCGCTAAAATTGAAGTTCCTGAATCAATTTCAATCGTCCAGCCTGATTCGGTTTTCGAAATTGAATTGGCCGAACATGATTTTCGCACTTCGAAGGATTCGTTTTGATCTAAATAATCAACGATCCAGTCAACCAGTTTGCCGACTCCCATTTTTGGAGATCGAAACAAACTGTATCGCGCGCCACTGGCTTGGCGATCGGTTTGCGTTGAAGCGGCAGCGACGGCTTTGGTCAGGCTCCCATGTTTTCGCTCCATATCGATAAAGCGTTTCATGGTCGCGTTCATACTTAGTTTGGCCGGGTCAGCTGTGTAGATTCCGCTGGCCAAGGGTTGAATCAATTTGTCAAACATGGCTTGGCCAAATCGCCGAACGGCAAACGATTCAAGTGACTCGTCTTTGGCAATTGGTTGAACGGCTGCTGGAATTTGGGCTTCTTCAAGGAAGCGTTTTTTGTCTTCGTCAGTTAACAGCGATGATTCAAGAACCGCATCGATGTTGCCAGGAGCCATCAGCGAAAACCCGCGCGGAACGGGGTGCATCGAATCGGGCGTTGCAACATAGGCTCGATCGGGAGTCGGGATTGTTTCGAGTAACTCATCCGATTTGCCAAGCTCGCGGCATAGTTCCATCGCAAACGGCGGGTCGGTCGTGAACATGTCTGCGCTTTGTTCAATCAAGTAACCATCGATGGATTCGGTCTGTAAAACGCCGCCGAGTTTTGGTCCAGCCTCTAAGAGAATAACTTTGATTGCGTGCGTATCGTTTTCCGAGCCGATTTTTATTAATCGGTAGGCCGCGGCCAAACCGCTGATGCCGCCACCAATGACTGCGATCGTTTTTTCGTTTTGTTTTGTCATTTAATTTTCGGATATCAAAAACGTGAAGCCGAAAAGTGCGACGGATCGATGTGCGGTTTTTCTTGAAGCATTAACTCTTTGACTAACCGACCCGTTCCCGTGGCCATGCTCAGCCCAAGCATGTTGTGACCTGCGGCAATCCAAACGTTGCCCATCGCCGGACTACGATCAATGATGGGCTTGCCATCCCAAGTCATCGGTCGCCAACCATACCATTGCTCTTCGATCGGATCGCAATGCGGATCGTGCAAGTATTTCTCGGCTGCTGTTCGCAAGTTTTGTAAACGCTCGGGCTTGATCGACGTGTCATAGCCAACAAACTCCATCGTCGAACCGATTCGATACTTTGATTTCATTGGCGTGATCGCGACATGGCTGTCTTCAAAAATGATCGGAATCCGAGGCATGCGAGCCGGCTTTGGCATCGTCAACGAATATCCCTTTCCCGGTTCGATTGGAACTTTCATGCCAAGGTGTTCGTTCAGGAACGGAGTCAGCGCTCCCGTTGCGACGACAAAATGGTCGGCTTCAATCGTTTCTCCATTGCCTGAAATCGCACATGCGTTTCCATTCTCACGAGCAAATTGTTCGACGGGAAAATCTTCCACGAACGTAACGGCACGGGCTTCCATTTTCTCACGCAGTTGCGAAAGAAGTTTGTCGGGCCGCATGTGGCAATCGCCTTCGTAATGCCAGGCGCCGCCAAAACCTGGTTTGATCGCGGGTTCCAATTCGACCAATTGCTTGCCGTCGTACGGTGTGGCTCCAACGCCAAAATGTTTTCGCAGTAGTTCGTCGGTTTGGCCGTACTTTTCGAAGTCTTTTGCTTTGTCGTAAACGAACAGTAGTCCGACTTCTTGCCACTCGCAGCCGATTTCTTCTTCGGCAATCAACTCTTTATAAAGCCGTTGAGACGACTCCAAAATTGCGTGTCGGCCAGCAGCCGCAGCCATCATGTCTTTATGGTTGCAACGCCGCGAGAAATTCCAAAACCAACTGGCGAACCCCTTTTCCATTCTTGGTTTAATCGCAAATGCTGAATGGCGTTTCATCATTCCAAAAAGTGTTTTCTGAATCGCTCCCGGTTGAGGAAGCGGCAACACATGGCTGGGCGAAACATAGCCGCAGTTTCCGTGTGAGCAGGCCGCGCCAAATTTTCCTCGATCAACGACGGTCACCTGCAAGCCGACTTTTGAAAGATTCCAGGCACACATCGCGCCGATCACACCGCCGCCAACGACGACGACATGGTCAGCTTTGTCACTGACGCCGGTTGAGTTTGAAGCACTCATTGAGGAATCCCCATGCAAAAGGGGTCGGACTCATCGAGTAGCAACGTTGATTCGGCACAGACATGAGCCGTTCCAGTGATCGTTGGGAAGACGCCTTTGTCTACTGGTTTGTCGGGCTGCAATTGATAGCTGGCAGAAAACACGCTTCCAACGATGCTTTCTTGTCGCCAGATTTCATTTTCACCAAGCTTTCCATCGGCGGCTAGGCAAGCAATTTTTGCACTTGTCCCTGTACCGCATGGTGAGCGATCGTAAGCACCACCAGGACACAACACGAAATTGCGACTGTCATTTTTTTCGTTGTGCGGTGGACCAAACAATTCGATATGGTCAATGATTCCGTCGGTCCCTTCGATGCCATTGTCGGCGAGTGCGTCACGGATGCGCTTTGTCACGCGGGTTAGGTGGTCGGTGTTTTTAATCACAAGCTCTTCAGTCGTGTCTTTGACAAGAAAAAACCAATTGCCACCCCAAGCCACGTCGCCCACGACAGTTCCATAATCCGGCACGTCGACTTTGACATCGGCGAGCAAGCGGTAACTCATCACGTTGCGAACGGAGACTTGATCGATCGAATCTTCGTCATTGTCGGAGCCCGGCTTGATGCTTGCCGTCACGCCCCCGACTGGCGTTTCGATCCTGTAGTCCTGCTTCCCTGATTCGAGTTTGCCAAGATGTTTTAAAGTGGCCATCAATCCAATTGTCCCGTGGCCGCACATGCCGAGATAACTGGCATTGTTAAAAAAAATAATTCCAGCATCAAAATCTGGCTTCGTCGGCTCACAAAGCAAACCACCTACCAGCACATCGGAGCCCCTTGGCTCGTTGACCGTGGCGCTGCGAAGCCCATCAAACTCGTTTCGGAATCGCTCAACACGCTCCACCAATGAGCCACTGCCCAAATCCGGCCCGCCCTCGATGATGATTCGGGTCGGTTCGCCGCCTGTGTGCGAGTCGATTACTTTGATTCTTCTCATATGTCTAAGTTATGTTGCGGATTGTGGTCGCGTTATCAACGTGGAGGGTTGGGGATTGCGAAAGATTAATGTATTTTGACATTCTATCAACGACAAAAAGAAACGTGCGAGACAATCCAAAGAAAGCTAAATAAGCGATGCCAACTCACCAAGTACTTATCGCCGGGCAATGGCGAGATTCAAACTCAACAGGCACTTTCCAAGCCAACAATCCACGTACCGCTTCACCGATCCCGGAAGACTATCCTGTCAGCAGTTGGGCTGAAGTAGAATCCGCACTGGACGCGGCAACAACGGCTTTTGAAACACTTCGCTCAATGCCGCGAGAAAATATCGCTGCGTTCCTGGAAAAATTTGCCGATCGAATCGACGCTCGAACGGATGAGATCCGGGCCATGGCGCATCTGGAAACCGCTCTTCCAGCCGACACACGTTTGGTAGGCGAACTGGCTCGAACGACGGGGCAGCTTAGACAGGCCGCGGCCGCAGCCCGGTCGGCCAGTTGGTGCAATCCAGTTATCGATACCGCGACCAACATTCGTTCTTACTACGCCGCGATTGGTCCAGTTGCCGTTTTCGGTCCAAACAATTTTCCTTTGGCGTTTGGAAGTATTTCTGGTGGGGATTTTGCCGCCGCGATCGCAGCGGGAAATCCAGTGATCGGCAAAGGCAACTCGATGCATCCAGGTACGACTCGATTGTTGGCCGAAGAAGCCCAGTCTGCTGCCGACGAAACTGGTATGCCAGCCGGCACCATTCAGATGATCTATCGAATTGCTCACTCAGATGGTGAGAAACTTGCGAAGGACCCACGGGTGGCCGCGATCGGTTATACCGGAAGCCGACACGCAGGTTTGGTTTTGAAAACAGCAGCTGACTCAGTTGGCAAACCGATCTACTTGGAGCTTTCGTCAGTCAATCCAGTTGTTGTTTTGCCGGGGGCGTTAAAGGAACGTGGCGAAGAAATTGCCGAAGAGTTGACTGGCAGTTGCTTAATGGGAACCGGCCAGTTCTGCACCAATCCAGGTTTGATTGTGGTTCAGTCCAACGACGAAGCCAATCAGTTTATTGATTCAATCTCTGGAAAATTCACCGCCGCCCCGGTTGGGACTTTGTTTTCCCAGTCAGGTCAAAAAGGACTTGCCTCTGCGATCGACACGCTCAAGTCGGCAGGTGCGGAAGCCGTTTGTGGCGGCGCGGATGGCGGCGGCGAAGGCTACAGCTATGCCAACACAGTTCTGAAAGTTGCCGGAAGCGATTTTGTCGCCAACTCAAATGCACTTCAAACGGAAGCCTTTGGGAATTCGACTTTGGTTGTCGTTGCCGACTCAGTTGATCAGATCGCTGAAGTGCTTGGGAATCTTGAAGGCAATCTAACTGGCTGTGTTTATTCGGCTAACGACGGCAGCGACGATGCGGCATACGATCAAGTCGTGCCTGAGTTGCGACTAAAGGTCGGCCGTTTGTTGAACGACAAAATGCCAACGGGCGTTGCGGTGTCCGCCGCGATGAATCACGGCGGTCCGTTTCCGGCGACCGGACACGCGGGATTTACCGCTGTTGGCCTTCCGGGGTCCATCGTTCGATTTTCGATGTTGCAGTGCTTTGACAATATTCGCCCGCACCGATTGCCAGAAATTTTAGCGGACGCAAATCCGGGCGGAGTCTGGCGAATGATCGACGGCGAATGGACTCAAGCCGACGTTGCCGTCTCTGCGACTGCTTGATCGGCGGCGGAAACACCACGGTCGCAACTTCCAAGACACACACATTTCGGGTTCGGCTTGTGTACGGCTAATTCGTCTGCGTGAGGTACGGCGTGAAAATTTCGGTCAAGTGGATTTTGGTGCTGACGGCATTGGTCGGACTTCCACTTGGTCTAAGTGAAAACGCCACAATTGTTTTAATTATCGCTTGTGGATTGGGGATGTGTTTTGCCCTTCCGTTTGTTGCGTTTCTAAAATGGAAAATTGACGACAAAGACGGTTGGTGGAAATTCAATGGCGGGCCGGTCGCTCGCTTTGCGGTTTGGGTGTTTACGATTTGCGCGTTTGAACTTCTCGTTTCGGTCGTAAAACTCATCAACTTGCACTGATCAATCTTGCGATTGGCACAGCTGAAAGTGACCGTGTGACTGCTTTGATTTCCAGCGATGTCGTTTGGATTGCTTTGCCGGTTGCGCAAAGCCTAAAATGAAACTCACAACGCCCACCTTTTCGAATGCGATCGTAATCGCACGTTCCACCAAGCAATTTTCGTTCTGATCGGACGCAAGACATGAGTATTGATGCAAAATCCATCGTTCAAGAATGCCTGGATCACACGCTTTTTTCATGGTCGAAACAAGGCGGGCTCAATCCGATCAATGTAGAGCGGGCCGAAGGCGTTTATATCATTGACCGCGATGGCAAACGTTACATTGATTTTTCTTCCCAGTTGATGAACGTCAACATCGGGCATGGCGATCAACGAATCAAAGCCGCCGTGTCAAAGCAAATGGACGAAGTCAGTTACGTCTACCCCGGCATGGCGACGGATGCACGAGCCAAATTGGGAAAGAAATTGGCCGAGATTGCCCCGGGTAAGCTGAGCAAAACGTTTTTTACACTTGGCGGCGCCGAAGCAGTTGAGAACGCGATTAAATTAGCTCGCGCGGCAACGGGCCGACACAAAATCGTTTCGCTTTATCGTTCCTATCACGGAGCGACTTACGCGGCGATGTCGGCTGGCGGTGATCCGCGGAAATTCGGAATGGACAACCAGCAAGTTCCCAATCACATCCACGTCGAGAACCCGTATTTTTATCGTTGCCCCTGGAACAGTTCGACAGTCGAAGAATGCGGCGAGAACGCGGCTGCCGCACTGGAGCGGGTGATTCAATTTGAAAATCCCGAAAGCGTTGCCGCAATTTTATTGGAAGGCGAAAATGGTTCGTCGGGCTGCATCAAGTATCCGCCCAGCTACTTTAAACTCGTTCGCGCGATTTGCGATAAGTACGGCATCCTTTTAATTGACGACGAAGTGATGAGTGGGTTTGGGCGAACGGGAAAAATGTTCGCCATCGAGAATCACGGCGTTGAGCCTGACATGATGTGTATCGCCAAAGGCCTGACCTCAGGATATTTGCCTTTGGGCGGATTAATGGTGACCGACGAGTTAGCCGAACGTTTTGCGGACAAGGCACTTCCGCTGGGACTGACTTATTCGGCTCATCCGGTTTGCTGTGCGGCGGCACTGGCAACGATTGCGATTTATGAAGAAGACAACTTGGTCGAGCGAGCTGCCGAGATGGGCGGCTACATTGAAACGCAAGTTGAATTGCTTAAAGAAAAACACCCTTCGATTGGCGATTTTCGCAACACGGGTTTGCTTGGCTGTATCGAGTTGGTAAAGAATCGCGAAACCAAGGAGCCGGTTACGCCGTGGAATGCAAAACCCGATCAAATGGAAGCCACCTCGCGAATGGCGGCCAAGATTCGTGAGCTTGGAATGTTCACGTTTGTCCGTTGGAATTGGATTTTCATTGCTCCGCCGTTAAACGTGACGAAGGAAGAAGTTGACCAAGGGCTGGACATTATCTCTCAAGCAATCGCGATCGCGGATGAGTACTGTGTTTAGTTTTCGGTTCGAAGTTTTCCAGTTCGCAATTCGTATTTTGTAATTCGTAGTTTCAGATTCTACGCCAAAGCGTGGTGTAACGAATTGGACAAGTAACAAGGCAGGTAAGATGCAATTCGATGACCTTTATCTTAACGCGGCGATTTCGCAGGCAGAGAAAAGCCTGCGCGAGGGCGGGATCCCGATTGGTGCCGCTTTGGTGATCGATGAGACGATCGTTTCGCTTGGCCACAACCGCCGGGTGCAGTTGAACGACGCGATTCTGCACGCAGAAACGGATTGCATTCGCAACGCTGGGCGATTGACACCCGCTGAATATCGACGCGCGACGATGTACACTACGCTTTCGCCTTGTTCGATGTGTTCAGGAACGATCCTGCTGTTCGGTATCCCACGTGTTGTGATTGGTGAGAACAAGAACTTTGTTGGCTCGGAAAAATTGCTTCGACAAAACGGCGTCGAATTAGTGCTGGCCGAAAATAAAAAAATCGAAAACACGTTGCGAAAGTTCATTAAAGAGAATCCGAGTCTTTGGTTTGAAGACATCGGTAAACTGGATGAGTAGCAATTAAGACAAAGAAAAAAAGAATCTACCGGAGACTTGAATGTCGCTATTAATCAAAAACGGACGAATCATTACTGCCACCAACGACTACGTGGCCGACATTTACGTTGAAGACCAAACGATCACCGCGATTGGAACGGATTTGGTGGCCGACCCTGCTGCAGAAGTTATCGACGCGACTGGAAAATACATTTTTCCTGGTTTCATAGATCCGCACGTCCATATCTATCTGCCATTTATGGGAACGTACGCCAAAGACAATTATGAAACGGCCAGTAAGGCCGCACTTGTTGGTGGAACCACGACGTTGATTGAGATGTGTTGCCCCAGTCGCTCCGAATCGCCAATGGAAGCATTTCAGCTTTGGAAATCAAAAGCGGAAGGGCTTGCGGCAGTCGACTATTCATTTCACATGGGCGTGACCAACTACGACGATGCGGCCGAAAAAGAGCTACGTGAGATCGTCAAATTGGGCGTGTCTTCATTCAAGGTCTTTTTGGCTTACGAAGGTGCGTTTGGTATCGACGACGAAGAGCTGTTCAAGACTTTGAAATTGGCTAAAGAGCTTGGCGTCATTGTGACGGCTCATTGTGAAAACGCGATTGCTGTTTCGCAGCTTCAAGCAGAGTTGCTGGCTGCGGGAAAGACCGGCCCTGAATTCCATGAGCCATCGCGCCCCGAATCCGTCGAAGCCTCTGGTGTCAATCACCTAATGACGTTTGCCGAGTTGACCGGTGCCCACGTCTATTGTGTTCACACGTCTTGCGACCCTGCCGTTCAGGCTGCACAAGCGGCTCGTTACCGTGGAGTGAATGCTTGGATTGAAACGGTGATCCCGTATTTGGTGTTGGATAAAACCTATGCAGAGAAAACTGATTTCGAAGGTGCGAAGTACGTGATGTCACCGCCCATTCGCGACAAACGCAACCAGGAAATACTGTGGGATGGAATTAAGAATCGTTTGATCAGCACTGTAGCGACGGATCACGCACCGTTTGATTTTGCTGACCAGAAACAGATGGGCAAGGATGATTTTACGAAGATCCCAAATGGGTTGCCGTCAGTCGAAGATCGAATCAACTTGTTTTACACGCATGGTGTCGCGACGGGGAAAATCGACTTGCACACTTTTGTTGATGCGGGCAGTACGCAAGCGGCGAAACTGTTCGGGCTGTTTCCAAGAAAAGGAACGATTCAAATTGGCTCCGATGCGGATCTGGTTGTGTTTGATCCGGAATACACAGGTGCGATTTCCGCAAAGACACAACAAATGGCCGTTGATTACAGCGCGTTTGAGGGTTGGGAAATCAAAGGCCGGCCTGCGGTGGTTACGGTGCGTGGTGAAGTTCAGGTTAGAGATGGAGAGTTTGTTGGCACGATCGGGCGTGGCGAGTTTCTAGCTCGCGAGCCGAATCATTTTTAGTGGTTAGCCCGCATTTACTTTTGAGGTTGCAGAGTTTTGTAGGATGGACATTCTTGTCCGTCGTTTTCAGTTCGTGACTGTCGGACAGGAATGTCCAACCTACGTATTTGTCGGCCAAAACGACATGGGGTAGAGCATGCCGCACATGAGATGCAATGTCATGCACAGCATGACCTACGTTTATCGCATCCAATCCGTCGCTTTCGAATTGGTAATCCCGCGCGATCTTCTTGCTTGGCGACTAACCACGTGAGAGTGCGTCGCTTTGATCTACGAAATCGTCACCGGTCCATTGGGCGTCTTCGCGAATCATTTTCTCGTCGTTTCCAGCTTCGGCTGCTTTCTTTGCTGCGTGGGCGGCTTTCTTTTCCGCGCGAACTTTCGCTTGGATTTCAACCAACTCAGCGTGTGTGCGGAAAAACTGCAGGCTGTGACCCTTGAACTCAGAAATTGAATTGAAGCCATGCTCGTCCATGAATTCAGAGAGCTCTTCAATCATTCCCTTCACCATACCGTACCCCATTTTCATCACGCCGGTACAGACTTGAACGCAATCGGAACCGAGCAGGATAAACTCGGCGGCGTCTCGCCCAGTTTCAATGCCACCGATTCCGCTCAGCGTACGGCCTTCATATTCGTTTTGGATCAACGTCGCGATTTCCATACAGTTGCGAAGCGCGATGGGCTTAATCGCTTGGCAAGAGTAACCGCCGGGCGTTGTGTAGCCTTCGACGCACGGTTCGGGGCGAAGCGATTTTAAGTCCACGCCCAGAACACTTCGGATCGTGTTGATCGCGGCGATCCCATCAGCGCCCGCGCGAAGGGCCGCCGAGGTTGGGTCTTCGATATGCGTCACGTTGGGTGTCATTTTTGCCCAGACAGGAACCTTGGCGACACTCATCGCCCAGCCGGTGACTTCTTCGACGAGCTCTGGATTGACCCCCATCGCCGAACCCATTTTTCGCTCGGGCAAGCCATGCGGACAGGAAAGGTTAAGCTCGAAAGCATCGACCCCGACGTCTTGGCACCTTTCCACGATCTCACACCAAGCGTCTTTGCGATACTCTTCCATGATCGACGCGATCAAAATTCTATCTGGATATTTGTCTTTAAGCGATTTGAATTCATCCATCCAAACATCAAAACTGCGATCGCTGATGAGCTCGATGTTTTCCCAACCAAAAATCTCTTTGGACTCGCGGCTGCGCAGGCGAGCGTAACGCGGTTGGACGTTGATGACTTTTTCGGCTTCAAGGCTAATCGTTTTCGCGATCACCGCACCCCAGCCTTCGTCGAACGCTTTTCCGATCACGTTGGCGTTGGTGCCAGGAGGGCCCGATCCGATCACAAACGGGTTGGGCATTTTTAATCCGTTAACGGTGGTAGAAAGATCGGCCATTGGGTCCTGTAATTTATGAATTGGTCGTTTGGGTTGTGTTTTATACGTCTTTGTCGCTATCGCGCGTTGGTCGTGATTGCTGAAGTGAAGATTTTAGGATTCTGGTGTTCAGGATTCAAACCTGAGTTGGTTTTCCCGAGCTTCACCAACTCCCAACCGCGTCGTTTCGCAGTCGCCGCGAGGATGTGTCGGAGTGAGTCCAATAAATGCAGCGAACAGGTCACTCCGTTTTCCCAATCGAAGGCACGGTATTTTCAACCCTGTTCTGCCCACAATTAAAATGAAAGCCCAGCCGATTGCGGTCTGTCATCCAAGCCATTGGATGGAGTGATGATCAGAATCATCTGTTAACTTCGCCCTCAGCCAGTTTGGTCACGGTTGAACTACCGCGCCGTAGCTTTCAGGTCGGCGGTCGCGGAAAAACTGCCACGTGTTTCTGACTTCGCGGATGAGGTCTAAATCAAGATCGGCGATCACAATGTCGTCAGTGTCTCGCGTGCCTTCGACCATGATCTGACCGCGGGGATCGCAGAAGTAACTTTGGCCGTAAAACTCACCAATATTCCAAGGGGCTTCGGTTCCTGGGCGGTTGATGGCTCCGACAAAATACTGATTGGCAACGGCGTGGGCGGGCTGTTCAAGCTTCCAAAGATGCTCGCTGAGACCGGCCACTGTGGCTGACGGATTCAAAACGATCTCAGCTCCGTTTAGTCCCAAGCAACGAGCTCCATCAGGAAAGTGACGGTCGTAACAAATGTATACACCTATTTTTCCGACGCGTGTATCAAAAACTGGATAGCCAAGATTGCCTGGGCGAAAGTAAAATTTCTCCCAGAAACCAGGAGCACAATGTGGGATGTGCATCTTTCGGAATTTTCCTAAATACGATCCGTCAGCATCGATGACGGCGGCAGCGTTGTAGTAGACGCCGGGAAGGTCTTCTTCGTAAATCGGAACGACGATTACCATCTCGTGTTTTTTGGCAAGTTCCTGCATGAGCTTGACGGTCGGGCCGTTGGGAATTTTTTCGGTAAGCTCATACCATTTGGCGTCTTGTTCGGCGCAAAAATAAGGCCCGTTAAAAAGCTCTTGAAGGCAGACAAATTGAGCGCCTTTTTTCGCGGCTGCGTCAATCATGTCGACGTGTTTGTCGATCATGGCTTTGCTGATTTTTTGAATCGAAGATGTGGCTGGCTCACACAGTGTGGCTTGGATCAAAGCGCCTTTGACAACTCGCGGCATAGCTGGCTCGGTTTTTTCAGTGGGGTTATGGGTGCATGATAAAAGTTATTCTGCCGTTGGGTATGTTAACATATCGCCCTGCCCGTAAAAACGGATCGCACTTCGGGAGTCTTCAATCCATCTGCTGGACAATCCATGGCAGGTCCTGCTTTGTGCTGCTGAAGAAACGAATCAAGTTTCGACTGGTGGCTTTGGCAGCAATTTTTGCAAATGCGGACGGTGGAAAACTGATGAGTCTACAAACTCCAATATCTTGCCAGCGTGTTTTCCATGTCGAACGTGAATTCGCCCGTTCCGCAAAAGACCGAAATGCCACGAAGGTAAGACAAACTGCCGTTCTGCCTGAAGCGCGTTTTTGATAGCTTTTCCTTTTCAAGGCCGCATGTTCCTCTGTCCATTCCTCTGAGCAAATACCAGCCCGATGCAGGATCCTGAATCAAAACAGACAGAGGATCCTTCGCCAGGCAAATGGATCATAGTTGCGTTTGCTTTCTTTCTGATTTCGCTTTCGTTTCTGATCGCCTCTCGGCGCAATGCTGTAGATCTCGATTTGTTTCACGAGATGTGTCTCGCGAGGCAGTTTCATGTTGAAGGCCAATTTCCGCAAACGGACGCTTTCGCCTACACGCCAACGGTCGATCACGTTGTTCATCATGAATGGGGAACCGGCGCGATTGCCTACGCCGTTGTTGAGCAATTGGGGTTCAAGTCAAACGGCTTGATGTTCCTGAAGTATCTTCTGGTTGCACTGATCTGCTTGTGCTGTTGCCTTGCTGCAAAGCTTCGAAGCGCGGCGTGGCCGATGATTGTTCCATGCTTTGCATTGGCGACAGTTCTGGGAGGTCAAATCGGCTATACCACCATTCGCGCCCAGCTCTTCACGATGCTGTTTCTGGCGATCGAGTTCTGTCTGCTGGCGATCGATCGCAATGGAAAAAAGTGGTGGATCGTTCCATGGCTGTTACTGGTCTTTGTTTGGGCCAACGTTCACGCTGGAATTGTCGCTGGCCTTGGCATCTTTTGCTTTTACGTTGTCTTCCGCGTTGGCCAAGCAATTGTCTCTGGTGAAGGGGCGTTCAAGGGAACCGGATATCTGATTGCAGTGGCGATCGTTTCTGGTTTGCTCCTGTTGGCCAACCCGTATGGGGTGAAATACCCGTTCTACCTTTGGTATGGCACAACACTGGATCGGCCCTTGATCAACGAATGGAAGCCGCTATTTTCGGTGATCAGTGATCCCAGCTTCCTGACGCTGCTGGGAATTTCGTGGGTACTGGCATTGGTCAGCTTTACAAAAACTTGGCGTGAGAGACCGTTCGAGGTCTTTGTCGTTGTGCTAACGGCTTACCTTTCGTTGAAGCATGTCAGGCACCTTTCAATTTACGCCGTCACCTGGGCTTGCATCGTGCCGGCGAGTTTGATGGAAATTTCTCTCGGCAAAGAACTGACCAAAATCGGAAGGAATCTTACGAAGCCACTTGCGATTTTTGCGTTGGCCGCCGGCATCTATTGTTCAGCGGTTGCATGTCAGGCAAGGTTCTGGGAGATGCGCGTTCCTGCCTGGTTCGAAGGAGAAAAACCAAACGGAATGCTCTATCCGGTCGGTGCAGTCGATTTTATGAAGGAGTCCGGGTTCCAAGGAAATTTGATGGTTCCTTTCACAAGTGGTGCTTTTGTGTCGTGGAATCTGTATCCCAAAGTCAAAGTCAGTATCGACAGTCGCTATGAAGTGGCCTATCCGCCAGGATCGATCGAGAGGTCTAACGATTTCTATGCGGCCAAAGACGGCTGGGACGAAACCCTTGAGTCACATCAGACCGATGCGGTGCTGATACCGAACTACAATCCGATCCGCAAGGAAATGGAATCTCACGAAGGTTGGTTCCTGCTTTACGAAGACGGCATGTTCTCGATCTTTTCAAAACAGGAGCCTCAAAGCGGACCTGTTCGCAACGAAGAAAAAGAATTCGAATGGGAATTCTAAATTCCTCGTATCAATTTAACGCAAGCCTGCTCGGACGGAATCAACGTTGGTACTCCGTCGCCGATGGTTCAAGTTTTGTGACTTTTAAGTGACGAGATTCGGGTACAATTTAGTTAGTTGTGTGGCACGTGTGTTTTGTGGCTTGGCGTTACATAAGGTCGCCGGGTTCGTAGCGAAATTCAGTAGGTTTTAAGAGATAGTTTCCTGCTTTCAATCTTTTCATTCTCGCGGTGAGAAAAGGTCGTTAAACCAATGCGGATCAAAATTTTTTGCCCCCATTGCCATGCTCGAAACGAGGTTGAGACCAGCCTGTTGGGTGCAAATATCAGTTGCCCGGGTTGCAAAGAAATTTACGTTGCCCAAGATCACTCCAATCGCGACTTGATGCCGCCGGGGAAAACAGCGCCAAAATTTGTGCATGGCGTTCGCGAGCTACCGCCTGAATTAGAAGAGTCAACCGAACGAGAGATTATCGACACGCCATTTGAGTTGACCCCGGCTACTTATGCAGACACAGATGACGCCGAAGATTCTCACGACCATTC
Source organism: uncultured Pirellulaceae bacterium (assembly GCA_964448575.1). Classification (GTDB taxonomy): domain Bacteria; phylum Planctomycetota; class Planctomycetia; order Pirellulales; family Pirellulaceae; genus Mariniblastus. The sequence goes on from CAYUWY010000018.1 coordinate 152,286, forward strand.
CGACTCAGATGTTGGAGCACAGTTTGATTTTGACGTCAGCCAGTTGGAAGGTTTTTCGTCTCAGTCAGCCGAGCAAAATTTTTCGCAGCATTATTCAGCGCCTGCTGATCGGCAGGAACCCAGTCCCGAAAAGTATGTTCCCGCGGCACATCGGCAGAATCCATCGATGAATTATCAATCGCCAGTTGCGGCCAGTGATACTCCGACGGTTTCTTATTCAACAATCCAGCCGGACCCTCCCCTGCCAACCGACGGCGCGTTGCCACCGCCATTGAATCCGGAAAGAATCAAGAATAGGCAAAGTATGTCTTTGTCGATGATCGTTGGATTGGTGGGCGGCGTGTTGGCACTTGGGCTTGTGATTTTTGGCTTTGCTTTCGTGATCAACATTACGAGTCCGAAAAAAGCGGCTGTCGAAAATGAACAGGCCAATGTGTTTGATGATCGGTCAGGTGATCCGGGCGAAGACGATGAAGAGTTGCCTGTTATTGCCGCCCTGGGGCAGAAAGCTGTACTGGACGCGTCAGATGCCGCCACTACAGACGCTGCGATAGAGATTGACGAACCACAAGTGGATCGTCCGCTTTTCAAGCCGAGACGTCCTGCAAATTTCACCCAGCGACTGAATCAACTAAAAGCAGCAACGGTCTACGTTAAAACGAAAACTTCACAAGGCAGCCAGACCGGATCAGGTTTTTTGATGTCCGTGGATGAAAACGTCGGCATGATCGTCACCAACGCACATGTTGTCGAACCGTCCAAAGGGCGATTGCGTGGAGTAGATTGTGTGTTCAATAGCGGAACCCAAAACGAGTTTTCCGCTGCCGCACAAATTATCGGCAAAGACATCGGTAGCGACTTGGCGATTTTAAAAGTCACCCGGGCCGACTTGCCCGAGCCGATCGAGATCGATGAAGATGTCGAACTTCAGGAAACATTGTCTGTCTTGATCCTCGGATTTCCGTTTGGAGATATTCTGGCAATCGGAAAAGGGCGGAATCCGGCCATCACGGTCTCAAAAGGTGCCATTACCAGTCTGGGGCGTGATGAGTACGACAATGTTGTCAGGATCCAAGTCGATGGGGGCATCAATCCAGGGAACTCGGGCGGCCCAATGGTTACCGAAGACGGAAAACTGGTCGGTATCTCAGTCGCAAAATTAAGAGAAGCCGACATCGGATTCGCAATCCCCAATCGAATACTGACAGAGACTCGCCTGGGCCGATTGGCTTTCGCTACAGTCAGCGTCCGCCCCGATAGCTTTGATGTAAAAGTCAGTTTCGTCGATCCGCATGATAATATCGAGTCCGCTGCTATTTTGGTTTTCAACCCAAGAGATCAAGTTATCGACAGGCCAGGAGAAGACGGGCGTTGGCTCAAGGCGTCTGATGATACTCAAACGTTTGACATCATGTTCCGCAACAACGCAGGATCGGTTTCGTTAGACAAGGATGATGTTGGGACGAAGCCAAAGTTTCAAATTCGCTGGACGCGTCGAGACGGAACTGTTTTGTATTCTTCGCCCTCGGATTTAAAAGCGATCAACAAACCATTGCGTGGTGGAAGATCGACAAGAAGAGGCAGAAATCGTTAGGCATGAGTTCTTTGGAGTTATCCAGCGCAACTTACTACGCAAAAAACTCCGTGCAGCAATGGCTGACGGAGTTTGTTTCGAGGTCTAATTTAAACCTGGTAGGTGTTGAGATCTATCCGTTATCAACTTACTACTTGCGAGATCGTCGAGTTACCAACACTCCACCGATCAACAACAGCAGAGCTATCGAATTGGGCTCGGGAACAGAAGTCAAGTTTTCGAAGAATCGGATTTCGCCATCTTGAAATTGACTTCCACCAAACAGGTCAAAATCTCCATCGCCATCGGCGTCCGCCAAAATGTTGTTGTAAGCATAAGGATCGTCTTCCCCGTACGGCTCGTAGATCCATTCGAATTCGTATCCGAGGCCATCTCCATTATTGAGCAGCGCGAATAATCCGCCGATTGGATCGTCTCGACCTACATTTGTAAGCCCCGAAACAAGGTCAAGGTCGCCATCCCTATCGACGTCAACAGCCTGAAGTGTGTGAAGTGAGAACCGTTCGTCCAATCCGACTTCACTTGCATCAAGAATAACCTCTTTCCATTCAACAGCGCCGGCGGTGGCGTCTTCTGGGCTTAGATAAACACGAATTCCTTTTGGCCCACCGCCATCGTCGCCTTCGCTGTTTAATTGTTCGGCGTTAGAAACGGCGATGTCAATTCGTCCGTCCCCATTGAAATCACCCGTCACAACCTTTTTTGCGTAGTCTCGGGTCTCGTCGTTTGAATTGCCAGTCGGGTACTGGTTGGATCCGTCATCATCATCCACGTCGAACGCATGTTGTCTAAATTCCGCTGTTTCCAAGTCGGCAGGGTTGGCGGCCGAGCCCGGGGTTTCGATCCAAAGCCCATTGATCGCGATATCCAGGTCGCCATCGAAATCCGGGTCGAACAAATCAAGCCCTTCACGTGGATTCACGCCAATGTAACGACGCGTCCATTGGTCATTGCCATCGTTTCGAATCAGATAAAGTCCCGAAAGAATGTCTCGTACGACAACGTCAACATCGCCATCGCCGTCGATATCTTGAGCTTCGATCTCCGACAAGTGCTGGACGCGATTTGGATCATTGCCAATTGCATTGCCATTCCAGGTTTGAATCGTCTTGCGACTCCACGTCTGATTGGCGTAGTTCGCACCAGGGTTGCGATACCAGAAAACTTCGCCTTGCGTTCCAAAGTTATCAGAGTTTGGAGCAAGAACATCTGTAAAGCCATCGCCGTCAACATCGGCTGTGACCAGATCACCGGCGTATCGATCCCGATGGTCGTTGTTGGAGTTGTCCGAGATATTGGACCGTAAGAGGGTGTTGGTTGATTGATCCCATCGAACCAATTCGATTCCCGATGTGCCGTTACCAAGAATAAATTCGGCTGCACCGTTGTTGTTGAAATCTCCAAAGTTCGCTGCCGATGAGCTCGCATTGAAAGATATAGGTGCTGCAAACTCAAGGTCATTTTTGGCCAGGGTGGCCGAAGTCATCACTAGAAACATTACCAAAGCTGGAAGTGGTAAGACGAATCTACTGATCCGAATTTTCATTGAAAACTCCTTGAAACTCGATGTTAAAACATGTGTGGGACGGAAATATAGCGATGTATTCTTGTTGAACAAAGCCAGGAATGTTGAGAAAAAATATCCAACTCACAAACAATCGCAGGCTCTCAATTTCTTGCGAATTCACTCGCGGTAAATCGCGAATCACAAATGCTCGTTGTGGTCGTTGCGGACGTTTGCGACTCTATTGAGTTTGGCTTTAGAGACAGTCACGATGCGTTTCGCAAAAATTTGCAACCATTGAAATCCATGGTTAAGCAACTTTTAAGCCAGCACCTCGCAAGTGCAACTTTTGAGTTGGTCGGCGAAGCTTGTAACCACGTTATCACGCGATGATATTTTGCTTCTGGGAAAGTAATACGCGGTGGGGTGAAGCGTGTGGTTCCAATGCGACAGGTCGAAACGTGTGTTCCAGTAAGTGTCTACAGGGAAAGCCAGGCCGATATTACTGCTCTCTATGGCAGCAAGAAACGAGGTTATGTCCAGCGATGCGGCATTCCTTACGCCAACGGCGTTGCACTCCAAAGCCCAGTGTCGCGCAGCGCACGCTGGGTTTGTATAGGCTCCACAAATCGAACCCCAATCGGGGTTCTACACGAGACTTGTTGAACCCCGATTGGGGTTCGTTCTGCGCGCCGGGCGGTTTCCCAGTGTGCGCTTCGCGACACTGGGCTTTGGAGTAAAACCCTTTGGGGTAAATCGCTCCATAGACAAAATTCAGGCGTGAACCCGTAGAGATGGATCGCCGCTACCGGTTTCGCAAGACCAGCGTCTTTTTCCTACATGCTTCCCAAGTTTTGAATTCGAGCCGGTTCGTTGTTGGAATCATCACCTGGCGTACCAATCCACTCGATTTCAATATTGTCGAACTCGGCGTGGGTCTTGAAGTCGTTAAAGACATCGTGCACGTCTTGGTCCATGTGTACCGTATTGGACGCATCAACCACGACTTTCTCACCTGGATTAATCGCTTGCAACGCCGTCTGAATATTTCCCTTATTGATAAAGAAGACTCGCTCGGCCAACGTTAAACGATGAACCGCTTTTCCGCCCTCTTCGCTCGTGTTGATCCAGAGCGACTTGAAGTAACTACTTTGAAGAATAAAGAAGAGCGAAGCGACTAACCCGATCCCAATACCGATCAACAAATCTGTAAGCAGGATTGCAATGATCGTGATAATGAAAGGGAGAAATTGATTCCAACCTTGGCTATACATCGCCTTGAACTTTGAAGGATGAGCGAGCTTGTAACCGACCACGAACAAAATCGCGGCCAGACTTGCCAACGGAATCAAGTTCAATACAACCGGAATCGCAATCACGCAGCCGATCAAAAAGATACCGTGCACGAACGCGGCAAGTCGCGACTGGGCTCCGGATTGAATGTTTGTCGAACTGCGAACGATAACCTGTGTCACCGGCAAACCACCCAACATACCGGAAACCACGTTCCCGATCCCTTGAGCGCGGAGTTCTTGATTCAGATCCGTTTGCCGACGCTGAGGGTCGAGCTTATCCGTCGCTTCCGCACACAGCAACGACTCCAAACTGGCAACAACTGCAAGCGTCATGGCGGTCATCAAAATCATAATCATTGCCATGAACGTGGACACGCCTCTTGCGCCCGAGTCATTACCCACAATGGCACTCAGCGAATCGCGAATGCCACTGAATAACGGTGCTGCTTCAGTCGCTTGATCTGCCGCCGCATCTTTGAATTTGGTTTCAATGGATGCCAACTGAGTCTCGGCTGTAGCGACGTGGTCTTTTGTAGAGTCGTCGTCTTCTCCCCCACCCCAGCCATGCCCATGCTCGGACTTAACCTTGCCCGACTTAATCAAAGAGGGTTCAAAGTGTGGCAAGATTACCAGCGGAGCTTCAAGGTGGAACTTGCCGTCCTCGCCCTTGAAATAAACCGGCCCATTTTTTACTGACCGGACCTGGAACCTTGGCTCCCCAGCGGCTGTTTTTTCGTCAAGCGGCAGCGAATCTGGTGAAAGCTTGGCAAGGCCCTTCTTCTGATCGCCTTCTTCGGACTCTTCTTTATAGTACTTGCCGTCTTGGGCTTTAAAGACAACTGGCCCATTGGCAATTGTACGAGTTTGAAACCTTGGTTCGCCGTCGGTTGTGGGTTCATCAAGTTCGACCGAGTCAGCCGGTAGCTCATCAATCTTCCATACTGGCAGCCGTACCAAATGCTCTTTTTCCAGCTTCATCGAATCAATCGTACTGAAGCCCAAGTTGAGCAGAATTCCAGCGATGACCGCAACCAATGGCCCCTGAATGATTTTGGTGAAGCTCTTTTCCTTCATGAACTTCTGTTCCCACAAAATCAAAATTGCGAGGCAGACCAAAGTAATGATTAACGCAGCAGGAGTGATCGCTTCGATGGATTGCCAGATCCCGGTAATCGTGTTGCCTCCATCGGGTTGGAAAAACGCTAGATCACCTTCGTAGTCACGGTCGTTACCCAACGCATGAGAAAACTGCTTGAGAATAATGATCAGACCGATCGCGGCCAGCATCCCTTTAATCACTGACGATGGAAAGTAGTACCCAATCGTTCCTGCTTTAAAGAGCCCCAGCAAAAACTGAATCACTCCGGCGAAAACTACGGCCAGCAAAAAGTTCTGGAATCCCAACTGAACAATCGCCGGCGCCACGATGGCCACGAGACCCGCCGCAGGACCGCTTACTCCAAGAGACGAATTACTGAACAGAGTGACAACCAAACCGCCAGCAATACCGGCGATGATGCCGGACATAGGGGACGCGCCTGACGCCAAGGCAATTCCCAAGCACAACGGAATGGCGACCAGGAAAACTACCAGGCCAGAAGGAACATCTGACTTCCAATGTTTGAGATCACTAAAAATCGTGAGAGGACCGGACTTAAGCATGGAGAGCCTGTTTTACTAACGAAAAAATGATGATTGAAATACCGTTGAGCCGATCGCGCTCAAAAGCCGGTTTAAAGTGGTCTGGCTAAGTTGCTTGGGTTCGCGATTAAATCCTGAAGCTTTTTCGGCATTCTGGCTTGAGCACTTGGCGATCGTTGAAGTCGGCAAAAATCCAGATTTCTTCAACCAAACGTCTCAATATTTATCGCAGATCCCAAATCTTAGCTTATCGACCAAGTAACCCCATTGGACCGCGACCGAATTCTAAGCCGATCGTTAACACCAATTTAATAATTCTTGGCTTCTTAAAACAACCAATAATATTAGCTAGGCGTCAACTTCGCGCTAGTTGAACGAAGAATTTTCAAAAATTATTCCTTCACCAGAATCCGGAACCAACCGTCTAGCGTTGTGAGATTTTACCAAATTGTTGATTGTTAAGAAATCCACTTATTTGCCGCTTTGGCCGATCAAACCGTAGTGTTCCGCCAATGCCTCAACCAAATGTGACGATGATGATTCGTTGATCAAAACCGACTCGTCCAAAGTATTACCGCAGAGAACGTAGACGGGTGACCAATTGGTGGGTAGCCTTCGAAGTTCACAAAGAAACACCAAGATTGCGAATCATTGCTAACGAAAAGATCCAGTGGAACAAAATTGATCGAGCTGATGTGCCAATCGGCGCCACTTTTCGCAGATAGTTTTTCGACAATCCCGCGCGATATCGAGAATGCACGAGACAGCGAAACTGGTGGCGACACACTCTTGTTCTTCCAAGTTGGCTTATCTACTACATTCGAGTTTCGAAAATCCCAAGAGATCTCATCGTTATCGGAATTCAAAATGATGTGCCGATCAGCATTGCGCTGAACAACCAATGCAATTGCCAAGCAAACAATTGTTGTCAAACACAGAAAATTGAAGACGCTAAATTTCATTTGTTCGTCGTTGATGCACAGCCAATTAGAATCGGGTAAAGGACGTATCAGGCGAGCTTCTTTGGTCTCTTGTTCCGTCTGCTGCCATTTCTCAATAAAGAGCCGACATGTCATCTGAAATTTGAGTGACCTCGTCTTTGGGCAATCACTCGATTTTCGGACAGACGTTTTTTCATGTCGATGCAGAGCGATGGTTTTAGCTTTTTAAATTTCTTTTTGAATTTTTTGTTTTCACCCTGCAGGATGATTACGAAAAACTGGTTGCTGAAACTGACCGCGTTGGCAATTTGGTCACCGATTGATTCGTAAAAATTCCATGTGCGGAACTTGAAAGTGTCATTGGTCTCGATGCCAAAAATGTACAGCGGCTTTTCTGTGTAAACATTCAGCTTTTTGCAAGCGACCCAGACTTCCCCAATCTGTTTGATCTGATCGATCTGTGCAATTTGACTGACAATTTTATCAATCTGCTCTTCTGTCAAATCGGCCGGAATGAATTTGTCTTTAAGCTTGACCATCGCCCGTTCTCCATAGGAGTCGTTGAGCGCGTCGAGCGCGCCAAAGCTATGTTGATGCCAACGCTCTGCCTCTTCTGGATTTTCCAATTCCCGACACACTGCAACCATGTATGAGCTAACGTCAAATTCCAGACGGGGATCGGATTCGATCGCTTGAACGAACCGGTCTTCGGCTTTCTCCAGATCGAATTCTCGTTGATAGGCGTATTCCCCCGTTACAAAAAGAGCCCTCGCGTTTTCAGGGTAGTGCTCCAAAACCTTCTCATACGATTCGCAAGTTGCTTGCTGGCTCATGATTTCATAAAAGATGTTTGCCTTGATTTCCAGGTCCTCCTCATCCGGCTTTCTTCCGCTCGCCTCTGCTTCGGCAATTCGTTTTTCGGTTGCATTCAATTCCTTTCGGGCATGAGAGATGAACTCGGTTCGATATTCCCACATCTGTTTGCTTTCGCTCACATACCGATCGTCAAGTTCTCGCAACAGTCGGTCGCGTTGAGGCCCTAAGAAATAGTGAGAGGCAAGTTGGCGATCCGCTCCCTCAAGTTGGTTGATGTAGACCAGCGCAGTCTCAACCATTTCGGTTAGCGGGCGATCGACGGGAAACCCATCTCTTGCGATTCGGTCACGGCAGGAAGGATGAGTCAAATAGATTGACGTTTCCACCGCCAAAATTCGACGCAGGTGTTTTTTCGCTTCGACCGGATCGATAGGCTGTTTTAATCGCTGGCAATACGTGGAAATTACATTCGCGGGTGTTTTCGGGTCGTCGAAAATTTGAGCATTGATCCACTCGTTTTGCTGTATGTCATAAACAGAATTGAGCAATTCCATTTTTAAATGGGATGAAATATTGGCTCGCTTGTCCCCTGCTTCGCTTGCGATGCGGTCGGCTTCGAATTCAAACTCACGAGAAATTACAGCCGCCATTGCTTCGAATCGATCGGCGTAAACCATCGCAAACCACCGCCACCAAAAAGAGACTTCGCCTTCTCTCATGATTTTAAGCCAGAAATTTCGCAGGTGCCAAACCCTCGCGTGCAATTTGCTGTGGCCTCGCGCGAGGTGAGCGATTTCGTGTCCCAGAATAATTCGAAACTCATCTACATTCATCGCTTCGAGTAGCGGCATGCCCAAACTGAGCGTGCGAGTTTTTTTCCCAACTAAACCGCGGGAGCGATGCTCACCGGCAGCAGCGTTCATTTCGCTGCTGAGAACCACTTCGTGAAAATCAGAGACATCCATCTGCTCGCGCAATGCGTCCATCTCTTCAAACAGGATGGGTAACTGATCTCGTCTCAAGCGAATTCCGTCAATCGTCGGAATCTTTTCCAGCAGGTTCGCCACCAAGTTCAAAGTAAAGAAGCCCGCTATCAAGAGACCCAGAATCAAAACGATTTGGGGTTTGATAAAAACCAAGACACTTGCAAATGCCGTTATCCCAAACATCAAGAGCAGGATAAAGCAAATGTACGCGTACCCAATCCAGATATATCGACTGGTTCGACGCTGGAATCGTATCGGATGCTGTTTCGCTTCCTGTTCATACCTTCGAACCAGTTCGTAGTATTTTTGGCTTTTCATGAAAACGCTTTTAAAAATCAATTACCTGTAAAGCGTACCAAAACTCGATCGTGGCTACTGGCTCAGCGGTTCCAATTCACCCCAATTCGATTCTTCCATCACACCGCGTCTACTGATTGGCGTTTCTCATTGAAAATTCTGTTGTCACGAGAAAGTTGGATTCGTTCCTGAAAAGCAACTTACTCTCTGGCGATGAACCTTCGTTTACGTGCGACGGAAATGAAAGCCAAGAGCCGAATTCTACCCACTCGAAAATGTGTGACAAAGAATGTTGCATTTTAGCCGATCTTTTTTCTCGAAAAATATTTTCTGCATTCTTGGAAAAAGCATTTGATGTGACCTAACGGGTCACTTGCTTATACAAAAATACACTAATCACAAGTCGGGAGAGACGGGTGACTTTTGGGGCGATCGGAGACGCCCCGTACGGCTTCTGACGAAGTTGTGAAGTCGCTCGGTGGAGCCCACCGACCCACAAATTCGCCAAACATTTTTTGAGAGTGCCATTAATGATTATCGCATCCCATCCGCAACATCAGATCAGTAGACTTTTAGCAAAACACCGAGACGCCATCGCGGCAAATCAACCTTGGCTTGAGATATGGGAATTGTTCTATCAAGACCCTTGGTTCTGCCATCGACTCGAATCATGTGCCAGATATGTCGCGCACCGGTATCACTTGTCTCCCGAAGCCAAGGACGATATTTGTCAAGAAGCCCTGATTCACTTTTCTCGTTCGATTAAGCGTGACGTGACCCTTGGGTTCAATCCCGATCGGGGAAGCTTTGGTGCTTTGGTTTCCACAATCATTCACCGTAGTTGTCAAAAAGGCGTCCGTCAGTTTCGGCAGCTCAACAGTCCCTCGGTTACCCCTGAACTATTCCTTCCAGATACCGATTTTAGCCAGCACGCTGAAGATGAGTTGGACCTGCAAGAATCAATTCTTTTAATTACTGAACCATACCGAACGACGATTCAGCAGATTTGCCTTGGGCTAACGGTTGATGAAATCGCTGAGGCTCAAGCCAAAAGCAAACGCACGATATATCGTTGGCTTGATTGCGGTGTGAAGCAATTGAGAGGAATGTTAGTCGACAATGAGCAGTAGTTTGTCTGTTGGCAGTAAGAATGAGCCAGCTGGCAATAGTTACTGGAGAGAAGAGCAAAATTGAGATTTCGTATTCCCCAAAGAAAGGTTCCAACAATGGTAAAACTAGCACGTCTCCAGTCAGACGAAACCCAGCCCCTCGAAGGCGGCTTTCCGCTCAGCCATGTGGTTTGGGCGGCGATGGAAAAAGTCGGTCAGAAAAAGCTAAACTCGAAAATGCTTGTCCAGGATTCACGGCACCTGGTCACAATTCGTGTCGAAGGCGACGTCGACGGTATTCCGTTTCGACAAAAACTGACTTCTGTCGTCACGATCGGACAGGAGCAGGAAAAGTCATCCAGCGTGACACCCCAAGTTCCTCAACCGGTAGCTTACATTCTTTCGAAACTTAACGCCGTAACGCGCGAGCGGATTCTGAGCGACATTCCCAAGGAGTTTTGCGAGAATGGAAATCGACTTCCTACTGCAAACGTCGCTTTAGTAGACGATACAAAGCAAATGTTGAAAAAGCTTCGTGAATCCAAAACCGTCACCGCACGTGGCCCAATCCGATGCGAATTTACGTTTTAAGCCAACGAACTGTACGTTGATACTCTTCTTGGCTTCTTACGTAGCGAGAAGCAATTCGCCCAAAGCGTCGTCGTGGCTTTGCCTGACGACGCTTTTTTTATACTCAGCCGAACGTGCGAATTGTCGGCGATGATCGTTGCAGCAGAAGGCACATCAGGCAAGCTTCTTTGGTCTTCCTCGTGGTCTGACGGTTGACTCCAGGCCGTATCGTTTTACTGTGGCGGCGGTCCATTTCTCAGATCCAAAAGGCACGCCGCGGGTTACACTTCTAGCCAACGCTTCCTGTTCTTTGTTGGTAAGTGGCTCGTTGACGCGTGCTGTCCATTTGGGCAATCGGCGTACCGGCCAAGTCGCTAACTTGATCTTTGAATCACCGCCAAGCCAATTGTATAAACTGCCCCAACGATAGTCTTGTGCTTTTTTGACCAAGTTTGCTGTTAACGCATTTCGCTCAACATATCGGCAGACGACATGAAAGTGCCCATCGTCCTGCACGGGAAAGCTCTTGAATCGTCCTTGGTAGACATGACCATAGCCGACGGTTCCGTGGTGTGCGTGATATCGTTGCGTGTGAGTTAGAGTGACCCACCGTAAGAACTTTCCCATGCCACCGTCTTCAGCTGGCGAAAGAACCATGTGCCAATGATTGTTCATCCATTGGTAAGCGATCAAGTCAACGGGAAACTGCTCCAATCCCTCGGCAACGATCCTTTCGAACGCTTCGTAGTCAGCGTCTTTAAAGAAAATTGGATTCCTGGCGTTACCACGATTCAGCGCGTGATAAATTCCACCAGCTGCATCCGCGCGAGGTGCTCGGCCCATCGTCGTCTCCAATCAGTGAATCGTGATTCACTATTGGACCAAAACAAAGAAGGTAAATCAATTCTCAAGTTGCCCATTCTCTAAAAACGGTACTTGACACCTTTTCTCTTCACTGACACCTTTTCTCTTCACCTTTTCTCTTCTTGACACCTTTTCTCCTTCCTGTTCCTTTTCTCCTTCCTGTTGACAATGATCTGAACCCGTTGAATGCGCGGCGGTGAAGTTGGAACAATGGCCCAATAGTAAATGCCCGCATGGAAGACGCTTCGTTTTTTCTTCTAAGCCCTCGGTTTTTTGAGAATCAAAGCACACCAAGCGCCAATCAAAAAACCAATGGCAGGCAAGTGTTTTCCTAAGCGTTGGTGAAGTTCTAATTCAAGATCAGAAACCTGTTTCGGAGATTGACACTCTGGATTCCAAAAAGCTATCGTCATCACAATTCCAAAAAGAAGTACAAACAGAATCGCACCACCCACTCCGCAATATGCGACTCGCCTCATTTGCTTTCGCGGGACGACAAAAACGCTTAATAAGCAAGAAGTAAACCAATAACGATCAGCGATCCCCACGGACTAACTTCCGACGCGACAAGGCAAACCGAAATTAAAGCGAAAATCGCAAGCAACGATCGAATCGACAGTCGAAATGGCTTTTGATTTGGCGTCCGCTGAATGGCAAGAATTTCTCTATTCAATAGGGTTTCCCTGGAGAAGAAAAAGGTCAAGTACCGTCTTCCTCGTGGGCTGACGGTCGAAGCATTCCGGGTGACAGCCGAAACGTTTCACTTTACAACCCCGCAATAGGTGACAGATTTGCCCGCTTCGGAGACAGACATTGTTGTGACAGCGTATTTTCCTCGCTGAAGACCAATTGGTGTTTGTTGTCTCGATATGAAACTTGATTGAGCTTTGAAGTCAATCGGAATTGCCCTCACAAAAAACAACTTTAGAAACTTCAATAGCGGCACCTCTACAGGCTTGCTTTCAAGATTCGCATAGTGCGATAGCATAACAATTGGCTCCATAACATCGTTGCAGATGCCCTCTCCAATCAAAGACTTTTCGACTCCGATCAGCTTGAGCTTTCCATCGATGCCGTGGGGAAAGTAGTCGTTTAGATCCAAAGATTCACTCTTGCCTGAAAATTCGTTTTTGAATCGATCGAATAAGAGATCGGTTTCGTAAGGCGAACCGTTAAAAATACATGAACTGTCGGAAGTTGAACTAACAAAAAGTAATGGTCGCCCATCTCCAAACTGATGGATTTCAAAATCCTCTGACCGGTGTGATTTCAGCGAGCGAAATTTGCCATTCTTTGGAGGGAATTTTGACTTTTGCCAAATCGTAGGTAACTGGCCCACACCAAAATGTGCCAATTCATCTTGAACCGAAGTGAAATCCGTCGATTCCAACATTTCAGCTGAATCATTGATAAAGCTATTGGCACTAAAAGCGCCTGGCGCAGAACTGTCCTGTTGGAAACCACAAAGCGGGGGCGCTAATAGGACCGCATCGTCAGCTGATTTTGGAAAAAAACGATGCTTCGAATCAACTCGGCAAACCTCGATTCTACACTCTTCTTTTGGTTCATCAATTTTAAACCGTTGTGGATTTCCAACTAAGACTGGAGGTGGATATTGCTTGTGACCTTTCTGTAGCTCTAACAAGGAAAACTGTTTTTTGGCTCTCTTGGAGCGGCCTCTTTGACGCCATTCGCTTTGAGAAACTTTTGAAAACACATAAGTTGAGGGACCACTGGCAAGCGATCGAACCGAATCAAAATCCAAGTCTTGCAACCCTGCCAAATAACTTTTCACTTTTGGAGTCAAGGGCTGAATAAAAGGAATAGTGGCGGTGTATCGGTAGTCGCAACCATCCCCAAAATCGAGCAAAAACCCAAGTGTGTTTGATGAAAAAATATCTTCAAATTCAGAACCGTTTACAAATTCGCCAAACGTTCGACCTGCGATATGGCTTTCCAACCTTGAAAAGACTGAAGCGAAACGAATGAAGCCAAAGATCTCTTGATCTCCTGGCTTACGTTTCAAACTCGCAACGACTCTTTGAAAATATTTTGAATCAACTAGCGACTTTTTTTGCGCCTTAGTTCTCGACAAAAGCTCTGCCAACAATTCCTTTCGACCGGCCTCTTTGGACACGACAATGAAAATTGTTGATCCCGACTCGAAAAAGCTCAATTTGTTTTTGGGAATATCGTACAGTTCAACTTTGCCCACTGTCTTGACGGCATTGCCCTTGTTTTTGAGATGTAGTTCTTTGAATTCTTTTGCCCAGTCAAATTTTTTTGAGTCAAATTCCAATGCTAGGACCATTGCTAGTCCTTTCTGCAACGGCTCAAGCCCAACAACGAGTCGGCCTGGAAAAAGAGCGCTAATCGAATCTACGACCTCTTCACTCGTTTCTTGAGTTTTTAACTCGTCAACTAACCCAATGATTCCGCCAATGGACTCATTTTCGGCCTGATGAAGTGCCCCAAAAGTCGACTTCAGCCAATGATCTCCTGCGCCTTTAGTGGGCTTCTTTGAGAATAGCCGCCGATGTAGAGAAGACTGTTGTCGATCTTGCATGAACAACTGAAGAGGCTCGATGTGCCCAGCGGCAACGGCTTCTCCAAAATACAAGTCATACCAATGCGTTTTTGCAAGCTTTAGCTTTTCGCCCGCATTCGGAACGTCTAAGAACAGAATTGCATTCTTGGAAAACAACGTTTCCGGATTCTCAGGCATTTGAGAAAAAGCCGTACTCTTCAAAAGGAAAAACAAAGCAGACAGTACAACAATTATTCGAAGCATGTTCATCCTAACTTTCTTTGTTTGACCTTTATTTGACAATTAATCTGCTTGGTGATGGTCAAGAAAAGGTGTCAAGAAAGGCACGCCGCGGGTTACACTTCTAGCCAACGCTTCCTGTTCTTTGTTGGTAAGTGGCTTGTTGACGCGTACTGTCCATTTGGGTAATCGGCGTACCGGCTAAGTCGCTAACTTGATCTTTGATCACCACCAAGCCAATTGTATAAGCTGCCCCAGCGATAGTCTTGTGCTTTTTTGACCAAGTTTGCTGCTACAAATCATTCTCAGACAGTTTTATTTTTTGGCTCCTGAACCCTTACTCTTTCTCAATTTTTTGACGGATCAAAATGCGGATATCCGGTCCGTAGACTCCTTTCGGTTTCCCCTCGATAAGCTAAACAGCTGCTGAAATGCTTGCCGCTATCCCAATTTAACAATCCTTCTCCCACCATTAACAAAATGGCAACAAATAGTAGTACGTTTTGATTGTTATTCTTAAAAAACGAACAACAGGCTAAAACAATTCCGATCAATATCAGCACTGACCCAGCAAGCGCGAAAGGGATAATGGCATCTAACATTTAAAACCATTTAAAGCGAAACGATTTTTTGTAATTCTATGACGGGTTAACGTGCGATGCAGCTTTGTTTACGCGTTGGATCGGCATGCCAGAAGAATCCGACAAGGCAACGAAAAAAGCCCGCAAACATTGCTGTTAGCGGGCTTTTCAAAGTGGACGATATTGGACTTGAACCAACGACCTCCTCGATGTCAACGAGGCGCTCTAGCCAACTGAGCTAATCGTCCTTT
>CAYUWY010000019.1:0-151009 GCA_964448575.1 uncultured Pirellulaceae bacterium
GCGTCCTTGGTAAGGACGAGGTCATGGGTTCAAATCCCATCAGCAGCTCTGATTGGTTCGGCTTGGCATTAATTTGCTGGTCGTTTTAACTTGGTTATTTTGATAAATAAGAGACAGGTATAAAGAAGGTATGGCCAAGGAAGAATTTAAGCGGACAAAACCGCACGTGAACGTCGGAACCATTGGGCACATTGACCATGGTAAAACTACAACCACTGCGGCCATCCTTGCGGTTCAGGCTGCCAAGGGCTTGGCCGAAGCGAAGAACTACTCGGACATCGCCAAAGGCGGTACGGTCCGTGATGAGACCAAAACAGTGACGATCGCTGTGGCTCACGTTGAGTATGAGACGGCCAACCGTCACTATGCTCACATTGATTGCCCAGGTCACGCTGACTTTGTGAAAAACATGATTACGGGTGCTGCCCAGATGGACGGAGCGATTTTGGTCGTTTCAGCCGCTGACGGCCCAATGCCTCAGACGAAAGAGCACGTTTTGCTTGCTCGTCAGGTTGATGTTCCAGCTCTTGTTGTGTTCCTTAACAAGTGTGACCTCGTCGATGACGAAGAGTTGCTTGAGCTTGTTGAAATGGAAGCTCGCGAGTTGTTGAGCAAGTACGATTTTGATGGCGACAATCTTCCAATCGTTCGCGGAAGTGCTTTGCCAGCTTTGCAGAATCCTTCTGACGAAGCTTCTGCGAAATGCATTGGCGACTTGATGGATGCAATCGACAGCTACATCCCTGAGCCAAAGCGTGAAGAAGACAAGCCATTCCTAATGGCCATCGAAGATGTGTTCTCGATCGAAGGTCGTGGAACAGTTGCTACAGGTCGTATTGAGCGTGGCGTTATCAAGACAGGTGAAGAGATTGCGATCATCGGCCTCGAAGCTGAGCCACGCAAGACAACTTGTACTGGTGTTGAAATGTTCCGCAAGATCTTGGATCAAGGTCAAGCTGGTGACAACGTTGGTATTCTTTTGCGTGGTATCAAGCGTGAAGAAATTCAGCGTGGTCAAGTGTTGGCCAAGCCTGGTTCAATCACACCTCACAGCAAATTCGAAGCTGAGATTTACTGCTTGAGCAAAGACGAAGGTGGTCGTCACACACCATTCTTCAGTGGCTATCGTCCTCAGTTTTACTTCCGTACCACAGATGTAACTGGCACAGCTAATTTGTCAGATGCCGAAATGTGCATGCCTGGCGATAACGTGAAAGTTGTTGTTGAGTTGCAGAAGCCAATCGCGATGGACGACGGTGTTCGTTTCGCGATTCGCGAAGGTGGACGAACAGTTGGCTCGGGTGTTGTCACCAAGATCGTTGACTAGTTATTGGTTACCCGCTTTGGTTGGATGAACGCCAGCGTATGCGGGTTTCCTTGAATCAATTTGGTAAGCGTCGTGTGGATATTCCGCGCGACGCTTTCCGACGATAAAGGTGCTGTTTTTTTGCTCTGCCTGGAATGTGGGATGCCCCTTTTCATGTTGTGCAGGCGGCTTTGTTGGTCAGAACGAGATTCAAACGGAGGGGTGTAGCTCAATTGGTAGAGCACTGGTTTCCAAAACCAGCGGTTGCGGGTTCAAGTCCCTCCGCCCCTGCCATTTGGCTTTCAGAGTTTAATTGTTGCCTTTGGTTATGCGGTTGATGGGTTGGGTGGAGTTTCGCGAGGGAAAGCGATTCGGTTGCTGAAATCTGTCATCTGCTGAGAGGTTTTTTATGAGTTCAGTCGCAAAACAAAAACAAAAGCAAGATCAAGACCGCGGAGGGTTTTGGACGGAGCTGTTCCAGTTTGGTTTATACAAGCCGAACCAGGGTCGCATTGTTCGTCAGGTGACGTTCATCGCTACTGCGCTCCTTGGCTGTTTGGCAGCTTGGGAATTGCAGCGATCGTCACTGCTGTCTGGACTTGGGGCAGCAGGCTACCTGGTTCTTGTTGGATTGGCAGCTGTCGTGATTTGGTTTGCGTACCGCATTGTTAACTACTCGGTATTTGCAGATTTTTTGATCGCTGTTGAAGCGGAGATGAATAAAGTTTCATGGCCGACGCGCCGCGAGCTTTGGAATGCTTCGGTCGTTGTCATGTTTGTGATTTTTTCGATGGCCGCGTTCCTGTTTTTGTTTGACGCAGTTTGGACGGCCGTATTCGAGATGCTTCACATTCGATACTCCGAAGGTGATTCATTCTTCGTTTCACTACTTAAGTTTCTTGGTTGGCGTTAATTTTTACTGGCCGGTTGGCTGGTCCCTAAGGGTTGTTTTTTGATGAGTGAAGACGCAATTCAAAACGAAGAGTCAGAAGTCGAGTTGGGTGACTCCAATGAGATTGAGGCTGCCGATGCGCCCGCTGAAATTGATGCTCCCGCTGAAACACCAGCTGAGGCCGCGACCGAATCTGAAGCAGCCAGCGAGTCGGTTGAGTCAGTCGAAGAACCGGCCGCCGAAGAGCCGGTTGTTGAGGAGGAGTTGAACGAGTTCGGATTCTCAGCCGCCGAGATGGTTGAAGATGACGACGAAGAGGAAGAGGAAGAAGACGAAGATGTCTCTCCGATCGAAGAGTTTGTCGATGAAGCGGCGATCGCCGACGGCGAAGAAGTCGAGATGGAGTGGTACATCCTTAAGGTTCAAGTGAACCGTGAAAATTCAATTTGCGACAACCTGAAGCGGCGTATCAAAGTCGCTGGGCTAGAACGTTATTTTGGCGAAGTGTTGGTGCCAACGGAGGACGTTCGGGAGTTCAACAAGGCCGGCAAGCAGCGGATCGCAAAGCGTAAGCTGTATCCTGGTTACATCGTTGTGAATATGGAAATCAACGATGATTCGTGGTTCTTGGTGCGTGAGACATCTGGCATCGGTGACTTCACCGGTGCTGCAGGTAAGCCCGCTCCATTGATGCCCGAGGAAATCGCTCGCATCATCGCGACTTCGAAACCGCTTGAGGTCGAAGGCGAAGGTACCGACGATATTAAAACGGCCATCCCATTCAAAGTGGGTGATCGTGTTCGAGTCAAGGAAGGCTACTTTCAGAATCACGAAGGTGAAGTCTCAACCGTTGACGAGCGTAACGGTCGCATCACTGTCATGATTAACATTTTTGGTCGACTCAACCCGGTTGAACTTGACCACTGGCATGTCGAAAACGTTTGATCAAAACTGGTCAGCGATCACAGCCCTTAAAACAACAAATTAACAGCGGAAAAGCGGATAGATAGTTATGGCGAAGCAAGTAACAGGCGAAGCGAGATTTCAAGTACCCGGTGGTCAGGCAACGCCAGCCCCTCCGGTCGGTACTTCATTGGGTAAGTTCGGTATCAACCTTGGTCAGTTCGTTCAGCAGTTCAACGATCGAACCAAAGAGTACAACGGAACTCCGATCCCTGTAATCGTGACAGTTTACAACGATCGCTCGTTTGAATTTGTTACCAAAAGCCCGCCAGCTGCTTCGATGTTGAAAATCGCAGCCGGAATTGCCAAAGGATCTGGCGTTCCTAACCGTGACAAAGTCGCCACGGTCAATCGCAAACAAATCGAAGAGATTTGCGAGAAAAAAATGGCTGACTTGAATGCTCGTGACCTTGAGCATGCCTGTCGGATGATCGAAGGAACGGCCCGCAGTATGGGTATTAATGTCGTCGACTAGAGTTTGTTTTCATTGCTTGACGAGCCAGTCGTGGCCGCGTTGAGGTTCGATAAAAAAGCGTTCGATTAAACGATTGCATAGTAAAAGTTAAAGAAGTCATGAAGCGTTCAAAACGATATAAAGAAATTGTCACTAAAGCTCCAGCAGAGCCAGTGGATTTGGCAACCGCGGTCGGGATCCTCAAAGGTTTCGATGGAACCAAGTTCGATCAAACAGTTGAGATTCACATGAATCTTGGTATTGATCCCAAACAGGCGGATCAGATTATCCGTGGTTCAATCGTACTTCCACACGGAATTGGCAAGACTCAGCGAGTCGTTGTGTTTGCCAAAGACGCTGCCGCTGACGCTGCCAAAGCAGCCGGTGCCGACGAAGTTGGCCAGGAAGACTTGGCGAAAAAGATCAGTGATGGCTGGCTGGAATTCGATGTCTGCATCGCTTCTCCCGACATGATGGGTGTCGTTGGTCCACTTGGGCGTGTGCTTGGTCCACGAAGTTTGATGCCTTCGCCGCGAGCGGGAACCGTTACGCCCGATGTCGCCAAAGCCGTTGAAGAATACAAAGCGGGTAAAGTCGAATTCCGAAACGACAGTGGTGGCAACGTTCACGCTGTACTTGGTCGCTTGAGCTTTTCCCCGGAGCAACTTCAGGACAACATCTCAGCGTTCTTGAAGTTCATTGATTCGCTTAAGCCAAACTCGCTTAAGGGTCACTACATCAAGAGTATTTCGCTCGCCGCCACCATGAGCCCAGGTGTTCCACTGGCTGCGTAGTGCCTGACAATGGCCGGTGCTTGCCACCATTAAGGCCAATTGATTGTTAGGGTTTCAAAAAAGAAATAACGATAAACATAAAGTTGATGCCATGAGTAAGTTTGTAAAAGAATTGTTGACCAAGGACCTCCAAAACCGCTTGGAAGGTGTTGAAGATTGCGTCCTGGCCGATGTCATTGGAATGGATGCAAACACCACCACAACCCTTCGCCGTCGCCTTCGCGAAAAAGGCATCGGGATGATGGTGATCAAAAACAGTTTGGCAAAACGAGCCACTGAAGGCACGTCTCTGCAAAACGCTTTTGAAGGCCTTGCAGGAACACACGCTGTACTTTGGGGAGCTGAAGATTTTGTCTCGCTCGTCAAAGAAGTTTCAGATTTGGATAAGGACGAAGAAGCCTTTGAAAAGTTCGAAGCCCGTGGCGGTGTAATGGACGGCGAGCAATTGACTCCCGAACGCGTTACTGAAATCAGCAAGTGGCCAAGTCGTTCCGAGCAGCTCAGCATGCTGGTCGGTCAGATTCTTGGCCCTGGTGGAACTTTGGCCGCTCAGCTTAATGGTCCTGGTGGAACATTGGTTGGCCAGATCAAATCAAAGAGTGAAGAGTAAGAAGAAATCAACGCTGGCATTTGCCACGTGGAAATAGAGTTCGATTGCCAAAAACAACGCGGAGTCGGCATACCGAATTGTGAACGATAAAGTTTGATTATGAATTTAGAGACGGCTTGGGTCCCGCACCTCAATCCACTCAACGATACGAAAGGTGACTTCAATGTCCGAAGAAGCAACGATTGAATACTCAGCAGAATCCAAAACTCTTGGCGACCAAATCGCTGGGATGACACTTAAGCAGGCCAAAGAGCTTAGCGACTACCTCGAGAACGAGCACGGCATCAAAGCTGCTGCTGGTGGCGGAGTTGTTATGGCTGGTCCCGGTGGCCCTGGTGATGCTGCTCCAGCTGATGCCAAGACTGAATTCGACGTAATCCTGACTGGATTCGGCGACAAGAAGTTGGACGTAGTGAAAGTCGTCAAGACAATCACTGGTGCTTCATTGATGGATGCCAAGAAAATGGTCGAAGGTTGCCCAGCAACTTTGAAAGAAGGCGCTTCGAAAGAAGATTGCGACAAGATCAAGGCAGACGTCGAAGCTGCTGGTGGAAGCATCGAACTCAAGTAGTCGACTGCTCAAACTCAAGTCGTTTGCGATTCGGCGAGATTTTGACCTGATGGTTCGATTGAACCACACGTCGGCAATCACCGAATCAAAACGTCTTATTTGAGATAAATCGTTCACGCATAAGAAGTTAGGTTGGCAGGTTTTTAGCCTGTCAACCAACTTTTGTTTGAACGCTATGACTCTAGTGCAAGCTGCTGTTCATAAAATGAAGAGTTGCGAGTACAAAATAAGGACAATACCGCCGAAGGGAATGGCTCAGCGGTATGAATGAGCCTTTAGATAGCCAATCCGATTGTTGTTCGTTTACCAATCAATACAAACTGAAGCACTGATTGCGACAGGTTGTTTTGTGGCGGCCAATTCAAGGAAACTTATGCTCTCCAGATGCACTCTTGGGAAGTTTTTTACGATCCAGAGTTTGTGTGTGGAGTCGGTCTGCGCTGACAAAGAATCTTGCATTGAAAGATGCTCTGTTCTCTGCGGCTATTCTTGTGCGCTACATAAATTGTTATCGGCTAAACACGCAACGATTCATCAACGATTGAAATTGAATCATCAATTATTCGCCTAAACTGATACCGGAGATTCTGCGCTTATGGCAACCCCAGTTGAGCGACGATTAGCACCAGATAAAGTTCGCGTTTTTGGCAGTGGCCGGGATTACCAAGTCCCACCGGATCTAACCAAGATCCAAACCCACAGCTATAAAGCCTTTTTGCAAACAGATGTTGCGCTCGAAAAGCGCAAACTCCACGGCATCGAAGGCGTGCTGCAAGAAATTTTCCCGATCGAAAGTTACGACAAAAAACTCCAGCTCACCTACGTTCGTTACGAACTGGGCAAGCCGCGATATACACCCGAAGAATGTCGCCAGCTTCGTATGACGTACGGCCAACCGTTCCGTGTGTGGCTTCGTCTTGAGAAAGAGCAGCCAGTGGAAGAGGAAGTGTTCCTCGGCGACATCCCAATCATGCTTGGCGGTGGTGAATTCATCATCAATGGTGCCGAACGTGTGGTTGTCAGCCAGCTTCACCGAAGTCCCGGTATCGACTTTGTGATGGAAGCGGACACGACTTCGGATCGTAAACTTGCCAGTTGCCGTGTGATTCCTGAGCGTGGTAGTTGGATCGAAATCAATGCGACCAAGAAAGACGCGTTGACGGTTCGGATCGATCAAAGCGGTAAGTTTTCAGCACTGACTTTGCTTCGTGCGATGGACCCAAAGTACGGCGAAGATTCCGCAATCATTCGCGCGTTCTATGACACCGCCAAAGTCAAAGTGGTTGACGGACGTAGCGCCGGAAAACTCGAAGACAAAATCGCGGTTGATGACATCATCTATCCAGCCGGCAGCGATCGCGCCGGTGAGATCATCGTCGAAGTCGGTCGTAAGATCACCAAAGACGCAGCTGAGATCATTTGCACTGCGGGTGTCAAAACTTGTGAAATCATGACGGCTCCACGTTCGCCATTGATTTTCAATTCATTGATTGAAGACAACACGTCCAGCCACGAAGAAGCGTTGTTGCGTATCTACCAACGTCTTCGTCCTGGTAACCCGCCTGCTTTGGAAAAAGCTCGCACGTTGTTCCACGAAAAGTTCTTCGATTCCAACCGTTATCGTTTGGGCCGAGTCGGTCGATTCCGTATCAACCGAAAATTGGATTTGGGCGTCTCTGAAAAAGAGATGACGCTTTCTCCGGATGACATTTTGGCTTCGATCAGCTACTTGCTTCAGCTCTCGACACCAGGCGGTGACGCTTATGTTGACGATATTGATCACTTGGGCAACCGACGTTTGCGAACCATTGACGAATTGGCCTGCGATGAACTTCGCAAAGGCTTCTTGAAACTTCGTCGTACTGTTCAAGAGCGAATGAGCCTCAAAGAGCAGGATGACATGACTCCTCGTAGTCTCGTCAATCCGAAAAGCATCTCCGCTGCAATTGAATACTTCTTCGGTCGTGGTGAATTGTCTCAGGTGGTTGACCAGACCAACCCGTTGTCGCAGTTGACACACGAGCGTCGTCTGTCGGCACTTGGTCCGGGTGGTTTGAATCGAAAACGAGCGGGCTTTGAAGTTCGCGACGTTCACATTTCCCACTACGGTCGAATCTGTCCGATTGAAACGCCGGAAGGTACCAACATTGGTTTGATTTCCAGCCTCGCGATTTATGCGAGCGTTGACGATTACGGTTTCCTTGTCACGCCGTACGCGGTTGTGAACAAAGGTAAAGTAACCAATGAAGTGGCATGGCTACGTGCGGACGAAGAAACGGAAGAATTCGTTGCACCGGCGGATACGAAAGTTGAAAACGGAGAGATCGTTGGTAACAAGCAGTTGGGCGGTGCGATTATCGCTCGCTTTAAAGCTGACTTTGAATTGGCGGATCCAAAAGAAGTTCGATTCATGGACATCGCTCCGGCCCAAATGGTCGGCGTCTCTGCGGGCTTGATTCCGTTCCTTGAGCACGACGATGCTAACCGCGCGTTGATGGGCTCAAACATGCAACGCCAAGCCGTTCCGCTTTTGGTGGCTGAGCCTCCGATCGTTGGTACTGGCATGGAAGTTCGTGTCGCTGAAAACTCCAGTATGTTGATCCGTGCTAAACGAGCCGGAAAAGTCACTTACGTTGACTCGACCCGCATTGAGATCGGAAACGACGTTTACAACCTCAAGAAATACGTTGGCTTGAACGAGCGAACGTGCCAAAACCAAAAACCGCTGATCGTTCCTGGCCAAAGAGTCGAGAAGGATGAAGTGATCGCTGACGGAGCTGCGACCTACAAAGGTCAGCTTGCTCTTGGGCGAAACGTTTTGGTTGGCTTCATGTCGTTTGACGGTTGCAACTACGAAGATGCGATCATCATCAGTGAAGAGCTCGTGAAGAACGACACTTATACTTCGATCCACATCGAAGAGTTTGATGTCGAAGTTCGCGAAACCAAACTGGGCCGCGAAGAATTCACTCGTGATATTCCCAACGTCAGTGAGAAAGCTCTTCGTAACCTTGATGAGAATGGAATCATTCAAGTCGGTACTTACGTCAAACCGGGCGACATCCTTGTTGGTAAAGTTTCACCTAAATCGAAAACTGAACTGACACCGGAAGAGAAACTTCTTCACGCGATCTTTGGTCGTGCCGGTGAAGATGTCAAAAACGATTCACTCGAAGTTTCATCAGGCATCGAAGGCATCGTGATTGACGCCCAGCGTTTCTCACGACGCATGAGCCTTTCTGAAGAAGAGCGAAAAGTCTTCGAGAAAGATCTCAAAGCCGCCGAAGCCGATGGCAACGAAGCCATTGCGACTGTGTTCGGTGAGATGATCACTGAGATGGAACGTGTTCTCGGCAAAACAATGACCGATGAAGATGAAACGCCGCTTGTTCGTGATCAGGATCCGAAATTCGTTGCAGAAAAAGCCACGATGTTCCGGATGCAATCCATCGTTAGTTCGATGCGAAGCGAAGACAAGATCAAGCAGCTTGAAGCGATCTACAAAGAGCGCTGGCCGAACATCGAAAAGACCATCGACGTCCGCGATCGTACTGTTAACAGTATGAAGCGTGGTGACGAACTTCGCAGCGGTGTTTTGCAAATGGTCAAAGTCTATATCGCTACCAAACGGACCATTTCCGTTGGCGATAAAATGGCCGGTCGCCACGGTAACAAAGGTGTGATCTCCAAGATCCTGCCTGTGGAAGACATGCCTTACCTCGAAGACGGCACGCCGATCCAAATCATGCTTAATCCTCTTGGTGTTCCATCGCGTATGAACGTGGGACAGATCCTTGAGACGCACCTTGGATGGGCTGGATCGAAACTTGGTTTCCAAGCGATCACGCCTGTGTTCGATGGAGCTTCGGAATCGGAAATCAACAAGTGCCTGGAAGAAGCCGGTTTGCCGTCTCACGGAAAGCACACGCTTTACGATGGGCGAACAGGAGTTGCTTGTACCCAGGAAACTACCGTTGGTTACATCTACATGCTGAAACTTCACCACTTGGTTGACGACAAAGTCCACGCTCGAAGCACCGGACCTTACTCGTTGATTACGCAGCAGCCACTCGGTGGTAAAGCTCGATTTGGTGGACAGCGATTTGGTGAGATGGAAGTATGGGCTCTTGAAGCCTATGGAGCCGCTTACATCCTGCAGGAATTGCTGACCGTTAAGAGTGACGATGTCGAAGGTCGTACAAAGATTTACGAGTCGATGGTCAAAGGCGAAAACACGCTGGAAGCCGGAACGCCCGCAAGCTTTGACGTTTTGACAAACGAAATTCGCGGACTTGCACTCAACATGCAGCTTGAAAAACGACGTGGGTAAAACCACAAAAAACATCGAACAAGGTAGGGCATTAACGTGTCCTACCTGGTTCTGTTTCTGAAGAAATAAAAAAGAGCGGATGATCTTTTAAAACATCCACAGCCAACACTACATAAAACGCAACCCGGAAAATAAAGGAGCAGGTGAACCATATGGCAACTGCCGACAGCAGCACCTACGATCGCATCAACGATTATGCTTCAGTCAAAATCTCTTTGGCTCGACCTCACGACATTCGCAGCTGGTCGATGGGCGAAGTCAAAAAGCCTGAGACCATTAACTATCGAACCTATCGTCCTGAAAAAGACGGTTTGTTCTGCGAGCGAATTTTTGGCCCTGAAAAGGACTGGGAATGTGCCTGTGGTAAATACCGCGGCATGAAATACAAAGGCATGATTTGTGACCGCTGTGGCGTGAAAGTCACCCACTCGCGCGTTCGACGTAAACGAATGGGCCACATCGAATTGGCCGCTCCAGTCGTGCACATCTGGTTCTTCAAAGCAATGCCTTCTCGCTTGGGCAACTTGCTGAACATGAAAACCAGCAGCCTTGAAAAAGTCATTTACTTCCAGGATTACGTCGTCACCGATGTTGGAGACACCGATCTTGAGCGTCAGCAATTGTTGACCGAAGAAGAGTACCGCGCCGCGCGTGCAGAGTTTGGCGAAGGCAGCTTCAAAGCCAACATGGGTGCCGATGCCGTTCGTGAACTGCTTTCCGAACTTGACCTGGTCAAATTGTCAGATGACCTGCGCATCGAACTTGCTGAAACGGGCTCCAAGCAAAAACGAAAAGACCTCACCAATCGCTTGAAGATCGTTGAGTCGATCCGTGATAGTGACAATAAACCAGAGTGGATGGTCCTTGATGTTATCCCTGTCATTCCTCCGGATTTGCGTCCGTTGGTTTTGCTTGACTCAGGTAACTTTGCGACATCCGATCTAAACGATCTTTATCGTCGAATCATCAACCGCAACAACCGTTTGCGAAAACTTGTCGACTTGAACGCTCCTGAAGTCATCATTCGTAACGAGAAACGAATGTTGCAACAGTCTGTCGATGCTTTGTTTGATAACAACCGTTGTAAGCGACCGGTTCTCGGCTCAAGCAACCGCCCACTTAAATCTTTGACCGACATGATCAAAGGTAAGCAAGGTCGTTTCCGCGAAAACTTGCTGGGTAAGCGTGTTGATTACTCAGCCCGTTCCGTCATCGTGGTGGGTGCCCGTTTGAAGCTCCACCAATGTGGTTTGCCTAAAAAGATTGCGCTGGAACTTTACCAGCCGTTCATTATTCGCAAACTCAAAGAGTTGGGCCACGCTGATACGATCAAAAGCGCCAAGAAAATGCTTGAGCGTAAAGACGAAGAGGTTTGGGATATTCTCGAGCAAGTCATTCGCAATCACCCCGTCATGTTGAATCGTGCTCCAACGCTTCACCGAATGGGTATTCAGGCGTTTGAGCCGATCCTGGTTGAAGGTAACGCGATCCACTTGCATCCGCTTGTGTGTAAAGGTTTCAACGCTGACTTCGACGGTGACCAGATGGCGGTCCACTTGCCGCTTTCGATCGAAGCCCAAGTCGAAGCACACACTTTGATGCTTTCGACAAACAACATTTTTGCTCCGTCTAACGGTCGCCCAATTATGAGTCCGTCGCAGGACACCGTGATGGGTTGCTACTACGTCACATTGATGTTGCCCAACCAGCACGGTGCGGGCATGACGTTCTCTTCATTGGACGAAGCCGACACAGCTTTCTCGCTGGGCGTGATCAACCTTCACGCAAAAATCAAAGTCCGTTTGCCCGAAGGCCGATTTGTTCGCCTCAACGAAGAAGAACGACTTCCAAGCCAGATCATCGAGACCAGCTACGGTCGTGTCATGTTCAACATGATGCTTCCCGACGGATTGGATTTCTACAACTACCCACTCAAGAGTGGTGACCTCGCGGTTGTGATTTCCGACTGTTACCAAACGCTTGGACGTCGCGAAACGATTGAACTTCTTGACGACATGAATCAGCTTGGTTTCCGCGAAAGTACCCACAGTGGACTTTCGTTTGCGACCGACGATCTTGTTACCCCTGACACCAAAGAGAAATTCGTTGGTGCTGCGGAGAAGGAAGTTCTTAAGTTCCGTAAGCACTACGAGCGTGGTGTGATTACCGAGCAAGAGCGATACAACAAAGTGTTGGATACTTGGACTCACGCACGTGAGAGCATCACCAAGGAAATGATGGAAGCGATGAAGAAGGATGATCGTGGCGGCATGGGCTACGTCAATCCGGTATATCTCATGGCTCACTCTGGTGCTCGTGGTGGTGTTGAACAGATTCGACAGTTGGCCGGTATGCGTGGCTTGATGGCCAAACCGTCTGGTGAAATTATCGAGACGCCAATTAAAGCGAACTTCCGCGAAGGACTATCGGTTCTTGAGTACTTCTCTTCCACTCACGGTGCTCGAAAAGGTTTGGCGGATACGGCTTTGAAAACGGCTGACTCCGGTTACCTGACTCGTAAACTCGCTGACGTCGCGCAAAACGTTGTGATCACAATGGAAGATTGCGGCACCACCAAAGGTATTACCAAAGGTGTTATTTACCGTGGTGAGCAAGTTGAAGTTCGACTCGCCATCGCCATTAACGGACGCGTATCACGTCAAAACATCGTTAACCCAGTTACCGATGAAGTCGTTGTTCGCGACAGCCAGATGATCACGCCGGAAATCGCGCGTAAGATCGAAGACATGGGCCTTGAGAAAATTCAGGTCCGTAGCCCAATGACTTGTGACGCTCCTCTGGGTGTCTGCCGTTGTTGCTATGGAATGGACATGTCGACTGGTGACTTGGTCGAAGAAGGCATGGCCGTCGGAATCATCGCTGCTCAAAGTATCGGTGAACCTGGTACCCAGTTGACGATGCGTACGTTCCACATCGGTGGTGTGGCCAGTACGACTACCGAAGAGAACCAAAAAGCATGTCGCAAAGCGGGCCGAGTCAAAATCACTCGCATGCGTTATGTAACCAACGACAAAGGCGACACCGTCGTTCTTAACCGAAACGGTGAAATTGCGATTCTCGATCCACGTGGTCGTGAACTTGAAAATCACAAAATCCCACAAGGTTCTGTGCTTGCCGTTGCCGATGACGAAGAAGTCAAAGAGAACCAAATGCTTTGCCAGTGGAACCCACACGCGGTTCCAATTCTGTCTGAGGTCGCAGGCAAGGTTCGCTTCGAAGATATCGTCGAAGGCGAAACAATGCAGATCGAGAAAGAGGCCAGTGGTACGATTCGTAAGTCGATCATTGACTTCAAAGGCGACATGCACCCGCAGATCGTTGTCGAAAACGCGGACGGCACCGTTGCAGATGTTTACTACTTGCCAGAACGTGCTCACATCGCCGTCGAAGAAGGCGTAATGATCTCGGCTGGTTCGACCGTTGCGGAAACGCCACGTGAAGCATCTGGTATTTCAGACATTACCGGTGGTCTACCTCGTGTTACCGAAATTTTCGAAGCTCGAAAACCGAAAGACCCTGCTGTTCTCGCCGAGATCGATGGCGTTGTTGAACTTCTGGCTGAAAAGAAACGTGGTAAGCGTTCCATCATCGTGAAAAGCGAAAGTGGAATCGAAGCCGAACACCTTGTGCCGCCAGGAAAACGATTCCGAGTCCACACTGGCGACATCGTCACCGCTGGTCAGCAGTTGGTCGACGGTCCATTGGTACCTCACGATATCCTTCGTGTGTCTGGTGAAGAAGCCGTTCAGCAATACCTTGGCCACGAGATCCAACAGGTCTACCGAAGCCAACGTGTGGAGATCAACGACAAACACGTCGAGATCATCGTTGCCCGAATGCTTCGTAAAGTAAAAATCGAATCGGCCGGCGACACGAACATGTTGCCTGGTTTGATTTGCGATCGCTTCGACTTCCTTTCAGTCAACGATCAACTTACCAAGTGCATCAAAGTCACCGACAAAGGCGACAGCGATTTCTCCAAGAGCCAAATCGTTCCTAAAGTTGTGTTTGAAGAGACCAACGCAAAAATTGAAACGCTCGGTGGAAAACCAGCCAAAGGCACCAAGCCCAAGGCAGCCACTTACAGTACTCAGTTGCTTGGAATCACCAAGGCAGCCGTTCAAAGTTCCAGCTTTATCTCGGCCGCCAGTTTCCAGGAAACAACCAAAGTGCTTACTGAAGCTGCGTTGGCAGGCAAAGTCGACAACCTTGTCGGCCTGAAGGAAAACGTGATTCTTGGTCACTTGATCCCAGCCGGTACTGGATTCCAGACGTTCCAAAACTCGGAAGTCCAATACAACCTCGAAGCCATGCGAGAAGCCGCTGCGGCACCATCGCACACGCTCGAAGAAAGCTTCCCGCTACTCGAATCAGCTACGCCATCCGGTGGCGACGCGATGGGTGGCGGAGATGCGTTCGCCAG
Source organism: uncultured Pirellulaceae bacterium (assembly GCA_964448575.1). GTDB lineage: Bacteria > Planctomycetota > Planctomycetia > Pirellulales > Pirellulaceae > Mariniblastus. The sequence continues at coordinate 14,365 of CAYUWY010000019.1, forward strand.
TGCGATGTCATCACAAGACGTTACACCTATGGAAGGCGGAGCAACCGCCGAAATGGGCTTGGCGGCACTTCTTGGTGGCCAAACTGCAACCGACAACACTGCCGTCGGTGGTGATGACTTGACCAAAATCGAAGGCATCGGTCCTGCGATCGCCAAACACCTGAACGAAGCCGGCATTAACTCGTACTCCGAGCTTGCCGCGACAACACCAGAACGCATTCGGGAAATTCTTGATGCCCAAGGTGGTTACGGTGCTCACGATCCAACGACTTGGCCTGACCAATCCCAACTCGCTGCTGCCGGCGAATGGGAACAGTTGAAAGAATGGCAAGACCAGCTTGATGGTGGTCGCATGGTTGGTGGCGAAGCTGCCGCACTTGCACCAGATCCGGCGCCGGCTGCACCTGCTCCGGTTGCTCCAGTTGCACCTGCTCCAGCACCAGTTGATGCAAACGCAGGATTCGCTGCGACACCTCCAGCGGATCCAGTTTCTTCAGCCGCACCGACTGCTCCAGTTGAATCAACTCCGGCTCCTGCACCAGCAGCCGAAGATGATTTGACCAAAATCGAAGGCGTCGGTCCTGCGATTGCCAAGCACTTGAACGCTGCAGGCATTACGACTTACGCTCAATTGGCCGCCACTGACCCAAGCCAGATCAAACAGATCCTGGACAACGTTGGCGGCTTCGGAGCTCACGACCCATCGACTTGGCCAGACCAAGCTCAATTGGCAGCTTCGGGCGAATGGGAGCAGTTGAAGGAATGGCAAGACGTACTCGACGGAGGCAAACCATCCGCCGATGCTCCATCACCTTTGGCAGCTCCAACTCAGTCGGCGCCAACTGAGGCAGCTTCAACTGGGGCAACAGCTCCAGCTGAACCAGCTTCAACCACGTCAGCTCCTGCACTAACTCCAGCTGAACCAGCTCCAGCACCCGCCGAGGTCGAAGATCTAACGAAGATCGAAGGCATCGGCCCAAAAATCGCTGAACACTTGAATGCTTCGGGCATCACAACGTTCGCCCAATTGGCTGCGGTCTCACCAGAAGACCTCAAAGGCATTTTGGTTGCCGGTGGATTCAACTCGCAGGACCCTGGCACTTGGCCTGACCAAGCCCAACTGGCCGCTACTGGCGAATGGGACAAATTAAGCGAGTGGCAAGACATCTTGGACGGCGGAAAGATCGTTGCTTCGGATGATTTGACAAAAGTTGAGGGGATTGGGCCAAAAGTTGCCGAACTTCTTAACGCAGCCGGAATCATGAGTTTCGCCCAACTTGCCAGCTCAACGCCTGAAAAGATCAAAGCGATCTTGGAGGCAGAAGGCGGCTTGATGGCGTCTCGAAACCCAACAACATGGCCTGACCAAGCCCAACTGGCCGCTACTGGCGAGTGGGACAAACTTAAGGAATGGCAAGACGAACTTGATGGTGGAGTCTAGTTTGCGGCAATTGGCCTCGAAACCAAGATTTCAGTCATCTCAACAGCCTCGAAATTCGAATTAGAGGTTGACAATTTGACGCAAAACATTAATTTTACGGGCTTCCACTCGTGTTTTGAGTGGCCCGGTCAACAGGTGTGCAAAGAATAATATGCCAACGATTAATCAATTACTTCGCAAGAAACGCAAGAAGAAACGCAAATTCACCAAAGCTCCGGTTTTGGAACGATGCCCACAGAAACAGGGTGTCTGTTTGCAAGTACGTACCATGACGCCGAAGAAGCCTAACTCGGCTCTTCGTAAGATCACACGTGTACGTCTTTCCAATGGTAAAGAAGTCACCGTTTACATCCCTGGCGAAGGTCACAACCTGCAGGAACACTCGATCGTTTTGGTCCGTGGTGGTCGTGTTCGTGATCTTCCTGGTGTGCGATATCAAGTCGTCCGTGGTGCTCAGGATACGCTGGGTGTCGAAGGCCGCAAGCAATCACGTAGCCGCTACGGCGCGAAGAAGTAAGCAAGCAAGATTGACCGGTCTTGCAAATTGAACTTTAAAAACAACACACAGCAAAACGATAGATAGAAGCCATGGGAAGAATTACAGCCAGCCGAACTCAACTAAAACCGGATCCTAAATTCGATTCGCTTTTGGCCAGCAAGTTCATCAACTGCTTGATGTGGGATGGAAAGAAAACAACCGCCCAAGCCGTATTCTACAATGCACTTGATGAGATCAAGAAACGCATTCCTGATGCGGAGCCAATCGAAGTTTTCACCACAGCTGTTGAAAACGTCAAACCTCACATCGAAGTTCGCTCCAAGCGAGTCGGTGGTGCTTCTTACCAGGTTCCGATGCAAGTCAACCGGTCACGCCAACAGTCACTAGCTATTCGCTGGTTGCTGATTGCAATCCGGGACAAAAAAGGCCGCCCAACTCACCTGCGTTTGGCAGATGAACTGGTTGCAGCTTACAACCGTGAAGGTGCCGCGATTACAAAACGCGAAAACACGCACCGCATGGCTGAAGCGAACAAGGCTTTTGCTCACTTTGCGTGGTAAGCCCGAACATTTACAAAACCGCTTTGTCATTCACAAAGCGGTTTTTTTTTATGCGCCGGTTTCAAATCGGAAGCGCAGCCCAACGCCTTATAACTATCGCTGTTTCCATCCCATTTCGACGAACCCACCCGCTACGCAAACCTACACCCAATTCACCCAAATCGGCTTTTGCCCGCTTGCTTAAACCCAAATATCCGCATTGCTTCGATGACGCTTTGCAAACTAACATTTGTGATTAAACACAACGAGCAAGCACCCAAACTTTAAAATCCCGCATTCCCAATTCCCGTTAAAAGACCATGGCCCGTAAACTTCAAAACCTGAGAAACATCGGCATCATTGCGCATATCGATGCGGGCAAAACCACCGTCACCGAACGGATGCTATTTCTCAGTGGCGCCAAGCACCGCGTCGGAAAAGTGGATAGCGGCACGACCACAACTGATGATGATGAAGAAGAGCAAAACCGCGGCATCACCATCTACTCTGCGTGCGTCACGTTCGACTGGAAAGACATCCATATCAACCTGCTGGACACGCCCGGCCACGTGGACTTTACTGCCGAAGTCGAACGTAGCCTGCGAGTCCTTGATGGCGCGGTGGTTGTATTCAGTGCGCGCGAAGGAGTCGAAGCCCAAAGCGAAACCGTTTGGCGACAGGCCAACAAGTACAACGTTCCGCGCATGGCGTTCATCAATAAACTCGATCGCGAAGGCGCCGACTTTGAACGCGTTTTCAATGAGATCAAAGAAAGACTCGGCGCCAATCCAGTTGCCGTCCAAATGCCAGTAGGCATGGGGCCCGCCCACGTCGACAACCCGTTTCGTGGAATCGTTGACCTGATCAAAATGCGCTACCTTTCTTATGAAGAGGAAGGCAAGAAACAAATTGAGTCTCCGATTCCGGAAGAAGTTCTTGACGAAGCCCAATTCGCACGAGAACACCTGCTGGAAACGCTTTACGACTACAGCGATAAAATGGCTGAACTAGCCTTCGAAGACAAACCCATCCCCAACGAAATGATTCGCGAGACCCTGAGAGCGGCAACGCTTGCCGGGAAAATCCAGCCGGTCGTTTGTGGCTCCGCACTTCATGGAATCGGCGTCCAAGGTGTGCTCGATGGCGTAAAATATTACTTGCCCAATCCACTGGAACGTCCGCCGGTCATTGGCACCAATCCTAACAAAGAGAAAATTCAGGAAGTCCGCAAACCAGATCCCAAAGAACCATTTTGCGGATTGGTTTTCAAAATCCTTCCTGCGAAAACGGGTGACCTCTATTGGATCCGCGTTTACTCGGGTTCGCTCAAAAGCAACTCGCGAGTTTTCTGCCCCTCTAAAGACAAAAAAGAAAACGCTGCTCAGCTTTGGCAACTTCATGCCACTAAAAAAGAGCGCGACGGTCAAATCGACGAAGCCGCCTGTGGTGAAATCGTTGGCATCATCGGGCCAAGATTCGCAGTCACCGGTGATACACTTTGCGATCAAAAAGCGCCAATCCTGCTGGAGTCGATTGAGTTTCCGGCAACCGTTATCGAAATGGCAATCGAACCAGAATCGACCGGCGACCGAACCAAACTGGCCGAAGTCCTGGAACTGCTGAAAAAACAGGATCCAACCTTTAAAGGCGAAGAAAACGAAGACACCGGTCAGACTCTGATCGCCGGAATGGGTGAGCTTCATCTCGAAGTAATCAAAAATCGCTTGCTTCGCGACTTTAACCTTAACGTCAAAGTTCACCGCCCGCGAGTTTCCTATCGCGAAACGATCAGCCAAGCCGTCGAAGTCGTGGGATCCTGTGAGCGTGAAGTCGAAGGCAAGAAACTGTTTGCGAAACTTAAAATTCGCATGGAACCCGACGAGAAAGTTGAAACCGGCGTTGCGATTCGCAGTAAACTCACAGTTGATTCGATGCCCATGGAAATGGTGCAATCAGTCAAAGACGAAATCAAAGCACGCGGAGAAGGCGGCGGCGCGATTGGAAGTTTCCCATTAGCCAAAATGCGTATCACATTGATTGGTGCCGAAGCCAATGAAGACTCAACACCGATGGCATTCTCGATGGCAGCCGGCGACGCGTTTGAAAAAGCGCTTAAAAAAGCGGCACCGATTTTGCTTGAGCCGATCATGAAACTCACGATCACAACGCCAGAAGATTACTATGGCGAATTCGTTAGCGACCTCGCCCAACGGCGCGCCCAAATCATCAGCACCGACACGCGACTGGGCACCACCACGATCGTTGCAAATGCACCGCTTGCCGAACTGTTTGGCTACTCAAGTGCCATGCGATCACTTTCCCAAGGTCGCGCCGGAAGCTCAATGGAACCGTTGGAATACGCACCGGCACCACCCGAAGTCGCCAACGGTTTCGCAATGTAGCGGCTTGCTCAGAATATAAACTGAGCGACAGGCTAAGTCGTTGGACACGCAAAATTATCGGCCACCGATACGATCGTTTTTCAGTTTGACCAGTACTCGCAAACTGCCCTTAAACTTTTCTACCATTTCACAGACTAAGCCGTAGCCATTTGAGTACCTAAAAGCCTTTGTGTTTCGACCAACACTGGATCTCATGTACGAGAAATCATAATGTCCTGGCTATCCGCGCTCATTCCGGTGATCTTTTTTCTCGGACTCTTCGTGCTTGCTTATGGACGAATGTTCTTACAGTTTCTTGGCGACCGCAAACGAGCTAAACAGTTTAAGGAATTTGAGAATGTGCTTTCTGGTGTTGAATCAGACCCACACAAAACCGAAAAGTACTTTTCCGGCGAAGTCAAAATTCAACAGGAAGTCTACATCCTGATCCCAGAAGAAATCGTTGCCCAAGACCGGATCGAGCGATTCGAAAATCCGATCGCCGAAGCATTGGCGACTACGGAGCTTGGCGAAATCGTACGTGGATTTACTTCGGATGGCACCTGCGGCATCGACGTGTTCTTGATCGACTTTGTCAACGGAGTCGATTTACTCAGAAAACTGTTAGTACAACTCGAATCTCCAAGGGGAACGTTAATCGAATACGACGGAGGCGATCTCCCAATCTACGACGAATAAAATTGCGCCAACAACCAACGACAACAACCAACGATTCCGCCGATTGACCGATATTCCGCCAAAAAAATTCGGCAGCGAACTGCTTGAGGTTTAGGCTGGTTCTCAGGTAAGGAATCGCTGGTTGAAGCGTCAAATGAAGCACCTTTCGATGCCGGCAAAACCGTAACAATTAACTGTCGTGAAACAAATCGGCCCGTAAAACCAAGGTTTCGTTGAGGATCGCCCGATACGATTGACGATGTTTTTTGGCTGGATAAAATCTTGCATCCTAAGACTACTAACCTATTTTGGAGAAACATAAATGGCAGCGGAATTTGACGTTCAAACGTTTGAATCTGATGTGCTGGGAGCAACGTCTCCTGTGCTCGTCGACTTTTACTCAGTGGGCTGACCGCCTTGCAAAAGACTGGGTCCAGTCATTGATGAGTTGGCAACTGAAAACGAAGGAAATGCAGTTGTTGGAAAAGTGAATGTTAACGATCACATGGAGCTTGCCGTAAAATACGGTATCTCAGCCGTTCCCACATTGATCGTATTCAAAGGCGGCGAAGTCGTTGAGCGCATGCAAGGCTTTAAAGATAAAGCTGAATTGCAAGCAGTCATCGATACACACTCGGCTTCAGCGTAGCCAGCTACGGCATTTGAAAAACCAAAAACCTCTGCTCCGGCGGAGGTTTTTTTATGCGCCCGATTCAATACCAAAACAAAATGATCGGTTTGCCGCGCTAACTTAGCTGCGAGAGAACGACCGCCATCAGATCGGCATTCGCGGATATCTTGTTCTGAGCTATGTTGTTTGCATGTCTGAACTCGATATCGAAAACCAGAAAGACTCGCCTGCCAAGAAAGTGCGGACCGAAGCGCAGCAATCAAATGCGTCGACCGATCAATCCAATCGCAAAACGCCTTGGCTCTTGCTCGCGCTACCGCTGGTTATGATCGGTGTAATCTTGTTCGTTTCGCCGAACTTTCAACAATCGGACAGCCTCCGCAACGATCCGCTGGGTAGTGACTTTCTTCAGGAATGGGTGGGAGCATCGATTTGTAACTCTGCGGAACAAAATCGGCTTTACGATCCCGTTCATTTCAAAGCCATGCAACACGATGCCGACTTGGTCGGTTTTGAGTGGCAAGAAAAGAACTTTTTCCCGATGGTGTATCCGCCATTTTACTACCTCGCACTCCAGCCGTTTACAAACGTAAGTTACCCCGTGGCGATGCGAATCTGGGCAGTGCTTTCGGCGCTCGCGTTTTCACTAACAGGATTTTTATTGTTCAGGTTTTACGCGCCCTGCCGTCGACTGCTGGGAATTTGGCTGATCGCCAGTCTCGTTTTTGTGCCGCTGTTAACGTGTTTTAACATGGGCCAAAAAGCGAGCTTTCTGTTGCTGATTTTGACCGCAACATTTGTCTTGCTGCATAACAAGCGTCCACTCTCTGCGGGAATCGTGTTTGGATTGATCGTTTTCAAACCGCACCTTGGTATCGTGATCGGTTTGGCGATGCTCGTCAAAGGCCAATTGCGTTTTGCGATCGGTGCACTTGGCATGGTGGCGTTGATTGCTGGCGGTTCGTTTTTGCTTTACCCAATTTTGTGGGCAGACTATTTGAAAACCGTTAGCGGAATGACGGACTACGTTCAATCTGGTGGGTACCTATTGCATGACTCCCATAGCCTTTGGGGTGCGAGTCAACTTTCGCTTTCGGCCTGGCTACCGGACAATGCAATCAAAGCGCTTACCGGGATCTTGTCCCTGGGAGTTGCCGCTCTTGCTTTGACTTCGCTTAAAGGAAAAATCGAAACCGCCTCCAGTGATTTCGCCCGACAATTTTCTGTTTTGGTTCTGGCGATGATTCTGTTAAGCCCGCATTTCTATACCTACGATTTGACAATCATACTGTTACCGCTGTTGCTGATCGCGACAACTTTTGTAACGGGGGAATGGAAGTCGAACCCGACTGAAAAAACGATTGCGGTATTGCTTGGCAGCCTTTTTGTGTTCGCAGGTATGTTTTCCAATGTCGCTAACACGATACGAATCCAACCAAGTATATTTGTGATCGTCGCGGTAATCGTATTGATAACGAAAGCAAGAGAAAAGAACGCAAGTCTCAAGGCCAGTTGACGACGATCGGTCACACAAAAGCTGGCTGACCGGAAGAACTGACGTGTCGCTGGACTGCGTGCGCTGGTGTCTTCTGTACGAAAAAACTTAATCCGAAGAAAGCATCTTCAAGTTTGGTGCAATCTGTTCGATCACGCGATTCATGAATTTCTTGACCTGCGCAGTGGTTTTGAATTTCATTACCGATTCGACAATCTGCTCGGCTTCAGCGATCGAAATCTGGCTGGCCAATTGCTTGATTGACGGAACGAATGCTGGACTCATGCTGAACCGGCGTAAGCCCATACCAAGCAGCAAAACGAACGCGCGTGGTTTGCCGGCCATTTCGCCGCAAACGGTGACCGGTATGTTGGCTTGGTTGCAAACTTCGATCACGTTTTTCAACACGATCAAAACAGGCGGAGCCAGCGGCTGGCAGAGATGGGCGACTTTTGGGTTGTCCCGGTCGGCCGCCATAAGATACTGAACCAGGTCATTGCTGCCGATGGAGACAAAATCGACCAGATCAATCATGGTCGAAATCGAAACTGCGGCAGCGGGAACTTCTAACATCATTCCGATCGGAACTTCTTTGGTCTTGATGCCTTGCGCGTTGAGCGTTTTGTAAGCCCGACGGACCATACTGCGAAGCTTGCGAATTTCTTCGACAGTGGTGACCATCGGAAACATCAACCGCACGGTGCCCTGAGGGAACTTACTTGCAGCGCGAACGATGGCGCGTATTTGGTTGTTGAAAAACTCGGGATGCTCAAACGAAAGTCGAATACTTCGCCAGCCCATGAATGGATTGGCTTCTTTATGATCGTGTCCGAGGTAAGCAACCGTTTTGTCACCGCCAATATCTAACGTACGAATGGTGACATTGTGATTTGGACTGTTGGCGACAATATCGCAATACGTTTCGAATTGTTCTTTTTCGTCGGGCACATCCGCATGGGTCAGATATAGATACTCGGTCCGATAAAGCCCAACCCCGGAAGCTCCCATTGCGATCGAAGCCTTGGCGTCGAGCACTCCGTTAATATTCCCCTGTAGCCGCAAATCAACACTGTCGGCTGTTACCGCTGGAAGGTCTCGATTGGTAGCGAGTTGATCTTTGAGATCGAAAAATTCTCTTTCCAGTTTTCGGAACGCTTTTAACGTTTCTGAATTTGGATTGATTTCGATATGGCCGTCGCGACCATCCACCACAATGGTGTCGCCCGTTTTGACTTTGCGAACGATCCCGCGGACGCCAGATACGGCTGGGATTCCGCGTGATCGAGCGACGATCGCGGCGTGACTGGTTTGACTACCTTTTTGCGTGACGATGCCGTGGACTTCGATGTCACCGAGGGCAACGACTTGTGATGGTAGCAGCTCGTCAGCGACGACAATGAGCGGGCCATCAATCGAGTTTGTCTCCGGTTTGAGGACGTCACTGAGGTGGCCACTGAGTCGGATAATTACGTCGCGAACGTCGTTCAAGCGTTCTTGGAGGTATTCATCGTTTACCTTGGAGAACAGTGTCGTGTACTCGCCAAGTAAACGGTGGAGGGCTGCAGCGGCGTTAATTCGCTCGTCAACAATCCAATTGCGAACTTTTTTGGTGAAAGCAGCATCGCGCAGAATTGACTGATGGACAGCAAAAATGGAGGCTTCTTCGTGGCCAACTTGGGCTTCGACTTTCCGCTCCAAGGCGCGTAAGTCCGCACCGGCTTTATCTCGAGCCGTCTCGTAGTTTGCCAGTTCGGCGGTTATTTCGGAGTCTTCGAGGCGCTTCGTATCCGGATTGACGAAAATCTGATGGATCACGTAGGCGGTGCCAATCGCGACTCCTGGTGAGACAGCTATTCCTCGGCGCATGGGGAGATTTTATCAGATCTGACCACCATTTGATACGGATGGCTGGCGACAATCGACTCGGATTTTACTTGATAAAATCCGTCGCAAATCGGACCCGCGTCAGCGATCTGTTGTTGAGGCAAAACAATGGTTTTGTTACATTTGGGTAAGTCGGTAAAGCGGGATCATTGTGATGTCCTCCGATGGATAGCCCGATTACAGACCTCGGTATTGGCCTAACGTATGCGTTTCTCCCAACTTGACAGAATTACAGCCTTGGAGAAGGGTAAATCGATCTCAGCTGTCAAATGCCTTTCTCTTTCTGAAGAGTATTTACAGGATCATTTCCCTCGCTTTCCTGTAATGCCTGGCGTCTTGATGCTAGAGTCGCTTTTCCAAACCAGCATGTGGTTGGTGCGTGCAACGCATGACTTCAAGTATTCTAGTGTTGTGCTAAAAGAGGCGAAGGGACTAAAGTTTCAGGGATTCGTTCAACCGGGCGATTCCCTAAACGTGGTTGCTTCGATCAAATCAGAAAGCGATTCACTTACTACTTTGAAAGTGACTGGCAGCGTAAACGGCAAAGCCGCGACCAGCGGGCGTTTAGTCGTGGACACATTTAATTTGGCGGACCGAGAAGAAGGCGTTGATCCTGCGATCGACAACTATATGAATCATCAATTCCGATTGACGTTTCGACAGCTTTGCAATCAACTCGATCCAAATGATTTGACTTCGATGGTGACTTCACTGGCACCATTGGGAAATTAAAAACGACCGCAGCATCGTCATAACTTTTGCTGCAAACAATATTACACATTAGAGTTCAACGGAGAGAGTTACGAATGCCCGTAAACGAAGAGGTATTTGGCAAGGTCAAAGAAGCACTCATCGACGCCCTTGGCGTGGACGATGACGAAGTGACTGAAGAAGCAACGATGGTTGGCGATTTGGGTGCGGAGTCAATTGACTTTTTAGATATCGTATTCAAACTTGAAAAAACGTTCGGGATCACAATTCCTCGGGATGAGCTTTTCCCCGATGACATTTTGACTAACGCCGAATACATCAACGACGGTAAAGTCACTCCGGATGGACTGGCTAAACTAAAAGATCGCATGCCGTTCGCCGATTTGACGAAATTTGAATCCAATCCACTGGTTCAGGATTTCGGTAACTTGTTGACAGTCAAAGATCTATGTAACTACGTTCAAACAAAAACGAGCTAGTTCGCAGAACGCACTTTCAATCAGAAGGTCCAAGGGTGGCAGTCACCCGTTGGGCCTTCCTTTATTTATTTACAATCGTTTGTTTGATTAACTGAATTATCAGGTACTTCAATGCGTTGGTTTTGGATCGATCGTTTTACCGAGTTTGTTAGTGGTCAATCCGCGGTGGCTGTCAAAAGCGTCAGCCTCAGCGAAGAGTCCGTTGATGAATACGCGCCAGGAAGAACCTTTTGCCCGACCTCTTTGATCATCGAAGGGCTCGCGCAGACGGGTGGTTTGCTGATTGGGCAAATGAGCGATTTCAAAGACCGTGTCGTGTTGGCCAAAATCACCAAAAGCAAATTCAATTTCGAAGCCTATCCCGGCGATACGCTGACCTATCGAGTAACGATCGAAAACCAGGAAGGCATTGGCGCGATGGTGCAGGGGACTTCGCACATCGGCGATCGACCCCATGGCGAAATCGAATTGATGTTTGCCAGTCTCGATGACGAACGATTTGAAAACGTCGAATTGTTTGAACCAGCGCAGTTCTGCCGCATGATTCGACTCCTGCGGCTATTCGAAGTCGGGGTCAATCCCGATGGAACGCCGATTCAGGTTCCAAAACATATGGTAGAAGCCGAAAAAGCTTATTTGAAAGTTGGAGTTTGAGAATGATCTCTTCGAATAAAGATCGCCGCCGAGTCGTCGTTACAGGCGTCGGAGTTATCAATCCGCTGGGCAACGACATTGAAACAGTTTGGTCAGCAATCAAAGAAGGCAAATCCGGTGTTGGATACACGACCATTTTTGATGCGAGCAAATTCCCCACTCGTATCTCTGCCGAAATCAAAAACTGGGATCTGGCCAACGTCGTAGACGATCCAGAGCTTTGGAAACATCGAGGACGACATACAAAATTTGCAGCGGGCGCTGCGATTCAAGCCTTTAACGGTTCGGGCGTTGCGGACTCAATCAAAGACCGACGTCGGTTTGGCGTTTACATGGGTAGCGGCGAAGGCAATCAGGACTTCATGTCTTTCGCGTCAATGATGGCCACGTCGCTCGACGATGATGGCAATCTTGATTTGATCAAATTCACCCGAGCAGGATTGGATACACTCGATCCGGTGCTGGAATTGGAACAAGAACCCAACATGCCTGTTGGCCATATCGCCAGTTTGTTTAACGCGCAAGGCCCAAACGCGAACTGCTTGACGGCCTGTGCTGCGAGCAATCAAGCCGTTGGAGAAGCCGCAGAGATTATTCGCCGCGGCGAAGCAGACGTGATGCTTTCTGGTGGAACTCACAGCATGATTCATCCGTTTGGCGTAACTGGATTTAATCTGCTAACGGCACTTTCGACAAACAACGATAATCCAGAGGGAGCCTCCCGGCCATTCGATCGCTTGCGAGATGGATTCGTACTTGGTGAAGGCTCGGCAATGGTTGTGCTCGAAGAATACGAACACGCGAAAGCCCGAGGAGCGCACATTTGGGGCGAAATCATTGGCTACGGATCGTCCGCTGATGCGTATCGGGTGACCGACATTCATCCTGACGGCCGTGGCGCGATTGGCTGCATGCAAATGGCACTCGACGACGCTGGCGTGATGCCTGAACAAGTCGACTACGTCAACGCACATGGCACCAGCACGACCGTTAACGACAAAGTGGAATCCAAAGCATGCCGCGAAGTGTTTGGAGAACACGCTGGCAAGACGCCAATTTCAAGCACCAAAAGCATGATGGGGCACTTGATCGCCGCGGCCGGCGCCACGGAACTAATCGTCTGCATGATGGCGATTCGTGACAACGTTTTGCCACCGACCATCAATTATGAGAATCCAGATCCTCTTTGTGACCTGGACTATATTCCCAACGAAGCACGTGAAGCTGATTGTAAAATTGCTTTGACCAATAGCTTTGGATTTGGTGGTCAGAATATTTCGGTTGTGGTTTCCGAACTTCAAGACTGATCAAATTCAGTTAAAGCAATTTCGTTTAAGCAATTTTAGTTAGTCGTGCTGACTAACTCATCGCAACCACAATTAAGTAGGCTCGCCGACTGCCGCGAACGCGTACAAGATTTTGGAATTCGCCAACTGAGCCGCCGTTTTTTTCTAGCTCGCGCTGCTCTTTGCCAGCTCAGTAGCGCCTTGGGGTGCCGTATCGATGCCTTTGCTTTTCATGGGCATCGCTTTTAGCGAGTTTGCATGTTCCTGCATCGTCACCAACTCAAAATGCTTTTCAAGCATCTTGAAGCAAGAACCAAGCAGCTCAATCTTTTTCACGGCGGGCTGATTCATGCCTGGAAAGAAACTCATGTCTTCGTCATCTTCTTCGCCCATGAAATCCAAACTGTGCAGCAAAAACCAAGGCTCAACGCCGGTCATACGACAGAACTGCAGGGCCGACCAAAAGTATGCTTTCGCCAAAACGACCGAATACGTGGCTAGATACATAATGTAGCTTCCGTGAATCGGCAGCTTCAGAATTGGCATCGTCGTGACAGGAATTTCGAGCAACTGAGAATTTCCAGCGTTCCAACGAAACGGCTTATTGGATTGCAGGCCATCCTTGAAACTTCCAAACAACACTTTGCGGTCTTCTTTTTCTTCAGACGTCAATGAAGACTTCAAAAAGTAATACGCCCTGGCAACGGGGCCAAGATACGTTGGGAATGTTGAGCAATCGTATTCGTAGCCACGCCGAACCAATGTCCGCAAGACTTCATCGGAAAGACTAAACCCAGGTCCGCGGAATCCAATCGTTTGCTTTCCGGTTACATCGCGGATCGCATTTTCGCTTTTTTCGAACTCTTGATTGAGTTCGCTGGGCGTATACAAATGCAACCACGGTTCGTGATTGAACGAATGGTTTCCAATTTCATGACCATCTTCGGCAATCGCCGCAAGCGCTTCACGGTTTTTATCCAAAACCGCGTCCTGGCCAACAACGAAAACGGTAATTTTGGTGTTACGATCTTTAAGGAAACTCAAGAACCTTGGAACTACGTAATGAAAATACGAAGGCATCGCTTCCCATTCTTCGTCACCGTGGGTCTTGAGATAGGACCATTTGTTATCCAGGTCCAAAGAGATACTTGCGAGAGGTTTGTGAGTCATGTTGTTGATCAATGGTTGTGTACGTCGAGGTGCAATTTAAAGTGCAAAGATTTTTAAAGGGCATGGGAAGGTAAAGTGCAGAACGGCGTCAATTGAGCACATTCGCGTTCAATTGAGAGCGTTATCTGTTGAGAGTTCTCTGGCAATGCCTGTAGTTGGGCTGGAAACTGACCGCTCATCCATGACACTACTGGCCGAATCCGGGAAAAGCGTCGTGATAACTTTACAAAAACATTCTGCGGTTGTTTCGGCCGAAATATGAGCAACAGACTCTTTGGCGGCCTGTCCCATTTCAGCAAGCGTTTCAGGCGAACAGGCCATAGCGCGATCAATCGCATTAAACATTGATTCTTCGTCGGTCGTTTCGAAAATCCAACCGTTCTCACCTTCGTTGACTAACGCTTCGACGGACTGAGCGAATACACTTCCCAATACTGGTAACCCAGAAGCCATCGATTCAACGGGAACCAATCCCCACTCATCAGCCAATGTAGGAAACACGCAAATGTCCGCAGCTTCATAGGCGGCCGCGAGCATGGCGGTATCACAGTTGCCAAGGAAATTGATCTTGAGATTTTCAGTTTGGCAATTGGCGATGACTGATTGCAATTCGCCCGTACCAGCTATCGAAAACTCTACGTCGCGGCCTGAATTTTCATTGCACCAGCGCTTAAGCGAATTCGCAAACTGATGCACACCTTTCCGCTCGCTCATCGCGCCGCAATAAATCAAACGCAGCGGCGACTCTGCCTGTCGGATTTGACGCTCACCTGAAAAAACGGTATCCGTATCAATGCAATACGGCAAATGAAACAATCGGTCTTCGGGAATATTGAGACTTTTGAAATAGCGTTTGCAACTTGGTCCGTTGTAAGTGAAATAATCGACGCCTTTCCGCACGAACCACCTCATCAATCGGCGCATCCGCCCGCGTTCCTTTTCAATGTGCTCTGACATATTGCCGACCAGCACCAAAGGAATATTTGGATTGAAACGACGGAACCAACTCGACAACAGCGTACGCATCCCCATTTCATAAGAAAAAACGATGTCCGGCTTAAGCGATTTCAGCTGTGAGTTGGTGTCGATTGGAATGTGGATAAAGTTCTGCTCTTTAAAACCAGATGGGTGTTTCCATTTGGTTGTAAACATCCAGTTCTTTTGCAGGCGAACATCCAACCCACCCCACTGTGCTTCCCAATCTCGATCGGGCTCCATCTGTACCGACAACAGGATCGTCAACTTGCGGACACGTTGCGCCAACGCTCGATAGCTATTAACGTGGTGCGGCCTGACATAATTTGTCAAAATCACAACATGCGTGTCCAAGGGTCCTTCGGACTTACTCAATGTTTCTTCGATTGAATTCATTGTCTACGCCCCTTTAACGAAGCGTTAAGAATCCCAGGAGTGGGCTCTTGCTGAGCTTCCATCGCCGGCAAACAAAGTCCCATGGTCCAGATGACAGTTGGCATCCCGGCGAGAAAAGAGAAAATCACGTTTTCAAAAAGCCCGTTGATCAAAACAAAAGTGACTAAGGCATCAGCAATTGGATGGTGAGTTCTGAAAAGCGAAAACAATCTTCCAAGGCACATGGCTAAAGCGGCGAGGCCACCCAGGACGCCCGATGAAAAAGCGATGTTGAGGATCAGATTGTGGGTGTAAGAAGAGTATTGGGCTAAGTGATACTTTGTCGTTGCTGCTCCAAAACCAGTCAAAGGTCGCTGGCTAATCAATCGAATCGTGTAGCCCCAAATGTCGGCACGTCCAGTCGCACTGGTTAGCTCTTCGGCATCACCCGATTTGGCAACGAATGATAATTTACCGAGGAAAAATGCCTCAAGATCCACCGACAGACTCAGGATCATCAAACCAATCAATCCAGCGACGCCCAGCCACAATCCATAAATCATTTTCCTGCGATCAAAAACTTTATGGCGATGCACGACGGCAACCGCAACAACCGTGGCGAACAAGCTGGTTCGAGACAGTGAAAACATCAACGCCAGCAATGCCATGAGAACGGTTCCCACAATCAATAGCCATTTTTGCTTGTACTTAAAGTACAACAAAAAGCCAACCACGACCGTCAAACCTGAAACTTGACCAAGTGTATTTGGATGAGCCAAACCGGACATGCGATACTGAAATTCTCCGCCAGGAATTGGCTCAGCAAAAACTCCGATTTCTGGAACGGCAATATAGACGAACCATGAAAATGCTACGAACAGAGTCATGGCAGCAAATACAATATTGAGAGCAACCTGAGGCCCGACATGGTGCAGCACAGTTACCGTCATCAGCATGACACAGGCAATTGAAATCGTTGACGCCAGCGACTCAGTTGGGGTCAGAGAGAATGGCACAGCCAAAAAATAAAATCCCAGGATCAAAAACATCCACATAATTGGGAAAGTAAAAATCGTTTGACGGACTTTGGGTAGTGACAAAAACCCCAAACCTCCATAGATCCCGCAAGCGGCGAGACCAGCAAGCTTCAACATCACCTGTACATCGATCGCAACTTTGTCTTTGTCCAACGTCAAGTTGACCAAATTCAAGAAAGTCGCCACAAACAGGCAAACCAATCCAAGCATTGGAAAAATTGGCAACTGAAGAAATCGTTGAAAATGCTCGGACAGAGTCAACGCTTCGTCCGGAGGCGCAAGTAGATTCTTAAATTCCGTATTGTCTAAACTACTTGCGGTCATTGAACTTCCTCCACAGCAGTATTCGATAAGCACTTTTCACTGTCGATCGTGTCGCGAATCACTGCCATCGAAATAATCACCATACTGATTGCCTGACCGATTCCTGCAGCAATTGGAATACAAAGTAGCTTTCGCTCAAACCAAGGCAACACGTCAAAATAAACCAAGCCTACAAATCCCAACATCACAAACATACTCAGAAACCGCGCCCAAACGCCGACCATCGGTTTGCCTCGCCCTTTAAGAAATCCATCAACCGCTTGCAAGTAACCTTTGATCGCACAGGCAGGCAGTAGCAACAATGCAAAAATAACCGCTGGTTCATACCTTTCTTCAAACATTGTCACGATCAGGAATGGAACAATGATCGCCAATACAATCGCTGATACGACTTGGAGCAGGGCAGTGCCAGCCATCACCGAGATGACTTTACGCAGCGATGGGATATAGTTTTTGTCTGCGCCTGCGTTAAAGGTAAATACGCCAAGTGCGTTGGGCGCTACAGTCAACAGTTGGGCCGCCGGTACGGCGACGAAGTAGTAACCTGAATCTGCAACCGAAGCGATGGCGACAATTAAAAATACGTCCAACCGTTCGAACATTTCTGAGGCAAGCATTGAGAGTGCGTAGAATCGGCCATTCTTCAAAAGAGTCCAAGGGCCTGGCACCTCTGCCGCCGCAGTTTCGCCTTCTACAAAATTCTCTTGTGCAAATTTTTCTTCGGCAGAAGCTTTGTTACCAAACAACGTTTGCATTACGTCCATGCCGCGAAGCGTTGGCGCAATACCAATCACTCTGGCTAGCACAAACAGGATGCAGATCACGGTCAACCAGTGTGACTGGGAAACAAGACCAGTTGCATATACGAGCCCGACCAACACTACGAACGATACCGCAAACAACAATCGGTTAATGTTGTAAAAGCGAAAATTCTTGTTTCCGCGATCGACTGCCGAGATCGTAAGCTGCATATGCTCAAACGGAACGAACAAACAGCAAAGCAATCCGAACGGAATCAGGTAGGTTTTGCCAACGCAAATCAAAACGAAAACAGATACGACCGCAGCGACGATGCCAGTAATCAATCCGCTGATCAAACCGACTTTTGCGGCTGAATATTTCAACGACCGAACATTTATTGCGCTCCCGACGGCATAACTGTTGACGACTTCGATACCGCCAAGCAACCCGGCATACAAGAAAACGTCACGAGGGAAAAACATAGCTGTGCCAAACTCGCCACGTCCAACGGGGCCGAGAATTCGAGCGATGACAACGCCTTGAATCAAGTAAATCCCAAACACCGAGAGCGTTGTCAGAAACGTAGTAAATACGTTGCCTAAATCGGAATCTTCAAAGAGCTTCCCAATCAGTCCCAATCGCTTCAACGGCTCTTGAGTTGCATCATTTGACTTGCTTTCCCAAACTTGCTCCGACCCAGCTGGCAGGGGGCTGATCGCAATCTGTTTATCGGAAAGTTTCATTGTCAAAAAATTTGCACATCAGGAACAAATAAAAAAGAAGCGGGAACAGGAATCAAAAGTGATATCGATACCAATTGGAATCAAAACCTAAACAGAACCTTTATGCAAGATTGCAATAAAAGCGGTTTCAAAAATCAGCTTTAGGTCAAACCAGAAGCTTTGCTTTTCGATGTAGTCCAAATCCATTCTCATCCAGTCGGCGAACTTAACATTGCGACCGCCATGAGCTTGCCATGTACAAGTCAAACCTGGCAAAACCGTCAGGCGAGTTCGTTGCCAAGCCTCGCATGCGTGCGATTCATGTACTGGAAGTGGTCGAGGTCCGACCAACGACATCTGCCCAACCAAAACATTGAACAACTGAGGCAATTCATCGACGCATGATTTTCGAAGGTAGCGTCCTACTCCAGTAATTCGTGGATCGTTCTTAATTTTGAATGCTGGCCCGTCTTGCTCGTTGCGACTTCGCAAGTCAGCTTGTTTTTCCTCGGCGCCCAATACCATGGTGCGAAATTTTAGAATCCCAAACGGCTTACCATTTTTGCCTTCTCGAACTTGGCGAAAAAACACTGGGCCTTTTGAACTCAATTTAATAGCGACCGCAGCGCCGATCAAAACTGGAGAAAGCGCCAACAAACCAAATCCTGAACCAAGGATATCAACGGTTCTTTTCCACCAGGGAATTGGAGAGGATTTTACAAAGGCGTAACTTTTCTCAGTCACTAATTTGTTGGCCTTAAAGTTCAAAGCCTGAACGCTGGCCGCTTCATTGTCGCTTGCGCCGCTTCCGTTGGATCCACTTCCGTTAGATCCATTTCCATTGGCCCCGTTTCCGTTGGATCCGTTGCCCAACGATCCATTTCCATTGGATCGGTCATCGTTAGACTCGGAATGGTCATTTGACTGGTCTTCAAGGAGTTTCTTCAGCTCTTTTGAAATTGCGACCAATCCATCATCCCAAGGATAAATCGATATCTCGGTATCGACTTTAACCCCGTGATCGCTGGCAATTTTCGCTAGTACATTGGCAGTTTGAAGCGTTCCTTCTTTATCCGTTTCTGGCAGCAAGAATGAGAGACTTGAATCGTACCACCCAATCGAATCAGTAATTCGTAGTCGTTGGCTGAATTTTTCGACCAAAGGACTCAAAAATTCGTCTTCGCATAGCATTTGATCCTCAAAGATCATTCGAATCAGTCCAAAATCGCGATTCTTTGGCCGACGATCGGAACGATACATTTCTTTGAGCAATTCCTGATGAAACTGCGCGTCTGACAACAAACCAGCGTCCATTGTTTGACGAGGTGTTTTGGCGAAAATTCGCCCAAACAAAGTTTCATGTTTTCGCCTTTTGCGAACGATCATTTGAGTTCCGAATTCAACAGTTGAAAAGTCTTGATGTAATTAATGTCTGGAACCAGCTGTATTTGGTCACTGCCTTGGCAAGGCGAACATTGTCTGAGGTCTGGGAGGGTGGTTGGCTTTATTTACGCCTTATTGAGAACAACACCGACGATTTCGATACCGTGGCCTTCAATTTGTTTTCTAAAACGATTGATCTGTCGTTGATCAATTTGATTTGCTTCAACCGTTAGCACGATTCCATCAATGTGAGGAGCAATCGAATGGCAGGCCGTTAAATGATTCGCCAATGGCAGATCAAAAACAACACAACCAAACTCATGGAGTTTTTCGTCAAGAATCGGAGAGAGAAGATCAAAAGGAAGTTCAAGCGCTTCCTGGTCTGACTTGCGTCCGCACCCCAACACTGCGAGGTCGGTCAAAGGAGTTGGAAAAACCGATTCTTCGATATCGGTCACACCCAACAGCAATTCACTTAAGCCCGGAGCTCTTGAGTAGCCTAACCGGCGACTCACAAAGTGCTTTCCAAAGTCGGCTTCGACCAACAAAACTCGGCTGCGGTATACGGACGTCAGGGCACTGGCAAGGTTATAACTAACCGTGCTTTTCCCAGCCCCTCGCGTCAACGAAGTAACACCAACTGCAAAGCCTCGTCCTGATGGAGGAGCGGGTTTTGAATCAGCCCATGTGCGAACTTGCCGAGCCAGTGCAAAAAAGTGGCGACGCAAGCTAGAGCTAGGCGCAACTCCTTTTCGTCGGGCTCGTTGAAGATCTTTTTGGTTGCGTTCCATGTTGTTTTCAATCATTAGTTCACCATATTTCGGCTGGAGTAAACACGTGGAAGAGTAACCAATACTGGCAAGTCAAGAACTTGCTCAACTTCCCCTTCGTTGAGTGTTGCACTGAGGTGATTGCGATCAAAGAACAACGCGGTTGCTAGTGCGGCAATCAAGGCACAAATGAATCCCAGCGGCAAAATCAAACTGCCTTTGGGGCTTACATGTTTAACAACGAAGTTCGCTTCTTGAGCAACCACAACATCCGAGATATTGAGGTCATCCAAAAGCGACATGGCTTTAGATTCGCCACGTTTTTGTGTGTAAATACTCAAGTATTGCCGAGCGACATTGACATTTCGCTGAAGCTGATCGGCTTCAACTTCCGCTGCATTCATCTCACCCAACTGCGCCAGTGCTTCGTTCTTTTTCTTATTCAAAGCAATGTATCTTGCCTCCGAAGCGGCCTTTTCTCCCTTGGCTCGCATCAAGTCGACTTTCATCGCTTCGTAGACTGGATTGGATTCCATTGCAGACTCAGTACGATCGACTGCCATGTTTGCCAGCGATTGCTTAACGCTTCTTAACTGCTTTTGAGTTGCCAAGACTCTAGGGTGAGTTGGTTGAAGAGTAGAAAGAAGCCCCTCAAGTTGGGATTCCAGTCGAAAAACTTCCGTACGAGAATCTTCGGTGGACAATCGCTCGACGCCGCTTTTTGGCATCGCGATTTGGGCAGACGTCGTAAGCATCATCTCTTCAAGTTTTTTCAAGCGATCATTTGTTTCGGCAAGCCTGACGCCTGTTGTCAACAAATCATTGTCGATGGATGTCAAAATCCCTTGAAGCGTTCCTCGTGCTGCTCCAACAGATAGAACCTTTTTCTTACTGCGAAAATCTGACAACTCGTTTATTGCGTCAACCAACAATTTTTCTTGCGATTCAAATTGGTCATCAAAAAAGACGGCTGAACCTTTGGAGGCATGAACCTTCAAGTGAATTCGGCGAGTGTGCTCAAAAATGCTGTTAACCATTCGCTGAGCAAGTTTCGCGGAATTGCCTTTGATGAAAACAGAGATCACAGATGTTTTCTTTTCCGAAAACACGACCATTGAATCTTCAAGTTGCTTGGCGGCCAACTCTCGAAGCTTGAGATTTTCGTACTCTTCAACCGACATTCCATCCTCGCCACCACTGGCGAAAAGGTTCGGCAGAGAAATGCTGGGAATCCAATCATCCCACCGGCTTTTTAAAATCACTTCGGCGCCAATGTCTTTGACGACCGACTCCACAACAGCGCGACTCTTAATGATCTCCAAAACCGATCGAATTTCGGTTTCGCGTGTATCCTGAATCGAAATTGACGCAGAGCCTGTTGTCGGAGAAATGCCCGTGTTGTTTCGGCCCATCTGAACATACAGTCGGCCTTCTGAACCGTACTGACGTGGCCAAGCAAGAAATGCCAGGACAATAAATGCGATCACAATAAGCCAAGCAAAAAAAGCTTTGAACTTGTGTCGCGTCAACGCACCAAAAATCTGTGCGATGGTTAAAGGATTGTTATTCATAACGGTCCGTGATGCGAAGCTAGAAAAAAACGTCTCGGTGCGTCGAGCAGCAAACTTGTGCAGGAAGGAGAAACTCCAGTGAGACAGCAAACAATCCGCCCACTAGGGAAAACTACAGATCTGGAAAGTCAAATCCGAATGTCCAGTCTATTAACGAGGACTCCGATTTTCAACCACTTTAGTTACAACTGAGACGAAGATATCGATTGATTAAGCGTTTCAAGAGTCGAAACCCATGTCATAAATCTAGTGGCAATTTTCCTGCTTTCCCCTCTACTAGCTTTGAAGGACTCTAACGCCCCCTAAGCCGCGATCAAGTTCCTTTTGTAAGGAAAATTCTACATGTGTCGATTTCAACGGCTGTAACAATTAGCCAAGCTTTTATCTCAAAAAAAATGTTCACTTAATCACGCTGGACACAAATGTGTAACGATTTGTTAGTGACGCTATCTGAAGGTCCGGCTGGGCAGACTTTAGTGTTTCCCGATCGCAGCCTCCCGTTTCCACTGCGACCACGCGGGAATTAATCGAGCGAGCACAAAGAATGTCATTGACAGTATCACCCACTACCCACAACTTCTCGCTAGCGAACTGCTCACCAAGAAACGACTCAGCCGACTCTCGTGCCAAACGGGCAACATCATTTCGATTGGAATGGTGGTCGCCGTAACCGCCGAAATCGAAGTAACCATCTAGTCCAAAATGCTCAAGCTTGATCTCAGCCGCGCGTTTGGAATTGCCGGTTAAAATGCCAAGTGCGACGTTACTGTCTTGGCTAAGTAAATCCAAAAGCTCGATCACCCCAGGCAATATTTCGCCAGAGCATTGCTTGAGCGTTTCGGGAAGCAACTCCCAATAGGTTTGATCAAACTTCTCGCGATGCTGGTCATACGAAAGTGACTGGGCATCAAAAATATCAGACAGGATCCCATTGTCGGTGCGCCCATGAAGCTCGACGTGAGGCAATGAATCCACTCCAAACAAACGTTCCATCGCGGCAGTAATCGCAATCAACCCAGCTCCACCAGAGCGGATTAAGGTTCCATCAATATCAAACAAAATAGTTATCATTCTCAATCTCACTTTTAGTGCGACGCATTTGGCGCGACGTAATTCGTTGAGCGCAGTTTATTGGCGGCAAGTCATTGGTTGCGACTACCGAGCTCTTTTTAGCCTGGATTGGTCTCAAATCGTAACCGCAACACGAAGCTTCAAGAACCGCGTGCAAATCCAACGTTATTTACCGATCAGTGCTGATCGCCAATTAAATTGTTGTTACGATGACTTAGAAGCCTATCGCAGTGGCAGCAAGCGTCAAAGATACGGACGCCATACACGAGAGTTCGTCCATTTACCGCGGGACTGATTTTGAATTCACATCAAACCAACGATTCGCCAACGAAACAAAAGCAACACCGGCCCATGCCCAACTCGCTTGCTCGTTCGTTGCGTTTTTTGCAAACGGCCTTTCTGACAACTAATTCGCTTGTCATTCTGACCGGCGTATTCGCAGTCCACTGCGCCGCGTTACAAACGAGTGCGCTTACTTATAACCACCTGGAATTTCGCCAACCCCCGACCGCTGGCCAGGAGCAAGAGACGAATCAGGAAACCGATCCGGCAATCGCCGCCTTGATCTCTCAGCTTGGCGACGCTGATTACAGCACACGGACTCAAGCAGAAGCCAAATTATTGTCTCTTGGCGGCAAAGCCATTGAGCCTCTGCGGCTTGCCATTACCCACCGTGAAACCGACGCTCCAGACAGCGAAATCAGACTTCGCTGCACGCGGCTATTGATTTTGATCGAGCGAAAAGAAGCAGAGAGAAAGATTCAAAGCTTCCTCGCTGGATCTTCAGACTCCGATTCGATGCCGGGCTGGACCAAGTTTTCGGCAATCTCCGGCGATGACAAAAATTCACGAAAGCTATTTGCAAACATCCACCAAGCCCACCCGGAGCTTTTCGACGCGATCGCCAAAGGCAAAACGGAAACTGAGAATGTAATTCAGGGAATCGCAAAATCAGGACTCCTATACCGCAGTAGTGCAAACGAAATGCTCGCAACCGCAGTCGCAATCATGTTCGCTTCGACGTTGGAATTTGACTCCGAGACAAAAAACCAACCAGAGAAAATTCAAATTGGAATCACTGACCACCAAAGACTTCAAAGTGTCATCACACGGCAACAAATGCTTGGTTACCTCAAGAGCAGTGGCAACAAAACGCAATTTGACCGGTTGATCTCAAAATGGATCGACACCATTCCCGACGACCAGACCGCCCACGCCAACCTCAAACTGGTAGTCATCGCAGCGTACGGCTTGACTGAAAAAATTGATTTAGCCATGTCGTTTGCCACCAACAAAAAACTTGCCGTTCGCACGCGCACCCAAGCCATCGAAGTCGTTAGCGAAATTGGCAAACAGAATCAGGTGCCGATGCTCGAAAAGATATTTGACGACCAGACGCTGGTCGGCAATTTTATTCTTCGGGCTAAGAACGAAGATGAAGAGCCTGAAACTGAGCAGCCCACCCCTGACAACCTGAAGGCTCAATTGATGGAAGTCCAAATGCGCGATCTTGCCTTGGCAGCCGCAATCAAATTAAGTGGCAAAGAGACGACCACTTTTGGCTTTCATCCGACGAGCATTGAAAACGACAAACTGAAGCACAATCGAGCGGGTTTTTATGACGAAAAGTTGAGACTATCGGCTTTCGAAGCCTGGAACGCCTCGAAACGTTCTAAATAGAGGCCCGATAGCGAATTTTTGAGCCATTTTCGCTTAGCAACGCTCAAGCAAAGCTCGTACAATAACAATTGGTTGAACAACTGTTTTCAACCAACTTTCATAACCACGACACACACCAATTGCGAATTGACGGAACTGCCCCTGACTGACCTTTAAAACTTACACAATCAATTGACTGGCGGATCTCGGCTATGGCCACTACTTCCAACCTCCCGACCCAGACAAAAGCTCCCACTACGCAAAGGCCGCTCATGACTGCAGCCTTTACCGAGTTGGTCGCGATTAACTTCCAAGTGCAACCCAAAATCCTTGCGGACAAAATCCCCAAAGGACTTGAGCTAGACTTCTACAACGACGAAACCTATGTCAGCCTCGTTTGTATGGTCATTCGAAATGCACCTTTTCTCGGAATGCCAATCACACCTCGATTCGCTGAACTGAGCCTGCGATTCTACGTTCGCCATCCCGCCGATCCGAAGAACCGCAAGGGCACATGCTTCATCCGCAACTACGTCTCCAGCGGAACCGGCGTGCGGACACTCGGCTCTCGCTTTGAGACCGACTACCGTAAGCTCAAGATGAAATTCAAAAACTCAGGCTTTGCAAACGAAAAGGAAATCCCTTCAGCCGAGTATCAATGGAAAGTCGAAGACCACTGGAATAAGTTAAGAATCCGTGCCCGCAGCAAGATAAAGAACACGGGACCAGAAACCAAAGTCGGGTTTATTCTCGACCACTCAAATCACTATCAAACGCTTAAAGGCAAAACGATCGTTCACAAGGTCCAAAGACCCACATGGAGTGCCTGGGACGCAGCGCAAGCCAATTTCACTTGCGATGTCAAAACTCTGTTCGGCAATGAATTCGTTAAACCGCTCGCCAAGCGGCCTGCTTCCGTTTTCGTTTCGCCCGGTAGCCCCGTTACAATTTTCAAACCGACAGCGGTTTAGACGCTGAATTGGTTTACATACAAACAATTCGTTCACTTTGACGATTAAATTGCGCTGACCGCCGCTCATGATTTGCTCGAAAAATGAGTCAGCCGTATACTTACTCTATTATCCGTAGACCGTGCATTCAGGTCCGGTTTTGGCCAGATCCTATCAATCCATTTTTCGAGTGAAACTGAAATCGAAAACATCGGGTACAATTTTCAACCCATCGATGGACCGACCTCGTTAATAGACTCAATGACAAAGAGATAAAAATGCTGATCAGAAAACCTCTGTCGCTTGCCCCAATCCTGGCGATTTTCTGCTTATTCGCCACGCTCAACCCTGGAGCGTTTGCCCAAACAGCAACAGCCCAAGCAGAAAAAACAGCGGAAGAAAAAGCAGCTTTCAAAGCCGCTAAAAAGAAAAACAAACAAGACTCTGCTCATTTCATGCGCATCCGCAAAGACGCCAAAGGCCGCGCGGTTGCCCTAGAGACTTCGATCACTCGCTACGAAATGACCAACGACAAGGGCGTCCGAATTTCGGTTGATCTGATCGGTGCCGTTCACATCGGCGAAAAAGCCTACTTTGCGGACCTAAACGAACGATTCAAACAGTACGAGTCGCTGCTTTTCGAACTCGTTGCCCCCGAAGGCACCGTCATCCCGAAGGGCGGCGGACGGTCAGAAGGCATTCCATCCAACCCAGTAGCTGCACTTCAAAAAGGGATGCAGTCGGTTCTTGGTCTGGAGTTTCAACTTGAGCATATCGACTACACCAAAAAGAATTTTGTGCACGCCGACATGACGCCAACCGAGTTTGCTCAAAGCATGAAACAGAACGACGAAAGCGTTTCCGGCTATGTGGTACGTGCGATTGGACAGGGAATGGCGATGCAGTCTGCCGGAAAAGGCGACAGTAGCATGGACATGGTCATTGCAATGTTCTCAAGCAACAAAGAACTGCGTATGCGTCGCGCCTTTGCCAAACAAATTCAGGAAATGGAAGCCGGCATGGTTGTCTTTAAAGGCAGAGACGGCTCAACCATCATCGACCATCGCAACGCAAAATGCATGAAAGTGCTTGAGCGGGAAATCGCTGCCGGCAAACGAAATATCGCGATCTTTTACGGGGCAGGGCACTTGCCAGACATGCAGCGACGTTTGATCAACGACTTCGAAATGAAGCGTGGTGGCCAGGTTTGGCTTGAAGCATGGTCACTTACCAACCGCGGTAAAGACAAAAAGAAAAAGAAGAAGTAAATAAAAGACGCCTATCAGCGTTCTTAATTCTTAACAAACTTAGAATTCAAAAACCAAAGGCCACCCTGAAAATCAGGGTGGCCTTTTTTTGTAAGTTTCATCAATCGGGACTCAAACGACATGAGCTACATAGCGGCGCTCAACAAGCCGAATTGATATCGCGTTTTCGCAAGGCGAGCCGGTTGATCTAAAACTGATCTTTCATTTGATCCCAAATTTCCAATGCCCCTTCGGCAAACCCGAAAAAGAATGCGGGATGCTCGGGGCGGCAATCAAGAATCGATCTCCAAACTTCTCTTGGACCATACCACCCGCCCGGGCCGTGATGCCCTGGTCCCCTACCGCCCCTTCGACGTGAACGGTGTCGCCTCGGCGCATCGTCTCCGGGTGTGGCGCCAAGATTTCGCCCGGCCCGCGGGTCGATTTGAATTGCCAATTCCTTTGCAGCCCCGCGCGAACACATTAACTCTTCCCACTCATCGGCAGACATCGAACTTTTGAATGCTTCAATCCGCTTCAACTGCCCTGGCTGAGCGAAATTCATTGCCCAGTGCTTTCCTGCTTCGCTGCCACTTTTGTCAGCCTCGGCAGCAGGGCCGTTTTCGCCAATCGCCTTCATTCGCTTGATCGCTTCTTCGACGGAAGTGATCTCTTCAACTGGACCGAGCTCTTCCAGCTTGTTTTCAAACGCTTCACATGCGACAGCCGACCAATTCACTTGGCCACGCACCTTTTTCATTCTCTTCTTTAATTCGAACGGGACCGTAATCGTCGTTCTTCCGTAATCTGGCTTCATCTTCACTCCTGATTTATCAAAATCACGATGCATAACAGTTACGCACCGCTTATTTATTCGTTATGCAATTATTATGCACCAGCTATTCAAAAGGCAAGGATTAAAATCACGGCGAATCTAGGATGCCACTTTGTCATTCCCGTTTACAAGACCTGATGTCAGTCGAGAACGGGCAGCGAGAGATAAAACTGGCAGAATAAACGAGCGAAACGTGGCCAGTTGCGAGGCCATTTTATTTCTGGCCCAATCAAAGCTTTGGCACACTGATTGCGTTAAGGCGGATATCTATCGGTGCGCCTGACAAATTGCGCTGGCTAAGTCCAATCGCTGGACCACTGAGTGACAACTCAATTGGAACGCTGCATTTGCAGCATCAAAAGTAAATAACGCGAATCTATTCGCAAAAAATTCACCACTATTAATAACTTGGAGGAATCCGGTGGCAAAACAAATGGTTTTTGACGACGCCGCCCGTAAGCCCCTTTTGGAAGGTGTTTCCAAATTGGCTCGCGCGGTTCGCAGCACACTCGGCCCACGTGGTCGCAACGCCATCTTGGATAAAGGCTGGGGCAGTCCCAAGATCACCAAAGACGGTGTTACCGTTGCCGAAGACATCGAATTGGACGACCCATTCGAGAACCTTGGCGTTCAACTGGTCAAAGAAGCAGCCAGCAAGACCAACGATGTTGCCGGAGACGGAACCACAACAGCAACCGTTTTGGCTGAAGGCATTTTCCGCGAAGGCCTCAAGATGATCGCTTCGGGTTACGATCCGATGGCATTGTCTCGCGGCATCGCCAAAGCAACCGAAGCGATTTGCAAAGAGATCAACAAACTGGCTCAGCCAATTGATCAGAAAAGCAAAAAAGAAATCAAGCAGGTCGCGACCATCGCGGGCAACAACGATCCGACCATCGGTGACGTTCTTGCAGAAGCATTCATCAAAGTCGGCAAGGACGGCGTGATCACGGTTGAAGAAGGCCGTGGATCAGAGACTTACGTCGACGTCGTTGAAGGGATGCAGTTTGATCGTGGTTACCTTTCACCACACTTCGTCACCAACCAGGACGATGTTTCAGTCGAATTGGACAACCCATACGTTTTGATCTTCGAAGAGAAAATCTCTTCCAACAAAGCGTTGATTCCACTTCTCGAAGCAGTCAGTAAATCTAAAAAGCCTTTGTTGATCATCGCAGAAGACGTTGAAGGCGAAGCCCTTGCGACATTGGTTGTCAACAAAATGCGTGGCATCCTTCAGTGCTGTGCCGTCAAAGCTCCTGGCTATGGCGATCGCCGAAAAGCCATCATGGGCGACCTCGGTGTGCTGACGGGTGGTCAAGTGATCTTCAAAGATCTTGGCATCGACCTCGAAGGCATTCAGCTCAAAGATCTTGGCCGTGTCAAGAAAGTCAAAATCACTTCTGAAGAAACAATCTTCGTTGGATCGACTGGCAAGAAAGATGCAATCGAAGCTCGCGTAGCTCAGATTCGTCAGGAAATCGAAAACACCGACAGCGATTACGACAAGGAAAAGCTTCAAGAGCGACTTGCGAAACTGGCTGGCGGCGTTGCCCAAATCAACGTGGGTGCTGTTACTGAAACAGAAATGAAAGAGCGCAAGGACTTGCTTGAAGATGCAAAATCAGCGACTGCCGCTGCTCTTGCTGAAGGCATTGTTCCTGGTGGCGGAATCGCACTTTTGCGAGCCGAAAAAGCACTCAAGAAAATCAAGGATCTTGCTGGCGACGAATCCGCAGGCATTAAAATCATCCAACAGATTCTTGAGTACCCACTTCGCTGCATCGCAGAGAACGCTGGATTCGATGGCGGCGTCGTCGTCAATCGCGTTCGTGCAATGAAGGGAGCCACTGAAGGCTTCAACGCAGACAAAGGCGAATACTGCGACCTGGTTTCTGCTGGAGTTATCGACCCAGCTAAAGTTGTCACGACAGCTTTGAAAAACGCAGCCAGTGTTGCTTCACTTCTCCTAACTACCGAATCGCTTATCACCGAAATTCCTGTTGAGGAAGAAGAAGGTGGCGACCATCACCACGATCACGGCATGGGCGGTGATATGGGCATGGGCGGAATGGGTGGCATGGGAGGAATGGGCGGCGGCATGGGTGGAATGGGCGGCATGATGCCCGGAATGATGTAATCATTCAGTCGCTTTTGAAACTCAATAATTAACTCATAAACAACAAAAACAAACACATATTTAGACTCAGCTTTTTGGTTACTTTCAAATCGCTGAACCAAATAAGGAACATATAAACATGGCTAAAATTTCTATTCGTCCGCTAGATGATCGTGTCGTTATCGAGCCTATGGCTGCTGAAGAAACCACTGCTGGTGGAATCGTGCTCCCGGATGCGGCTCAAGAAAAACCACAACGCGGAACGGTTATCGCAGTTGGCCCTGGCAAACTGCTCGATAGCGGCGAGCGTGGTGAGCTTTCAGTTACCGTTGGCGACGAAGTCATCTACGGCAAGTACGGCGGAACTGAAATCGAAGTCGAAGGCAACGACGTCAAGATTCTTCGTGAATCAGACATCCTCGCCAAAGTCGTCTAAGAGATTTGAGATTCGATCTCTGTCTTTCATCTCAAATCAATAACAAGGATTAATCAAAATGGCTAAACAATTGCTATTCGAAGATCACGCTCGAGCACGCATGCTTCGCGGGATCGATATTTTGGCGGACGCAGTTGCTGTCACGATGGGGCCAACCGGTCGTAACGTGATCATCAACAAATCTTTCGGCGGCCCAACGGTCACCAAAGACGGCGTTACCGTTGCTAAAGAAATTGACCTCGAAGATCGCTTCGAAAACATGGGCGCCAAATTGGTCGTCGAAGTTGCACAGAAAACTTCTGACCTTGCTGGCGATGGCACCACGACTGCCACCGTGTTGGCTCGTGCGATTTTCAAAGAAGGCCTTCGCAACATCGTTGCTGGCTCAAACCCAACTGCGGTTCGTCGTGGAATCGACACCGCCGTTGCCGCTGCAGTTGAAAACCTTGTCGGCATGGCCAAGAAAGTTTCCAACAAGGCTGAAGTCGCCAACGTCGGTGCGATCAGTGCCAACAACGACATGGTCATCGGCGAACTTCTTGCCGAAGCACTTCATCGCGTCGGCCAAGACGGTGTGATCACCGTTGAAGAAGGCAAAACTGCCGACACAACGGTTGAGTACGTTGACGGAATGCAGTTCGATAAAGGCTACATCTCACCGTATTTCATCACCAACCCAACGGATATGAACTGCGAATTCGAGAACGCCAAGATCTTGATTTTCGAAAAGAAGATCAGCAACATTCGCGACCTCGTTCCGATCCTTGAGAAGGCTGGCCAAACGGGCGCTCCTTTGATGATCATCGCCGAAGACGTTGACGCCGAAGCTTTGACTTTGCTTGTCGTTAACAAGCTTCGCGGAACACTTAACGTTTGTGCTGTGAAAGCTCCTGGTTTTGGCGATCGCCGCAAAGCAATGCTTGGTGACATCGCAACGCTAACTGGCGGAACGTTGATCAGCGAAGACTTGGGCATCCAGCTTGAGAACATTGAGATGAGCCACCTTGGTACTGCCAAGAAAATCACTGTCGACAAAGGCAGCACAACGATCGTCGAAGGCGCTGGCCGCAAAGACGTCGAAGCTCGGATCGAACAAATTCGCAAGCAGATCGAACAATCCGACAGCGATTATGACAAAGAGAAACTGCAAGAGCGTTTGGCCAAATTGACCGGCGGTGTTGCCGTGGTCAGCGTGGGTGCCGAAACCGAAGCAGACATGAAGCAGAAAAAAGCTCGCGTTGAGGATGCACTTCATGCGACTCGTGCTGCCATCGAAGAAGGCATTTTGCCTGGTGGTGGTGTGGCTTTGCTTCGCTGCAAAGACGCCGTTGCTGCTGCTCGAAAAGGCGCCAAAGGCGACGAGAAAATCGGTGTTGATATCGTCTTGGCTGCACTTGATGCTCCGATTCGTCAGATTGCAAACAACGGCGGAATCGATGGCTCAGTCGTCGCAGACATCGTTGCGGGCAAGCCAACCAACCAGGGCTTCAACGCTTTCACAGGTGAGTACACTGACATGCTTAAAGCGGGTGTCATTGATCCAGTCAAAGTTGTCCGCACTGCATTGGCCAACGCTGCCAGCATCGCGGGATTGCTTTTGACGACCGACGCGATGGTTTCGACTTTCGATGACGACGACAAGCACAAGCGTCGTGTCGAAGGTTCAATCGCCTAGGTTTGAAACTCCGGCTCGACACGAACGACATCACGATGAGGTGATGTCGTTCTTGAAAAACAACAACGGGCCACTTTCGAGTGGCCCGTTTTTTTCCATAAACAATTGACCAACCCAAGACCAACAACCTGAGTTTTTTGTTAGCGCCAGCAGAACCAAAACTCCCGTTCCCCAACTGGCGTCAACCGCTTAAAAAAGCACACAAACAAACGATCATCACGACATGAAGTCGTGTTAGAAAAACGCGCAACTGCGCGGTGACGAATTGGAATCCCTCATGGCAAAACGCGATTATTACGAAGTGCTTGGTGTTGGGCGTGACACCTCTGAACGCGATATCGCCAAGGCGTACCGCAAGCTCGCGGTCAAGTTCCATCCCGACAGCAACCCCGGCGATGACGAAGCGAGCAAGAACTTTAAAGAAGCCGCCGAAGCCTACGAAGTACTCAGCGATTCCGACAAACGAGCACGATACGATCGCCACGGGCACGCAGGCGTCGATGGCTCAAGCCAATTCGGATCTGCCGAAGACATCTTTTCCGCGTTCAGTGAAATGTTCGGTGGCGGCGGTGGCGGAATGTTCGGCGACATTTTTGGCGGGCGTGGAGGTCGACGCAACCGCAGAGGCAGCGACGTTCGCGCCGACGTAACCCTGACACTTGAAGAAGCCGCACGCGGCGTAAACAAAACACTCAAATTCGATCGCAACCATCCATGTGAAACCTGCGAAGGAAGCGGCAGTCAACCTGGCAGCGATGTCGCGGGCTGTCAACAATGTGGTGGCCGCGGCCAAGTCCTTCAGTCAGCAGGGATCTTACGGGTTCAAACGACTTGCCCTGTCTGCCGAGGTGCCGGAAAAATAATCGTCAATCCATGTACCGATTGTCGTGGCCAAGGCCAAGTCAACCGACGGGTTGAACTTGAGGTTTCAATTCCAGCTGGTGTCGACGACGGAATGCGTGTCCGCTTGCAGGGCGAAGGCGAAGCCAGCCCCGATGGTGGCCCCACCGGCGACTGCTACGCTTTCATCAATGTTAAACGCCACAAATTGTTCCACCGCGATGGCGGCAACTTGATTTTGCAAATGCCCATCTCCTACACCCAGGCCGCATTGGGCGCAGAAATCGAAGTCCCAACACTCGACGGACCCGATAAATTGACCATCGCTCGCGGCACTCAATCGGGCGAAGTATTCAAAATGGTTGGCCGCGGTATGCCCAGTCCCCAAGGCGCAAAAACTGGTGACTTGCTTGTGCAGACCTATATTGAAACGCCCAAGAAAATTTCAAACGAGCAAGAAGAACTGCTTCGCAAACTAGCCGAGTTGGAGCAAACCGACGTCTTGCCTGAACGCAAAAACTTTTTGAAACGCTTAACCGAATATTTCGCAACAACCCAATAGCGAATCCCAATCGCGAATCAAAAAACCTTTTCCTAATTAAATTTTGACACTGATTATTGCCAACTCAAACAGCCATGAACACGGAACCAGAAGAACAACATATTGACGATCCACAGAACGCAAACGCAAACGTTAACGTTAACGCTAACGAAGGCGAAAACGTCAACGTGGATTCAGAGCTGGAAAATGTGGATGTCACGTTTGAAGAGGTCGCAGCCGAAGACGCCAATGTTGACCTTGAAGCGGAGCGAGATCCAAACGCACCTCCGACCGTCGAAAGCCTTCAAGCCGATTTGGCCGAAGCGGAAAAACGTGTTCTGCTCGCCCAAGCCGACCTTGAGAACTTTCGCCGCCGCAATCTTCGCGACACGCAAGACAAACTGAAATACGCGTCAATCGGATTGATGAACGCGATCCTCGAATCAGTAGACAATCTGCACCGCGCGATCGACTCATTCAAAGCCGACCCCAACGGCGAAGGACTGGCTCAGGGCGTCGAGATGGTCGCCCAGCAGATCAGCGCGGCGCTCGAAAG
Organism: uncultured Pirellulaceae bacterium; assembly: GCA_964448575.1. Lineage (GTDB taxonomy): Bacteria > Planctomycetota > Planctomycetia > Pirellulales > Pirellulaceae > Mariniblastus. The sequence continues at coordinate 48,040 of CAYUWY010000019.1, forward strand.
TAAAGGTTGCACAAAAATCGAAGCGGTTGGCAAGCCATTCGATCCGCACTTTCACCAAGCGCTACAAATGCAGCCTAGCGACGAATTCGAAGCCAACATCGTTTCTACAGAGCTTCGAGCTGGCTTCAAATTGCACGATCGCGTCGTTCGTGCTTCACAAGTCTTCGTTTCAACTGGTCCGGCGACTGAATAAACAAAGATTCAAACTGTTGCCCAGAGCGTTTAACGTTGTAACCTCAACCAAAGCCACTTAGTTCGGCTTACAAAACAGACTGACACTTTCCAATCCTGAACCATTCCGCCTGAATCGATCTTATGCCAACTTACGATTACCAATGCGACGCATGCCAACACGAATGGGAACTGTTTCAGCGAATCACTGAGGATCCTGTCAAAAAATGCCCTGAGTGCGGCAAGAAAAAAGCCGTCCGTCAATTTGGAACCGGCGCCGCCATCATGTTCAAAGGCAGCGGTTTCTACGAGACCGACTACCGCAGCGACTCGTATAAAAAATCCGCTAAAGCCGATTCGAAAAAGACTGATTCAACATCGAAAGACTCATCTTCCAAATCGGATTCGCCCAAATCAGAATCCAAATCTTCCGACTCGCCAAAAAAATCGAGCGGCTCAAAAAAGAAAAAAGACTAAAACCGCAACTCTAAGTCACGCGTGAATTGATGGAGGAATAATCATGATCCATCTGCTCAAAAAAAATGAGTTAGCATGAGCCTTCGAGAATCATTTCAAGAATTAATGTCCAGGTTTGATGGACATGATTCTGGCGTTAATCCGCCAGCGAAAAGCAGTCAATTTAAGTTCTTGAATGATCTCGATGGCTCGTTTGACCTGTCCGAAGTGAAAGAACTTTATCAAATCGCAAATGGGCAGTCTGTTACGGGCTGTCCATTGTTTTCGATGAATTACTTTGAAGACATTTCCAAATTTGAGGATAGTCGCCGCATCAAACTAATGATGGCCCAGAATGACTTGAACGATAAGATCGCCAAGGGCAAATCGCATGATGAAATCGTCAAGGGAATTGAAGAGTTCAATTGTTCATTGTATTGGGACAAAGGTTGGATTGTTATCGGCAGTAGCGAATACAGCTCATTCCAAATTTTGATTGACGTCGATAAGCGGCGATCCAGTTTTGGTAGGGTGGGGATAAGAGAGCACGAAGATTACCCTAAAGGTTACGTGATCGCGAATTCCCTCCAACACTTTCTCGAATTGACCACGGCACTAGTCGACAATAATGAAATGACTGAGCACGGGTGTTTTTTCACGTACCCAAAATTGAGTTGCAGCGATCCCGAATCCTAGTGGTTCGTCAAAGCTGAAATGAATAGTTTGTCTCAGCGTTCTGGGTGCCATGCTCACGCGCAGCATGAGCATGTTACGCTTCGCATAAACATGGCACGTCGATTCAGGTTTGACGCACCAACGGAACTATTTCGAAGCCTTACCCTTCGCCGGAACGTTCATGAACACTTGATTGCCAACACCAGAATTGGCCACGACGATATCTGGAAAATTGTCGCCATTAAAATCTGCGACATCGACTCCATAAGTCGCATCTGTCGGGGCACCAAAACGAACTTCAGTCAGCGGCTTGCCTTCGCCTTCGTTAAAGTGAACCGCGTTTTGCTGGCCAGTATTCCCAACGACGACATCCAAATCGCCGTCGTTATCCATGTCGGCAACGACTAGTGAAAACGTCCTGCCATCGGCCCGTCCAAATTCACTAAATCGCTCGAATCCGGATTTTCCGTCACCCCAAAAAATACCATTGGGCTGACCAATGTTTCCCGTGACCAAATCTGGATTACCATCGCCATTCAAATCCGCAATCGCCAACGCGCGTGTTTGATCTTTTGCGTGATCAAAAGAAATCCTTTTTTCAAAATTCAATTTACCGTCATTCAGCAAAATTTCATTTTCTTGCCCATCGCGATTGGCAAGTACCAAATCAGGGTGCCCATCTGAATTTACATCGCCAACTGCAACGTCAATCGTCGAATCGGTTTTCCGCCCAAACGGTTTGCCAGCCCCAAAATTCGCTTTGCCGTCGTTGAGGTATATCTGGTTCGGCCGCCCACGGCAGGTGGAAAGGATGTCTGTGTCGCCATCGTTGTCGATGTCCGCAAGCGTCAAACTGCGAACACTTGAAGGCGTGCCAAATTCCGTTCCAGCATCAAACCGACCGTTGCCATCATTGAGATGAATCAGGTTGGGAGCATTGTCATTGCCCACAGCGATATCCAAATCACCATCCCCGTCCAAGTCAGCGATTTCAGTTGCGTAGCTGGTCATCAAGTCACGCCCCAGTGGACGCTGAACCAAAAATCTTGCTCGGCCAGAATTGAGGAAAAGATAATTTTGCTGCGGCCAATGACGCCCGTTAGCGACAACGACATCGAGGTCCTTGTCGTTGTCCAGATCCGCTATCCGAACCGAGGCCGATAAATTCGTTTGAGTTCCAAGGGTAAGTCTGGCATTGGTGACAAACTTACGTTGCACTTGCTCTTTCGACTTATTAGGTTCATTTTCCTGGGCGATCAAACTGCACGCCAGCAGTAACAAACATTTAAGCGAAACAGCGGCCCGCAGAACAAACACTTTGAATAACTTTGACAACCTTTGACTCCTGGTAATATTGATCGGTCTTGGATTGGACTCGAACCATCTTGATCAACTTAGATCAAAACCGTGGCTGGTCGCTACACTCCTCCCGATCCCTTCAACAATATATTGATCTGAAAATTCTTTGACGCTCAATTTGAATTATTGAGTTGAGCAAGTTGCTTACTGGCTGAACCGCCAACCAGAGAAACCGCTAAAGAGGAATTACTGCCCTTGCCGGAGAGATGCCTTGTTTTTTTAAGTGAAAACCGAATGGAAGGCGAAATAATGCACAATAAATACGCGTTGACCAAATAAGTCTTCTAGCTATAGTTCACGAACGAACTCTGCAAAGCGAAGCTCAATCGTCTCTTTAAATTCGACTGACCGCTCCAAGGCTCGCCGCTTCTGGCGATCACGATTGACCATCGTAGCGCGTTAAACGCGTTTTTGCCCAACTGATTTTCCTTTTTGGTTTTTCCGAATTCCATTGAGGACGTGAACTATTTTGGACCCCTACCTTTTATGCTGAATTTCTTTCGTCCCCAATCTGGCTCGCTCAAGAATGACCTTCTTTCTGGAGTGACCGTCGCATTGGCACTTGTTCCCGAAGCCATTGCATTCGCATTTGTGGCTGGCCTCTCACCGCTCATCGGCCTTTACTCTGCATTCTTCATTGGACTGATCGCTGCCATTCTGGGGGGCCGACCGGGAATGATCTCTGGTGCAACCGGCGCGATGGCCGTCGTCGTTGTTGCCTTGGTCGCGATGCACGGCGTTGAGTACTTGTTTCCAACTGTAATCCTATGTGGCGTTTTGCAAATTGCGGTTGGGCTTGCTCGTTTGGGAAAACTGATTCGCATGGTTCCGCACTCTGTGATGCTTGGTTTCGTAAACGGATTGGCGATCGTAATCGGTTTGGCGCAGCTCGGCAGCTTTAAAACGCTCTCTGCTGACGGATCACTCGTCTTCCTCGCTGGTCCTCAACTGGCTTTGATGCTGAGCCTTGTCGCATTGACGATGGCGATCATTTGGCTGCTTCCGAAAATCACCACGGCCGTTCCTGCTTCGCTTGCCGCGATTGCAGCCGTTACCATCATCTCGCTATCAATCAATCTCTCAGCCAGCTCCAACTCTGGAGAAGGGCAGATTGCAAACAATCCTGTTGCTACCGTTGGGGACATGCTCAACACCAATGCTGTTGCAGCCAGCTCGCATTCGCATGCTCCTGCTCACGATAACTCATTGCAGTCGACAATAGGAAGATCGCTTCTACCTGGCCAAAATGTCATTGTTGCGAGTTCAGCCGAAGAAGCCGCCGCCAAATTCATCGAAGCCGAGAAAGCCTCTCGTGATTCGATGATCGAACTGGCCAGCAAAACAACAGAAGTAGCCGAAAAGGCTTCTGGAATCAGCGGCGGATTGCCACAACTTTTTTTCCTTCAATATGAAATGGTCCCGCTGACCTGGGACACACTAAAAATCATTTTTCCGTTCGCCATCGTATTATGTGGCGTCGGTCTTATCGAATCATTGATGACGCTGACTTTGATTGACGAGATCACCGAAACGCGTGGTCACGGCAATCGCGAATGCATCGGCCAAGGCGCTGCCAACCTCGTATGCGGATTATTCGGTGGCATGGGCGGCTGCGCGATGATTGGGCAATCATTGATCAATGTAAACTCGGGCGGTCGTGGTCGGCTTTCCGGGATCACAGCAGCCGTTTGCTTGTTGCTGTTTGTTTTGTTCCTGGGGCCCATCATCGAACAAATCCCAATGGCTGCATTGGTTGGCGTGATGTTCATGGTTGTGATCGGCACGTTTGAATGGGCTTCGCTTAAGATGTTTCAACGAATGCCCAAAAGCGACATGTTCGTGATGACGCTAGTTGCTGGCTATACCGTATTGATGCACGATCTTGCTTCGGCGGTGATTTTGGGTGTGATCGTCTCGGCACTTGTGTTTGCCTGGCAACACGCCACACACATGGGAGCCGACATCAAGTACAACGAATTCGGAAGTAAGATTTACCAAGTCCACGGCCCTCTGTTCTTCGCTTCTGTCTCTTCATTCAAAGAGATGTTTGACACCTCAGAAGACCCGGAAGATGTCGTCATCGACTTTTACTATTCTCGCGTCTACGACCAGTCTGGATTAGAAGCGATCAACGCACTCGCCGAAAAATACGAAGCAGTTGGCAAACGATTGCACCTCACGCATCTTAGCCCAGAGTGCAAATCGCTATTGAACAAGGCCGGTGATCTTGTGGAAGTCAACGTATCGGAAGACCCGCACTATCATGTCGCGACCGATCGTTTGTCGTGGCGTTCGAAACCGAGTGAAGATACTTCTGCGGACTCGACGAGACTCGGTGCGTAGGCAATTTTGACAATCAGATTCGAGCAGCAACTTGGATTTCGCTGCTTTTATTTGAAACCGATACCAATAATTGCCATCTGCGTGCGAAAACCACCTATCGTTTTCATTCGTGTTGGAGTTGCATTATGCTGGATCATTCCAACGTCAGAACAAGATGCAAATACTGATAGTCAATTCGCATGAGCCAACATGATCAAGCGTCTGAAGTAGCGCCGACCACTTCGGCTGAATCAGCCACAAAAAAACCATTCAAGCTCGATCTTAAAAAATACAAGACACGCGAACTCGTAGAAAGACTTATCGAGTTATTCGGCCTGTCAAACGCATTTTGGAAAATCGCGACCACGAGTCTGTATGCGATTATTGCGATGCTGGTTGTGTTTGCCTTAATTGAACATCTGACGAATCTAACTGGACTGAGTTGGATCATGTTCGGAGCCTATTCGCTAGTCATCGGGGCAGTGTTTGGGTTTGTCTCAGGTATTCTTCGGATCATCTATGGCGCTTTGGAGAACACCGAGGGCATCCTTTGCATTCTGGTTGAAAATTCTGACAAAGCACTACAAGACGTTTCCAAACTGCGATCTGGAGAAATGGAAATGCCTTCTGGCCAGTCAATCATTACACAGATGCATGAAGACGTTTTGATTCCCAGCATCGAGACGGCGATATCAGAAACGATCGGGATTCTGGGAGCTCCCGTTCTTTGGATCTATAAACGTTCGATTGGAATGGCCGTAAAACGAATCGTGCGATTGGCCAGTCGTTCTCCCGAAGATTCTCAAGCCATTCAAAAAGCCCAGGAAAACGCAGTCGAATTACTTGTGGCATCGCAAATGGATGAATCCGAGCGATCATTCTTAATACGGGTGAGGAAAATCATTGGCTCGATTGGCAACGGCCTTCGGAACTACGCGATCCTCCCATTCTTTTTCGCGTTTTGTTTTCTAATGCTACTTGCGCTTTTACCGATGCTGATCTACACGTATTTTTTCTTCGGAGCTGTTCCGCCAATTGAGATTCCACAGGCTGAAGCGGTCTTGAATTTTCTTATGCTTGTAATGAGCCGTTAATAAGACCGCCCTCAACGCGTTATTCATTCACGCATCAGCAAATCAAGATTGGCCGAGTCAATCAACGTGTGCTGCATTTGTTTTCCACCCGCCAAAATTTCGATGCCGGTTAATTGTGGACTGCTGAAACGGACGGAATCTCCCTGGGCATCAATTCCACTGAGTTCGATCGAAGAGCTGGAATAGAACAACAGATCAAACGCTTCGGCTTCTTCGACGGCTGATTTTGCGTTTCTGATTTTCGCGAAAGCCGTTTGGAGTTTCTGCCTCTCGGATTGCCGCTGAAAATTCAATATGCCAATCACGATGAACATCAAGATCGAAACAGCGATCACAAATTTTAAGTGGGGCTTCATTGAATACCGTCTTGAGCCAGAAAAAAGCAAACCAAAATACAGTTTTTAGTGTACTGGCTATCCCGAGGCGGCAAAAATCCAATCACTTCGACTAATGGGGAATCGTGAAACAACTTTCACAAAATACGTGTCTCGAAATCGCACAAAACTGCCCCACTGGCGTCTTGAATGCTTGAAACAAGCCTTCTTTTCTAGAAAAAACTTGATTGGCATTCGAATTGCAAAAGAGTTTTGGAAATAGAACACGACGTTCTCGGGCAAGGGCGTACGTCGAGATCAACGAGAAAAATATGCAAACTCATTTTCTAGGTCAAACGACAACGCGGCTCTTGTTTCAAAATTCTCTTCGGCGAAGTACTTGTTTAGCCGCTATGTGCTTGCTGGTCTTTTCAATGGCCAATGCCCAATCTGCAATCGCTCAACCGACTTCCCAATCCGACGTCGAAAAGCTTCAGCAGCAATTGGCAGCTCTTCAATCACAAATCTCTTCAATGAAAACGGCCAAATCCAAAGCCGAAAGTTCCAATCCTTTTGATAACGACCGCGTAAAATCTGTTGGGACCAAACGCGTACCTCAACCGCGCAAAAGCCAATACGACGACACGCTGCACATTCGGCTTTACGATTTAAGTGATATCTTTGTCGTCTCGCCGCACTATCCAGCCGTTCAGCCAGACGAAGTCGCAGCCACGGGAACGATTTTTCAGTCGGCTCAGAATGGTCAAAGTTCAAGGCGAGGCATGAGTAGTGGGGGCAGAGGCGGATTCGGAGGCGGCGGCCAAGGCGGTGTCTTTAGAGTTCCGCCTTCGCGTGCAATCGCGACAACTGCCGCACAAGAGGCACAATCGCTGAACATGGAATCCGCACAAATTTCCATGCCGGAGCTTGTCAAAGCAATCAAAGCCACCGTGTCTCCCGACCAGTGGGGCAGTTCTGCCTACGAAGCGAAAATTCAATTTCTTGGCAACACGTTGTTGATCAGTGCCACCGACGACATGCACCAGCAGATCACCAACCTGTTAGATCTTTTTCGAGCACACTGGGGGAAACTTCGCACGATCTCAATCCAAGCCTACTGGATCCGCAGTGACGCCACCCAAGCCAAAGACTTGCTCGTTCAAAAAGAACAAGAAGAAATCGGGGCCGGCGTTGTCGATCCTGATCGCTGGGCAAAATTCCTGGAATCAGCCAAGACCGAAAAACGGTTGAGCTACACAATGACGCTCACCGGCCACAACAACCAAACACTTCACGCAATTTCTGGCCGACAGCGCCAACTGGTACTTGATGCCACCCCGTTTGAATCTTCCAAAGTCACCACGACCAAAGAAGGCGGTCAAGCAGAAGAAATTTCGATCGTCGGATTCAAACCAACTCGATTCCCCGTTCACGATGGAGCTGCCATTCAAGTCACACCGTTGGCGACGCGTGGCTGAAACTTTGTCGTCGTCGATTTACACGCCAAAGTCAACGAGTTCCTCGATGTCGAAGACGAAAAGAAGAACTCCATTTTCTCACAAACAAGCAACGGCGAAACAGTCGAAGTCAAACTCGACTCGGCCGATTACATTGCCCACCGCATGAGCACAACATTACGATGCCCCAAAGAGCAAATCGTTCTCGCCGGCGGCATGACGTACGACCAAGTCGACTCTGAACAGCCGAATTTGTACCTCTTCGTAAAAGCAACCGTCCACACGATCAACGAAGACAAATCAGACTGGAACAAAGAAAAAACGAACGAAAAAACCAAATAGATTCCGCACTCCGCACTCCGCATTCCGCACTCCGCACTCCGCATTCCGCATTCCGCATTCCGCATTCCGCATTCCGCATTCCCCATTCCGCATTCCCCATTCCGCATTCCCCATTCCCCATTCCGCATTCCGCATTGCCCCTACTCAATCAAAAACCAGCTCATGCCCTGAGGCTCAACCGACACCTTTACTTCAATGGTGTAATCACGGTTGAGCTTCATTGCATTTCCGGTTTCGCCCTGCGGTTTCACATTGGCAACTTCCGTTAAACCGGTGTAGTACAAATTAACTGAAATCGTTTTGGCGATCGGTTTGTCCGTTGGATTGTAAACGAGCAACATGCCTTTCTGTTTAAGCGTTGAATTCACGTGCAACATCCAATCCAGGTCTCGCCCATCGGGGCGCCGCCCGTGAATCACATCGCTTTCAAGAATGTCGCGATATTTTTTGAACCAATCGACTTTGTCTTTTAGCATGTTTCGCGTGCGGTCAGTATCAAACAATCTCGGGCCGCGATAACAAGCCTGAACACCTAATCCGAGATTAGATTCGATCATGTTTTGATAGTGATCAAGGTGCTCATCAAGCGGTTCAATCGTTGCCGCCGCGCCACCTCCGTGGTACTCCGACAACGGGACAAACATCCAGCCCATCGATGGCGTCTTGTACCACGTGCCGTCAAAAATATTTTGGCGAGTGTGGATCAATTGCATTTCACGTGGCAGCGACCAGTTGACTTCGCGATACCCCATTCCACATTTGTTGGTGCCATTGAGAAAGTAATAATCGGGCGCGTTGATATACACACCACGCTCGCGGCACCATTGGTAAAACTTATTCGCGATTTGCCCCTGAACCCAACGCGAATCCTGTTCGCCTTTTTGAAGCGGCGGACGCGCAGTCACGTCCACATCGCCGGGGTAGGGGCCGTCATGTTCGAGCAACGTGAATCCGGTTGACTGATAGAAATTCTCAAGCTTTTTGTAATAGGATTGCCCCCACTCACTGGTCAGGGCAGGGCAGTTTCCATGAGCCGGTTTCTGACCTTCAGGCGAAACAATGTCGTTTCCGTTTCCGATTTTTCGGCTGGAAAGCAATGAATATCCACCGATCTCGACATCTTTTGATTTTGCATATTCGGCAATCTCGCGCCACGTTTCTATATACTTCGGCGAGTCGTTTTCGATATTGAACCCACTGCCAAAGCTCAAAATCACCATCTCAAAACCGACGGCCGCGGCGTCATCGATCGCTTTACGAACCAATTCTGGTTTGGCGATGCGCATATGATGCATCAGCGGATTTTCGGTCACCCACGGTGCTATCGTGCGATACATTTTTCGCAAAGACAAACTTCGTCGCTCTCGATCTGAGCTGTCGTAAAGCAATTCAAAAGCTCGGCAACTGGTAAACGTTTTCCCCGCCTCGATTGTTTGGGCTGGTCCATTGGTTGGCTGAACCACCATCAAACAAGGCGTTTTTTTTGCGTAATTGACTTGGGTGGTGTACTCCGGATCGGTCCTCCAATGCACCACATGCCGATTCGCATTCTCATGATTGAATCCGCCAAACGCAAAATCGGTTTCCACATGAATGGATTGAGGAATCGGCAAACTCACTCCCTTTCGCGTTTCAACTCGGCTGTCATGCTCGACGACGGCCAACATCTCCGATGCAAAACGATCAACCGAAATGGCTTTGTCGGATCTGTTTTCTACGGTGATCCATTTGCAAAAAACTGGCACGCCATCGTAAAGCTCGTAATGGACGAACACACGAAAATTGGGAGCCGGCTTATCTGATTTCGCCGGCGCAAACTCAAGAGTTAACTTGATTCCTGGCGGCGGCCATTTCACGTCAGGCGCATGATGCCGCACACGTTTCCACTTGATGCGTTCATCAGGTCCACCAGTTTTGTAGCCAACCAATTGCAGCGCGTTCTTGGCAGGCTTCATTTCATCCAGCCACTTGTCAAGCAAATAAGCGTAATTTGGCTGCCCGCTCAGGCCGCCAACAGAATATTGATTTCCATCAATCGTCACCGTGGCTTCAGGTTTCACGGCTCGCAAAATTGATTGTTGATTCGAGTCAACTGTTAATCCAACACTCGCCCCAACGTTGTCATGCAACAGAAAGCGGCGAGTGACCAAACCGTTGGTGAGACGGAAGAACTTTTGCGGCTGTGCATCTTGCGTGGGCGTTTCAGATTCGAACTTACTTTTAAAGCTCGAATTTTCGATCAACCAATCCGTCTGAGCGAAACTGGGCTGGGTGAATGCCAGCCAAATCAATGCACTGAGAATCGGGAACAGGCCAGCCGACTGAAAGCGAAACAAAGTTGGGCGTTTTCCGGTCATCTCGAATTTCATTGTTGAACACAAATCATAGAAAGCTGTTTGCAACCGTTTTAGCAGGCGGGCAGTTCAAAGGCTAATTGTGAACGAACTAAGTTCCGGCCGCCGGTCGTCGGACTATTCCGACAGGCTCCGCAAATGTAAACTGTCGGGATGCAAAACCCAGACCTCAACGAGACCTGCGAAAAAGCTTGTTCATCGCATGACGTATCAACTAATTCTTCAGCTCATGACGCTTCACCAGAACGGAATTTGCCTCGCGAAAGAAGACGTATTCGACCGTGGGAAGAAGCGAAACTGGATGACCGACTGGCTGGCGCGGAATCAAATTCAACTCCAGCGAAAGTAGAACGAATTCCACGCCGGTGGGATCGACTGGTTCGTCTGGTCGGCGAAAATGGAATTGGCAAACTGATGACCGCCCGGGTGATGGTCGTTGGTCTCGGAGGAGTCGGGAGCTACGCAGTCGAAGCACTCGCTCGTTCGGCGATTGGTAACCTAACGATCGTTGACTTTGACGACGTTTGCGTAACCAATGTTAATCGACAACTTCAAGCATTCCCCGGAACGGTCGGGCAATCCAAAGCGAACTTGCTCGCCGAGCGGATCAAAGCCATCAATCCCGATGCGAACGTCGACGCAGTCCAAGCGTTTTACGAACCAGCAAATTCGAAAGCTCTTTTGTCTCCCCGTCCTGATTATGTGATTGATGCGATCGACAATGTGACGGCAAAATTGCATTTGGTTACGACTTGTTTGCGTGAAGGAATCCCAATCGTCAGTTGTACTGGTTCAGGTGCGAGACTCGATCCGACATTGGTTCGAGTCGACGACATTAGCCGTACGCGGCTTGATCCATTGGCCCGTGTGATGCGCAAAGAGCTTTCGCGCCGTGGCTTTGACCTGACAAAAGAAGTCGGACTGCCTGTCGTTTTTTCAGAAGAAGAAATTTTAGAACCGGAGCCGCCTTCGTGGGATAAAGACGGCTTCAAATGCATTTGTCCACACGCCGAAGACTCGCCGCATGCCTGTGAGAAACGTCGAAAGATCTATGGAACCGCTTCGTTTGTAACGGCCTCGTTCGGCATGGCCGCAGCTTCACAAGTAGTTCGTCATTTGACGAAGTAGATTCGCCCGATTCAATTCGCTCGATTCAATTCGCCAGTTTATTGAGCGCACATTGAAGCGGACAATCACCAGCCTGCACGTCCACGCCGTCTCGATAATTCTTCAACAGCTTTTTCGATTCCCCAGCCAGCATCCGGCGAACCTCACGACGCTTGCCTTTGACCCTCGGAATCTTCATATGATCGTAAGCCGTCGTTTGGTGGCGCATCCAGGCAATCACGGCTGACTCGGCTCGCTTCTCAATCGGAATTCGCTGCGTTCTGGCGACTGTTCCGCTTCCCACCGGTGTCGCGTGCTTGGTTACAGCGGTTGCAAGTCGATTCGCAATACTGGAATAACGATCAGCAAAATCGAGAAACGAAACGACGGCGGAGAGAAAGTCTTCAACGTACTCGGCTTGTTTCGTTTCCCGGCGGTTGGCAGCGTAGGCTTTTCGTTTTTTATAAGCATCAGTTGATCGTTCAGCCTCTAGCTCGGATCGAACGGCTTCAATTCGATCGGCCGGCGCCCAAACGCCAAGCGAAAACGTGCGGCGTCCCTTTTTTTCTTTCACCGTCCAAGTCGGCCCTCGAGATTTAACTCGACGAGTCATTCCAGCGTCGCCTGGCGGCAGCAACTCCCAGCCCGATGGAATTTTCAATATCCCGTTTTCTGATTTGACCGTCTGATTGTCAGGACCTGGGGCAACGATCCGTGTTTCGCTTGGCATTGTTGGTTAATAGTTGGAATAGTTGGGAGTTAGAGATTACAAGTTGTACGTTGCAACGTCTGGAATAACTAAAGCAGAGAATTGGCAACTTAATTCATCGGCGTGGATTGAATTAAAGATTAGCCGTGCTTTTTCAAGCGTCCAATCCTCTGCCATCCACAAGGCATTGGCTAGACGTTACAAATTAAGCTCGCCTTTTGCAATATTGCGCCGCGATTCTGCGCGGACGATTCCTGCTGGCGATCCATTCTGGAAACACCGTTAACTTTTTGACCAACGCGATGACCGAAACTGAAAACGAGCCGAACTTCGGTGAAAAACATGTGACCGACCTTGTCGCGGCGTTCTATCGGCTTGTTCGCAACGATGATTTGATTGGCCCGATGTACCCGGATAACGACTGGGAAGGCGCCGAGCAACGCCTGCGAGATTTCTTGATCTATCGGTTTGGTGGGTCCGATCGCTACATCCAACAACGCGGCCATCCACGATTGAGAATGCGTCATGCGCCGTTCAAGATCGGAATCGCCGAAAGAGATCGTTGGCTGGAGCTGATGGGGCAAGCCATGAAGGAAGCCGATACCCCAAAGTCCGAATCGTTGAACTTGAAAGTTTTTTTCGAGCAAGTCGCAGATTTTTTGCGCAATCAAGAATAGCAAAAGGCCCAGACGAATGCCTGGGCCTTTCTTTAAACGTCACCAGAAAGTGAATCTTCTCTAGCCGCAACTTTGTTTGGGCTTGTCCATCAACATTCCTATCCCTGTTCCGCCGACTAACAATCCAGTCAATGAACCTAAACCAAGCGAGCGGTAAATGACTTGATCAGGAAACACATGGGCGTTGGGCGGTACCGTTACTCTGGCACCTTTCTCATGTTGGTCAACGATCGTCTCGCGCAGTTTGATCAGCTGATTCGAAACCGTTAACCGATCCGCATCTGCAGGAGTCGACTCAAGCTCGATCAAAGCGGCTTTTAAGTTCTCGTACCAGAAATCCAATTCGCATTCAGGCATTGAGTACATCACGCTGGTGTTTCCACTGGACAACCCATTGGACTCGATAAAGTTGACTGCAATCCGTAGCTCTTGTTCTGCAAGTTCAATCGTATTGGCGTCAGCAGCCCGTTTAAGATGCCCACTACATTCGCGTTTGAAGTGAATAGATTGCAAGCCTCCGTAGGTCAGCAATCCGATCGCAACAATCAATGACAAAACGAAAGTCGGTGGTCCAAGTCTTTTCAAAATGAAGCCCTCAGTTGGTAAGGTGACGTGTAGAAAACTAATCCAAACTTCACCCTTCATTCGCTCAAACGTTTGATATCTTGGATTCCTCCGCAAACCTCGGTTTTTCGGCATCGAAACGCCGCGACACTAACCCATTTTTTTCACAACCGCGAAATTTAATCCGTTAGCTCGATGCTTTTTCGGATTGGAAATTGGAATTTCAATTCCGGTGTCTAAAACGACTCATTGATGAGCGCGATCACAACCGAACCGATCACGAGTGCCCAAAGCACGGCGAATAATCCGCCACAGCCAATGCCAATACCAGCGTGAACGCTACCCTTGATGGCCGGGTTTCTTTTTCTGTCTCGCAAACCCATGATCCCCAAAATGAAGGCCGCGACACCGAGTGGGAAACCGATCAACGGAAGTCCACTTGCGATTCCGAGGTAGTACGCAATCAACGCTTTTGGGTTCTTGTAAGGAATGAGCCCGCCAGTTGCGTCGCCTTCACCGTGAGCATTCTTTTGAGGCTCGACTCCGCCACCGTAAACTGGAGGTTTGTAGGGTGACTGACCTTGATTGATATCAACCGACGGCTTTTCAAATTGGCCTACAGGAGGTTGTTGCTGAATTTGCTGAAGAGGAGCGCTACAGTAAGGGCAGGCAGCCCAGTCTTGCTCAACGGGTTGTTTACATTGGTGACAGTTCACGATCTGTACCGAATTCCTGTGTTTTGGAGATGAAGTATCAAAAGATTAGTTGTAGAAGGGCCTAATTCGAGACCAATCTAGCAATCAATTCGGCCCCCCGCAAACATTTTCACCAAGTTTGGGAATGGTTTGGCATGGTGGAACGGATTGCCAACTCGGTATTATTAAGGGAAGTGACTAAGGGAATCGATTTGCCACCTGATGTCTGGCTTATCAATTTTGTCATTAAAGGTATACCGCAACATTTTTCTGTTGGAACACGATGGGCTACGAGGACAGAGACTACTACCGAGACGAATCCACTGGTGGAATTCCCGGGTTCCAATTCGACAAGCGATCGATCGTGATGACTTTGATCATCGTCAACGTCGTGATCTTTTTCGTCGATACGTTCACCAATCAAATCGAAGGTGGTGATGGAAGCCATTGGCTTAGCCAATTCATGGGGATCAAAACGTCTCACCTATGGTACGTCTGGACTTATTTGACATACGGATTCGCCCACGCCTCGTATGACACAGAGACCGGCGTTTTCCACCTGATCTTCAACATGATTACCCTGTTCTTTTTCGGCCCCCCGCTGGAGAGGAGAATTGGCAGGTCTGAGTTTTTAAGGTTCTACTTGATCTCGGTCATCGTATCGGGACTAGGCTGGGTTTTGTTGCGATTGTTTTTCGACACAAGCAACGCGTTTATTGTCGGAGCGTCAGGCGCGACGTCGGCAGTGCTTGTTGGGTTCATCTATTTGTACCCGCGCGAGGAGATTCGAATGTTTGGAATTTTCCCGATGCCAGCGTGGGTCCTGGGCGTCGTCATGCTGGTCATGAATTTGCAGTACGCCATCAGGCCGGGAAGCCATGTTGCCTGGGAAGCCCATGCTGCCGGAGCATTGTTTGGATATCTGTATTTCAAATGGAAATGGAACTTTAGCCGATTGGACTTTGGCGAGCTTTCAATGTTCAGCTCAAAACCAAAGTTGAGAGTACACGATCCAGGCTCTTCTCCTCGTGACGAAAAATTAAAAGCTCAAGCCGACAAGATCCTCGAAAAAATCAGCGAGCAAGGCGAAGAAAGTCTCTCTTCGAAAGAACGCAAGATTCTCAACAAGTACAGCAAAAAACTTCGCAAGAATAAGTAGCCCCAATCAGCAAGACTCGCTCAATTTTTTCTGCCAACGAGATCGCCAAGGCGTGTCGCGCGCATTGGAGATCCTGAACTTGAATCCGCGTTTATCTGCGTCCATCCGCGGTTTTAAAAAGAAAACCAGCAAGTAAAGATATGGCAAAATCTCATGCTCAAAAAATCGTGGCGTTCAGCGAGAAGCCTCCTAAATTCAGGTCGCAGCGAATCGCAAAGAGCGCAAAGGATTTCAGTCATGCTTTACCCGCTTGCTGATTGGACTGATTTTTAAGCCCGTTCGCTTGCTGCCTATTCTCAAATTTGATTACGATGGAGAGACGAATTTACATCCAATACGCCGGAGTTACTGCAGGAAATGCTTTTTACTTTCAATCATCGTATTGGCTCAAATAACTCGCCCTGCAAACCACACTCGCCTTTCGTTTTCATTTGCGTTTTCTTTTGCCTCTTCAATTGCTTCGCTCTATCTGCGCTGCCTGCAGTCGCTCAGGAAAAATCGGTTTCCAAAGAACAGATTGAGTTTTACAAAACCAAAGTCAAACCGATCCTTAAGGCTAACTGTTTCGAATGCCACGCCGATGATCCGGAAAATCTCCGCGGTTCGTTGGCGCTAACTTCTCAAGCTTCTATTTTGCGAGGTGGTGATTCGGGCGCTGCCATCGATTCCAGCTCGCCATCAGAAAGCCTGTTGCTCAAAGTCGTTAACTACAAAATCTATGAGATGCCTCCAAGCGGCAAACTACCCAAGGAAGAAATTGACATTCTCAAAAAGTGGGTCGAGATGGGAATCCCGTTTGACCCGGCTGATGAAAAGGACTTGGGGGCTAAATCGCATTCGACTGTGCCCCAAGTGAATGCTGAATCCAAAAAATGGTGGTCGT
The DNA here is from genome assembly GCA_964448575.1 of uncultured Pirellulaceae bacterium. Lineage (GTDB taxonomy): Bacteria > Planctomycetota > Planctomycetia > Pirellulales > Pirellulaceae > Mariniblastus. Next base: position 64,378 of record CAYUWY010000019.1, read on the forward strand.
TTCAACCGGTCGCTACACGGACACCGCCTGCTGTTAGCAATCAGGACTGGGCAATCAATCCGATCGACAATTTTGTTTTAAGCAAACTTGAATCGGCAGGCCTGAGTCCCGCGAAACCAGCCAGCAAACGAAGCCTTATTCGACGCGTCTACTACGACTTGACCGGGCTACCGCCGACGCCCCAACAGGTCGAAGCATTCGTGGCAGACGATGATCCTGAGGCTTACACCAAACTGATTGATCGCCTACTCGCGTCGCCACAGTACGGCGAAAAATGGGCCAGGCATTGGCTCGACCTTGTTCGCTATGCCGAATCAAATAGCTTTGAACGTGATGACACGAAACCTTTTGTCTGGCGATATCGCGACTACGTAATTCGCGCGTTCAACAAAGACGTGCCTTACAACCAGTTCCTGATCGAGCAATTGGCGGGCGACGAGATCGACGATCCAACTCATGATTCCATGATCGCGACGGGCTATTATCGTTTGGGGCAATGGGATGATGAACCGGTCGACCATCTCAAAGCCAAATACGATGACATGGACGACATCATCGCCACCACAAGTCAGGCGATGCTGGGCCTGACGGTAAACTGTGCCCGCTGCCATGACCATAAGATCGACCCCATCCCGCAGGCCGACTACTACCGAATGGCTTCGTTCTTTGAGAACATTCGCCGCTTCGGTGTGCGGAGTCATGAATCCGTCACCGCTGCCTCGATAAAAATGCTCAAAGGCAAAACAACCGCCGAGCAGGACGAAAAATACAAGAAAACGATCGAAGCCGTTGAAGCCGAAATTGAAAAGATCGTCGCGCTCGCAAGGCCAGACTTTAAGCCTGTCGAAGTGGAAGACTTTCAGTACGACATGAACCAACGGCAAATCATGAAGAAACGCGTTGGCAAGCAAATCACGGAAAAGCAATTCAATTCGTTTCGTGAGCTTCAAGATAAACGCAAAAGGATCATAGAGAATCCGCCTGGCGCGATAAAAATTCTGTGCGTCAAAGAAGCCGGTACCAAACCGATCGAAAGTTTCATCCGAATCCGCGGTAACCCACACGTCAAAGGCGACAAAATCAAACCCGGTTTTATCTCGGTTCTGTCACCGCCTGAGCCAGAAATCACTAAACCAAAATCAGCCAAGTCACTTGGCCGTCGTCTGGCACTTGCCAAGTGGATTGTCGATCCCAAAAATCCGCTCACCGCTCGGGTGATGGCAAACCGAATCTGGCAATTTCATTTTGGGCGCGGGATCGTTCGATCCTCAAATGATTTTGGATTTCAGGGAACCAAGCCAACGCATCCAGAACTACTCGATTGGTTGGCTACCGAATTTGTCAAACGAAACTGGAGCATCAAAGAGATGCATCGTTTAATTATGTCGTCTAACAGTTATCGAATGTCCAGCGAGTTCAATCCGGATGGATACAGCAAGGACCCCACCAACAATCTGATTTGGCGTTTTGACCTTCGTCGTCTGACTGCCGAAGAGATTCGCGATTCGATTCTGGCTGTTAACGGTCAACTTAATTCAAAGAAAATGTTTGGTCCAAGCATCTTTCCTGTCATGCCGAGGGAAGTGTTGGCTGGCCAATCGCGACCGGGAAAAGGATGGGGCAACTCAAGCCAGGAAGATCGCAATCGACGTAGCATTTACATCCACGTCAAACGTTCGTTGGGATTGCCGATTTTGCAGACCAACGATTCTGCCGACACCGACAACAGTTGTCCCGTTCGATTCATCACCACGCAGCCAACCCAGGCGCTGGGAATGATGAATAGCGAGTTCACGAACCGGCAAGCGAAACATTTTGCTGATCAAGTCGTAAAAGAGTTTCCGGAAGACAAAGTAAAACAAATCTCATCGGTGATCGAAAGAGTCACCCAACGACCGGCAACAGAGGAAGAGATTAAGCGTGGAGAGGATTTGATCGAGTCGTGGACCGAAGATGAAAAAACGAGTTACAAACAGGCACTGGAATATTTCTGCTTGATGGCGCTGAATCTGAATGAATTTGTCTACTTGGATTAGTGAAAGACGTTTCCAACTGGCTTTGACGCCGGAAACAAAACGAGAAGAATAAAATGAATCAAAATTTTTGTCGCAGAACACGGCGTGAATTTCTTTGGCAAGCCGGTGGCGGTTTCACTGGACTTGCCTTGGCTGGTTTGCTTGATCGCAACTTCCTCGCCGCACAGGACAAACGCGCCGATGGCAAAAAGTGGGTGAACCCCTTGGCCGCGAAGGCTCCGCATTTTGCCCCCAAAGCGAAATCCGTGATCTTTTTGTTTATGTACGGTGGTCCCAGTCACATCGATACGTTTGACTACAAACCAAGCATGTATGGGATGGACGGGAAAACGATCGAAGTCAAAACATTCGGTCGCGGCGGTCATAAAAATAAAGGCCGAATCGTTGAGCCGCGTTGGAAATTCAAACAGTACGGCGAGTGCGGCAAATGGGTTTCGGACCTTTTTCCTAACGTCGGAAAATGCGTTGACGATATCGCGTTTGTACACAGCATGACGGCGGATTCGCCCATTCATGGTTCGGCGATGTTGCAAATGAACTCAGGGAAAATCCAAAGCGGTAGCCCGTGCCTGGGTTCGTGGGTGAACTATGGTTTGGGAAGCGAAAACGAAAACCTTCCTGGCTTTGTAGTTATGCTCGACGACAAAGGCGGCCCGATCAGCGGTCCGAAAAACTGGACCAGCGGATATATGCCTGCGACTTATCAGGGCGTTGTCGTTCGCAGCCAGGGAACGCCGATTCTCGATCTTAAGCGTCCAGAATCAATGACCGATGCGAACCAGCGCAAGATGCTCGACGCACTTCGAAAGTACAACGAAGAACACGAGTCCGCCCATCAAGGCAACTCTGAACTGGCGGCGCGGATCGCCAGCTACGAGTTGGCTTATAAAATGCAAAGCACTGCTCCTGAAGCCGTTGACCTGGGCAAAGAAACACAAGCCACGCTGGATGCCTATGGTGTTGGCAAAGAGCCCACCAACTACTTTGGTCGCCAATGCGTGATGGCCCGGCGCCTGGTTGAACGCGGAGTGCGTTTTGTCCAAGTCTATTCTGGCGGCGCTCACAACGATGACAACTGGGATGCACACGGCGACCTCGAGAATAATCACAACCTTCATGCTGCCGAGACGGACCAACCAATCGCCGCGCTCATTAACGATCTTAAAGAGCGTGGGTTGCTTGATGAAACTTTGATCGTTTGGGGTGGTGAGTTCGGCCGGCAGCCGACTGCAGAATACGCAAAAGGATCTGGTCGGGATCACAACGCGTATGGATTTACGATGTGGATGGCGGGTGGAGGCATCAAAGGCGGTGTGAGCCTTGGCAAAACGGATGAGCTTGGCGCGACGGCAGTCGAAGATCGGATGCATGTCAAACGCATTCACGCCACGATTCTGCAACAATTGGGCATGGATCCAAATGCGCTTTCTTACTTTTACGGCGGATTGGAACAGCGGTTGGTCGGAGTCGAAGGGGCAAAACCGATTGCGGAGTTGATTGCCTAAACGGGTACGCAAAAGCGAAATAGAACATCGATGGCAAAACCGCAATTTGAAATCAAAACACTGTTGGCGATCACCGCAATGGTCGCTTTCGCGCTAACGTTCGCCACGCAAATCGGCGGCTGGGCATTCGCATTTTTGCTGACCGTTTTGTTAAGCACCGTCACCGGCGTCATTGTGGCGTTGATCTACTTTGTCTTCGTCCCGCTGTTCGGCAAAAACGTCGACTAAAATCTGGTATCGTGAAAATGGCCTTCTGCAAAGGTTTGAGAAAGCGATCGGACCTGCCCGCAGGCCAAAAAATGTGCTGATCAATTAGACCGCAGCATTTTGGCCATTAGCAGAGCTTTCCAAATCAATTCTTGATAGGCGCTTTGGAAATAGAACTCTCAATAACATCCTGCCCATACTCAGCGCGGATCTCCGGTGTTCGATAACCACCATCAGTTGGAAATCCAAGAACTTTGGTGACAAACATTCCTGCGAAAATTCCAATTCCATTGATCAACACAACGGCAACAAGCGCTTGCATACCTGCGTAGGAATAAATCGCCGCGCAAGAAGCAGCAACAAAAGTGATCACCAAAAGAGTTTTGATTCCGAATTTCATAAGCACCTTTTTAATTTAAAATTGTTACGTGCAATTCGCGTTTGCAATTTACTTAGGCTGTTTGCCTCTGGCTTTTGCTCAAGCCGATTACTTATGCCGATTGTTTTAAGCTGACTGCTTAACCGGCGGGGCAGGGCGGTTGGCGAAATCTTGTCGGCTTGAGAACATTTGCTTTTTTGCTTTGCTGACAAAATTCTTAAACTTACGCCCCCAAAATTGGTTGCCGTAAACTAACCGCTCGATATCCTCTACTGAATAGCCTTGGCTAAGCAGATCTTTCACCAAGTTATGATGCATGCGCAGCGCCGTCATGTTGTTCCAAGTGCTACAGATCGTGACGACCGTGACTATCGACGTCACGAAGAATCCAATCGTCGCCAAAATCATCACAGCGCCCAACATTTCTGGATTGATATCTCTCAAGATAGAAAAAATGGAACTGGATTGCTGAGCAAGCATGGAAAACTCCTGATCTGTAAGTGGGAACGAAATGGTCTCGACACTGCGACTATTGGCGAAAAATAAAATTTCTAGTTCGGGCAATTCGCAAGCAAATGCCCGATATTGGCCAATTTACCGAAAGAACTGAGAAATTCAAAACTTCCAAGTAAACTCACGGTTTCTGCCCTCCGCATTCGGCTTGATGACTTCTTGCAAGCACTGTATTGAATGGGTTTCTGTACGAGGATTTGTACGGATTTCCCAATGGCAATTCCATTTCGCCACAAAAAATTGACTAGATCACGCTGCAAAATTTGGCTGCTATTGCTTGTCTTTCTGTCGGGGTGCGCGCGTTGGAATACGCCCGATCCGAAACCCGTTGTGAGTTTTCCTAAAAGCAGAATGGCGGCCGATGCCGTGAGCTTGGAAATCGGAGTGGCCCAGCTCGAATCTGATCAAGCCGAAACGTTCGAAGAATTTTGGGGCTTGCTTGACTCGCAAAAACTGCCGCTTGAACTCAGACAACTACTTGATCAAAACGGACTTCGCGCCGCCGTCATGGCGTCACACTCGCCTTCGTCGTTGCATCAATTGGTTGATCCACAGCCGGTTGATCCCGCGATCATGACCAAGCTTGAAAAACAGCTTGATGAAAAAGGTCTGTTGCCAAAAAAACAACGCATGGTGATTCACGATCGGATTTCCAATCGTGAAGGCCAAGCCCACCCTGTCGCCACGTCCCCCGTTCATCCTTCGATCAGTTGGGTGATTCGCAATGGCGATCTTCAGACGGTCGGGTTAGGCGAATCCGTTCGCGGCGTCATAACGATCACGACGTTTCCCAACGGCGACGGTTCAGTTCGATTGATCATTCGACCGCAAATTCATCATGGCCAATCCCGCCAGCGAGTGGGTGTGGGGTCGGGAGCGTTTTTGATGCATGCGAGCCAAACGGTGAATTCATTAGATGAGTTAAAGTTCGAGGTAACGCTTAGATCGGGTGAGTCGCTGGTGCTTGCCCCCACGAAAGACATCGCCGACCTGGGGCATTTGTTCTTTGGCGTGCCTGACCAGGGTGTTGTTGAAACACCAGACAATAAGAAGTCCAAGCGTCCCGTGCCGACTCACCGAGTCTTGCTTGCCCGTTTGGTTCAAACGCAGATGGATGATTTGTTTAGCGATTCAAATCTTGGTGAAAAGCTGACGACTGCACCAAGGGAATGAAGTAAGTTCCAGTTCTACCATCGGCGCTTCTGTTGTGTATAGAGTGTTGCGTTTAGAGAGCTCGAGTTAAGAGCCACACCAGAACTCCAAAGATCGCGACAAAAAGAAACATTGCCACGACTATGAAAAGTACGAAGAAGAATGAGCTTCCCGAGCCGGGCGCATCAAAATGGGTGTCCGCAAAACCTGGCTGTTTTTCGTCGCCAAAACTCTGTTCGCCTTGGTTCGCATTAACTTGATTTGCTTGATTCGCAAATGGCTGGCTTGCACTCACTTGAGGAGCAATTGGAGTAGCCGACTGGCTGGACGGCTCCATTCTCGGTTGAATCACTGGCGGCACGGAGCCGCTGGCTGCTTCAGGCAGGTCCAATTGAGTTTTGCACATCGGACAAACCAATAGACGTTCGTTTTCCGAAACGCTGATTCGCTGTTTGCATCGCGGACACTTGATAGCTGATGACATTAGTCGCAAATCTCTGTGGATTTTCAAACTTGTTTGAGGCCTATTATAACTGATTTTCAACTCGGCTCGCCTTTGGACCGTCAGCAGCATTTGTTACTGCCAATCGGTGAGGCATTCTCTTTTGCGATTGCGAATGGCTTCGAATCCAACCACGTACGACTCGTGCGACCCTCAGCTTTACCCTAAATGACCTCGTTTAAGTACAGTAAATCCTGGTGCATGCCATTGAGTTGAACACGGATGAGCCCGATAATGTTCGCCAAACGAAGACGTTGTCAACTTTGCAAAACTTTGCCAAACGAACCATCAAAAAATAACTAGCGGAGAACTTCACCATGCCATTGGTACCACTCAGAGTCATTCTTGATCACGCAGCCGAGAACGACTACGGCGTTGCGGCATTCAACGTCAACAACATGGAGCAGATTCAAGCGATCATGGAAGCCGCAACGGAAACGGATTCGCCCGTCATCGTTCAAGCCTCTCGTGGTGCGAGGGCTTATTCGCAGGACAACTATCTTCGCCACCTGATGATTGCGGCTTCGGAGCTTTATCCTCACATTCCGATCGTCATGCACCAAGACCACGGCAACAGCGTTGAGACTTGCATGAGTGCGATCGAAAACGGTTTTACTTCTGTCATGATGGACGGAAGCCTGAAAGAAGACGGAAAAACTCCTGCCGATTACGACTACAACGTCAAAGTAACTGCGGAAGTTGTAAAGCAAGCCCATTCAAAAGGCGTTTCTGTCGAAGGCGAACTTGGCTGTCTTGGTTCACTTGAATCGGGCGAAGGCGAACAGGAAGATGGCCACGGTGCTGTTGGAACGCTTACCAAAGAGCAGTTGCTAACGGATCCGGAAGAAGCCGAACGGTTTGTCGCCGAAACAGGCTGTGATGCGTTGGCTGTCGCGATTGGAACCAGCCACGGTGCTTATAAATTCACACGCAAGCCGGACGGTGAAGTGCTTGCCATGGATCGCATCGAAGAGATTCACAAGCGTTTACCTAACTGCCACCTTGTGATGCACGGTAGCAGTAGCGTTCCTCAAGAGCTTCAGGACATCATCAACCAGTTCGGTGGAAAGATCCGTCAGACTTGGGGTGTTCCTGTCGAAGAGATCCAGCGCGGCATCAAAAGCGGCGTTCGCAAAATCAATGTGGACACCGATAACCGTTTGGCGATCACAGGTGCGATCCGTAAAGTTCTTATGGAAACACCAGAGAAGTTTGACCCTCGCGATTACTTGAAGCCAGCTCGCGCTGCGATGAAAGAAGTTTGCATCTCGCGTATGACTCAATTTGGCCAAGCTGGATTCGCGGCAAAACTACGTGAATCAGCTAAGGTCTAAACTTGTTTTTTACCGGGCATCTGTACAAACGGCGAGCCATTTCTTCGGGGATGGCTCGCTATTTTTACTGCAATGCTGTGCATGAGCTGCAGTAGGTCATGCTGTGCATGACAACCGTCTGGTAAACAAATGTAATGACGCCGACGTATCAACAGTTAATCACCGTGACCGCAAAGCAAATTTTCTTCCAACCCAAAAATTTGTCAGGCACAGCCTGACCTACAATTTACTGACCTCTCAATTTTTACGTACGGCCTGACCTACGTACGATTTAACCGACAACGATTTAACATTTCGAACAGATGACTTCCATGGAAAAAACGATTGACACTTCGAAGGCACCGCTCACTTGGGTCGATCAGCGCGAAGAAACTTTGTTGGCACCGTTTGCAATGCGAAGTGTTAACTCACGAGGTCGTGAACGAAACGAACCAGAGCATCCGTATCGCGGTCCGTTCCAACGCGATCGCGACCGGATTTTGCACAGTTCGGCTTATCGTCGGCTCAGCGGAAAAATGCAAGTCTTTACCGGAGAGATGGGCGACTACCATCGAACGCGGCTAACGCATACCCATGAGGTAGCGACCATTGCTCGCACGATCGGCCGGGCGCTAGGATTAAACGAAGACCTGATCGAAGCGCTGGCATTGATGCATGACATCGGCCATCCGCCATACGGGCACGCGGGCGAAGACGCACTTCACGAATGCATCGAGGACGAAGGCGGATTTTCACACAACCAGTTTGGGTTAACGATCGTGCGCGAAATCGAAATTCGGTTTCATGAATTCCCTGGCTTGAATTTGACTTACGAATCGTTGATGGGACAACTTTGTCGAGTGGACAAAGACTTAAAAGGACAAAAGCCGTTGCTGGAGGTCCAGTTGGTCGATGCGGCGGACAGTTCGACTTACGATGCACACGACACGGACGACGCGATTAAGCTTGGCCTGGTTTCGATCGATGAGATGCGGCACCTGAGTTTGGTTTCGGAAAGCCTTGACTACGTAAAGAAAAATTACACTTCGCTTAATGAAGATCTCTTAAGAAAAGCGTTGGTTCATCGGTTAATTGAACGGCAAGTCACCAGTTTACTTTCCCACTGTGCAAGTGAACTTAAACGTTATGATTTTCAGAGTGTCGAAGAAGCTTTAGATAGCGATTTCGTAATCGGCCACCCGTCTGGTGTTGGGGAACAAAAAAAAGAACTGGAAAAATACCTTTATGAAAAAGTCTATCGACACGACAGTTTGATCAAGGTACGACAACAGGCACAAAGCCGCGTAAAGGAAATGTTTCTTGCTTATTGTGAGAATCCTGACCTGTTTCCACAGAAGTACCGACCCCGAGCAGAGCGCGTTGGGGTTAAAAGAATGGCGGTCGAGTACATCGCTGGGATGACGGACCACTTTTTTGAGGAAACTTATCTAAAGACGTTTGCGTAGGAATAAGAGGCTACCTTTTCATTCTGATCCACTCTAAGATAGTTAGTGAGACGGCATACATTGGATTGCCACTATTGCGGATCTATTCCCCACCAATCTGGCGGGAAAAACGACTACATATAAGCGCCCCCCATTTATTGCTCGTATGGCTTTCGTTTTATCGATCGCGATTCCCAGCTTTTTATATTTCGTTGATGCTCGAGTTTTATTATCGACATCACTATTGAGAACCAAAATGAGAATTAACTATGGCATTGTGGATATTGCGGGCTTGTTTCCTGCTAATTGCGATTGGACTCGGGCTTTCATTGACTGCCAACATGGAACTGCTCACCCAGGACAACGTTACTAATGGTGGCAAAGCTGGATTCGCTCGATGGATGATTTTCGTTGTGTTCTTGCTGGGAGCCGTCGCGACCGTTTTGGCCGATGTGTTTATTCCGCGTAAGCGAATCGACATGATTTCCAGCGTCTATTTTGGCTTGGTCGTTGGTCTGTTTTTGACTTATGTGGTCAACCTAGCGCTGACGCCTCTGTTTGGACTTGGAATCGAGAGCAGTGGCATCGGGATCAGTTCGATGACTCTACAAGGTCTTGTGGTTTCATTTGCCGGAATTTCTTTGTGTTATTCCTGCGTCAGCCTGCTGTGGCAAACCAAAGACGATTTTCGTTTTGTGATTCCTTACGTTGAGTTCAGCAAAGACGTAAAAGGCTCAAAGCCATACGTATTGGATACAAGCGTTGTGATCGACGGGCGAATTGCCGACATCATCGAAACGGGCATCATTGATAACCAGTTGATTATGCCGCGATTCGTGCTGTCGGAGCTTCAGGGGATTGCCGATAGCAGTGACAAAATGCGTCGCGCGAGAGGTCGCCGCGGTTTGGACGTGCTTGACCGTTTGCGAAACAACGAAGACATCGACTTTAAGATTTACGACCGTGAGCTACCTGAAATGCAAGGCCAGCCAGTCGACATGAAATTGCTTTTGTTGGCGCGGCATTTGGAAGGTAAAGTCGTCACAGGCGATTTTAACTTGAACAAAGTTGCCAAACTGCAAAATGTTCCCGTGATCAATCTTAACGAGATCGCAAATTCGCTTAAGCCAGTTTTCCTACCGGGCGAAGTCATCAAAATTCGCGTCGTCAAAGCGGGCGAAGGGCCAGGCCAAGGCGTCGGTTACCTGGACGATGGAACGATGATCGTGATCGAAGAAGGCCGCGACCATATCGGCAACGAGGTCAATATCACGGTGACGAGCATGCTTCAAACAAGTGCTGGTCGGATGGTGTTTGGCAAGTTCGAAGGCAACATCGAAGCCAAGCGATAAACTGATGCAGCGAGCGGGCTTAGTCTGATGCTGCGGGCTTAGTCTGATGCTGCGGGCTTAATCTGATGCTGCGGGCTTAATCTGATGCTGCGAGCTTAATCTGATGCTGCGAGCTTAGTTAGTCAGATGTTGCGGGCTTAGAATACCCAGACGCAGGTTACGATACCCAGAACGAATGATAGAAACATCAGCATGAATCGCTGAACGGCTGGTGAGTTAATCTTTGCTGCAATGGTTTTCATCGTGATCCCAATACGGATGTTTTATGCCTCTTCTTTTACTGTAAGAAGAAGTAACAAATAACATGCCAAATCCCTAAGTGTCTCAAGCCAAGTATTCTAGTTACAAACTGGGAAATGTAAGGGGACCGAATCGGTTTTTTCGATTTTATTCCGTGTCCATTGCCAACAGAAATGTTGTCGATTTGAGTACGCGGCTGGCCGAATTCACAAAGTGGCCAATTTAGGGATTCATTGCACCATTAGGCTCCGTTTAAGGCCAACAAAGTCAGAGACCTCGATTCTACGATCCAAGCGTTAACCAACCATCACAACAAAGTGAGCGTACAAATTACCCAGTCGGTTTAACGGTTTCCCGAAGATCTCGCAAAGTCTACGGGATCAGTTTCACACGATCGATTGAAAAAAAATTTCAGTCTAACTCGAATCGAAAACAACTTTAAGCTCACGTCCAATCGTACGAGTGATATGTTTGGTTGAAATCAATTCGATCTGAACAAAACCACACAACCAAGCCTCTAGCGGCGGCACTCTCTTTTTTGGCTCACGATCGAAAACAGTTTTCATTACAAGATGCTGGACAAAAGATGTTTTACTAAAAGATGATCTGATTTTTCAAACGGAGGACTGCCCAATGAAAGTATCGCCCTCTTTGACCATCTTAAAGCCGCAGAGTTTTTGGTAGTTGGATTATCCAATTCTGAAAACGTTGATAGAAAATAATTGTTCGTGATTCATTCTCTTTCAAACCGCGACAAAGTAATTTGTCGTTGGAAACACCCGCTCAGTTGCACCACTGACGGGTGTTTTTTTTATGCGCGGAGTAAGCTGAAATGAATAGTTGTCCCAGGAGCATATGCTTACGCTTCCGCGTAAACATGGCACCCGTCAATTCAGGTTTGACGACTAGTTTTTCTCTTTGCCCGATTCTTCTTTACTTGTTTCTTTGCCCGATTTTTTCTTGTCCATCGGCTTCTCACTGGACTCGTTGGCTTGCTTCTCACGAAGGTCCAGGTGCACTCGTGCGACTTGCCCCATGAAATTCACTTTACCTAACGGATTAACCTCTTCCGCTTTTTTCAAAGACGCGATCGCCAATTCATTTTTGCCAAGCATTTCATGATAGAGCCCGATATAAAGATGGGCATAGTATTGCTGAAGTCGATGTCCCTCGCCGCCTTCTCGCACTCGGGCTGATGTTTCCAAACTCGCCTTTAAAACTTCGTCAGGTGTCATCCGGCCCGCAAACATCTCATAAACCTGAGACATCGGAACTCGCGTGTCGCCGGTGATCGGTATCAGCTTTTTCCGAGCTGCATCCACGTCCGAAACGCGCGCCGCACAAAGCAAGTGCCAAACGGCGTTTTCTACGTCTTGCGAGTTGACCGTTTGATGTGTTTCAAATTGCTTGACTCCGTCCTCGAAACGATCCGCGTAGTAAAGTGCCAAACCGCGCTGCCATAGACTTGGTTCGCTGCTAGGGGCAATTCGAATCACGGCATCGTATGCGGTCACGCATGTCTCAAACTCGCCACTGGCAAAACTAACTTCGCCAAGAAACATTTGGAGCCGAAAGTCATCCGGTGCCAGTTCGCCAATTTTCTTGGCGTTGGCAAACGCTTTTTCGTAGTCGCCACTTTCAAACGCTTTGGCTGCCGCTGGACCTAACGCGTTTATTTTATCTCGCTTTTCCTGTTGGGCTTCGGCCTGCTTTTTTGAATCGGTGAGCTTTTCGTCTTGAACCAACGCGCCGTGGACTTGCGATGCTCCAAGCATTTGGGCAAGCAACATTAACGTCAAAGGCCAAGTGCAAAATAAAACTCGATTCATCGTTTCAGCTCCGTTGGTTCCAATTGAATAGATCGCATTGTAGTGCAAGTCAGTCGTTGGATATCAATCAGCCAATTCAATTCGTATCCAAAAATACAAACGAAACCAATTCAACCGAACACGCGCATGTTGCGAATTTAAAAAAGCTGTTAACCTAGGGGCCAATTAGCGTTAGAAGCCGCCGACATACGAATAACCGGATTTCGCCTACCATGAGCAAAGTTAAAATTGGCTTGATTCAGCAATCAGCCTCTCTCGACAAACAAGACAACATTCAGCGGGGCATCGAAGCAGCCCGAAACGCTGCCGCCGACGGAGCCCAAATTGTTTGCTTTGCTGAGCTTGCGTTTGAGCGATTTTATCCACAAACACCGGCAGATGATAATCACGCCGAACTCGCCGAAACGATTCCCGGGCCGATCACCGAGCAATTTCGTGAGCTCGCTGCGGAACTCGGAATTGTTATTGTGTTGAATCTTTACGAGCGAGATGGCGACAAGACGTACGATAGCTCGCCTGTGATCGATGCCGATGGATCGTTGCTGGGCGTCACTCGCATGATTCACATCACTGAATACGAGTACTGTTACGAGCAAGGCTATTACGCGCCGGGGGACCGAGGCATTCCGGTCTTTGAAACCAAGTTCGGAAAAATAGGCGTCGCGATTTGTTACGATCGCCACTACCCCGAATACATGCGAGCGTTGGCCGTTGCCGGTGCAGAACTGGTTGTGATTCCGCAGGCTGGTTCAGTAGGAGAATGGCCGGAAGGGCTTTATGAAGCCGAACTGCAAGTAGCCGCATTTCAAAACGGTTACTTTACGGCGCTTTGCAATCGAGTCGGAAAAGAGGAGAATCTTGAATTCGCTGGTGAGTCATTTGTTTGCGATCCATCTGGGCGCGTGATTAGCAGAGCAGGGAAGGGCACTAACGAAACGCTACATTGCGAGATTGACCTGTCGCTAATCGAAACGTCACACGCACGGAGGTTATTCTTGCGAGACCGGCGTCCCGAGCTGTATGGCGACTGGATCTAACATTGCGACTGGAAGTGAAAGAACACAAGTTTCGACGAGTTTTTCAAGGCTGGAAATTCAACCGTGGGTAAAGAGAACGGACGACTGGGGCGAAATTACGATCGCGCGGCTTGGTTCTACGAAAAAAGCGCAAAGATCTATTCGACAAACCAGATTCGAGCGTCGAAGCGATACCAACTCAATCACATCGAACCTGGTGACAAGATTCTCTACCTCGGCGCGGGCGGCGGTGAAGACGTTCTGATGGCAGTCCGCCATGGTGCCCAAGTGACTTGTATTGATATCTCCCAGGGGATGCTTGATGGGATTCAAAAGAAGCTGGACGCCGCGAATCTCACCGCCGAAGTGATTTGCCAAAATGCTTTTGACCATGATCGGATCGGCTATTACGACGCAGTGTGTGCGAATTATTTCCTAAACGTTTTTCGTCGGGATGATATGGCGAAGATGATGGAGTACACGGCAAAGCTGGTAAAACCTGGCGGCAAATATATGATCGCCGATGTGGCTCGCTCACAAGGCAACTTTTTAGCCCAAGCGTTTAATATTTTCTATTTGAAGTTAGGAATGATTTCGTTTTGGATGCTTGGTTTAGTCCCGCTGCATGAGAATTACGACTACAAAAAATTCTTTCCCGAACGCGGGCTGGAAGCGGAACATGTAGAGTTTTTTCGATTTGCAAAAAAAGGGCCGGTCCTTTTCCAAACGATTGTCGCACGGCGATTGTAGGCGAAATTGGATTTGCTTTTGGTTCACATTTTTGTTCCCGGTGGCCCAACTAAACGCGGGCTTGGCCGCCGTTTGCTTGCATCTTTTTGCTAAGTGCAATTTGATTCGCAAAAGGCTATGCTTAAAGCTGTCTTCTCTTGTTGCAAGATAAATAAATCGTTGCAAACCAGGGAAACGAGGAATCTCATGGTACGTATGATAGTATGAGGTTAGGCAATTGGACTATTGATTTCCTTGACGGAGAATCCATCGGTGGCGCAATCAAATTTCAATCTGACACCGCCGGCGATTGGAACAAGCCTTCGGTTCGCTTGCGCAGAATCGAAAGACGGGTCGGTTAGAATTATCCGCACTGCGACGAGCTATGAAGCCAGAAAAATTGGTTCGGCCAAAGTTGAATCTGATAACGGCGAACGATTGATCGAAATCGAACAAGAGGACCATAAACTTGCGGTCAATAGAGTTGGCGACACCAACATGGTGATGCACACATATACTGTTTCAGTTCCGTACACAGAGTCGACTACCCAAAACGGAATAACAGTTCAGGTACCAAGAATCCGAACTGAGACACGATCGCGTCAAATGACTATTGAAGATGCCGAGAGCAAAAAAATGGTTGCCTACAAAACTCAGGTTCCGGTTACCCAACAAGTCGTAAAAAACGGAAAGACGTTGACCTCAACCAAACTCCGCACTCAAACGCGAACGCAGATAATCGACAAAGACAAAGAGCTATTTCAGGTCCTATCACCGGCTATTCAGGACTTTGATCCTGACAAACTGTTGTTTTTCGATTTGAAGGGCAGGAAGATTAAACCCGAAACAGCTTTGGAGAGACTGGGAGAGCGAACACCTGTGGTCTTGCTTGACTCCGAAGAGCCGTTAGCCGAGTTCTTCTATTCGATCCTACAACCAAACACGATCTTGATTTTCGACCCAAGTAGTTCGGGGGAATAGCCAGCCGTTAATTTCGCGCACCGAAGTAGGATGGACATTCCTGTCCGTCGTAGAGGTGCCTGACGTCTGCACACGCAGACGGCTTTGCATCGCCAGATAACCACAATCTACGCCAACGGTTTCTTTTACCCCAAGGGGCCCGATAGACCAACCAAACGCGGGCTTGGCCGCCGTTTGCATCTTTTTGCTAAGTGCAATTTGATTCGCAAAAGGCTATGCTTAAAGCTGTCTTTTCTTGTTGCAAGGTAAATCGTTGCAAACTCTTAAACTAGGGAAACGAGGAATCTCATGGTACGCATGATAGTAGGTTGTTTGGCAATTGGACTATTGATTTGCTTGACGGCAAATCCATCAGCGGCGCAGTCAAATTTCAATCTGATACCGCCCGCAGTAGGAACAAGCCTTCGGTTCGCTTGCGCAGAATCGAATGACGGACTGGTCAGAATCATTCACACTGCGTCGAGCTATGAGGCCAGAGAAATCGGTTCTGCCAAAGACGAATCTGAAAACGGCGAACGATTGATCGAAATCGAACAAGAGGACCAGGAACTTGAGGTCAAAAAAGTTGGCGACACCAACATGGTGATGCACGAATACACTGTTTCGGTTCCATACACAGTGTCGGTTACCAAAGACGGTAAAACAGTTCAGGAATCAAGAACGCGAACTGAGAAACGAAGGCGTCAAATAATTGTTGAGGATGCCGAGAACAAAAAAATGGTTACCTACAAAACTCGGGCTCCGGTTACTCAAACAGTCGTTAAAGACGGAAAGACGTTGACATCAACCTTTCTCCGCAGTCAAACGCGAACACAGGTAATCGATAAAGACAAAGAGCTATTTCAAGTCTTGTCACCTGTGATCAGGGACTTTGATCCTGACAAGCTGATGTTTTTCGATTTAAAGGGTAAGAAGATTAAACCAAAAACAGCTTTGGAGAGACTGGGAGAGCGAACGCCTGTGGTCATGCTCGACTCCGAAGAACCGTTAGCCGAGTTCTTCTATTCGATCTTACAACCAAACACGATCTTGATTTTCGACCCAAGTAGTTCGGGTGAATAGCCAGCCGTTAATTGACGGAGGTTTTCGCGCACCAAGTAGGATGGACATTCCTGTCCGTCGTAGAGGTGCCTGACGTCTGCAAACGCAGACGGCTTTGCTCCAACACCGACCTGCGTAGCAGTTCGCCCGAAGTCTGGCGACATCGGCTATGTTCGTATTGCACTTTTCAGGTAGAGATTTGAGACGAATCAAGCATCCTCTTCGACCCGTTGAATATACTGCCGCAGCCGCTCATTCTCGTCAGTGACGCCCTTTAGCAGCAGCATGTTTTCGACGCGCTTGAGCAACGTGATTCGATTGACTGGTTTAGAAAGAAAGTCATTCGTACCTGCGTCAACGGCTCGCTCGATGTCCCCCAGTTCATTCAAAGCAGTCACCATCAAGATCATGATTTTCTTGAGCTGCGGGTCGGCTTTGATTTTTTCGCAAACTTCGAAACCACTGAGCTTGGGCATCATAACGTCCAAGAGAATCAAATCGGGCTCGAAAGAAGCCGCTTTTTCGAGCGTCTGTTGGCCGTCTTCTGCCGTTTCGGTGATGCAGTCCAAGTCAGCCAAATAGGCTTCAAGGAGTTCACGATTGGCTTCATTGTCATCGGCGATCAGAATGCGATGTTGTTTTTCAGTTGAGTCCATGGATTGCTTGCGAAAAAAAGGGTGCAAAAAGTTAGAGCAAAGCTCGGAGCCTGATTATACGTTTTTGCGAGCGTCAGTTGGAGTGGAGAATCGCCACGAATCGGGTAATTGGTGTGGTAGTTTCGATGCCACACCAATTATCCAATAGTTATTTCGGCGAAAGCCCGAGTGAGAATCGAGCCAGTTCGATTGAGCCCAGCTAGACATAGCCAGTTTGACAAATCCGGCTCGATTAAGCGGATTCACTTTCGTTGAAGCTATTTAGCAACTGCCGCCCACGCCAGATTGAATAAGCCATCTGCCAATCGATCGGCGCGGTTTCGTTGCCGTGCGAAAACCAATTGGTTTTTTCGCTTTCCACGATCACGGTTCCCGTTTGTCCATCTTTGGTTGCATCGGCTACCACGATAATTTCGCCAAAGAAACTCGCAGCGGTGCGCGGTTCGGCGGCATCGAATTCTTCGGCGTGCAAGTTCGACATCAATCGCCGCCAGTCGTTTGGAAAAGTTTTTTCGGCGCGTGAAAGCGAAATTTGGTAGATCTCGTTGTGCACCGTTTGCCAACCAGCGAACGCGGCGTAAACATCGTCATAGGTCAAATGTTGAATGTCTGCAGCAAACGCGTGAGTCAGCGGCCCGCAGATTCCGATGTTGGTATGTGACTGGTCACCCGATCCGTAAGAATATTGGAACAGGTAACATTGGACAGGATGTTCGTAGCTTGGCCAGTACATCTCGCGGCTTTCGAGAAACGTAATATCGCTTGGTGCGAGCCCCATTTGCGCTGGCTCAGAAAGCCAAATTGCCAAATGACTTTCGGCCATCGCAATTTCGCCTTGCAGCTCCAAAGAAATCTCGTGTTTGAAACCCATCTCTTCGGCATACGCCAAAACTCGCAAACGCGACACTGGCTGCTGTGCCAGTTCGATCAATGTCTCTCTTCCCGAATCATCACCCAATCGCGCCAATGCGGCGGCTGATTCGGTTTGCACTCGTCGGTGTCGCAGGCCGAGCGCTTGATGAAGTTTGCCGATGGCCGGTTCGTGTTCAAGCTGTGCAAACGTATCACACAGCGCAACAATCAAAGCAACGGAATCGGAAACAAGCTGGTTGATCTGGCTGGCGGTAAAGTTATCCGGGAAATTTCCTTCTTCGATTTTTCCCAACTGGCCAACAAGCTGCCCTAACAACTCGGTGAGCGCATCAATTCGCTCTTCGGCAGGATGCGATTCAACTTTATCGTTTCGGTAGTAGTAGTTGAACAAGTCAAAAATCGCAGGAGCAATTTGTGAATACCCGGTCCCGTTGTTAACCAACTGAGAAAGCATCCACTCTGGCGGATCAAAACCAGGCTGCATCAGCGGAGCAAATGCCAACACGATTCCCAGCCGATGTTCTGGCGGATCGTCACAGATCAAGTCAGTCCAAACTTTAAGATTTTCATTGCTTCCCTCGACCGCGATCCAACGCAACAAATGATTACGCAGATCGCTTGTCGCAGGCGTGTAGCGGTAAAGCGATTGAAGATTGCCCAGACGCTCAGACGACCAATGTCGATCAGCATCTTCTTCGGCGGCCAATTTGGATTCGCGCTGGACGAGCTGGTGCACGACTGGCTGAATCAATTGGTCGATTTGAATTTTCTGTGCCTGCTCTTGTGGGCTTGAGATTCGCAATTCGTCTTCAAAACCGAGTAGCCGGTCGACCAGTTGATCCACTTCTTCGTTAGAAAGTGCTGGGATGGATTGGGACAAAACGGCAACCCGCGACAACTGTGCAGGATCGTTTTGAGCCAACAAAATGGCTTCTGTTATTTCGTTTATCATCAAAAATGACTTTCGTCTGATTTATATATTGACGCTTCGTCGTAATTAAACAGCCAACTCAACAAGTTTGGGCGGTTAAAAGTGACTTTCAACCGAACTCACGTTGACCGTAATTGTCCGTCGAGATAGCTTAGGTGGTTAACAACTAACTAAATCGGGGCATATATGTGCCTCATTAACGGCTCATCAACTTACGGACGAATCGACTCATACTGTGGCTAAACAAGTCGTCAAACGCAAACAAATTTTGTCTTTCCAGCACATGGGACTGTCAAAAAAGATGCTGGAAACGCTGGAACGAATTGGTTACGAAAAACCTTCTCCGGTCCAAGCTGGCGTGGTTCCCCTTGCGATGCAGGAATACGACGTTATTGGCCAAGCTCGAACAGGTACGGGAAAAACTGCCGCCTTTGCGATTCCTGTTCTCGAACAGCTGGATTTGAGCGTCAAAAAAGCTAAACCGCAAGCTCTGATTTTGACCCCAACCCGCGAGCTGGCTGTTCAGGTAGAAAATGAGTTTCGACGACTCGCCGACAAAGACAAAGTTAGTTGTGTCTGTCTATATGGTGGCCGTCCAATCAAAGGTCAAATCAATCAACTTCAGCGCGGTGCCCATGTTGTCGTCGGGACGCCTGGTCGCGTGATTGATCACTTGAATCGAGGTACTCTCAACATCGATCAGTTGTGGTTTGTTGTGTTGGACGAAGCCGATCGTATGCTCGACATTGGATTCCGGCCAGACATCGAACGCATTCTCAGACGTTGCCCAAAAGAGCGACAGACGTTGCTGTTGAGTGCGACGCTTCCTGATCCGATTCGTCGGTTGGCCAAACAGTACATGTATCGTCCAAAGGTAATTAACTTTTCCAAAGACAGTGTTGCCGCGACAACGATTGAACAGTATTACCTGACCGTTCCTGGCCAGATGAAGTATGACATTTTGGTCAAGCTTCTTGATCGCGAGAAACCCGAGCAAGCCATTATCTTCTGCCGAACAAAACTGGGAACAGAAAAGCTTTATCGGAAACTGTTTAAGTCTAAAAAATTCGACGCCGTTGGAACGCTGCACGGAGACATGACTCAGTCGGCTCGTGACCGGACGATGAAGAGTTTCCGAAGCACCGATGTTCGGTATTTGGTTGCGACGGATGTGGTGGGGCGTGGCATCGATATTACTAATGTCTCGCACATCATCAACTATGACATTCCGGAACTGAGTGACGATTACGTCCATCGTGTTGGCCGAACTGGCCGCATGGGAAAACAAGGCGTCGCTTTTTCGATGGTGACGCCAGACCAAGGCGGAGAGTTGACTCGGATTGAGCAAAAGATCAACGTTCAGTTGAAACGCGATCCGCTTCAGGACGAGATAGATGAGTACCGTGAAAAAACGGAGCCAAAACTTCCTCCGGCCAAGCCCAAAAAACGCTACCGACGCGCGTTGTAATTCCGTCTCTGCTAAACTTAGGTGATGGAAACGTCACCCGACAAACCGCCGTCAGAAAACGGGCAGCCAAAAAAAGCTCAGTTTTCGATGGAGACTCTTCTCATCGGAACCATCGTGGCGGCAATCGCATCTTGGATTGCGACCAGCCTGGGATCCGCGGGCCCTTTTCTTGCCTGGTTAATGCTGGTGTATTGCGCTGTGGTCGTGGCGCAGATTAATAACAGTTGGCGTCTGGGATGTGTTTGTATCACGATCCTTTTTATTGGAGCTTTCGCTTGGAGTCAGATCGCTTTTTTTCTTGCTTCAACTGTCAAATGAATGATTCGCATGCCTGGTTTGACTCAAGTATTTAGTACCCGAATCTCAATAGTATGAAATTCGAAATTGACAAACTTGCAGACGATCAAGCGGCAGCAAGTTGGCTGAGTCGGTTAGGCGTTGTCGACTCAAAACGTGGGTTGTCAAATTTACGGTCGATTGCCCAGTCAAATTTCTCTGGACTGGACGGACTGCTGGAAAGGCTTGAGCGACAACTGCCAAAGCTTAGTGATCCCGATCGAGCACTCAACAATCTTGAGCGACTGACGACACTTGCTCCCGACCACGCCCATACGATCCTGAGAGAACTTGAGAAGAGTCAATCTGAGGCTGACTCGTTCACTATCGCAGACCTGCTGTCCGTTTTTTCAGCCAGCCAATACCTCAGTGATTTGTTGATTCGCAATGCCTCGCACTTTCAACAAATCTGGAAAACCAAAAAAGGCTTGCTCTCGCGCGAACAAATTACCGAGTCGTTGGTCGTCGAAATTCAGGCAACGAAAAATACAAACGAAGCCATGAAGGTTTTGCGGCAATTCAAGCATCGAGAGACGTTGCGGATTGCGATCGCTGATTTGACTGGCGGGCAACGGCTTGAACCAACGACAAAGCAAATTTCATTTACCGCCATGGCCGTCGTTGAAGCCGCCTATCAGTGGGCACGGCGTGAGCTTTCTCGAAAACACGGACAGCCTCTCAATTCGGCTGGATCCCCCAGCCGATTCGTTGTGCTCGCGATGGGTAAGCTTGGGGGAAGCGAGCTGAATTATTCCAGCGACATTGACCTGGTACTACTTTACGACGAACCGGGGACAACCGCTGGAGACTCTGACGGAACGACAAGAATTTCCAATCAAGAGTTCTACGATCGGCTTTGTCGACAGATGGTCAAACTCATTGGCGAATCGACGGAGCTTGGAGCGGCTTATCGAGTCGATTTACGTTTAAGACCTAACGGGGCAAGCGGAAAGATCTGTTCGCCTTATCACTCGTTGATTCAGTATTACGACCTACAAGGCCGAACGTGGGAGCGACAGGCGTTGATCAAAGCTGCTCCCATCGCGGGCGATATCGAATTGGGATCGCGATTGTTAGATCAACTCGCCCCATGGATTTATCGCCGCAATTTGAGCCGCGCAGACATTTCCGGAATCAAAGCTCTCAAGCGAAAAATCGAACGCCGCGCCTTGGCAGCTGGTGAAGATCGCACGAATGTCAAAACGGGACACGGTGGGATTCGCGATGTCGAGTTCATCATTCAGTTTTTACAATTGCTTAACGGAGGCGAGTTGCCTGATGTTCGCACGACCAATACTCTTGATGCGATTCGTCGGTTGGAACGGGAGCAGTGTTTGTCGCCTGCCGAATCAACGGTGCTTTCGCAAAACTATAAGTGGCTGAGAAAGCTTGAGCATCGTTTGCAAATAATGTTTGACCTGCAAACCCACACGATTCCAGTTGAAGAGGTTGAGCTCCAAAAAATCGCTCGGCGAATGGGATTTGCTGATACCGATCGCAAAACCGCACTGGACCAATTTCGGCAAACATTGAGCGAGACAACCGAAAGCAATCGCAAGGTTCTCAATCATTTACTGCACGGTGCATTCGGAATGGCATTTGGTTCGATGCGAAACACGGGCGGGGTGCCTCATCGTTTGGATAAGCAAAAAGTTCCCCTCGAAGTCGACTTGATTCTCGACGGCGATCCGGACGAAGCGATGATCGAAAGCGTGCTTGCTCCTTATGGCTTTCAAAATGTCAAAGCGGCTTTTGCGAATCTGATGGACCTCGCGAACGAGCCGACTCAGTTTTTGTCCAGCCGCCGATGTAAGCACTTTTTGGCTTCCGTGGCTCCAGCGCTTTTGTCGGAGCTTTCGCAAACCCCCGATCCTGATCAATCGCTGGTGACGCTTGCTACGGTCAGTGATTGCCTGGGGGCCAAAGGGATTTTGTGGGAGTTGTTTAGCTTCAATCCGCCAACACTCAGTTTGTACGTGCGACTCTGTGCGTCCAGCGACTACCTCGTTGGCATTTTGAAAAGTAATCCGGGAATGATCGACGAGTTGGTGGATGCGCTTCAGCTGGATGGATTGCCATCGCGCAAATGGCTGTCTGCGAACATGCTGGAGCTTTCCAAAGGCGCAAAAGACCTCGCGCCCATCATTCACAGTTTCAAAAACACGCAGCACATGCGAGTTGGCATTCGTGACATTCTTGGTCGCGACGAAGTCCGTCAAACGCACCAAGCCCTTTCCGATGTTGCAGAGATTTGCCTTCAAACGGTCACGGGGCGGATGTACGAACAACTTTTATCCAAGCATTGGAAAGGCGCTATCCCAGACAAAACGGTTTTGATGGAACAGTGTCCTTTTGTGATTCTCGGATTGGGGAAATTGGGCGGGCGCGAACCGAATTACCACAGTGATCTGGATGTAATTTTTCTCTACGAGTCCGACGAAGAAAAAACGAGCGAGTTTCGCGAATGCCTCGACGCCGATATCAGCCTTCAATTTTTCTTCAGCGAACTAGCCGCAGAGGTCACGCGATTTGTGGGGCAAGGCCCGGGCGTTAGGCGGCTTTACGAGATGGACAGCCGTTTGCGACCGACGGGAAAAAGCGGATCCCTCGCCGTTTCGATGGATGAATTCAATCGGTACTTCGAGTCCGGGAAAGGGCATCTGTGGGAGCGCCAAGCACTTTGCAAAGCCCGGCCTGTTTTCGGCGCTGATTCGCACCGAGCCCGCGCGATGGAGTTGGTCCACGCTGCGATCAAACGAAGCCAGTGGCAACCAGAAATGGCCACTGAGATTCAAAATATGCGTCAAGCAATGCAAAAAGACGCGAGCGAACGCAATTTAAAACGGGGCGAGGGCGGAACTGTTGATGTGGAATTTGCCATCCAGATGCTTCAGTTGAAACACGCCAATGATGACGACTCTGTGCTTGTGCCAGGAACTCTGGAAGCGATCGAAAGATTGATGGCGTGCGGTTACCTGGAATCCGATACAGGGACTCGCTTACACGAATCCTATCGACTCCTGCGGAGCGTTGAATCCAGGTTACGTTTAATGAACACGACCGCGCGACATGACTTGCCCGAGCAAGAAAACCGTTTGGCCAAACTCGCTTTCTTGCTCAACTACGCTGACGCCGAAGAACTGACGAAAACCGTTAATGAGACACGTCAGGGGATTCGTCAGATTTTTCTGCAGTTAAACTTTCTCGATTCAAGAGATACGATATCAGAATAGAAACTAATCTCGTTTTCGCCGAGCGCTAATGGCTACCGCTAGAACTACAAGTGGAAAACATCCAGTGGGTTCCGGGACGGCGACGCCAATCGCGAATATTGAAACACCAAAGGAGGAACCACCTGCCTCCCGTAAGAACGAAACGTTTAGCGTGGAATTCCCTTCCACGTTAAGAACCGTGGCTTCAGAATTGTTTCCTTGAACCCCGTTGGAAATAAGCGATTGTGCAGCTTGGTTCCAAATCGGGAAATCGGAGTTTTCATTTTCAACCAACTCTAGTTGCTCCACAAACGTAAGAGGATTCTGAGTGTTTGAAAATCGGAATTCATCGAAGCGAATCGTATCTACGTCAAATGCGATCAATATCGAATTGGCTGGCAAGGCTTGAGAAAATGTAATTGAAGACAACCCAAGTGCTTGTGTTCCGCCGACTCCATTGGACATTGTAAACGCTGGTACGCTAGCGCCATACTTCGAGATGAACTCTGGGTTAGTCGCGTTGCGAGGTACTGGATTTCCGGTGTCGGCATCGAACGTTGAGAAATTGAGCGTCGCGTCGATTCCAAAAGCAGTGGCTGCGTAATTATCCGTAGACGTTTCAGTCCAAGAAAAATATTCGAAGGTAATGTCGGCGCTGGCAGTCGAACAAAACGAGCTAAAGGTTAAGAGTGTGAAGAGCAGAAAGAAAAGACGGTATTTCACGGATGAGCCTCAGAGGAAAAGTGAATTAGGAATCAGAGTGGATTATGCTAACTCCGCATCCTTTTACGGTCAATATTTTGCAATCCTGAACGGCGCAATTACAACTTAGACGTAGCAATTTCGTACATAGGATAGATCTGGGGAAGGCAATAAAAAATGCTCTACTCAGCGCCTGGGTAGAGCTTGGTCAACTTCCGAAACGAAGGTTCGCATATCCCAAGTTTTAAAAAACGGGCGTCATCCCTTTGCTTTGCCGACAAGCTGACAATTGGGCAAGGTGATAAGTGAAATGCGTTGACAACAAATGCGACATAAAATCACGTTTGCTTGTGAGCGCTGGCTCCAAAAATTCGAACCCATGTTTCTCGTCAAGTAATTCTTTGGACGCGGATTTTGAAAGTTCCAACAGCCGCGTATAGCCTTGCTCGATATCCGCAAGGACGCTCGCGACCGTAAACGCAGGAGCGATGCTATCGCCAGGCTTACTACCAGGGCCATACGCAGCAAACCAATCGTCGCCACAGCCCGGTTCAGCGCCTAACAACTTGCTGCCAAACTCGGATGCAATGCGCAGGTGCCCAAGTATCCACTGGGGTGACTTG
Organism: uncultured Pirellulaceae bacterium; assembly: GCA_964448575.1. Lineage (GTDB taxonomy): Bacteria > Planctomycetota > Planctomycetia > Pirellulales > Pirellulaceae > Mariniblastus. Next base: position 89,419 of record CAYUWY010000019.1, read on the forward strand.
CCGGTTGATTCAGACAATGTCGTCAGATCACCATCTTCTAGATCAGCGGCAATTGTTTTCAGGTAGTTGATCGCGAAATTAACGAGCGTTGTTTCTGATTCAAAAATTTTAGACTCCTTGTTTTGTTTTTTCAGGCACGCGACTGTCGGACAGGAATGTCCAACTAAGCATTGGTCAGCCAAGTTAAACATTCCTACGCGTAAGCAAGGAATTAGGCGTTATTGGATGCTACGGTTGCCACTCGCTTACGCGTCGGGTTTTCAGGTGAAGCTTTACTCAGCGCCAGGGTAGAGCTTTGTAGAAAGATAACGTTCGCCGAGATCAGGAAGCATGACCACAATCATTTTGCCTTTGTTCTCAGGACGTTTGGCGACTTGGATCGCTGCGGTTGCGGCGGCTCCACAACTGATCCCGCAAAAGAGGCCTTCCATCGTGGCCATGTCGCGAGCCATTTGAACGGAGTCTTCATCGTTGACGGTGATGACTTCATCGATAATGTCGCAGTTTAAAACGCCAGGAATAAAACCAGCGCCGATGCCTTGGATTCCGTGCTTGCCAGGCTTGAGGTCTTCACCGGCTTTATGCTGAGTGATGACGGGGCTGGTGACGGGTTCAACGGCGATCGAAATCAGTTCAGGTTTTTTGGCTTTGAGGGCTTCGCTGCAACCGGTGATCGTTCCGCCCGTTCCTACGCCGGCGACCAAGATGTCGATTTGTCCATCGGTGTCACGCCAGATTTCTTCGGCGGTAGTCTTTCGATGGATTTCAGGGTTGGCTGGATTGTTGAATTGCTGAGGCATGAAATAGTTGCCGCCAGAATTTGCGATTTCAGTTGCCTTACGAATCGCGCCCGGCATTCCTTCGGCGCCTGGTGTGAGAATGACTTCCGCGCCAAGGGCGGCGACCAAGCGTCGTCGTTCGGTAGACATTGAATCCGGCATCGTGACTGCCATTTTATAACCACGCGATGCACATACGTATGCCAGCGCGATTCCGGTGTTGCCGCTGGTTGGCTCAATGATCGTCGTTTCCGGATTGATCAAACCGTCGCGTTCAGCCGCATCGATCATCGCCCGGCCAATTCGATCTTTGACACTCCAAAGTGGGTTCATGTTTTCGACCTTGGCGATCACGTCGGCGACACAGCCCTCCGTGACACGACGCATCCGAACTAGCGGCGTGTTGCCAATGCAGTGAGTAATCTCTTCAAGAATTCCGGGTGAGGTCGAGGTAGACATTGCACTTCCTAATTGTCGTTATTGTGAGTGTGAGATCCGCGTCGGAGTCAGACGTCAAATGATCGTGTGTAGTTCAAACTTTGATTGCCTTGTCGGCACTGGAAAGCCAATCCTAAACCGAAAACGGTTCAACGCTTAAAACGAAAAGCAATTCGAGAACGCAAAAGGCACTTTCCAGCACCGAGAGTATAGCAAAGCTGAGAAAAATGGGTCAACTTCGAAATGGTAGCTGGGAATTATCAAACGGTAGTTTCCACCGTAAAACGCATGGAAGTGATTTTGTTCACTGTTGCTGGCTGGATTGAGGTGGGCTGATGTCGCTGACTAACCGATAAAGTTTTGTGGTTCACCAATCTTTAAACATTTGAAGTAGCAGCTCATGGAAACGACGCTTCACCGCCAGTTGAAAGAAAAATTTCGCGAGCCCAATTCGCAAATCGAAGTCAAACTTGGTCGCTATCGAATTGACGTCGTCAATGGTGATCGGCTGATGGAGATCCAGCGAAGTGGTCTCTCGGCGATCCGCGACAAGATCAACAACCTTCTCAAAGACGGCTACATCGTCGACGTGGTCAAACCGCTGGTTGCGCGGAAACGGTTGATCAAACTGAGTCGCAAGAACGGCAAAGAAATCGGTCGGCGCTGGAGTCCACGGCGGGGTTCGATTTTGGATCTGTTTGACGAGCTGGTTTATTTTACGCGCGTGTTTCCGCATCCGAATCTGACTTTGATCACCCCGTTGATTCAAACCGAAGAAGTACGCTACCCCGGACACGGGAAACGTCGCCGGAAAAGAAACGGAGATTTCGTTGTGGCCGATCGTCTGATTTTGGATATGGACGATGCCTATTCTTTCAAGACAGTTCAGGACTTGCACAGCCTACTGCCCAAAGAATTGCCAAAGACTTTTGACACAAAGGAACTGGCAGCGTGCATGGGAATCAAACGACATGATGCCCAGCGGATTGCTTATGTTCTTCGCAAGACTGGAGCGGCGATCGAAACGGGAAAAAAAGGGAACGCGATTTTGTGTCGCTTGGCAAACAAAACGGAATCGAAAAAGGCACTGAAAGCGAAACGACCAACGCGAACGGCTGCCGCTGCGAGGGCGTCGATCGCTAAAGCAGTAGGGCAGTTGAATGATGCCAAGATCGCTGCCAAAGAAAAAGCTGCCAAGAAAGTCATCGAGAAAGCGGTTCGAACCGTCAAAAAGAAAACCACAGCTGCTAGAATCGCTTCGACGCGGTTGAAGAAGTCTTCGACCAGTCGGACTCGAAAATCAAAGGCGGCTTAAACGATGAACCCAATGACTCGGCAATCAGTCCAACGAAGACAGTTTCTTTCAACGATGGTCGCCGGGGCAGGGGGGCTGATTCTGTGTAATTCGACTGGTTTGTCGGCCAGCGGCCATTCGGTCACGCCCGGTCATTCGTCCCAAGAGCCATTGCGATCGGCAAAACAAGGTCATGTTCGTTTGGCATTGGCAGCCTATTCGTTTCGCAAACAGTTTGCGTTTATGAAAGGCAATCCGCAAACGCCAGACGGCAAATCGATGAACATGTTCGAGTTCATTGATTACTGTGCCGATCATCAGTGTGCGGCAGAGCTGACCAGCTATTTCTTTCCACCTGACGCGGACGACACATATTTCTTGAAACTGAAACGGCATGCGTACTTGATGGGCGTGCCGATCGTTGGCACAGCGATTGGGAATAACTTCACCCGCCCCAAAGGGACCAAGCTCAATCAAGAAATCGAAGACGCGAAAAAGTGGATTGATCGTGCGGCGGTTATGGGCGCACCGCACATCCGATTTTTCGCCGGTACACGAAAGCAATTGGAATCATCCCCTGAAAACAAGAAGAACGCGATCGAGTCGCTGCAATCGTGCGTAGACTATGCCGCGCAAAAAGGCGTGTTTGTCGGCGTTGAAAATCACGGCGACCTAACGGCTGATCAAGTTCTGAAAATCGTTGAAGCGATCAAGAGTGATTGGTTTGGCGTTAACCTCGACACCGGCAACTTTTTCTCAAACGATCCGTATCGCGACATCGCCAAGTGTGCTCCGTTTGCGGTAAACATTCAATTCAAAGTCAAAATGAAAAATGAGAAGAGAGAAGTATCCGACGCAGACTTTGATCGAGTGGCGGAGATCATTTCCGAGTCAAAATACCGCGGCTACATGGTACTGGAATTCGAAGAAGAGAAACCGTTCCAGCACGTGCCTAATGAGCTTAAAAAATTACGTGCGGCGTTTGGCCAGTAACTCTGGCCGATAGTGTTAAACTCAGTTCCAATCCCAATATTGAAACGACTATCGGTTTCGTGCTTCTCGTGAAGACTGCGGAAGGTCGATGGCTCGAACAGTTATTTCATCAAGCATCGCCACGCCGATTCCATTGAGTGAAAACTTGACGTTGAAAGTTCCGTCTGTGTTGGCGCCTCGGTACAGCACGAACTCTTGCCAACCTTTGGTAACTGGAATGCGCTCGGCCATGTCGGGACCGCCCAGTGAATCCGTAATCGTCAATCCATCGTGGTTGCCTTGAATGACTTGAGGCACATTGACCCAACCGTGAATGCGAACCAGTTGACCGGCTTTGATGTTTAGATCGGGACTCGTGATCCAAAGCGGTGGGGCTTCGACTAGTTTTGGTGATTGTGAACGCGGCATAACGGACAATCTCAATCCATATTCACCATCGACTTTCGCATTCTCGTCCAATTTGACTTCTGTGACCAACAGTTCGTCATCAAGTCGTTGGTTTTGCCAGCCAGTCATTTGTCCCAGGTTTTCGAAATCGCCACCAACTAAACCATTGGGCCGCCACTGAATGGCTGTCAGCCGATTGGCTAACTCCCAGTGAAGTGGGATCAAGCTGCAGTGAACTACAAAAGGCGTTGAGGTTTTTGATTGGAACATCCCAAGCGGCCCAGTGATCATTTCGCGACGCATGAACGCAAGCCGTTCGTCGGTTCGGTGGATGTAGTCGATTGCGGTTTGCGGGCTACTGCCACTGATCAAGTGCTGTGCAGTTCGAAAGGCAGTTACGGCTTCGTTAAGGGCGCCACTCGCGGCGGCGGAGCTTTTCCCCATTCGTCCCATCTGGTTATCAATCAATTGCATAATGGCCAGCCACTGCTGAGTTAGCTCTGTGTGCATTTGCATGATCGTCTGCTGGCCAATCCGTTCATACGATTGGGAAAGGCTGCTGACGACTAACGGGTCTTGGGTTAGGACGACCGCGGTGGCGAACGGGCATTGGTCAATTTGAATTTGCGTTCCGGCTTGGCTGCGTGTGTTAGGAAGCGAAACCAATCCCGTGTCGCGAATCTCATATGCCAAATCAGATGACGAGGCCGCATTGTCCTTGAACGTAATGGTTTTCATCGGAACATCCCCAGCGAGATATTGCTCGTGATGGGTAGGACGTTGAACCAGCAACAGGCGAGAGCGACTCGTTGCCAGCGCGGTGACTTCGAGTTGCGGGTCACCTGTTGGGACTTCACCCAGCAATGCACCGCCGACGGCCCACGGCTCGATTTGCGTAATTTCAGCGTTAACCCACTCCAACGTTTGGGCACGCAGTCGAGTAACGGGATCGGTTCCATCAAGTCGGCTTTGTGATTTGAATCGAAGTCCACGCGAGCCACCTGCGATCGCTTCGTAAACCAGGAATTTGATTTGCTGTGGTTCGATTGGAATCGGCGGAGACTTTTTGGCCAACGTACCGATTTGTTTGACCAGCGATTGAGAAAGTTCCGTTTGGATGTCTGACCAAATCGGTTTCGAATTTCCAATCGCGCTTGCTCTTGCCTTGATCCAGTCACTGTACTGGCTAGCGAGAAAGCTGGTGCCAATCGGCTCGACGCCAACCGAAAGGATGTCTGTGATTTGTGCGAGCTGGGACCAATACGAAGCCGCGTTGCCGATAACCGGGCGACCTTTACGTTGGTCTGATTGTCTGATCTCGCGGATACGTTGCTGGACAACAGGCAGGTCTCGGCCGTTGATTTTGTCACCGACTGACCAAGCAAGGACACGATCGAAATGAAACTCAATTGGGCTCAGACCAGCAGATGACGGGGCAGGGCAGATAAACCAAATATCCAACTCAAGGGCTTGGCGAAGTTGCTCGTACGTTGCCGTCGATTTTAGTTCGACAGTGTTGAACCCCAATGCTTTGAGATAGTTAAGCGGTTCGCCGTTGTGTTGGACGATGCGAGGAAAGAATGGTTTGTCCTTGACCAACAAAACAGTGCCGTCGCGAACGACGAGCGATTTACGTTTGGCAACGTCTTGAGTCATGCCGGTTTTTTGAACTTCGGAATCAACCTTCACCGCGCCCATCGTCGCGACTTTATCGAAAATGCTGTTGGCCGAAACGATGCCATTGACTTTGAGATCGTCGATTTGAACGTTGGTTTTTCCGGGACCGGTGTAGAGATTGAGGACGACTTTGTCGATGTAAGCATCGCGTTGATCGACGCTGCCCCCGAATTTACGACGGAGCATCCACGTCTCTTCTTTAAGTTGTGTTTTCAGGTTTGCTTTGTTGGCGACAAAGGAAAGGGTCTCCCATTTCCCAGTTTGCTGGTAGCTGGGGCCCGGTAATAACGTTGTCATCGGGCCATCGCCGGACGGAGAAGGCGTGTGCGGCAACACGACTCGTACATATAGTCTGATACCGGGGCGAGAAGCTTTGATCCGCACCGAAGGCACCAGTTCGGAGATCACATAGGCTGGATCAACATCGTGAGAGACATATACTTTTGAGCCGTTACCGCACTCGAAGTAAATTTTCTCAAACCGATTCCGGGTTTCGATTTCATTGGACCGACGCTGGATCCACTTGCCATCTGCAATGATGCAATCCGTTTCCCGCTGCTCCCAACTAGGGGCCGTTGACTCAAAGTCCTCGCTGAACTGCGCAGCGGCCGTAGCGGGCATCCCAAAAAGTGCCAATGCAATGCACGCCAGTAAGTAAACCGGAATGCATCTCACGTTAGGCTTGGAAACCAGTTGAGATATTGATTGGAATTTTGACTGGAAAGCCGGAAAGCGATTTTGGAAATTCATTTTGAGTGTCGCTTTTTTTCAACAACAACACGCAATGTTTCATAAGATCCACATCTCGCGAAACACTGTTGCGTTTTGACATCAGTAAACAGAAGGCGCAATCATTGCGCTTGCGGCTGGCTTTTATCAGGATTTTCGCACTATCGCCACGCCAAAGAGTGATGTGTTTTTTCAACATGGTGTTTTTCAGAGAATCAAAGCGAAAAAAACGCGCGCAGCCTGCTAGCTACGGTTTTTTGCGGGGATTCGTTGTGCACCGGTGCGATTTCTTCGTTCGCTTTTTCGGATTGGCATCGCCCGTGCTTTTAGGGGAAGCAGATAACACAGCGGCTTACCCAAATTCTTGAGACCTAGAGGCTTACCATGACAATCAAATCAAACGAAGATGAGCAGCAACTTCCATTGGATCTTAATGACTTGATCTCAACCGTTCAGTCTATGCCTGAGCAGTACCGCAAGCAGCTTGAGCAGCCGCTTAACCGAGTCGTGGAATACACACGTCGCCGACGTCGAATTTTGAACCTGATTCAAGAAGCACTCAGCCAGTTGCGAATGGACATGAAGTACTTGATGTTCGACCTGGAAGCGACCCGCCGCGAACGAGATACTTACAAAAATGCTCTTGAAGGCGAGATCTAATTACCAAGTGGGATTAAAACGATTGATCCTTTTCTTTCCCCGATTTCCCGGCTTTGACTGGGATTTTCGTGGCATATTGCATACGAAAAGTTGTCGAAAGCTTGTACGTGGAATATCATGGACGAAGGTGAACTTGGTTGGATTTTTCCAATTGAATTCCGCTACCAACTACGCGAGCGGCTGAACTGCCCGCCGTAGCAGAACTCACTAAGAGTTTTGAAACTCGTGTTTTTGGCACCATACTATTCCTTCCGCAAAATTGGCCACATCAGGTTCGATCAAAAAATGAGCGATATTTCGGCCGATCAACTGGCTCAACGGATTTACGATTGCGGATTAATGACGACCAGAGATCTGGAGATCTGCCTCTCCGATGCGGGTGGTCGCGGCCGCGCGTCGCTTAATGATCTCATCATGATCTTGCTCGAACGAGAGCACATGACCAACTGGCAGATTTCGCGTGTTGTTGAAGGCCAAAGGCGCGGCTATTTCTATAACAACTGGAAGATTCTCTACCTGATCGGTGCTGGTACATTTGCTCGTGTTTATCGTGCGGTTCACACCAAAACAAGTGACGTCAAAGCGGTCAAAGTTCTCCGTCAGCGATACAGCAACGACACAGACACTCGCGAACAGTTTATGCGCGAAGCAAAGATGGTGATGAAGTTACGCCATCCCAATGTCGTTCCAATTCACGAAGTCGATGAAGACAAAGGCCGTATCTATATGGTGATGGACTTTGTCGAAGGCCAAAACCTCCGCGAGTACGTACGAGCTCACGAGAAAATTCCGAATCTAACGGCACTCAGAATCGTCCGCGATGTTGCCGCCGGGTTGGCTTACGCTGCGACTCACAATATCAGTCACCGCGATATGAAGTTATCAAACGTGTTGTTGTCATCCAAAGGTCAGGGCAAGCTCGTTGACTTTGGTTTGGCAACCGTTTCTGGCGATAAAGACACCGAAGGAAAAGGCGGTCCGCGATCGATTGACTATGCGGGTCTTGAGCGACTAACCGGCGTCCGTCGCGATGATAGTCGCAGCGATATCTATTTCGTCGGCTGTATGCTGTATCAAATGGTAACCGGTAAACCACCGTTGACTGAAACACGCGAACGAATCAAACGACTATCGGCAAATCGATACAAAGACGTCATTCCAATCACGATGCATGAACCTAACATGCCGCACCGAATTGTAATTCTGTGTAACCGATTGATGGAACTGGATGCGAAAAAACGAGTTCAGACACCGGAATTAGTTGTCCAGGAAACCGAGTCAGTAATTCGTTCTATCGAATCCGGTGACAACAAACGATACGACCAAAACCTATCGGAAAAAGAAGCTTTGGCCTACGAAGCACAAGTTGCCAAGCAGGACGAAGGGATTGGTAAAACAATTTTGCTGATCGAGTCCAATGTCAAAGTGCAAGACAGTCTTCGTGACCGCCTAAAAGCCATCGGATATCGTGTTTTGATTACGGGCGATCCGGAACGGGGACTCAGCAGGTTTGCAGATCTGGACCCAGCCGAAGATTCACCAGCTGACTGTGTGATTTTCGGTTGCGGTGGGTTGGGAAGAGATGCCATTCGAGCTTTTGAGAAATTCGCAGTAGGCGAGTTCACCAAAGAAATGCCTGCGATCTTGATCGTTACTGACAAAGTCGCAAAGTTCGCTAAAGACGAAACGTTCAATGACAAACGGCTTAAGCTAATGATGCCGATCAAGTTTAAGCGAGTTAAACGGGGCTTGCGACAATTATTGAACATTGTTGTCGATGATAGTAAAGCTCCCGTTGCCGCAGCAGCCAGTCAATCATCTGCAGCAGATCGAAATTCGATTGAAGATACAGATGTTGAATTGGGTTAAAGCGTTAGCGCCCCAAGGCTGATCTCTTATAAACTCATCTGTGTTTCAGCATGAGTATCTAGACGTGGAATCAGGAAAACGAAATCGTTGTACCCGTTCGTTGTCCGCTTTCTCTGTGGCGAGCACGGCGGGCGAATTACGCGGGCGAATTACGCGGGCGAATTACGCGGGCTTTTTTCCAATCATCATAAGAAGCGAAGTGACCAGCATCAAAACGCCGGCTACAGCTAATCCCATCAGCCCAAACGAAAATATCTGAAGAATCTTGCCTTGGTTGTCCGACTTCGTTTCTGCCAATTCTTGCCAGTCGCCAAGTCCTTTATCGACATCCATGCGCTCGAATACTGCAACGACTTCATAATCCGTCAGCTCGTCGGCCCAACGATCAAATTCAACGAGTCTGCCGTCGAGATCAAAATCCGAGCGCATACCTGAAGCGTAGTTATATATAAACGCTCCTGCGGCACCGGCCAAAATTGCCAGTGCCAGTCCTCCAACAAAAAGCCAATTTTTTGTGCGGCTGCCCGAAGACCCCGCTGACTTTGTTTGGCCGCCAACAATTTCAAGGTTTCTCAGAATGCCAAGCTTCGGCGCTTCGATGGCCGAATTGCATTGACTGCATGTGAGATCTTGTCCGGCTTGCTTGGTAACCAATTCAATTTGGTGTTCGCAGCTGGGGCAGGGGAATAAATATCGTGCCGACATTAATTGTCCAGTTTGGTTGGGGTAACGATGCAAGCATACTTTCGTACGCGGCAGCAGTCATTTTCGTTCTTTGATCTTAATTTGGCAACTCAGTCTTTGTGGACTAATTGCTCCACCATTTGCTTGAGGAATCGCGGTTAGTGTTGATATTTTGAAATCGGCTCCGAAAACCAGTAAGTGTCAACTGAGAATCGATTTGGATTGAAAAATACGGGGAAAATTCAAACCACGTATTGAAACTAACTTTCGTCCAATCAGATTCGAGTGTGAAAAATCAAGCCCATCCATTGTTTTTTTCGGCTAAGAAACTACCTCTCAACCATTGGCCCATAAAATGCAACGGTTAGTCCGATCGTTTGCAGGGCTGTTCAAACGCTGGCATTGAAACCGGGATAGGTTGCCAAAAAAGCTGTATTGCTTCGGGAAAAACCTATCGTAATTTGTTTTTTCGCTGGACGATTAGATCACTCAAGTTACAATTGTCTCACTGTGATTCAAGGCTCTCGCTGTATCAACAGCCCACCCTGGGTTGTCTCGTTCCACTTCTGGTTCAGACCCCCTAAACAATTTGAGCGACACGAACACAAACAGGTTTTCGATTCATTTGAATCAGAATACCACCACGCGGGAACGGTGAGAAAGATTCTGCAGGGACAGGGCTGTTAAGTATTTCAAAGTTGGTCGGTCATGCGCATCAACTGGTTGCGAAGTGAATTGAGGCTGGAAGAGTTAATGTAAGTTGTCGATCGGTTGATCAACGCTTGCTGCTATTTTCCACTTACTCATTCAATCCAATCCGAAATCGGTTGCACTTGTTTGCTAACTGTAATCTTTTTCCAAATCATTCTTTGCGTAAAGTTTACGACGTTTAAGTGGTAGACTTACTAAGTTTCGGTGTGAATCGAGTTTAGAATGACCCATTTGGTTTTTCGCTCGTACCACAATGGAAAAAACAACACATACACCACCATGCGCAGGAGTACTAAATTGTACGACGCACTGTTAGAAGATGACGATGCAACACGCACCCGCGTTGCGCCTAAACGATTTGAAGAAGTAGTTGAAGCGAGCCCCGTTGTTGCCAGTGAGCCAACTCCACGCCCTGCTAATAATAATACCCAGGATGAAGAACTTCCCAGCGGTATCGATGAGTCTGAGTCATGGTCCGATGATCCTGTCCGAATGTATTTGACCCAAATGGGTGAAATTCCTTTGTTGACTCGAACAGAAGAAATCACGCTGGCCAAACGCATCGAGGAAACACGGCGAGAGTTCCGAACCAAATTGCTTGAGTGTGACTACGTTATTCGTTCTGCTTACAAGATACTCGTTCGCGTTCATCGCGGTGAGTTACCTTTCGATCGTACCGTTCAAGTTTCGGTAACCGACCGTTTGGAAAAAGAACAAATTCTTGGCCGGATTCCGCACAATCTGGACACGATCGCTAAATTGCTGAGACGCAATCGACACGATTTCTTGACCTCGTTTTCAAAAACTCAAACCAAAACGCGCCGACGTTTGGCTTGGCAAAATCTTGGACGTCGCCGCCGTCGTGCGGTTCGATTGCTCGAAGAACTTGGCTTGCGAACACAACGCATTGAGTTGATGATCCGAACGATCGAAGACTTCAGCGCTCGCGTTGATGAGCTTTCAACCAAAATCAAGAAGCACAAGAAAACCAAAAAGCCTGCGAGCGAACGTGAGCCTTGGATCAAGGAGATGCGAACCATCTTGCTTGCTTGCCAGGAATCACCAACAAGCCTCCGCAACCGCGTCAGATTCTTGCGTCAGATCTACACGAAGTATCAAAAAGCCAAACGAGAACTCTCTGAAGGCAACTTGCGTTTGGTCGTTTCGATCGCCAAGAAATATCGCAACCGCGGTTTGAGCTTCCTTGACCTGATTCAAGAAGGCAACGCTGGTCTGATGCGTGCGGTCGATAAATTCGAATACCGACGTGGATTCAAATTCTGTACCTATGCGACTTGGTGGATTCGCCAAGCCATCACACGTGCGGTTGCTGACCAAAGTCGTACCATTCGAATTCCGGTTCACATGGTCGAAACGATGTCGCGTGTTCGAACCGTTTCGCGACAATTGCTTCAAGAGCTTGGCCGTGAGCCAACCCTCGAAGAAGTTGCCCGTCGCAGCGAAACAACGATCGACGAAGCCCGTCGTGTGTTGGCGATGAGTCGCTATCCAATCAGTTTGGATCGGCCAGTCGGCAACAGCGAAGACAGTCACTTCGGTGATTTGCTTCCCGATGGCGAAGCCGAGAGCCCATCCATTGGTGCGTCACAGGAAATGCTCCGTGGCCGCATCCAGGACGTGCTCAAAACGCTCAGCTATCGAGAGCGTGAGATCATCAAGCTCCGTTACGGGCTTGGCGATGGCTACAGCTATACGCTTGAAGAAGTCGGTCACATTTTCAAAGTGACACGAGAACGTATCCGGCAGATCGAAGCCAAGGCCGTTCGAAAACTTCAACAGCCAAGTCGTTCGCAAGAGTTGGTCGGCTTCCTCGATTGATCTCGAGATTGCGACCAAAAATGAATCAAAAGGGCAGGGTAATACCTGCCCTTTTTTTGTGCGCGGCAACTTCAAAGCCAATGGTGAACAAGCCCGAAAAGGCTTCGCGTCTAATCGTCAACGATTTTGAGACTTCTCAGTGAACGCCACCATTTTTTGAGCCTGAGATTTTGCCAGTTTCTCTACTTGCTGGTTTTCTTTTTAACCGCGGATGGACGCAGATAAACGCAGATTCAAGTTCTGTTTTTATCCGAGTCCATCAGCGTTCATCCGTGGTTCTTTCTTCATCTGTTTTTCCCGTGTCGAAAACGGATTCGGTGTTGAAAAAAGGTGGTCACCGAGGGACTGTCACGATTTTTCCCAATACGTAGACTTCCTACGCGAAAACATAGCGATACCAAACCTCTCAGGTGCTGAAATGTCTAAGGAAACATCTGCTATGGCTGCAGACAGAAAATGCCATCGGGAGTCATGTTCTGTGCGTCCTGCGGAAAACACAACTTCAATGCTGGCTCTACTGTTGGGCCGTCCCTTGCCAACCACGCTAAAGAATCGGCAGAGAACCGGGATGCGAATACTAAGATGGGTGCTACTTGGCCCAGCTTTTTCGGCCGATTGCTTATATGGCTTTTAAGACGAAATTAGATAGCAAACTAGCGCCTTCTCACAGACGACTCAGCCCGTGATCTATTTGGGCCTGCGGCGTTCCAAATTAGGAGCATTGCCTGGGGCAGGGGGCAGTGAATCCAAAATCGCTTTGGCCGAGTTTGCGATCTTTTCTTTTTCTTCCTCGCTCAATTCCTCATCTGCCTGGCAGCTTTTAAGCAGTCGATTGGCTTCAAGCCTCACACCCTCACGAATGTTCCTGTACTTCTTTCCTGTTGGCGAAAATCCGATCAACTGCTCCAAAGCAGCATGGGCAAACTGAATCGATTCCAATGCGGCCTGGTACTCTTTTGCGGCGATCTGAATTTCAGCGGACTTCTTTCGAACCGAACCATGAAGGAAATGGTAATCGGGCACGTTGGGGTTCTGCTTGGTCAATTCAAAAGCGATTTCGACAGAGCGGTCAAGCAATTCGATTCGTTCCGTTTCCATTGCTGGTGTCGGCGAGTTAACCGCCCCACCCAGCCAACAGGCAAGTGCAAGTCGGTAACGATAGTCGGCCCGATCCGGTGCTTGCTCTGCCAGGATCTCAAATTCCTTAATGGCTGAATTTCGTAGCTCGTAAGAACGTTCCGGATCCATTCTTAAAAGCGAAGCCGAGAGACTTGAGTATGATTTGGCTCGTTCAAATCGGTAGCTCAAATTCGAAGGCGACCTTTCAATCAAGTCATCAAGAATGTCAAGTGCCTTTCCAAGCTGCCGGTTCATCTCACGTCCCATTCGCCTCGCATGTTCTGCTCCGGCGCGGGCCCCCATTTCCTCGCGGCGTTCTCGTGGAGGCCACCCATCGCCACCGCGACCACCTTCACCGCCCCTTCCGCCGTCACCGCCTCGCCCACCTTCGCCAAATCGCATTCTGCCGGGGAAGGGCATAGGCATACCACCACCTCTGCCTCCGCGACCACCACGACCTGCTGACCCATCTTCGCCGTCCTCGCCTCTCAATTGGTCAAACAAAAAACGGCCACGACCTGGGAACATGCGCGGCCGGGGATTGGCGTTTGCAGAGCTTACCATTGCCGTGAGCCAGGTCGAACTGGTGCCAAGCGCACTATAGGTTTTCGCCATTTCCAGTTTTAATTCGTCGTCGAGTTGGTTTACGGGAAGTCTGCCCAGTAAGGCAAGTGCCTCGGCGTGTTCTTTTTTCGCCAGCCCTGGTGTCTGATCGCGCAGCAGCCCCTGAGCCAATTCGTTCTTGGCCTGAACCAGAGAAATGAGTGTGTCTTTTGACTGAGAATCGACGTAGCTTTTGTTGTACAGCTCAACCGCATCGCGATAGGCTTCGTTTGACTTCTTAAACTCTCCAACACGTTGATAGATATTGGCAACGCGCCGAAACGCACGGGCAGATTCGATTTGAAGAGACTTGTTGTCTGAGTTTTGCTTGGCAAACTGATCATAAAACTCGACGAGCTTAATCAAGAAATCAGCGTCCTCTTTGGTCACTGAAGATTCCATACCCATCAATTCTTCAAAACCATCGATATTCAGGTTGGTTGATGAACTGGTCGCGGTGCCACGAGAGACAACTTGCTTGAACATTTCGTCAAACGCTTGAATCGAAATTTTGATATTGGCCTCGGCGCGTTCATACTGCGCCTGCATTCTTTTTTCAGACCGCTTGAGCGTTGCAGTTTTCTCGGCTTCTTTCTTCAACGCATCGACCGTCCAGAGGTAGCCAACCGAAGCCGAAATCGCGACCAGCGCCAGCAACAAAGTTGACACCGCCGCCAATGAGGCCGCCAAAGGATTTCGCTTTCCCCACTTTGTGATTTTCTCAAACGTAGAAGGCGGGCGTGCCGATATTGGCTGATCATTTACAAACGCAGTCAAATCATCACGCAACGCTTTTGCCGTTAGGTATCGCGATGCAGGATCACGCGCAAGCGATTTTTCAATGATCGTACTGAGGTCGATCGGGATCTTTGGATTGACTTTTCTGGGAGGTGTCGGCGTCATCGTGGCGATCGCACGAATTACTTCAGCCGTCGTTCCACATGGGTAAGCCTGCTTAAGCGTCGCCAATTCGTACAACGTCAAACCAAGGCAATAAACCTCGCTACGCTGATCGTACTTCCCCTCCAACGACTCGGGGGCAAGATACTGCGGCGTCCCAATCACGTCCCCGGTTTGAGTCAGATTAAGCTCTCTCGAACTGTCTTTAGCCAAACCAAAATCAGTGATCCAGATTCCACCTTTGCGATCCAGGATGATATTTGCGGGCTTGATATCTCGATGCAAAATCTTTGATTCATGAGCATACGAAAGCGCATCCGCCAAATTTGAACCCAACCGAGCCACCCAGCGAAAGTGCTTTGGATTAGTGATACCAATTGGAATTTTGTCGAGATTGATACTGGCCGAAGATTCGTTTGAATCCAGGTTCTGAATTTCTGCTTTGGAAACATGCTCGTTGAGTTCAAGCCCGGAGATGTCAGCTTGTGTCGTTCCAGGAGTGCCTTGAATGATCGTCGGAAAGTGTTTGCGATCAATTCGTTTTGTGGACTCATTAGATGGCGTGTTGGCCAACCCGAACACAACGTCACTGAGCGTCTGGCCATCGACCAAATCCATGACGTAGTAGTGATAGCCGTCGCCTTGGCCGACTCCGAACACGGCTACGATGTTGGTGTGATGGAGCTTGGCGGCGGCTTGTGATTCCTGCTTAAAACGTTCGACGTATTTCTCGCCGTTCATCAATGGCGTCGGCATGACTTTGATTGCAACACGACGCCCAAGCGACTCATGGACGGCTTCGAACACGACTCCCATTCCGCCGCGTCCAATTTCTCGCACAACGTCGTAATTTCCGATCTGGCGAAGCTTGGAAACTTTGTCCAGGGAAGGGCGGTGTGAGGGAACGGGTTGGGACGGGTTTGATTTGAGCTGTTCAATCATCGCAACCGAAGCAAGCAGGTCTTCGATTTCGTCTTTGAGATTCGGGTGTTGATTCTGGTATTCGGAAATCGCCGGATGTTCACCCGCGCGAATTCGTTTCGTAAACTCATCGACAATGCGCTCGAGAATCTCAGATTCCTGCTCGGCAGCAGCGTCCTTCGGAAGCCAGTCTCCCTGTTTGGATGGGTCTGGTGTCATAAAATCCTCTTAGGAAATCCCTTTTGCCGATTCCATAATTTCTCGCAAACGTTTAAGTGCTCGCAAATATCGTTTGCTTGCCGCTGCCGGTTCAATCTCAAGAATCCTTGCCGTTTCGATGTTTGACAATTCTTCAAAGTGCCGAAGCGCAATCACTTCTCGATCCAGCTCATTCATCCCGCCAAGCGTTTTTTCCAAAACTGCAATCTGTTCCGCACGCTCCATCAAGCGACTGGGCGAAGTCAGTTGAGCAACAATGTGAGCCGCCAACGCCATCGAAGTCCTACCCGTGTCGGCTTGGTGGCGCAAGTTTAGCTCTTTGCGAATGTCACGCTTTTCGGCGCCAAAGTGATGCCGATGAATCTCGTGAAGTTTCTGACTGACTTCTAATCGCAACCAGACAAAAAAAGGCATGTCGTCTTTGGCCAAAAAACTATCGATCCGCTGAGCCGCTCGCACATATGTTTCCTGAATCACATCGGACTCTGAAACTCGGCCACTGAGTCGATAGTCCAAACGAAAATTGACAATCCGCTTCAACCGATCCTGGACCGAGAAAAAATACTTCGCAAGTGCTTCTTCACGGTCTGCGGTCAAGGCGTTGACGATTTCGTCCCGCCCAGGTAAGGGTTGATCTGCAGTCATTCAAATTCCGATGGTAGGCCCAATAGTGAACACGAATTCTATTCTAATTCAAGACAGTGTTGTTTACGTTTGCTTTGGGTTCACGCCCAAAAACAGTTAGAAATGCGGCAATCGTTGCGCAATAGCTATGGAATGTTAAACCACTGACGATGCCGTTAGGGTCGATATTTAAGTCGTTATCGGCAGGTGTTGTCCTGCAGCTGTTTCAACATTTGCCCAAAGTTCGAATGTCGTTTTGAGTTTTAAAACCAACACCGCCTCAAGTTAACGCATTTCACTCCCTCGATGACAAACCTATAATGCTTCGCTGGCTCTTTTGAGTTAAAAACACCAGCACTAACTGATGGTGTCGTCTGTCCTTTTATCGGAGTTGAGTTGTGGGCAAAAGAATTGCAATTGCAGGAGCAACCGGCGCTGTCGGTCGCTTGGTACGTCAGATGTTGGAAGATCGGGATTTCCCTTACGAGACGATTACGTTTTTGGCTTCCAAACGTTCAGCTGGCAAAACGATTCAATTCAAAGGCGAAGAGCACACAATCAAATTGCTTGAGCCAGAGGTCTTCAACGACATCGACATTGTGATCGGCAGCACTCCTGACGAAGTCGCTGCTGAGTTTGTGCCATGGGCCGTAGAGCGAGACACGATCGTCGTTGATGAAAGCGGTTACCATCGAATGATGGACCACGTTCCGCTGGTCGTTCCAGAAGTAAACCCGGAAGCCCTTGAGAATCATCAAGGCATCATCGCCAGCCCAAACTGCAGTACGACTCAGATGGTCGTCGCGATGAAGCCGCTTTACGAAGCCTCAAAAATCAAACGAGTCGTTGTGTCGACTTACCAATCAACCAGCGGCGCGGGCGTGGCAGGGCAGACCGATCTAGTCGAAGGCACCAAAAGTGCGCTCGAAAACAAAGAGTGGGACTATCAGGCTTTCTCGCATCCGATCGCCTTCAACGTGATTCCTCAAATTGGTTCTTCCAAGCATGAAGGTTACACTTCGGAAGAAATGAAAATGGTCTGGGAGACTCAAAAAATCTTCGGTGATGAATCGATTCAAGTCTGTCCAACCTGTGTTCGCGTTCCAGTGTCCAATTGCCACAGCGAGTCAATTCTGGTCGAAACAGAACGCCCAATTTCTGTCGAAGAAGCCAGAAAGCTATTTCAATCCGCTCCCGGCATCACGGTTGTCGATGACCTCGAAGCCGGCGTTTATCCGATGCCCAACAATAGTGACAACAAAGACGATGTGTTCATTGGAAGAATCCGCAAGGACCTCAGCTGCGAAAACGGACTCGCGTTCTGGTGCGTAAGCGATAACCTTCGCAAAGGTGCCGCAACCAACGCCGTTCAAATTGCCGAATTACTTGTGTCGGGGCAATTCGCATCATGCGGTACCTCAAGCTAACCATCGCCTACGACGGCACAGACTATGTCGGTTGGCAAATTCAGCAAAACGGCATCTCCGTCCAGCAACGACTGGAGGAGGCATGGACAAAAGTCACCAGCGAAACGATTCGCATCACTGCCAGCGGAAGAACTGACAGTGGTGTCCATGCGCGCGGCCAAGTTTGCAGCCTGTCCACCGAGAGCGAATTAAGTTGCAAAGGTATCCTGCGGGCGCTCAACGCGGAAACACCGTTTGATATTTCGGTCGTCAAAGTCGAAGAAGCTTACGAAGGTTTTCACGCAATTCGCGATGCGATTCAAAAGACGTATCATTACCACGTCCAATATGGCCGCGTTCTCGATCCGCTGCGTTTGCGTACCTGCTGGTTTGTGCCAGGCGAAATAGATGTTACCGAACTACGTCGGGCTGCGGTTCACTTAGCAGGGGAACATGATTTTGCAAGTTTCGAGTCAGCTGGAGCCCAGCGGACAAGCACCGTTCGAAATGTATTGGACCTGACAATCGATGAAGAATGTCACAACGGATTTCCCGGCTTGGTCATCAAGATTACCGCCAATGGTTTTCTCTATAACATGGTTCGGAGCATTGTCGGGACGCTTATTCGTGTTGGGAAAAAAACAAATGAAGCCGATTGGGTCGCGTGGGTTCGCGACCAAAAAGATCGACAGTGTGCTGGCCAAACCGCACCAGCACACGCCCTGATTCTCGACCACGTTGTTTATCCGACTCATCAAGAAAATCAAACCAAAAGCGAATCAAGTGAATCAAATGACCGCAAAGGAGAAAACTGAATTGCAGACGGATCTAAGAACTTTGGCGATCACGCCAGCAATTCGAAAATTCACGCGGTATCGAGGCAGGCGAATCTCGGTAACAATGCGGGCTTTGGAATAACAACAATATTGATACTTGCCCTAAAACGTTGCCAAGCAATGGCAGGCTGATTCGAAGAAACAGAAACAGCCGCTACGACATAGCGAACGACACAATAATCACGACACTGATTGACCACAATTTTCATGCTTGAAACTGATGAATCAACTGAAACAGACGCTGCCAAGCTTCCGGTGGGCAATCACACTCTGATATCGAGTCTTGGGCTATTTCTGCTGACGCTTGTCTTGACCGTTGTCTTTCATTTTTGGCGCACCCATCAATCTGTTTGGTGGATTGAAGTCGGCTTCATTCTTTCCGCCGCCACTTTTATCTCGATATTGATTTCAGAAGCCTGCGATCCGTTTGCCGACGCGGCGCAATGGGTTGGAATTCGTTTAAAGCTTCCTTCTTCTGTCCGAGGAGCCACGCTGGATGCGATTGCCAGCAGCATGCCTGAGCTGTTCACGGGTTTGTTTTTTGTAACCGTTGCATTGTCTGGATCCAAGGACTCAGCTCAACGCGTTCTTGAAAGTGCTGAAGGATACGGATCGACCGTCGCTACGTGCGCGGGCAGTTCGATCTACAACTTGATTTTGATCCCAGCCGTTTGTGCCATCGCCATGGCTTTTTCGCGACCGAAGCGACCTTATATCGAAGTCGAACGTGAAGTCGTGCATCGTGATGGGATGTGGGTGATCTTTACACAGCTTGGATTATTGGTTTTTCTTTATCAGCCAAAACTCAGTTGGTGGATGGGCGTTGTTGCGTTGCTCGCTTACGCCGGTTACGTCCTTCATCTTTATATTGCGACCCGGCGTTTCCGCACTAGATTAGCCAGCGGAGAAATCGAAAGAGACAAACCAAACCAAACCGCAACCGTGCTGTTTGGCTCAAAAGAAGTCCGCCTCAATGGATGGACTTCGGCGATGATTCTGATTGTCTCGACTGGCGTCGCAGCGCTGGCCTGTTACTTGCTAGTTGATTTAACAAACCAGTCGGCGCATAAGCTCAACGTTTCGCCTTTCTTTGTCGCGGTAATTTTAACTGCAGCCGTTTCGTCGATTCCAGATACGTTTATGTCACTTGGATCGGCGCGGCGAGGTGACGATTCGGGCGCGATGTCGAATGTATTTGGTTCAAACATTTTTGATATTTGCATCGGGATGTCGATTCCGTTGTTGGTCAGTTGTTACTTGAACGATTGGCAACCCATCATCTGGATCGACTCGGCCAATCAGGAACTGAGCGGCGTGGTGGGACTTCGAGTGCTGCTGTTTGTATTTACGGCGATTGCGATGGGAAGCATGTGGTATTTCCGACGAATCACGATGCGAACAGGAATCGTGTTTTGTGCTTTGTACGCTTTGTTTGTCGCATATGCTGTTTTGGGTGCGTTAGGCTGGATCAACGTTTAATATTTTTCCGAGTTGGTGAGTTTGGCGACGTCGAAGCACGTTTTTACTTGATTTTTTGTTGCGTCTTATCCTTATGATTGGCGATAAGGTGACTTTAGATTAAACAGTGAGTCGACTAAACTAAAAGCTTTAACTTCGGGAGAATTTCCCAAGTTTTCGTTTCGCATAATGGGAATTCCAAGTGTCAATTGGCAGAGACTTTATCGGGCCATTTCAACTTCTTAAGTTGATTCGTGCTGGAACCACCACTCAAGTGTGGGAAGCGTTGCGAACAGGTCAAAACGAGCGGATTGCCCTCAAAGTTTTGATGGCCGATTATCGCAAAGACAAAGACGAGATTCACCAGCTAAAGCATGAGGCCAACGTTGGTGCTTCGTTGGATCATCCCAACGTGATTAAGATTTTTGATTATCACGATGACCAAGGATACCCACTGGTTTCGATGCAGTTGTTCAATGAGCGAAACCTTAAGCTTCAGATGCGCGACAACCGTGAATACATGATGCCTAAAATTTCGCCGATCATACGCAAGTGCGCTCTCGGACTGCAGCACATGCACGAAAAAGGCTGGGTTCATTGCGATGTGAAACCAGATAACTTTCTCGCCGACGTTCAAGGCAACGTAAAATTAATTGACTTTTCAATTGGCGTAAAAGAAAAAAAGAAAGGTGGACTCGGTAGCTTGTTTGCTGGCCGTCCCAAAACCATCCGAGGCACACGCAGTTACATGGCTCCTGAGCAAATTCGTCGCAAGCATCCTGATCGTCGGGCTGACGTTTATGGATTTGGCTGTGTCGTGTTTGAACTGCTGGCTGGCAAGACACCGTTTTCGGGAAATACACCTGACGAATTGTTAAGCCGTCATTTGTCCGCTCCCATCCCCTCACTGGAAGCTTACAGTGACGCAACATCAAAATTCGCAGATCTGGTAAAGCGAATGTTGACGAAGAATCCTGACAAACGAATTCCTTCCATTGCCGACTTTCTTCATGAGTTTGAGAAAGTCCAAATGTTCCGGCCTGGCAAACGTCCTCCCGGATTCGAAAAATAAAAGTCGTTAGTTAACGTATCGCGTATTCGCCATTGAGCGCAGTCTTCTCGCGATCCTTTCCGTTTGAACTCTTACATACAAATTGACGAAACATGGATTATCTTGATTTTGAACAGCCGATCGCTGACATCGAAGCAGAGATTAAAAAATTCGAAGAAACAGCTGCCGAGACGGGCGAGTCTGCAGAACAATTGCGTGCGCTTAAGCTCAAATTGACGGAAACGACGCGAGAAATTTACGGCAACCTAACGCCTTGGCAAACGGTTCAAGTCGCCCGCCACAAAGAACGACCGCACACAACGGATTATCTTTCACTTGTGTTTGACGAGTTCGTGGAATTGCACGGCGATAAACTTTTTGGCGATGACCGTGCCATTCGAGTCGGCTTTGCGACACTTGATCGCATGAAAGTCATGGTGCTCGGACATCAAAAAGGGCGTACGTTTCAGGATCGCACTGAGAACTTTTTTGGGTGTGCTCACCCGGAAGGCTATCGAAAGGCGATGGCCAAAATGCGTATGGCTGAAAAGTACAACTTGCCGGTGGTTTGCTTAATCGATACGCCCGGTGCCTACCCGGGAATTGGCGCTGAGGAACGAGGCCAAGCTCAAGTCATCGCCGAAAACATGTACGAGATGTCTCGTTTAAATACACCCATCATCTGTATCGTCATCGGCGAAGGCGGCAGCGGTGGAGCGCTTGGAATCGGTGTCGGTGACCGAGTTGCCGTTCTCCAAAACGCATATTACTCCGTGATCAGCCCAGAAGGTTGCGCTGGAATTTTATGGAAGGGCGCAGAGCACGCGGAAAAAGCTGCCACCGCGCTCAAGTTCACATCTTCAAATTTGCTTGAGATGGGAATCGTCGACGATGTCATCGAAGAACCATTGGGTGGTGCTCACCGTGACCATCACAGCATGGCCGCAAAAATGAAGTCGTACCTCAAAAAGAATCTCAAAGAGCTCAAGCAAAAATCGTCCGAGGATTTGCTCGATGAGCGTTACAGTCGATTCCGAAAGATCGGCGTATTCAACGAACAGGCCGTTTGACCCTGAAACGGAATGACAGTCCTCGTAGCTTCAAACGATTCACAATCAGCGCCGAAGAATTTTGTTTTCGGCTTACAGATTGCGACAAAAAAACACGGCGATATAGTCCGCCGTGTTGCTCATGGGTTCTTCGAAATGCTTTCGAAGCGTTCTATTCAAATACCGGAATTAATTTCTCAGGGCTTCGATATAATTATTTGCTGCAGGCACAGTCGTTTGCACTTGGATGCTTGGCTGCAACTGCATTTGGTTGATCTGAAGCATCAAACCATCCACTCCACTACGAAGCGCCCAAGCTCGATCGGTATCATTGTGTGAATGACTTGCGTTGGTCATGGCAGTGCTGATGACGTTCATAGTGCTCTGGCCAGCACCATCAATTCCCGTATCCATCAACTGCTTCATCGTCGCAGCGTAAATGTCTCCGCACTGGCGGTGATGTCCGGCATTGAAAATTGGAGCCCCACGATTAATCGCATCGTTTAGTAACGACATTGCTTCGGTTGGAGCCATTGAACTTCCTGGAAGCAAGACACTGTCAATCACGTGGATGACACCGTTGGAAGCATTGAGGTTCTTGGCCACTACATTAGCGTCGTTGATCGAAACACCTTTGGCCGAAACACCAACTTTGACTGAACGCCCAAGCAACGTTTGAGCAGAGATCGCTTTAACAGCGTCGTTGTCGTAAACGCGGCCGGAAACAACGTGATACTTTAGAATGTCAACAAGCTTCTGTTTGTTCTCTGGCAACAAGAGGCTTTCGACTGTGCCGGCGGGAAGCTTCTTGAACGCGTCATCGGTTGGCGCGAAAACAGTAAATGGGCCTGGACCGCTTAGCACACCCGCGAGATCGGCGGATCCAACGGCAGCTAATAAAGTATTAAAGGTTCCGGCTTTGGTGGCGAGTGTTGGAATGTTGTCCAACCCAGGAATCATCACTTCGTCGATCACGTGAATCACACCGTTAGTGCAATTGATATCAGTTGCTGTGATCGTAGAGTCGTTGATCTTGAAAGGTCCCGATTGAAAATCAAGACTCAGTCGCTGCCCGTTTACTGATTTCGCCGAGCGAAGATCGTAAGCCGCCTGAGCAGAAACACGACCGGGTACCACGTGGTAGGTCAGAATCGCCGCAAGTTTGTCTTTGTTGGCCGGCTCTAATAATGAAGCGAGCAAGGCAGGATCGAGTTTGGCGAATGCTTCATCTGTTGGAGCAAAAACCGTCAGTTCCGAGTTGCTTAATGTTTCCGCCAGGCCGGCTGCTTTTGCAGCAGTGACTAGTGTATTGAAACTTCCTGCTCCGACGGCTGTTTGGACAATGTTCTTTTGCTGTGCCTGGGCAGGAGCGATCAAAAACGCAACGACCAAGGCAACAACAGCAAGCTGATAAAGTGGGTGAATTACGATGCGCATAAGAGCGTCTCCTTGAAATGGGTGTATTTCTGACCCAACCGTAAGTCGTTCGATATCACAACAACTTTTTTGAAAGTATCCCATGATGGGTGGTACTTGGAAGAATAGGTCCTTCTGGGCTTTTGAATGGACTGTCTTTGGTTGCAAAGATAACGTGCCACACAAACGCCAGTTAATAGAGCTGCGCGGAGTAGGGCAGGGGAGTCGGTGAAATTTGCTCTTCGTTGACTTGGGAAATAAATTGAGTGAGGTTCCCTGTCTCGAAAATTCAAGCAAGTGCGTTAAAAGAAAAAGCCTAAGCAAGTTTCCTTACTTAGGCTTTTTTATCGTTGTCAAATTGTTGCGAGTCGTTGATACCGATCGACA
Organism: uncultured Pirellulaceae bacterium; assembly: GCA_964448575.1. Taxonomy (GTDB): domain Bacteria; phylum Planctomycetota; class Planctomycetia; order Pirellulales; family Pirellulaceae; genus Mariniblastus. The sequence continues at coordinate 113,468 of CAYUWY010000019.1, forward strand.
ATAATAATCATCCAAGCTCAACAAAAAGACCGGATCACTTTTCTCGACTCAAAAACTTGTTCGAAATCGTCTTGAATGAAATTCGGTTTGGCCCTGAGCCATGCACCCAAACCAAACCTTCTCGTTCGGTTGCTTGGTTGAGTACACTCTTGCCTTCAGCCAAATTCAAAATTTCATCCATCGAATCTGGAACGGTTCGTTCTTCGATAAAGGGAACTTCGTTTAGACCAAGTTCCTGGCAAATGACACTTGCTTCAGTTTTGTCAACGTAAGCATATTGGTCCAAATCGAAAATGTTAAACACGTACAGTTCTTGCTGCTTGAGAGCGTATCGGTTGCCTTGAATTCCAGGGCCGATCAACTCACCTTGGATCGCAATCCGACGACCGAGGCTTTCCATTTTTTCAGCCAGCCCAATTCGATTTGCCATCTGCCAGTAGCTGTTCTTTTTGTCTTCGGCGTACTGCCAGTTGCGACCACAAATCGCAAGCTCGCCATCAAAGATAGCCGTGAAAGAAGTGCCGTCGATTTTTTCCGTCACATAAAACGGTTTGCCTCGGTAGCTCACATAGTCTCTGGCCAAGTTCTGAATACGCTCTTCGTCTGTTTTCGAAACCGTTGCTGGAAATGGCCCGACAACCGATCCCGTCAAACAAGCCGGGGTAGGGGGTTCGTATTTCTTGATTCCAATCATTTCGGTAACGTCTTCGCCAGTCTCAACTGGACGACCGACAACTGAAACGGGTAGCAAAAGCCCTTGTGAAATCTGACCACGCAGTTTAACCGTTCGCAAACGAAAGCCCTCTTCGTCTCCCATTTTCTTGTAGGACGATTTCCGCAGGAATTCAAACTCTTCTTTGATCGGCAAAAAGGAATCGATCTCGCAGTAAACGGCTTGATCGCCGGCCTGAAATTCGCCTTTTTTGATAACGCATTTCCAGCCATCGACGATGGCCAGCTCGATCATGTCCGCGCCGTCAATCGGCTCGATCGCAGTTACTTGGCGGACAGAAGCTAGTTTTCTCATTCCTGATATTCTCTCGATTGATGATAGTGTTTAGTTGAAGTTCATTCGTCCGCTACGACACGAGTTGGGCAGAGAAGTTCGCCGGCTGGATACGATCATCTCTGTGACCATTTTTATACCCGATTGCGGGTTGTACGGTTTTTGATGAATCCACACGTTGCTTTGCTCAGGCGAATTCGGCTCAACTAAATTGAAATCAGACGGAATCGGAAAGCCTGATTTTGCTCCACTTCAGAAATGTTGGCTTCGAATTGATAATTCGAAAGCCGCAACGAAGGCTGTTATTCGATTTCCAATCGCGCCGTTTTTGACTCAAAGAGTGCTTCAAAAAGGCAGCAAGTTTGAGCGGGAATTGGGCTGCGTTATAGTCCAGAATGCCGACAGGACTTTTGGCTCGAGTTGACGCTGGATTCTGTGAGTTTGAAGCGACGTTTCGGCAGCCAAGAATTACCCACAACCGTTCGTCGCAATGATGCTTTGCAAAGCCGAATTTCTGATTGATCTGCTGAATCGGTCCAGAAACATAGCAGGCGACCAAGCTACCAAAACACGGTAAAAAACACCTATACTCAACGTCCGATAATGTTTCTCTGGATTCATCAGCATCGTGAGACGTGCCGGGAGAAAAGGGCAGGGGATTTCCTGCATGGAGTTGCGGCTTTCTGCCGAAACTTCTACTATCAGATTGGCTCATTTGATCGCATCCTTGTGATTGAAAAGTTGTCTTGTAAAGAGTGGTAAAAACCGAACTTGACTGAAGCCAAATTGGGCCATCGAGGGCTAGTACTCCTCGATGGTCTTTTTTATTTCTTAATTTTTAGGCTATGATTCTCGCCTCTCAGCGGACCGGCGGCCGGCTTTTTACAGCTTCTCGTCACTCTCTCCGGATTTTGTTCTCTTGCTATATCGTCAAACGCAAACACGAATCAATAGCAAAACTAACCGAACCCAACAGGATCGGTCGACAAACGTCCACTAAAAACAGTTCGCCAGAACACTGCACACTGTTGACGCGTGAATGATGCGGCTGGTTAACACCGCACGTGCAGATGGTACTGAACTGGCGAACTGCTGACTCATAACAAATGGATACTCCAATCGCTGTATAGTTTGACACTCCAACGGTTGTTTAAGGCGGGGGAGCCGTTCCGCAAATTGGCGACCGGCAAGTGTGAGGCCACAGCAATTTGCAAAGCCGTTCCCCCTTTCGCCCAAAAACAGATTTAAACGGCAAGCCGAAATGCTGGCCGTGAACCGTTCCGCTTACGACGGCGGATCTGATTCGCCAGGTGAACGGACACGATGTCGACGCGATTTGTCTTTAGGCCGTTCAATCCGTTCTCGGTATTGGGTAATCGCTTGGTTGACAATCCACGCGATCGACCGCTCACGTCGACGTCGTTCCCGCCAAAGCCAAGCATGGTTGGATTGTTCAATTTGAACGGTCACTTTCTGATTCCTCGGTTTCATGACACTTTCCGTTACGGTCCTGCACAACAACAGAAACTAGGCTGCTTTCCGCACACTCTCGCGAAACAAATCAAAAACACCGCGATCGACAACGTAACGCACTGGCTGTGACTTTGGTGGATTAGGTTTCTCTGGCCAGCTCTCCATGTACTGCAGCACAACCGGCTTGTCGGCGTCACCCGAAAAACCGTCAACAACTGCTGTAGAGAATCCATTAGGCGCATTCTTGACCACGGCTTCCACCTCACCCGCGCTAAACAACTTAATTTCTTGGATCTTACTTTTCTTCATCTTCATCACTTTCCGGAAACGAGGAATTGAAAACGCCACCGAACGTTCGGTCAGCTCTTCTTGCTTTGTCTTTGGAGGCCATGTCTTCGAGGTACTCACTTCGTAGCTTGGCTTCCGTCTTCTTGTACTCTTCGATCGCCATCATCAGCAACGCTCGGTTGGCGAGGTAATGCATAACAATCACTGCACCTAATTCCGCCTGACTCAATCCGTTTAGCCTGGCTACCTTCGTGAACTCATTCTTGGTCCCAAGCGGAACTGGGATGTAAAGCTTGTTGCCCCAAAGGTAGATGCTCGCATTGGTGCGCTTGTGTTTGATGTACTCTTCCATTCTCAAATCTCATAACAACCAAAAGGACATAATTAATCGTCGAACAAAACGCGAGTCAAAACGGTATCTCTGGATCATCCACAAACATCACCCGACAGGCAGCCGCAAGCTTGTACCGTTTCAATTTCACAGCTTGTTCAGCCTCTGCCATTGCTTCGCGGCCTAAGTCAATCCACTGCTTTAAGAAATCCCGACCATCATCAACGTGGGCGACCATCGAAGAAACACAGCCAACCGCTTGTTGTTTCAACTGTTTGAGATCTGGAACAATCGCTCGCGGCGTCGGGATGCGGGGCAGGGCGGTACCAGTCCAGGATTGAAACGCATCTTGGACCATTGACCAAAACGCAGACGTTACCGCCCTGCTTTGATTCTTATTCTTGCGGTCGACTCGCTTGGAGGCGATACGAAACCAATCGTTGGTGCACCACTTCGCGATCGTTCCGATATTCTCAAACAGCTCCGCAACCGTCTTAACGGAAAAGTGCCGCTGCAAAGACTTGTTTCTGAGTTGAAATTCAACCCGAATCGCTTCGTCGCATGACTTCCCCCAACGTCTTTCACGGAGGATCGCACGCTTGACCGGATCGTTCCGACACTCCGCAGCTTTATCGTAGATGCGAATCATCTGCGACTTGCCACCAGTGTTGTACGTTTCGAGCTTGCCACAATTACGGTAAAGCCGTTCCTTGCGTGCTCGGCATACCAACCGATCACCATTGACCGCTTCATCAACTTGTTGCATCGACTCATCAGCCAGGTCAATGCACAGATCGGCGCGGCCAACCACCTCACGAACATGCTCGTAACCAAGCGATGCCAAAACAGCCATCAACGATTCCCACACCTTCACGTGGCCAAATTCCATCAATGGGATTGAACCGATTGTGACGTGAATGCTAAGCCGCATCTCACTGGGAGCTGGATTGTTAACGATCGCAATCTGGCACCCATTCCAGTCAAGCACCCAGCGGCAGTAAACGCCCTTGCGAACTCCAGTTGGTGCAACGTTGAGCCGATCGCCTTCGCCGGAAACGATGTAAGATGCGTCCAAACCTGATTCGGCACACAATCGAGCTCGATCAAATTCGTATGCTACACCATGCCAAATCCTAGGTGACCACATGCCGTAGAGGCTGACTTCAAGCGTGTCGATTCCGCCTGATTCCAACACCTGATGACTACTTGAGACCCCCGTGTTACAGGTTGCGGGGGTCGACTCAAAAACTTTTGAAAAGTGCTGGCACTCTGATCCAGAATCCGCTGTCAGATTCGGTGTCCTCGCTACGCTCAAGCCGCTCCGCTGCGGGACCGAATCTTCAAACGTTTCCGGTTGCGACTCGCTAAAACAATCGTCCTGAGCATCGCTTCTAGGTGGTAAAAAACGCCTATACTCAACGTCCGATAATGTTTCTTATGTTCGGTTAGGTCCTTCTGGTTCCCGAGGAATACGCAAATTCTGTTTCAGATTGTGCAAACCGGGCTGCCTTGTGCCCTTGTTCAGGATTGCTTGCTTTACGAGCAGATTTAAACAGCCCTCAATGAGTCGGGAATAGATCGATAACGGCGTCTCGATACCGCTGAAATTGCGTTCCTTTAGTACTGCCAATAGTTGGGATTGGCACTTTGTTTTTTGGGAAAGTCAGATGGCTTCGTGGTTAGCTTTTTGCAGCCGCGACCTTTCTCGTGGAACGAAAACAAATCAGCTGCAAGATCTCGGTCGGGCGTCGGTTTTTGCTTTTTGAAGCCCTCAAGCAGTTCATCCAGCTCAGCAGCGAGATTTTTGTATTTTGCCAATGCAATGATGATCATGAGCAAATGTTTGCAAGGTGCTCCTCGGAGACCTCCGCAATTGGCTAAAGAATTGGTGCAGCAATGGTAAACAGATCTTGGCTTCCAAGTGCACAGATAAGTCCGTTTCTTTTTCGAATCGGGGACGAAAACGGCCGATAACTCGCCATCCTTGAGTCGATAGCTGATTTCGATCGGTTCTTTATGAAATGACTCCAAAGCGGCGACAATCCGTTGCGGATCGAAGGTTCGGCTCACGTACCGCGTGAAGCTCTCATAACTCGCCAAGCTGGGTGCGTTTGCTCGCGTTTTAATCTCTACTTTGGCTTTGTTTGAATTCTGGATCTCTGAGATACAATTGACCAAGCAAGCTTCGATTTCGGTTTTTTTGATCTGGCATTTTGTGGCTTTGAAATCAATTGAACTTGAGATCAATTCGTGAATCGGACGTGAGCGAATCAACCATGCCAAGGAAGCAACGTACTCGTCGGCTGACGCAGATGTTTTAAGCTCTTGAGTAAATGGCTTGTAGATTTGTCCGGGCCGTCCGTACCAGTCTTTGCCTTTTGTTTCCACGGTACGAGAAAAGCTAACAAGTTTATTTTTGTCGATCGAGAAACGATCGAATTGTTTCTTCTTTGCTTTGGACGTCGCATTAAAGTTGAGCGAGAATTTCGAAGACTGCTTGATCGCGGCTGCCAATTGCTTTGTATGTTCCAAAGCCGAGAAATCCATGATCGCGTTGCAATCATCCAACCCCTTTATCTGGCTGCGCTGTTTATCGTCGACCATGATAACGCCGATTTCGCAATCGCTAATCGAACATGATTTGAATTTCCCGCCTCGCAGGTCGAGCATACCACCTTTCAAATTTCCGAACTTGACCTGGTTAAATTCTGATTTCGGAACGGACATGAATTCAAAATCCAATCCGTCAAACGAAGATTTCGAAACCTTGCATTTGGCCAGTTGGAAATCCTGCAACTTTCCACCCATGAAATCCGTTCCCGTAATGTTGCAATCTTCAAACCGAAACTCTGCGGTCGTTTTGGAGATGTCGTGCGATCGCAATTTTTCAATCAGGCAATTTTGAAACTTGCTTTTTCGAATCACCACATGGTCAGTTATCGCACCGATTTCAAGCGCTCCCAATTGGCAGCTTTTGAATTCACAATTAGTCACGACAGCTTGGCCGCCGTTCTTGTATACAACCCATGGATAAGTGTATCGAAGAGAAAAATTACCAATCGTCAATTTCTCAAATCGGGAATTTTGAGGGTTGTAGATCGACAGCCAGTCTCCGTTGCAATCCTTGAACAAGCAATCGTGTGGAACCAATCCAAAACCGCTAAATTTAGACTTGTGGAATTCACACTTCTTGAAAAAGCAATGCGATTCGAAGTCAACACACCCAAAAATCATTTGGTTGAATTTGCACGCATCAAAACCGATCTGGGTGAAAGCCTCAGGCTCGGCTTTGGATGATTTGATTTTTCCAATTTGCTCGTCTTCGAATTTGACTTTCTCAACGACCAACGAACTCGGATGAACCAAGAATTTGTTGTCCCATAAGAACCGAGCGAACTTTTTGGCCAAAACGGGGTTCGTCAGGTGATCGACAAGGCATTCCCGAATGCCCGGTAAAAGTGGCGAGTAGTCATCAATCGAAATCTCAATGTTCGCCTCCCCTGCCCCGTTCAACTTTTTGGCGAGTTTAACTTCAGGCAAACTGGCCTTGGCCGCGATCAAGATATCGAGACTGGCCGTTACCTTTTTACGTATCGTTCCTTTTTGGGCTTTGACATAATCTTCGAAACAGCTCCGCCGCATTCCATCCCCATCACTATCCTTGAGCTTGCCGACGATCGCAACGGATTTGCCTTTCAGCAAGTCGGTAAAGGGATTGGCGTTTTGTTTTGAGCCGTTTTTGGTTTTCTTTGCCATGCCGATGCAAGTTTTTGAAAAGATGAGATCTGGGCGACCACCATTCTAAGCACGAAACAATGCTGCGTGTAATCACGCAGGCAAACCCACGGCAAACTTTCTTGCCCCAAAGCCGCCGTTCCACTTGACGCTACGAAACAATTGCGAAACGATAATACGAAGCCAACTCTTTTTGCCCTCTCTTCACACACAGTCGGGTTCAATGATGAAAACGTCTCGGAATGTCTATTTATCTGCGCTGCTAACGATTTCGATTTGCTCAAATTGCCTAGGATTGCAAGAAGACAAAAAGGAAGCAGGCGAGCCAAAACAGGCAGCTTCAGAAACTGACAACGTCAAAGCGTTATCAATTAATCATTGGCTTCGAAAACTGCAAGCGACTGGTCGAATACTCAATGATAAAGCTACGACCGACGCCGCAAAGTCGATTGCTCGCAAAGAGTTGGTTGAAGAAATCTCCAAGTCTTTTGATGGTACGAAAGTCGAGTTTCGTACCAGAGTTACAAGCGTCAAATGGAAAGACGGAATTGCAAAAGTATCCACGCAAGTTGAATTTCAATCGAAAACCTCCAAACGTTCGCCTTTGATTGTGGAGCGTTCACAACCCATCGAGCTTGAGTTAACAGAAGACGAAGCTGCGAAAATAGCTCCTGGCGCAAGATTGAAATTCGAAGCAAAACTGAAATTTCACCCGCGTCGATGGGGGCTAGTTGGACAAGCAACGTCTTCGCAACAGATGTACGGTTTGCGTCACAAGTTGTTTGGAAACACTGGCCATGTTGGGACCTTTACCACGACGGAGTTCACGTGTTCCATCAATGGCAAAGAGATGACACCTCGTTGGGTTGCAAAAGCAGCAGAATCGGATGAACAGGCTGACGACAACTGATCAAAATACGATTCGGTCTGCCACACCAAACAATTTGGGAAAGATATGAGCCACGAACATCAAATTGAGGTTTTCGCCAGAACTAGTTCAAAATTCGAATCACTAGCGAAAGAAGTCACTCATGCAATTACGTCGAAAGCCGACGAGTTAAAACTTGACGTTAAAATTTCATCAAGAGTGAAAAATGTGGATTCGTTAAGGGAGAAACTTGAGAGAAAGCAATACGAGAGTATTGCCGAAGTACCAGATCTTTGTGGTATTAGGGTTGTTTGCATGAACCAGATGGATTTGAAATCCATGGCGGAAGCTTGCCAGGCACTCTTTTTGATTGAAGAATTCGAAAACAAAAAGGAATCGCAGAATTTACAGCAGTTTGGCTATCAGGCGATCCATTTGGTTGCAGTCCTTGGTGATGCATTCAGCGGACCAAGATACGACGAAATCAAGAAAGTACGATTCGAAATTCAAGTGCGCACATTGCTTCAAGATGCGTGGGCGAGCCACCAACATAAACTCGCGTACAAAAATGAAGATAACATCCGAGAAGAAGATAAACGATTACTTTTAGCGATCGCGGCCCAACTAGAAACTGTGGATTGGCTTTATGATCAAATCTATTTGCAAGCCAAAGCGAACAGACTGGTGTCGGAATTGAATCAGAAAAATCAGAATGTGTCAGCGAAATCAATTCAAGAATTTGTGCGACGCCATTTCGCAGATGAGATTGACCGCCAAAGTGCTGAAAAGCGAGTATCCGAAATCGAAAAGGAACACGGTAAGATGTCAAATGGTGAGCTTGAAGAGATGGCTACTAAACACGTTGAAACATCCGACGAGATGTGCGAAGCCACTTCGACGCTTGCCGGGAAAGGCGGAGATTTTTACCGTGGGACTTCTTGGAAGTTAAATATATGTTTCCAATTAAGTGGCATTTTGCCACTTAGACGAGATTTGGCGTTTTGGCAATTTGCAAGAAGAGCCGGACTTGAAGTACCCTTTGCGGCCGCGGAGGCGTAAAACGCTATTCGTTGTTTTTTTTTAGTTACTTTCCAATTCGCAAACACGAGAAACTAGAACGCCGTGATCCTCTGAACGAAGCGACAACAAAATACAAATCGCCCATTCTTGTTACCTACGTTGCAAGTCGTCGTCCAACCATCGCCTTGCCTAACTATTGGCCGTTGCCGAACCAGTTGTTGGCAGCTTTTTCGGCGGCGTCTTTGATGAACTCCTGGCCTTGCTGCTTGATGAATTCCTGCGATTTTTGACGCATCGGTTCCAGGAGTTCTTTGGTGGAATCAGAGATTTGAAAGTTCGGATTCCAGCCGTTGGTATTCGCATTGGCAGCCGGCTGATTTTGGCCAGTTTGTCCGTTTTGATTCCAGCCAGATTGATTCCAACCCGATTGGTTCTGATTCTGCGTCTGGGGGTTCTGAGTTTGCCCAGGCTGATTCCAACCGTTTTGATTTTGCGGCTGGGTATTGTTCGGCTGTGTTTGCCCCCAACCCCAGCCGGATCCGCCTGAAGCTGGTTGTTGTTGCGTGGGCTGCTGCTGGTAACCAGTGCCGCCTTGAAAGCCGTTATTTTGATAATTGGTCGGCTGATTGTTTTGAGGCGGCTGTTGGTATCCAGCTGGCTGCGCTGAAAAACCTGGTTGTTGAAAACGAGGCGGAACAAAAGTCCCGGGAGTATTTTGCTGATTGTTTTGTGGAAAATTAAAACCGCCGCCGTTGGGATTTTGGCCATCGGTTGAATAGCTGTTGATCGGGTTCTCAAGCGTTGGTTGTGTGCCAGGTTGTTGTCCGCCAAACGGATACGCTCCACCCTCTGGTATATTTTCGTGGCCAGCCGCCACTTTGTAGTTTTCGATATGCGGATCGACAAAACGAGCGATCTCTTCGGGAACGAATGCGGAGGCTTTCCAAATCCCAGTTTCAACATAGGGACCAAATTTTGAAGCGTGGACGGCGTTATGGGCTGTCTCTCCCATAAGCGAAACCGCAAACATGGTGATTACCATACAAAGAATCGCACCTTTGGCTGCACCGAGCATCGCTCCGGCTTGGCGGTCAAACCCTTTGAGCTCATTCTTCTTCAACGATTTTGTTATCGAACCATAGATCGTCCAGATAATCAAAGACGTACCTAGAAACAAAACCAACATTGCGGCGATTCGATTCAATGGCTCCTGAGCCTGAATATACGGTGACACGACATCGCGAAAGTTTACCGATACGAAGTAACTGACGACGATCGCGGCAACAGAAGCGATCTGCCAAGCGAGTCCCTTCCAGTATCCAAACCAGATTGCTCCACCCATCACGATCAACATTACGACATCGTAAAACGACATTTCAACCTCCGTGTATTTTTTGCGCAATCAAATCAGCGCAGTTATTTAAGCTTTGAATTTCAACTTCAGCGATGCCAACAATTGTCAACGACAGATTGTTGGTGGCTTGTCGTTGGCGGGCAAGCTTACAAATCAATCCATTAATTCGCCAAAGGATTAGAGTCGATTCACTTGTTCACCTCAAGACAAATCAATGCATGTTTGACCCCGCATTGAACAGAAACTCTGCTAGCGGTTTTAAAAGTTGTTTTATGAGTTTGCCAGTTCGGCATTGGGAGAGACTCTTGAGTGATGTCTAATTTAGAATCGAATATGACAGGGTCATGCTGTGCATAACACCTTTCACTTTAAACAGATCACTACACAGACACGAGAATGGATTTTCGGTTTGAATCATGGCTGATTTTAAGACACACATTACAACAAGTTCGATTCTTGGTTGCATCTACGGCGCCGGTGGCTTCTACGTTTATGATCAGCCGCTTGCTCATAGTTTGGTTGCGGCAGGTCTCTGCAGCGTTGCGGGAATGCTCCCGGATCTCGATAGCAACTCTGGAATTCCACAACGGGAAATGCTGTCGTTTGTTTCCGTTTTGATCCCAATGTTAATGCTGCAACGATTCGAAGCTCTTGGTCTCAATGCCGAGCACATGGTTTTCATTGCCGGAGTGATGTATGTCACGATCCGATTTGGAATTGGCAATCTGTTCCGCCGATTTACCAAACACCGAGGCATGTGGCACAGTGTTCCAGCGGCTTTAGTTGCCGGAATGGTCACATTTATGATTTGCCTTACCCCTGAATTTGAATCTCGCTTGTTCAAGTCTTGGGCGGTCGTGCTTGGCTTCGTTTCACATTTGGTGCTCGACGAAATTTACGCGGTCAACTGGGAAGGCAAATTACCGAAAACAAAAAAGAGCTTTGGCACGGCGCTTAAGTTTTGGGGCAAAGATCAGATGCCGAACTTATTCGTTTATGGAAATTTTGCGCTGCTGGTTGTGATGATCCTTAGCGATGATTACATGATGTCATGTATTTGCGATCAACCCGTTGCCGAAGCAGCAGAATCACCGCTTGAGCTTTTCAAGAGTTTGTTCCACAACCATGTCGGGGATAGCGGTAGTAGTGAAACGATTCATCGTTGAGCCATTTGGCAACCGCCGGTTTGCGAACACTGACGGCATAGCGCTGACGGCAGCGAGCATTGTTAGTGAACAACGTCGCGTTTAGAAAAGCTTGCGACTGTCTACCAGAATCGTGACCGGGCCGTCGTTTACCAATTCGACCGCCATGTCGGCTTGGAAAATTCCAGTTTGTACATCAATCCCCTGCTCCCGTCCGAGCTCTACGAATTTTTCATAAAAACGATTGGCCATGTCGGGCGCCGCGGCGTTGTTGAATCCTGGACGCCTGCCTTTGCGGACGTCTCCCAAAAGCGTGAATTGGCTGACGACCAGCAGCTGCCCGTCGACATCTGCAAGCGACAAATTCATTTTTTCGTCCGCGTCTTCGAACACGCGCAAGCCAACGGTTTTGTTGAACGTGTACTTTAAATCTTCTTCAGTGTCCCCTGCTTCGACGCCAAGCAACACCAACAATCCAATTCCAATTTCCCCGGTGATCGCTTCATCGACCACGACTTTGGCTCGGGTAACTCGCTGGATGACGGCTCGCATGAATCTTACTCAAAGTGTGTTGAACGAAAGATGTTACGCTTAAACAGATTCAAAACCTAACAGAGTCGCCCAGTTGTTGACGCTCCTAGCGAACCTTCGCGCCAGGGCCTTCGGCTTTCTGCGTATTGAATTCCGGACGGCGAAATGGGATGGCTCGGAAAAGGTTGATTCGCTCGATGTAATTGTCCGTCGCATCGACCGATTCCAGATTAGATGAATCTATTACGAAAAAGCGATCGTTGATCTCCGGTAATGACTTGGGGACATCAAGCCTTAAAGTCACCGTTGGCTGAAGCACAATTTTAGTCTTCTCGTTCTGGTCGACCGCTGAGAACTTTTGAAACGAAATGCGTTTGGGGAAATAGCCAAATTCGTCGTAATTCTGCAAAACAATCTCGACGGCATGAGGAAGTTGAGCTGGAACCTTCTCCCAGTGAACGGGCGTTCCCAAATCTATTTCGTTGCCAGTGGTCACGATTCTGCGAAGTGCATCCTCATCCCAGCTTCCACGCAACAAAATCTGGTCGCCGCCATCGCTTTCTAATTCGCCAAAATTAAATGCGGATGCGAGATGCTGAAACAAGCTGGAAATTCCACCCGTCGCAACCCAGCCAGTTGGCGAAATTTGTTGCGTCTGCTCTCCAGACGACTCTCGAACGCGCATCAGATCCACAAACTCAAACGTTGGAGCCGATTTTGGCCCGGAAGTCTGGAGGTTGTAGACGAAACGACCATCACACAATTGAAACACGGTTGGGGAATTTTCTGAGTCACCAAACTGCAGGTCAATTCGCGATTTACCACTCCCCTGCCCCATCTGAAAATAACGCCCATTGGCCGAAACCGTCTGGCCGAACAAATTGCCAGTTAATAAAAGCGAAGTCCCGAACTTTGGAGAGTTTGCAAGCTGTTTTGCAACGTCAGCCAAAAATTCAACAGTCTTTTCATTGGATTTCAAATGAACGTACGAAACGACCTCTTTGCTGACATTGGGCGCGAAAGTTTGCTTGTTTCGGATCGGATCCTGGAAACTCGCCGTGATGATCGTCTCTTTTGGTTTGAGATTTGGTTTTTGAAGCTCGCTACTTCCAAACCATGCTTGCTGAGTCTGCCGCTGATCGGTGATAGCAGACGTACTGCCAATATTTGAGACTTGGTTTTGAGAATCGCTGAGCCTTTGTGACGGCTCTCCGTCATTCAATGCCGCTTTTTCTTGGGTCAAAGACGTATTTTCTTTTACACTCGTGCCCGAATCGCCGAGCTTGGGCTGCCAAAACCAAAGCAGGCTTCCGGCCGCTAGCAAAACGATGGCAAAAGGTAATTCTTGCTTCATGAATCGGATATGAGGATTTTTCCAAAGAAGCACGTTGTAACGCGCCGAACTAAGACAAACGTAACTGAGTTGCGCTGTGCGTATCTTAGGAACGGCATGATAGCCGGTCTATGTCAGTTTGCCTTGAACATTGGAACGCAGGCAAACGGATAAACCGGCAAGTAATTAGTTATTGACGCGAAAGCCAGCATGGCTTGAGCAAATGAACAGAGTCGGCAGTTTTGGCAAGTGTTCTCGCTTTGCTGTTGTTGCCACAAAACCTTTTTAGGGGGAATCTGATGTACGCACGTTACTTAACGGGCATCGCAATGTTGGCATTTGCCACTTTGACAACCACGGCGGTCGCTTGCCAAGTGCCACGTGCCCGCACTGGAATTCCGGTTGGTCACAACTTGCCGCCAGCACAAATGCTTTTGGAACCCGGCCCTGGCGTCGGTGGTCCTGGGCCAGGCGTATTGAACCGAGGTTCATACGGTGGCTCTGGGCAAAGCACAGCCGGCTACGGTCCATTTGGCGCCGTCACCCAACAGTCAGTTCAAGTATTGTTTGATAAACCAGAATTGATGCAGGTCTCTTGGGACGTTTCATCAGTTGGTCGTTACGATTCAAGTCCTTTGATCGTTCCTGGCCGGCAGAATTTTGCCCAAGGCGGTATCTACCGTTTGAAAGTCACCAACATCGAAGGTCGACCTGGCATGGAGCTTTATCCGACGCTTGAAATCGGACGAGCCACGCCACGCACGGCTGCTTATCTTGCTCACGCAGCAATGCCAATTCAATTTACACAAGAAGACTTTGACCAAGTCGCTGCCGCGAACTTTGTCACCAAAGTCATCTACGTTCCAGATCCAGAGTACCAAGAGTTGGCTTTGGCTGGTGTTGATACACTTGTTAGCACACGCTTGGATCCAGGTGTTGACCCGATCACTGAAGCTGATCGTCGCGGTTCCATTTTGGGTATTCTTCGTATCGGTAACAAAGATCTTGAAGTACCAGGTGTTGATCCTGCAGCAGCTGCCGGATTCCTTGGCGGCGGCGGTGGTGGAGGCGGAACCAATGATTACATTTCAGGTGTAACGGGTCCTCACTACGGCATGCCTTACACGGGAACCAACATTGGACTTCCTGGTCCTCCGCACGTTCCACTTGGCGGGCCTGCTGGTTTGCGTCGCTACGACATCTACAACCATACTGCGACACAGATTCCTGGTCCAACACCACGAGTCAACGTTCATGTGAAGCAAAAGCCTGGTTTGAGTTATCCACGCCCAGCTAACCGAGTCCTGATTCAGGAACACACAATCCGACCGCCACACTACAACGGCCAGCCTCCTGCTGACCAAGTTCGTGGCGTGCTTCCGCCAAACGGCCTGGAACACAGTGGTCGGTTCCGTCGCTAAAGTGACGGTTTAGATCAAACCGAGCCGCGATAGCGATTTGCTTTCGCGGCTCGTTTTTTAGATTCAACTATCTTTGATGGACCAGTCCAATGAAGCCTTTGATTCCATTTACATCGAAAACATCAAAACGATTTTGGATTTCTTCGTTGGCCTGCATAGCGGCATGCATGACCATTGCGTCGTTCACCAACACCGCCCAAGCCCAAAACTATCGGCCGATTCGCCATGAATTGATTCGTGGAGATTTGCCACCCGGACTGGCGGCTGATTACCAGCGGATGTCCAATCCGAAACTGGAAACGCATGTCCAGCCTGTTCGCATTATCGGCCCTCGCGGAGCACGTATCGACGTTGCAACCAAGGGCGGATTCTTGCAATCCAATTCGTCACGCGTTTCTGTCGGGATGAGAATTGGCCCCGTCTATCGTTTGAAGGTTACCAACATCCCAAGACACTGGGGCAAAGAACTTTATCCTTCAATCGAAGTCCTCAACAAACTCAACCCACCCGAAGGACTCGAGCACGAGTTCCCGGTTCAGGTTGTGTTGACCGAAGACGATCTAAATCAAGCTTTCGAAGGCCGCATGGTCACCAAAGTTATCTATCTCGAGAATGCCGAACTGACACCGCCACACCGTCATCGAGAAGACCAACAACCCTTTTTCGATGTTGGTGGTGCCGAAGACCCGTTACGCGCAGCCGAGAAAATTGGCAAGCCGATGGCCATCGTGAGAATCGGCTCGCGAATCCCAATGCCTTCTGAGTTGTTGGAAGAGTTTAACTTTTACTCGCCCGAACCAACGATACTTCCAGAACCTCAGACGATCCGCGCACCTCGTGATTGGGATGCGTTAGACAAGTTTATGCCAATGAAAATGCCAAACACCAACACTCCGGTAGTTCCCGGTCAAATCATGCCGATCCCACGAGACGATCGGTAACAAAAAACCAGTGCCAGTAACCCGAAAATTGTCGCCTGACCGACTTTCTGATGGAACGACGAAAATGAAAATCTCACGTCAAAATCGCAACCTCAAATTAGCGCTGGCCACCTGCTTGGCCGCGTTGGTTGGCAATGTTGGTTCGGCCACTGGTCAAGACTCAATGCATCGGTTGCTGGAACAGGCGAACCTCAACCAACCGCCAGTCGCCGAAAAGGAAGAAGTAACAGAAGCCCAGGCGGCGTGGTACCAAAAATTCGAAAAGCAACCCAAAACAAAACCGCCACAACCAATCAAACTGGGGCCTACCTGTTCTGAATCTGCCTGTTTGATTCCAAGCACCATCGAGTCTGCGGATCGAATTCGCCGAGCGAGTTTAACAACACAGCAGGGAATCAATTTCACCGATCCGACCGGGTTTGGATCTCGACAAGAAGTTCAGGCATTCTCGAACAACAACGTGGTCTACCCTGTTCCGCTGGGCTACAACGCCAAACCATTCAACTCCGATCCGCATGTCAGCGGCGCTGGTGAACGCGGATCGAAAATCAGCACGCCAGGCTATAACGGCTGGAACCCTGACGCCCAGCGAGACGAATACGTTTTTGACGGAAACGATCGTGGCGAAAGAGTCCGTGTTGATCAGTCATACAATATTTATGGTCTGCAAACCGAAGACACGATCGGGCACTTTGACACGATTGATGGCCGCCGAATCGTTACGCCAAGTAACCGTGTTGCGATCTATGCACCTCGATTTGGTGCGGTTCGAAAAGTCGACGGAATCTTCAAAGCAAAGCTCAATTTGCCTGTTGGGTCTTTAGAAGAAAAAACACCCATTGCGATGCAAGGCGGAACCCACGAAGCAACCTCGGCCAAACAACACTTGGCCCTCAATCGCGTCGAAGCTGCCAAACGCGCCAGTGGATTTGTGGACCAAACAAGAGGCGTCACTGCGGGCGCGGTTACGCATCTATTTGGTACACGCAACTCGTTTAATGCTTACGAGAATCTGGAGCTCATTCGATTTGGCAAATTTTCACGCAGTGAATCCGCTCGCTTGAATCTCGGCATGCAATCGGCGTTGGCTTGGGAAGACAATCTTGGCCTGCAGGTCGTTGCAAAGAAGGCCTCTCCGATTGTCGTTCGCGATATTGCCACGATTCAGCAACTGGTTACCGTTGAGTCAGAAGACGGAACGGCGATCTTACGTGTCACCAAAGTCGCATCAAAAATCGCTGCTCGTGCAGGTGAAGAAGTCGAATTCACAATTCGCTTTGACAACCTTAGCGGTAAGAAAATCGGCAACGTCACGCTGATCGACAATTTGACTCGCCGCCTCGAGTACGTTCCCGATTCAGCAGAATGCTCACACAAAGCCGATTTCATCACCGAAGATAACGATGGCGGTTCGTTGATGCTCCGCTGGGAAATCGTTGATCCGGTTGATGCTCACAAAGGCGGAATCATCCGATTCAAATGCCGCGTTCGGTAGGCTTCGCGTGTCGACCGCGATCGGTCACTTTGTCGATCGCGTTTGGGTGACCGAAGGCATGAAGCCGGGGATTGTCGCGTGTTCTCATCACCTTGGCCGGTGGCGACGAGATCAGGATCCGAAGGCCAATCGCTGGGCAACGAATCTGGTCGACATTACCAACGATGACAATGGCGTTTGGATGATGCGAGTCAAAGAAGGAACCAAGCCCTATGAAAGCGACGACCCAGATGCTGCAAGAATTTTCTGGGGCGACGGCGGGGTGGCTCAGAATCTTACCTTCTGCGTTCAACCCAATCCGATTTCCGGCATGCAGTGTTGGCATCAGGTCGTGACGGTCGAAACAGCCAAAGCAGAAGATCATATGGCGATGTCCGAGTTGATACCAAATTGGCTCGCGAGAAGTACCGGGAGTGGTTGGCCATGGCACGACCCGCGCCAGGAAATCTACGCCGCCCGCTTTGGTTTAAGCGTCCGGTCAAACCGGCGAAAGAGATGTATTATTTTGACGGCAAGGTTCCGGAGTAAGGCCGCTTGGGCACGTGGCTCATAGGCCGCGTTCGATAGACGCCGAGATTTCGATGCCTTTTGACTTCGAAATAGGGTTCTGAAATGTCCTACAATCTGGAAATCGGCAATTTTGCCACTCCAAACATTGCGGAGCTATCACATGGACATCGAAACGACGCCCCCCGGCAAACAGCCTTCAAAGGCCTTGCAGCAATTCATCGACTATACCATTGAGTACAGCGTCGGGATTCGAAGGCATCTCACTCGAGCGTCTGGATCATCGTTCGATGTCCGGTGATGGCGTCCTGCATTTACTACTTTACGGCTGGGATGATTGGGCCGACGATGGCAGCCTGATTCAAGAATTGATCGACCGAGGCGCGGACGTCAACGCGCAGGGAGACCTTGGCTACACCCCATTGCATGTCGCTTGCTCAAAAGGAGCGGTTCCGGCGGCTGAAGTCCTTTTGCGAAATGGAGCCGACCTGACAGTCGAAAGCGAAACAAGCGGAACCCCTGTTGATGTTGCCAAACGTCGCGAGGAATTTCAAGGCGACTCCAAAATCGTTGCAGCATTGAAACAATGATAGAATCAAATTAGTACTCGCCGATCTCAGTACCATGCGACTCTGCCTCTACCGAGACGGCCCAAACTAAAAAGCCAATCGCGCAGGCACTCAACAAAAAAAGCGATCGCCAAAAAGACGATCGCTTCCAAATTCCAAATTTGAATCCGTCAATTAATGAGGTTCAAACGCAGGCAATGTTCCTTTGTAGGTCTTGTCGCCAACGGTCATCTCAACTTCGATGCCTAAACTCCAAGCGAGTGCGAAATCTTCATCGTTCAGTTCGAACAAGAAAGTTCCTTCGTCTGTCGTTTCTTCATCAGCGTAAACACCTCTTCATCAGCACCTGATGTGCGACGGACTGTCAGGCTTTCGATTGGAACACGAGCCGGGCGTAGAGTGCAAATACCAAGCTTATGTTACTTCGGATGAACTCGGGTCAACGTGACCTGGGACAATCTTTAAGCCACAATTTCCAGCAGCTCAATCGCTGGGGCACCATCGCAATAGATCAATGCTGTGCGGCCGTAGACAATCTCGCCGGCCTCTAGGCCAAACGCGCCTGCGAGTTCTGATTCGGCTTTGATCTTCAGCAGGCTCAGTAGTTTCACCACGCGCAAGACATTGTGATTGATCAAGATCCGCCCAAGTGGAGTTTCCTGCTTCAAAATTTCTTCACTGACTTCAGGTGAAAGAACTCCCATGTTCAATCGCACGATGCCGTATTGAACGACGGCTCCGTCGGATTGGCGGGTGAGCAGAATCTTGCGTGAATAGTGCTGATCGTCGGTGCGGGTTTCAAGCACTTTGACATCAACGCTGGTTCCATGATGCTTTTCGACCGTCACGGTCATGTGATGATCGTGGGCAAGCAATGAACGCGAGGGTTCGGTAACTTGATTGGCAGTGACTTCTTCGAATTGGCCAAGCTGTTTGGCATCATCGAAGAACAGCTTGATCAGCAGCTCAAGCTCGACGTCGGCGGAATCGGCAGGGTTCAATGTCTATCCTTGGGATCTTGGGAATAGAAAAATGGTCAACCGATCAGGAGGTAACTTCGTTGGAAGTTTTATTGCCTACATCACTCGAGACAATCGGAAGCACTTCATTGAAGGACAAGTGATTGATCGCAATGGTAGGTTTGACCTCTGCAGTTCGATCCAAAACCGTATCCACGAGATAGTACATCAAACGGCGAAGTTCGTCAGGCTGAATTTCGTCCGCGATTTCTTCGGCTTTTTGCTGGTGCTTGTCGACCAATTTGTAGGCTTTTTCAAAAACGCCAGCTTCGAAGTAAAGATGCCGAGCACGCATGATTTTCTTTTCGGCAGTCAATGTTGATTCTGGGTCGATCAAGCTCAATAGCTCTTCGCGCTGTTCGCCTTTAAGAGAGTCGAGCGCCAAAGCCAGCAGAACCGTTGGACGTCCGCCAAGCAAATCTGCTCCGATGGATTTCTTGTTGTCATCGTCGCGTTCCCAGTCTTTGAGGTCGTTCAAAATCTGAAACGCAACGCCCAGGTTTCGCGCGAATGCTTTAACGGGCTTGAGAAATTCATCGGCTGGTCCAGCCAAACGAAGCCCACTATAAAACGCGGCTTCGAAAGCGGGAGCCGTTTTCAAAGCGTAAATTTTGAGTGCGTCGATTGGTTTCAAAACACGATCAGAGCTGTCTCGCCAAATCAGTTCAGCCCCCTGCCCTTCACTGAGTCGTTGATGCGAATCGGCAAGGTAATCGAGAATATCGGCAGCCGTCTCCGCGCCAAGCTCTTTGCGATCTCGGCTGACCAATCGGTACCCCATACCAACGAGGTAATCGCCTACGTTAATTCCCGTTGGCACACCGTATTTGACGTGGATGGCTTCTTCGCCATATCGGAATTGGTCACTGTCCTCAATGTCGTCGTGAACGAGTGAGGCCTTGTGGAACGTCTCAATCGACATCGCGGTTCGGCGAAGCCAATCCGGGTAAGCCGCGACGACTTCGGCGCCGTTGGACAGCGTTGCCTCTCCGCCACTGACCGCGTCGTAAACCGCCATCGTGATAAACGGACGCGAGTGTTTTCCGCCTGCCGAGAGAAAGTCGTAGGCGATCGCTTCGGTAGCGGCAATTGGATCCAGTCCGGCAACTCCCTGCCCGTTGGCTTGGGCAAGCGTTTTTCCACCACGAATTCGCGGCACCAAACGCTCCAGGTTTTCGGCTTCGAATAACTTTGACGACTCACGCAACAAGTGAATGTAGCTGCGAGTGGCTTGCTTTGATTCTTCGTGAGGGACGCGCACCATTTGCTCGACCCAGTCTTCATCGACGGTTGTATTTCGACAGTCGCTGGAAAGCAACGGAACGGCCATACACGGAATGCCGGCCAACATAATTTTGTCGATCGCTTTTTCAAGCACGTTCAAACAAGCGACACCAACGATTGCGTCAACATGGCCACTAACGATGATTTTCAAAACGATGGGCGAACCTTCAGCGACGAGAACTTTGTAACCAAGCTCTTCAGCTGAGGCGCGAAAATCAGCAATGCTGCACGCGCCACAGGTCTTGCACGCCAATCCAAATTCGTCGTAGTCGGCCGGACAACCTTCGGCATGTTTCAAACAGTGAGGAAGCAAAAACAGGCGGCGCGAATGTGGAATCGATTGAATCTGCTCTTCCCAGAAACAACTGGAGAGCACAACCATGATCCAACCCAAAAATCCTTCGGGCTGGCCTTCATCGATCAACAGCTTTCGGCAGATCGCCTCAAGGTCGTCTTTGGATGGTGGAACATCGCGGCTAAGCGTATCGGCAATTTCTCGACACCGGACGCGCAGGGACTCACGAAGCTCTTTGGTCGATGGGACCATTTTGAGATGCGCGGTTTTGCGGCGTCGGGATCGGCGAACCGGTTTGTCTTCGGCTACTTTTGTCGAACTGTCTGTCGTTGTTATCGCCAAGTCGCTTCCTTCGAAAAAAAATATGACGGGTACGAAACCCATCGTTCAAAGTCGTCGTTAGTTTTTCGTTTTTGCCAATGCCCGACCCATTGCCGAACTGGCGAAAATCAAAGGGTACATTTTTTCAAAGTACCAAAGTTTTGCGAAATAGAATCCGATCGGCCAAGGCTGATTCACGCATCCTGATTCGGTTGCTTGAATTAGCCACTCGATCCCTCGCTTCGCCGCAGCGTTAGACTGCGGGTCATCGTGATCGAGAAGCAACTCAGTGCAGAGCGCGGTTTCTTCGACGCTGCTGTTACCAAGTTTGCCGTTGGGCCATTGAAGTGATTTTCCACCGCCCCAACCGCCATCGGAATTCTGGTTTTCACACAGCCATCTTAAACCAAATTGTGCCTCTTTGGTATCGAAGGAATTGGCATCTCGGTAAGCCATTAGAACTTTTGCGGTACCGTAACACGGATTTTCGTCGTCAAGTGTATCCTGATTACCAAACCACAACGGAAGCCAGCTGCCGTTTTCTTGCTGATGCCGGGATAGATATCGAAATCCCGACTCGATCGCATGAGCGATTTTGGGATGTTTGATTTCGTCCTGCCACGCCAAAAAGCTTCGAATTGCATGGGCAGTCAGGTCGGTACCGCTTCTGTCAAACGGTAGCTTGCCCCAGCCTTTGCAGAAAGTCGGCCAGCCTTTGTCTCGATTTTGTAGATTGATTAACCAACCGATTCCGAGCTCCGCCGCATCCCAGATCTTCTTGTTTACGGAATCGTCAAACTCGCCGGAATCAAAAACATTTTTTAAAGCCAACAATGCGCCCGGCGTATCGTCTGCGTCTGGAACCGCGCCGCTTAAATCGCTCCAGCCCCAACCACCTGGTGCGGCGCCAGTAAACGGATGGACGGATGTGTTTTGACATGAGAGCACCCACTCAACGCAGGTCTTCCAGCGAGCTTGGTCGGTTTTGAATTCACGCCGAAGCTCCGTCGGATGGTTTGCTTTCGCGTTGATAACCAGCGTCGTGTTCCAAGTCGCCAAATTGGTGTCGATCGGCCAACTGCCTTGAGGTGCGTCGTCATCGGAATCTTCTTCACGAAAGGACTCGATCAAAAACCGGATTCCATTTTTCACGACGTCATGCTCGGCGCGACCGCTTGTAACGAGTGCCATCGCGACAAAGCTCGTGAGAGGAACCGCCTCAAGATAGCCGCCACTGGCTGGTTGCATTTTGTCGAGAACAGCCAAGCTTCGTTTGATGCTTAATCGGCCGATCGTTCTGCGGACGGGATCCCATGGTGGGTCGGCAAAAAATTTAGCTTGGCCAATCGCCACCAACGCCGGAATGGCATAGCTCACAACAGGAAGCCGCATGAGGTTATAAAAACGCTGAGGAACACAGGCCGCTGGAAACGGAAGCGATGAGACTTCTTTCCACGGGACGATGCCTGCCATCGCACAGTTGGCCAAAATTGGCACGGCAAACGTTTTGTCTTTACCGTAACGTTTTCTCAACCCGTCAATTCCGCCGCACGATTCGATGTACTTTTCTGCGGCTTGAATTTGTGAATCGAATTCCTCGGTCTTTCCAGCCGCATGAAACGCCGCCACGACCAGCATCGTTGTGGAAATATTGGAGTAATTTTGTGGCGTGTCGCCCCAGCCTCCGTCCGCGTTTTGTTGGGACTTAATCCAGCGAATCCCTTGCTTGATCTGCCGAGCGATGACTGGGAATTGGCTTGGATCGCTCTTTTTGTCGCTAATATAAAACGACATGGCACTGATCGCAGTGGCAGTCGAAAGCGCCGACGCTGAGAGCTTTCCTTCCCAGTGTCCGCCCGCCATACGTTCGGCTTCGATTTGCTTTTGCACCACACGATAAGCCGACTCCAATCGTTCAAGATCAGAAGGCGCATGCGTTGCAGTGGGCGTTACGTTTTTTTTCTCAGATGTCGAAATGAGTATGCCTTTACGATTCTATGGAAACCCGACGCTTAAGCGAGGAAGCAGCGTCTTGTCATGTAGGATGGACATTCTTGTCCGTCTTTTCTTTATGCTCGTTCATGTCGGATAAGAATATCCAACTTTCGGTTTTGTTGACCAATACGACGCCAGCAACTGCGTAAGCGAGGAAGCTGCCTCTTGCAAACAGTTTAAACCAATTAGCTCATTGGTGGTTGGAATGGATTGCCCGTTTCGGCTCCCAAAACCGCGGCCGATTGAGCTTCCGGCGACTCTCGTTCGATTTTTTTCAAGTATTCAAGCTTCAGGGCACTTGCCGTACTCATGAATTTTTGTGCTGCACCATCGGAGAATATTCTTTTAGGAATCACCTGAATCAAATCGTTATTTGTCTTGAATCCTACACAATAAGAATTTTCGTAGATGCACTCGACGTCGCGCCAATCGTAGTGGAACGCATAGTCAGGCGTTCCCATGGCCCAGCCGCTGGGCAACAGTCGCAATTGAAATTCGTTTGGCGGGATAACAGGGTTTGATTTTTCAAACATCTTTCGCAGCGAACGACCCGCGAACAAGATCAGAAAAAATGGTAGTGCAATGGCGACGGCAAGCAGTATGGTCGGAACTTCACCCAGTCCAGAAATTTGCGAAAGCGCGAAAGGTATTGCCAAAAAAAAGAGCCCCACCAACACAACCCTGTTCCAAAATCGGCTTTTCGCAATCTTGTTTGCATCGAATTTTGATGCGACCAATGGCACTTCTGGATCATAGATCTGTAGTGGTTCGGCTCCTGCACTATATACGTCTTCGGCGATAAAACAGAATCGGTGTATTTCCGATTCAAAGTTAGCCGGCAACGCTTGTCGCTTAAACAGGTCGACAAAAAGCTCAACATCTCTTTCGCTGGTCGCATCATCGGCTGGTGCTGATTGAGAATTTGCAATTAACGTTCGGAACTCCTCCGCTTCCTCGCTGGCCAACACCCGTTTGGGGATTAGCGTACAGCGTCCAAGCCGCCAAAGAAAAAATGCTTTGTCGTTTTCTTCCAAGTCGTCGTACTGGTTCAATTTCACTTCGAACTTTGAGTGGGAAAACTCTGAGAGAAGCGAAAAATTATCAACCGTCAACGTGAATTCATGGATGTTACCAACTGCCGTTTTGGCCAGCATGCGTTTGAAGATGATCGCAAGCACGACCGCAATAATGGCTACGTAGCTAACCTGTGCGATCCAGATTCTGGAAAGCAAAACCAGCACGCCAGATGGCAACAGGCAGAACAATTCGACACATTGATTACGCCAACCCAAGTTGCCGAGCAAATTGCTCTTTCGGCGCGACGTGATGTATTCGGGATCGGTCAGTTGGAATTTGATCTTCATGTCGCCAATCAATTCCTTAATGAATTTGAACCTAAGCTTTGAGTTTAAGCCAAAGCGTTGGCCTTTTTCGTTTTACTCGCTTGGATTACTTTTGGCTAAGTTCGTGAACGGCATCGACTAACGCGATTGCATTTTCGACTGGCGTCTGCGGAAGGATACCGTGGCCAAGATTAAAAATGTGCCCTGCCCTGCCCGCTGCCTGATCGAGCACGAATTTGGCTTGGCGTCGAATCTCGGTTGGATTGGTTAGCAGTACCGTCGGATCGAGGTTTCCCTGAACGGCTCGGTCGTAGCCAACGGTTTGCCAAGCGTCGTCCAAACGTGTTCGCCAATCGATGCCGACAACCGAAGCCCGTGTGTCAGCCAACAGCGGCAACAGCGATGGGTTTCCAGTCGCGAAATTAATAACCGGAACGTTGGACGGAAGACTGGCGATAATGTTTTTGACGTAAGGGTGACAGAATTGACGATAGTCTTCAAAACTTAAACAGCCAGCCCATGAATCGAAAAGTTGCACGCACTGCGCGCCGGCTTCGATTTGCCCATTGAGGTAAATCGAAATGGAGGTCGCAAGAGTTTGCATTAATTGCGACCAAGCGCCATGGTCGGTGTACATCAACGCTTTCGTGTTGGCGTAGTTGCGACTCGAGCCGCCTTCGATCATGTAGCTGGCGAGTGTAAACGGCGACCCGGCGAAACCGATCAATGGCATGTCTGCCGGCAAGTCGTTTCGGGTTTGCTTGACCGTGTCCATCACGAACTGCAACGGTTCGTTAGACTCAAGTGGTTTGATGCGATCGACATCGGCGGCAGTGCGAACAGGATTGTGAATCACTGGTCCGTCACCTTTGACGAATTCCAAATCGCATCCCATTGGAACGAGGATCGGCAGCAAGTCAGAAAAAATGATCGCCGCATCAACTCCCAGTTTATTGACCGCAGTACACATGACTTCGCTGCAAAGCTGTGGATTGGCGCAAAGGTCCAGAAAAGAAATCTTGTCACGAACGGCTCGATACTCGGCCATGTAACGACCGGCTTGACGCATCATCCAGATCGGGGTGACGTCAGTTGGCTCGCCACGACAGGCTTTCATAAACGGACTGTCGTACCAAGGCGCGTTGGGGTCGGAGTTATTTGTTGCAGGTCCAGACATATTCAGCCGAATGATTACTTTCTGTTTCTTGATTTGTTCAAATTGATTGGTGATTTCCTGAAACGCAGATTCCGTTTCAGTTGCTTGGGTTGCCAGGTCAACGACGAAGCCACGATCGGTGAGGATTTCGGAAGTGTCGTTGCCGATCGCCAACACAATATGATTGTCTAATAGATGATTCGTCAAACGGGCACGCCCAAAGTGTTTTGCCAAAAAGCAAAATCGAGCCGCATTTTCAGGCGAATGAAACACGATCGCTTGAAAGTCACCGGCTTCGAGTTGTTCGAAAAAACCGCTAACCGCTTGCGGCAATGCTGGTGCTGCCTGATTGAAGATCGGCATCCGAATGACTTTTGCCCCGCGGGCCTCAAGTCCAGCGGCGAGTCCATGGATCGCCCCTGACTCTTCCAAAGCAACCGTTTGGTTGACAACAGGTGCTCGACGGTCGATTGCCATTAACACGTCGCGCCACGAATTTGCACTGTCAACGGAGATCGTTGGCTCAATTCCAATATCCGCCAGTGCCCGGGCGGCGCTCGCTGACCCGGCAATGGTTGTGACATCAGACAGACAATCGAGAAACCGCTGACGGTCGACACTGCGACAGGCCTGTTGGACCAATTTCCCAACGCCCACGCCGGTCACGAAAATCACTGTATCAACACCGGCGGTAAGCAGGCGATTAGCGAACTCGGCAGTTGTTTTATTTGCATCGGGTTTGTGGTCAGCGTTGTCGAATTCAAAAAACGCAGGCGTGCCCTGACGTTCAGTGATCGCGTCCTGAATTTGTTGGCGAAATTCCGGCGACGAAAAATGACCGATGGCCGCGACGGTGAGCCCTTCGAATGTATTTTTTTGTTTCGTCATCCATTCAATGCTAACGGGATTGGACTTGCTGAACAGGGCGCGCCGACGAGGTCCCTTTTTTAGCAATCCTGTTTTTAAACCCAGAAATGATGCATTTATTCCCAATTGGTTGCACATGGACGTCTTCCGACAAATCATAGATCGACTTAAGCTGGATTCTGCATCCCAACCAAGTTCGAACTGGGATTAGCTTAGTAACGAATTCCAAAGTGATTCCAACGATGCCATCGTCTCCCCCAAACGTTTTTGAAGAACTCAGTCGGCTTTGCGAAGAATCAGGCGTCGACCAATCGCTTGATTTTTTGGAGCATCATTTTCGACGCGACAAAGAGTACTTCAAACTTTTTGAAGTCTTAAAAATGCGCTGCCGGCATCGCATGGGGCTGCCTTTGATTTACTCGCAAGAGCCGGATGACTTGAATGAAACCCAGCAGCGCGAGTTGGAAGATTCACTACTGGACGCATGTCGCGAGATTGGCACTTTGTTTTTCAAAGCCGGCAAGATGGAAGAAGGCTGGATGTATCTCCAGCCCGTTGGCGACAAACAGCTGTCTGAAAAATTGATCCGTTCGATCGAGCCAGATGAAGAAAACATGGATGCGATTATTAACGTCGCAATCACTCAGGGAGCCGCACCTGTTTATGGTTTCCAGCTGATGCTCACGAACTATGGGACCTGCAATGGAATCACTGCGTACGACACGAACGTAGGTCGGTTTGATAAAGCGACCGAAAAAGGAATGGCCAGTGCCCTGCTCCACCACCTTTATAACGAACTGGTCAGCAACGTTCGGTATTCGATCGGTGAGAATCTGCCTGACCGTGCCGAAGAAGCCGCCAAACAAAATCTTGCCGAGCTTATGAAGTCGCATCCAGATTTGACAGACAATGGCGCCCATCACATCGACACGACACACCTCGCGTCGCTGATGCGAATCGCGCGGGCGGTGGATGATGCTACCGATTTGAAAATGGCTTGCGAGCTGGCCGAGTACGGCAGCGGTTTGGCAGAAGACTTTTGCTATCCTGGAAGTGCTCCTTTCGAAAATACGTATGCCGATCACTTGGCGTTTTACCGAGCGTTGTTGGGAATCGAAGTCGACGAAGCGGTTTTGCATTTCCAAAAGAAAGTTGACGCGGCGGAGCCAAGCGATATTGGGCCAGTCGTTGAAGAAACATTCCTCGATTTTCTGGTGAGGCTCGGCCGGACTGAGAAAGCGATTGAGTTTGCGACTGAAAAATTGATGGGCAAACATGATTCGCTGGGCATCGCGCCCAATGTCTTGAACGTTGCCGAGACTCCATCGGAACTCAGCAAGCTGATGGAGTTCTACCAAGGCGATAATGATTTGCTTGGGTATGGAGTTTGTTTGCTGAAAAAGAGAGTTCAGCAGTAGGCGGTCGGCGGCAAGCAGTTGACAGCAGACAGAATTCGATGGCGGTTGGCATTGCGCAAAAAAAGCGGCTTGATCATTTTGACCAAGCCGCTTTCTGTTTTGATGAACTGCTTAATTGCAATTCAGTTTTTCAAACAAGTCTTTGTAATTAGTTGCCTCGGATTACAAATGCACTTGGATCTACAACAGGGCGACGAAGGTTCGCACCATCTGCACTAGGAACAACTACGCTACCTTCAGTTGCTTCAGGAAGAGCAACTGGCTCAACTGGCTGAGCCGGCTGAACTTGAACTGGAGGCGATGTTTCCATTGTGTTGTACACAGGAGTCGCTTGGTAGTTCTGAGCGTCGTAAGTTTGAGTTCCGTAGTTAACTTCTCCACCACCGCAGCTTGTGCAAGGAGAAGAAGTAGTCATTCCAGCGTCGCAGCTTGAGCAGCCAGAAGAAACAGTCATTCCAGCGTCACAGCTTGAGCAACCAGAATTCCCAGAATTTGGGCATGGAGAATTGCAGCCGTTGTTAGTTGGGCCAGTCGGTCGTGGTAGTCGATTGCCACGAAGGCGATCAAGCAATGTCAAACCATTGCTACTACTGGCACCGCAGCCACCGCCGCATGAAGAACTTCCACATCCACCGCAGGCACCTTGGCCAGGACGAGGAATTCGTGAGAACAGTGAACGGACTGGTTGTGAACTGCCACAGCCACCGCCGCATGAAGAACTTCCACATCCACCACAAGCTGGTGCAGGAGCAGGAGCTCCACAGCCACCATCACATGATGAGCTTCCGCATCCACCGCAGCCACCTTGGCCAGGACGAGGAATTCGTGAGAAGAGAGAGCGAACTGGTTGGCTTCCGCCACCGCCGCAGCCGCAAGTCGTTGTGCTTCCACAAGAACCGCAACCAACACTGCCGGCGTTGCTTAGCAAAGCACCAACTCGACCGCCTAGATTCACTCCGCCACAGCCACCGCCGCATGAAGAACTTCCGCATCCACCACAAGCTGGAGCTGGAGCAGGTGTAAAGCAAGGAGCTGGAGCTGCCGGAGCTGCACAAGGAGCTGGGGCAGCATCGCATCCGCCGCTGCATCCGCCACCACAGCCACCGTCACAACCACCACCGATTGCACCGCCGACTCGTGAAAGCAATCCGCCGCCTGCGCCGCCGCCACAACCGCATGATGAATCAACTCCACCACAAGTTGGACCGCATCCGCCACCGACTGGAGCAGCTGCAAGCATTGCACCGCCGCAACCACTGTTGCATCCGCCGCCGCCCAAAATTCTTGAAAGAAGTCTTCCGCTGAACAATCGGCTTCCGCCACCGCCACCTAGAAGACCACCGCCACCGCCGCAGCCGCCACCGCTAAGTAGGCCACCGCCGCCGCATCCACCACCACAGCCACCGGCACCGCTAAGTAGCCCGCCGCCATCGAGTAGACTGCCGCCGCCGCATCCGCCGCCACAGCCGCCACCGCTAAGTAGGCCACCGCCGCATCCGCCACCACCGCTAAGTAGTCCGCCGCCGCATCCTCCGGCACCGCTAAGTAGTCCGCCACCGCTAAGTAGGCCACCACCACCGCATCCGCCGCCACAGCCACCAGCGTCAACTGCACCGCAGCCGCCGCCGCATCCACCACCACCGCCGCCGAACAAACGTCCAGGCATGCCGATGTTGATGTTCATGCTAATACCAAAGCTTCTCCCGCACGCAGGTGCAGGTGTGTCGCAACAGGACGAAGCAGCTTGGCATCCGCCACAACCACCTCGACCTAGCATACGGCTGAGCAAATCGCCGTTGCTTTCGCTGCAAATCAAAGCAACGCTGGCAAACAGCGCTACCGCAGCAATTTTGAATTTCATTGAGACTCGTCTCCTTGAGTGTGAAACTTCAAATGTCTTTTCCACCAAACCCCTCCAACGCTAAATGATGTTTTCGGCCGCCTCATCACTTAGCGTTTTGCCCGAAGGCTTAACGAGAAGAGATCACATCGGTTGATGCGGAGGCTTGATTTTTTGCGCAAAACAAATGAGTTTCGGAAATACAACCAATTCGCCATCCCCTTCCGCTGGGGAGTGAAAAATTCGAATTGGATGTTTTGTACTGAAATATCAGTACTTGTTTAGATTTGCCTTCTTCGACATCGGCTTCGGGTTACCATCCCCATAACAGTCCGTCGTTGATTGCTGCTGGTACTCATTGCTCTCAAGATACCGGTATGAACCATGGTGACTGTCCGGTTCACATTGTTGGTTTGGCAGGCAATGCTGGCCGCTCCTGTTAGTCCGCTCAGCTAAAGTTTGCCGGCGCGAATTGGCGATTCGGAGCCATAGAATTTGTGCGATCAGCAAGCTCGTTTTCGCGTGCATTCGTTTCCTTACACGCAGCCGCCACAATTCATCAAATCCAGAACCCAGCTGGTGACGAAACAGGTCCTCTTTAATAAGACGATAGCCAGTGGGTTACTTTAGACGTGAAAACCATTGAAATACTCTCGCAGGTTAAACAAGATGCTGGGCACTTTCCTCGTTACGCGTCGGGTTTTCATTTTGGCAGCTCACAACTCATCGTATATATGCAATGTGCTATCGTCTCGGTTGGTCGCATATGAAACCGGGCTATCGCCAAAACGGCTCACTTAACGTTTGCGATTGAATAAGCCGCATGCTCGCATAGTTTCTCTCAACAAATGGCCGTTTTAATTAAGCCTTTGTTTGGGGCTACGCTTGAAGTAAAATTGATCGATTGTTCGGGTTGTGCCAAATCGCTGTGATTCACTGACAGTCTCCAGCTGTCAATTAACTGTTTTGGCAAATTAGAATTTCCTCGCGAACAAAAAAACAACAATGAGAATTGCTTTCAAAATACGATAAAGAGTCCATGCAACTTCGCCCCAAACTCATCCAATTAACGGTTCTTTGCGCACTGTGTGTTTTTGCGTGCGGCTGCCAACAAAGATACAAACCTTCGCAATGGAAAGCCGCCAAACGCGGCGTGGTTCCTCCATCGATAGAATCGGAATTAGCCGCCAACTCATCTGAACAAGTTGCACCCAACAACGGTGGTTCGCCCGTTAGAACAGGCAGTCCATCTGGCGCACCAAGCTCATGGTCAACGATGCCAGGACGAGGCAATGGGACTTTGCCGATGCGTGGCTGGACGACTCTCCCCAATCGAGGTTGGTCAACATTGCCGGGACGAAGCGGAACAACTTTGCCAGCCAGGGAATGGTCAACATTGCCGAGTCGAGGTGTAATCGACCGATGGTCGACTTTGCCGGTACGGCGCGGTATTGGCGAATGGTCATCGCTTCCATCGCGAGCTCCAGTCACCTCGCCAAGCACATTGCCTGCTCGCGGAATGCGAGGTGGGCTGGAATTGCCCAAGCCATTACCGGGTGCTGGTTTGGAAATGCCACGATTCACGCCACTTCGATCGACTTTGCCAACACGGTCGCGCAACCCACTTCGGTAGATAGAATTTGCAATTTGCAAAGTTCGTTGATTTTGCAAGGGCCTTTAATTTCGGCGCCCAATGGCTTGTTGATTGGGAAACAAACGATACTGCAAAAAAAAATGCACGGCGAATCAGCCGTGCATTTTTAATTAGTAATAGCAAGCGCCAATTAACTACTTGGCAGTTTTCTTTTTGGCTGCTTTCTTCTTCACAGCTTTTTTCGCGGCCTTCTTCTTTACGGCTTTTTTCTTTACAGACTTTTCATCTGTGCCTTCCGCGGCGGCTTCTTCAGCAGCCAGTTCTTTCAACTGCTTAGCCGTGAGCTTCTTTTCTTTTTCCTCAATGATGTCTTCTTTGACTTTCTGGACGAAGTGTGGAGGCTTGCCTTCGGGAGAAAGTTCTTGCGCGCGTTTTTCGGCAGCCTTACGCTGGTTGAATTCGTAGAGCGCAACTCGCTTCATCGCATGGTTGAATACACCCCAGAAAAGCTTGCGTCGAATTACTTCGGCCGCTTTGGCGCGAGTTTTTCGTTTCTTTTTAACTTTCTTTACTGGAGCTTCTTCTTCAGCGTCCACCTCGGTTTTTTTTGTCTTTTTGGTGGCTGCTTTTTTTGTTGTTTTCTTTGCCGCAGCCTTTTTCTTGGCCATGTTGTTCGTCTTTAAATTCGTAGATTTGAGAAAATCGTGAAAAACTTGATCGCGTATCGTAATGTTTTTATTGGTTTTTGACTAGCGACCGTAATTTGAAGAACTTTGGGACTGCTTCAACGTGGCATTTATGAGTCAAATTCTTCGATCGGCGTGGCCCCTGGTGGAGGCTTTCCACCCCCATCTCGCACGTATTTCGAACGATTGCGAGCATAGTCTTCACTGGAAATCGAGTCCAAGTTTCCTTGGTCGGGTGGCTCAGCCGATCCAGCCAGCGGATTGGAGTCGGCGTCTGAAGATTGCGTCCCCAATTCGTTGGCCATGATCCGTTCCAGGTAAGGTCGGCACCACCCGCACCCTGTCCCTGCCCCAAAACACTCGCTCAACTGGCTGGGTCGACGCGGTTTCTCAACGCGGATGAAGTTGACCACTTTTCGGCGAGTGACGTGAAAACAAAGGCATACGGGGTCTTCAGGCTTCATAAGTCAACGCAATTGTTTCAAAAAAATTCGTATGACGATCAAATTTGCCAAATTGGATATGATATGGCATGGTCTCAATATCAGCCAGCCAAATGTTGTGGTCGAAGAGAGTTTGAAAGAAACTTCTGGCGGGTTGAATGGTTTTATAACAAAGAGCCTTTTTGTGAAACCAAGTTACAATGTTTGTAGACTCGCCATTTCACGTTCAGGGCTCATCAGTAAGTAATAGTTGGAATTCAGTTGCCGCCAAGCGATCCTTCACTTCAAAAAGCTTCTAAGTACGAACTGCTCGACCCCGACGTGCGGTTGATGCTACAAGTGCGCGACGGCAGTGCAACGGCATTTCAGGCTCTCGTCGACAAACATCAAAAACGACTGATCATGCATTTAGAACTTCTCGTTTCTGACCGAGCCCTTGCCGAAGACCTCGCACAAGATGTATTTCTAAAAGTTTACCGAGCCCGCGAACGCTACGTTCCAACCGCCAAATTTTCGACTTGGCTTTACACGATCACACACAACGCGGCCAGCAACTCGAATCGAAAATCGTCCAACCGCAAAGAAGTGAATTTGGTCTCATCGCCTTCTGGTTCGATGCCAGTGCGTCCCTTGGACACGATGGCCAAAGACAAAAGCAGTATGATGCCAACTCGGTTGGCAGCGCAAAAAGAAATGGCCGTCGTAATCAACGAAGCCATTCAATCGCTCGGACCACGCCAACGGACGGCAATGCTTTTGTCCAAGTACGAGGGCATGAGTTACAACGAAATCGCCGAAACGATGGAGCTCACAACACAAGCCGTCAAATCACTGTTGTCGCGAGCACGCGGGAACTTGAAAGCAACGCTCGAGCCTTACCTCAACACCGGACGACTTCCCAACTCACTTGAGATAGATGAATCCGTCGAAAACAAAAAATAGTAGCTCAACCACTTCAGCCAACTTTCGAAATAAAAAAACGTGAGTCCTATTTCAGACAGCCAAATCGAAGAGTTGACCGCTTACCTGGACGGTGAGTTGGATCAAACTGCTATGCAAAAGGTTGAGCAGCGCCTGGGTGAAGACCCGGCCTACCGCGCCGAAATGCAGGCGTTACAAAAGACCTGGGACTTTCTCGATAACCTGCCCGACATTGAGCCCAGTGAATCGTTTACAAAAACGACGATGGAATTGGTCGTTGGTGACGCACTTCAACAGTCACGCAAAACGCCCAATAAATTTTGGTCCTGGACTACAAGACTGCTTTTGATGCTGGCTGTTCCAGCGATTCTGTTTGCAATCAGTTACACAACCATTTCGCAAATAAAAGCTCAGCCCAACCAACTGCTGGTCGAAAAACTGACGGTAATCGAAAACTACAAGCGATATGGTTTTGTGGAAACGGATATTGAGTTTCTTGTGCAACTGGATCGCTCAGGTCTCTTTACCAAGAGCCAGGGTTTTGAGCAGGGACTTCCTGGAATTCTTGATTCGAAACAGGACGTGCAAATCGCCCCAGACATGAAGGAGCGAGTTAACTACATCAATTCGTTTGACCTGGAACGCAAAAGCAATCTTGAGAAAAAACGAGACGAATTTTTCAAGTTATCAAAAGCCCAACAAGAAGCGTATGAGGATTTTGACCGTCAACTAATGGCGCATGAGAATCGTGACCAGTTAGTGTTTATCATGAACGCTTATGTTGAATGGCTTAAGACAATTGATTCCTCGGAACGGACGGGTGTACTGGACACCAAAGATCGCGAGACGCGGATTGAAGAAATCGACAAAATTCGTGACCAACAAGCTCAAGAGGCATTTGGAAAGACTGGCATTTTTGAACTTCCAACGCTTGCCGATGTCGATTTAGTTTCCAGTTGGTATCAAGGCATCTACTGGGGCAGAGAGAAAGCGATTAGAGACCAGTTCGAAATCAGTGCCAAACGCTGGGCTCGCGAGAATAAATCTCAGTATACCGATGAAGACATTCGGCGATCCAAAGAAAGCAAGCAGCTCACGGAATTGGTCGGGTTCTTGATGAAAAACGATCGCGAGTTTTTGAAAAACTTAGTGTTCGAAGACATCAAATTTCTGTTCCCGATGCTGTCTCGAGAAGCCCAAGAGATTTTGGATGACTGCAATGAACAGGAAAGCAAGCGATTGATCCTGAACTGGGTTGCTTCAGCGAATCAAATCAAGAGCAACTTGAGCTTGGATGTACTCGACAGGTTTGCCGATGATCTGGGACCAAAAGAGCGGAACGAACTCGACAAGATGTCGACCGAAAATTACTACAAAACGCTGCGTGAAAAATACCGCCAAGAGCTGAATTTGTATCAGACTTTCGACGAAGAA
Organism: uncultured Pirellulaceae bacterium; assembly: GCA_964448575.1. Lineage (GTDB taxonomy): Bacteria > Planctomycetota > Planctomycetia > Pirellulales > Pirellulaceae > Mariniblastus. Next base: position 148,101 of record CAYUWY010000019.1, read on the forward strand.
ACCTGGGAATCAATCCTGGAATTTGACGACCGTTGACAGAAGTAAGCCGTTATTTGCAGGTCGCTTTTTCGGTAATTCCGCCGCTATGCAGACCCGGTCCTGACGATTGGCTCGTTAAAACCCTCCATTTCAACGTACCAGCACCGAAAATTGGGCTTTTGCTGAAACTTGGCATCTGCGAAAGCCGTCTATAATATACAGGTTCGGAATTTGAGATGATTACGACGCTTGATGGGGCAATGGATCAAGCGTTTCTCGTTTTTGCACGGCAAGCAAGCGAGGCTTATCTAATTTTTTCGCCAGTCAGATTTCCAGTCTGCGTTTGAGAAATAAATCGAGGGAGAGATTTTCAGTATGTCCACCCAGCTTAAGACCCCACCTGCCAAAATCTCCGCTTCCGCTCGTCAGGCCGCCAAGGTCAAAAACTACGTCAACGACCAACTTGAGCAAACGCGCGGACAAGTTAAGTCCACTGATTTGATAGCCGGCGTATTGGTGATCGTGGCATACGTGCTCGGGTTCTTGATGCTAGCCGCGATTATCGATGGTTGGATCTGGCCTCTAGGCACGTTCGGCCGCTGGTCAGCACTTTTCATCCTCCTGGGCGGCATCGCGTTCTACACTTTGTTCGCCATCCTGCCGCTGTTTCGAAAAAGAATCAACGCCGAGTACGCGGCAAAGATGATTGAAGAAGCCAAACCAAGCTTTAAAAACAGCTTGCTCAACTATGTTTCGCTTCGCAAGCAACCCGAAGGCCTCAAGCCCGCCATTTTCGACGCCGTGTCTCGACAAGCCGCTTCGGATTTGGCATCGGTTCCCAGCGACGCAACGGTCGACCGTTCCAAGCTAATCAAACTTGGCTATGTGCTAATCGGGCTGACGTTGTTTGCAGTCACTTACAAAATGCTTTCGCCGAAAGATCCGCTGCAAACATTTTCGCGGATCATGGCTCCGGGCGCAAAGATCGCTCAACCCGCCGTCGTCAAAATCGAAGACGTCCAACCGGGTGACGCAGAAGTTTTCTTTGGCGATCAAGTCATCGTGACCGCAGTTGTCCGTGGAAGCCATCACCCAGATGACGTTCGGCTCACCTATTCTACGCTTGACGGACAATTGGTTGATCAGTCGATGCCAATGAAAGCCGAAGGGTCCCATGGGACTTATTCAGCCGACCTTTCATTGGGAGGTTCGGGCATCCAGTCATCGCTAACCTACCGCGTGTCAGCTCGTGATGGAACTTCACCTGACTACCAATTGATCGTTCAGCCCAACCCATCCATTTCGATTGAGTCGATGGTGCTTGCTCCGCCACGCTACACGAAACTGGGTGTGCGCACGCTGATGGGTCAAGGCGACGTTGAATCCATCGAAGGCACTCAAGTCACCATTCACGCGACGGCAAACTTGCCTATCAAAGTTGCCCACATCGAATTGCTCAACGAAGTGTCCGTATCCAACAAGCCATTGTCGGAGTTGAGTTACGAGGAACGCTATCGTGCCGCCAGAATTCCAATCGAAATGGAATCCGAAGGCAATACCGCGTCGGGACGATTCCAAATGACGCTGGATAATGCGCGCGAAAAACCAATGGCAACGCACTATCGAATCAGCTTTATCAGTGTCGATGGCGACCGCAATGTTCAACCCAACGTTTATCCAATCCGAGTCATTCCCGATCTTGCTCCCGAGATTGTTTTTCGCAATCCTGTCCAGCAAGACACCCAATTGCCAGTTGATGGAACGTTGGCAATTGAAGTTGAAGCCAGCGATTTGGATTTTGCAGTCAGCTACGTCAAACTTCAAATCAAGCATGAAGGTGAAAAGCTGGTTGAGACACGACTTGAAACCACTTCCGAGGATGGCGACCATCGAGTCAAAGCCAAGTACTTGTTGAAACCGGCTGACTTGGGACTAAAAGAAGGCGATACGGCTGTCTTTGTTGGAGTCGCGGCCGACAATCGAAGATCTCCTTTCAGCGACCAGCCTGATCCGAATTTTTCAATGACGGAAAATTATTCGTTGCTTGTCACCGCTCCAGACCCAAATCAAGAACAGAATCCGGTTCAGGAACAAAACGGTGAAAATAGTCCGAACGAGAATCCAAACCCCAACGAAGAAAATCCAAACAACGCGCCCAATCAGGAAGACAACGTCCCCAACCAGGACGACTCCAACCAGGAAGATCCCAATAGCGAAGATCCGGAAATGCGAGAGCCAATCGATCCGGACAAGCAACGAGATCCGAGCAAGCAAGATCCCAATCAACGGGATCTAGCCCAGCAAGATTCCAACCAGCGTCAGCCCAATCAGCAGCAAGATCCAGCCGAGCAGGATCCACGCGAGCAAGGTTCCAACAATCAGGATCCGCGCGAACGCATGCCTGAGAACAACTTAGATAACCCGCAGGAAAACAATGTTGACCAGCCGCGCGAGGGTGAAAATACGGATCAACCCAACGAGGCCAATCCAGAAGATCCAAACCAAGGGCAACAACCGCAAAATCCAAACGAAGGAAATCCAAACGAAGGAAATCCAAACGAAGGAGCGTCAAACGAAGCCCAAGGTGAAAATGAGAACGCAAACCAACAGCCTCAAGCTGGAAATCAGCAGCAAGAAGGAAATCAGCAGCAAGATGGCAACCAACAGCAAGATGGTAACCAACAACAGAATGGTAACCAGCAGGAAAGTGGCCAGCGAAGTCGCGGTAATGAGACTGACGCAGAAAAATTCCGCGAGATATTGGATCACTTAAAGGAAAAAGAAGAAGAGTCTGAAGGCCAAGAAGAGCAAGGTCAGGAGTCCGAAGGCCAAGAAGGACAGGGCCAAGAAGGACAAGGCCAAGAAGGACAAGGCCAAGAAGGTCAGGGCCAAGAAGGACAGGGCCAAGAAGGACAGGGTCAAGAAGGACA
>CAYUWY010000020.1:0-4535 GCA_964448575.1 uncultured Pirellulaceae bacterium
CATGCTCTTTGAGGAATTTGATCAGGTATTCGCGTGGAATACGACGGTCTTGCGAACCGGGGATTCTGTAGCCCTTAAGGCGTCCAGAATCGAACCATTTGCTGACCGTGCGCGGGGCCACTTTACAGATCTTGGCGACCTGTCCAGTTGTGAACACCTTCATCGCAGGCTCTCCATAAACACTTTGAATCGTCTTTCGCTACACAAGCTAATCAAGTTCAAAGTGAACAAGACTCTCAATGTGTAACTGCTTACCCCTTCTGATCGAAACCAGCTGGGTCGGGATAAACACGTAATCGCTTTTGTAGGTGAGTTCGTTTCCGTACTTACTCATCCGTTACGACATCGGCTGAAATTAATCAAATTATCAGTTCAAATCCCGAACATCGGCCAACAACGAATAATCGTGTCGGCATAATCGGTAAACTCACATCCAATTTGACGTATCAGTGACGAAGATATCGCCTAGAGAAAATGCAACTCTCCTGCACCCATGGGTCGTAGATACAAAACAGTTTTTAATCAGACAGATTGTCCGATTATTGATTTCCCCCCCAGGACCTCAAAAATTCATCCTTTGGCAAATCTATCAAGAGGTTAATCTTGTTAGGGACAAAGAATTGACTTCCTGCCTTATGTTTCGTTTATTCAGGGGGTGATTCTTTAGAAACTTTCATCAATCGTAGGGCTAGCGAGTGTTAATACGGAAAAATCAGCTTGAACAATCGGAAGTGATGATCCAATCGCACCTAAATCACCACCAAATATGCCAGCAACGATGAATGCTATTAGTCTGACTGGGCGTTTTGGCAGCATGTTTGAAACTCACTTTGACCTCAACTCGGTCCAGTTGCAGAGCAAGTTCGATTCAGTCTCAGGTAGCAACAATCCAATCGGGTTGAAAAAGTTACATGGACTCAGCTTCTCGGCTCAGTTTCGCGACCCAGCTTCCCGGCGAGCTCGGGTGCCATGTTCACGCTTGCGTGAGCATGTTCGAATAAAAGCGCGATAGTGTGTCCATACCTTTGGGTTCCCGTGGCGATTAACGAGAAAACTGAGCTAACGCAGACTCGATAGATTGCGGGCAACCATCCCTATGGCCAAGGATTTCGCCTTTTTCCTAATTTCTCAGGTAATGAAAGACGTACTCATCTCGATCTTGTTCTGTTCGGGCACTTATCCCGATTTGCGGTGTTTACAATGATTTTCGGAGGTAGCAATTAAGTGCCAAATTGGAACGAAATCGTAAAAAACAACGCGGCTTCGGTGGTAGCCGCTGCGTTTCGCATATTAGGCAACCTACCTGACGCGGAAGACGTAAGCCAAGAAGTGTTTACCGAAGCGTTCCGGAAATGGGATGCCAGCTCAAACCAAAAATGGAATGGGCTGCTTCGCCGAATTGCGGTTTGCCGAGCCATTGACCATCTGCGAACGCGAAAGACGACTGAGCGGTTTGCTGATCCAATTCTCGATCGCTCAGCAGATGACCCTTCGCAAGTCGTTGCCAATCGAGAGCTTCAAGAAAAACTGCGTTCGGCGGTCAGTGATTTGCCACCACGCGAAGCCCAGATTTTTTGTCTCGTTCACTTTGAAAATCTTACACACTCGGTGATCGCAGAGCAGCTTGGCATTTCACACGGAGCCGTTGCCAAGGGGCTTTCCAAGGCCAAGACAAAGCTGACTGAAAAGTTCCGTGCTACTCAAATGGGAGAACTCAAATGAACCAAAACGTTAATGAACACATGCCGGAAGATCTTTCTCAAGCCATTAACTCGATCGTTGCAATGAATGTACCTGCGGACTCCATCCAGCGAGTGATTGATCGTTCCGTGGAATTAGCTGCCACAAAATCGTCAAACGCATCAGCCGTTCCTTCGCCGTCGACGAGACGCTATCAGTACCTAATGTGGATCTGTGGCGCAATTGCGTTTCTAACACCGATCGTTTTCAAGTTGTTGAAAGGTCGCTTGGACCTGTTGCCTGACTGGGAAAACCCAATCGTAAGAGTCTTTGTGGTAGCACTTATTGCCTTTTCCTTCGCCGGTTTGGCATGGTCGTTCGGCCAAAGCATCATCGGGACAATCGAAAAACGCTCGGCATCCAAAGTCCGGTGGCTTGCCAATGTTGCGACACTGGTGGTGTTCGGATTAGTGTTAAGCAGTTTAATGGCAGGCCCGCAAAGTCTTTATGCACAGATGCAGGAGGCAATCGCCAAGGTCAAGTCTATCCAGTACGTCACGACGATGTCTGATGCCAAAACTGAACAGGAGTTTTCACGGACTCAAACCTATCTTCAGGGCTCGGATCTGATGCGAGTCGAAATGGTCGGAGAAGATGATTCGAAGATAATGACAATGATCATCGATTTGAATCAGAAGAAAATTTTAATCTTGGACGAACAGGCGAAGACTGCCGAGCTTGCGCCGGTATATCAAGTCGATGCAATGCTGAAAAATTCGAAAAAAGCAAATAGCTTTCTTCGCGGAGCTGGCTTGGATGGAAAATTGATTGGCGAAAGTACGATCAATGGTCGCTTATGTTCCGATTTCGAAGTCTTGGATGACGGAGTGACGTCGACCATTTCGATTGACCAGGAAACGAAGTTGCCTGTGCAGATGAAAATGGTAGTGGACGATCACCCGGAGTTTGTCTCGGTCTCCAGTCAATTTGTTTTCGACCAGCCGCTTGATCCAAAATTGTTTTCAGTGACGGTGCCGGAAGGATACACAGCAACCGTTGTCGAAAGAAAAGAGCCGGTTGACGATTCCGGGCTGGAGTTGGTGCCAGGTGAAAGTTTTGGCCCTGCGAAGTTCGGAATGACCGCTGAGGAATTGATCGAGGCGTTGGGCCAGCCGGACGTGATTTCGGATACTGCTGACTTAATAATTTTTGAGGATCCTATGGAGTTGTTGAATTCGATTGAACTTCAAGAGCTTAGCTATAATTCGCGTGGATTTACTTTGCTTGTTCATAAGGAAAAAGGCCTCATAACCGTAAGTTGTAACGGAATGACGATGGGCGACGGAGTCTTCCAAGGGCAGCTTCTCGGCGGTATCAAAATAGGCGACTCGTCCGAGGATGTGCGGAAAGTGTTTGGCGAACCCACTCGCAAGCCAAATTTGAGTTGGGGAGAATCGAAAACCGATTTGAACTACAAAACAGCAAACGGTTCAACTCTCCGTTTCGCCTTCGAAGATTCGAAACTTGTTTTGGTCGCCATTCGCAAGAAAAACTGATTCCAGTTTGAACAATTTGATGGCGATGGACCAACAGAGAGGTGAAATCAAACGGGCCAACGGTTCGGCAATCTGCCAGACCGTTGGCCCTGTTTTTTTGTTGAAGTTAAATGTTGTGAGTGCTTGTGGGCTACAATTTCAGGTCCCTGCGTATTCACTTGTCTATTTGCCGTTGAAGCGTACCGAACATGACTGAGCTAATTTTAAAACAAGAATGCCATCAGATTGTTGGATGTGCGATGGAAGTCTTGAATACTGTCGGGCACGGATTTCACGAAAAGATCTATGAAAACGGCTTAATGGTTGAGTTCAAGATACAAAGAATTCCTGCTGTACAGCAACCAGAATTTCCAATCACGTACAAGTCTGTTGAGTTAGGTAAATTTATTCCTGACGTGATTTGTTTTGAACAGGTCATTATTGACACAAAGACAATCGAGCAGATTACCGATCACGAAGTCGGGCAAATGCTGAACTATCTGAAAGTTACGGGACTAAAAGTTGGCTTGCTAATCAATTTCAAGCACGCGAAGCTGGAGTGGCGGCGAGTTGTGTTGGGAGGAAAGTAGGCTGTTTTTTAGAACCGCGAATGAACGCGAATGGACGTTAATAAGAACTCGGTGTGCGATTCTTGCGAACCTCATTCTGGCGAATCTCATTCTGGCGAAAGAAATAAGAGAGTCTTTTAGCTGCAACCTTTATCCGCAATCATCATTCGCGTTCATAAACGTCCATTCGCGGTTAAAACTTGCTGCCACTGTTTTTGGCGCGTGAAACACGAGCGGGGTTAAGTTGTGTTGCGAGGCAGTAGGCTGTTTTTTTAGAACCGCGAATGAACGCGAATGGACGTTAATAGGAATTCGGTGCGCGATTCTTGCGAATCCCATTCTGGCGAAAGAAAAAAGTGACGTTCTTTTAACAGCAACTATTATGCGCACTCAGCATTCGCGTCCATAAACGTCCATTCGCGGTTAAAACTTGCTGCCACGGCTTTTAGCGCGTGAAACTCGAGTGGGGTAAGTTGTGTTGCGAGGCAGTAGGGTGGGTGTTTTTTAGAACCGCGAATGAACGCGAATGGACGTTAATAAGAATTCGGTTTTGCGATTCTTGCGAATCTCATTCTGGCGAAAGAAATAAGAGAGTCTTTTAGCTACAACCTTTTTCCGCACTCAGCATTCGCGTTCATAAACGTCCATTCGCGGTTAAAACTTTTTACCACAACTTTTGGCGCGTGAAACACGAGCGGGGTTAAGTTGTGTTGCGAGGCAGTAGGCTGTTTTTAGAACCGCGAATGAACGC
>CAYUWY010000020.1:4635-145153 GCA_964448575.1 uncultured Pirellulaceae bacterium
GAATGGACGTTAATAAGAATTCGGTTGTGGGATTCTTGCGAATCTCATTCTGGCGGCAGAAATAAGAGAGTCTTTTAGCTGCAGCCTTTGTTCGCGATCCTGCATTCGCGTCCATAAACGTCCATTCGCGGTTGAAACTTTTTACCACTACTTTTGGCGCGAGAAACACGAGCGGGGTTGAGTTGTGTTGCGAGGCAGTAGGCTGTTTTTTTAAGAACCGCGAATGAACGCGAATGGACGTTAATAAGAATTCGGTTGTGGGATTCTTGCGAATCTCATTCTGGCGAAAGAAATAAGAGAAGTCTTTTAGCTGCAACCTTTATCCGCACCCAGCATTCGCGTTCATTCGCGTCCATTCGCGGTTAAAAAATTCCGACCTACTGCTAGTGAATTCCTAGCAAGTAAAATTGCGTGAAAGCTAAACCGACAAATAGATTTGGCTATGCCGCACGTGAGCGGGTTTGCGAGACGGAATTGCCGGTGGATGCCAGTTGGTATAGCTCAAGGTACCGCTGCGATTGACGGTTTACTTCGAATTCACGTTCCATCATCAAACGTGACTTGCGGCCCATGTTGAGGCGGGCGTCGGTGTTGTCGACAAGTGTGCTGATTCGCTCGGCCAAATGGGCTTCGTCACCGAGATTCGCAATCAAACCGGTTTTGCCATCGCGAACGTACTCGGGAATTCCACCTGCATCAAATGCGACGACAGGTGTTCCGCAGGCCATCGCTTCAAGTCCGACTTGGGGTTGGTTGTCTTCGCGGGACGGGACCACAACCAAGTCGGCGGCTGAATAAATCAAAGCCTGTTTCTCTTCAGAGTCGACGTAGCCAAAGTGATTTACTTTCGGCTGGCCCGACGATGATTTGATCTCACCCGATCCAAACACAATCGATTCAACTTTGTTTTTCGTATTCAAATTCTCAAGTGCCGGAATCAAATGCTGAAGGCCTTTGCGGCGATTGTTGATGTCTTCAGCACCGAATCCAATCAAGACCGCATCGGTATCAATTCCAAGCGCCTCGCGCGCGGCCGTTTTGTCGATCGGATGAAACGTTTTTAAGTCGAATCCCAGTCGGATCGTTTGAAACGAAGTCTGGGTTGGAAAAATTCTGCTGTTCATCGCCAGCTCTCGCATCCAGTCGCTTGGCGTGGCGATGTGGAGATTCTTTTGCTTAAGCGAATTTTGTTTGACTTCGAACGTGCTCGCCGAAACGTCTTTTGGATTCGAATTGGTAATCTGAGGACAACCGCCACAACCAAAATTGAACCGCGAGCAGTCGTTGGAATAATGACAGCCACCGGTAAACGCGTTCATGTCGTGAAGCGTCCACACGATTGGAACTTGATCCGGAATCGAACCAAAAAATGACGGGTAATCTGCAAAAAACGAGATCCAGTGCAAGTGAACGACGTCCGCGTTGATCGATTTCCAATCAAGCAGAGTTGGTTCTGGCAGGCGAGCCATCGAGAATGTCTCTTGGCCAGGCTGCCGCATTGCGATGTGATCGTTGAATTGCTCGTAAACTTCTTTTTGGCGTTTACGATCAAGCCGACGTTGGACTGCGCCAGTAAGCAGGCCGTATTTTGGCGGCGTAAAACTGAGCTGTTCGAAGCTCGGATCCTCAACCGCTTTTTTCTCATTGCGATGATAGTAAAAACGACTATCAACGTTTTTTGAACGAAGGCGTTGGTGGATTCGTTTGGCGGCGGTTGCGGCACCACCGTACGGAAACGTATTAAACTGAGCGATCTTCACGGTTCGCTCCTTTGCGGGGGAAGCGACACGAATAATAATCTCGAAGATTGATTCACGCCGCGCGGGGTCGGTAAAATGATTCTGGGTTTTGGGCTTCGTGTTTTTGCTTGGCCAGGAACATGTTTTCCAACATGGCTTTGCGGCCACGGCGAACAAATTGAACTTTCAATTTACGCTTTGCCGTTTCAAGTTGATCAAGAACAGAGTTCCAATTGGCTGACTTCATCTCGCGAGCAGTCAACGGTGTGAGGCACTGCTTGATAAACGGATCTTTGTCTTGCATGAAACCGTGAAGCAGAACTTTGTCTTGGTCGGCCACATCGCGACGGACTCGGTCAAGCGTTGAGAACGAGATTTGCCGTGTAAAACGGGCGCGGCCAAGCTTCTGAGCGTATTGATAAACGGCCATGTCGAAAACGCCGGTGCGAGCTTCCGCCGGCATTTGCTTGGCAAAATCCATCGAGTAACAGGCACCGCCATTGATGTGTGGCTCGAGAATTCGTTTGGGTTGTTTAAAGATACGGTGTTTGTAGACCTCTGGAACGTAGCAACCCATCATCACCGGAACTTCGTCACCGCTATACCATTCCTCTGAAAGCCGGTCGATCCAATTGGGTTTTACTGGAGCCATATCGGACTCAAGCCACAAACTGAACCCATCGTTGCCTTGATAATTTTGCGAGATGAATTCCATGCAGTCCCAGAACATCGCGCCTGGGCCTTCGGGGTATCCGAATATCTGAGTTGGACATGCAAACGGGATCGTTTTGCCCAATTCAGAATAAGTATTAACTAGCTGCTGATTTGTTTCAGTACGTGGGCTCGACGCGAGAAGAAAGTCGCATTGCACGTTGGGCTGAGGAAACGACTTTAGTCGCTGGGCTATTTTGAGATAGCGATCAACTTCCTCTTGGCAAAAGTACGGAAGAATGATGATGTGTTTTTTGTTCGCGTCCATGCAATCAAATTCACTTATGAGTTTCAGTTTTTGGGTAGCTGTAGCGAGTTAATTTTTAAGAAAGATAAGGTGTTAGGGTCAATTCCAAAACTGATGCTAGCGTACTGTTGGGCGTCGTTGGGTAAAACTTTGGCTTTTAAGTTTTGTCTATCGCGAAAGCTGCCAAGAAATCTGCTGCTTGGATGATTGAACAAAAACGCGCGTTCAATTCAATCGCGGATGCGAGGTTGGCCTGTGGTTTTCACGCTTCTGGCAAATCAAACGGCCATTGCAATTGACTGTCATGTCTTTATGCGACTACGATCCGTAATCCCCGCCGCTGTAATTCAATCGGGAGCCAAGGATGGCTAACTTTTTTTTGATCGATCATTCGTTGCGTAGAACGGGTGGTCATCACTTTGACTATGTTCGCTGCGTCGCGCAAGCCGCCAATGAGCGCGGTTTTTTAACCACCATCGGAACCAACCGTGAATTTTCACGCCGTGAGTTACCCGAATCGGAGGCGCTTGATCAGTACGGAACCGTACGTCGAACTTTTCGCGAAACAATCTATCAGCCGGATAGTTATCTGGCTGGCCTCCAGCATTTGACACGTAGTGATAGTCAAGAAATTCTCTGCGAGGACCCGGACGCGAGGCGGGTGAGTCGTTTATTGACTGGATTCAAGCGATTTCGTCACCAGCGTCGACGCGAAAAATTCGTGCGTCAGTTTGCCACCGATTGTGAAAGGTATTTCCGTCCGCTGTTGCAAACGCAAGGCGACCATGCTTTTTTTACCACCGTTTCCGAACTCGAATTGATGGGGCTGGCAGTCTATCTTTCGAGCCACGCAAAAACGATCCAAACCCATTGGCACTTGCAGTTTCACTACAATTTATTTGATGGCCGCACGCCTGAGTACGAAGGCCAGTCATATCTTTCGCACGCCGTTCGTGCTTGTTTCCTCGCCGCGCTTGCACGACTTTCGTATCACTCGGTCCATTTCTATACGACCTCGCAAACGTTGGTTGATCAATATAACCGGCTGGGCGTGGGCGAATTTCAGCTTCTCCCCTACCCTGTCTCAAGAGATTTTGCGTCGAACGAATTCGCAAAAAACGAGTTTCCAGTCGCGTTGAATATATCGCAACCCGCTTTGTCGTTTGGTGAATTCGATCTGGCAAGTGCGATAGAGAGAACGCAGCGTCAGCAAGCGGAGTCTGAAGAGCGATCCGATGACGACGATCTTGCGTTTGACTTTGAAGGTCACGACGAATTGGATGCGGTTGAAAACGATTGGGGCCCTAGCCTGGCATTTAGTTCTTCGAGTGAAACCACCGAGTCAAACGATCATTTTCGAAAGCCGTTACGGTTTACTTGTCCCGGCGAAGTTCGTCGCGAGAAAGGCCATGTCGAATACCTTCAGCCATTGGTTGACGAGATTTGGCCGACTCATTTGGCAACCGGAAATATCCAAGTCGTCGTCCAGCGTCCGGCTCGCAAATGGCACTCCAAGAAAGAAAAAATTGAGTTGGAACTGCCGGAAGCCCCAGGCGACCTAGTCTGTCCGCCGATCGAATATTTTTCTCATCCACTTTCGCACGATGACTACGTTGATTTGGTCAAGTCTACCGATTGTGGATTGTTGTTTTACGATAGCCGAGTTTACTTTAGCCGCCGCGCTGGCGTGTTGGGCGAGTTGCTTTCGTGTGGCAAGCCCGTGATCGTTCCTGCTGGAAGCTGGTTGGCGGAGCAAATTCAGGAACCGGTTTTCAAACATGCTGATTCACTTGTTCGCTCAAGCACCATCAAACGCGAACTTTCGCTGAGCGATTTTCAATGGAGCGTTCGCAATGTGCCAATGACGGGCGGCGTGCTTTCTTTTGATCATGAAAACCATCCGTTCGAATTTACGGTTGAGCGAAATGCGGACGAATCAAGTTTCGTATTTCAATTCGATTGGAACTGGCCCAAGACCTCCGGTATCTATTGTCGAATGGATGTTTCGCAGATGGACGAATCGGGTAAGGTTGTGCATTCATCCAGCCGAGTCGTGGGCGGTCGTCGAACGGATCTTCCGCCCAACGCCGTTTTTCATATGCAACCAGAAACGCGAACGGTAAAGTTTTCATTGAAGAATGCGTTCCATGAATCTGCCGCAAGTATAAAAAGTGTCGAGATTGTGACGCTTAATTCTGGATCAAGCTTAAACGTAGATTCAGATCGAAATGCGAATGAATTGCCGATTGGCCAAGTCGGTGTTATCGCGAGTGATCAGGCGGATTTGGCTAATTGCGTTGACGAAATCGTGAAGCATTACGATCATTACAGTGAGTCTGCACGATCGTATTCGAAACAGTGGTACGCTCGTCATGAACCGCAGCGGACGGTGGGCCATTTGGTTTCCGTTGGCGAAGAAATGATGCGACGTGCGGCTTAGGTTTTGAGTTTGCCTCGTTGGGATTTTGCCTTGTTGGGATTTTGTCGTTTTTGACCGGTTGTAGTTTTTCTGTTGCTGGATTGTTAAATGAATGTTTTGGTTGTCGGCGGAGCTGGATACATTGGCTCGCACATGGTTCGCTTGCTCGATCGAGCGGGACACAAAGTAATTGTGTTGGACAACCTTTCGACGGGATTCGAAAAAGCAGTAACAGCGGGTGAGTTGATTGTCGGCGACATGCGCGATCGACCTTTAGTGCAACAGGTTTTAGGTGACCACCAAATCGATTCAGTCATGCACTTTGCTGCTTGTGCGTTAGTCGGCGAATCGGTGGTTGAGCCGGCCAAGTATTACCAAAACAATGTGTTGGCGACGCTTGAACTTTTGGAAGCCATGCGGCACTGCGACGTGAAGAAGTTGGTGTTTTCCAGCACCTGTGCGACGTACGGTGTGCCAAGTGTTGTTCCAATTTCTGAGGACGAAAAACAAGAGCCGGTTAATCCGTACGGATTTACAAAACTGGTAATCGAAAAAGCACTCGACGATTACGCTTCGGCGTACGGTTTCGGTTTTGCGGCTTTGCGATATTTCAATGCAGCTGGTGCTTCGCCCGAAGGTGATATTGGCGAAGATCATGATCCCGAATCGCACTTGATTCCAATCGTGCTTCAGGTGGCGCTTGGCCAGCGCGAAAAAATCACGGTCTACGGCGACGATTGGCCAACCGCAGATGGAACTTGCATTCGAGATTACATCCACGTTGACGATTTGGGCGCGGCGCATTTGTTGGCGCTTGAGCGGATCGAAACAGGTAAAGGCCTCAAAGTCAATTTGGGAACTGGAAATGGATATAGCGTCCGGCAAATTGTGGAGACGTGTCGCGAAGTCACCAATTGCGATATTCCAGAAGTGATGGGGCCGCGTCGCGCGGGCGACCCGGCGGAACTAGTCGCCAACGCTACGATGGCTCGTTCGGTTTTGGGCTGGGAGCCAAAGTATCAAATGCCAAAACCGATTATCCAAACGGCTTGGGATTGGCATCAGGCGCACCCAAATGGCTACGCGACATCGTCCGCGGAAAAATCAGGCGAATCAAACGCGGGCGAAGCAAACGCGTGCGAAGAAAGATCGGCCGAGAAAAAAGCGGCCGGTTAAAGTCCGTCGGTTTCAGCCACCTCGATCGCTTAAAGCAAAATTGAAAATGCGATTGCGATTACCGCGATGCCGATCAAAATGGCGACGATGTTCTGGATCAATCGACGCCGTTTCTTTTCCTCGGTTGTCAGCATCCGCAAAGCGACTTTTTCCCCTTCGTGTTCAACTCGAAGAACGCGGCTATCGAGTTGAGCTATTCCGCCCTTCCCGTCTGGCAAAACGACTTTGAACTGCTCCTGTCCGCCTTGGCTAAATCGTGTCGGGTCGAGCACGTCAAATCGCGGTGGAAGCAGGTGATCGATCGGATCAGGCTGCCATGGCGATTCTACAATGTCTTCTTCTGCGGCTTGGTCAGCAGTTGTCGCTTCGTCTCCAACGTTTATTGCTTCGAATTCTTTATCACCGACGTTTTGGCCTGATGGTTGGTCCGTGACGATTGGAGGCGCACTTGGATTCTCCGTCTCCTGTAATTTTTCGAAATCAAAATCATCGGGAGATTTTGGGGCGGCATCCTGAAGTGCCTCGTTGGCAGTGGGCTTCTTCGAAGCCTGATCTTCCTGTGGCTCCGGTGTTTGTTTTTTCGGAGGAAGCGGTTGTTTTGCTGCTTCTTTTTGTACTTGCTTTGGCGGCTTAGCCGATTTTCTTTTTGGCCCGTCGCGAAATCGAGGATCCCGTTTTGGTTTCGCCGTTTGCTGGTCTTTTTCTATGGGAGGTTTTTCGGTGGCCGGCTTTTTCTGTTTTGGCGCTGGCGTGGCAGTTTGCTGGGCTTCGCTTTTCTTTGCCTTCGTAGAACTTTGGTTGGGAGTTTTGCCTTTTTTGTCTTTGAAGCCCGGCGCGAAGAGGTCTGGTGAACTGCCTGCCTTGGGCTGTGCAACACCACCCTTTTTTTTGCGTCGTCGTTTGGACGTGGGAGGAGTCGTCACAATTTTTGGCGCGATGGTTTCCGGATCCGGCTCCGTTTCAGGCGGCTTGATCGCAATGCTGGTTTGGCAATGCGGACAGCCAACGGTCATTCCGTACATCTGCTTGGTGATTCCAAATTGTCCTGAACAAGCAGGACAGGCGAACACTTCTTGGGGCTCGGGCTGAGCTGGCGGTTGGGGCTGAACTGGAGGCGAGCTGGCTTGATCAAACGCGCTGGCAGGAATCTCAACGGCGGTAGCGCATGACGGACACTGCACCGCTTGGCCAGCGAACTCTTCGCTGACTTGGAACGGCTTTTGGCACTTCGGACATCCAAAGACTTGTGTGTTCATACGGAGAGAGCAAATTGAGGCTTAGCCGGAGGTGTTAAAAATTCGATCGCCCGCATCGCCTAAGCCTGGAACGATAAACTTGTCTTCGTTAAGCCGTTCGTCAACAACGCAGGTGTGGATTTCGATCTTGGGAAACTCTTCTCGCATCCGCGCGATGCCTTCGGGGGCTGCAATGATTGAAAGCATCATGATTCGCTCGACTCCCCAGTCTTGCATGATTTCACATGCCATCGCTGCTGATCCACCGGTGGCCAGCATTGGGTCGAGAATAAACGCAACGTCGACGGGAGACGACTCTGGGAGTTTACTGTAGTAGTGAACCGGTCTGGCCGTTTTTTCGTCACGGTAAAAACCTAAGTGCCAGACTTCCGAACCCGGTATCAAATCCAACATCGGCTCGACCATCGAAATTCCAGCGCGTAAAATTGGGATCAATCCAATTCGGTGAAGCAGTTGCCGTCCGATCATTTTCTGGATTGGCGTTTCTACGGGACATTCAGTCGTGTGAAGATCTTCCGTTGCGGCGTAGGCGAGTAGCATTGAGAGTCGTCGCACAGACTGGCGAAACTCAGCCGGTTTGGTTGACTTGTCGCGAAGCGTGGTCAAGTGACAATCGACCAACGGGTGATTGAGGATTTTTGTTTCACTCATAGGGCTTCGTGGGGCAAGGTATGGAGAACGAAATCTTTTAGTCGAACGGTTGCAGGGCTTTCTGTTAGACTGAAAATCGGCCAAAATTCTTCAACGACCGAGATTCGATGCCACCATTGGCATGACACGATTCTAGTCGCGCCCCCTGCCCACTTGAACCGGTTGCAAAGAATTTCAATCCAATTGCGATAACTTAGACGCTTAGTTAGGCACATTTTGACGATGATGAACAAAGCCGCTGCCAACCCGCTCGATCGTTTTTCGTCTTGTTCGTTACAGGATTGTGAGATTTGCGAAAGCAAAACGTTTGCAGGTTTTCGAACGTTCGGGACTGCAATTGTTTTTGCGTTGGTAGTTTTGACGCTTTCGGTTGGTTGCAAAAAATACAAGCCACCGAAGATGTCCACGTCAAAGAACGTGCGAAAGGGTGCGATCGTTGGCAGCTCGATGGCTCCTTGTTTAGCTGGGAAGCACTATCAATGTAAGTGTAGTGATTGCGGGAATACTTTTCGGTGCGATATCGAGCAAGCTGACGAGCGAGAGTTTTTGGTTTGCCCAAATTGCGGATTCGGAAAAATTGATCGCCACAATCCAGCGTATTGTAAGCCAATGCCTGAACAAGCAGTCGAGATTACGTTGGAAGGCCCTCCTCCTCAGCGCTGGCAGATGGTTGTTTTTTCCATGCTTCGTATGGCAGATCCAGTGAGCAAAACAGGGATCAAACGAGTCGTTGGGATGCCTGGTGAAGTCATAACTTTTCACGATGGCAATGTTTTCGCCAATGGAACGCTGTTGCAAAAACCAATCGACATTCAAAAGAAAGTTCGAGTCCCGGTTTACGACTCCAATTTCTATTCTGACAGATTCAAACGCTGGGTTGGATTCGAAGGGGCCAAATGGAATTGCGATTCAAAGCGGATAGGCCCAGTTGGATCGACCAAGGGAGAATTGGTTTGGGCGACGTATCAACAACATCGCTGTTACGCAACCAAAAAGGATGCTGACAAAGTCGTCAGTATCGAAGACAACTACGGATTCAATCAATCGTTGACACGCGATCTTCATTCGGTTGATGAGATTTTTCTTGAAGCCGACGTTGAGTATTCTGCTTCGTCGATTGTGGGATTACGTTATCGTCGACAGTCTGTTGACTATGAGTTTCAGATTGATATCGCGAAGAAGAGCCTGACATTTACAACGGTCGGCGCGAGACGCAACGATGGCAAACGCGAGGAATCGACTTGGCGCGACTCAATGACAAACAGCCTCGTTCGTCATGCGATCGATGGTAGCGGGAAATTAAAGCTTGAGTTGACTTCGTTTGACAGTCAGTTGGTTCTCTTTATCAATCAAAAGCAAGTTTTCACTTTGCAGATTGAGCCAGAAACGGTTGACGACGACGCTACCGAAGCAGTGGATAATAGCACGGGTGATCCGATGCAAATTCAAATCGGCGTAAACGATCCAGCAGCATCGTTTCGCCGCATTCGGATTTGGCGGGACCTCTATTATTATCCGGCCCCTGAAACGGCTCAAAAAAATTCCGAGCTCGATGCGATGGATGGGTTCATTGTGCTTGGCGACAACGTGCCAATCTCAGTTGATAGTCGGCATTGGAATATGCCTTCGGTGGCCGCTCCATTCGTGATTGGAACCGTCGATTTGCCTCAAAAGCAGTGAAATCAAACGCCTTTTCGCGTAGGCTGAGGTCGGCAAAAACGTTACAATTTTGACTTGGGTTAGGATTGGCCGGTGCAACAATGCCAAGCCCAATTATTCGATTTACGGTGGCACGCACGCGCCCCGATACTTACCGCGATAAACAACCAAGGGCTATTGTGATGGCGAGACGGCCACGACGAAGCGCATTTCCGACAAACACTCCACGCTCCAGAGTGCCGGAACCAAAAGAATCGATTCTTGCCGATGAACCAGTCGGTGGATTTTATGGATTCTTTCGCGACATCGGAGTTCGTGAAACGATCGAGTCAATCATCGTTGCGGTTGTTTTGGCGTTTATGTTCCGCGCTTACCAAGTCGAAGCTTTCATTATTCCAACCGGTTCGATGGCTCCTTCGTTGCAAGGGCAGCACATGGATCTAAAGTGCGAGCAATGCGGCACTCAGTATCGAGCTGGGGCCAGTCGCATGTCTTCGATCACGGCCAAGTTTGATGGTGTCGATAGTACATTCTGTCCGATTTGCCAGTACCGAACCAAGATGAGACCCAGGTTCGAGCTTGATCACTATTCAAATAACGGTGACCGAATTCTGGTAAACAAATTTATCTATGACTTTATGAATCCGGAACGTTATGACGTAATCGTGTTCAAAAATCCGAACAACGGAAAACAAAACTACATCAAACGTTTGATCGGTTTGCCTGGTGACAAAATCGCAATCGATAACGGTGATATTTATTTGATGTTTTCAGAAGCCAATCAGACATACAGTCGAAAGATTTCACGCAAGCCGCCTGAGAAACTTCGCAATGTGTTGCAAGTGGTTGACGACACAAAATTCATCGGTCAAAAACTCAAAGCTGTGAAATGGCCATCGCGATGGCAGTCATTCAATGCCGCTGAGAATGCCGCTTGGGATATCCAAAAATCGGAAGGCAACTCGCTATTTCATGCATCGGCTTCAAACGAGGCCAAGTGGTTGAGATACCGCCACTTTCAACCGCTTAAACAAGAGTGGCCGACCATCGAAAATGGAAGTTTGCCAAGTCGTTTTGATGGGAATTTGCCATTGGGTAGTTTGATTGGTGATCGATATAGCTACAACGATACGGTCTACAATAGTTTTTTGAACCCTAACGGCAACGGTGAGTTGAAGGATAATGTCAATCTAAATATGGGCAACCACTGGGTTGGCGATTTGGGAATTGAGTGTTGGGCGGAGGTCAAGTCTTCGACTGGAAAATTATCATTTGATGTGGTCGAAGGCGGCGCACATTTCACTTGTTCAATCGATGTCGCGACAGGCATGGCGACATTGAGTTGCGACGATTCGAAAGTCGAAAACAAAGTGACTTTCAATGACCAGGACGGCGCGACGGTCGATGCCCCAACGGCTCAAACAAACCTAAAAGGTGCCGGCTCATATCGAATCGAATATGTGAATGCTGACGATCAAATTCACATGTGGATCAATAACAAACTCATCAAGTTTGACGCGCCGTATTTCACACGACCGGGAATTGCGATTCCGACTTATTCGCCCAAGGATCCTGGTGACGCTGAGCCTGTCGGTGTTGGAGCGGAAGGATTAGACGTTGATATTACGCGTCTCAAAGTTGTCCGAGACATCTATTACACCTCACGAAAAGGCGGACAGGCGTTTTTCAGTTATTTACAAAATGAATCCGGTATTCCCGAATTTGAAATTCAACAGATTCAGAGGGACCCGACGTCGTGGACTGGCGCTTCGGCGATGAAGTATTTCGTCACCAAAAAAGGCGCAACGGAACCGATGTTCGAATTGGAAGACAAAGCCGACGACGCCAAGGACCAGTTTTTGCCAATGGGCGACAACAGCCCCGAAAGCTTAGACGGTCGAGTTTGGGACGGCGAAAAATACGTCGAACGTGACATGTTAATCGGCCGGGCAATGCTAATTTACTGGCCACATACGTTAAACAAACCTATTCCGTACTTTCCAAACTTTGGAGAGATGGGGTTCATCAAATAGTTTTCGTTTTGGTTTTGAGTCGGTCGAATTCAAATTCGTGAATGCCGACTCACGACTGGCGATTGCGAAATTTAAAATCTAGTTCAAGGAAGAACGTGATGCCTATTCTTGTCGTTGATGGATTGGTGAAGATCTATGGTCGCCGCAGGGTGGTCGATGGCGTCTCGCTGGAAGTAAACACTGGCGAGATTGTCGGATTGCTTGGCCCAAACGGTGCGGGCAAAACCACGTCATTCAAAATGATGTGCGGGCTCGTCCGTCCCGACAAAGGAAATGTCAATCTTCAAGGCGTTGATGTCACGCGGTGGCCGATGCACATGCGAAGCCGCGCCGGCGGGATGGGCTATCTTCCTCAACAGTCCAGTGTGTTCGCCAAACTCTCCGCCCAGGATAATCTTCGCGGCATGATGCAGCTTCTCGGCTTCAGTCGCAAGCAACAGAAAATTCGCACCAGCGAGTTGCTTGAACAATTCAAAATCACTCACATTCGAAAATCAAAAGCTGGAACGCTGTCTGGCGGAGAGCGAAGACGGCTTGAGATAGCCAGATGTCTGGTCGCCGAACCGAAAATCATCATGTTGGACGAGCCGTTCGCGGGTATCGATCCGGTGACTGTGCAGAGCGTTCAAATTGTCATCAAGGAACTTAGCCAAGCCGGAATTTCGGTCTTAATCACCGACCACGCGGCACGTGAAATTTTGCAAATCACCGATCGAACTTACGTGGTCAGTGAAGGCCGAATTCTCTGTAGCGGAACCGCCGAAGAAATCGTTGCCCACGAAGAAGTCAAACGAAAGTACTTGGGCGAAATCGAAATGCCTGCCAACCGCGAGGGCGAAACCGAGCAGAGTTCGCGTTTGCAACCATCGGGATCCAGTTCGAATTTGCGTTTGCATGGCGGAGAAACAGGCGGAAATCGCCTGGCCGATCAAATCGCTGCTGGTACTGCAAATTCAGATCGCCCAAAAATCGTGTTTTCAAAACCAAGACGAAAAGCCCGCAAGGTCGTCGCGCCGTTTAAATCGACCGATTTGGACTAAGCACGCTCGTGCTGCCCGTGAGTATTGCACCCAGAACGCTAAGAATTTAGGCTTGGCAATTAATTTGAGCCGTTTTGGCGATTGCCTCGGTTAAAGCTGCGAAAACCGTGGCTATCGCCAAAACGGCTCATCCGAAAATTAAGCTGTGACGAAAAACTTAGTGCGTCATCCAGAATTGGAATTAGGGTGATGAATCGTAGGCGGAGTCGCCAGACTTCGGTTTTGGGATGACCTGAATTCTGGCGAATCCAGCTACTCAAAACTTGATGCAACACTAGCTCAGCTTCACTTTTTGCGACTCGGATTTCAACTGCCCACAAGCCGCCAATATGTCTCGCCCTCGGGGAGTACGAATGGGCGCCGTCATTCCGTTGTCGTTCAAATAAGCCGCAAACTTTTCAATCGTCTTCCAATCGGAACATTCATATTCCGAGCCCGGCCAAGGGTTGAATGGAATCAAATTGATCTTCGAAGGAATGCCTTTGAGCATCTGGACCAATTCTCGTCCATCTCGCAAACTGTCATTTACGTCTTTGAGCATCACATACTCAAACGTAATTCGGCGGCCGTTTTGCAGGCCCGGATATTCTCGGCAGGCTTGAAGCAATTTGTGCAGCGGATATTTTTTGTTGATTGGGACCAAAACGTCTCGCAACTCATCGCGGGTGGCGTGAAGCGAAATAGCAAGCATGATTCGAATCTCATCGCCGGTCCTGTAGATCCCTGGCACGACTCCAGAGGTCGAAAGCGTAATTCGACGGCGAGAAAAACACAGCCCATCGCCATCGAGCGCGACCAATAACGCTTGTTTTACGTTTTCGAAATTGAAAAGCGGTTCTCCCATCCCCATCATCACGATGTTGGAAATTTTTCGTCCTTCATACGGCGCGATAATATCAGGATCCGCATCCATCCCGACAAAATCGCCCAGTTGAAATCGAGCCAACATGATCTGGCCAAGAATTTCATCGGCGGTCAAATTGCGAACCATCTTTTGCGTGCCGGTATGACAAAACGTACAAGTCAACGAGCAGCCGACTTGGCTTGAAACGCAAAGTGTTCCTCGATCGGATTCGGGAATGTAAACCGTTTCGATTTCAACCGGCGCCCCTGCACCGCGTGCCGGAAAACGCAAAAGCCACTTGCGCGTGCCGTCGGATGAAATCTGTTCATCGACGATTTCCGGATGGTCGATTGTATATTTTTCGTCAAGCTTTTCGCGAAGCTCTTTGCTGATATTGAGCATCTCATCGAAAGTATGCGCGCCGCGAATATAAAGCCAATTCCAAATTTGGTTCACACGCATGCGAACTTGTTTGTCAGCGACTCCAACCGACTGCAGCGCTTCGCCCAATTGTTCCCGATTGAGTGCGATCAGCGATTGTTTGTTTTCGTCCATTTTCGGTTGGCTTGAATTGAAATTGCTAGGTCTAAATCTAATGAGAATACAGCGAATTGAGCGATAGGGTAAGGCGCAAAACGGACTTGAATCTCTCAACGGTTATAAAAACAGATGTCGGCGTAGCGGCCGATTTCTGAGACGATACTACTGGACCTATGGAGTCGGAAGGCGGAACTTTACTTCGCTTCTTCTACTGCGGGCCCAGAAGTACCCTTTGTTATGGGGGCCAGGTTCGCTACCTATATTCGGCAATTCGGGACTGTTGAGCCAAGCAGCTTTAAGACTTAGTGGCGCATCCCAAATTTCGGGGTCAGAATCTTGGTTCGAACCGACTATGACGTAATGAGCAACTGGAATCCCGTCAATCGATTCTTCACCAAGCATCGCCCGAGTTGGGCAGCGTAGAGTCTCTGGCGGTTTGGACGCGGCTTCTTCGACGTCCACAATCAGAGTGTCCATTGGAATTGAGTTAACCAGGTTGTCTTGGTCCATGAAGGAAAGCAATTTGAATGTCCAACCTTCTGCGAATCCGACGCGACTGGGAGGTGGCAAGCGCTTTGCGCCGTCGAGGTACATTGTGCAGGCCAGATTGATTTGCCGAATGTTATTTTGGCAAACGGTTTCTTGCGACCGCTCTCGAATTGAGTTGATGGCTGGAAATGACATCCCTACGAGGACACCTATGATTCCCAGCACCACGACTAATTCTACAATCGTCACGCCTTTGTTTGTCATGGAAGCGTTACTTTGCTTTTAGGTTTAGGTCCGCTGGGCGGAGGTTCTTGTCAAATTTTCCGAATCCAAACATGGTTGGTTTGTACTTATCGACGTATTCCACGTTGGAAGAATCAGGAATGGATGACTCCATCTCCAATCCCCAGAAACTCGCGTTGACGATCAAGCGACGTAAGCCTTCGCTTTCAAAGTCCGTCGAGGCACCCATCGTCGTACAAAAGATTCGAGCTTCCTTCCCGGATTTGCTTTTGTATCCCTTTGTCCAAGCGATTGGCATCATCGGATCGTTTTTCTTGCCTTCAACCGGTTTGTCGTCCGCGCTCATGCCCTCAAGAACCGACCCGTTGAGCAAAACGGTGGCGCTCTCAGGTAGATTGCGAATACCGTAAACATCGGAAGGCCCCCACACGTCGGTGACGCCTTTGAGGATCGGATTGTCTTTGGCTCCTTCTGCGATTACGCCGCGGCAACTTTCTCGTCCATGATGGCCGTGGTGATTGATCCAAGTATCGCCAAGGACTTGCCGGCCAAATCCGCCAGGCCATTCTTTGTTGTTGTAGCTGTAGTGCTTGTACTTGCTATCAGGACTCTTGTTGAAATTAAATGCATGAGTCGCAGTTCGAATTCCAATGATCGGTCGCCCAGAATCAACGTAGTCGGCAAAGTGTTTCATTTGATCGTCCGGCAGGTGTCGAAAACGCAAACCGATGATGATCAAGTCCGCACTGTCGAGATGTTCCATGCCGGGAATGTTCGTTTGATAAGTCGGCTTGATCGTGCCATCGGAAGGATCGATTGGAAACAGAACCGTACATTTGAATCCGTGACGAACGGCAAGGATCTTTCCAAGCATTGGCAGGCATTGTTCGCTGCGGTACTCGTCGTCGCCAGCGATCAAGACGATGTGTTTGCCCTTGCCCGGTCCTTCGGTGCCAACGTACTCACACCAAAGTTGTTGGTCGCCGTCGGTCACCTGCTTGGATTGTCGGATCAACTCATCGACCCTTTCTTGTGCGGTTTGAGCAAATGAAAAAGCGGTCGTAGCAGAGCAAATGCAAAACAAAGCGGCGGCGAATAATCGCGAGGCTGGTGTCGATGTCATGTCGATCCTGAGAATACGTATTCGTTGGTTGGTATTATGTATTTAAGAGTTTAAGCGAAGCGTGAATCGTTTGCGACATCTGCCTTGGTCGCTGACGCCAGATTGGAAAGGAAAAAACAGCGATTGATCGTGACGTGTCACGAAATCCTTGCAGTGCGATGGTTCTCGAGTCAAATCGAACTATAAAGTCACTGCACTTATCCGGCGGATTGAAAGCTCGAAGAAAAGCAATTCAATCGGATTAATGATTTTTCGGTGTTAAAACTGTGTTGCGGTAAAAACGCTTTTTAAGTTCCTGTATACTATTGCAAAACAAGATTTTCTACGTGAGGAATAAGTGTCTCAACCTGATAGCGGCGAACAAGTAAGACTTGATTTAAACGTGCCATTTAGCGGAGTGTTTGAGCATTGCCCTGATGACAATGCAGGATCTTCATTTGATCAAGACTCCTTCTTTTTCGACTCTCCTCGGTTTTCTCTATTTGTTCCTCAACTGTACGAAGTGGTTGTTACGGTCGACAGCGATTTGGTTCAGATCACTCAGTTTGGGCAAGTGGTTGAGCACCTAAGTTTTACAGGGCCAAGCTCCAACCAGCCCGCGCAAGCCAGATTCATCGTTCAGGCATTTTCGGGCTCTCAGCAAACTTTTTTTTCCATTGATAACTTGGGATCGGGAAGCCAGGAACAAAACTACACCGTAACGGCAAGCAGATTCGAGGTGCCTGAAGGGCCGTCAAGCGTCGTAAACTTGTTGGCCGATGGCGGCAGGAAAACAAATGTTATCGATTCGAAAACGGATGCCGATACTTGGGCGGTGGTTCTTGAGGAAGGTTTTATTTATCGGTTTGATCTTCAGCAGCAATCTCTGGCCGATCCGTTTCTTAGGTTGTTTGACGGAAACTACACACAGCTTGCGGCGAACGATAACGGCGGTGCTGGCAATGATGCTTTGATTACTTATCGAGCTTCTTACAGTGGCACGCATTTTCTGACTGCGTCCGGAGTCGACATCGCCGGTTCCTATCAACTTTCCAGTACTGTCGTTGATTGGCCTGATTTGGTTCCTGATCACCCGGGCACCAACAGTCGGTTGGAAATTCGTCCAGACGGCTCAACGGATTCCGTTTCGGGATTACTTGAGTATCGCCGTGACGTCGATTGGCATCAAGTCGATTTGATCGCTGGACGCTGGTACAGGATTCCCAATTTTAATCAGCGAACGAATGTGGCTCATTTGCAAATTCGCACGCCGGACTTCCAAGTCAAACGCGCAGAAATTGACGGCTTTTATCGCGCAGAAGAAACGGGCAGACATTTTGTCGAAGTCGGTTTGGTTAACGGCAGTTACACCGGCGGCTATGCAGTTACCGTAACGGATGACTTTGCTCCGCCAGTCGGTGGCGTGCCCACGGCGAACTTGTACGGCTCAAATAGGTCGATCACGTTCAACCACATGTTTAACTTGTTGGATTTTCCGGCCGAGAGCGTGCAATTGTTCTCGGAAGCCGATTTCACCATCAACCAAATCACATTTGAAAAATTCCAGGTTCACAACATCGATATCGCGGACGTTCCCGCAATTCGATTTAACGGCGCCGACATTGATCCGGGGCTGTATGACATTAGTTTTCGCGCGCTTGGTGCGGGGACTGTTTCCAAATGGCACGAAACAACGCTGGATGTTCGCCAGACAGCCGATGAAGTCTTGGACATCGGGCGTATCTGGGATAGTTCAAATACTGAACTGCAGTCGGACAGAGTTATCACTTACCGATTCGCCGATACGGTACCGGCTCACTTTGCCGCGGGACGTTTTAGTGGAGTCGAAGCCGTTAGTGCCGACGTGCAAACTGCGATCGAAGGGATTTTGGGGTTAAGGGCGACCAATGGTTTGCCCGGTTTGGAATCAACGACTGGTTTAGAGTTTCGATTAAGTGATTCTGAAACGGCTGATATTCAAATCTTTGCTGCAGACTCTGACGACCGAGCCGTTGGGTTTGCGCCAGGTGTCGCTGGGTTCGGTGATATCGTTTTGGATAACGAGTTCTTTGCTGGTGATGCGAGTGCGGTGCCGGGTAGCCAAAACTATTTTGATCTTCTTAAAGCCGTTGGGTCTTCACTTGGGATCAAACATTTTGCGTTTGAGTTTGATCGAACTGAATCCGTTGTCGGGCTTGCTTTCTACGACTCAGTGGACAAACCGTATCCTGATACGTTTGGCTCGCGAGATATCGAGTATCTTCGTTTACGTTATGGAAGAAATTTTGACGGCGCGCCTGATTTCCCTTTGTGGTTTGGGCTTGGGGAAACTGACCAGCCATTTGAGCGTGCACTTCACGAGCTCCGATTCGAGGATCTGACAATTCATGCGATAAACTCTCCGCGTCCGGTCTCCATTGATTTGCGATCTGACGGGGTTAGTTACTTGCTGGGTGATGGGCCGTGGCAAAGCTACACCGGTGACGCACGTTCGGCGGTCGGCAGTCAATTTAATGATGTGATCAGAGGGCATCGTCACGGCAGTACTATCGATGGGTTGGGTGGCGACGACATTATCGAGGGCTTAGCCGGAATAGATAATATTGCCGGAGGCTTGGGCAACGATACCTATTTGTACACAACGGGTGATGGTGACGACGTCCTCTTTGACGCTGGCGGAACGGATACGTTACAAATCAAAGGTAAGTTTGGACTGACTTCTGTGAGTCGCGATTTGTCTTTTCAACGTATCAATGGCGATGAGCTGGTGATCAGCCTCGATATGTATGGATTGCCAAACCGCACAATTGCTTCGATCACGATTGAAGGCATGAACCATGCTGTGACGCAGATTGAACGATTAGACCTGCGTAATTTTGCAAGTGAGCTTGGCGTTTATAGTTTGCCGTCCGTTTGGGCGAACGCAACGGAAGTAAAACAGCGGTTTGCACCCGATGGAAGTTCGGATGCGTTTGGGCTGACTTTGTCGCCGGTATAACAGCCAACCAACGGATTTTGCTTTCGACTAAAAACGCTACCATGTGGGCCAACGTGGTATGTAAGGCGTGTGTAAGCAAATACTGCGCTGCAAAAAAACGCTGGATAACCGCAAAAGAAGCTGCCCAAAACCAAGGTATTGGCTTCGCAAAACGTTCGCGCAACGGTGATGTAGTAAGGGCAATGCCAAAGAAGTATGATCTGTGCTATTTTAATGCCCCAAGCATCATCTTTCCCTACTAAATTTCGTTTGTCATTATATGCCTGACACAACAATTTTGCCTGCGGTCGAAAAGAATTCGGCACGAGAGAATCAAAATATCAAGTTTGCTCGTTGTGAAGGTTTTATGCAGACGTTGCGTGGGCGCGTCGACGATTATTTCGAATCCAATCAGCTCTCTAAACGAGACAACATTGGGATGTACGTAAAATCCGCAATCATCTTATCGTGGTTGGTCGCGTCGTATGTGGTCTTGGTTTTCTTTCCTGTGTCCGTCGCAATTACGATCATCGCTTCCGTTTCATTAGGGTTTGCGATGGCGGCCGTTGGTTTTAATATCCAGCACGATGGTGGACATGGCGCATATTCCAAACATCCCATCGTGAACAACGTGATGGCGTTTACGATGGACATCATTGGTGTCAGTTCGTTTATTTGGAAACGGACTCATAACATCGTCCATCACTCTTATACGAACATCACCGGTGTCGATGGCGATATTGATTTGGGCGTTTTGGGACGCCTATCGCCTCATCAGTCGCGGTTGGGATTTCATCGTTTTCAGCACGTTTATTTGTGGCTGTTGTACGGTGCGGTGACAATCAAGTGGCAATTGGTAGACGATACGGTTGCTTTGATCACTGGCAAATCAGGCGATACTAAAGTGCCTCCCCCCAAGCCACTTGAGTTGATTGTGTTGCTCGCCGGCAAACTCATTTTCGTAACTCTGGCGTTCGGGATCCCGTTGTATTTGCACGCTTGGTACAACGTTTTGATCATGTTCTTTTTGGTTTCGTTTGTGCACGGATTTTTGCTAAGCGTTGTTTTTCAATTGGCACATTGCGTCGAGGAAGCCGAGTTTCCGCTTCCCGAAGGCGACACTTCACGAATGGAAAACGCCTGGGCGATCCACCAAGTAGAAACGACGGTCGATTTCGCTCGTGGTAATCCGATCGTTTGTTGGTTCACTGGCGGATTGAATTACCAAATCGAACATCATTTGTTTCCAAAGATCTGCCACGTTTACTATCCGGCGCTTTCCAAAATCGTTGAAGAGACATCGGCCGAGTTTGGCGTGTTGTACCACGCACATCCGACGGTACGATCGGCGGTGGCTTCGCATTACAACTGGTTGCGGAAAATGGGGCAGCCGGAAGCGCAAGCCTGCTAAGTGTTAATTGGTTGCGAGCAAAACGGCCGAAGATAATCGACTGATTTCGCTTTCACTGACAATGCGCAAATCGCACCTCTGGAAAACACGTTCTTACAAAGATATATTGGTGGTCGCGCTAGATGGCGCAGCGTCACAAGATTAACTTTCAGAGAACCTCATGGCTGAAGCAACCAAAAGCGTTGACCTAAACGACTACATTCGAGACGTCCAGGATTTTCCAAAACCTGGGATTGTCTTTAAAGACATCACGCCTCTGCTTGGTAGTCACGCCGCATTTGAGGCTTGCATCGATCAGTTCACAGAGGAATACAAAGACAAAAAGATCGATGTAATCGCTGCGGCCGAAGCACGCGGTTTTCTTTTCGCCGCTCCGTTGGCCCTTCGCTTGGGGGTTGGCATGGTTCCAATTCGCAAGCCTGGAAAACTTCCTTTTAAGAAGCGTTCGTACAGTTACGAATTGGAGTACGGGTCCGATACGCTTGAAATGCATGTCGACGGAATAAGCGAAGGCCAAAATGTGCTCGTCATCGACGACTTGTTGGCCACCGGCGGAACCGTCCAAGCGTGTTGCGAAATGATCGAAGAATGCAAAGCCAATGTGGTTGCATGTGCGTTCCTGATTCACTTGAAGTTTCTCGACGGTGCGAAAAAGCTTGATAAGTATCCGCTTTTTAGTTTGCTGGATTACTCGTAGCTTAGGTTCGAGGTCGGGAAACGGCAGTTGTGTTCGGCTTGGGAGTTTTTGAAACGCGGAGACGCAGAGAGCGCAGAGGAGTTGTGCGGGAGAAACTCTCGTTTCTTTTCTTTTTTGATGCTCGGATGTTGGCTAGAGCTGCCAAACGAACCGCTAGAGAATCGCGCCGCTGCTTGGTGGGGCGTGGGAGTAGTCTATGATCTTCCATTTGCCATCTGACTCTTCCTCCATCTGCAGCGTGATTTTGCGATGGCCAAAGGCTTGGGTGGGGTTCTTGTCGACGTTGACACGAACGGTAACGACAAACGAAATCTCAGCTTTTTTCTTTGAGCTGGAGTCATCGGGAGTGAAGTGATTGACGCCAATGATTCGGCACGACTCAAAATCGTAGCGTGGCATTTCATTGTCGACGCGTGCCAATGTGTCATCGCGTGATTTGCTTACAAATCTCTTTACGCCCGCTTTGTTGTTTGCTTGAACAGCATCGGCCAATTTATAAATGACCTCGGTTACCTCTTCTCGGTCCGTGACGATCAACTGCTCGCAAGTGACGATTCCCGCGGTAATCAATCCGATGATAATCGCGATGTAGAACATGACTCTTTCTCGAGAAGCAAATCCCATCCCGGCCAATACGATAACGAGTAAGACACCCGTGATCAGAGGAAAAGTTGCACTCTCGGTAAACCAGCTCGTCATGATCTGTCTCCTTTGCTTATCCCAAATTTGTCCCGTGGGTTTAATTATACACCACTGGATATGGTTAAGCTTTTGTTTGGGGCGGTGTGGGGTGGCGAAAAAACAACGCTGAGGATTCGATAAATCGGTGTGTAATCCCGTTTGCGTTTCTGAAGTTGCGCTGCCGTCGTATTGGCCGACAATTAAGTAGTTGGATACTACTGTCTGATAATCGTGAACGTAAAAAGACGGACAAGAATGTCCATCCTACAAAAAGAACAAACCCAGCGTGCAGTTTGCGACGCTGGGCTATTTTCTTTTGGAGTTCAAT
This sequence comes from uncultured Pirellulaceae bacterium, assembly GCA_964448575.1. Classification (GTDB taxonomy): domain Bacteria; phylum Planctomycetota; class Planctomycetia; order Pirellulales; family Pirellulaceae; genus Mariniblastus. The sequence goes on from CAYUWY010000020.1 coordinate 26,879, forward strand.
CGTGTTGTTGAGTTTGCCCAATCGGGCATTGAAATTCAAACCCGTTGGCGTAACGCAATCCTAAACAGCAGCGACTTGGCCGACTTTCTTGCCGAACAATGGACCGGCGTAAACGGCGCCCGCTCCAAGTTGTTCTTCGATGCGAAGAAGCTGGTTGTACTTGGCCATGCGATCACTTCGAGATGCGGATCCAGTTTTGATCTGTCCGGTACACATTGCAACCGCCAAGTCAGCGATGGTTGAGTCTTCTGTTTCGCCAGAACGATGACTTGAGATGCTTGTGTAGTTGTTGCGGTGAGCCAACTGGATGGCGCGAATGGTTTCAGTCAAAGTCCCGATTTGGTTGACTTTGATCAAAATGCTGTTGGCAATTCCTTCGTCGATTCCACGTTGCAAACGTGTGGTGTTGGTTACGAACAAGTCATCACCAACAAGCTGTACGCGGTCGCCGCATTTGTCTGTCAGCATCTTCCAGGCATCCCAATCGTCTTCGCTACAACCGTCTTCGATTGAGCAGATCGGGTACTTGTCAGCCCAGTCGACGAGGAAGTCAACCATGCCTGCTGAATCGAGTTCGCCGCCGTCGATTTTGTAAACGCCTTTGGATTCGTCGTAGAATTCAGTCGCGGCCACATCAAGTGCGATTTGGACTTGCTCGCCCGGTTTGTAACCCGCTTTCTCGATCGCCATCATGATTAGATCAAGCGCTTCGACGTTGCTGCCAAGATCGGGAGCGAATCCGCCTTCGTCGCCAACGGCTGTGTTGAGGCCTTTGTCTTGAAGGACTTTTTTCAGGTTATGGAAAATTTCGCAACCACAGCGAAGTGCGTCACTGAATCGCTCAAAGCCAAGCGGCATGACCATGAACTCTTGTACGTCGACTGAGTTGTCAGCGTGCTCGCCACCATTGACGATGTTCATCATTGGAGCTGGAAGCAACGTTGCTGCGGCTCCACCAAGATATCGGTACAGCGGTTGGTTGCTGTAGATCGCGGCGGCTTTGGCGGTTGCCAAAGAAATTCCCAGCAACGCGTTGGCGCCAAGGTTTGATTTGTTGTCTGTGCCGTCCAGCTCGATCATCGTTTGGTCGACAAGCGATTGGTCGGTGCCCGGTACGCCGATCAAAGCGTCTGCAAGTGGGCCGTTGATGTTGGCGACGGCTTTGGTGACGCCTTTGCCCATGTAAACGGATTTGTCACCGTCGCGCATTTCCCAAGCTTCATGGGCGCCGGTGCTGGCTCCAGAAGGAACAGCTGCCGTGCCGAACGAACCGTCCGCAAGCGTGACGTCAACTTCGACAGTTGGGTTGCCGCGGCTATCAAGGATTTGGCGGCCTTTGATTTCTACAATATTGTCCATGGTTGTTTCCGTTTACGTTTTGATCGTCAGGTGATTGAGCCGCCATTGTGATAAATGTAAGCGGTTTTCGAAAGGGGTTTTGAGGACGGATTGCAAGCAGCGGATCGCGCCCCCTTGGTTGGCTTTAGTGTGGTCAATGTCGATTTAGACCAGTAGCGAGGCTATGCCCGAAGGCAGGTGAAACCGATCGCTTGAATGTTCAAACTATTGTTCGAAAGAAAACTCGCGAACAATAGTTGCATCGTGAGTGTGTCCAATGTTGCAAAAAAGAATCATCTCAAAAATGTCCTGTTTGACAACCAAAAATCCAGAGCCATTTTTCCAGTACTCTCAAAGTTTATTCGCGCCCCAGATTCGATTTGGACGTAGAGTTTCGATAGGTTTTATGACCTTGTTGAACAACGCCTTACACAAAGGAGTTTGCATGAAAATTGAGATTAATGCCAAGAATGTTAAGAACAAGAAACAGATTCAGGGCTTCGTCGGACACAAGGTCCACACTGCCTTGGATCGCTTGAACTCACGAATCAAACAAGTTTCTGTTCGAATTAATGATAAATCGAAAAACCAAAGTGAATTTATTGGTGACTGTCGAATAGATGTTGACCTTTTTCCGCGGCGCTCGGTGCATGTTGCGGCCAAAGGCGATTCCGTGTTTGAGTGCATCGTCAATGCGATTCGGAAAATGGAACAAGCGGTTAAGCACGAACTGGATCGTGGTCGTAGCTCTTCCAATATTCGGCATCAGCAGAACAAGCGAAATTTTGTTGACTTCGTCGAGGAGTTAACTTTAAGAGATGAGCTTGCTGCGACAGAGTAATTAGCCGTTGTAAGCACGATTTGAAGATTTGTGGGACAGACAAATTTCATATGACTGAGCATCGTTCCAGTTGGGGCGGTGCTCTTTTTATTTGGATTGTTTGGGAGCAGGTTTTCGCCAGACTTTCCTTGCGTTGGCCGTGATCTCAGCGTCAAACTCTTTCATTCGAGCCTTTAGCTTTTCCGCTTTTTCAGGGTTCGACTCAAGCAAATTATTCTGCTCGCCAATATCGTCGGCGAGGTTAAACAGAAACGTCTCGGTCTTTGACGTTTTTTTCTTTTGGTTCGTTTTAGTTATCTCAAGATACTTCCAGTCACCGACTCGGATCCCATTGAGGACGCCACGTGACGAATAGTAAACCAATTCGTTTCTTGGAGATTCGTCTGTCATCAGCGCGGATGTAATATCAAACCCGTCTATCTTTTGCTCTGGTAATTTTGTTTTAGTGATTGCTGCGATCGTTGGCAGTAAATCCATCGTCGAAGCGAACGCGTTGGTGCTTGTTCCGGCTGGAATCCGTCCCGGTGCCCACATTACACACGGCACGCGCTGTCCGCCCTCAAACGTGGTGCCTTTGCCGCTGCGAAGTGGATCTGCGCTGCCGCCGTGATTCTTGAACTGCAACCACGGCCCATTGTCGGTCGTGTAAATGATGTAAGTGTTCTCCGCCAACCCCAAGTCGCGAACTGTTTTTGCGATTCGGCCGACTTCCGCATCGATGTGCTCAATCACGCAAGTGTACGCGTTCTGCGGATCGGCATCGTAAACGTCATCAGGAACGTACAGCGGAATGTGTGGCATCGAGTGTGGTAGATAAAGAAAAAACGGATTCTCTTTGTTTGCCGTAATGAACTCGATCGCTTTGTCGGTGTAACGCCGCGTGATGGTTCGTTGGTCGACGGGAAGTTCCACAATCTCTTCGTTTGCAACCAATGGTGTATTCCAGTGGTTGATCGCAGTTTCTTGATCGGCCCAAAGTTTATCGCTTGGGATTCGTGGCTTGCCTTTGTTGTCTGGATAATTCATGTCGTTGGAATAAGGAATTCCAAAATAGGAATCGAAACCTTGTTGCCGTGGCAGTAGCTCCGGGTGATGACCAAGGTGCCATTTTCCGATGCATGCCGTTGCGTATCCGTTGGACTTCAAGTGGTCTGCGATCGTGTGTTCTGATGGGTTTAAACCGTATTTGGAGTACGGAAACAAAACGTGCTTGTGCATTCCGACTCGTTTGGGATAGCAGCCGGTGAGTAGCGCCGCACGGGATGGCGAGCAGACGGAACACGGCACGTAGAAGCTTGTGAATTTTCGGCCCTCTTTTGCCAACTGATCAATGTTGGGTGTCTTGATTTTCTTTGAGCCAAAACAACCAAGGTCGTTGTAGCCTTGGTCGTCGGTGAAAATGATGATGAAGTTGGGCTTGGATTTATCCAGCTTTGAACTGATATCCATTTCGCCGTCAAATCTGGCCTGTACCGTTGATGCAAAACAACACGAGAGAACAAGCGTGAAAGTAAAAAGGGAAACTGCGTGGCGTCCAGGCATTGGTAAAACCAAGATTAAATCCGAGATCAAGTAAAACGTCTCATCGGCAACCCTCAACGGTAACGCCAACGGCATATCTGCCATGAAAGACTCAATGAGTGTTGCACAATATAGCTGACCGGCAAACAGGTTTCAAAAACGCGTCATTGAAAAATCTTGATCGATGCCGTCTATTATTCTGCGATGTTGCGTGCCGAGCCGCTATTCACATTCCAATTATTAAAGGCCCATATTTTGTTTACAGGTTTAGTCGAAGAAAAAGGGACCATTGAATCCGTCTCAGAATCCTCCGGCACGGCTGATATCAAGGTCCGAGCCGCGACCGTCTCCCAAGACGCCGAAATGGGAGCCAGCGTCGCGATCAACGGCTGCTGCCTGACGGTGGTGGCAATGGACGGCGAGATCCTGACTTTCCAAGCCGGAACTGAAACGCTCAGCCGGACAAACTTGGGCGAACTTAAAACGGGATCGCCAGTGAATCTGGAGCGGGCTCTCAAGGCCGGTGATCGGATGGGAGGGCACTACGTTTCGGGGCACGTGGATGCGATTGGGATCGTGGACGAGCGAAATGAAGACGGCCAATGGGCTGAGTTTTGGTTCCGCGTCCCTGCCGAACTCACGCGACAAATGGCTTCCAAAGGTTCGATCACCGTTGACGGAATCAGTTTAACTTTGGTCAAAGTCGAAAAAGAGCGGTTCAGTGTGGCGTTGATCCCGCATACACTTAAGGTCACGACGCTGGGGCAACGGGCCGTCGGCGATAAAGTAAATATAGAAACCGACTTGTTGGCTAAGTACGTCCAGCAGCAAATGGACCGAAGTGGATCTTAATTCAATGGCCAAAGTGAATCGTCAAACTGTTTCCTACCTCTCACGCCGATTTGAAGAAGTGGGTTTGAACCCCAACAAACGGCACGGGCAGAACTTTCTAATTGATTTGAATCTGCTCAACCTGCTCGCTCGCAGCGCGAAGCTTAACAAGAACGATGTTGTGCTAGAGATCGGTACGGGCATGGGTTCGCTTACCGGGTTGTTTGCCGAAGAAGCCGCCTTTGTGATCACAGTCGAGATTGATCAATTTCTCCACCAGATGGCATCAGAAGAGCTTGAGCCGTTTGAGAATATTGAAATGCTCAAACAGGATGCGCTTAAGAATAAAAACCAATTCGCGCCCGAAGTCATTGACGCGATCAAGCGACATATGGCTGCCGCGCCGGATCGCGTTTTTAAACTTGCCGCCAACCTGCCCTACAATGTTGCGACACCGATCATTTCCAATTTGCTTCGCAGCGAAGTCGTCCCTGCGACGATGACCGTTACGATTCAAAAGGAGCTTGCCGATCGTTTGGTTGCTTCACCCGGCTCCAAAGACTACGGAGCACTCAGTGTCTGGGTGCAAAGCATTTGCGATGTCGAAATTGTGCGCATCATGTCGCCAAAAGTTTTCTGGCCGCGCCCCAAAGTCGACTCGGCGATCATTCATATTGAGCATCGCCCGGAAAAACGAGCTGGCTTTCCCGATCTTGATTTCTTTTACGCGTTCGTGCGGGCGATGTTTTTCCACCGCCGTAAATTTATGCGAAGCGTAGCCGTGGCGGCTTTTAAAAATCAGTTGGAAAAACCGCATGTTGATGAAGTTCTGACAGCGCTCGGGCATGGACCGGACGCCCGTTCAGAGCAGCTCGATGTCCAATCCATGCAGGATCTTTGTGAAGGCTTCCGTCAGAAGTTGATTGAAGTAAGCGGCGAAGAACGGCCAAAGTTGGTCAACCAAAGCTAGGTTTTTCGCAAGTTTAACGACGAGCCCGAAGGCGGACCTCGGTCACGTTTGAATGGCATTGGGGCGTCGACGGTGTTAGAGTGATTGGCCAAGTGGGTTGGAGAAACACCTTCGCTTTCCGGCACGTCGTTAAACTCTTACTCAGGTTTCAGTCTGCGGCTTTTTGATCTTTAGATTTTTGAGAAAACCAAAGCGTCAAATATGCTGCAGCCAGTGAGACTAATAGTGCAGCCAGAACTTGGGTTCCAGACTCAATGGATGAGTACATTTCCATTTGCGGTAGTGAAGGGGCTATGTATCCAGCAAAAGGTGCCGGAGCAGTAAAAGGAGGTGCAGGTGGTAAAAAAGCTGGCTGCTGGATGCCGGTTGGGAATACCGGTGATCCTACCGTTGGTGCCGCAAAGGTTTGCGCAATGATTGTTTGAGGGTCGCCGCAAATGGCTTTGGCGACCAAGCTGCCGAGCCAGCTGTAGGCTTGCGTGAAACGCAGCCAAAATAATTGCAACGTTCCAATTGTGAAAAATCCGATCCAAAACGGACGCCTTTCTACTTTCCCGTCGCATATTGCTAATGGCAGTGTGATGAAAATTAGGAGCGTTGAAAGGTTGACTGCGAATTCAACCATATATGTTGATTTCGACATAATCGAAGCCACCCAGAACGAGATGAGTGCCACAAAAAGTAAGAATCCTTGTAGGTTAAAATTCATGATTCTCCCTATTCATTAAAGCGTTTCTAACCGAAGGCTGCCAAGTAGCTCAGTTAGTCTACCAAACTGAATTGGGAATGCTAAACAACCGGCCTGAAAGAATTCAAATCCGATTCACCGAACACGAAATGGTGTCCCTACCTGCAAACGGTTTTAATGAGACTCGTCAATCATGAGGTGGCGTCAATGATGCTCAATGAGCTCAAGTGTATCGGGAGAATCATCGGCGTTGTTAACGACAATCATGTATAGCGGCAATGACTTGTCGACTGCGATTTGACGAGCGCGTTGCAATGCGTGGTCGGCAGCATCTGCTGGATGGTTTTCGATCGTCGTGTTGGACTTGCACGCATCGGCGCCGATTTCTTCGATGTCGTCTCGCGAGGATACAGCGGTCTCGCAGATTAACCACAAAGCTCCGCTTGGAAACGGGAAAAGGCACAATGTGAGAATTGAGTCATTCATGCCCTGCGTCGCCCGGCAAGATTTAATAAGACATTCAGTCAAAAAAGCAAAGTTCTTTTGCCCTACACTACCAGCGATAATGTGGAATGGCAAATTCTGCGATTTGATGTTTGAAAGCTGAAATCTAACTCAGGCGAGCTAAGAAAGAGCAAGCAGTTTATCTTTACCGCCAAGTACCCTTGGGCCTCAGTGGACGGTTCTTCCAAATTCTCGAAGCCGTTCCGCCGTCTGATGTGTCTTCTGATGGTTCGGGATCGGGAAGCGATTCTATGGAATCGGAATCAATGCCTTCGCCGTCATTAAGATCGCTGTTCAAACGATCGTTTTCCAGTTCTCTCTTGATCTTTTCGAGTTCAGCTTCTGAATCGTCGTCTGATTCATCGTCGGTACTGCTGCTTGCAATTGGCTCTGGCCGAGGTGCCAAGTTGGAATCGGCGCTTTCGCCAGTAATGTACGCATTGGGATCGGAGAAGACTGAACCGAGTCGGCCGTTGCGCTGGTCAACTCGAGGATTGACTCCGCCAAACGCAGGGTAGTCGTAGTCGAACGGACCGCAGCACATGCTGCATCCTGCCATGCCGATTGTGGCTACCGCGAGAATTAATAAAGCGATCCAGTTTTTCATGACGTTGACCTTAGTTCGAGGTCCATTTTGTTTTGTGGAATGGTGAATGTTATTTTCGAACGTCAAAGCAGTTTTCGATTTCGATTTTGCCACAATTAAACGTAAGTTGATTTGATGTTTAGTTGAATTTGATTTTTGCGGTCGTGCGAGGAGGCACTGACTCCGGGCGGTTTAGCCCCATCTTTTCCCACGCCATATTGCCGGTGTGAAGTACCGCTGGCGTTGTGTTTTTGGAAACCTTGTTGGTTTTGGAAGGCGTTGCCGATGCGTTGTTGACTCCCGTCGTTGCACGAAGTCGTTTGGCAGGCATCGGAGTATTGTCACGCTTTGGCTTGTTGGATTTAACAGCTCGCGTTCGTGTTGGCTTGGCGATAACTTTTGGTACCTTGCGAACGGCGACAGGTTGATAACTCGGTTTCGATTTGGAGTTTGCTGTTGCCGTTGGCTGTGAGACGGGAGCTGAGCCAACCTCTGGAATGTCTTCCAGTGGGATGTCTTGAGCATAAGCAACTTGCTGAACTTTATAGGCTGCCTTCGGTTGTTGGTTTCGCGATGTCGAACCCTCTGTGGCAGGTGTCGGCACACGTGGAATGCTTCCGCCTGGAGCGAAAGGTGTAGTGTTAGGTCCTTGAAGAGGAATCGCACCGTCGATAATGCCGCCTTCCATTGGGATGTAATCGTCAGCAGGAATGCCTTCGATTGGCAAGTTTCCATAAGGATCGGAGACAGGAGCGATACCCGTGTTGATGACTTGAGTGGCTGCTTTGGCATTGCCCATGATGGTTTGACCAGTGTTGTTGGCCGTTGGCAAGTTTTCACCGCGACTGATAACTGATGGGCGACTCCAGCCGTAGTCTAGCTGCTTGCTGGCTCCGCGACGTTCTGCGTGACCGGCAGCATCCAAGTAAGCTTTGCCTGGCCAAGGGCCTTCAGCAAAAGCGACTCCAGAATAAGGCAAAATCGTTCCTTTGCGGCGATGCATCAAAGCGATCAATTTGTTGTACTCACAAAGTGCACTGTAGAACGCGACTTCGGCTTGTGACTGACGACGTTGTGAATCAAGTGCCTGGTCAAGCGTTGCCGTTCCAGCGTCTTCGAGGCGATCAAAGTGGTCGCGTTCTTCGGTCGTGGCTTTCCACCGATTAAAGTGTTGTTGCATGACGTATTGATTGAGTGCCAAAGCTCGGAATGTCTCGGCAAGTTGTTTCGACATATCCAATTCCATGTCTTCCGCACGAGCCAATTCGCGAGCAAGTTTCAATTGTGCGTTGCGAACATTGGCTTCTTCCCGTCGGAATCCGATTGGCATCCCGAATGATCCGCCAAGTTGAATTTCCTGAAAGCCTCCGCCGAACAACTCGTTCAAAGCACCGGTTGTTGCATCTGGGAAATCAGTGCTTGTTTCCGATGTTCCAAATCGGTTACCAAGTCCCAACCAGCGATAGGTAAAGGAAAGATCGAGTGTTGGAAGCAATCCGTTTTTCGCAAAATGAACACCAAGTTCGCGTTTCTTGATCTCCCAACGTTCCTGTCGAAGTTCTGGACGATAGGTCAACGCTTCGCAAAGTGTTGTATGCCAGTCAAATTCGATTGGAGCCATCAAAGGTTCGTCGATCGGGCGAAGGAATTTTCCATCGGTGATTGCCCAACCGAGCAAGTAGCGAAGCTGGCCTTCGGCGTTCTGGATTTCATTTAAACGAGTGGCAAGATCGGCTTCGAAAAAGTGAACTTGTTCGCTGGCTTGTGCGACCTGTTGGATGTTGACTTCAGCACCTTCGTCGAACTGATCTTTGACGATTCGCCAAGTCTCAATCGCGGCGTCACGTCCTGTTTTCGCAGATTCGAAACTTCGGTAGGCACAGTACAAATCCCAATATCGAATTTCGACATTGGTGACCAGGTTCTGAAGAGTCGCTTCTACGTTTGAGATTTCCTGATCGGTATTGATTCGAGAAACGACGATCGGCATGCGATTGATGAATGCTCCGCGGCCTCGCAAGAGTGGCTGTCGAACTTCAGCTTCGAAACTGGCTCGATAAAAACTGTCGAGAACCTGAAGACCGTTTTGTGGTGTGTTGGCAAGCGGATTATTGTTGCTTGTGTATTGGTTAATGTTTCGGAAAAAGAGCTGTGTACCGTTGGCGGTCTTTTTCGCGATTTCTGTTTGCCATTGCAACTGATCTTGATCAAACACTTGGCTGTTAAGCGGACTTGTGATGACGCTGTTTCGCGGCTCGTTGGATTTAGCAAAAGTGAAACTGCTTGTTAGCTGGGCATCGAAATCAGCAAGTGCCGACTCAACGCCTTGGTTGCTATCGAGGGCAGTGTTGGTGGTGAGGGCGCTTGGGTTGGCGATCTGACCAGGAGTACCGAGGAAACCAGGTTCAGTTTGACGGATCGCAACATTCCAAGTCGTTGCCGCTGCACCAGGAGCATTGACTAGGTCGTCTTGGCCAGGAGCAACACGAGATTGTTGGAGGCTAGGCGTGCCGTATCCGCGGATGACTTTGGAATTGGACAACGCGTATTGGACGCATTGTTCCAACGTGATATCTCGATACGAATCAAAATCTGGATCGAGGACTGTCATCGGTTGATAAGCATTGGTGACTTCCGCGAGCGTTGGATACTCAACGTCGGGGTACTCAACCCTGGTTGCTTGGTCAACATAGTAAGACAGGCCGTCGCCTCCGTTCAAATAAACGGGTTTTTGTGGCGTGCATCCTGTGGCAAATAGTGCCAGGCAGCATGACCAAATCAAGATTTTCGAGGGGGTGCAGCTCATCGGACTTTATCCTGCTGGATGTTCGAAAAAAAACGTTTCGCGGCTCGCAGCAAGCCGCGAATACGTTTTGGCAAAACAGTCGGTTTGCCATCGAACCCCCCGGTTCTGTTCTTTGAAAGTTCTGAGACGCATCCGTGCGCATCAAATCCTTCAAAGAACCGACAGTTCAAGTTATCGGCGGGCCAATCAGTAAACTTTGGCTAATCCTTAAAATTTACCAATTGAATTCCTGTTTTGGATAAATGGATAGAATGGGAGTAATAGTGAGTCGCAAATGCGGGCGTATCGCAGAATTTAGCTTCTACTTGCTATCGCTTTATTTGCAGTCGTGCGAGCTTTCGTTGCCTGATTCTCAACCAGCCGTCGTAGGTCAGGCTGTGCCTGACGCTCAATCAATGCTGAAGCTCAATCGATAAACCAACTGGCTCAATGCTGAAGCTCAATCGATAAACCAACTGGCAAACAATCAAGTAGCTCGACCTAAAAGCACCGCGAAACAAGTAACCAAAAGTCGCCAAGCCCCAGAAAGCGGATCGGCTAACCGTATATAGATAGGTCTCATTCAGCACATGATCACGTCAGGCATGCTTGACCTGAACTACGCGGGTCCGCCATTTTTCGAATCCCAGGTCCATGAAGCCCTGATCCTCGGCATTTATCGTAAAAAAACGCAAATGAGGCGTTGAGGGATTGGGTAAGCGACGATAGAATCCGTGATTACAAATTTTAAAGAGACCCGGTTTCCAGGTAGATTCATGGCCGTTCCAAAAAGAAAACACTCAAACTCACGTTCTGGCAAGCGTCGTGCCAATGATGGTATCAAGCCAAGACCGCTAACGCTTTGCCCGAAATGCAGCACAACGACTCCAACTCACGTCGTTTGTCCAAATTGTGGTTACTACATGGGCCGCGTTGTCACGCCAGATAAAGAAGAAGTCGACGTATAAGTCGCTCTTGGCTCAGTCCAAGATCGTGGTTCATTTTTGAATCACCAATCCAAAATTGAATAAGCCTTCTGTTTCACACAGAAGGCTTTTTTCGTTGGAATTTGTGTGGCTACTCAGTCGCTGTTTGCGCAATGGGAATTCGAATCCGAAACGTGGTGCCGTTGCGAGAAGAATCAAACGTCAGTTCGCCACCGTGAAGTTTGACAATGATGTTGTAACTAATTGACAACCCCTGCCCTGTGCCCTTCCCGACTGACTTGGTTGTAAAGAACGGATCAAAGATTCGGTGTTGCACCGATTCAGGAATTCCCGGACCGGTGTCAGAAATCTCGATGATCACATGGTCTTTTTTATTGAGCGTACCAATGGTCAATCGGTTTTGCCCTCCTGAAGACAGTGACGACATTGCATGGCAAGCGTTTGTGATCAGGTTGAGGAAAGCTTGATTCAATTCTCCGGGCAAGCATTGGACCAATGGCAGGTCAGGACAAAAGTTCTTTTCCAATTCTGCAACGAAACGCCATTCGCTCTTGGCAATCGTGAGGACACTATCAAGTGAACGATTCAAGTCGACAGATTCGAATTTGGTTGACCCTGGATGAGAGAATACTTTCATCGCTTTGACGATTCGTGCTAACGTTTTGGTGCCAGAAAGCGTTTGGTCAACTGCAATCGGGATTTCGGTTCTAACAAAATCTAGATCAAGGCGTTGGTACTCATTCTCAATGGCTTCGGCGGTTTTTAAGGCCTCACCTTGATTAGTGTTTTGACGACATTGAGCGGCCATTTCCTGCGTCAAATCCAGGATTTTGTCGAGGTCTTCAAAGCTGGACTTAAGAAAGCTAGTGTTGTCGTTTACGAATTGGATCGGCGTATTCAGTTCGTGCGCCACTCCAGCAGCAAGTTGCCCAACGGATTCCATTTTCTGAGCGTGTGCCAAACGTTGCTCCAGCGATTTTCGTTGAGTAAGGTCGCGGACAATTCCGCTGTAGTTGACAACGTCCTGGTGGGAAAACTTGCTGGTGACAAACTCAATTTGAATCGTCGTCCCGTCGTTGCGACGCCCTAACACTTCGTTGTTTTGTTTGTTGGTGCAAAAATCAGGTAAAGATTCAACCGACGGTATGAGAACGGAAACATTTTGTCCGAGAATTGCATCTTGTTCAAAACCAAAGATATTTGTCGCTGCTCGATTAAGCGATTCGATCTTTCCAGCTTGGTCAAAAATAATGATGCCATCGGCGGCAGTCTCAAAAACGGCATTCGTTCGTTGGACTTCCTTCTCAAGTTCGTTTGCTGAGGCGATCAGTTTTTGGTTTGCCAAATACAATTCTCGACTTTTGACTTCGAGAAACTGTTCCGCTTGAATTCGCGCTTGTCTTTCCCGTTCAAAGAAACGTTTATACACCTCTGCTGAGGGTTCAGATTTCTTGGAGACCGAATTGTTAGGTTCGTTGAGCACGAAATTGCCTTGTGGCTAAAGAAAAGAGTCCACGCATATTTCAACCTGAACTTTACACAAAAAACGTAAGTCAGATTTTTGCGATTGTCTTTGCTTGTAGCCGGCAGGCGGGAGGATGGGGCGAGCCGGTTGACGGTTCTTTCGGTTATGACAATCAACAGCACGATCTACTGTTCAATCCACTGTCAGATAAAAATGCCTCGCTGGAGGAAAGGGCCAGCGAGGCATCAGCAACAAACCTCACAGCCAAGCGAGATCGCGTCTGGTCCTGGTCTCAGTTTCGACTCTTTCCGGTGCGACATCCCAAAGTTCAGCCGCCTTCAGTGGGGGTTGGCCGATCGAGTGGTAGTTGGAATTTGCAATTGAGAACTGGTCGCGATTTTGGCAATTGCGTCCATCAAACACCGCGGCATTTGGTTTCAATTGGAGACCAATTTTACTGGGATCAATGTCCAAGTATTCATCCCAATCGGTCATTACGACTAAGGCATCCGCAAACCAGATCGCATCGTATTTTGCATCGACATACTGAGTCTCATCACCCAATGTGCTTCGCATGTTTTCGACCGCTTGGGGATCATGCGCGATGATTTTGGCGCCTTTGGACTGGAGTGTTTGGATCAAATTGATAGATGGTGACTCCCGGATGTCATCGGTGCCCGGTTTAAAAGCGAGTCCCCAGACGGCAATTCGTTTCCCTTTAACGTCACCATTAAAGTGCTTGAGAATTTTTTCTGCCATCACATCTTTTTGCCTTTCGTTTACACTATCAACGGTTTGCAATAACTCGGAACTTGCTCCGACATCATCGGCTTGACTGATTAAGGCTCGTACGTCCTTTGGAAAACAGCTTCCTCCGTATCCGACGCCAGGTTTGAGAAAATCCCAGCCGATTCTTTTGTCGCTACAGATTCCTGCGCGAACTTCCTCAACGTCGGCGCCAAGTTTTTCGCACATATTCGCGATTTCATTGATGAAACTGATTTTCATAGCAAGGAAAGAGTTTGCAGTGTATTTGGTCATTTCCGCACTTTCAGGATCCATGACCAGCATCTCGCAAGACTCGTCCATTGAGTTAACAAGCGGCGCGTAGAGGTGTTGCAGCACATCGCTCACTCGCTTGTTTCGAACTCCCAAAACGATCCGGTCCGGGTTTAAGCAATCTTCAACTGCCGTGCCTTCTTTGAGAAACTCCGGGTTGCTCGCAATGTCGACATGATAGCTGCATTGTTGCTTGACCAATTCGGCGATGCGCTGGTTTGTGCCTACCGGGACTGTGCTTTTGATGATGACTACGGCACCCTTTTTTACGTGCGGCGCGATCGACTCAGCCGCCGATTCAAGGTATTCAAGATTCGCAGAGCCACTTAACGTCTGCGGAGTTCCGACGGCCAGAAAAATTACATCTGCTCCAGCCGCTGAATTCACATTGGTTGTGAACTTTAGCTTGCCATGTGCGACACCCATTTCGACGACTTCTTCCAATCCTGGTTCATAGATCGGCAGCACGCCCCGACGCAAGCCATCAATTTTTGACTTGTCGAGATCGACACAGCAAACGTCGTGGCCTTGAATTGAAAAAATTGCTCCCGTAACTAAACCAACGTAGCCGGTTCCGATAACTGTGACTTTCATAGTGCTGTCCTTTGATGGCGGAAGAAGTTCGTTTTCACTTTGGGTTTTCCAAAGACTCAACAGAAGCAACGCAGAACATGTGCCATCTGAAAAAAGTAAGAAATCCAGTAATTGCTACCGCGTTTTTGGCTTCTGCCCAGGCAGGCAGTAGTTGTTACTGCCCTTTGTTTCAGTCTGCCTGAAGAAAACTCTAAGCGAATTCATACAACCCATTTCAATGATTCAAACCACTTCCCAATGCTGTAACGTTTACCGGATTCTTGATTGGCACGCCGCACGCTTAAAGAGATTTGTACTGACACGAAAGTCAGCAAAACAAATTGCCATAGCAAAAAGGAAACCCAGTCATGTCAAAAGCCAAGCAACAAACAAAAGCCACATCACAGACGTTGAAATTTGACGAAGCATATAGCTCAGTCCGATTCAATAAACGCAATTCAGTCGACCCAGCAGTTTCATTCGTTATCCCAGTGATGAACGAAGAAGCAACGTTAGAAGAATTGGTCGACGGAATTCTCGCGAACTTTTCCGACAAATCCAAAGTCGAAATTATCTTCATCGACGACGGCAGTACCGATGATTCTTGGGCAGTCATTCAGGCTTTGTCAGATCTTCACACAGGCGTCGTTCGCGGACTGCGCTTTCGAAATAATCGTGGTAAAGCAGCCGGACTCCAAGTCGGATTCGAAGCCGCAAATGGCGATTTGATTTTTACGATGGATGCTGATCTTCAAGACGATCCGACTGAGATTCCTCGTTTCATCATGAAAATCGAAGAAGGATACGATCTTGTGAGTGGGTGGAAAGCCGTCCGTCACGATCCATGGCATAAAGTTTTGCCGAGTCGTGTTTTCAATCGCATGCTGAGCCATTTCAGCAAAGTCAAATTGCACGACCACAATTGCGGGTTTAAGTGTTACCGCCGCGAAGTGGCAAAATCCATCCGCTTGTTTGGCGAATTGCACCGCATGGTTCCTTCGCTTGCCGGAATGCAAGGGTTCAAAGTCACCGAGATCGTGGTTCAGCATCATGCCCGCCAACATGGCGTATCAAAATACGGCATCGAGCGTTTCATCCGTGGGTTCAGCGACATGCTGACGATGGGGTTCTTGCGAGTGTATCGCGAAAGACCAAGCCACTTCACCAACGCTTGTGCTGTTGGCTACGGCGGCATCGCATTTTGCTTGGCATTGGCTGGAGTTCTGGTTGGCGCCACATCAGTTCCCGGCGTCCTCTGCTTATTAACCGCGTTGACGTTCGTCGGGATGGGCGGAGCGAGCATGATGGTCGGATTGCTGAGCGAACTCATGATTCGGCAAGACCAATCCAATGCGACTGGAAACGGTGTCGTTTGGGATACAAAACGCGAGGCAAATCCAGAATCAAAAAGCGGGCTAACCCAGACTGCTTCGTTTGAAAAAAGCGAAAAAGAGTACGGGCCAGCAACGACTAAATCCGCTCGTTCCCTGGCCAGTGTTTAACTTTTTTAGCGAATCAACAACTCAGTTAAACAAACAATATCGCTTTTAATAATTGCAAAAATCCAACGTCAAAGGAAACTTAATTATGTCATCTAAATCAGAAAAAATCCTGGTCATCACTTCAACTTATCCACGCCATGAAAATGATTACGCAGTTCCGTGGATGCGAGAAATTCACAGCCGACTAACCGCTCAAGGCCATCAGGTCGCTGTATTGGCTCCGTCCTACAAAGGCCTGAAATCACACGAAATCGACGGGGTGAAAGTCACACGGTTTCGCTACGCTCCGGCGGGTATCGAAACGCTGACTCATGAAGAAGGTGCGACTTACAAGATTCGTAAACCTTACATGCAACTGTTGGCGATTCCGTACATCATCATCGGCTGCATTATGGCTGGATGGATGGCGTTCCGCGGTGGCTACGATGTGATTCACGTTCACTGGCCGTTCCCACATGGCTTAATGGGCCAAGTCGCTCGATTTTTCAGTGGCAAGCCACTCGTTATCATGTCACATGGCGCTGAGTTTTCACTTGCTCGTAGAAAAAAATGGGTCATCCCTTTCTTGCGTCAGTCATTGCGATCAGCAGACCTGCGAATCGCCAACAGTTCTGACACGGCACGAATGGTTACTGAATGTTCCGGCGAATATTGTCATGTGTTACCGTACGGAACCACTGTTAGCGCAGCAGAAGTTGCTGCGGCACCGGGGGCAAAACCAAGAGTTCTGTTCACGGGACGCTTGATCGAACGCAAAGGCATCGAGTACTTGTTGCAAGCCGTTCCTTCGATCCTGTCACGAGTGGATGCGGACTTTGTTATCACGGGCGACGGCGATCAGCGGCAACGTCTTGAGGCTTTGTCCCACGAGCTTGGTCTAAGCGACGTTGTGAATTTTTTGGGATTCGTTTCAAAAGAAGAGCTCGCCCAAGAGTACGCCAAATGTGACGTCTGGGTGAATCCGGGAATCATTGATAGTTGGGGAGACGCTGAAGGTTTAGGTATCGGCTCAATCGAAGCGTACAGTTACTTCAAACCTGTTGTGGCAAGTCGCGTTGGTGGAATTCCTGATACGATCCGCGACGGAGAAACCGGCTATCTCGTGCCGCAGAAAGATCCAACTGCATTGGCCGCTGCCATCAGCGATCTTCTTTCGGACCCGGAAAAATGTAAGCAGTTTGGCCAAGCCGGATTTGAGTTCGCCAGGGAAACGTTTGCTTGGTCACGAATCGTCGGCGAGCTAAAAGGCCTTTATCGTTCCGCCGCTGTCTCACGTGCCGTTGGTACAGCATTGACGGCTTGATCAATGATTACTCGCGCGAAATTTATCAGGAAAAAATACGCTATGGAAACTTTATCATCCACCAATGATGCGACTAAACTAGCCATGAATTTGAAGTCAATTTTAAAGACCGCGCTTACCTTTGTCGTTGTTTGCACCATCATTGCGACGGCATGGAATCTAAACCAGCGGCTTGACCTGACTTCGTCACTGCTGACATCCGCTTTTGTCCTCAGTACGATATTGGCGATCATTTATCGTGTCGTCAATCCAGTCGGTTGGGCGATGGTTTTGCGAGGATTTGGATTCCAAGTCAATTTCGTTTCCGCAACTCGAGTTTGGTTGCATGCCGAATCACGCCGCTGGTTGCCGGGTGGCGTTTGGGGCTATGCTTCTCGCGCTGTGGCATCAAAAGAACTGAGCGTTCCCGTTTCCGTTGCATCGTCTTCAATGTTGATTGAGCTTTTGCTCACCATTGCTGCCGCCGCAGTAGTAAGCCTGCTCGGGATCGCGATGTATTGGAACGAGCTTTCACAAACTGTTGAGCGGCTTATAGACCAATCAGGAATGACGAGTACTCACATTGCCATCGGGTTGGTCGCGATGTTTGCCTTGATCAGCATAGGCTATGCTGCGAGAAACCTGTTCAAGCGAAAACTAAATGGCTTGTCACAGAAATTCTCAGCGCTGCGTCGGATGGAAAAAGGCACAACGACGATCAATTTGAAGATCGTGTTGACTTCACTCGCCTACTTCATCGCGATGGCGTGCTTAAACGGACTCGTAAACCAGACACTCGTCCAAGCGATCGACACATCGTCAAACGTTCCGATCGTAGCCATGATTGCCGCGACCGCAACCGCCTGGATTATCGGCTTTTTTGCTTTCTTCTCTCCTGGCGGAATGCTGGTTCGAGAAGCCGCACTTGCCGCATTGTTGCTACCGTGGATGCCTTACGAAATCGGATTCTCACTCGCCATGTTGTCACGATTCGCACAGCTAATTGCTGAAGTCCTCGCAATGTTCGCGGTCATGATACCGGTTGGTGCCAGAATAACACGGTCTGAGAATTTCCCCATGAATGCAAATTGACAACGGGTTAGCTGCGCACCAGAACGAATTTCGCGTGCGTGCCATTGGCCGGCTCAAGATCTTCGCGTGTCATCGTAATCGGATCGTTAAAGTGCTTGATCGAAGCTTCGATTAATCCCTCAGCCAAATCTGCAAACGGACGGCTTGATTGGTAGATGACTTCGCAAGTCGATTCGTTGACTTGTTCGAAACCGATCGTCGGCAACTCAGCGTCCGGGAATAGTTTTCGAACTTCTACGTGAATGCGGTTTTCAACAGAGCTAAGCAATTCTTCAGACGTATGGACGTCACCCATCGTGTCCGCGTGTGCGCTGGCAAAGTGATTAAACAAGTGACCGCCAAACGCTTTGATCAGCTCCGGCATCGCGATTCCTGTTTTTTGACTTAGTTCACTTACCATCGCGACCAATTCGCCAACATCATAAGTGCCGACCGTTGTGTAGGCGCCGCCGGAAGCTGGATTGGTTGACGTGATCAAGTGATCGACCATCGTTAGATCGGTCTGGCTTTCAACGAACGTCAAGAACTCTGTAAAAACGACACCCTTCATCCGTGTTCCCTTCATCGGACATCTTCGAAATGGATTGCGACGAGGTGCCGCCCTTTGTGCCGATTCTGTCGGATTGAGCAAACTAAAACCAGAGTAATCGCACTGAGGTGAGCGAATTTCTAATCGCTTTGTACGGAAAATGTGAAGAAATTACTTAGTCGTTGACTGTTTATTTTACACCCGTCTGCCGTTCATGACGTACGTTTTTACAGCCTTTTAAACCAACTCGAAACGGCCCTTTCGCCGACTCAATTCCTTCAATGGAAAGTTTCGAACATGTCAATCGACACAGATTTGGTGGCAACACGGGTAAACCATCCCGCTACCGTCACCCCGATACCATCGCCCAAAAATCTTCCCACCGGCCGCATTGTTGCGATCGATGATGACCCAATGACGTTGCGCTTGTTGGACGCGCATTTGGCAAAAGCCGGTCACAAGATTAAAACCGCCGAGAACGGAACGGAGGGGCTTAAGCTTATCGACGACACAACGTCCGTTGCGTTGGTCGATCTGAAAATGCCCGACCTTACTGGTTTTCAAGTCCTTCAATACATCCAGGAGCACCATCGTAAAGTCCAAGTCATTGTTCTGACTGGCTCGGAAGAAACAAGCGATGCCGTCGAAGCGATGCGTGGCGGGGCGTTTCAATTCATTACCAAGCCATTCGATCCAAACGAATTGGTGGTCTATGTCGAAAAGGCGATTGCCGCTTGGCAGGTCGCTGACGAAAACATCAACCTAAAAGAATCACACAGTCAAAATGTTCTTGTCCGTGACATGGATTCCACTGGCGATGTGCACAGTCGTTTGATGCAGCAAGTCGAACAGGTCGCCGCACTCAACTCGACGATCTTTATTGGCGGCGAAACGGGAACAGGAAAGTCCACGATCGCTCGGATGATCCACCAAAAAAGCAACCGTTCAAAAGGTCCATTTGTTACCGTTAACTGTGCGTCACTTCCTCGTGACTTAATCCAGTCGGAATTGTTCGGCCACACCAAAGGTTCATTTACTGGTGCAATCAAAGACAGAATCGGACACGCAGAAGTTGCTGATGGAGGAACGCTTTTCCTTGACGAAATCGGCGATCTGCCTCTCGAACTGCAACCAAAGCTTTTGACGTTTCTTCAAGACCGCACAGTGCAGCGTTTAGGTTCCACGCAAATACGGAAAGTGGATGTGCGTTTGATCGCAGCCACGCATTGTGATTTGGCGTCGATGTGTCGTGATGGTTTGTTTCGGCAAGATCTCTATTTTCGATTGTTGGTGTTGAACCTTGAACTTCCCGCGTTGCGTTTTCGCTTGGGCGAGCTTGAAAATATTGCTTTGAATATTCTCACGGGAATTTGCGAGCGACAGGCAATCGCCATGAAAGGCATTTCATCTCAAGCGATGGAACTGTTGAAGGGGCATTCATGGCCAGGCAACATCCGCGAACTTGAAAACGTGCTTGAGAGAGCCATGGCATTTTCGCAAAACAGCTCAATTCAGTCAGAGGACCTGCTGTTCAGTAATGTTTCGCTTGATCAACGAGCTCGGGCAGTTTCAGGATTTGAAAATGAGAGCTCAAATCCGATACCAGCCAATCGCCCAGTTGAGAATTCGACCCGTGCCATCGAACCGTCGGTCCAACGCGAGTCGGTCACGCCAATTCGTCGTGAGGCATCCGAAACTCCCGTGTCTCAATACGATGAAACACACCAATCAAGCCACTATCAACTGGCTGGCAAAACGCTTGCGGAAATTGAGCGGGACGCCATCATTCAAACGCTTGAAATGCTCAACGGCAACAAAGCTAAAACTGCCAGAACGTTAGGGATCAGCGAAAAAAGTATTTACAACAAAATGAAACGGCTGAAGATCACTTCTTAAAGCCACAAAATTCATTCTCGTCCTCTTCTAAATTTTTAAACGAGAAACAAAATGTCGATTATTGACCCTGTGTCACTTAAAAAAATGACTGCCGGCGACGATGAACTGCTCGCCGATGTGGCTGTTATTTTCGTTCGTCTTTTGCCCGATCTTAAGGCTCGTCTGAGAATCGGCGTCGAGCATCAAGATGCCGGTGAAATTGAAACTGCGGCCCATCAGCTAAAAAGTCGTGTGAGTTACTTTGGCGCAACCGAGCTGCAGCAAATTGCAATTGAAATCGAGGCGGCAGCGCAAGAGACTGAATTTGGAAACGTGACCCAACTGCACGATCAAATGCTCCAAGGATTGGACCAGCTGATTGACGAACTTCGATCACTTACCAAGCTTTCTCTAGATGTTGGTGACGAATCATGATTGGAAAGAGCTGGCAATTTTTCAACCGACTCGTTCGCGAGCAACTTTGGGCGCTAACTTTGTGCTTGGTGACCGCGTTGATTTGTATTTTTGTGGTTTACCAAATTGTTTGGCCAGCCTACAAAAATCCAATCGCACGAATGTACACATCGAAACTTGGCTATTCATCGGTCATTAGAAAAACCGGTGGAGCGTTTCCCGTCACATCAGCAAAAGTTGAAACCCGGGAAATCATTGGCAAGTTCATCGGCGAAGGGCTCGTGCAAAGTGAGCCGGTTCAGGTGCCGATGGTAGCGATGGCTGGGATCGTCAAAGTCCATGTGACCGAAGGCCAGCGGGTCAAAAAAGGCGACTTGATTATCGAGTTGGACAAATCACGTGTCCAAATGAAGATCGATTCTGCAAAAGCCGCGATTCAAACGGCTCGGGCTGAGCTGGAGCGAGTTCGAGTCGGGACCGTCAACGTATTGCAGGAAGAGCGACCGGATATTTTGCAATTGAAGGTCAAAGTAGCGAGTGCCAAAGCCAAACTTGCCAGTGAAATGTTTAAAACAAATCAGGCGCTTGCCAAAAAAGGCTCCATTAGCAAATCCAAACTCGCAGAATCACAGTTGGCTACCACGAACGCTGAGTTGGAACTGCGGCAACTCGAAGTCGCCCTCGAAACCGCTTCGGCAGGACGAACCAACAGTGTTGAGATCGGCGAGTCCGCAATCACGGAAGCCGAATTGACGTTGGCCCATCGACTAAAGCAACTTGAGGATTACGTTTCCGTTGCACCCGCCGACGGAATCGTTGAGCGCGTCTTGGTTCATGACGGCGAATATAATCAAGATCCTGGACGGCCTGGCGTTTTGCTGGCCAGCGGAATTTGGTTCGAATGCTATTTGGATCAAACAGCGCTGGGCAGAATCAATAAGGGCGATCAAGTCGAGGTTCGGTTGAGTGCCTATCAAGATCGGATTTTCACCGGCAAGATCGAACTTATTCGGCCGCTAGTCAATTTTGCACTTGGTGGACCAGAAACGAATCGCCCGATTCGTCCGCTTGGCACGGGAGCGCCGGAATGGCCAGCAACGTTTTCAATTCGCGTCGTACTCGATCCATCAGAAGAATTGGTGGTTCCCGGTTTGACTGGCTATGCCACTGTGGTTCAAAAACGAAAGACGATCTCTGTCCCCCGCGGAACCGTTACTGCTGTTTCTGGCAATCGAGGAATTGCGTTTGTCGTTAACGATGACGGAGAATCGTTTGAGCCAAGGAATGTTGTCGTGGGAATTCGCGATGATCACTTTGTCGAGATTCGAGAAGGATTGAAGGAGGGCGAAATCGTCATTGCCGACGGCTATCAAGTGTTACAGCCGAAGGATCGAATCAACATCGCTGATGGCCCAGTACCGGATTCAAACGTTGAATCGGGTATTGCAAATTCCAATTTGCAGCCGGCGGACGGCTCGCATGCGATTTTAGCCGAGAGTTTAAGATGACTTTGGCGAGCGAGCAAAGCACTCCATCTCAGGCCGAAGAACCGCAAGGGATCTTTTCACTCAATCGCCTGCTTTTTATCGGACTGGCTTGGGCTGGCTTGGGAGCGCTTGCTTTGAGCGTCACCCGTCCGTGGTTTGTCGTACCCATTGCGCCTCCCTCTGGTGCTCAGTCAGCGGCCGACATGATCGATTCAATACCTGGTTGTACGGTTTTCTTTCAAGCACTGGTTGCAATTGGTGGCGTATGTATTGCTGCGTCTTGGTTTTGGAATCGGCGTTGGTCAATGGTGAGCACATTGATCGCAAGTTTCCTTTGCGTGTTGCCGCTGCTGTATCCTTACTTCGTTACCGTACGCAGTCCGAACGTTTCGGCTGATGCTGCTTGGTTGCAGATGCAGCACGACAATTTGACTTGGTTAGGCGGCGATATTTATGCCAACGCGGAGTACGGAGCGAAGGGGTGGAAATCGAAGACTTACCTCGTCGACGCGCCTCGACAACTAGCCGTGATCAACCTTCCGTCATGGTCGCCTTGGGAATTCGGTTTGCATCGCACACAGGACTTGATGTTATGGCTTGGCTACTCAAACGCGTTTTGCCAATTTGTTCGTAAGGGATGGGCGCTGGCGGTGGTCGGCGCTGTACTGTTACTGTTGGCTTCATTGCAATGTTGCGGCCAATTGATTCTTGGTCGTGCCGGAGCAGCGGTCGGTTTGTTTACTTCGATCGCTTTCGTTTCGGCGATCGTCGGTTGGTCGTTGCCATTCAAAGCCAGTCAGGAGATTCGAGTCGCAGCCGAGTTTTGTGGCCAACAGGAATATGAAAAAGCGAAACGCCACCTTGAGCGTGCGGTTGAGCTGCTGCCTGTATTGGGTCAAGACACTTACTACGTCGCCCAACGCGGTGTTTTAGATCAACGGCTGAACATCGAGAGTGACTTTGCCGAATTGCAAAAATCAAATCGCCTTGAAAGTGCCGGTCGGTTTGATCAAGCGTTCACGATTTTAAAACGACTTTGTGATTCAGACGAATCTGCTGTTCGCAGAGAAGCGTTTCGTGGCATTTTGCGTTTTGCCATTCAAGACTACAACTGCGCAAGATTCGAATCTTCATCCGATCGTTTTTCACTTGTTCTCAAATACTACCCTTGCGATGTGAAAGTAATCTATCTTCTACAGCTACAGGGTATTCGTGAATCACGAGCCCAGTCAGTGGATGAAATGCGCGACTGGATGTATGCAGCGTCCGGTAAATTCAATTTTGGAACCAAGAAAGTCCTTCGCGCTGTTGCACAGCAGCATGCCGCGATTGCAGTTGGGTTGTCCGATGATCCCGTCGCCAT
This sequence comes from uncultured Pirellulaceae bacterium, assembly GCA_964448575.1. Classification (GTDB taxonomy): domain Bacteria; phylum Planctomycetota; class Planctomycetia; order Pirellulales; family Pirellulaceae; genus Mariniblastus. The sequence continues at coordinate 50,531 of CAYUWY010000020.1, forward strand.
CTGGGCCGGCCAATCAAAGGCGAAATCGCCATGATGGATTCTCGCGTTAGTTCTACCGGTTCTGTTAAAACCAACCGCATCGCTTTGACGATTTGCGGCTTTGGCCTAATGTTGATCGCGTTCGTGATCGTGACGGGATACGCGGTTGCGCGATATCAACAGACTTTGTCCCATCCGCTGCGAGTGACTTCGTATTCATCGCCTTGGATTTGTGCACCCGGTGCGCCATCGCACGCAGGCTACTTTCGAAAACGGTTCGATTTGCCTGGCCAAGTCAAACATGCTTGGCTCAAAATCGTTGCAGCGGATGCTTTCGAAGTCACCGTAAACCGAAATCCATTAGGTCGAATTTACCTTTGGCGTCCGACGCGACCTTTTCAAACAGGCACCAGCGAAAAAGGCCAAGTCCTTTTGCCGCAGGATCCGGCGATGGCGTTGAATTTTCCTCGTGAGTATCAATGGGACGGACACGACACATGGCGTTTGCCGACTTATATCGATATCACTTCCTCGTTTAAGCAAGGCAAAAATATCGTTGCCATCGAAGCCGAATCGCGACTTGCACCGGCACGCGTAAGTTTCGTAGGCGAGATTCAAATGCACGACGGGTCAGTGATCCCGATCAAAAGTGACGAAACCTGGCTGGCAGAAACCGCGATTCCCGGCCCGCAGTTGGTCGACTGGACGGAGCTCTATTACTGGGACAAGCAATGGCGAAACGCAGTCATGACAGAAGGCCCGGCTACACACGGTTACCGTTCTCATCCTGAGCAGATTTATACCAAATCGTTTTCAGGCAACTGGTTGCGGCATCCAAAGGCATCGAACCATGCCGCGGTTGTTTTCAAAAGTCAATGGAACATCGAGCAGCCGATTGATGAAGCTTGGATGCGATTGATGACCAATCGGGGATACGAAATTCGTGTCAACGGAACGAGGGTGCGAGTAGCATCAACCAAAGCGCCCGATCTGGATAACGGTGAATGGGTGTTTGGACGAGGCGTCGCACATGATCCAACCACGACCCCGGAATTACTTGATCCAGATGAAGTCGGTTCAACGTTTGTTGGCAACCGGTTTGAATCGCCACGCAAGGGGCACCGCAACCTGGAGGCGTTTCGCAATCCGTTTTCGCCAAAGCTAACACCCTTTCGCTATATCCGAACTTACAACCGTGCCCAAGCTCCTGGTGAATGGGACCCCAAACGTACGCTTGCTGAATCACGGCGAACGCCAGAGACACCTGACTTGTTTCCGGAAAGGCCGATTCCAAATGCGCTCAAGCATGATTTGTCGACCGGTGGCTATTTAAGCTATAGCGTTGCAAATTTGCTACGGCGTGGCGTGAATGAAATTGAGGTCCGTTGTCTGGATAAATCGGACGCTATTTGGCCAACTCAAATTGCGATAGATGGTGGTGCGGTTACCAAGACTGGAAAGCAAATTGAGTTTGTGTCAGATCACCAATGGAGTGTGTCAGCCAATCAAGTCATCACCAGTGCTGCGTCGGGAAGTGTTGACGAATTCGAAAAAGTACAAGTCCTGGGGCCAGTTGTTGAATCGGGAAAGTCATTGCCTTCCATGCAATACCGAGGCAACGCACTAAGTACTCAACAGTTTGATAAACTTCTCCCGCAGTCATTACTGAAAATCGCAACGCTAACATGCCTTGCGACATTTGTCATTTTGATCGTCGCATTTGCAATGGATCGGTCGCGCAGACTTAAGACCGATTCTGAATTTCGCGCCGACGACTCAGCCACTCCAATGTGGTTTTCGACATGCCAGATGCTTTTCGCGATGTTGTTAACGGCGACCGTCGCAATTGGTGCCGGATTGCTACTGGAAAGTGCCTGGGTTGAGCGGCATGAAGTACTTTGGTTTCTCGATGGACAAATGTGGCGGATCATTTTTCCAATCGCAATCGGAGCCGCTTTGTTGGTCGGGATCCTCGACACTGTTGGACGTCTGGGGTTTGGAACGTTGCGCGAAAAAGGCCATTCCGTCACGGGTGTATTGCGGGATCTTCCGCAGACGAAACTTTGGTTTCACATGTGCATTTGGGTACTGCTCCTCGGTGCGTTGTTGCGAGGTTACAAGCTTGATCTTCAGCCACTTGACGATGACGAATACGCTTCCACGCAGGCCATTTTAGCGATTCTTGAAACAGGAGCGCCTGGGTTTGTTCCCGATGATGTCTACTACACTCGCAGCCCGTTTTTTCATTATTTAACGGCAGCCATCGCTTGGCCGTTGGGCGGAGATTTGTGGAGTCTGCGATTGCAAGCCGTTTTTTGGAGCGTCGCAACGGCGTGGTTGGTTTACCTTTGTGGTTCGCAATTATTGAAAAGCCGTTGGGTTGGATTTATGGCAATGTTCTTGCTGTGTATTCATCCGTTTGAAATATTTACTGGGCATGTGATTCGTTTTTATCAGATGCAGCAATTCTTTGCGTTGCTTACTGTGTATTGTTTTTGTCGTGGATTTGTTACCGATCAGTTGCAGCGTTTTCGTGTTGCCACCTTGATCGTGTTTCTGATTGCGGTACTGAGTCAAGAGATTAGTGTGGCGATCGGCCCATCGCTTTTGTTGGGCTACATTGTTTTTGCCAAAGATCTCGGTTGGAAAAAGAATCTGACGTTGGCTTTGGTGTCAGCGGTCGTTATCGCGTGCATTGGATTGGACTTCGTTGTTTTCAAAACACTTTGTCTTACGCGGACAGAAGGCGTTTCTCCTTCGATCGAAGCGGCGGTAAAGCCACATTTTTGGTACCCGATGAACATGCTTTCGGTGTTTATTGGTTATTCTCGATTACACGTTGTCCCAACTTTCTTTTTCTTTGCTGGTCTACCGCTTTTGTGGCGCGAGCGAAATCGAAGCACATTGGCGCTGCTTGCGTTTTTGATTTCCGGCATCGTACTTACCAACTTATTGGTCACCAACGTAAGCCTGCGTTATATGTACTGGCTGTTTCCGATTTGGATTCTGTTGTGTGTTGATGGGATGCGATTGGTATTGTCGACGCTTGTGTCGGTTGTCTATCCAGTGCAAGAACACTTGAACCGCTATGCGATCACGCTCGGGACATGTTGCGCGGTGTGCATGGTGAGCATTATTGCAAGTTGGTCTCCATGGCGAATTCCTGGCTCATACGAAATGAGAATCCTTGGCGATTCGACAGGCGCTGTCCGCTGGGTGGCTAGCCAAAAACGTCAAGGCGACAAGCTCGCGATCACCGAGCCTCATACCCATTGTGCATTCCTAGAAGGCGGCAAATGCGACTACGACCTCGCCCTACCGCTGCTTTATGATTTCGCGGTAATGCGCGATGGCGTTTTGGTAGATCGAAACGGAGGCGGAGAAGTCATCAGTAATGTTGACCAGCTAATTGGAGAGGCGGCACAGGGGCACAGGATCTGGATTCTATTGAACCGCGAGAAATTTCGGACACGCGGCAAAAACATGCGGTGGGAATATCCCGGCGCCAGATTTGAAATGTTTGTCCGCAAGAATTGTGAATTGAAACATCGAACTTATCTATGGAGTGTTTACCTGTGGGATCCCGCGCGTGGACACTTCCAACCTTTTGCATTGCAGGAATAGAAAAATGGCTGAAACTAAAAAACTCAAGACCGGAATTTTGGTTCATGGTTGCAACTTACAAGCCGAAAATTGGCGACATATTGCGTGGGGCGGAGGTCCCGGCGAAATGGGACGTATCCCGCAAGGACTGTTGGCTGCCATGACGATGGATGCTGAAGTCATTGTGTTCGGCACGGGAGCTTCTCGTAAGCAATTTAAGTTTCCGGGTTCTCCACACACGGGCAAAATGTTGCTCGAAGCCGAATACTCAATGGCATTTCTCGAAAACCGATTCGATGATTTGTTGCGCTTTAAGGCTTGGGCAGATCAATGCCCGGCAAAATCAGAATCGGAATGGGAAGCGCTCAAGGACTCATTGCGAAGCAGGATTAAACTGGACATCGAATCCAACAACACAACGGGCGAGCTTCAGGCTGCTGGTGAGTTTTTCATTGAACATGATTGCCAGCGCGTCGTGCTTGTTTCCAGCCCGACTCACTTGGTTAGAGTGTTGAGGGATGCATCGAAAGTTTATCAGCTCAATCGAAAGTACGAGTCGTTTCAAGATCACCTATTCGCCATGCCAAGTACGACTTGTTATGAAGGTTCAACCGCTGCCGATGTCGTGGTTGTGGAACCGCCGCATCGACCGGACCGACAGACAATCCCGACTCACCGCCGTATCGCCCGCATGCTTGCGCTGCAACAACTCGATTCGAATTCACTGGTCGCATTCATTTCTGAATTTGACGAATTGCTGCAGCGGTACGAAGATCAGTTGCACAGTGGAAACACGTTGCCCGTAAGTCTTCCTTGGCCGACACTAAGCAATACGGAGCAATCGCAATGAGCAACCAAACGAAAACCAGAATCGTATTTGTCGATGATGACCCAATGTTACTTGCCAGTACGCGGCGTCAGTTATTAAAAAAGTTGCCGGACTGTGAGTTGGCTTTTTTTGATCGTGCAGTCGAAGCGTTAGAGAGCTTTGTAGAAAATCCGCCAAATATCGTGCTTTCGGATGTGCGAATGCCTGAAATGGACGGAGCAGAGTTTCTGACCGAAGTTTCCAAAACATGCCCAAACTCAATTCGTTTGGCTTGGACTGGCCATTCGGAAGCCAATCAGCTTCAACAGGTTTTCGCCGTCGCCCATCAGGTGCTAAGCAAGCCCTGCCCTACTGAGTCTTTGTTTATTCTTATCTCTGAAGTGGTGAAGCTTGAGCGTCAATTCGAAGAAAATGCATTAGTTGATTTATCTTCATTGCGTGACCAGTTACCCGATTTTGACGAACTCGTAATTTCGCAGAACTAGAAGAAGGTGCCTGGTTAGAAAATAGCGGTTGGGTGGTTGGTTTGAGCACCGTTTCTTTGTCGATAACGACCAGTTTAAGATAACCAGCTAGATATGCGGTTGGGGAACCGTCGAAACCAATGTATTCTGGAGGCCACTAGCCGATGTTAGCGGATCTAACGCGATGATGCGAAAACAAAATTGAACGACAATGACGATGAAAATTTGGTCGGGCGGATCGAAGACGATTTGATCGCCCAGCAGTTGCCAGAGCGTGCGACGTTCATTCCGCTGCGCCAAATTGATTTGCGTGCGAAATTAGCGGAAGAGTTTTCGATCGAAAACCAGGAATTGGAAGACTTTCGCCATCTGTGTGCGCGGTTTCAAGCGATCTTTCACGTCGAGCATCTTTCTGCGTTGCTGCATCTGGAAGAGCTTTATGATTCGCTTGATCCGGATTCTCAGCTCGTGGATTTGGATACGATCGAACCTGCCGTTCGCAATCGGCTGGCCAATACATTGATGGATCGTTTGTCCGGTCTGCTTTTCAGTGCCCACTATAAGAAACTTACAAAGAACGAGTTAGAAGCCGCGATTGAAATCGGCTGCCAGTGGGGTGTGCAGTTAGAAGTCGATTTTGAGATTTTTGATCGCCTCGAAATTTTCGCTCGGGGTTACAAAACGGTTAAAGTCCACCGTCGGCGTTGGCAGAATTTTTATCGCCAAGAAACCATCGAGCTACCAGAATTTCAACGCCTGATCATGGCATTTCGAGTAAAGCGAGATCCAGAATACGATCAGAAAAAGAAGAAAGACGATAGCGATCTGAATCATAAGTTCGTTTACCTGAAAACATTCAAAAACATCCCTGAAACGGACCTCGAAATTTTGCTTCCTGGTTCCAAAGTTCGCTTGACGAAAATGGATCGCGCCAAAATTTTGCTTCCGACGTTGTCTGGCGTGGCGATTACGGTTTACAAAATCACACGTGGCTTGCTCGTGCTCGCGCTCGTTTTCACTTTGAAAAACTTGATCGTTTGGGTGGCGGCGATCGGTGCCGTGATTGGCTACATCGTCAAATCGGTGCTGAGCTATTTTCGAACCAAAACAAAATATCAGTTCGGTTTGACGCAAAGTTTGTATTTGAAAAACCTCGACAACAATTCGAGTGTGATCTATCGGATTTTAAATGAAGCCGAAGAGCAAGAGCTCTGCGAAGCGATTTTGGCGTATACGATGCTTTGGAAGCACGCCGATGTGCGGCCCCCATGTGACCAATCGCATGGTGGATTGACTGAGAAAGAGCTCGACGATGTCGTGGAAGCGTATTTGCTTAAGGTAGCCAAGACGGACGTCGATTTCGAAGTCCATGACGCACTCGGAAAACTTGCCAGGCTTGGATTGGCTCACGTTGATGCAAAAGGCAACTGGCGAGTATCTGACATCAAAGAGGCCACCAGCTATTTAAACGAAAATTGGAACGCACTGTTTGAATCAAGAGCCCGCGCCGTGGGTACAGGTGAGCCACTGGAAGACGACCTATTCACAAGTTGATTGAACACTGGATAATTCCATGTAGTTCAAACGCCAACTAAAAACTGAAACTGAAGACTAACGAAAAATGACCAACGTAAAACTTTGCCACGATCGCAGCCGAGAAGAATACGCACGTGCAAAAAACTTAATGCCCGGTGGAGTCAACAGTGCAGCACGCGCGTTTGGTGCCGTCGGCGGCGAGCCGATTGTTTTTGAGCGAGGCGAAGGCGCTTACCTGTTCGATATCGACGGCAACAAATACATCGACTACATCGGCTCGTGGGGCCCGATGATCTTCGGTCATCAGTGGCCGGCGGTTTCAGAAGCCGTTCATGCGGCGGTCGATCGCGGTACAAGTTTCGGCGCGCCAACGGTTGCGGAGAATGAACTGGCTGATCTTGTCATCCAAGCCGTGCCGTCCGTTGAGATGGTTCGGCTGGTCAACTCGGGAACAGAAGCCACGATGAGCGCGATTCGATTGGCACGTGGTTACACTGGCCGTGACCTGGTTATCAAGTTCTCGGGAAACTATCACGGTCACGTCGATAGCTTGTTGGTGGCTGCTGGAAGTGCCGCCGCGACATTAGCGGTGCCGAATTCTCCCGGAGTAACCGAAGGAACGAGTAAAGATACTTTGGTGCTCGGGTACAACGACGTGGAAGGTTTGGAAAAAGCCTTTCAAGGGTACGGCGACAAACTTGCCGCAGTGATCCTAGAGCCCGTTTGTGGCAACATGGGGTGCGTAACGCCGACGTTTGATTTCTTGCAGGCACTTCGCGCGAATACGGAAAAGCACGGAACCGTTTTGATCTTCGACGAAGTCATGTGTGGATTTCGGGTTGCCCACGGCGGAGCACAAAAGTTGTTCGACGTGATGCCAGATTTGACGACGATGGGAAAAATCGTGGGTGGCGGACTTCCACTTGGCGTTTTTGGTGGCAAGCGAGAGATCATGCAGCACGTTTTGCCGGCTGGCAAAGTTTTCCAAGCAGGCACGTTAAGCGGAAATCCTATCGCAACGGCTGCGGGAATCGCGATGTTGAAATCGCTTCGAGATACGCCGCCTTATGAAAAGTTGGAAACGTTGAGCAAACGGCTGGCCGATGGATTGTCGACGGCGGCGACAGAAGCCGGAGTTGAACATTGTGTCCAACGCGTCGGCAGTATGATGACTTTGTTCTTTCAACCTGGCCTGGTTACCGATTGGGATTCCGCATCCAAGTCCGATACCGAAAAGTTCGCCAAGTATTTTTGGGGCTTGATCGAGCGTGGCGTTTACATGCCGTGCAGCCAATTCGAAGCCCTATTCGTTTCGGCGGCGCATACGACCGAAGACATCGATCACACGATCGCGATGGCGCAAGAAGTTTTCGCAACGCTGTAGGTTGATCAAGCTACAACGCCACTCGCAGCTGTTGCAACGCAACCACGAGTGGCATCTTTAACCGAAATTCACTTATGCATGCGCGTTGTTTTTGGCAGCAAGAAGTTTCTTTTGATAACGTCCCTGAACGATGTCAGTGAGAACCAGCACGCCTAGCACAAAGTAAAACGTTGTCTTGGTCATTGGCATGACTGGATCGCCCATAAGTTTTAAATGCGCGTGATGTCCGCCTTCGCTGATCAGCATGATTCCAACGATGAACAACACGAACAGACCAAGCACTTCGTACATGCGGTTTTTCTCAAGGAACGTCGCAACGTGATCGCTTAGCCAAACCATTGCGACTCCACTGATGACAATCGCGGCGGCCATCACCCAGAAAACGTCTGACAAAGCCATCGCGCTGAGAATGGAATCGAAGGAGAAAACAATGTTCATCACAACGATCCAAAAAATAACCGCACTGACTGATTTAGATTTTCCTTTGCCGCCGTCGTGGTCGTCGTGTTCCAAGCGTGTCATGTGCCAAATTTCTTTCATCGCCGTGTAGATGATGAACGCTCCACCAGCCAATACGATCAGACTGTGCAAATTAAAGTCGGCTTCGAAATAGTCGGTGAACGGGACGGTGAAGACTTTAGTCTCTTCAAACCAGTCTTTGAGGTAGACCAGAAAACACAAAAGGGCGATTCGCAAAAAGATCGCAATTCCGATTCCCCAAGACCGGACGAATTGTCGTTTCTCCACGGGAGCGTGTTTTGACTCAAGCGAAATATAAAGCAGGTTGTCAAAACCAAGCACGGCCTGGAGCAACACAAGCATCGCAAGCGTCATCAGATTCGTGAGCAGGCCCGGATCGCCCTTTTCTTTCATGTCACCTGCAGCGTCCGCGTCAGCATGAACGTCTGGAACGTCCGCCATTGCGAATTGCGATTCCGCAACGACTGAAAAAACGAACAGAATCGTGACGGCGATTAGAAGTAAACGAATGCAGACTTTAAACGTTTTCATGAGGTCTTCCGGGAGGATATTGCGTGGTGCAATCAAGTGTTTTAAACGTGAAGCGAGAATTTTATCAAACCAGCCGAATTTGTTGATACCAGTTTGCCAAAAGCGCCACATTTACTCAGTTGCTTTCTCAGCCGTCCTTCACAGGCCAAAACGTCTCAAATATCCACCTTGGAAAAGGTCGTAGTGCCGATTGTGATGCTGAATTTTGGCTCGAAATCTTTGACAAAACTTATACCTCGTTCCGAAAATTCGAATGCATAACTACACTGGAGAGGTAGTTGAGGACGGGGCAAGACAGCCCGGAGACCTTCAGAAATGGGTTTCAACTCACAAGCAAGCCATCCTGCGTTCTCGATTGATTTGGCTGGCACTCAGCTAAAAAATTCCACCTTCTCCAGAAGCATATTGATGAGTATTTTCAAAGCAGTCATTACAGCGGCTGCACCCGATCAGAAATCTTTACCGCTCCAGTCGCTTGTTGACCAACGCGGAATCCACAAAACCGCCTTGCAACTGATTGCCGACGAAGCCGTCAACGCGGGAGTCGAAGAAATTTGCCTCGTGATTTGTCCCGGCTCCCAATCGAATTATGAGAAAGCTGCCGGAGAGCACGCCAGTCGTCTTACGTTTGTCGAGCAAGACAATCCTCGAGGTTATGGTGACGCGCTTTTTCGGGCTCGCGATTTCGTCAAGAACGAACCGTTTTTGCATCTCGTTTCGGACCATGTTTATATCAGCGGCATCGAATCAGGTTATGCAAAACAATTGGTTGATGTGGCAACTGCAGAATCGTGTGCGGTTTCGGCGGTCGAGCCAACTCGCGAAAACCTGCTTCCGTTTTTTGGAACCATTGGCGGGATGCGGGTGCCCAACAGTCCAAAGCTATACGAAGTCAAAACAGTTAAAGAGAAACCAACCCCGACATTGGCTGAGCAAGAATTGATTGTGGCCGGGCTGCGAGCAAGCCATTACCTTTGTCTTTCTGGGATGCATGTTCTCACGCCGAGCGTGATGGAGTTGCTTGGTGAGAATATTCAAAATTTGCCATCCGACGCAAAGATCCAATTGTCGTCTGCGTTGGAGTCGTTAAGCGCTCGAGAAAGATATTTGGCAACTGAGATCGACGGAACGCGATATAACATTGGCGTCAAATATGGCCTGCTCAAATCGCAACTTGCGTTGGCACTTTCGGGTAAAGACCGGGATCAGATTTTGACTGAGCTGCTGGAGTTGGTTGCCGTTGGTCCAAAACCGGCTGCAGCGATCTCAAATGGCAAGGCTTCGGGAGGCACTGAGTAATGGCTTCGGTCACACCAAACGCTTCCTCCGACATACTCGCCAATCGCCTCGTTTCAATTATCGAATCTGAGGTCGATGCCGTTCGCAATCAATCGCTTGATGAGATTTGTGCGGGGTCGAATTTTGAAGAATTGATGGCTGACACTGATGCGCTTGATCAGTATTGGCGACAAACTGAAAATCTCTATCACCGTGTTCGCGCTTTGTTTTTCCTCGCAGCGATCCATCGATATCATTTACCAAATTTTTTCGACCATCAGGCTTCCGCAAAAATTCCATTTGGCAGTTATCAACATCTGCTAGGCAGGCGTTTTGTGGAAGCGATTGATTCGTTGCTGGAGGCTCAGGAACAAATTGGCGCCAGCGATGCGCTTTCCAGTGCCCTGGCTGAATCGTATCACGATCTCGCGTTTCAAACGCTCGCCGATCAGGTGCGAAAAAGCGTTCGCACGGTTCGCGGTAATCAATGGATGTTTCGCACAGGCCATCCGAGCGATCATCCGCTTCGGTTTCGGAGCGAGTTGTTGCAATCAGACACCGACAGCCCATCGTTTCCGATTTTGTCCGAGACGACAGCGGTGCGAATGGATTTTTCCCACAGTGGTTGGAGTGATATCTTTTTTCTCGGTATGGATTATCCTGCCGGAGCGCGGGTTATCAACGCTTCTATTAATCTGGGCGTGCTTGGTCGTGATGACCAAACCCAGCCGCCGATTGAATGTTACTTGCGCGTGATTGATCAACCCGTTTTGCGCTTGGTCAGTGTCGATTTAAAGGCTTCGGCTGAAATCGAAACCATGGCGGAAGTGTTTGACTTTGCCCGCGACTATTTGGGTTTGCTGAAAGCCGCCGTGATTGCAGCCGGTATCGTGCCGCCAGGAATGGAAGGCTGCGGTCAAGACATGAAGATGTTGCTCGAACGATTGGTCGGACCTGGACTGGGGTTGGAGATTGTCAGCAAAGTCAACGACATTCCCAAAGGTTCACGACTAGCCGTTTCGACGAACTTGCTGGGCTCATTGATTTCGCTTTGCATGAGAGCCACCGGGCAGGTTTCAAGTTTACAAGGCGCGTTAAACGAAGCCGATCGGCGGATCATTGCGGCGCGTGCGATTCTCGGTGAGTGGATCGGCGGATCGGGTGGCGGTTGGCAAGACTCCGGCGGAGTTTGGCCGGGCATCAAAGTCATCCAGGGAGCCGAAGCCACAAAAGGCGATCCAGAGTTTGGGATCAGTCGTGGCCGACTGTTGCCTCAACATTCCGTTTTCACTGATCAGGAAGTCACCGCTGAAACGCGTCAAAAACTTCAAAACAGCCTCGTGCTTGTGCATGGTGGTATGGCTCAAAACGTGGGTCCGATTTTGGAGATGGTGACCGAGAAATATTTGCTGCGTTCGCCCGTCGAGTGGGAGGCGCGTCAGGAAGCAATCGAAATCCTCGATGAGATCACAAAGGCACTTAAGGCGGGTGACATCCAAGCCGTCGGTGCGGCGACCAATCGAAACTTTTTTGGTCCACTGCAGAAAATTATCCCTTGGTGTACCAACCTGTTTACCAATTCGATGGTTGATCAATGCCGCGAAAAATACGGCGACAAATTCTGGGGCTTTTGGATGCTTGGCGGAATGGCAGGCGGCGGGATGGGTTTCATTTTTGATCCGGCAGTGAAACCTGAGGCTCAAGCGTGGCTACAAACTGCGATGACTCAGACCAAACGCGAATTGGAAAAGCGATTGCCGTTTGCGATGGATCCGGTCGTTTACAACTTTGAAATTAACGACCGTGGCACATGGGGAGAATTGCAAGACAAAAGCACGGCGCGAATGCCAAACGAATATTACGCACTAATGATTCCGAACTGGCTGAAGCTTCCTCCTCGCGAGTTGTCGGCACTTTCTCGTTACGAAATGGAGTTGCTTGGGAGTGAGTATCGCAGCGACGGACATTCGATGGCGTTCCAAAAAATCGTTGAAGGGATTTTGCCGGGTCGAAAATCTGAATCCGGAACGACTGAGACTTTAAATGAAGTCCTGACTCGGATCGGATTCGATCGCGACCAGCATGAGCAAGTCCGGTCTGACGTAAAATCGGGACGATATGGTTTGTTGCAAAACCGGTTACCGCTCAGCACTTCGATCACTGATGTGGAGCCGTCAGACGTGGTCGATGCCCGTGATGGGCTGGGTGATGATTTTCGCAAGGTGGGTGAGCAGGCAATTCGTGACGGGAAAATTGCCGTTGTGACTTTGTCGGCAGGCGTTGGCAGTCGTTGGACTGAAGGCGCCGGCGTTGTCAAAGGGCTTCATCCGTTTTGTCAGCTTTCGGGAAAACACCGCAGCTTCATCGAGGTTCATCTCGCCAAAAGCAAAAAAGTCGGCGCCGAATTTGATAAGCCATTCCCGCACATTATCACGACCGGTTACATGACCAATGATGCGATCTCGGATCATTTGAATGCGGCTAACCATTACGACTACCCTGGCAAAGTGGTCATTTCACCGGGCCGTTACATCGGGTTGCGAACGGTGCCAATGATTCGTGATTTGCAGTTTCAGTGGGAGGAAATGCCGCAGCAAATGCTTGACGAGCAGCAGCAGAAAATGCGGGACAGTTTGCGTACTGCGTTGTTAGGTTGGGCTCGTCAATCTGGCGAGGGGTCGGACTATCGTGACAACACGCCGATGCAGTGCTTGCATCCGGTTGGCCACTGGTACGAAATTCCAAACATGTTGCGCAATGGCGTGTTGAAACAGTTGCTCGATGAGCAGCCATCGCTTCAGTATCTTATGTTGCACAACGTTGACACGTTGGGAGCTAACGTTGATCCTTCGCTTTTGGGTTTGCATATCTCCTCGGAAAAATGTCTGTCGTTCGAAGTCATCTCTCGACGCCTCGAGGATCGCGGAGGCGGATTGGCTCGCGTTAACGGGCAGCCTCGGTTACTTGAAGGGCTTTCGATGCCTCGTGAAGAAGACGAATTTAAGCTTTCGTATTACAACTCGATGACGACTTGGATTGACATTGATCAGTTGCTAACTGTGTTTGGGATTAAGCGCGAAGAACTTGGTGATAGTGACAAAGTCGACGAAGCGATACGGCGGGTTGGCCAACGGATGCCGACTTATATAACAATCAAAGACGTGAAAAAGCGATGGGGCCACGGTCAGGAAGATGTCTTCCCCGTTTCGCAGTTCGAGAAACTGTGGAGTGACATGTCTGGTTTGGCCGAAGTGACAACGAACTTTTTCGTCGTGCCCAAACCACGCGGCCAGCAGTTGAAAGAGCAGGCTCAATTGGATGCGTGGCTGCGTGACGGAACCGCTGATTACGTGAATCAGCTTTGCAGTTGGGATTAGTGGTGCCAAGCAGCTCAATTTTAGGGTAGCGCCATGACCGCGGCTTGTGGTCTGTTAGAGTTAGCCCAAAACCGAACCTGCGGTGGACACAAAAACCACGTTTTTTATCGCGGACTCCATATGCGGGCAACAATCAACCGAACTAAATTCTTAGCAAGCCGACAAAATAGGGAATTGCAAGTGAGAACAAGAATGCTAGTCCCAACCAAATTTTTGATCCCACGGTTGGAAAACATTTTTTCTGAATCATAACACCCGCAATAATCAATGCGACTACAACCCAACCCAAAGCAAACATCGCATACAAGTACATGGAGCCTTGATTTACCGCGTTGGATTCGCTGGCGAATGAACCAGAGATGAACCGTGCCGCGAATGACCAGATTAAAGCGAAAATTAACAAGCCGCCTAGCGACGCTATAGACTTAGAATTCAATTTTACTCCTTAATGTGAATTTGAAAAACGAGAGCATGTGAATCTTGGATTGCGACACAGCAAGAGAAAATCATCTTGAAAAAAAGTCCGCCAATGGGAATTCCAATGGCGGACTTTGATTTGCAATAAACACGCATTAGAGTCGAATGGGAAATTACTCTTCGCCTAAATCTCCCGCACGAATGATCATCAGTTTTGATGGATCAATATGCTTCTTGAACGCCGCGTGGATCTGTTCTGGAGTTAGATCCGCGACTTTCTTTTCGCGTTTTGCTGTGAATGCAAAATCTCGTTCGAGGTTCAGGTTCGAAATCACCTGGCCGGCAATAGCTCGGTCCGATGATCGCGAAACCTTTCGGCTGTCCAACCAACCTTGCTTTGCACTCGCGACTTCTTCGGCGGTTGGGCCGTCAGCAAGATATTTCGCAAGTTCTTCAGCGGCAGCTTTTTCGACAGCGTCCATGTTCTCGGGATTCAACGAAGCGCTAATTGAAAATCGAGCGTCGTTGCCTTTGGTAGGAATCGCGATTGAAGAAGTCGCTCCGTAAGAAAGCCCTTCTTTACCGCGGATTCGATTTCCGATTCGTGACGACAGTGTGCTGCCACCAAGAATATAGTTGCCCAACACGAGAGCTTCGTAGTCCTCGTCTTGATCATTCATCGGGAACGACAAAGACGCAGAAAACTGTGCGTTGGCCATGTCCGGCGTGTTGATCGTCTTCTTCATGCCTTTCAAATCCGATTTGACTTCACGAACGATCTGTCGATATTCGACATCAGTGTTCCAGTCGGCTTGGATTTTTGACAAAGCTTCCATCACAGGGATTGGATCAAAGTCACCAACGATGGCAACTTCTCCGGTCGCGGCGCCGATCTGTTTGGCGTAAACGTCTTTAACATCGTCCAGTGTTACGTTTTCAATCCGCTCAATCGTTTCTTCGATTGTCGGTACGTAGCGGATGTCGTCTTTGTCGTAAGGCGAAAGTGCACGGGACATTTCCATGCGAGCTTTCATTCCAGGGTCAGTCGACATACGCTTCATCGCCATCGAACTTCGCATTTTGCTCTGCTCGAAAACTTCTTCCGGAAAAGCCGGTTCGCGAAGAATCTCGCCAAGCAATTCAATTGCCGGAACAAGCGAGCTTCGTTTGGCTGTGATTGAAAAAGTCAGACTGCCTGCTCCGCCACGACCACCGCCACCTCTGCCGCGCCGTCCACGTCGACCGCCACCGCCGCCGATCACAACACCCAGTTCGGCCATTCGAGCGCGAAGGGCTTGGCGATCCATCGTTTTAGTTCCAGCCATCAACATGCCGGAGACCATTCCCGCGGCAGTCGTTTTGTCTTTCAGCGATTCTTCGTTTCCGTACTTAAGCGAAATGGTCATATTGACAGTTTCGCCACGATTTTTCTTTTTCAACAACGCGACTTTTAAGCCGTTTGCGTCGAGGTTTTGAATTCGCTCATCCAAGGTTTCAGGGTTGGGATCAAACGCTTCGCCGGACGCAATCGCGACACCGCCTTTGTAGTCTTTCACCAATGCAGCGATGGATGGAACGGTAGGAATCTCCATTCGTTTTGGCTCTGCAGTTGGCAAAAACATGCCGATCGTTCGATTGTGCGGCGGGAAATAAGTCGCTGCCACACGCTGAACGTCTTCCAACGTGACGGCCTGAATTCGGTCGCGTTGCAAAAATAGCAACCGCCAATCGCCCAACGATGCCGCACCACTAAGGGCTTGTGACATGCGTGAAGCACTATTCATCAACCGCTCACTACGAAGCTCATATTGCTTCTTAGCTCGGTCAATTGCTGCTTGTGAAAATTTCTGTTTTCCAAGAGTGTCAATTGTTTCAATAAAGACCTTTTTGGATTCTTCAAATTTGCCGTCAGACGGTGACAACGAAAAACTGAACAATCCTGGGTCGTGTGCACTGTCGGCTCGGCCAGATGCGCTGGTCGCAAGTTTCGATTCGACGAGGACTTGTTCCAACAATCCGACTTTGTCTTCAGAAATGATTGAGCCGAGGATCGAAAGCGGTGCCCAGTCTTCGTGAGACGCCGATGGCATATGGTAAACGGCTGACAAAGATGGAACTTCTCCAACGCGATTAAGTGTTACCACGCGTTCGCCGTCTTGGGCAGGTTCCTCAGTGTAAGTTTTTGGCAATTCCCGTTTCGGTTTTGGAATTGCGCCAAGATGTTTTTGAACTAGCGCCAATGCCTTTTTGGTTTCGAAACGACCCGTGATGATCATGACCACGTTATCGGGCTGGTAATACTTTCGATAGAATTCACGCAGGTTGTCTATTGGAACTCGCTCAATGTCGCTGCGGTTTCCGATAGTCGATTTTCCATAGTTGTGCCATTCGTAGGCAGCCGCTCTGACACGCTCGCCCAATACGCGTTGTGGTGAGTTTTCACCGCGTTCAAATTCATTTCGCACAACACTGAACTCAGACATAAGGTCTTCGTGTTTGACATAGCTATCAACCAAACGCGACGCCTCAAGATGAATTGCAAATTCCAGGTTCTTGTCATTTGCAGGAAGCGTTTCGAAGTAATTGGTTCGATCGCGATTGGTCGTACCATTGAATGAAGCTCCGTGAGCGCGAAGTGCACCCGGGACGTCCGGAAACGCTGGTGTTCCTTTGAAAACCATATGCTCCAGCAAGTGCGCCATTCCCGCTTCGCCGTAACCTTCATGCCGAGAGCCGACCAAGACGGTCATGTTGACGGTCACTGTGGCTTCAGAATTTTCTGGGAACAAGACGACACGCGCGCCGTTGTCCAATTGATACTCAGTTACGCCTTCGACACTGGTGACTTTTTTAACATCACCCTCTTGAGCGCTGGCTGTCACCCCCAGCATGCAAGAGAAAATACAAACGACAATCAATGACACCGTTTTCGACATGGTCAGCTCCTAATTGAGAACAAAATACCGCGTCATCTTAACGCTGCAACAAACGGTTCTCAACTAAGGGATTGCATCAAAATCAGATCCAATCTGAGCGGACGCTATTCGTTTGCGAGGAGATTCACGATCCGACAAGCATTACCTTTACTGGCGGCGTTCTTTTTGTCAGCGATGCGGATTTTGATAACATGTTCGGTGGCTTCCAATTCGCTTTCCAAAACGTAGACCCAAGGAATATGAAGCCCGCGGCTCCAGCGCGTAAAGAGGTCTTGCTCTTTCCACGGTCCATCATCGATCGAGTAAGTGATCGTTCCTGCGTCGGGACCACATGTTGTAAAAAGCCCAACCGCACGACCAGTGAACTCAAGCGAGAATTCGTCGCCAGGAGTTTCGCCAACCAACATTTGGACACCGTGAAAACCCAGTCTGACATTGCCGCCGACTCCGTTTGCTCGTGGATCGCAATTGTCGATGACTTGGAATCCTTTGAGATTGGCTGCCTTTTCCAGTGCAACCATTTTGGCTTTGTCGTAGCTGAATTTATCAAGCGGCTGCGGGAGTTCTGTTTGTCCATCGCCGTCTTCTTTGTCAGAATCATAAGGCATTTGCGATGCCAACAAGCGACGAATCGTTGAAGCGTAAACGCGATGTCCCATCGGTGAGGGGTGGCAATTTTTGAAATCATTTTTCCAATCGAACTGCCCTGCTTCGATTCGATCATGCACTTCTTTTGCCAGATTGATCGTCGAAACGTTGTAGTGCGCGGCGACTTTTTCGTGGTTCTGAATCACGATCGGCGTTTTGCCAGACTTGTAATCCGCAATGTGTTTGGGATCGACAAAGTGCATCATGACAATCCCCATTTTTGGAGCGGCTGTTCTGGCGTGGCGAATGATGCCTTCCATGCCACGGATCATTTCGGTCGTACTACGCCGGTTGTGTAGATCGTTCACAGCGGCTTCCTCGAAAAGCAAATCCACTTCACCTTTGGAAAGAACATCTCGAACCAGTCGAAAGGCACCGGGTGTGGTACCGGTCGAAGAAATTCCCGCATCGATGAACTCGAATTTCGTTTCGGGAAATCTTGCTTGAAGGTATTTTGCTGTTTGGTCACGCCAGCCATTTTTCATCGTTGTGATTGAGCCGCCAAGGAACACAACTCGCCCCGTTTTTTCCGTCTCGAATTTGTTCATGCAATCAATAAGCGGCCCGCGCGTTTGGAAATGATCTTTGTTGGCAGGATTTGCGTGTGCATGTGACTCAATAAAATCTGCAACTCGTAACGGATTGGGATGCTTAAAGTGATGTCCACCTGATTTCTCAGTTCCTTTCTCGACACGCATGACATTGATCGTACCGCCAAGTTTTGTATAAGTTTCAGCCAGCGGAAGTGTGTTCTCCGTGGGCGGGACGATGACGTCGTTCATGGAAATGATGTGAAGAATAGGAATCTTGGCAGCGGCAATCGGCTCCAAACTATGAAGCGGAATGTCTTGAAACGTTTTGGCAGTCTCTTCGGTCAATCCGTGCTCTTTCAAGCACCGCTCCCACGTCTTCGCACTACCTCTGCCCTGCCCTTTGCCTCCCGGCCAACTATTGATGTCGCAAACTGGCGTGTCGCAATAAATGCACGCAACACGGTCTGGCCATTTGGATGCGAATCGATATACGAATAATCCACCGCGGCTCACGCCTTCAAGAGCACACTTTTTTGCAAGTCCGCGCTGGGTCACGTAATCGTAAAACGCGGTCCAATGTTCTAACGCTTTTGTGCTGCCAAGCATTCCGTCAGTGTTAATTCGTGCGATATGAAATCCACGTTCCAAAAGAATCAGGTCCGCTTTTGCGTGAAAATTAGGAAACCGTGCTCGCCAAACCCAAGGGTTACCAGGTGCCGCATGTTTTGGCCGAACGACATAAGCCGGTTTGCCGTCGACTTCAAAATCAAACCTTTCAAATCCTTTCCAGTCAGATTTCTTGCCAGACCAAACTGGCAGAGCTTTTGCCAAAACGGACTCTTTTTGAGTTGATTGGGCAAGGGTTTGATTTTCGGCCAACAAGCAATTCAAAGTGACCAAGCCAACCAAAATTAAAGCAATGTGTATTGTGCGATTTATCATGTCGTCCTGTTGGTCGGTCACGTTTAGAGGCAATATTGTTCAATGAAGAGTTTACTTGTAACTCGATTTGCCACAATTGCGTTGCTCGTATTTTCTGGCTCGTTGGAATTCTGGCGTGGGCCCTCAATTCAAATCCAAACATTACTTGAGCCGTTTTGGCGATAGCCACGGTTAACGATGCGCGACTAAACCGTGGCTATCGCCAAAACGGCTCAAGGCGCGATAGCGTTAGAAAATGGTACTCACTGAAATGGTACCCACCGAAACCCCGAATTGGACTACCTCAAATTAAGAAGCAGCCTTCATCATCATGTTGGGAACTTCGAATCCTTTACGGTATTCGCGAGACATCATATCGTTGGCTTTGTCGTGGTTGGTGACCGATTCGGTGGCCACGTCGAATTTCAAATCAGCTCCCAAGGTCAACGCAGCACCTTGTTCGACGTCGACTTCATTGGCTTTTAAATGCTCAATCATGCGAGTCAGGGAGTCTTTGAAAATATCGCTTTCCTTATTCAGCACGCCTTGGATTTCGTCGACGGAAGTGTTTTTACCAAGCTGATGTGACACCCCGCCAGTATGACAAAGTGCACTTGAAAGATGGCCTTCCCAAACGGGACCGTTGAGTTTTGACTGATCGCCGGCTCGGACAGCATCAAGGAAGTTCGTGTAGTGGTTGCCGCCACCATTCCATTTCATGATCTCATTGTCTTCGTTGTCGAACGCCTTTGCTGATGAGTAACTCGGAATCACGACATAGCCTTTTTCGCACTGGACGATGACGCCGATTCGCGAGCCACGATAGTTGTCCATGTTGCTCCCCCAGCC
Organism: uncultured Pirellulaceae bacterium; assembly: GCA_964448575.1. GTDB lineage: Bacteria > Planctomycetota > Planctomycetia > Pirellulales > Pirellulaceae > Mariniblastus. The sequence continues at coordinate 70,296 of CAYUWY010000020.1, forward strand.
GTTACTTTGGAATTTCTTGGCTTTGGGCAATCCGCGCGTCTCGAAGATCAGCGGAGCATCGGGATAATCATGAATGACGGTTTGAGTGTTGGGCGTATCGCCACCGTCTTCGTAACCCAAGCGTCCACCGATGCTGATGACGCGTGGCGAGATTGTGTTGTAGCCCAGGAACCAGCGGGCGATATCCATTTGATGAATGCCTTGGTTGCCCATGTCGCCGTTGCCGGTGTTGAAATCCCAATGCCAATCGTAGTGAAGCCGAGGACGAAACAGCGATCGTTTTTCGGCTGGGCCACACCACAAGTCGTAATCGATGTGTTTTGGAATCGAGAGCGGGGTTTCAAGTTTGCCGATGCTCTTGCGCGGTTTGTAACAGGTGCCGATCGCGTACTTGATTTTTCCAAGGTTGCCTTCTTGGACGTATTTGACCGCGGCTTGGAGACTCGGACTGGAACGAGACTGGGTGCCACATTGCATGATCTTGCCCGTTTTCTTTTGAGCTTCGGAAAGCTGACGACCTTCCCATGCGTTGTGCGAAACGGGTTTCTCAACATAGACGTGCTTGCCCGCCATGACGGCACGGATGCCCATGATTGAGTGTTGATGATTGGGGGTGGCGATTGAAACAGCATCGATGGCTTTACTTTCTAAGAGCTTTCGATAGTCGATGAATTTTTCGACGTCTTTTCCTTCAGCGCATTTGCCGAGAACATTCGAATCACAATCGCAGTAAGCAACCACGTTTTCACCAAGCCCACCGATATGATTTTTGCCACGGCTGTTGAGTCCGATCACGCCGCAACGAATTTTTTCGTTAGAGCCTATGACTCGTCCGTACGAAATAGGGGAAAGCGAAACAGCCGTGCCAGCCGCTACCGATGATTTAAGAAAACTACGACGATTGAAAGGCATTTATTCACTCCAAGAAACGTTCGGAAGTATTCGGGCAATTTTGATTGTTTACTAATAGGAAAACGAGTTGCAAAAGTCACCGCGTTCCGTTGGAAACAAAACTGCGTGAACGATGCGACGGATTCAGCAAAGGGCTTTATTTTTTCGAGTTTGATTTTTCTGATTCAAGCGCTTCCTTGGCTTTACTCAGCGAATTTGCTTCTTTGTCGAGGCCGTGCTTTTCGCAAAAGGCGATTAGTTTTTCGTAACGCTCGATTGGATTGGCCCCGGTTGCGTAGAGGACTTTTGCGTGACATTGGGGGCACAGCATCAGTGGTTGGGTGTCCGATTCCGGCAGGCTGTTACTGCCTTGCATGTTGCATTGATATCGGATGCAGTGCTGCATCGAAAACATGTGGCCAGTTTCGTGTGTTGCGACTTTGATGGTCCGGCGAAGGCATGTTTTAAATTCCTCGTCACCAGCACTTGGGTCACCGTTGCGATAAAGCGACCAGACGCCAACACGATCTCGCAACGAAGCATAGCCAAACACAAAATTCCATCGGTCACCTGGCCAAAGATCCGAAGACGTAAATGCGATCGTGGCAAATGCGTCCGCCGGTAGCGAAGGGGTAAGAATTTTTTCGAGAATATGCGAAGTCAATAATTGATGGTCACCCCAAGTCGGATGGACGCGTTTCGCTGAGGCGGGAATGATCGATTCAGATTTTGTCTCAAGCGTTTTGACTTCGCAATTGAAGTACAGCGAAAGGTATTCGGCGCTAAGTGTGACGAGTTCTTTTTGCTTGTCCGTAAATTCGCCGATCGGCTGCACGTAAAGTTTGTTCCTGGTGGCCGACAAAACGTTGGGGCGGATTCGCACGTATTGGGCGAACGTTTGCCCGCGTTCTTTGTGGTTGTCAAGCCATTCGCCTTCTTTCGGTTTGCCCAGTTTCGTGTGAAGTGGGGCTAGTCGTTTGATCGTTTTCTTGATCGCGTTGGTCGAAGGCCGCTGTTGTTGTTGAATTGCGAATGCTGTGATGGCGCACAGAAGAAAAAGCGAGAGTGCCGTCGTTGCGAGAATGAATGTTCGACGTTGAGTCATTTTGGTTCCTTGGATTGCCCCTATGTTAGCTGAATTCAGGGGTGGAGCCAAATATTGGTTTCTGGTCGGGGCTGGTGTGGTGTTGAGGTTGGCCTTCAGCCAACGGGCGTTGCATGGCCAAGGTTCTTAGTGGTTGCTTTCAAGCGTGAATTGACGGGTGCCATGTTTACGCGAAGCGTAAGCATGCTCATGCGGCGCGTGAGCATGGCACCCAGAATTCTGAGACAAACTATTCATCTCAGCTTCGACAAACTAGTCTTCTGACGCCGAGTTTGCGGGCTTCAAAGACAATTGAATCTTGCTTCCTTCGACCTCCCATTCCAAAACGATGGGTTCAAACTCTGGTGGGTTGCCTTCGATTTGAATTACTTTCTGTTTTGTGAGGGTGGTGTCATGCTTCCATCCGTCATTGCATTCTTCCCAGGCACGATCGGTTGAAACGTCCAGTTCATAGATTCCGCCAATCACATTTTTGAACACGAATTCCGATTTCCATTGATCGCCGACCGCTTCGAATTTATCCGCGTTAAGTTCGATTGTTTCGCTGAAGTCAAAATTGCAATCTTCATTTTCACGAAAAGAAACGAAGGGCGAATGGTGCATGTTGTTGAAGCAGACAAGAAGGCTTGATCCTTCCTGTGGCTTTTTCGAGCACACCAGTTCTCCAATCAGGTTCAGTTTTTCGGTGGAATCAAAAAGCACGTTCGACGCTGATTCCGAAGTCAGATCAACGACGACGCGAGCAAGATCATTGCCCATCTGATGAATGGAAACTAACCACTTGCCAGGTGCCAAATTTGGGAAACGGGTCTCACCGGTCGCTTGAACCACTCGAGATTCAGTGGCAGGGTGCGTTGTTGAACGTATGTGCAATCTCAAAGGTGCAATAACGTCGTCGAGTTCTTTCAAATCGCACTGCACGATCAATTCAGCTGGCTTTGGCAGTTGAATCTCAACTCCATTGATATCTTCTTCTGACTTGAGCGGACCGTCGAGCTTCAACCACGCTCCGTTGACAGGGGCATTTTGAACCACCAACACGACGCCTTCTCCCACGTGCCTTCTGTCGTCACAGTGGATCAACGGCAACTCAAATTCTCCATCGTCGTTGGTCAGGCAATGGCCCTGCCCAGCTGAACTCCAACCTTCTTCACGAGTCGAAACCGTGTATCGCAGGATGTTATTTTCTGTGACAACCCAAGCGCCGGAAACAGGTTCGCCTTGATGGTCAATAACACGCCCACGAATCAATCGGTAGTTTGATGTTTTGGGAAATTTGCTTTCCAGTTGCTCAAGGCTCAGCAGGTTTTTCGCGTGTTCAACGACTGGCCAGGAAAGCCCGATCCACGTTGAGGTGTGCTTTTCGGGATGAAGTGTAACATCCACGCATAGAGAATCGTCTCCCGTCGGGATAGTCATCTTCGCTGGTTGATCGGCGGTTAAACCGGACTTGGCCAACTCGCGTAACACTACTTCAAAAGTTGCATACCCAAGCTCATGGTGAAGGTTGATTTGATTTTCATAGCTGTTGGGATAAGCCGAAAACTGCCCGGTGGATCCCCATCGCGCCGAGTCATAACCCTGGCGTATCGCCGTGATCAACATTCGGTTGAAGATTCTCCGTTGCTCGGACTGTCCATCCCACCATTCGGATTGGTGGGGTGATGTTTCGGACGGCTCGCGTGACGATTCGTTTGGCCCATTTTCGATAGACAACTCTACAACGATTCCGTCTTCGAATTCCCGTTGCAGAAGTGATCCAAAATCCCGGTCGGAATGCGAGTCGTTGTAGAGACTGATTGTTTTCGAGTCATTCCACCCAGCTTTGCTTGGAGATTTAAAAAGTCGGCGAAACCAGACTTTTACATTTCGGTTCCAGATAGCCGAAACATCTATCGACGTTTCGAAGACTCCGTCGGCATCGAATTCCAACGATGTAAGATCACGCGTCCAGGTGAAAGCCCGCAAGCCCCATGGCGACATTGGGTCAGCATAAAGTTCGAGAGACAATGCGCCTGACTCAGATTGCTGTTCCATTGTCATTTTGCCGCGATGGACCTTCAGTCGCAGAAAGCGGGAAGGGTTTTCTTCCGGTTCCAAATGGACCTGAGTCGTTTTGCTTCCCTGGACTTCAACTGACTTGCTGATCAACTGTTCCCGCGAGTCGGTAGCAACAACGCTAACTTGATACTCGCCTTGGGCGAGTCCTGTTAAACACAGTTCACCCTGGAGCCCGATGTCTTCGCGGTGATAGTGATCTTCCTTGTGGATACCGATCTGCAAGTAATCGCAGTCTGCAAAGTTGGCTTCCGTAAAGTCATAGGAGGCGTTTAACGCTCCCGGTTCAGGGAGATGGAGATTGACCTCTTCCGGGTTGGCTTCGATATCAGAAGGCTCGAATTCGGACTTGAGCCAATTGACGATTGAAGGTGCTTTATAGACAACGACGACTTCTTTCAAATCCAGGAATCCCGGTGTTAGTTCCACGTTGAGTTCATATTTCCCGTTCTCGTCCGAGAATACGACTTGGCTGGCCAAGTCTTCGGGCTCGACTTCTTCGATCATGGACTTTCGCCAGTTGCTTTTGCGATCAGCGAGTCGAACTCCGGCAACGGGATCGCCTTTATGGTCGAGTACCTTGCCGCGAATCGTGATGCGTTTTCGTTTTGGATCTTCAAAAGACACTTCACCAGAATAAAACGCTTTCAAAATTCTGTCTCTCTCCGCTTCGTCAATGCCGTCAATGACTTCGGCATGGAGATGTGGAAACAGATCTCGTTGTTCAAGTCGGATTCGGGCTTTTAATGTTTTGGGTTCAAGCGGAATTTCGAAATCGATTTCCAGATCGTCGTAGAGTGGCCAGTTTTCTTTGAGGTCGAGCAGTACTGATCGGAATTCATCAAGCGAGGGCGACACCATTTCGTAGTTTGTGGTTCCATCGGGTTTCATTGCGAAGAGGTCGCCCGTTTCTCCATTCCAATGGAAAGCCGGATGATCATTTTGAGAAATGAGAAGACAGTACATCGCCAGCATTTTGCGTGGCGTTGGTACTTCGTTGCACCATTGATCGGCGGTGATAGATACATTCGTATTCATGGGAACTTGCAGTTGAAGAAAGAATAAATGAATCAACGTGCAAATTATAGAATTGTGAAACAATCTGATTCATCGAAACGCGATTTGATCCGTAGCATGGCATCAAAGTTCATCGTTTGCGACAAAGACACTTTTTTGTTTTAAAACGGAAAGGGTAAAAAGGTCGGATCAATGTGATGCCTGAATCAGCTTCCCTAAGTTAGTATCGAGCTTCGAATCGCCGTCCTATGATACGTTTTCGCTGGATTGCACTCGAGGTTGCTGTGTGGTGTTGAGGTTGGCCTTCAGCCAACGGGTATTTCATGGCGAACGTTCCTGGGGCGATGCCCCAGGTTACGGTGAAATAGGCCCTTGGCCAAGACGCGCGTGATCTACTGGCCACTTACGCTTTACGCGTGGTTCATTCCATTGATGGCCGGTTTGTTCACGGCACATTTTTCCAACGTTGACAAATTTGCGACGACTTCTCGCTGAGCGTCGACCAAGGTGTAGATGAACTCTGTCAACGATCCTATTTCTGATTCCTGAATCAGTAGAAGCAACTCACTTTTGCCTTCGTTGATTGAAAGCTTGAAGCGATGTTTGTTGATCTGCTTTGTCATTGGACCAACATTGACATCCCAGAAAGGTAGCGATTTGCGCATGCGTGCGATCGGCGTGTTCTTAATGGGAGCTGCGTTTTTTGGTTTCTTCTTCTTGCCAGTATTTCCCGCGAGAATTTGGAGTGGGGCAAAACGGCTGACAGATTCCAATTTGCGAGCGACGTCTGGAGAGATGATGTCCCTCATTGAGTCCTTAAATCGATTGGACTCAACCACAAACTTGTCATCAAAAAATTCCATTCCTGTTCGTGCACGCTGCCCTTTTACCCAGGCGCTGGCTTTGGCTGCCAACGTCGGAGGTGCAATCGAAATTTTATACTGCGGGTCGAGTCCGTCAGTTGTGATTTTCAGTTGCTTGACTTGCAACATGGAGGTTCCGGTCCCATCATTTATTTTCGATCGCTCCAGTCCGATCCGGGTCCTCAAGCCTTCGTGATCGACGACGATCAAGGGATGCTTCCACGCTCCATTGTCTACGTATTGGCCGCTCAGGTTTTCGGCTACTTCCTTAAGCTGAGCGTTGATCTTGTTTATTTTGAGAAACTCAATCCAGAATACGATCGCGAAAAATCCAACGAATGCCAATACGACGGCGGCAACCAATAGAATTATTGTCAGGTTCATGGTTCTCCCTGCCTGTTTGCGTTATCTCTGCGAAGCAAGTGCAGCACACCGGCGTTCCTCGGAGCGCTGCCAAAGATGCCATTCGCCGAGTATGCGCGAATATTGGCTACAAAAATGAAGAATCTGGAGAATTTTCCAGAGAAGAAAACGCACCGTTTTGACTAATAAGTCGTTGGGCGACGGCTGAATTCACGTGATGGCTGGCTTGCGCTTACAAGTCGGCGGTGTGAATGTAGATGGGCTCTGTGAAGGCGCATTACTGAGCACGTTTTAGTTGTTTAAACATGCTGACGGACAGGAATGTCCATCCTACTGGCGCGAAAAGGCTTAGATCGTGCAGGAAATACTAACGTGATGGCCACCCGCGGGTGACCACCATTGGTTAGTTGTTGCCAATTGTTCAATTAGGCTTTCTGCAAAGCTTCTTTCATCTTGCGACGCTCTTCCACAATTTCTTCCTGAATGTTGCGAGGAGCTGGTCGGTAGCCACGAAGTTCCATTGTGAATGTGGCTTGTCCCTGTGACATGGAGCGAAGGTCGGTTGCGTAACCGAATGTTTCGCTAAGTGGGATTTCACAACAGATCAAAACAGAACCATCAGGCTTGATGTCGGTCGATTCCATGATTCCACGACGTGAAGTCAAGTCGCCCACGATCGAACCTTGAGAAACCTCAGGACATTCGATTTCGCAGAACATGACTGGCTCAAGAATCTGAGGTTTCGTTTTTGGCATGTACTCACGGAACATACCGCGGGCAGCTGCCTGGAACGCCATCTCAGAACTATCGACGTCGTGGTACGAACCATCGGCAAGCATCATTCGCATGCCAACAACTGGGTACTCGGCAAGAACACCTTTAGTGATCGACTGACGCATTCCTTTTTCAACCGCAGGAATAAACTGCTTTGGAATACGACCGCTGACAATTTTTTCTTCAAACAAGAAGTTATCGACGACTTCCTGATTGTCTTCGTCCTTGGCGAATTCTTCTTCGTCAAACGGTTCGATCCAGCCTTTGATGTGGGCGAACTGACCAGAACCACCGGACTGTTTCTTGTGCTTGTAATCGAATTCGGCTTTGATCGTCGGCTGTTCACGGTAGCTGACCTTAGGAGCACCAACTTCGACTTCGAGGCCGTACTCACGACGAATTCGTTCAACATAAACTTCGAGGTGAAGTTCACCCATTCCGGAAATGATGACTTCGGCAGTCTCTTCGTCGGTCGCCACGCGGAAGGTTGGATCTTCTTTACGGAAACGCTGTAGAGCTTTACCAAGTTTCTCACTGGCGCCACGATCAGCAGGAGCGACCGCAACGGAGATAACTGGGTCTGGGACAAACATGTTTTCCAGCGAGCAGTACTTGGTCGTTTCACCATAAGTATCACCCGAAGCACAATCGATGCCCATTACGGCGACGATGTCACCGGCAAACGCTTCATCAATTTCTTCACGCTTGTCGGAGTGCATTCGAACGATTCGGCTGAAACGCTCTTTGCGGCTGGTTCGCTGGTTAAAATACGTACCGCCTTTTTTCACGGTGCCTTGATAGATACGCATGAAAGTAAGCTGGCCAAATGGATCTTCGACGATCTTGAAAGCCATGCCGACAAGTGGCTCTTCTTTTTTCGGTGCCAGTGGGAAATCCTTTTCGGGATCGTCCCATTGCTTGGCGGAAATAACACGCTCAAGCGGACAAGGCAGGTATCGAACGATGGCGTCGATCAACGGCTGGACGGCTTTGTTTTTAAACGCAGTTCCCATGAACAACGGAGTAAAACTTTGAGCTTTGATCGCGGCAGCAGCGGTCGAGTAAATCAGATCCTTTGGAACTTCTTCTTCAGAAAGAAGCAGTTCCATCATCTCGTCGCTGTACATCGAAAGACCTTCAAGCAATTCCTGGCGATACTTGTTCGCATCGTCCATCATGTCTGCAGGGACTTCTTCGGTGAGGACTGTTTGGCCTTTGTCGCCGTCGTTGCGGTAGGCTTTCATTTCGATCAAGTCGACAACGCCGTCAAAATCTTCGCCCATTCCGATTGGAAGTTGGAACAAGATGACTTCGACGCCGAGCTTCTCACGCATCTGTTCGGCAACTTTGAACGGGTCGGCTCCGGTGCGATCCATTTTGTTGACGAAAGCCAAACGCGGAATGCCGTAGCGTTTCATCTGGCGGTCAACAGTAAGTGACTGGGCCTGAACACCACCAACGGCACAGAGGACCAAAACGGCTCCGTCGAGTACGCGAAGTGATCGTTCAACTTCAACTGTGAAGTCAACGTGACCAGGCGTATCGATCAAGTTAATCGTGTGGTTGTTCCATGAGACTTGGGTGGCAGCACTTGTGATGGTGATACCACGCTCTTTTTCGAGCTCCATGTGGTCCATCGTTGCACCGTCACCGCCACCGCGAACGTCTTCGATTTTGTGAATGCGGCCGCAGTAATAAAGGATTCGCTCACTGAGGGTCGTTTTGCCCGAGTCAATGTGAGCTGAAATTCCGATGTTCCGATAGTTTTTGAGGTTCATCAATGCACCGTCAACAAATTCGATTGTTCAAAAGGGTAAATAATAAGTGGGCGAAAGCCCGCGCTGAGTGAGGCTACACGCCTCGCGCTCCATGGAATGGTCCCATTAGAGTTCAGCTATACATAAATCCTGTGCTTCGTGTCTAGGTTATTTCTATAAGTCTAGACGTCGACACAGGTCAAAAATTAGTGTGAAAGGTCGAGCAATTCCGTGCAGCGGTTCGGGAGAGATGACCCCGAAAAATGTCGGTCGGTTGGGCAACGATACATCTTTGCAACGTTTCAATAAGCGTTTTGTAGACCCTGCGATTACAGGATTCGCTTAATTTGCAAAAATATTACGTGGCCCGACTATAACTGCAAGTGCGTAATCTTAGTTGATCTCGACTGATCGAAAAGGCCACTTTTTCCTTTTACACAAGGAAATTGGCACGAAAAGCCGTTGATGCCTTCTGAGTTATCGCCAACTCTTATAACCGAAGTTAATCCGAATGATAAAGCGAAGTAGTTAACGATTGGCTCGCCCGTCCAAACGGCTGACGGCCGAGTCGATTTTGAGCCGTCTTTGGGTTGGTTGAAAAGTACTGCGAAACGTCCAGTGGGGCTGGTTGTTTCATAGGCGGGGAGTTGAGGGGAGAAGAATTGCTTAAGCGATGATGCAGTACGGGTAGAGATCATTTTGTGAGCGTTTCTTTGGGTTTAAGAATCTCAATTAATTCGTCCAACTTGCCCAATCATTGTTTGCTTTGGCCAGATCGAATTTCCAAGACTTCTTTATCCGACTAGAATTAAGAGATCACGATGTGGGCTAAATTCTGTATTCCGTTAGCAGCTTTCGTGGAATAGCTGGGCCAAACGCCAATACTGCATGGGAACCCGACGCGTAGGCGAGGGAAGATTTAGTATGCAAGTCTTGGCGGCTTTCTATTCACAAACACAACCAACCAAAAAACTCACAAGGATTTTTCTGTGACTTTGAAACTAGCCGGGCACTTGTTAGCCAACGTTTCCTTTCTGTGTCTTGCGCTGTTTTCAACGGTCGAACTTTCGGCCCAAGAAAAAGAAGACAAAACACCTGATCCACAGTTGCCAGTAATCGAAGCCGCAAGCGACGAAGGCGAAAAGGCGATCGCTCAATTCAAATACCCGGACGGTGTGAAGTGCGAGTTGTATGCCGCCGAGCCGGATGTTGCCAACATCGTGGCGATCCACCGCGACTATCAAGGCGGCATGTTCGTCTGCGAAACTTTCCGTCAGGGCAAAGGCGTCGAAGACAATCGCAAGCATGGAAACTGGATGGACGAGGAACTGGCCGCGCAAACGGTTCAGGATCGGATCGACTACATTCGAAAATATATTCCCGATGCTGATAAAGCTTACACCGCGCACGACGATCGGATTCGGTTGTTGAAGGATTCCGATCGAAATGGAAAACCAGATTCGATTACGATTTTTTCAGACAAGTACAACAAGATGGAAATGGGAACCGGTGCCGGCGTTCTGTCTTATCGTGGCAAAGTCTACTACACGTGCATTCCCGATTTGTTTGAACTCGAAGACGCTAATAACGATGGCGTGGCCGAAAAGCGAAAGTCACTTCATACCGGCTACGGTGTTCGTTTTGCTTTCCGTGGCCATGACATGCATGGTTTGATCGTTGGGCCTGATGGGCGACTTTATTACAGCATTGGCGATCGAGGATACAACATTTCGCCAACCATGCATGATCCGGCGTCGGGCGCAGTTTTCCGTTGCGATCTCGATGGGAGTAATTTGGAAGTCGTTGCAACCGGTTTGCGAAATCCACAGGAACTGGCGTTTGATGATTACGGAAACCTGTTCACTGGCGACAACAATTCAGACAGTGGCGACAGGGCTCGCTGGGTCGAAGTCGTAAACGGCTTGGACGCTGGTTGGCGAATGTACTACCAATACCAAGGCGATCGCGGGCCGTTCAATCGCGAGAAGATCTGGCATCCTTATAACGAAGACACACCGGCCTATATTGTTCCCCCTATCAAAAACTTTGCCGATGGTCCATCGGGATTGGAATACTATCCGGGCACGGGATTCGGCGACAAATTCAAAGGCCGTTTCTTCCTGTGTGATTTTCGCGGTGTGGCAACAACCAGCGGTGTGCGTTCGTTTCGCAATCAATCCGATGGTGCATATTGGAAATTGGTTGACGATGACAAACCGCTTTGGAACATGCTGATCACGGATATCGACTTTGGCTCTGACGGTCGGCTGTACGCTGCCGACTGGGTGTTCGGGTGGGAAGGTGAAGCCAAGGGGCGGATCTACGCTTTCTCTGACAAAGAACACGGTGATTCGGATCTTGTTAAGCAAGTTGAATTGCTTTTGCGTGAAGGACTGTCGAAGCAAAAAACAGACGCCTTGGCAACGCTACTTGGTCATCCTGATCAACGCGTTCGACAGGAAGCACAGTTTGAATTGGTTGACCGCGCGGACTTGTTCACTTTGAAAGGCGTTGCCAACGATGGTGACCAACCGCAAATGGCGCGGCTGCATGCGATCTGGGGATTGGGGCAAATGGGCCGGAAAGCACTCGCCGAAAAATCGCCGTTTGATGCTGGAATCCTCACTCCGTTGCTGACTGACTCCGATCCGCGTGTGGCTGGACAGGCCGCCAAGGTTTCTGTCGAAGTTGGATATAAAGACGCTGCGAATCTTGCTGCGTTGCTAAAGCACGACGATCTTCGAACTCGTTTCCGTGCCGCGATGGCGTTGCATTCCGTTGGCACCGACGCTGAAGTCCCAGCCGTTGTTGCGATGCTGATCGAAAATGCTGACAAAGATCCGATGCTTCGTCACGGCGGGATTATGGCGCTCAACGGAATCATGGTTCGCAACTCGAGCCCTGATCTCAGCGCGGTTGTAAAACTGAAGACGCACGAATCAAGAAGCGTACGAATCGCATTTTGTATTGCGATGCGAAAAATCCTGGCTTCCAAGGCTGGCAATATTTACAAGCATCGACAACTGGCCAACAAGGCCGTATCGAGTTTGCTTAAAGACAAAGACGCACAAATCGTGTTGGAGTCTGCACGGATCATCCATGACCTTTTCGTTGAATCGGAAATGGAAGCTTTGGCGAGCTTGATTGGCGAAATTGAAATGGACGGAGCCAACGACGCTTTGGTGCGGCGAATTGTCAGTGCCAATGTTCGAGTCGGTTCGCAGGCCACTGCAGCAGCGGTTGCAAAGTTTGCTTCCGATCCAAAAAACAATGAAGACCGCCGAGTCGAAGCAATTAAAGCGCTCGGTGATTGGGCTGCTCCGCCGGCACGCGACATGTTGCTGCACGCTTGGCGACCGCTTGATCCGTCAAAACGAAATGTGGTCGACGCAAGGAATGCAGTTTCCGCTGCGTTCAGCAGTTTGATCGTCGGGTCCGATACGATCACAAGTGCCGCCATCACCGCGGCGGGCGATTTGAATCTGACAACGATCACTGCCGAGCTCGAAAAAGTCGCTTTGCTGGATACGTCCAAAGAAGCGACACGTGTTGCGGCTTTGTCGAGTCTTGGGAAATTGAAACATGAAGGCTTGAACGGTGTCTTGGAGAAAATGGAATCGGGTTTTGATTCACTTCCTTCAGATCTTGCCAGCCAGGTAATCGCGATGGTTGCTGATAAAGATGAAGCCCGCGGAATGGGCTTGATTGAGAAAGCGATGTACAAAGGCAAGCTTGATACGAAACAGTCTGCCATTGAAACGTTGGGCAAATTAAAGGGCGAGCAGTCAGCGGGAATGTTGACTTCGTTCTTGAAGCGAATGAGTGCCGACGATTTTGCCAAGGATTTGCGATTGGATGTTGCGACAGCGGCGGCCAACCGAAGTGAAGATTCGATCAAGAAGATGTTAAAGGCTTACGAAGATGGAATGACCAAAGCGGACGATCCAGTTTCGTCATATATGGATGCTTTGACCGGTGGCAAGAACGATGTGGGCTCGAAAATCTTTTACGAGAAAACAGAAGTCTCTTGTGTACGTTGCCACAAAATTGACGGGACAGGCGGAGCGGTTGGGCCGGAGCTTTCGAGCATCGGGCTTCTACGTGATCGGAAGTATTTGCTTGAGTCGATTGTGCATCCAAATAAAGTGATTGCCGAAGGGTTTTCGCAGGTAAAAGTATTTACCGTTGAGGGGATGATGCATGTTGGCATCGTGAAGAAGGAAACGGAGGACTTGCTTGTCCTGTTGGATTCCGATGCGAATGAGATTGTGATTCCAAAAGATGACATCGACGATCAGAAGATGGGAAAGTCCTCGATGCCCGATGACTTGATCAAGCAATTATCAAAGAAGGAAATTCGCGATCTGGTTGAATTTCTATCCAACCGAAAGAGCCCGGTTCCGAAAAAGGCAACCGAGCACGAGTAGTGGGATAGTGCTGCTTGCTTGGTGTTCGCTGGCGGTAAGACGTCTACAAATTTATTCGAAGGACGCTGCTTGGCCATCGGCGATACCGCTCATCGCGCGAAGAACTTCGATTGAGACGTTGTCGGAGACAAATTGTGATGAACCATCAACCATGGCGACCATCGCACCGGCTGAGTGGTTGCTGTTTAGCGTTCGACTGTTCCAACGAATGACGTTGTCTTGAGCAGGACGTTGGTTGATCATTTGGTCGATTGACGATCCCGCAAATACGAATTTTAGATTGGATTTGTCGGTCGATTCAGCGTGTCCAAACGCCCAGCTGTGCCTTAGATAACGTGGCGATTTTTCGATGTCGCTTGCCGACGATTCGAACAACGCGATCGTGTTTGAACTTCCATCTTGAGCGTCGCCAAATTGTTTTCCAAGGGTTCGCCCAAAAACTCCTCGAACTTTTGGATTGAGTGGATCGGCGGAACCGGGTGAAAACATCCCTTGAAGTCCTATGGCTGGATTATTTGCGACTGAAGAATCGGAATAAGTGAATTGATAGCCGATCGAATCGGGGTCGCGGTTTGGGCCAAGCGATGCGACATAGTGCGAGGTGTATTGATTGCCATCGGGCGATTGATTGGACTTCTCCGCGTTCAATTCTGGAGATGGGCATAGAAAAAGTGGGACTCGTTTTTGCGACAGAGATACCAACGACGATTCGATATTGCCCGTTGATTTTCGAAAGTCATCGTAGAGGTTGGCTTGATCGATAAAAGGTAGGATTTGAACCAAGAAACTTTCCCCCAATCCATCGGTGGGCGCAGTGGAGCAGCTTGGGAATCGCTGGTTTCCAGATTCGTAAATGTGGCACGCAAGTATGACTTGGCGAATATTGTTCATGCAATGCGGACGGAAACCGCGACCTCGAACTTCATGCTGGCTCAAGAGAAATATCGCCAAGAGTATCCCAAGGAAAAGGAGTGCAAAAAATACATTGCTGAGTCGAATTGAACGTTGCATTGGAACGTTGCTCCGTGCATTTTGTAAACTTACTACTTCCGCAACCTGCTCTATCTGGCTCTGCAAAATTTTTTAAGTAGCTCGACTCTCCGAGTCGAAATTTACGCTTGCAAAGTCATCCAGATTGTCGTGTTCGTTCCGTTGCGGCTCTCTGAATGGTTAACGTAAAACCGATCGTGCATTCGACAGCATGCTTTCATTTTTTTGATTTTGAAACGATCAGCGGGCTATTCGACTCGTAAATTTTCGAGGCTTTTGTCCGCGTGTTAATTTCCCCTGATTGAATCAATTGTGTCAGTGGTCCGTGTCGGCAATGCGGTTGCTGCGGTTTTGCACGAAGCGCACAGCGATGTCGATAACAACACGTATTCAGATGTATACGGGGATTCCTTTCGTGACGAGCGTGTCAACAAAAAGGAATTGGTACTCAGTTACGCCAGCCTGCAACCTTGTTACCTCTCCAATCTTGCCATCCCTTACTTTTTATCTTTATCCGAGGTCCCAGATGAAGTCACCTACTTGGATCGTTTGGTCTTGTTTGTTCGTTATATCGGTTATTCCGTGTTCGGTTTCGCACGGCCAAAGTATGTGGAGCGAAGCCATGGCATCGACAGGTAATTTTGTGCCATCGTTTGCTGACACCGACGACGTGTTAGATGTAATTGGTGGTGGAAGGAAAATTCCAACGGCGATCTTTGACAAGAACTGGACGCGGATGATCATGCTGTACGGCGGTTGGGAAGGTAATCGAAGCAGCGGAAGCGATGTTTTCGAAGGGACCGCCGATATCGATTCGGCCGTGTTCGGAATCGACATTGGTCGTCGGCACTCCGACTACCTTCGCTCTTCGATTGATTTCACATATCGAACTGGTGATATTTCCAATGCAACTGCGGCTGACGTGAGTGGCGATTTGGAGATCTACTCTTTGATGAAAAACTTCCATCTCGATTTCCCGACTCGTCCCAGTGGTGTTCAGCCTTATGTTGGCTTTGGTGTCGGTGTTGGTTACGCCGATTCCGTCGGAACATTTAATTCGATGCCGGCTTTTATCGAAGGCGAGACTGCGTTTGCTTATCAGGGAATGGCTGGTTTGGCGTATAAATTCAGCGAAGTCAAAGCGTTGTACACCGAGTACCGATTCTTCTCGCTGCAAGATGTGGATTTGGTCTCAGGCGGTAATGTGACTGCAATAGGAAACTACTCAGGTCACAACGTTCTGTTTGGAGTTCGCTTTGGTTTCTAAAAGTTGAATCGACTTTAACAAGCGTCTATGTCTTGGTGGGCGCTATTCGTACTACTTTCAAATGTTGAATTTGGATTTCTGTGCGGAAAAATTTCTGTGTGGAAAAATAGAACCGCGAATGAACGCTGATGAACGCGAATTTGTTATGCGTGTTGATTCGCGGTTTCCAGGTTTAAGTCGACTTTGAAACAGGCCTCAGGGCAAGCTCGGGAAATCAGCCCAATAGTCAAAGCTGGTCATCAGATGACTTTCAGTCTTTCCGGGCTTCTCACTCATCCGCGATGTCATCAATTTTTCATTAAGTGCGTCGGTAGGCGCACATTGGAATTCTTCATTCTTCCAATCCGCTACATGAAGCGATAATTGTTTCGCCATTGAGAGCTGAATTTCTGCGCAATCTGGCTGAAGATTTGCGGGCTCCGTCTGTGTTTACAGCAACTCGCTTATGTTGGAGTTTCTTAGCTGTTTGCAGGAAAACCAGAGACGTTTTTGGGGAGAATTGTGTCTGAGGCTACAGGTTAAAGACATCGGACGAAGAATGAGCCTTGTCGTTTGGATACCAGTGACGCGCACCTAGTAAAAATGAGCCAGATTTCTGTTTTACTTTGTTTTACTTTTGGGGGAGAATGAGCTCGTTCCAAGAATAATCCAAATTCTGGCGATACCTGTACTCGCCATTTGGGTTACTAATATTTAAGCTGGTTTTGCCCGAATTTTTCGGTGGCAGTGCAGATCATATTTTTCTTGAAGGTGCGTCAAAATGGATCGTCGTTTAGTTATTTGCTTTACTATTGTTTCGTTAATTGGGCTTTCCAATTACTCGTCAGCTGATTGGCCGCGCTTTCGTGGGCCCAATGGTACGGCGGTTAGTGAATCGGAAGTTCCAACCGAATTCGGTGAAAAGAAAAACATGAAGTGGAAGTTGGAGTTGCCTGGCAAAGGTGTCTCCAGTCCTATCGTCGTTGGTGACAAAGTTTTCGTGACTGCCTATTCAGGTTACGGAGTCGAGCGTGGTGAAGGTACGATCGACGATCTCAAACGACACCTCATTTGCGTGGATCGAAATTCAGGCGAAATCTTATGGGACAAATCGGTTGAATCTAAAGTCAAAGAGGATCCCTACTCAGGGGCCGGCGTTCCTGCACATGGCTATGCAAGCCACACACCTGTTAGTGATGGCGAACGCGTTTTTGTTTTTTATGGCAAGTCCGGAGTCGTGGCTTACGATCTCGATGGTAAAGAACTTTGGCAGAAGAGCGTAGGCACAGAATCTGGGCGAATGCGATGGGGTTCTGCGGCCAGCCCAATCGTGCACGAAGATCTTGTGATCGTGAATGCTTCCGATGAGTCGGAATCACTTGTCGCTTTTGATAAAGCAACCGGTGAGCAAAAATGGAAATCTGAAGCCAAAGGTTACGCCAGTACTTGGGGCACACCCGCACTCGCTCCTGGCAAAGATGGCACCGACGTTGTGTTGGCTGTGCCTGGTGAAATTTGGGGAATCAACGCTAAAACTGGTAAGATCAGCTGGTACGCTCCAGGGAATCAAGGTGCATCGCACAGTGTTGTCGTAGCCGATGAAGTCGTCTATTCGGTTGGTGGTGGACGTGGTGGCTCAAGCGGAATTGCAATCAAGCTGGGTGGCAAAGGCGAGATCACTGACCCAATTTGGGAAAACAATGCCTCCGGCCGTTTCGCTTCACCTATTGTTTATAAAGATCACGTTTATGGTATCTCTAACGGAATCATTTCGTGTTACAGCGCCAAAGACGGCAAGAAGGTTTTCTCAAATCGACTTCCAGCAGCCAGCTCTTCGGGCGGGCAGTCTGGTGGCGGCGGGGGACGAGGCCGAGGTGGACGTGGACGAGGTGGTCAAGAATATGCTTCACCTATTGTCGCCGGTGGCAAGATCTATTTCACCGCCAGTTCAGGAACCGTTTATGTGTTGGCAGCCAAGCCCGAATTTGAGCTTATCGCCAAGAACGATTTGTCTTTTGACACAAGCGGATTTCAAAGTTCACCAGCAGCCGATGATGGCCAGCTATTTTTGCGGTCACACAAACATCTATACTGTTTCAGCGAATAGTATCGTGGCTCAATTCAGTTGCATGATCATTTGATTTTGCACGCCATATGACGATCAAGCCATCAGTTGAAAAGCTGATGGCTTTTTTTGTGTCGCGAAAAAACAGGGACTCAATCACTAAAGTAAGCCAACCCACAATCAATAAGTTGTGGTGCTCAGAGATGGCTCGCGTAAACTGGATATTTGTTTTGACAAGGGGTGCGCGCGTTAGCGATAATGCCGTGACTCGCCACAAGCTCTTCTTGCTGGCTTCAACTAAGCATCATTTTTGACCAAGGTTGTATCATGAAAGAGCAACAACGATTGTGCCTCGAAATGTTGGAAGCCCGCCAAATGCTCTCAACGGTGGCTTTTACTGCGACGGGAGAAACCGGGCAGGAGAATCTGGTCGTCACGATTGGCGGTCAAGAAATCTTAAATGAAGTTGTTTCAAGCCAAGGTGAGAATTTCATCGTGAACCTGGAGGGCAACGATTCGCTTTCCGATCTGCGAATTCAGTTTACTAACGATCTGTTCCAACCGAACTTGGATCGCAATCTCACGATCAATCGGCTGTCGGTTGACGGTCAAGAAGTTGATTTTTCCAGCACGCAGGTTTTTTCGACAGGGACTTGGACACCCGGCGACTTTGTTCAGCCCGGTTTTGGTCGCGGAAACACGTTGCACGCCAACGGATTTTTTCAGTTCGACCCACCACCGACTTCGACTACGGTTCAATTCAATGGCAATCAATGGAATGTGAGCCGTGGGTTTTCTCAAGAACAGATTTCGATTGATACGGTCCACAACGAGCTTGTTATAAGCGGAATCGATCGGGAGATATCTATTGCCCGCCAAGTGGATATTGTTTCTGGATCATTTTCAAGACTGACCGTTGATGCGTGGCGAGATCAAATCGCTGGTTCGTTCCAAGGAGCTCCAGCCGGCGCTGGAATCGATCTGTTTGATGCTGCGGGTAATTTTGTTCGGCAGTTTTCGTTTCAGCTGAACGAGAATGCCAATGACCCTTCGGATCGGGTTCAGGAACTGGACTTTCAAGTCCCCGAGTCTGCGACAACGGCGTATCTTTGGGTTTGGATTGACGGGTTTCCCGAGCAAACCAATATCCCACTTCGTTTGACTGATCTAAGAGTTGAGGAGATTGATACGTCTGTCGATGTTACGCCGCCGACGATCACGTTAGTCAGCCAAGTTGAAACCGAGTTCTTGGGCAGAGGTGATGCGTTCTTCACTGTTGAAATCAATGACGAATTTCCAATCTTCGGACCTGATGACTTGCTTCCTAATCCGACGTTAGAACTGACTGACCCGACAGGTAACGTTTTAACTCCAGTGCTGGCCGGCGGCGGTGGATTTGGTTTCAGTGTCAATTCAACCGAACTTGTCTATCGAATCAATGAAGAGTTTGGGACGTTTGATGACCTCGTTCTTGGAGAATACGAAGTTCGCCTGGTTGGAGATGAATTGTCCGATGCCGCTGGAAATGTAACCCCACCTCAGTTTGTAGGCGTATTTACGTTGGTCTAGCTCCCCAGCACAAAAACGCAAATTGAGAGACAGTCAGCCGGCTCGGCTTTTTGTGAGAAATAGAAACGCAGAGGCGCTGAGAACGCAGAGTTCTGCCCGCACATCTCCTCTGCGCTCTCTGCGTCTCCGCGTTTCAAAAACTCCACACCGAGATAGCTACTTACTCACACCCCGTCGTTTCGTCGAAGGCGCTATACCAAAAGAACGACGATCACTAAAGATTTTGTCGGCCGGCCAATTTGAACGATCAAATTGGCTTTTGCCTCTCTGAGTATGGGGAAATCAGTCGGCTTTTTGTGAGAATTAGAAACGCAGAGGCGCTGAGAACGCAGAGTTCTGTCCGCACATCTCCTCTGCGCTCTTTGCGTCTCCGCGTTTCAAAACCTCCCAGCGAACATCCCTATGACTCACGTGAAAAAGCTATCTCGCCTGCCAACAAGTGACTATTCAAACGCAAATTCTGCCCTGCCTCGATGTGGCGAAAAAGAAACGTCGAGTTGCTCACTTCGCACATTGAGTCGAAAAAACAACACCCGAAAGGATTGGTTCGCTAAAAAACCCAGTGTTTTAAGCAGTTTTAATAAACTCGGGACCTTCTGAACAGGTTTGGAACTTCATTTGCTTTTCAGGTCGGTATCTACCAACAGTGTGGATTTACTTTCGGTACCAATACTTCTTGTCACCAATCCTCAAAACAGTTTCAGATCCATCCGACCAGGAAAATTAAAATGAGTCTTAGAGAAAACTTGCAACGTCTAACTAATTTCATCTTCAAACTAGACGCTCTTAAGCGTGATGCAAAAACCACCAAGCAACAACGACAAAGCATCGAATTGCTTGAGCAACGCATCATGTACTCGGCTACTCAGGCTGGTGCTATTATCGACGGCAGCTACGACTATGAGCATATGGAAAATCTTAGTTGCCACAACGACCTGAACGAGCTTTTTGGTGATGCATCTGAAGACAGTCACGATCATGAGATCGTCAACCAAGTCAACGATTTAATCAGTGCCCATGATGTCCCAGTCGACCCTGTCGTTGACGATGTAATCAGGGGCACGCTTGGCAATGATGACATCGACGGAACAGAAGCCGGCGAAACCATCAGGGGCCTAAAAGGTAACGACCATCTTCATGGGCAAGGCGGCGATGATATCGTTCGCGGTGGAAAAGGAAGTGACGTTGTCGAAGGTAACGCTGGCAATGACATAGTCAGGGGCGGCAGTGGAAACGATGCCGTATATGGTGGCTCAGGAAATGACCGTCTCTTTGGCGGACGCGGCAATGACATCCTCAATGGCGGCGGTGGCGATGAATTGTATGACGCCAACATGCTAATGGGTGGATCAGGGCACGACTTCATTGACGGTGGCAAAGGCTATGACACTGTGCACGTTGATGGAAACTCCTATGACTTCAACGTAGAGGCTACCGAAGATGGCGGGTTTAAGATTACCGGTATTGACGGCAGCGTTACTGAAGTGACTAACATCGAGGAAATTGCGTTTTTGTGGGACGAAGTTAACCTCAGAGCTGACGAACTAGCCGAAATTGCCAATGGTGCGACTCCGATGGCCGATGCTCCAATGGATCCTGTTGCTGATCCAGTCGAACCTGTTGCTGATCCAGTGGAACCTGTCGCTGATCCAGTCGAGCCTGTCGCTGATCCAGTCGAGCCAGTTGCTGATCCGGTAGAGCCTGTTGCTGATCCAGTCGAACCTGTTGCTGATCCAGTAGAACCTGTCGCTGATCCAGTGGAACCACCAGCGGATCCGGTTGATGAACAGCTAATTCAAGGCACTGCTGGCGACGATGATATCGACGGAACAGACGCCGACGAAACTGTTGAAGGCCTGGACGGGAGAGACCATCTCCATGGACAGGGCGGCAATGACATAGTCGACGGTGGCAATGGAAACGACGTCGTTGAAGGAAACTCTGGAAACGACACCGTTTTGGGTGGAGCCGGAAATGACGAAGTTCTTGGCGGGTCAGGCGATGACATTCTCGAAGGTGGAGCCGGTGACGACTTCCTAAATGGTGGCGGCGGCGACGAGTTGCTTGAAGCAGATGCACTTGTTGGTGGATCTGGTAATGACATCATCGACGGCGGAGCGGGTAACGATACTCTCCAAATCGACGGAGCGTCTACCGACTTTGATGTGACTGTTCTGGCCAATGGCGGATTTTTGATCTCGGGAGCCGACAGTAGTGCGACCGTTACCAACGTTGAGCAGTTTCAGTTCCTTTTCGATGACGTGACGTTCACAGCAGCTGAACTGACCGAACTCGCAACAGTTGTGGAAGTTCCAGCTCCTGAAGTTCCAGTTGCCCCGGTAACTCCGGTAGCTCAGCCTACATACGTTGTGGAAGTCATCAACGGCACCAACACTGAATTCTTCGCCACACCGGTTTGGTTTGGATTTCACGATGGAAGCTTCGACCTGTTTGACGCTGGAAGTGCGGCAAGCAATTCTCTGGAACTCCTTGCGGAACTGGGCGATGTAAATACATTGACCTCTGAATTCGAAGCGGCACCGGGAACACCTGGTGACATCAATGGAGTGGTAAATGGTGCTTCAGGCACGATTGCTCCTGGCGAAACTGGAATGGGATCCTTTACGCCAATCAATCCAGCTAACTACCAGTACTTTAGCTTTGCTTCAATGGTGATTCCATCCAACGACGCGTTCATTGGAAATGACAACGCACTGGAATATCAAATCTTTGATGACAACGGAGACTTCCTTGGAAACAACGGTGTCTTTGAAATTCAGGTCTCCAGCATCTACGATGCCGGTACCGAAATCAACGACAGTTCAGTCAATGGTGGAGCAGCCTTCATTGCTGGTGCTGACGGAAATGCTGGTGCCGACGAAAATGGCGTCGTTTCACTTGCAGCAGATTTGTCTGAATTCCAAGGCGTCGATACTCCTAGCGGTTTG
The DNA here is from genome assembly GCA_964448575.1 of uncultured Pirellulaceae bacterium. Classification (GTDB taxonomy): domain Bacteria; phylum Planctomycetota; class Planctomycetia; order Pirellulales; family Pirellulaceae; genus Mariniblastus. Next base: position 92,369 of record CAYUWY010000020.1, read on the forward strand.
ACTATCAACGATACGACACTGGGGGCTGGTGAATCGTTTGCAACCATTCGGATCATCGAGATTCCGGCTGTGTAACATTCGCCTTAGCTGTTGCTAACGCATCTTTCGGTTTCAACAACAGGCTTGCTTGTTAGCCAAAACTGGCAACCGAAAGCGTTAGCGAGGCAGCGTAGGATGGACATTTTTGTTCGTCAGTACTTAGCCTTAAGTGATTAAGTGACTAAGTCAGCTGAAAGATAAAGAGATAACCAAGCGGAGCCCTTCAGGACACATGTGACCTGGTGGGCTACCGCTTTTTTTCGTTGTGCTGCCCTGGGAAAACCGGCTGAGCAAGATAAGACAACAATCCTGGTCTGTCTCTGGCTTTCTAACTGCTGAGTTTCCAAACTCCACTTCGATGCGCAAGCGTTCTACGAATTCGATTTCAAAATCTCGGTCGCTTTATTAAAAGTTGGGTCATCGTTTGCATCGGGATCGTGTTCGACTTTCATATCGGGCATCACTCCACGGTCTTCGATTGGCGTTCCGTCTGCTTCCATCGCGACCCAGCGTGAAAACCAGACTTCGACTCCGTTAGGCAAAGTGACTGGCGCGGGGTTACCACTTGAACCTCTCGTGGGCTGGCCGATTGTTTGGCAATGGTCCAAGGCTTTCATCATCATTGCGAATCCTTCTCCGCTGCTGACAGCTCCGGGACCAATCAAGCAAACCATTGGTTTCGTAAAGGCCTTGCCTCCTGTAGGTCCAATTTTTCTTGAGCTGATTTCGCCAAACCCGTCGCCCGAACGAAACTTTTGTTTGGCATAAACGTACTCTTTGTCCGCGAACATCTGCGTGATCGTTTTGGCCAGTGGTTCGGCTCCTCCTCCGTTACTTCGAAGGTCGATAATCATACCGGGACATTCAAACAATCCATGAATCTCGGTTAGAAGTTTTTTCGCATCACGTTCTTCAATTTGGTAAAGCGAATTTATTCGAATGTAGCCAAACCCTTCTTTCGTTTTTCCGATCCTTGCAAAGTTGCCAACAGAAGCAGATTCCTTAAGCTCTTTGTTGACGAATCCGAAATTGAAATTTCTTTTATGAGATGGGCGAGCGTTCTTGCTGTACCGATTCCCTTTCCGCATTATCCAAGTGTGACCGTCTTTAAGTTCGGCCAACATGTCAGCAACTACTTCCGTGAATTCGTCGTTGTCGTCTGCGGCGTTGGCTTTCTCGCGATATTTGCCTGCAAGTTTTTCAAAGTCAATTTTCTTGTGTTCGATGTAGCTGTATTTCGCTTTCATTGAGTCGACAAGGAAATCAAAACTGTCTGCTGCTGTAAGTTCCTTGAGTCGCATATTCTTGACAAACAAACGGCCGGTCTTGGAAAGCGTCAGGTAAATTTGCGCTTTGTCAGCTCCGTCAGGCAATTTGGCATAGATTTTGGATTCAGAATATTTATCGCTGTCGATAAATTCGATGTTGTTTCCAACTGTTTTACCGCTTGAATTTTGGAACCAAAAACCGATATGGCAATTGTCGTGTTGATTGACTTCGCGTTTTAGTTTTTTTGTTTTGGCTTCAAAAGTGAGTAAGTAGATTTTGTCTTTTTCAAGATCTACTGGTTGGCCGACAAGATTCCACGCAAGCGTTTTCTTGTTGCCAAATATTTCGATTCCGCCTTCGCTGGATTTTCGAATTTTGGAAAGCGGTGTGTTGCCGCCGTTAAAGATGCCTGGTTCGACAGTCCAGCCAACTGGGGCTTTATCTTCCCAGTCTTCAAATGAACTGTTTTTCAGAAGTGCCGTGTCTTCTTGTGGCGACGCCGTTGCAAAATCCGGAGTAGCAAATGCGAAAATGGAAAGGCAAAAGAGAAGAAAAGAACGGCAGTATGTGGTTTGCATGGCCAACACGTGTCTCTCCTTTTCGACAAAACGTTTTTTTTATTTTGCCAGTTTGTTTTTGAGAAGTCAAAAAGTACGCCTCTTATTTGTCGAGGCTATGAAGGGAAGCGAACGCGGGACAAATGAAAGGAAACGTCGCGGCTCTTTAGAAAGGTGAAGAAAAAGCGTAGCCGGAGTCGCCAGACTTCGGGGGCTGGCCAATAGACGCCGCATTGGAAACGGCCTGAACTCTGGCGAGCCCAGCTACAACTTTATCATCACTCACGCCTATTCTTCTACGCCCTTGCGAACAATCGTCAGCCCATCCGCTTTCCACTGAAACCCCTTCGCACTGTTCTCCGCAACGAACTCATAGGGCTTGTTCTTCTTGAAATGAACTTTGTCCGAGGGGCCAAACGGCATATAGATTTTTAATTTGTCTTCGTAAAGCCAATAGCATCCGCGATCAAAAGTAATTCTGATTCGCTGGGGATCGTCGTCCTCGAACTTGGGTTTCATGTGAACTCGCAAGTCTGCGGACTCAAGAAATTCTGGCACATCGTTCTTGTCTTTGAATCCAACAACTTCAGCGATCAATCCGAATCTGCCCTTGGCCTTACAGTTGTTGCGTATGTCTTCGGGAAGCTCTTTAGCATCGGTCCACTGAATACTTTTGACAATCAATTTCTGGGGCTCGAATTTGGGGATCTTGACCTGACAATGAACCCCTTTTTCATCCCGAAGTGAAATGGTTGAGTATGGATTGGGGCCGCCAAAAACGTCATCTGGGCGTTCCGATTTTTGACGTTTGCCAATCGTCTCTGGCATTTTTGCATCCGCCCAATCATGAAACGTAGCGACGTGAGTAATCAGTCCAAACAAGTTTCTATCATAAATGCCTTGGCCAAGGTTGTCATAGTTCAGCCTTCGCCATCGCCCTCCGACATAGACTTCGTTAAATGAATGTGAAGCCCAACTGCCTTTCAGCTTTTTCAATGAAGAGGAAAGCCGGTGTCGAACACCCGCTTCTTGAATCCGTTCTAACATTTTCAATTCCGAATCATCGTTGGCATCGATTAAAGGAATGCAAAGTACGGTTCGCGTTGGTATGTCGAGTGCTCGAAGGCAACCGCTCAAATAGATTGAAGATGATGAGCACGACCCGCGCAGTTTGTGCTTGAACATCCCATCAGCCAAAATCTCGCGATCCCACTGTTCTTCATCCGTCCATTGGTTTTTCCGATCCGCTGCATTGCTAAGTTCTTCCGGAATATAGGGCTTACCGTCTTTGTCAAAGGCGGTAATGAACGTGGAAAATCCGTCTTGGTATTTCGCTCTTTTCAAAAGCCACTTGGATGCGGTTTGAACGGTTTCAAAGTCGTTCATTGTCTCCACATCGATACCGTCCTTCTTCATTTCAGCAAGAATCTGTTTTCGCAGCTTGGGCGTCCAATTCGACGTGGGTCCCGCCTTCAGCCATTTTTGCAATTCGATATTGGATCCAACCGTTTGCTGCCAGTCTTCATCGGCTTTGATCGTCGAAGCGACTTTGTTAAATGGATAGTGAAAGACCTCGAGCTCAAAATAAGTTTCAGTTTCATCGAGCACGCGGACGTCTTGATAGTCGTCATTGAGAAACTCCGGAGTGACGGGTTTCATTACCTGGACTACCGAGCGAATGGTGTACTGGTACTCTCTTCGCTCTTTCCAATCGCCGTCGAGAATGCCATCACCATCTGAGTCGGCGACAGCGGGGTTGGTCAGGTATTTGTTGATTTCGTGAAAGTCAGTGAGGCCATCTTTGTCTGTGTCTTTTTCGTTGGTTTGACCAAACGAATCAGCACATGGAAACAAACTGACCAGCAGTACGAGAATTGCGTAGAAGTGATGGCGACGTTTCATCATTGACCTCGTTTGAAAAAGACCGCAACAATACGAAACTTCATGTCTGACTTTGAGAATGTTTGCTGTAACTCAGACCTTTATTTGATTTTTAAATTCGATTTATTCATCTAAGGAATCTCTTACCTGAGCACCCAGCGTTGTATTGTAGGCGTCAAAAGGAAAGCATGTCTCTTTGGGCGAATAATTCATGCAGCGCCAGCCTAGATCAAGTCGATGGTTCAAGAACGCTCGTCCAAAGTCAAACAGACCAAATTCACATTCTGCAATTCTCCCTTTGCTTAAGACATACCAACCAATCTTGCCTTCATTTAAAAGTAACAAGTCTCCAGTTGATGTATGGTAAAAAACAACTGAATCAGCCCATTTTTCTTCATCACTAGAATCAACAAGTGGCGGCAAAGACCTTATGTCGGGGCTACTTGGGCGGTAAAAGCGCCCACCATCGTTTGGAAATCCCTCCATGATTCCGCCAAAAAAACCAAAAAACTCAGATTCATTTTGATTGTCATTAGAAAAGGGTTGGATAAAAAGATGCGCAGGTTCCCGTGTGGGCGATTCTTGAGTCATGCATCGGATCCACATTTCTTCGTCAGAAAAAACCAGGCTGAATGGAATGTATGATGACAAAACTTCTTTGAACAGCTCCTTCATCTGAGAATTGTTTGCTGACTCAAGGCTCTCACAATACAAATCAAATGCTGCTGATGCGTCGATGCCTACAAAATCGCCAAAGTTAGTCCCAAACATTCTGGCAATCGGTTCCTTTGCCACAACTTCGATCGGAAATTCCAACTCGTAGCTGTCTGGCAAATCATACTCGCTACCGTACGGATGCTCATGGACAGTGTGTGCTACTTTTTCCAACCAAGAATTCAAGATTTAACTCCTACAAAGAAAAAATTCTTTGAATGCATCATGCAAACCTGATGATTCAGATCCAGTAAATGAATTGACAACTTTTCTATCACGTACAAAGCAAAGGACTCCGCTACCTCGAGCACCTAAAATCGGATCTATAACCGTTTGGTTTTGCGGTATCTCGTCCCAGCACCAAACATTTGGCAATATCGCTGAGGCGTGGAAGTCTTGAAATTCCTTGCAAAGAGCGCGAAGCAGGTTGTCGGACTTTGCGCTTGCCAAATTGGCTACGAACACTATGCCATTACGAATATCCAATTCATCACAGATGACAAACTTGTGAATCAGGTCAACCGGAACAGTGTTTTTTAACCTAGTCTCTAAATCCCAAACCATCATTTCTCCAATACAAAAACAAACCTACGAACGCCAGCCTCTTCCACTATGTCGTTTGCAACAACTTTCCAGTTTGAGGACAATTTTAAGGGGACATTCTGTTTTTATTATTGCTGCCCGCAAACATTTGCTGGTAGGCATTTTTGTGTTCGGGGCAAATTGAAGAGGATATTCGATTTTAAACTATTGCCAGCCTTTGACACTGCTAGATTGTATCTGGTTTTAAAGCTGCCAACAAAAAGCGTCTGCAAGGCAGGACGTTCTACTTTATTGACATTCGTGAATCACGACTGCCTGCTGTAGCGAAAGGCTAATCTTCTTTGATGTTGTAGAGTCCATCTTTGTCTGTGTCTTTTTCGTTGGTTTGACCAATCGAATCAGCACATGGAAACAAACTGACCAACAGTACGAGAATTGCGTAAGTGATGGCGACGTTTCATCATTGACCTCGTGTGAAAAAGACCGCAACAATACGAAACTTCATATCTGACTTTGAGAATGTTTGCTGCAGCTCAGACCTTGATTTGATTTTTAAATTCGATTTATTTATTGATGACGCTGGTTTTACAGAAAGTCGAGGTCCCTTTTGGTTGCCCTAGCTTCTACTTACTTGTTTCCCACTGGCCAGTTAACTGTCGATACAGCTTGAGTTGAGGTTCCTTCAGCAGTGATTCTACGTCGGACTCAAATGTTTTTTGAATTTCTGCTCGTTCTTCATTGATGAAAGCTAACAGCAATTTGGCCTGCTTCGCATACGTATCAGCCAGCGATTGCATTGTCTCTTGTTGCTCCTTGGAAAGTGCTAACTTCTCAACAAATTTAGGGTGAAGCAGGCCCACCGACGATGCATATTTGCTAGTCAGGATTTGCACTTCTAAGTGCCGCAACAACTCTATCTGATTGTCCAGAAGCGAATCCTTGATAATTTTCGGGTATTCAACTTTCTTATTGAGTAGCTCAGTCAGTCGAATTTCGTGAAATCCATTGGTTGAAAAAATGTTCATGCTCTTCGTAAAAGTTTTACGTTGGTCGGACGAAAAATCCAGCTCGTCCCAAACAAATCGGTTCTCAAGCATTAAATGCATATGAGCATGCATATATTCAAAGCCGTTTTGTTTGACCTCAGTCGGAGTTAGTTGTCGAAGCGACCGACCATCTGCAGTCCGAAACTTCATGTGTTTCTCATTCATAGCGCTGTATGATCCCGATAGATTAAGCTCCAATAAGGATTTCCGATTGGCATTTCGAAACCAATGCACTGGTTCGCCTACAGTACTTTCTGCAATATCTTTTTGTTTGGTATCAAGCGTCGCAAGCAATGATTGCCAATTTTCCATCAGCAAGCTCTCAAGTTCCTGAAACTCCTTTTTTGAACCCACTCGCAATTTTTCTACAGCAGTTTCGTATATTTTATCAAAGTCGGTTTTTTGTTCAGGAGTTAGTTTCATCGCATCCCAAACAGTTTTGTCTTTCAAAAAAGTACTAGGAGTAAAAGCCGTTGTTTGGGATTTTTTTAATCTCGATTCAACCATAAGCCGTAATCCACGACCAGTTTTTTCAGTTATTCTCTCTTGACCAACGGTTGCAAAAACCAACTTCGCAGCGGCAATCACCTCAGGGTTAGAAATTCGGTATGTCAAGGGAGGAAGGCTAGACTCGAGAATGGGAGTGATTGCGGCTTCTAGTAGTTGTTTTTTAGATTTTGACTCTGCGTCGAGAAGTCCTTGTGCCTCAAGAAGCTTTAGATCTGCAACTTCCGTCATGCCTATGCCAATCAGGCTCGCCACGACTCGGTGACCTGTTTTGGATTCCCAGTCCCCAACTTCAATAAATCTGTCAAGCTCAAGAATTTCTGGGACCAGTTGCGCCGACAAATAAGGCGCGAGACCGAAACACAATGTAAGAAATACGAGCGGGCAGACTTTACGAAACATCAAACTACTCCAATTAGTTTAAGTAAATTGTAAATGGGGCATATTTAAGGGGACATTCTGCGTTATTTATTGCCCGACTGTCGACACTTGTTGATTGTACCTGATTTTAAAGGTGTCAAAAAACGTCTTCGAAGATAAATTGATGCCGCTGATTTTCGAAAAACTGAGTGTCGAGAAAAGTAGAGTGTCTCTATTGCCTAGCCTCATCCGTGTCTCCACCTCGCTATGCTGGGAAATATCAAATTCAGAGTTGCCAGAGTAAACAGAGCGACGCCTGTGACAAATACGACAAGATCACGCGCCTGCCATCAATCGGTGGGAAGATGACAAGGGACTTTTGCGCACTTACTGCATCAGGTTCCCCTCGCATGTCTTTAAGAATTGCCTTTCCCTTTTCTGGAGACAAGCATTCGGACTTCTCAAGAAAAAAGCCGTCGAGAATACCGTGCCAAGTTTGCTTTTTCAAAAACTCAGTCGATTGTGGATTTCCTGCACAAAAGCTGGATAGGCTTCGAACAGCAAACAGTCGCTGGTTACCTCGATCAGCTGAGAATTCCATGTGCGAAATTGCTGTCGGCACAGGCATTGGAACGACGGACAAGAATTGAGACATGAGTTTGAATCCTTCGTAGTCTGAAATCACAATCATTACGCCGTTTTTGGAAATCAACAGTGAACCTTTGTATTTCCCGATGGCGACATCGACCCCGTAGTTATCAAATATGCGTAACTGCATATCGCAGTATGTATCGATGGCGAGTCTTTCGCATTGGCTCATACCGCGGTAACGGTTTTGAGCATGAAGACTCGTTGTTGAAAGCAGAATAATTCCCGCAACCAAATATGAATAACATTTGCTGGTAAGCATTTTTGTTTCCATTGGGAAAGAAAAGAATCGTCCGTGCTGAGGATAAGGCGTCCAGATGGCAAGTAAGTTTTTCCCACCGATCAGTCGTTGAAATGCCGTTCGAATTGCCGCTGTTTTTGGGCCTTAAGAGAACGCATCAAAATGAGCGCATAAAAAAAGCCGACGAGTGATCGTCGGCTTTCACTGTTAACATAAAGTTAAGCAGGTGTTACTTGCTCTGCGCGAGGACCCTTTGGGCCGTGTCCTTCAACGTAGGTAACTTTTTGTCCTTCGTGAAGATCGTCGTATGCGACACCTTCTACGTTTGACGAGTGGAAAAACATGTCTTGGTTTGTTCCAGTGTCAATGAATCCAAAACCCTTGTCTGTCAATCGTTTGATTGTACCTTCAGCCATTACTCAAAACCTTAAAAATCTAATCTTGTGATGCCACCCAAAAATCAACATAACCTCGCGGCGCATCAACGCTATCATCTTATCGAACTTAATCTCTCAAGCAATCCGGTTATTGATAAATTGTTGAATGATTTATGCCATTGGGCGTAATATTTACCCCAATAAGGCAAATCGCCGGTTTAAAAGGCAGTTTAGGGAACGAGATGCGCGTAATCTTTTTTCGAACAGAGTAACAAAACGATTTAAAAAAACGTCACTGCATTAGTCACTCTTGTTGTATTGCGTCCTCTCCAAGTCATCGCCTTCGTCTTCGTCGATGGGAGAAACGGTGATAATGTTCCCATTGATTTTGACTACACGGACTTGAGTTCCAGAGTCAACATAAGCCCCATCGCTGATCACATCGAACGAGTGACCGCCGAACCGGGCGCGGCCGGCTGGTCTGAGTAGCGAGTCAGCTCGGCCCCAATCGCCGACCGAGATTTGGGGGTGGGCTTGGGGGAGCGGTTTGCCTTCGGGAGAGAGGCTTGGTTTTTCTTCGTCGGCTTCGACAGGTGGCGGAGCGAGGATCATGCGGTTGAATATAGGAAGCGAACCCACGCGTTTGGAAATGAAAGCCGCGGCTGCGAGGAAGCTGCAACCTGTGCCCAGCAATATCAGCATTGTCGTAAGCGATTGGTTCCATTGTGCGGCAGTTTGGGGCATCACGAAGTCTTGGCTGGCGAGCACGACGCTGGCAAATAACAACGCCAAACCGCTTAACCCGGCGACCCCAAAACCAGGGATTACAAACAGCTCCATGCATATAAATGTGATGCCACCGAGGAACAAAATGACTTCCAGCATTCCCGCCGTGCCACCGAGAAAATGACTCCAGAAAAATAGGACGGCGCACAATCCGGCGATCAATCCCCCGACGCCGATTCCCGGTGCGCTTAGCTCAAAGTAAAGCGCAATCATTCCGATTAAAATCAACAGTCCACTTATCAATGGCTTGTTCAAGTAATAAACCACCGTGTCTGTCATGGTCGGTTGATAGACTTGCAGGTGCTGTAGTTCAAAATTGAATTCTTTTGCGAGATCAGCGCGAGCGCTAAAGTTGCCTTGGGCGATTTCCAACTCCACGGCGCGCTGGCCAGTGACGGCAAGAAATCGGTCTTCTCGCGTTTCGTCTACCAACACCCATGGCGCTTTGGGTTTGTCCAAGTCCCCTGCCCTGACGGCTTTGAATAGTTTCTTGCCGTTGGGATTGTCTGGATTGGGGCGAACGTAGACGACATGATCTTTATCGACCATGGCAACGGCGAGGTCTCGCGGGCGGCCTTTTGATTCGGCGATCGCTCTGGCTTGAAGGTCGAGAAACGATTCCATTTTGGCTTCGATTAATCGCCACGCCCAGAGTTCAGGATCGAAACCGATCTCGCCAACGTCGCCAAACATCGCGATGGGTGCGATATGGATTTCGTCGCAGCCGATGGAAACGAGTGCGCCGCCCGAAATGGCTTCTTTTGAAATCGTGGCGACAGTGTAAGCCCATTTGCAATCTCGAATTGCCGTTGCCATTTCGAGGCTTTCGGTTCTCAATCCTCCCGGGCTGTCGATTTCAATGATGAGTAAATCTACACCTGCCTTCTTCGCCGCAGCAAATCTGTTCTTAAAGTAAGCCGTTAGTTTCTCGTCGATCTCGCCGCTGAATTTAATCAACGCTGGCCTCTTAAAAGTCTTTGGGCGCGGCCGGGTCATGTCTGGCACGGTCGCTTTTTCAAGCTCGGCACGTTTGGCTGCGATTTCCGCGAGGGCCTCTGCGTCGTTTTCTTGAGCTGGCAAAGAATTGAAACTGGCAGCAGCGATTGCGATACCGATCAACCACGCCAACGTTCGGCTTTGGCGGTTCAGCAGCCAAATTGCGGTGCGGAATTGAATCCAAAGCCTGCGACTGGCGGAACCGGAGCGTCCAATGTTTCGGTGAGTTGCTAGCTTCATGGAATCCGCGATCCGTTAGGTTGAATATCGAGGTTTGAGGATGTCGGCATATTCATTCTAATCCTTTAACGATTTGGCACAAAAGGTGCAAATAAATTGCTTTGGATTTAAAAAACCAACCGTGAATTATTTGCACATGGTTTTTTGCCGTGTGATTTCAAGGAATGAAGTCACGTTCGTGTAATTATTACAAGTGATTTTTTCAATTCTGACCAACGATTGAAAGTTCACTCCAACAATCAAGCCAGCTCAAATCTTTATTTGAATCAGCTTCATCCAATCCAAGGAGGGATCGGGGATGCAATCGCATACTATATTTTCAGATAGTGTTTGTCGAAATATTGGCAGTGAACGAATTCGCTCAAAGCCTTGCCAAATTGTTCACGTAAAATCTCGCTATTCAAAACAACAGTTGGCTCTGTTATTCGCGATCGTCGTTGCGATGGCGTTTGTAGTTTTTGCTTTGGCGTTCAGTCCACAGTCCGCGTTGGCACAATCGTCCTACCAGGGGCGGCAGGCGTATGGGGCTGTCGCAAGCAGTTCCAGTGCATTTGGGCAGCCGCGAGTAAGAGCGGCAAAGCAAGTTTCAACAAATCGTTGGACCGAGATCAAAGAGCCCCAAAATCAGGCTCAGCAAAATCAGGCTCAGCAAAATCAGGCTCAGCAAAATCGGTATCAGCAAAATCGGTATCAGCAAAGGCGAACGCAGCCAGCGAGAACGCATCAAACTTTTCGGCAAGCCCAAGCTCCCACGCGTCGAGACGTTTCGGACCAGCGCACGAGGCTTTTCTTTTTCACCAACCATGGCTGTGCACCTTGTAAGCAAGTCGAGCCATCGATCGAAGCGTTAAAAGGTGAAGGCTATCCTGTTGAAACGGTTTATCTTGGCAGCGATCCTGGGGCCGCGCAAAAATATATGAATGAATACGGCGTGACTCACACGCCGACAGTTGTGTTAATCTCGGGCGGCAAATTACAAGGCCGTCACAAAGGCATCGACATCGACGCGGTGACTTTGAAAAAGTGGTTTGAGCTTGTCGGTGTTCCGTCTGGTGCCGCATTCGCAAATACAGGGAATGGCAAATCGGCTGGCGGAACAAAAGTCGTTTTGTCTGGTCAGAAAAGTAGTTCTGATCCGGATTGGTCTTCGCTCAGTTCGTTCGCAAAAAGCGGTACAGTTTCAGACGACTATTCATCGCCAACGATGATCAAGGGCACGAACCGGCCTGCCAACGCCAATGAGCAACGTGCGATGCAAGCCACAGTTCGCTTGCGAGTGGAAGACCCGGAAGGCATTTCATACGCAACCGGAACGGTTATTCACAATCACGAAGGCGAGTGTTTGGTAATGACTTGTGGGCACGTATTTCGTGATGCTCAAGGCAAAGGCGTGATTACGGCCGAGTACGCATTTGAGACTGGCAATCCGAAAACGGCACCTGGCGAGTTGATTTACTATGACGCCGATGCCCGCGATATTGGATTGGTTTCGATAAAGACAAATTCGAATATCGTTCCGGTGCCGATTGCAGATCGACGCGCAGCCATCGCGCGCGGCCAGGATATTTTCAGCATCGGCTGCGACCATGGCGATTCGCCAACGATACGTCGTTCACGCATCAAGAACAAAGCGGCTTATGATGGCGCGGTGAAGTATGACATTTTCGGCCGGCCGGTCGATGGCCGTAGCGGAGGCGGGTTGTTTACTGCTGATGGCGAATTGATTGGCGTGTGTAATGCGGCAGCGGTTGAAGTCGACGAAGGAATTTATACGGCACTTGAGACTGTGTATTGGCAAATCGCTGAAGTGAATCTTGATCACCTTTTCGAAAACGGATCCAGTCGTTCCAGTTCTGTTCCAGCGAGATTGGCCAGCACTCAGGTTGCTTCTAATAGCGCAGGTGATACCAGAAAGAGTTTTGGCCAAAGTGTTCCCCGCAACATTGAAGCCCCGCGACCATTTGGGAGCAGTCGGCAGCCAGGTTCCGATTCGAGGAGACTGGCCGCAATCCCTTCTTCCAACTTTGCCAGTGGCCAAAATCGAACTCCAGTTCGCTGGGATGATCGTTCCAACAGTCGACTGGGCCAGTCGGCTGGGGATTCGGACAAAGAAGTGATCATCATCGTTCGCTCGAAGAACAACCCTGCTCGCGCCGAAGCGATCACGGTCAATGATCCAACGCCTGAATTGCTGAATTACCTCAACAACATGCAATCTGAGCGGGCGAGAACACGGCAGTTGAATATGGCTCGAATGCGGACTTCGAAACGCTAGGATTTACGCTTTGAAGTAATTCTGTCCACAAATATGCGGGATCTTTTTGCAAACGGGCGTGAGCGACGACGTTTTTCGCTGCCAGAGTAACGCCCGTGTTTGCTGGCGGGCGTTAAGCGGCAAAGCGGGTGTTAAGTTGCTCATAGAGCGGAGCTTTTTGAGTGCGATGTCTCCGCAAGGGAACTTTGTCGTGTAAACTGTGCGTCATGGTCCTAATCAAACACACTGTTGGTTGACCCAATGAATTGATGTTGGGGGCTTGGGGCGTTTTATACGCGGCGGGTTGTAGGACGGGGTGGCAAAACGGCTGTCCGTATTTACTTAAGCGATCGAACTGGTGACAAGTTGGATTTTCACGACCAATTAACTTCTCAAACGAAAACGGTTGGGCGAAACGTTTCCCTTGCTTTGCTTGTCTCATTGTTTCTGTTGATGGCAGGTTGGGCGTGGTTTTCAATGCCGGTCAATGGATTGATGGATGGTGAGTTCGCTCGCAATAGTGAGGTTGTCGAGACGCAGCATGCGGGTGACGTCGCTGGCGATGATGGGAAAGCGTTTGCGAAATACCAAGATAGTCGCGGGAGTCAGGGCTCTATTCGTCGCAGAAGTCGAGGTGGGCGATCGGCTCCAGACCGTAGCGAATACACGATGTGGGAAATCGAAAAAGAGTTCGCCGATGATGTGTTTACATTTGTGCGAATCCAGTTCGACTCTGGTGGACGTGCACGAGGTGGCGGTTGGGCCAATGATTACCCGGATTGCGATTGGAATTTTTCGGTTCGACTGCATGAGTTGACTTCTCTCAAAGTCGATCCCAATGGCAAAGTCATTCGTTTGACCGACCCGGAATTGTTTGAATACCCGTGGGTGTTTATGTCCAACGTGAATCGTATGAACTTGGACGAAGCCGAGGTTGAGGCGATGCGAAAGTATTGTCTGCGAGGCGGGTTCGTGATGGCAGACGATTTCTGGGCGCCGCAAGGTTGGCGACACGTTCGAAAACAAATGAAGCGCGTGTTTCCTGATCGAGAACCCAAAGAGTTGCCGAGAGACCATGAAATTTTCAACTTGGTCTATGACTTAAAAGGCGTGCCTCAAGTGCCAAGTATTTTTGCTTGGCAACAGGGGTACAAGTTTGAGTATTGGCATGGTGATCCCGAGGGCGACGAGGGGCCGCACTTTTGGGGTTACTTTGACGACAACGATCGGTTGATGGCCTTGATGTGTCACAACAATGACATAGGAGACGGTTGGGAGCGCGAAGGAGAAAACAAAGAGTACTTTGAGGAATACTCAGAGCGTGTTTCTTATCCGCTTGGAATCAACATCATTACTTATGTGATGACTCATTAGATTTGTTCTTTGAGCCTTGGTAGCGGACATCGCCAAGACTTCTATTTCTTCCACATGACGCCAAGCAAAGGTGCTCAAGCTCCACTGTCCGTTAAGAGACACTGCACCGAATTCATTTAAACAGAACTTGAAAGAAGAAAATGGGATTCGCCTATCACATCGGAATAAGGCATATCGTTCTTGAAGACGCCCCGGTCCTCAACGCCAACGCGGTCGAAGATGTAATCAGCGGAATTCAATGGCATTTCAGCACGCCCTCATTTCTTGCTCGGGAATTGTTTTATCCGAATGAGCAAACTTGCGGTGGAACATCGGATTCCGTTTTCTATTGCGAATGGACCGGCAATACGACACAAGGAAATTCACGGCGACTTCCTCCCCAGCTTGCGGAGCAATCGGAAAAAATCATGTCCGAGTCGTGGTCGGCTCCCTACAGCATCGAACTTCCCGGCAGTTGTGACATCCTTGTCCCGAACTTGCCAGCGCTCGATGAATCGCCCCAAATGAACCGTTTGAAATACACCCAAGAGCTAAAAGACTATCCTGTGGCTCCACATACCAAAGTTTTTGGCAAGGAAAAAATTACCTTGGGTAGTTTGGACGCCGAGATTGAAGTCATTGAGCTTCAGTTGGCCGATGGGATTTACAGCGTGGAAGACAAACAGGGTATTGGGCTGGTGCTGGAGAAATTGAAAATCGCTCAACAATTCAACTTGTTCGTTTCCTTTCGTTATTGAGGCTGGCAAAAAATGGCTCGCCGGCCTCAAAGTTTGCCCGAGTTGCCTTTCTGAAAATCAAATCGACTGGGAAATGCCCGTTTTATCGTGGAATTGTTCGTTTTTCTACGATGTGGAGAATGAGATCGGTGTCGTTGCAAGATCTGGAAATCCCATAATTTTTTGCCATAAATTCGTTTAGGGCAAAACAAATTTTGGGATGAGCGGTTAAAACTTGAATAAGGGATGATGAATTGTCTTAATTCAGTCTTCATTTTTGATCAAAAGACTCCACCTACCAAGTCCGGGAGAGATGACAAATGGTTTTTCGAGGCATTCAGTTAGCTTGTTTGATTGTCGTAGTTGGGATTTTGACTTCTTCGGATGCGATGGCGCAGCGAGGCGGGTTTGGATTTGGAAATGATCTTCTTACTACGGCAAGCCGGTCTGACGTTCAAAAGCACGCGGGTATTTTGGAAGACCAGATCGCTGAGCTTGAGGAAGTTTCAAACGAAAAACGTCAAGAGATGCGTGAGATCTTTATGGCCAACCGAGATTGGCGAAACGGCGATCAACAGGGGATGATGGATAAGTTTCGCAAATTGATGACGGATTTGAATAAGAAGTATGACGAGCAAGTCGGCGAAATTTTGTTAGACGATCAATTGGCGCTTGTGAAACAAGCTACTTTCCGATTGCAAACTGGTGGTGGAATATTTACTGCATTGGGAAGTCGCGGGCGTGGATTGTCCGCCGAGGTTCTTGAGAAGTTAAATATGACTGAGGAGGACCTGGAAAAGATCAAGGAAAAAGCTGCTGCGATCATCAAAAAGGGAGATGAGAAAAAGAAGAATATTGACAAGCAAACTGAGGCGCAAGTTATTAAACTCTTCCCGGCCGAAGCGCAAAAAGTGCTTAATGAGTTGATGGGCCCTGACTTTGAGCGTGAAGATCAGCGAAGGCGTGATCGAGGTAACCGTGGCGATCGTGATCGTAGCGATCGCGAGCGAGATGGACGTGACCGCCGTGGTCGTGACCGAGGTGGCGACAAAGACAAAGGTGAAGACTTTTAAATAAGTTTTGTTGCAGGCGTGAGGATGCCTGGTTGAGATAAGATTTGAAAGGTGGCTTGAGTGATCAAGCCACCTTTTTTTAATGCGCGAGATGGTTATTGGTTATCTATCCCTTAGGTCCGTCCATTCCTTTAGGTCCATTCCTTTAGATCCTTTCCGCGCGAATTGGAACCACTCGCGTCTAGTTGAGTTCATCCTCGGTTGCGCGAAATGGCTCAAGTTTTCATAAGGTCAGCAAGGATGAAACTGCACCCCAGCAAGCTCTGCCGTTCTTTCGATCTCAAGAAAGCAGCTTTTGAATTGCCTGGATTCGCGCGAGTGTTGTGGCAGATATCCATCACTGAGCCAGTGCTGTTTCTGCAATTTTCGCGGCTTTCTTTGTCGACTCCTTAGACAACTTTCGCAATTTGTATGAATGCAATTCGAACCCGCGCCCTCGCGAAATCAAGAGTGGAATTGCGAAACCAAGCAAACTGAAACCAATAAACAAAATTTCGTCAACGATAATTTGTCTTGCGATTGGGGGTAGTGTACTGACGAACAAATATGTCAATGACGTGATGAGTGTGGCAAGACCAGTTGCAAATAGTAGCGCGTAGATAATTGCCCTCCACCGACTTCTTGTTCGAAACATGATCAAGACAACGGGAGAGAACAGTAAAGAGCAAATCGCCATGCCGAGAGCTGACCGATAAATTGTCGGGGACATGTGGTAATAGAAGCTAAGTTTTTTGATATTTGATCTCAATTTTTCGATATTCTGCTCTGTTACTGTTACCGGTGAACTTCGAAAGGAGTTTGGGGTCAACTGCTCAACATCTTCGAATTCACTGCCGATCTTCAATTCATCCAATAGAGAGTTGATGATTATCTTGTCGGCGATTTCTGGCGTCGCGAAAGCAAGTGCAAACATAAAGGTTAGGACAAACAGTTCACTTAGCGGAACTGAGGCGGCGGAACTGCCGCCGCGAAACGATAATCGCCATCCCCTGAGAAACCGAATCAACCAAAGTGGAACTTGCATTGCGACCGCAATCGAATACGCCAGCAGGAGACTGGTCTGAAGCGATGCGGAGAAACTCACATTGCCAAACAAATCGTTAGACAGAGACCAATGACCATATGCATGGACAATGACCACGGGTGCTCCGATTGCGTGAGCCGCCAATACCCGAACGAGCAACTTTCCCGGCCCGAAAACAGACCATACGGCCACCAGCATTCCTGTCGCAACAGAAAACGCAAATCCAATTGTTGTAGAATTGGATTCGAACGCCATGAGATCAATGACAACCGAACAAACAAAAACCAACAACGTGTAAAAGCACGAAATCACGATCAAGTGAATGTAGTTCTGGATCGAAGCCGACTGGGCGACTGGATCGACAGCTTTTATGGTTTGCATTGGCGCACCGAGAAAAAGGAAGCTCCAAGTTCATCTAAGTCTATGCATTTAACACGCTGTTGCAAAAAGAGTTTCTTCGTGGTTTCCCCGCCGGCACTGAAGCCAGTGTCTGACAATTCCGCCACATCCGCAGGCATGGAAACCCGACGCGTAAGCGAGGATTGGACCTGTTTTTGGCTGGAAAGATCCTCAATTAGTGGGGCGTGCAAATGGAGTTCTGACGTGTCAAGCCATATTGGGTGTGTTGCGATTCTTAATAGCTCTCAGATATGACCGTTTTTGCTTGTAAATTCAGGCAAAAGGCAATAATTGCGAAACCTATCGGGCTTGGCAGGGTTTAAGTTCTTGTTGGTGAGGGGATCTTTTTAGGAGGGTTATTGTCGGGTATTTCCGGCTTAGGAGTAGGTCAGAAGAAACGCATCGCGGCGCCCTGTGCGCTTCCCTCACCCCAACACTGCGGTGCGTTTCTTCCGGCTTATCCCTATAACCAGAATCGCGCAAGTTATTGTGGTTCGATGAGACACTTTTGTGAGAACGAGATTCCCACTTTTGCTGCTTCTCAATAAAATGGATAGGTGTGTTGGGCACGCGGTCGCGAGAGGAAAAAGCAGTTTGCTTTTGGATTCCGAAGACCTCCAATTTCCAACATTATTTTGCTCGGAATTTGGTAGTAAGTTGATATGGAATTAGTCGATACATTAGTCCGCCGCGGGTTGGTCACTGAACAGCAGATGTCCAGTGCCGAAAACAAAGGCGGTGACGTTCTGGCCCACCTTGTAACATCTGGAGCTGTTTCCCACGAAGCCGCATTGACTGCGATAGCTGAAGAAGTTGGCGTCGATTTTCTGGATTTGCGAAAAGCCTCGGTCGATCTCTCGCTGCTTGAGACGTTCCCTCAAAAAATTATCTATCGCCAGATCCTGTTTCCAGTCAGCCGTAATAACGGAACGTTGGTTGTTGCCACCGCGGACCCTTTGAATTTTTATCCGCTGGATGAAATCAGCGCCGCAACGGGGCTGGCTGTCGAGCCAGTGTTGGCTGAGAAAAGCGAAATCGCCAAACTCATTAAAACGCACCTCGGTGTTGGTGGCGAAACGATCGAAGGCTTGATCGAGCAGCGAACCGAAGAAGGTGTTGAGTTACTTGATGAACTCGAAACCGATGGCAGTGAACTGTCGGAAATGGCTCAAGAGGCCAGCGTCGTTCGGCTTGTGAATGAGATTTTGCTTGAAGCGGTCGAATCAAGAACCAGTGACGTTCACATTGAATCACAACAAGACGGAATCAAGATTCGAAATCGAATCGACGGCATCCTTCACACGCAACCCGTTCCGCCCGAGATCAACCACTTTCGCGCTGCGATCGTCAGTCGTTTGAAGATCATGGCAAAGTTGAACATTGCCGAAAAACGACTTCCTCAGGACGGTCGAATCAAGATTCGTGTCAAAGGCCGAGAGGTCGATGTTCGTGTTTCGGTAATCCCGATGATTCACGGCGAAAGCCTGGTCATGCGTATTCTTGACAAAGGCGCGATGGTCTTTGAATTGAAAAGCTTGGGGATGTCGGATGATACCTATGACTTGTTTAGCGAACTGATCCAGATTCCTCACGGAATCATTCTGGTAACAGGTCCAACGGGTTCTGGTAAAACAACGACGCTTTATAGCTCGCTGATCGAAATCAACGATCCGACAACAAAGATTATTACCACTGAAGATCCGGTGGAATATCAGTTGGCTGGCATCAACCAGATTCAGGTCCACCCAAAAATCGGTTTGACGTTTGCTCATTCGCTTCGAAGTATTTTGCGACATGACCCGGATGTGGTATTGGTCGGTGAAATTCGTGACCTTGAAACTGCAGAGAATGCGATTCAAGCGTCTCTGACCGGTCACCTTGTGTTCAGTACGCTTCACACCAACGACGCCGCGGGTGCATTTACTCGTATGGGCGATATGGGAGTTGAGCCATTCCTGGTTGCCAGTACGGTCGAAGCGATTATGGCTCAGCGACTGGTTCGGCGGCTTTGCAGTTGCAAGCGTGAAATCGATGCCAAAAATGTTGATCTCCCCAGCGACTTCCCTTTTGAAAAATTAAACGGTCCAATTTACGAGCCAGTTGGTTGTAGAGAATGTCGCGACGTTGGTTACCGAGGGCGACTTGGTATTTATGAGTTGCTTGTGACGACCGATGATCTGCGCCAGATGGCACACGATCGTAAGAGTACTTGGGAGATCAAGAAAGCCGCGATTGCGGGCGGAATGAAAACGCTTCGTGATGACGGTTGGTTGAAAGTGATGTCGGGAGCGACTTCGGTGGAAGAGATTTTACGAATCACCAAAGGAGACCGGCGATAATTCGATGATGATCAAATCATATTGATTAACAGCCAAAGAAAACCATGCCAGACTTTACCTATAAAGCACGAAACCTCGCCGGTGAGATTATCTCGGGATCAATGTCCGCCAATACGGAGCGTGACGTTGTCAATATGCTTTCGGGACAACAGCTTTTCCCGGTGACTGTAGAAACGGAAGGCGAAAAGAAAGGGATCACGTTTGGGGGGCGCGTCAGCGATCAAAAGATTGCGGTGTTCTATGAACAGCTTGCTTCGTTGATTACCAACGGCGTGCCAATGATTCGTTCGCTGAACATTCTCAAAGAGCAAACACGCATTCCGGTTTTTCAAGATGCGTTAACCGATGTGATTAGTCGAATCGAAGATGGTGAAACACTTTCCGATAGTTTCGCCCGTCATCCAAAAATCTTCAGCGAGATGGCAGTCAATATGTCACGCGCGGGATCCGAAGGTGGCTTCCTCGAGGACGCGCTCAAACGCGTGGCGAAGTTTACCGAACAGCAGGCAGAGCTAAAATCCAAAACAGTTGGTGCGTTGATCTATCCCGGTGTGTTGGCGACGATTGGAACCTTGGTCGTTACGATCTTGCTGGTCTTTTTCGTGCCGAAATTTGGTGAGCTTTTTGATCAGTTGAGAGATGTGGGCGAATTGCCGGCGATTACCGACTGGTTGCTTTGGTTCAGCGGGTTCTTGCGTGGCTACGGAATCTTTATTCTTGCAGGATTAGCGATACTTTATGCAGTCGTGATGGTTCAATTATCTACAGAGAAAGGAAAACGTTTTGCAGATGCGGCAAAGATCAAGACTCCTTTGTTGGGGCCTATCTTTCTCAATCTTGCAGTCGGACGTTTTTGTCGAGTGTTAGGAACGCTGTTGAAGAACGGTGTCCCAATTTTAAAGGCACTTGATATCAGCCGTGATGCATCGGGTAACAAAGTATTGTCCGAAGCCATTGCGACGGCCTCAGAGAATATTACATCCGGTGAAACATTGTCTTCGCCGTTGGCAAAATCAGGTCACTTTCCACGCAACGTTACCGAAATGATTAGCGTCGCCGAAGAGTCCAATACACTTGACGAAGTGTTGATCAATATTTCCGATGGCTTGGAAAAGCAAACGGTTCGACGATTGGATTTGATGGTGAAATTAATCGAGCCGTTAATGTTGTTGGTGATGGCGGCAATCATCATGGTCGTGGTGGTCGCGCTGTTGTTGCCAATCATGAAAATGGGCAACGTGATGAACTAGTCACCACTTTTAAACTACTTTTTGAAATTTAAGTTAAACAAAAATATTTGTTGCAGGAGAATTACAATGCGTCATTCAAACAGTCCTCGAAGGCAAAAAAACTCAGGTTTTACGTTGCTTGAACTATTGCTCGTGATGGCGATTCTCGTCGTCCTGGCATCGCTTTCAACCTTTGCGATCTTGAGTATCAAGAGTACGTCGCTTCAAAGAACAGCGTTCTTGGAGATCCAGACATTGAGCAAGGCTTGCAAAATGTACAAGCTCAATGTCGGTTCGTTTCCAGCCAAGTTGGATGATCTTTATGCAAATCCAAGCGGCTTGAGCAAGGTTCAATGGGGCGGCCCATATGTTTCGGAGCCTGTCAGCGGCGATCCTTGGCAGCGTCCTTACAAGTACACTCCCGACGATGCAAACGAGCGGGTTATGATTACGTCTTCTGGACCTGACGGGCGAGCTGGAACTGAAGACGATGTTCCTGATCCGGCCGCACAGCAACAGCGTTAAGTTTTTGCGTTTGAATCAGCCTCCATTTGTGCAACATGTGCGTGGAGGCTTTTTCTTATTGGCAAAAAGTCAGCTGCGTTGCAGTTGGCGATTGACAGTAGGGGTGAGCATGGTGGGTAGATTGGTAATCGAAAGAATGCTTAACTGTCTGCCTGTACGCCTTGGCTCGAGAATGAATTTCCGCTCGAGAATGAATTTCCGTTCAAGTGCTTGTGCGAATCATGATGACGTAAATCTTGCCCGCAAGCCGGTGCGATTTAAACGCTCTGGTTTAACTTTGATCGAAATCCTGCTCGTGATGGCGATCTTGGTTGTGGTAACGGCAATCATGGTTCCAGCGATCCAACGAACGTTTTCGCTTCAAGCACTTCAAAAAGGTGCTGACCGAGTTCGTGTGGCTATGGGGCAGGCGCGTGTTCGAGCGATCAAAAATGGCGAAGAGTACGCCGTGTTCTTTAACCCAGATGGTTCGTGGTTCGACGTCGGGCCGTTTTCTCAGTTCAGAGAGCAAGCGGCGAAAGCTCAGAGGCGCGAAAATTTGGCGGATCAAAGGCTGCATTCGGATTTTGAAGATGACTTGTTGCCAAGAGGTATCCGATTTGCCAGTGGCGTTGTTTCAAGCGATGCCCGCTCATTGGAAACGATCAGTGAAAATGATGGCGCCTCGCAAGGCGGAACTCAAACGATCCTGTTTTATCCCGATGGCACTTCGCAAGACGCGCGGGTGTTGTTGCGGAATGAAAAAGGTAACTTCTGTGAAATTCAACTTCGTGGGCTGACCGGAATTGCTCGCACGGTTCGTTTGGAAGGGACTCCTTCAGTCAGATGAATAGTGAACGCAAATCAGGATTGGTTCGGAAGATGCGTCGGGCGCGTGCTCGTCGTGGACTTTCACTTTTAGAGGTGATTTTGTCGATCGCAATTCTGGGTGGGGCAATGGTCGTCATTGGCAAGCTCTATAATCTGGGATATCGAAGCGCCAATCATGTTCGTGTGCGGAATGAAGCCAATATCTTGGCGGACTCAAAAATGGCGGAGTTAGCCTCAGGCGTGTTGGAGCTTGAGTCGTCCGGCGATACCCCAATTGATAATTCACCGGGATGGATTTACTCGGTAACAGTTGAAAGTTCAAATCAGCCTGGTTTGTTTCTCGTAACAGTGTTTGTACGACGAGACCAGGAATCAAATATTCTTACCAACGGCATTTCTATTGTACGATTCATACCTGATCCAGACTATGAACCGGAAGAGGACGAAGAATGATGGAGTTTAGAACAAGACGAAATCGAAAAAGTACAACTGACCGTTCAGGCTACACTTTGCTTGAACTGCTGTTGGCGCTTGGGCTTTCTGTGGCCGTTGTGGTGGCGATCGGTATGGCCATTCAGACTTACCTGATTGCTCTGACCAAGCAGCAAGCGATGATCGAGCGTAAGCAAATTGCGCGAAGCGTGATGTCGATGATCAGAAACGATTTGCGTTCAGGTATTCAATACAAGGCCACTGATTACTCTGGTTTAGAGGCCAGAATTGCCGAACAGACTAGCCAGTTGGCTGGCGGGGGGGATGAAAGTGAAGAAGAAGAGGTGCCCGATTCAGGAATTATTGTCGAAGACGAAGTTGATTTTCGTCCGACGCTGATCGGTAGTACATCGGCCGTCATGATCGATATCAGCCGTTTGCCACGTTTGGATCAATACAATCCATTTATTGCAACGGATGAATCCCGTGTGCAGACCCCATCGGATGTGAAATCTCTAGGCTATTTTTTCTCGCCTCAGGATGGCGGAATAGAAGGGGATCTTGAGCTTGCCCAAGCCCGAGCAACCGGCGGTTTGTATCGCCGCGAAATTGATAGGGCCGTCGCGACTCATATGGGAGACACAGGCTTTGCCTCTGGCCCAGATAAGTTTTGCAAATTGATTGCCAACGAAATCGCTCAGGTTTCGTTTCGATATTTTAATGGTGATGATTGGCAGGACGACTGGGATTCGGAAGAAGAAGGCGGATTTCCAGCGTCTATCGAAGTGACCATCGTCATCGATACCGAACGCGGAGTTGAAACAACTCAGTCATATAGTTTGAATGCAGCGTCTCAGGAATCCGCCGAAACGTTTGTTCAGGTAGTCAATCTTCCAATCGCTGACCAACCAAGTAGTGCGTCAGGTAGCTCTGGCTCCGGATCGGGAACACAGAGTTCTGGGTCAGGAACACAGAGTTCTGGATCCACAACCACCACCAGTGCGGGATCATCTGGTTCAGGCAGTCGGTAAAAGGTTTGTTTTGTATCAGCTTCAGTTTTCCAACTGACAACGGTTTGAACATGAATCGAAATTACAAAAATCAGAATTCAATCAAACGAAGGCATCGTGCGAATCGTAAAGGTTCGTTGCTGCTTATTGTGTTGGTGACGATCGTGATTTTGTCTTTGTCGGCCTATACGTTTACCGCGTTGATGCAGACCGAAGAAGAAGTCGCCCGGCTTGAGACGAAGCAAATTCAATCAAGATATCTGGTTGAGTCAGGATTGGCATTTGCGCGTCTGTATTTGAGTAACAGTGAAGCCACGATTCGCGCAAAAGGTGGTCGTTGGGACAACAAGGATCTTTTTCAGGCGATTCCCGTCGCGCTCGATACATCCAATCCTAATTTGATTGGATACTTTTCCATTGCCACTTCGAGCTTGGACGACGAAGGCAACCCGGAGGGAATTCGATTTGGGTTGATTGATGAAAGCGCCAAAATCAATTTGAATGTGCTGCCTTACAACAATGCGATTGATGGAAATGGCCGCGAAATTTTGATGGCGCTTCCCGGGATGACTGAAGAAATTGCAGACGCGATTTTGGATTGGCTTGATCCAGACGATGAGCCAGAGGAATTCGGAACTGAAAGCGCATTCTATAACGGAGAGGACCCGCCATATAACGCGAAGAACGGGCCGATGGATAGTCTTGACGAACTGTTGTTGGTCCGTGGGGTAACGCCACAGCTGTTGTTTGGTTTGGATGTCAATCGCAATGGAATTCTTGACCCCGAAGAAGCCGCGTCGGGTGACGTTTCCATTGCCGATGCCGACATGTTTCTTGGCTGGGCCAACTACCTGACGTTGTATAGCACCGAAACGAATCTGACGGGCGAAGGCCTGATTCGAATCAATGTAAATAGTGATGATCTTGAGCAGTTGTACGATGACTTGAAAGCTTCGTACAACGACGAGTGGGCGAACTATATTATTTATGCTCGTACCGCTGAGGAGCAAGACATTACCTCTGAAATGCCTGACTCGGAAGTAATCGAGATAAAAAGTGCGGCTTTGCTTGCCCCTGATTTTGACAACCTGACTTCGGCGCGCAAATTTGATTCCTTGATGGATTTGGTGGGCACTTACATTTTGCTTTCGCCGGAAGACGATGTGGACTTCTACGCACCGTCTCCCGTTCAATTGGAAAACATGCCGTTCACGATGCCGAACCTGATGGCGAACTTGACCACTTTCGATGGAATTACCATTCCCGGACGCATCAACATTATGCAGGCTCCTCGGAGGGTATTAGAAGCCATTCCGGGGCTCACTGAAGACCAAGTTGAAACGATCATTACCCGAGTTCAAAACGACCGAGAACTGTCGGACCCTGATGGAGTTGACAAAAACCGGAAGTTTGAAACGTGGCTCCTGGTCGAGGGCGTCGTCACTTTGGAGCAGATGAAAGAATTGATGAAATACGTCTGTACTGGTGGTGACGTTTATCGTGCCGAAATTGTCGGGTATTTTTCCGATGGAACCGCCACTTCGCGTGCTGAAGTTGTAGTAGATACTACAGTTCCTATTCCACGCGTACTATTCTGGAGGAACAAGAGTCACTTGCGTGGCAGTTTCTCCGTTGAGGCATTGGGTACGGCTCTTGATACTGAGTAAGCCCATAAACGATTGAAATCATTCAGCAACAATTATAAAAACGCGCTGTAACAACCTTGAGAGTGAACCATGGCATTTGTCGCATTACAATTCGAAGACGATCAGATTTTTGTCGCGTCTTCGCGCGTCGCTGGTAAACGCGTCCAAGTCCAGAATCTATTTTCTGTTCAACTGAAAGGCGACGATGTCGCAGTCGGCGAGCAGCTTAAATCAGATTTGGCAAAACACAATCTTTCGCGAGCTGATGCAATCCTGGTCGTTAGTCGCGCCAATGTTGAGATGCGCGAAGTCGTCGTTCCGCCCGCGCCGAATAACGAATTGCCGGATATGGTTCGGTTTATCGCACGCAGTGAATTTGCTTCATTGAACGAAAACTGGCTTTTCGATTACGTTCCGCTTTCCGACGATCCAACTGCGTCACGAACTGTTTTGGCTGCCGGGCTTTCACCTGAGTTGGACACGCAGATGCGAAAGATCGCAGATGCTGCGGGCCTGAAAGTCAAACACATTGTTCTCCGCCCTTACGCCTGTATCGATTTGGTTCGTCCCAAACTCGCTGACGGAAAATGTCGCTTGCTGGTTGACCCTAACGGTGACCAGACTGATATGACGATCGTGAGTGGCACGGACTTGCTGGCCACGCGAACCGTTCGAATTCCCGAATCGTACGATGCCAACCAACGCTCAACGAATTTGCTTTCCGAAGTCCGCCGAACGCTTGCTTCTTCACGAAAAATGCTGGGCGACCGAAAAGTTACCGGCGTGATGATGTATGGAGATGAAAACAAAATTCTAGCCGGGAATCTTTCCGGGCAGTTGGATTTGGAAGTCGATTTCATTCAGCCGCTGGAACTTGCTCCACTGGCATCGGGGGTTAAGGCACCGGAGCACCAGGCTCGCTACGCCGCGTTGCTGGGTTCATTGGTACAGCAGAGCTCAAGCAATCCACATGCAATCGACTTTGTGAATCCCCGTAAACCGATCGTTAAAAAAGCCGACTATAGCAAGTGGTATCTCTACGGTGGTTTGGCGTTGGCTGCTTCGTTGTTGGTTGTGTTGGCGGGCTGGTTAGTGTTGCAAAACCAGAAAACGCGAATTGCGGAATGGGAAGAAAAGGTCGGGGTATTAGAAGCCCAGAACAATGGCGAAACGTTGGGCTCCAAGCCAGTTACGCAGATTCTTGGTGAAGTCAGCGTGATCGACAAATGGAAGTATTCAGATGTCAACTGGCTTGAAGAGCTTAATCATTTCAGTGAACATTCGCTTACCGCTGACGATGTGATTGTTGACATATTTGACGGTGGATTAACCAAAGGTGCGACTGCCCGGATCTTGGCCAAGACTAGGATGGCTGGCGAGCAGCAAAATAAAGACCTTGTGATTGACCTTTGTAAGGAACATTTTGAAGTAGAACCGCCACGTACAGTCAAAAATCCTGATGACAAAGAATACCCTTTTTCGGCCGACTTTCGATTGAGTTTGGTTCGCGAGAAAGGCAAGATCTTAAGAGACATCAATGACAGGTTGCGAAAAATGAACAGCGCACAATAGTTCTGGACGTAACACGGTAAACTAGAAAATAGAAACTCTCCTTTGACGAAAACTTATCATGTTTGAGAAAATGACACCCCGAGAACGAAAGTTGCTTTTTGCAATCTCTTGGCTGCTTCCAATAGCACTGGTCTTTGCCGGTTTTCTTAGCTTCATTGGTCGATACAACGAAAACAACGTCCAGCTTGAAGCTTTGGAAGACTCCTATAACGAGCAAGATAGTATTGAGATGGACGGGATGATCGCCAGTAAAAGACGTGCGTATTACAACACGCTCAGTTTGCCTCCGAATATTCAGACTTCAGCCAACGAATATCAAAGCTGGTTAAACTTTTTGTTGAAGGAACTTCAAATCGATTACAAATCAGTGACGCCGAGAGCGGGTTCTGATTTCACTTTCGACCGAAAGCTAATTGGTCGGTCGAAAAAGTTTAATTTGACGGCGACGTGTACATTGACTCAGCTAACCGATTTTTTGACTAGATTTTACTCAGCTGAGTTGTTGCACCGAATTAACAAACTAAAGATCACTCCCAAAAACGAAGTTGCTGGTAGAGAAAAAAAAATCCGAACCGGTCAACTGTCTTTCGCAATTGAAATTGAAATCCTGTCACTGAAAACCGCTGCTGATGACCCCGAGTTTACGCAGCGATTTCAAGAGGCGTCGGAGAAAGCGCTTAAACTTCAGGCATTCATTCTGAAACGTGATGTGTTTGGAGAAGCCAACAATCCACCTGTGCTCGATGCCCTACTTGCGCCGAAATATCTGACCAAGCAAAAGATATCGGTCAATCTTTCAGCAAAAGATGCGGACGAAGAAGACGTTCTGAAGATTGAGTTGGTGGAATCATCAGTTGAAGGGGCTGAGTTGAAGT
This sequence comes from uncultured Pirellulaceae bacterium, assembly GCA_964448575.1. GTDB lineage: Bacteria > Planctomycetota > Planctomycetia > Pirellulales > Pirellulaceae > Mariniblastus. Next base: position 119,851 of record CAYUWY010000020.1, read on the forward strand.
GGTCAGAAGGGTCTCGTCGGGCAAAGCTTTTGGTGCCTGTTCAGAAGGAGCCGCGTCGATTGAAATTCAAAGCAAAAGTAACCGACAACGGATTGCCAAAGAAAGAGAGTATCACACAATTCACCGTCGTTGTGCAACCCCCGGAAAAAGTAGCAAAAAAGGATAATAAGAAAAAAGTGAAGCCGCCATTTTATCATGCCCCGCAAACTTGGATTACGGGCCTTAATCAATTGTCCGATGGCCGGTGGCAGGTCTGGGTGAAGGTTCGTCCTAACAATAAGAAATATAGATTATTTGTTGGGGATTCGTTTAAGTTGGACAAGAAAAACTGGGTTGTCGAAAAGATTGGACCACGTTCGGCTGTGTTCAACGTCGACGGCAAACGGCTCAAGTTCAACGACCGCGTGCCTTTTGACAAACCGCTTAAGAATGATGACGAAGATTCCATGGAAGGCAATTCTGCCGTGAACGCCAAGGCCGAAGCGTCAACTTTGTCACTTGAAAAAGAAGCTGGTTCGGAAGCGAAAGAGTAAACGAGCCAGTAGGCGGCGAGCCAATTTAACCGCCGCCGTCGCGACATGCATAATACGTAGCAGAACTCATCAAGAGTTTTCTTGACCACTTACTTCCGCTACCTTCTAAATAAGCGGCTTGCCTGTCGTGGCCAAAATCGTCAGGAGTTTTTGTATTGGCCATGTAGCATACAAACACTCGGGCCAATTCTCTCGCCAAATTGCGCCGCTGCTGCCTAGGTTGTTCGTCAATGGCAAACCTTCGCCCGCTACAGCCTTCATGCTCTCACGCTGAGAATTTATTCACAATTTGGAATTAGCAAAGTAACCAGATCAACACGATTGTTTGGGAGCTTCTCCTGCTGTTTGTTTTTTGCCCTCAAAGACGTTAACCTTGGACTGAGAGTCTGGTCCAACGTTAACTTAGATACAGGCGAATTTAACAAACATTTTGAAGTGAGAAAACGAATGGGCGGTTTACTTGATATCTTTGAAGCGATTTTGGCTCCTCCGGAATCGGCACGTCGACGCGAATCATCGCGCCCCGCCGAGCGAAGCGAAAGAAGAGTCAGATTGCCAGAGCTTGAAGCGTTGCCACCACCGGGTGCTGGAGGTGTTGGCGATGTAATGCATTCTGTTGTGCAAATTGTCGCTCTGCGCGAAGGCTTCATGGGGGGTATGACTTCGGCTTGGACTGGATCAGGCACGATCGTGCACCCACAAGGAATCATTTTGACAAACTGCCATGTTGCCAAGCCAAGAGCGATGGGCATGTCTTCTCCGCCAGCAGACCGTTTGGGCATTTCGATCACAGAGTCTTCGGATCGTCCACCAGCACTCAGCTATTTTGCAGAAGTGGTTGCATACAATTCGGACCTTGATCTGGCAGTCATGCGAATCACTCACGATGTCAAAGGTCGACCGGTTAAACGTTTGAGTCTGCCGTCGGTTTCGATTGGAGATTCGGATGAGTTGGAACTGGGCGACAAGATCTCAATTTTTGGCTATCCCGGGATCGGTGGTGAGACCGTAACATTTACTGCGGGCAATGTCGCTGGGTTCTCAAGCGAAGACGGTGTACGCGCCGCCCGCGCCTGGATCAAGACCGACGCCACCATCGCAGGCGGTAACAGTGGTGGAACGTCAGTTAATAAATCGGGCCAACTGATCGGTGTTCCGACTCAGGCTTCTGCCGGTGCCGGCGTCACCCCTGTTGATGCTCGCCCGGTATTGGATACGAACAAAGATGGCCGAGTCGATCAACGCGATACTCCGATGGCGATTGGTGGATTTATCAACGGGCTGCGACCGGTAAATTTGGCCATTCCACTTTTGGAAAAAGCCGGCATGCGAATCGCTCGCGACCGTTCCAGCCATGACGACGTTGAGGAGCACAAGGCCTCTCCGATTCGCGGTTTTGATTTTGAAAGTTTCCGCGAGAAACCAACGTTTTCAAATTTGTTGTTTTCGACTCAGGTCACTCGCGATGGCCGACCGATCCATCCCACCCACGTTATTCCAAGCGGCGTGGACGAAGTTTATGCGTCGTTTGATTACGACAACATGCGAAATGGCGAGGCGTGGAGTGCTGTCTGGATGAGCGACGGGAAAATCATCATCGAGCAAAATGAGGCTTGGGACGATGGCGAATCCGGCCGTAAGACGGTTAAGATCAGCAATCGGCGCGGCGTCCCCAACGGCGAGTACTTGTTGGTGCTTGGGATGAAAGGCGAAGTGAAGCTCGAAGGCAAAATGGCGGTAGGCAATCGGGTCGACGAATCGGACAGCGAAGTTTCCGGACGGTTGGTCGATTCACGAACCGGACGTGGCATTGGCGGTGGGTTGGTGATCGTGCTTAAACCACGTGTTTCAATGCGAAAGTTCTTGCAATCGCGGCGCGAAGAAGACGTTCAATCTTCGACCGAATCCGATCGTGATGGAAGTTTCAAACTGCCAGAGCAATTACCCAAAGGCCAAGCCTACAGTTTGGTTGTGGCCGCTCGCGGTTACAAACCACTGACTGTTGAGGGAGCACTCCGGATCGGCCCGGGTGCACCGGAACACGCCAACGTAGGCGACATCGAACTCGAAGACGATTAACGTTCGACTCGCGATCAACATTTGATAATACAAGCAAGCCCCGACTCTCCCAAGAGACGGGGCTTTTTTTACAAAATTGAAAAGCAATTTTTGATCCTGAATTACTACCCTAGATAGCCAAGAATCCAAAGAGGAGCGATCCCCTAGATAACCAAGAATCCCAAGGACGTACCCCAAAGGGGTTTTACTCCAAAGCCCAGTGTCGCGAAGCGCACACTGGGTATTGAGTTGGCACTTGGATCGAACCCCGAACGGGGTTCAACAAATCGTTATGTATGTAGAACCCCGATTGGGGTTCGGATTGTGCGGGAAACGCGAAAACCCAGCGTGCGCTTCGCGACACTGGGCTTTGGAGTATAACGCCTTTGGCGTAATCCTATCAAAAATCTAGTCTTGTCAAAAATCCTGAATACAATTTCGGTCCTATGAAAAAGTCTTGAATCCTACCCAACTATTTTTTCTTATTTGGATCGGCGTCTTCTAATGCCCAGTCGCCGTTTTGGGTTTTGTTGTTTTTGGGTGTTTGTTTTCCACCGGCGTCATCGATTGACCAATCACCGCCGGCTTGAGGTTTATTCTTGGTGGCTGGGTTTGAAAACTGAAACTGGTTTTCTTTCTTCTTCTCGACGTCAACGTCATCCATTGCCCAGTCGCCGCCACCTTTGTTGTTTCCGACATTTTGTGCGGGCTTTTTTTGGCCATCGAAGCCCTTCATATCCCAGTCATTCGATTTTGCCGAACCGCCCGTTGTAGGCATCTTTTTCGCGCCGGCTGCAGGTTGGAAATCGCCACCACCTAGTAGGTCTCTTTCTTTTTGTGAACCGTACCTGTCTGTGGGCAATTCACGTTCAACTTGACGGCTTCCTGCCATATCATCGCCGCCAGCAGGAATAGCGGCCGGCCGTCCTCGGTTAGAGAGAATCATGTAGCCTACAACTGCCAGGATGACAAAAAAAATCATTCCTCCGCCGCCACGTCTTGGCTTGGTTGGTGGTGCGTAACTCATTGGGAAACCTCGGATATGATTTTGTAATTGTTGCTGAAAATGCCACTTGAGAATTGCATAAGGCCGAATATTCAAAGGGCGAACTTGAGGGGATGTAAGCCGAATCTCGCAAGCAAAATTGCTTCTCCCTTTGCATTCACGATTAAAAGGTAGAGTCGAGGCTGGTGAGTGTCAAGGTTTGACTATCTTGCCTGGTTGAATTGCTAACCAAGCTGAATTTCATCGCAAGAAAATGGAAACCCGACGGGTAAGTCAGGAAGCACCAGTGCTGGTTACTATTTCCGCTGGCAAAAATCTAAAGTAATGCCATTTGGCGCTGAACGCGTTGTTATGCGTGGGGGCTCTCGGAACCGTGGCTATCGCCAAAACGGCTCAATGCGCGTTCGGTCGCCATGTTGATTGAGCTCGGGAAGCGTGGTCTTTCTTTGATCCGTTTGGGCGGCATTTTAGCTCCTGTAGTATGCGGTTCGGTGGTTGGGAGCCGAAGCTAGCGCCAAAACGGCTCAGCCGAATTCGGTCGTCTCGGGCCTCAAAGCAGTCGAGGGTTAGCCGCAATTGTTGGGCAAAGGTAAACGCTCGAAATGTAAGACTTTACCGGTTGGCAAAACTCTGACTTTTGACCGGCCTAAACCCTAAACGGCAGAGTCGCGGATGCTTATCCAGATTCCCAAAAAGTGTTAAAGGATTCGTATTTTTCCGCCATTAATCATTGGTTTTGTTCTAACGACTGACTAGCAGTTGCCGATGAATAGGGATGTCCGATGTCGGTAATCCCGAACGCTGATACGGATATCTTTCGACTTGAAAGACCCAGAAATCTGACTTTGGCAACGAAGCGGTGCTCTAAACAAAGCACAAGGCGTCGAGTTGTCTGCAAACGAGTGAATGGCATTTATTGCTGCCAGTGCGGTGGTTGTTGTGTTGCGTATTTACGTAACGCTACGGCTTTGCGGAACCGCATTTCACTTTTTCTTTTTTCTGAGTCCGTCGAAGATCAACACTTGATGACCCTTAATAGGACTTTAAGCAATGGCGAACTTTTTTCTCAAAACGGCAAATCAACTTCGGCAACCGCTCGCTTGTTTAAGCGCATTTGCGGCCGGTTGTTTGATCGCTGGTGTTACTTCCGCAGATGAAAATGATAACCAATCATCCAGACAGAATACGCGACTCGAGCGTCTGTTTTCTGAAGACGCCGTTGAGTATTCTGCTCCACCAGTCAAAGTGAAAGAAGATGGGCTCAGCAAGATCACTGATTCGCTGGGCCAACTTTCGGTTGAACCGCTTCGAAATCCAACGCCGATGCCCAAAATCGAGGCAGGCCCTTCGGCGAATGAAATTTTGGGAGGGATCAAGCAGGTTGGCAATTGGACAAACCAAACTCCAAAGGCCCGAATGGTAATTCCAAAGCCAGTTTGGACTCCGCCGCCAACTCAAGCCAGCCAAATTCCTGTTACCCCAGCACCCGTTGCCTCGGCACCTGTTGTCACCCAAGCATCAGTTGCCCAGCAACAAGAAAAGCGTACCCTCAGCCAATACGCTGCTTCGTTGGCCAGCTGGCAGGAGCCGACCCAGTCAAGCTCGCGGCAAAACCGTCGTCTCCCTGCGACCCAGATTACAAAGCAGCGTCCTGTTCAACGTCCGGCCGCATTCCAGCAACCGTCCGTTCAGCCAGACGTGACTCAACCAGCTTACGCCGCTCCCAAAACCGCATACGGTGCTTACAAGCCACAAACGCAAACGGCTCAACAACAGCCGATGCCACGTATGCAGATGACGCCACGTACTCAGCCTGCGGCACGTCCTGCAACGAGCTCTACAATGCCCGTCAACTATGGCGGAACTGGCGGAATGTCGGGCATTCACAAGCTCGAAAACCTTACCGTCTCATCATTTGAATCGATGGTGCTTAGTACTTGGGGAGCACGATTGAAAACAGCTTCATCACCAGACGGCCGTTTTGTTCGTGTCCAAATCCCGACACGAGTGAACGAGCGAATGGCGATGTTGATTGATCGTCAGACGAAAACGGTTAGCTACGAAGGCGATGAACAGCTTCGTGACAACTGGCACCGCCTGATGTCGCACATGGATACTTTGCCACAGCGACGTGTCGATGGTTCAGTAGTGGAAACGGTTGTAATTGATACGGGCAATGCTGCGATGTCCACAATTCGACAGGCTACCTTTTTGATGGGGCTTAACCAGGACCAAGATTCCACGACCCTTCCGGCAGACACTTTTATTCCGGGTACAGTTGCCCAAGGCGATCAGATTCCCGCCGGCACAAAGGGGATCAAGAACACGGTACAGATTTATGAAGATCCAGAAACAGGAGCAATCACCTTGATCGGTGATCCTGCTGACCTTGTGATCGTCCGCGGTATTATTAACAAGATCAACAAGGATTCCAAAAACAAGCAACCTGTCGTCGACAGAATTCCGTTGACAAACTTGCAGAGTGAAGCAATTGCCGAGCAAGTTCAGACAATCTACGACAGCAATTTTGCATCCAGCGGAAGCGCGACGATCCAACCGATTCAGAGTCCGAACATGTTGATGGTCGTAGGGCAGCCTAAGTCTATCGAAGCGGTAAGAAAGATCGTTTCACAAATGGACGTGATTGCTGATTCATCGACAGCTGAGGGATTCAAAACGATTCGCCTAAAGTACATCTCTGCGGCTGATGCGAAGGCTCGTCTGGATACGTATTTTGGCCAAGCAAATCTTGGCCAAGGCGATAATAATCTGCCTAGCGCTCCAACAACTGTTATTGCTGACTTCCGAACCAACTCGGTGACGATCAAAGGATCCGGCCAGTTTATCGCTCAGGCCGAAGCACTACTTGAAAAAATTGATGTTAGCAGCTCCGACCATACCAATAAGGTCAAAGTTGTAAAACTTCGTAACACGGTTGCATCGGAATTAGCCCAAGTTATTCAAGATGCGATTAATGGTCAGCAAACCAACGCAGGATTAACTGGAGTAGTAACTCCTGGCGGGGTTCAGCCTCAGCCATTTCAATTGCAAGGTGGGACTGATCCCGGTCAATCTACAATTGGAGCACAGGCATTGTCGATCACAAGAATCGACGAAGATGGTCGTGCGACCAATATTGAAAGTGGTGTCTTGTTCGAAGTTCGCGTCGTACCAGATACGAACAGCAACTCATTGATTGTTAGCGGACCAGAAGAAAGTCTTGACCTGGTTTTGGAGTTGATCAATCAGCTTGATCGTATTCCTGACGCTGAGACGCAACTCAAAGTCTTTGAAATCGTCAACGGCGACGCGGCACAATTGCTCAACATGCTTCAGGCTCTGTTTGGTGCAGATACTCAAACCGGTGGTCAGCAACAACAGGGTGGACTTGCTCAGTTGCCTCTTCAAAGTGCAAGTTCTGGCGAAAGTCAAGCGTTGGTCAATCTACGATTCACGCTCGACGCACGTACAAACACGATTATCGCGTCGGGCCCTGCCGGTGACTTGATCGTTGTCGAAGACCTCTTGAACCGACTTGACGGTCAGCTTTCAAACCGACGTGAAGTGATGGTCTACCGTCTCAGCAACGCACCTGCTCTTGATGTCGCTGAGGCAGTCAATGAATACCTCGTGCCGCGGAACCAAAGGGTCAATGATGACCCGCGAGAACAGGGTTCGATCAATCAGGTAAACCAAAATGTGATTGTGGTTGCGGAGATCAATAGTAACAGTCTGATCGTCGATGCATTGCCAGAATACCGTGCCGAGATTGAAGAAGTTATTCGTGCCCTTGATCGTCGTCCCCCGATGGTGAAAGTCAAAGTTCTCATTGCGGAAATTGATTTGAACACATTGGAGGAATTCGGTGTCGAGATTGGCGTTCAAGATTCACTCTTGTTTGACCGCGGAACTTCGATCGCTGGTGATGGGGGATTGACCGGAATCGGATTCCCTTTCAATAATCCAGCAGCGATCCCAAATGCGAACGGCGTGTTCCCAGGAACGCTTGCCGGCCAAGCACTGTCAGCACTTGGAACAGGCCGAATTAACTCGGATCTTGGCTACGGTGGTTTGGTTCTCTCAGCCGGAAACGAATCCATCAGTGTCCTGATGCGTGCATTGCAAGATCGAAGTTGTGTCCGGGTATTGAGTAAGCCGCACATCATGACGATGGAAAACTTGCAAGGTAGCGTTTCAATTGGCTCAATTGTTCCACGTGTTACTGGAAGTACGAGTACCAACTTTGGAATCACTCAGCAAGTCACCGACGTGCCTGTGGGTGTTCTTCTTGAAGTCACTCCACGTGTCAGTCCTGATGGGATGATCGTGATGGCTGTCAACGCAAAGAAATCTTCGGTTGGTCCGAGTGAAACGGCGATCGCTGTCGGTTTTGGCGAAGATGGAACTCCGATCCTATCTCCTCAGATTCTTGAAACCGAAGCCAACACAACGTTGATGGCTCGTTCCGGACAAACGGTTGTGTTCTCCGGTTTGATTCAGGAAGAAAAGACTCATACAGAACGTGGTGCACCGATCCTTTCTGATCTGCCTTTCATCGGACCGCTCTTCAAATTCGAGTCTGATGCTGCACGACGAACCGAGCTGTTGATCGTATTGACTCCTTACTTGGTCAACGATGAATCCGATATCAACCTGCAGAACCAGGACGAAATGGACCGAATGCACTGGTGCCGCTGCGATGTTGCTGAAGTTTACGGCAACACCGATTACGACGGATTCCAAGGCAACGGTTCAGCTGTCGAAACGATCTACCCGGATGCCGATCCAATTGGTGCGAATCCACAGATCATCAACGGCCGAATAGAAGCACCTCAACCTGGATTCGAAGGAGCACAGCGTTCCCAGGGCCAGCGTTCAAATCCGGTGCAACAAGCGAATTTCGATTCGGACCAACGACGTCGCTAGAAGTTAAGGGAATATGGTTGGGCGTTCACTGAATGCCCAGCCTGTTTCTGTGAAAGTCTCCTACCTTAGAAATTGCCCTCCTGTAAGTTGCATTTAACTATTTGAGATCAGGAAGATCCGATGAAGACAAAACTATTTCCCTTGATGAGTTTGCTGCTGATTGTTGGTTTTGCTGGCTGTGCTGGCGGGGTTCGGAATTCAATGCGCTTGAGCGAAAAAGACTCTGCATGGAATCCGTTGGCTCGTTTAACGGAAGAAAAGAAAAAGGAAGCCACCGACAAAGAAGCCAAACCTGTCACCATGGCTGCAATCTGGAAAGATTCGGTCTACGAAAAACCAGGTGAGAGAACGGTTGTCGGATTTGGTGGACGATTCTTTTTCTATGATCGTGATAACAACTCAGTGCAAGCCGAAGGTGAATTGGTCGTCTATGGTTACGAAGATTCTGACGACAGCGAAAGCAAAGCCGGTGAGGGCGCGGACAAGAAGTTTGTGTTCCGTGAATCCGAGTTTCAGTCGCACTTTAGTGATACCGGGCTGGGCGCATCGTACAGTGTCTGGATTCCTTGGGAGAAAATGGGCGGTTATCGAAAGTCGATTACTCTGATTCCATATTTCAAAACGACAGACGGAAGACTGCTTGAGTCTGGTCAGTCGATCGTTATTTTGCCAGGTAAGACTTCGAGTATGCAGTCAGCCGAATCCGATCCCGATCAACCTTACAAGGTTCTGGGGCATAGCTCGGCAGTCGTAAGTCACGCCAGTTATCAACCCAAGCGTTCTGCCAAACGGGCTTCAATGAACAGCGGAACGAACCGTGATTCATCAAAAAGCAATGTGTCTCAAGCTTCATTTGAGCAGGCAAGTTCAGACGGAACGAACACTAAGAAGATCAAAACCTCGCAAATCAACCTTCCCCAAAGCATGGCTCGCCGGATGGCAAGTGCCAGTGCCCGTGAGCGTTATGAAAGACTTCAGGAAGAACGAAAGGCGGAAATTGCACGGATGAATTCAGCTCATTCGGCTTGGACTCAACCGTCCGCCCAGCCCAACGCAAACGGCGCGCCTCAACCCCAACCTCAATCCCAGATGCCCGCTCAGCCGGAAATGAAGCAACCAGAGCCAAGTGCCGATCCAGTTGCTCCGCCAGCCCGTGCTCGGACGTTTGGATCGCCAGGTGGATTTTAAGGCGTTTGGAAGAAGCGTTTTGAAAGACCTTTCGAAGAAGTGATTCTTTGGCCATGAAAATCTTTTCGACATCGCAGTCAGAGCAAAGAGAATTCAATGACAACCAGTAGCCTAATGCAAGCCGCCATTGTGGTGTCAAGTTTGCCCAAACAGCAGGCTGCGAAGTTGCTGTTACGCTTGAAGCCGGATGCTCTCAAGAAGGTGCTGGACGCTGTGACGCGTCTCGATAAATTAACGGCAGACGAAATATCGGCCGCCCTTGATAGACTTTCGAGTGAAGCGGAACGTTGGGCGTTGCCTATTGATACTGGCGAAGGGAAAAAGTATGCGGAGGCGAAACGTCAGCTTGCTCTGGCGTTAAGTGATCCCCAGAAAGGATTTTTGGCGGGCCATACCAACGAAGAACAGGGGCCGTTCGCCTTCTTGGTCGAGACGATTCCTGCGATTCGGAATCACCTGTTGACTGAAGAGCACCCACGCAATATCGCAATCGTGCTTTCGACATTGCCGCCTGAATTCGCTTCCGAGGCCATGAAGTCACTTGAAGAATCTCAACGTGTTTCCGTGCTCAAACGGCTTTGCGAGATCGACGAAATTAGTGAGGAAGAAGTTGTCGAACTGAGTTTCGCGCTAAAACTAGGCTTGAAAAAGTTGTTGAACGCGCGGCAATCTCAGGCAGCTGGACTTAAAGTCGCTTCGAGTCTGCTTAGTTGTTCCGATGAAGAAACTCGCGAGTCACTACTGACTCATTTTAGCCAGGACGAGCCAGAGTTGGCGGCCAAACTTCAGCGTTCGGTCTTTAAGATCGACCGCCTGCTCTCGATGGACAGTGAGACCATTAAAACGATTTTGAAAAATGTTGACACCTCGGCTTGGGCTCCAGCATTGAAAAATGCGCCCGCCGAACTACAGTCGAAAATTCTTGATTGCATGAGCGACCGGCCTGCGGAATTTCTGGCACATGAGATCTCCGAAATTGGCCACGTAGGTTCGAGCGTTGAAGACTTGGCCCGACAGAGTATTATCCAGGTTGTGATGCGGCTGGCACGCGAAGGAAAAATTGAGCTGCGGAAAGAATCGCGTGAGAAAAATTTCACTTTGCTGTCGATGACCGACGATCAATTTTCGTCATTCGATGCGACTTCTTTAATCAATTGAGCCGCCGCAGTGATGGCTTCCATCGGAACGCCATGTTGGCCATTGAACTCGACGAATTGGACCTTGTGCCCATGCTCCGTTAGCGTATCTCGCAAATCTTCACCGGCACCCATTGGAACGATTGGGTCAATACGACCGTGAGACTGCACGACGTTGAGCCGATGCTCGGCCGGTTTCTCTTTTGATTTTTGCTCCCAAACCGACGCGTTAATCAGCGCTCCCGACCAAACGATCAGCCCGCCCAACCGATCAGGATAGTGCAAAGCCACGTCAGTGCTGAGCATTGAACCCTGAGAAAAGCCACCGATAATGATCTTGTGCGCCGGTAAATCGTAGTCGACGCGGCAATGATCAATCACTTTGGTCAGGCTCACACGACAACTGGGTAGTTCATCCGGCGAGTCGTTCCGCATCTCACGCGTCTCGCCCATCATGATCATGTTTTGCAGTCGTTCCATGTCGATGTGCCACCACTGCCGTTGGTCAAACAACGGTTCGATGACGGTTGGTGCTGCCGGAAACACGTAAACGATTTCGTTGTACGGTGCTCCGAGGTTGATGAATTGCTCGCCCAATGAAACGAGGTCGGAGCCAGACGCGCCGTAACCGTGCGAAAGAATTACAACGGATTTGGGCGACGAGCAGTTTTCGTCTTTGATGATCGTGCAATCGAGGTCGCCGAGTTTTTGATTTGATTGGTTCATGAAAAGTAAGTGGCAGGATTTCCGGTTAGTTGTTCAGTCGAGTTTTTTCAGATCAGTTTTTTGAAAATTAGTTTGCTTGGTCGCCGTACCTAAATCCGCCATTGAGCGGAATGATTTGGCCAGAAATGAAGCTGGCTCCTTCGGTGCAAAGAAATGCGGCGGCTTTGGCGATGTCTTGAGGCGTGCCCCAGCGGTTCATCAATGATTCTTTGGCGGCTCGTTGGTCCCAATAGTCAGAGGCTTGCTCGCCCCATTGGGTTTTTATCCATCCAGGTGCAAGACAGTTGACTCTTACGTTTGGTGACAAAGACTGAGCAAGGCTCTTGGTCATCGACATGATCGCGCCTTTGGTCGTGGCAAATAGTTCGCCACTGTCTCCTGCCATCCCTTGCCAAGCTTGATCCCAGCCGATGTTTAATATTACGGGAGTGTTTGAGGTAGCTGGATCGTTAGAAGTTTCAGCAGCTGCGACTTGCGACTGCTTCATCCGCTCCCCTGCCCTGCGAGACAACATCAAACTCGAAACGACATCGACTTTCCAAAGATATTCCAATTTCAATTCGATCGGTTTGTCGCGCCACTCGGTTGTCAGCACGTCTCCGCCCGCGTTGTTGATCCAGAAATTGACTTGGCCGGTGAGGTTCCAAGCATCCGAAATCAATTCGTCCCAATTAACCTCGTTGGAGAAGTCTGCAAACAACGCGAAAGATTTAACGCCCTTTGATTGGATTTCTTTTTGCAGCGACTGGATCTTCTCAGAATTGGATCGCCCGTGCACAACGACGTTGGCGCCTTGCGTTGCCAGTTCGAGCGCGATTGCCCGTCCGATTCCGGTTGACGATCCAGTGACGACGGCAGTGTTGCCCGCTAACGGTTTCGATTCGGGACTCATTGAGACTCCGTCGGCAATCGGTAACATGCGGCTTCGAGTTCACTCCGAACTAAAAGGAGGTCGTTGTAAAGCGCAATCGTGTTCCAACAAATGCCTTCAATGGTATCGATCGTTCCTACTTCTTTGAATTCCGTTGGGTCTGCTTCGACCAAATACAAACCGCCGACTTCACAGTGAACGAGCAGTTTGTCTCCCACGAGTAAGAGCTGCCCGTTACCGAAACGGCCACGTTGTTTCCATTTTCGCCGCAGAGTTTCAACTTCCGCACATTCTAAAAAACCGTCCGACAGCGAATAGGCATGGCCTTGGTAGATCACTGGGTTGGTGAGTTTTGTCTTAAGAACGCGTGGGCTTTTCTTGATCGAAGTCACCGAAAACGATCCGTCGTCGTCTTTTTCAACTTTAACCAGTTCGCCACCTGCTCCGTAGCCTTTGGTCAACATTAGTTGGTTGTCTGAGACTACAGTCACCTGCGAGCAATTAGCCGCTCCGCTGGTCTGGCCAGGCCTTTCAAAATTCCAAAGCTCTTTTCCCGTTTCGACGTCGTGCCCAACAGCGTGTTGTTCAGCGGTTAATACGATCTGCCGAGTGCCAGCGATCGTTGCCAATGATGGTGAACCATATCCAACCATCCGTTTTCCCCCACGCCATCTTTCCTCGCCCGTATTTTTATCAAACGCGATTAAGGTGGCGGTGGTCGGTGGCGTTTCTGTTTCTACGGGTGCCGGTCCGCCTGCAATTACGACAACCATATCATCAACAATTAGTGGCGAACCACTTCGGCCCCACGTCATTGTGGAATCTTCCTGGGTGTATTCTAAGCCCAAGCTGTTGGTGTTCGGTTTTTGTTTGATTCCAACCAGGTTTGGCACATCGACGGTCCAGATGTTTTCACCGGTTGCTCCGTCGAGGCAATCGAGAACGCCCGTTGCGCTGGTGGCATAGACTCGTCCTTGGTGGATGGTTGGCGTCGCACGCGGGCCGACTTTGCCCATTCCCATAATGTCTTCGTGGCGACGGGCCGCGCGATTGGCCCACTTCAACTCGCCCGTTTGGATGTCGTAACAGGTAACCAGTTCCTCCGCACCACGTTGTTCTTGCGTGATCGCAAAACCGTTGACGACGGCGAACCCAGACCACCCTTCACCGATATCAATCTTCCAAAGCTGTTCTGGTAAAGTTCCGTTTTCGCCCGCCCAAGGCTTAAGCTTCACCGAGTCGACTTGTGCGTCGCGATTGGCACCGAGAAATTGTGGAAAGTCAAACGGAGTGGTCGTTGCCACGTCAACGTTAGCGGCTTCGGAGGTCACTTCGGCGAAGTTGGCGTCGCGCGTCCAGAACCGCGGTTTAAAGCCAATGAAATTCGCGTCACCCAGAAAGTTCGGCGCGTATAGAGTGAAAAATACGATCGGGGTCATCAGAATAAACAAGCCAACCAATCGAAGCTTTGCCCAAAAAAACGTCCAGAGTCCCCACATCAAAATCGTGACGGGGATAAATAGCAAAGAGACCAGCCAAGGTACGGCTGGGTTCATATTAAACGCGTCGTTCAAGTTAAACGATTGCCAATGCAGGAGTATCAGACCCAAGGCTAAGCCAATCGTCCAGATCAACAACTTTTTTGGAAACCCGGTTTTGAGTGTTTCATCTAAGTGTTTTTCTTTTGCGTTCTCGTTCATGGTTCGATTTTGACGATAAGAAAAAGGGCCAGCTTTGGACCCTTTAACGTATCAAAGCTGAATCGACTCGAATAGGCAACGGATTTCAGCAATCCATTTCGTTCGCTGTTTTGCTTCGATGACGTGGTCGAACGTGATGGATTGTGAGGCTCCAGGAGACGTTTAACAAACTGAAGTTTTACAAGCTCCATCATGACATAGCACACGTCGGTAGTTCACGACCTATCTGTTCCGGCTCCGGCTGAACCAAGCAAAAACGACATTATCAATTTTGGTCTTACCGCCACGTTGTCAACGGTTGCTCCCATCAGCATAAAGCCATCCCAATCGACAACGGCTCCTGAGGAACAATGATTTCAATGCCGCCTGTCGGACCGCATGTGATAAGGGATTTAGCTGATTGCTATCAAGCATTTTGTTTATGATCGTCTGCGGCGAGCAACCAGTCCAAGAAGCATTAAGCCACATACGCCGACGGTTCCTGGTTCTGGAACAGAAACACCCAGCCGAACTTCTGAATTGGCAGTGTCGGTAATGATTTCGAAATTGAAACCGGAAGGTCTTGAGCCAATTTCTAATCCGTTATCGATCAGTGTGCCTGAGTAATCGAAAAGCACATACTCTCCAATTGCAAATCCATCTAGATCGAAAATGTTAAGCGTGCCATCCAGAGTCAAATCGCCACCAACGAGAATCAGGTCAGACGTCGCGCCCAATTCGAAATTGATGTCGGCCTCTGACAAGATAGAAAGGTCGCCGGTGAACTCGAGCGTGCCGGGGGAATTTCCGGGTGTAAGATGTCCCGAAACACGCGCCCGGGCGATATCAACAATCCCAGCGCCTGAAAACGATCCGTCAAATGCTCCATTGTCGTCATCAATTTCTACAGAGCCACCGTTTAGGCGAATCTCTCCTCCCGCTCCTTGGAAAAAATCGCCGGTAAACCAAAGTGTTCCGTTGGCTGCATCGATCACGCCGTCGTTGAAAAAGTCCCAGGCGATTTGAGAGCGACCAGAACCAGTTTTTCTAAACACAGCCCCGGCTTCGTTATTGAATCGCCCGGTGAAAGCAAATCCATTGTCGTTCGTGATGTCTAAAACCGC
The DNA here is from genome assembly GCA_964448575.1 of uncultured Pirellulaceae bacterium. Taxonomy (GTDB): domain Bacteria; phylum Planctomycetota; class Planctomycetia; order Pirellulales; family Pirellulaceae; genus Mariniblastus. The sequence continues at coordinate 135,098 of CAYUWY010000020.1, forward strand.
TCCCGACTTGTTGTTCCAAATCGAATTCGGACTCGTGCCGCTTAAGAAAGTGCTCGGTTGGAAATCAACCGAACCGTAATTGTTTAACGTACGTTCGAGTCCACCACCTCTTTGCAGCGTATCGCCAAAGAGATTGGTTACGCCAGTGCCTCTCATTCTCCCGCCGAAATTCCAATCCAAAAAACCATTTACGTTGATCGTTCCAGAACCCAATATCTCACTGGTTCCATCCAGTCGCATGTTCGAATTCACATTCAGTGTGTTGTCCACGAACACGTCTCCAGCACTGACTTCAAATACTCCATCACCGTTGATCACGGCATTGGCACCAAATGTGTAGTCTCTAATTGTTCCCAAATCGAGGGTCGCGCCCGATGCAATATCAACTTCCCCATTAATGACTGAATCACCAAGTAAGCTGAGTCTTCCGCCATCCACATCGATCAAGCCAGTTGAATTCAAGTTCCAGTTGAAACGAGATTCAGTTGAGCCGGCGAGTTTACGAATCACCGCGCCAGATTCATTGTTAAACGTACTGTCGAAAGCCAAATCGGCATCTGCCCCAAGATTAAATTTGGCGCCCGATAGGTTATTCCAGACCCCATCGCCACCGGCACCATTAAAGAAAACGTCAGGGTTGACGGTGACGTCTGCCGTGCTATCGACCGTGCCAATCAGCCTACCGTCTTTGATTTCAGACGTTCCCGTCAGGTTCAGTTTAGCGGGTCCGATCACATCTCCGCTGTCCCAGAAAAAATGGTCGGTAATGGTGAGATCAGTTTCAAGCGTCAGGTCGCTTGTGCCAAAGTCAAATGTCAAGCTCCTGACCGTCGCCCCACCAACATTGTTTTGCGTTACATCACCAATACGAATGCGTGCCGTTGAGTTTGGTCCGGGAGCACCATTGGTCCAATTTGAAGAGTCACCCCAAAAGCCATCGTTGAAATCAATCCACTCAGTCGTTTGGGCAAAAGAAGTGGTTGGGATGAATAAGAAAAGAGAAAGTAAAAACAACCGGAGCGCAACGAGAGTTCGATTCACGATTCGATACCATAAAAAAGTATTGGAAGTACTTAACGAGAACGTTCAGTATATTCGTGCCATTTTTCAGTATCAAGTGTGAGCGATTTCGAAAATCCATCGCTTTGATTTCTTGCGGTTTCGAGTTGCTTCGCCGCTTCGCAAGTCCTCAATCAAAGTTCAATTGGCCTAAAAGTTAATTGAAAACCCGCCGCGCCTGCCACCTCTACGACCAACCCGGCCAGGATATACTTGGGGAACAAGAATGGGGGGCCTGCGAATGACGGGCGTTGGGCAATACGGCTGGTGGACGACGGGCACTCCCACGGTTGGAACTGCAGGATAGAGTCGCGGCGGTTGACTTGAAATAACGCTTGCCCGGCTGCCCAATGCCTGCATTTCACGAATGACATTGTCGCTTACACCGTTTTGTTTGAGCTGAATCAAGTCATCGGTTACGGGACGTTGGGCGATTCCGGCGGCGTTGATTTGATTGATAATGAGTTCGTCGCTCAATCCGCTACGCGTCATTTCGATGACTTGTCCAAACGTGACGGCAGATTGTTGAGCGGCTTGGGCTGCTTGTTGAGCCGACTGCGCGTATGCGATTTCCTGTTGTTGAATCTGGTCATTCCTCCGGTCGGTTTGGTTACCAAGTGTGGCACCTGTGATTGAGCCAGCGACCGCGCCGATCAAAGCGCCTTCTTCCGTTTTGCCTTCACGCGACCCGATCGCGCCACCAATAATTCCGCCAGCCGTTCCACCAAGCAAACCACCAGCCGTTGTATTGGGCCGGTTGAGTTGGCAACCGCTTGAAACAACGAGCATGGCACTAGCGACGAGCGCTACTGCCAATGAAGAAACTCGGAATTGGGAAATGGATTGACAATTCATTTTCGTAAACTTTCGATCTCAACAAATCAATCTGAATGGGCCGGATGGTCTCAGAATTCACACGTTGAGGTCAAGTTCGCTTGGTGCTTTCGACGAATCATTGGCCAATCGCCAAGCCCGAGAATGCCTTTGATAGATCTCGTTCTCCTTTGACGACGAAACTATTTTTCATTTCTTTTAAATTTAGGTGGGAAGAAATAACTCTTGTTCTCTTCATATTGCCAATGCAGTTCGCTGGAAATGCCGATCGCTAGCAGTCATAATCGAATGATTGCGCCCAATTACAAATGGAATTGAAGATGAGTCAGGTCCAAGAAGTCTCCAAGCGGATAATCAAAAACGTTGAAACTGTGATCGTAGGTAAACGCCAGGCCTTGGTTTATTCGTTGGTTAGTTGGTTTTGCGAAGGCCACTTTTTGCTCGAAGACGTTCCAGGGGTCGCGAAAACAATTTTGGCTCGATGTCTCGCGGCCAGCGTCGGTTGCAAATTCAAGCGTGTTCAGTGCACGCCCGACCTTTTGCCCAGCGACGTGACGGGGGCTTCGATCTTTAACCAGAAAACGACCGAGTTTGAGTTTCGACCGGGACCGCTTTTTTCGAACATCGTTTTGACGGACGAGATCAACCGAACGACACCGCGAACTCAGGCTGCTTTGTTGGAAGCGATGGCCGAGGGGCGAATTACGGTCGACGGCGTAACCCATTCGCTTGAGAAACCGTTTCTTGTAATCGCCACGCAAAACCCTGTCGATCACGAAGGCACGTTTCCGCTTCCTGAAGCCCAGCTTGATCGATTCCTGATGAAGTTTTCGGTCGGGTATCCTACGCTTGAAGACGAGATGACGATTCTCAATCGATTGCAACTTTCGCATCCCGTCAACGATTTGAAAGCAGTGGTCTCTTCAAAAGAGATTTTGGCGTGCCAGGAACTTTGCCGCCAAGTCCATGTTGATCCAAAAGTTCGCAAGTACATTTTGCAAATTGTTCACCTGACCCGACATCACGAACATTTGACTCTGGGCGGAAGTCCACGTGCGTCAATTGCCTTGTTTCGAACTTGCCAAGCTTTGGCAGCGATTCGTGGAAGAAATTTCGTGTTGCCCGATGATGTGAAAATGGTCGCGGCACCTGTGTTGAATCACCGGATGATCTTAAAGCCCGAAAGTCGGTTGCGAAAAATAACGGCCGATCAAGTTGTCAGCCAATTGATCTCGGAGATCGCCGTGCCAGTGATCGGCAATGAAGCGTAAATGAGGAATCGATTTAAAATGAGCTCTCACCAATAACGAAAAATAGCGAAACGCTTAATTATGAAATGGCTCATCGCCGCAATCTTACTTCTGTTTGTCGCATTGGCGCTCAACCTGATGCTGCTCGTTTACGCGATGTACGCCATGATTGGGATTATCCTTGTCAGCCAATGGGTTACCAGTCGTTGGGCGCAGGCCATGAACGCGGAGAGAACTTGCGATATCGAGATGGCCGAAATCGGTGACGTCGTTCCGGTCATGGTAAAACTTGAGCACGCCGGACGTTTTCCGATTGCCTGGTTATTGGTCGAAGACATGCTCGAGCAAAAATCGCTTTCCTTTCAACCGCCTTCGCTGGACGTAAAAGGCAAACGGCTTGAAGTCATGAAGCTCAGTCCGGGTGACAAAAAGCAATTGTTTTATCAGCTTAAGTGTAATCGACGCGGCTACTATCAAGTCGGGCCTTTGGTTTTGGAAACGGGCGACATGTTCGGGCTCAATCGTCGCTATCGCGTTTTGACCGAGCCGATATTCTTGCTGGTTTTGCCAAAAGTAATCGCCGTCGGCTCGTACGATATCGCGTCCCGTCGTCCGATCGGCGAAGTCGTTATGACCCATCGACTTTTCGAAGACCCGACGCGGATTGCGGGTGTACGGAAATATCAACAAGGCGACCCGCTTGCTAGAGTGCACTGGCGAGCGACGGCGAGAACGGGAAAGCTTCAAAGCAAGATTTATGAGCCTTCAACATTGGCCGGTGCGACGGTCGTTTTAGATTTTCACAAAGAGTCGTTTGACCACAAGCACGAGCCAGTTCGAAGTGAGCTTGCGGTTACCGCGGCCGCGAGCATTGCCAACGCGCTTCAGGAAATGGGACAGCAAGTTGGATTGGTTTCCAATGGACGCGATGCGGTTGATCGAATTCGTGAAGAAGGTTGGAAGGGTGACCAGCGAACGCGAGACGAAGCCAAAAAATCGGCGACGCGGATGGCAGAAAGTGATCGCTTGAGACCGGTCATTGTGCCAACGCGAAAAAGCCCTGAGCAGATGGTTTACATTTCCAAAGCACTTGCTCGGCTGGAAAAAACTGACGGTTTGAAATTAAGCCAGCTGGTCATCGAAGCCGCCGCTGACATTCCCAGGGATGCTTCAGTGATCGTCATTGTGTCGACCATCAATATGGAAAATGCGGTTGCTCTTGGGGCACTTGCCCGGCAGGGTTATTCAGTCGAAGCCGTCGTGAATTGCCATAGCGAAGAAGAGTTCGTCACCGTGTCGGGCCCGTTACTGGCCGAAGGAATCATGACCCGGCATTTACGCGACGAAGCTGCAATTTCTGGAATCTGTGAAAAGCAAATGCTGAGTTAGGCGCGACTATATGTAGGATGGACATTCTTGTCCGTCTTCCATTTTTTACGCGGGAACAACAGAAGAATAAAACCGCGGATGAACGCGGATGAACGCGGATGAAAACCGAATTTGAATTCGCGTCCATCAACGTCCATTCGCGGTTAAAAAATACGAGTCAGGGCGAGCGCAAAATCTATTGCTCAAAAAGATGAGCCTCGAAATGGGAACCCGACGCGTAAGCGAGGACGAGGCTATAACTGCATTGCTCGCTTACATGTTGACTTCCATTTTGCTGCGGAAACAACGTAGGAATAGAACCGCGGATGAACGCAAATGGACGCGGATGAAAACCGAATTTGCATTCGCGTCCATCAACGTCCATTCGCGGTTAAAAAACACGAGTCAGAGGGATCGCAAAACCTATTCATCAAAAAGAGTAACCCCTTGAATTGACCCGACGCGTGAGCAATGAGCCGTGGCGTGCTAGCGTTTTGTTTTCTCGTCATTTAGAGCGAAAAACAACACTTCATCCGCGCGTTTAATCTTTTGGTATGCATACCCTTAAAACAACTTCGGATCACGTTGACACGATTTGTAAACTCCTCTATTTTCCGGGCCGCGGATGAGTCATTTTGGCGGTAGCACTTCAAATATTGAATGTGCAAACTGTCAAAACGTTCCTCGCGTTGATTTGAACGAGACCTTAGTCTGGACCTAAAAGGACCTCGGATAGGCAATGAAGCAGCCACTTACAGTGATTATTCCCTGCAAAAATGAGCAGCTGAATATCCGCGCCTGCATTGAGAGCTTTTATTCGATCGCCGATGAAATATTGATCGCGGATTCGGGCTCGACTGATCAAACGATCGCGATTGCCAAACAGTTTGACAAAGTTCGCGTGATTGAACGCGACTATATAACGTCTGGTAATTTTAAGAACTGGGCCATCCCCCAATCGAAACACGAATGGGTTCTGATCGTTGACGCCGACGAGCGAATTACGCCCGCGTTGGCAACCGAGATGCTGATGGAACTCAGCCGAGGGCCTGAATACGACGGCTATTGGATCTATCGAAACAATCACTTTATGGGACACGCTTTGAAGCATGGTGATGCTCGGTCTGACCGAGTTTTGCGTTTGTTTCATCGCGACAGAGGCCGGTACACCGGACCAAGCGATCACGGTGAGATTCGAATCTCGACTGGAAAAGTCGGCAAGCTTCGTGAGAAGATGGAACACTTTTCCGTATGGGATTACGACCAGCTTTACGAAAAAAATCACCGCTATACAAAACTCCAGGCTCAGCAGTGGAGCCAGCAAGGACGCGACTCAAGCTATTTTAAACTATTAGTTCGTCCGATGTGGCGGTTCTTCCGCGAGTTCATTTTGCAACGTTCATTCCTGGACGGAAAAGCCGGCATTCAAACGGCTTGGATTGCTGCATTCTACTCGTTCAACAAGCAAGCTCGTTTGTGGGCGATCAATCACGGCAAGCAGCAGCCCGATGTCGACGCGATAGAGTTTTCAAAACAGAAGGCGTTTGAGTCTGAGTTTAGCAGTGATTCAGCCAGTGAATCGGTTCGCCGCGCTGCGTGAGTTTGCGGAATGCGGAATGCGGAAGCGTTTTATCGCCCAAGTTCGTAGATTTCGGTTGCTTCCAATACGAGGTCATTGGATTCGAACAGCATTTGAATCGCACGCTTGTGGATCTTCATCTTGAGACCGCCTACACCGATGGCACCGTAGCAAATTGTGCCGTCTCTTTCGGCTGCTGAGTCCATGACTTCAACCCCGGCTATTCCCGCTGGAGGGACCGCGTTGAGGTCGACTGCGACTTTCGGTTTTTGTGCGTTGTCTTTCCATTGAGCCGAAAGCAATTCAATTCCTGCTGCTCCGGCCGCAAATAAAATATCACATCCTTCTACCGCGGCGAGCGCTTTGTCGTTAGTTCCGGTTTGCGTAGGAATTAAAATGTTAGACGCGTTTTCACCGACCTTTGCGGCTATCTGCTGGCAAACTTGTTGGGCTTTTTCAAGCTTGCGGGAGCAAACGCGAATTGCGGCTACTTGAGAGTCTTTGGTGGCGGGGCCTGCAATGATTTGAGCGATGCGCTGACCGACAGGGCCAGTACCAGCGAGGATAGTTACTGTTTTGTTGGCGAGTTCCAATTCCTTTTGAACGCAAATGACTGCTGCGGCGGCAGTCGTGTTGCATCCGTTGGGGTCTGACAAAATCGAAACACGCATCGGCCCGAAAAAGCATTGCTTGGCACGCTCGACCAAGGCTTCTGTTTTCGCAACATCGCTTCCTCCAAAAAAGAGAGCCGTGTTTTTTAGGTCTCCTGGCCCACGCGTAAACATGGCTCCATGTACGAGCGACTCGACTTGATCGACTCCAACGTTGCTTTGTGTGATCAAGTGATCCACATCGGAATCAATGGCGACAACCGAGTCGAACGTGCTGGCGTGTGAATCGGGATCGAACTGAATCAGGATTTTCTTTTTCATCGGTAAAACGATTTTGAGATCGGGTATGGAGATGGAATTTGGATTGGGCCTGTCAATTCCGGCAGTTCAATTGCTGCTTTGTGCTGACAAAAGAAAACTACAAAAAAAAGCCCGCGCGAATCCGCACGGGCCATTTGCAGTTTGAATGCAATACTGGACTTTGAATCCACGTCTAAATTAGAAACCGCGGTAAGGGTGAGCGGCTTCTTCTTTCTGAGCGATCATCTCGTCAGCAGATGGCGTATTCTTCATCGCGTTTGCGATCGCCATTTTTGTGGCTTCGTAGTTGTAGTCATAGATCTTTTTGTCGTCTTCAGCACCTGGGTGAATGAAGACACCACAAACGCAGACAAGGTCTTCACACTGATCTTTTGGAATGACTCCGTCGGCAACGCTATCGGCAACGGCTTTGGCAACAGCGGCTTGGGCTGGGCCAAACATCTGAACGGCCTGTTTCATGCCTTTGATCGTAACTTTCGTGACCATCACAGTGGCAGGTTTAACAGCAACATTTGGAGCCAAAACTGCCAAAAGGTTTGTGTGGCCTTCTGACTGAGTTGAAAGTGCGTTTGCAAAAGCCGTTCCCACAGGACCGTCTTTGCTGCCAATCATAAGGTCGATGTGGGCAATTTCGTTGTCTGCACCTGCAAGTGCTTCACCAATGTGCATGGACATGTTTTTCTCCTGGAGTCTTGGTTAATGTTTTGAAATCGCAATCACGGTTGCGGTTGAAGTCGTTCTAAGTCAGCAATTGATTTGCTTCGTCGTTGCTCGCGAAATCAGCATGAAATAAGCTGTTTCACACAAGACAGATTATCAGACCGATTCTTCGCTGCCAACCAGACAGAACCATGCCCAACGCCAACAAAATGCGGTTAATGATTGTTGGGGCAAGCGTTCGGGCGCTCACAATGAGTGCCGTGAAAGGCGGGTATGGTGTCGATGCTTTCGACTTGTTTGCCGATTGGGATACGAAGAAGTTTCTCAGGCCGACCGATTCGCTGACTCGAATTTCAAATTTCGAAGATGTCTTAAGCTACAAGTCTTGGGCGGATTGTGACGGAGCGATTATCGCGGGAGGAATGGAGAATCGAATCGGCTTAGTCGCGGAAATCGAAAAACAGATCCCGATTCTGGGAAGTGCGTCTGAGAGTTTGTTAAGACTGGCGGACGCACCTCGCATATTTGAATTGCTTAAAAAAAACGGCCTTCAGGTTCCAGAATCAAAGTCACAGTTGGACGACTCGGATGACCCGGCTAAATGGTTAAGTAAGAACGCGAAGTCCTCGGGGGGAATGTCGGTCAAATTTGCAAACGAATTAGCTGATGCAAAAAACAAGTCAGGGAACTACTTTCAAAAACTGATCAACGGCGGGTGTATGTCGGTGGTGATGGTTGGGGCGGCGGGCAAAGCGAGTTGTGTTGGAGTTTCGCTTCAGTTGGTCGGCGATTCTGATTTTGGCGCTTCGCCGTTTCAATATTGTGGGTCCGTTGGTCCGATTGATTTAGATGCGAAAAAACTGGATGCAGTTCAGCGAATCGGCAACGTTCTGGTGCAGGAATTTGGCATCAAAGGTCTGTTTGGATTTGATTTTATTAATAATTCAGATGGCGTTTTTCCAATTGATATTAACGCGCGCGTGACTGCTTCGGCCGAGTTGTATGAGTCTGCGTTTGGGGATCATGGCGATACAGACAGCTTGATTGATCTGCATGTTAAATCGTGTGCCAGTGGTTTCTCAATTGATGACAAGAAACTGTTTTCACAGGAAGCGTACAGTCAGGTCGAAACGAAAGTCATCTTGTTCAATCGATTTGACGAATCGATCACGATTACAGAAGCCATCACAAAACGGATCTATGCGATGTTTGATTCGCAGTTTTATCAGGCTCAAGCAGCGGGCTTCACGCTGGCAGATTTGCCTTGTGTTGGCGAAGTGATCGGCCCGCGCCACCCAATTTTGGCGCTGCGAATTCGATCCCAGAAACGTTCTGGTGAGTTAGGCGTGCTTAAACAAATCGATGAGGCTCGTGCAAAAGCAGAAGAAATCTACTCTTTGATTTCCAGTGGGAAAATTGGTCGAGTAAGTCCATAAAAAAAGGCTGGTTTTTCAACCAGCCTTCTGTCGTTTTTTTATAAGCCTGTCATTGCGACTGGCGATCTTGAATAACCAGCCCCGAAAGAACCGGTATCCAATTTACTTTTACGGCGTCGACTTAGCCCGCCAATCGAGTGATGCGATTGACTGGTTCCATCGGTGCTGCGTTCTCGTTCTTGTAACGATACTGCATCACGTAGGCGTCTTCGACGGTGTCATCGTAGTAATCGCGGAGCACTGAAACGGCTCGGAAGCCAAGGTTCTTAAAGAACATTTGAGCGGCCAAATTGGTCTCGCGAATCTCAAGTACGATTCGGTTGCGACGTTGCTGAGAGAGTTTCCCAACCAGCTTGTTAACCATTTGCATTCCGATGCCACGTCGACGGACGTCAGGGCGGACGGAAAAATTAAGTACGTGAAGTTGGTCTTTGTGGAGTTCGTAAATCATGAAGCCGACGACTCGTTCATCGTATTCGGCGACCATGCCGATGCAGTTTCGTTGACGCAAGCAACGAATGAAGTCTTCTTCTGACCAAGGGAATTCGAAGCTCGCTTGTTCGATGCTAAGAACTTCCGGCATGTCTCGCCGAATCATCCAGCGAATGTGCACGTTAATGTCAAACTCGTTTTTGTCCATTGATGACATCCTTTGTCATTTCTGAATGACGGCCATGTCATTCTTGGGTGGCGTCCTACCTATATTTTCAGGTTCCAGTTTGGAAACCCTTCTCTTGTTGAGATTATTTCGAGATCGCAAAGTAAGTTTGAAATCCGCTAACAAGTTCGGCGGATGGTGAGTTCAACCTTAACAAGAATTCAAATCATTCTTTTTGCTGGCCTCAAAATTGACAGCAAATCAAACTAACTTGGCGGTTCAATTCGTTTGCTGTGTGCACCTAGAGTAGCAAAACCAAAAGTCAGTGCCAAGATTGAAC
>CAYUWY010000021.1:0-14934 GCA_964448575.1 uncultured Pirellulaceae bacterium
TGTTAACGCTGTTTGGAGGTGTAAACGCAACCAATGCCGATTTTATGGCAGTGGTCAATTCATTGACTTATGAGAATGTTGCAACGACGCCGGACACGACGACGCGTATGATTACCTTTGTTGCCAACGATGGAGCCAGAGGCAGTATCGTGGCGACCTCGTTTGTTACGGTGGCAGGCGATGTCACCGCACCGACTGCGGTCAACAACCTTGGTAGCACCGTCAATGAAGGTGGATCCGATTTCATTGAGATCAGCGAACTGTCTTATTCAGATGATCTTCAAGCTTCGGGCGACATCACTTTCAACGTTACATCGGCGACCAGCAACGGATTCCTGGCATTTGCAAGCGATCCTACAACACAGATCACAAGATTCACTCAGGACGACATCGATAACAACAACCTTATCTACGTTCACGACGGCCTTGAAACGCTCAGCGACAGTTTTACGTTTACGGTAGATGACGGACAAGGCAACTCTCAGGCTGGCCAGATTTTCAACATCACGGTCAACCCAGTCAACGACGCTCCAACGACAGCACCGGTAATACTCAACCCGATTCTAGAAGACAGTGTTCGCGAGATTTCTCAAGACGAACTGTTAGCCAGTGCAAGCGACGTGGACAACAGTAACCTAACTGCCACCGGGTTAACGATCACCGCGGGCAACGGGAGTTTGGTTCAAAACAGCAATGGAAGCTGGACCTACACCCCGGCATTTAACGATGACACCGACGTTAGTTTTAGCTACACAATCACTGACGGCACGAACAATATCGCGGCAACGGCGACACTCGACATCACGCCTGTGAACGATCCTATTGCGGTTGTAAACAATACTGGCAGCAATGTCGTTGAGGGTGGGACGGATACGATCGAGACTTCGGAATTGTTATTCGCCGACGGTGAACTTCCGGCAAGTTCGCTGACATATTCAGTTACGCAAGCACCCCAAAACGGATTTGTGGCTTTGGCAACGAATCCAAGTGTTTCCATCGACAGTTTCACACAGCAACAAATCGACAATGACGAAGTGATTTTTGTCCACAATGGTAACGAGGCGACGTCTGATGGGTTCGAGTTTTCTGTCACCGATGGCCTTGGTGATACCGTAGAAAATCAAACATTTGTATTCAATGTGACTCCAGCTAACGACACGCCGATCATCACTGGCGGAGCGTTCAGTGTTGACGAGAATTCGCAGGTTGGCACAGTCGTTGGTACGGTCGCGTTCTCGGATCCGGACCTGAATGATACGGTTTCGTTGGCGATCACAGCAGGTGATCCGACAGGTATCTTTGCGATCAACAGCGCTGGTGAGATTTTAGTTGCTGATCCTTCGCAATTGGATTTTGAGTCGGTCAATTCGTTTGCTTTGACTGTGGTCGCAACCGACAACGGGACGCCGATGCTTAGTGACTCGGCAATTGTTCAGATCACTATTAACGACATCAATGAAGCTCCTACCAGCCTATCACCACGTGTCGTTTCAGTGCCTGAAAATACGGATACAACTGGCGGATTGAGCCTTGCTTTGTTGACCGCCGATGATGTTGATGCCAACGAATCGTTTACGTTCGCTGTGACCGGTGGACAGGACCAAGCAAGCTTTACCGTTGGAGGGGCCAACAATGACGAGTTGATTTTCACTGGCGGCGCATTGGACTTTGAAACCAAACCAAGCTATGAAGTCGTCGTTCGTGTCACCGATTCGGGCGGGCTTTCACACGATGAAACCATCGTCGTCAATGTAACCGATGTCAATGATATTCCTGTTGAACAAGTCAACACTGGGGCTACAGTCAATGAGGGTGAGACGCACGTAATTTCTACTGCTGAGCTCGAGTACATCGACTCTGAGCTTGTTTCGGCCGTATTCGAAATTTCGCAAGCACCCGCCCACGGTACGCTTACGTTAAACGGAATTACCGTTGGCGTGGGAAGCACTTTTTCTCAAACAGATATTGATTCCGGTTCTCTGGTTTACGTTCACGATGGAAGCGAAAATTTTGCGGATGGGTTTACGTTTAACGTAACCGACGGCGTCAACGTGTTAACAGGTCAGACATTCGATCTGACAATTGATCCTGCCAATGATGCCCCAGTTGCGCTGGACGATGACTTCGAAGTTGATGAAGACAATTTGCTTTCGTCGATCAACGAGCTTTTGTTAAACGACACAGACATTGATAGTCAGTTGTTGACGGTTTCGTTGGTTACTGGGCCGGTCAATTCGAGTGCGTTCGAATTGCTGCCTGACGGATCGTTCACTTACCAACCAGCAGAGAATTTTAACGGGATTGATCAATTCGTATATCGTGTTTCAGATGACACGGGCGCTTCGGCGACAGCGGTTGTGTCGATCACGGTCAATCCAGTCAATGATATTCCGACTGCTGTCGCGGATGAGTATCAAGTTCTTTTTGGCCAGACGCTTGAGTCAGATGTTAGCGTGTTGAGCAACGACTCGGATGTCGAAAACGCTTTGGTTGCAGTGTTGATCGAAGACGCGGCCAACGGCACGTTGAATCTGACAGCCCAAGGGAATTTTGTCTACACTCCAAATCCTGGGTTTATTGGCACTGACACATTTTCCTATGTCGCAAACGATGGCACGAGTAACGGAGCAGTAACGACTGTAAATGTTGAAGTGTTGGGGGCGGTGATTCCCGATACTTCGAATCCGTTTAATCAAAATGATTCAACGGACTCTGACGCAACAGAACCTTTGAGCGAAAATCCTGCGGAGCAACCGGACTCTACAAATGAGCCTTCTGAGGATGAGCAACCTATCGAGGGGAATCCTGACGTCAACGGTACTCCAGTTCCAGCGGCCGGTCTTCCGGTGCAGGACTTGGATCCGGTCGTTGATTTAACTGGCGAGCGATTCAAAACGGATTTGGGGCTGATTGGTCCAGATGACTCGACTGTTGGCGAAGATCAAGCTCGTGCCGTTTTAAAATTGATTCTCAATAATGTCTCGCCAGATGAAATTAACAGTTCCCGTAATGAAGACCAATTAAAGCGGCTTCGAACAAGCGGTGGGATCGCGAAAGTGTTCGATGCGAATTACCTATTTCAGGAGCTCGATGACTTGGCACGTCCTTCTCCGCTACTTGAAGATTTTAATATTACAGTCGGAGCTGTTACTGCATTCGGTAGTTTGGGATACGTTCTGTGGACGCTGCGTGGTGGTGCTTTACTCGCCGTTGCGTTATCACAATTGCCGACTTGGAACATGATTGATCCTCTTCCAGTGCTCGAGTCGTATTCCATGAAGAAGGAAGACGTAGACGAAGGCAATGTTGGAGACTTCTTTAACTAATAGATTCTCACGGAATCCAAGTCAGGCATGTAAATCTGATCGCCAAATTGATTTTAGTCAAACGGCGATTTTTGAGATGCGAGTTCTTGCTCAATCATCTCCTGTTTTCGTTTTGTCGACGCCAATGGGACGTGGCGAACGAGCCCTTTTTTCTCCATTAGCCAGCAAATAGTCAGATAGATCAGTGCGACCATTGGCATCGCCAGGCCAGCCAGAAATCCAATGACGATGGCCGCGGCAATGATTGTGCCTTCGGTTGCAATGATTGCCCAAACGCATAACGCGATGACGTTGGTTCCAATGATCAATCCACCGAGACCGAACTGTAATCTTGATTCTTTTTGTTTGGTTGTGTTTGCCATTTTCAGCTTCAACTAAGTGCAGGACTTTTTAGCTCTCTCTTTAACCAAATCCAATTCGTGTTACTGCATCAAGTTGGATTAAGACCGAAAAGGGAGCTAGACAGGCAAGCCCTTGGATTAGTCACAACCCGCGTAATCGTGTCCGCATCCATCAAGTACAACTTTAGCAAGAATTTGTGCTAAGTCGAATTCAGCACAGTTTGGGATTGGCGTTTCGAATAATCGGTACGTTGATTCAAACGTGCAAAATCAGTAAGGGCGACCTCGGTTACCCAAGCGTGCCGATTGGCGATAGCGGTTGCCTAATCGTTATGTATTGTGAACGAATTTCCCGCGCTAAACTCCGAGCGCGGTAGAGTTGGGCGGAAACTTAAGCTCTCTCCATTCTATCGATTCTCCCGCCTACAGCCATGTTTAAAATCAAATCAGCAACTCGACTTGCTCTGACTATCGGCGTTGGCTGCGCTTCGTTGGTTTGGCTGGCAGTTGGTCTAGGCCTGACGCCTAGTCCTGAGAATCTGGAGATAAAGGGACGTGTGGCGTTGACGAAGGCCATCGCGGTAACCGTGACATCGTTTGCGGAAAAAAAACGCACCAATGATTTGGAGACGCTACTCAGTCGCGCCGTTGCGGTCGAAGAGGAAGTCAAATCGATTGGTATCTATCGCACAAAACGTAAACGATACAGCGTCACGATTGCTCAACACGAAGAGTTATGGGACGTCGATGCAAGTGCCCATCCCGGCGAGCAAATTAGCGTCAAAATCATGGCCAACGGAGCGGAATGGGGGGCTCTGCAAATCGTTTTCAAGCCACTGCGGCCAGCAGGAATGGCGGGACTATTCGTTTTCCCTTTCGCGTTGATCATGTTCATTTCTTCGTCCGTCATATTGTTGACGTGGGGCGTGTTGGGCAAGACATTCAAGTACTTGAACCCATCGCGGGTTGTTCCGGATCGAGTTCGATCTGCCTTGGATACGTTGGCTGAGGGTTTGGCGTTGATCGACCCATCGGGTGAGATTGCCCACGCGAATCAAGCATTCTCTACGATTTTAAGCAAAACAGATGACGAGATTCTTGGATCTAATATCGACAGTTTTGGTTGGACGCGACCTGAAGAGAATGTAGACGATGTGTTTCCATGGACTCGCTGTTTGCAGGAAGAAAATCCTGTCTGCGGTGAAATTGTTCAGTTGAAATGCCCCAATCTTCCAAGCAGAAAGTACGTCGTCAACGCGACGCCGATACAAGGTGCAAATGGTGCGGTGCGGGGTGTGCTGGCGAGCTTTGACGATGTTACTGCGATGGAGCAGAAGAACACTGAGCTGGCCAAAATGATTAGCACTTTGAGAAAGTCGCGTGACGAAGTAGCTCGGCAAAACGAGCAGCTTAGTTTCCTGGCTTCTTACGATACGTTGACAAAGTGTATGAACCGGCGAGCATTTTTCGCCCAGTTTGAAGAGCTTTGGAAGCAGTCCGATGACGGTAAGCTCACCATCATGATGTTGGACGTTGACCACTTTAAAGCGGTCAATGACAACCACGGTCACTCCATCGGCGATGAAGTCTTGAAAAAGACAGGCGAGTTGATGCGGGAACTAATCGGTGATCGAGGATTGGTTTGTCGTTACGGTGGTGAAGAATTTGTGATCTTGATTCCTGACAGTGAAGTCAGTGAAGGCGTGGCGATCGCTGAGGAAGTTCGGCGTGCTATCGAATCCACACCAGCCAGTGGTGTTTCGTTTACCGCAAGTATCGGCCTTTCGAGTCGATCGTTTGGTTCGATGGACGCTCAGCATATGTTGGATCAAGCTGATGAGAGTCTCTATACGGCGAAACGTAATGGTCGAAACCGAGTAATTCGTTTCGATGAACGAGAAAATTTTCCAAGCGAAGAGGAAAGCGAAGATCGCATTTCAGAGCCAGTTGATGTCAACGAAGGAAGTTCAGAAATTCCTTACTCGGCAGTATCGGGATTGTTGTCAGCGCTTTCCTTCCGCTGTCAGGACACGGCTAAACACTCAATGCGGGTCGCCGATCTATGCGTTGCCATTGGCGAGCAAATGATGAACAAACGAGAGCTTTATCGGCTCGAAGTTTCTGCGCTGCTTCATGATATCGGAAAAATTGGTGTGCCGGATGCGGTGCTCCACAAGCCTGGGAAGCTCACGCCCGACGAGTGGAAGTTGATGAAAAAGCACGATGCGATTGGCGTAGAGATTGTGTTGAGCGCGTTTGCTTCAAGTGAAATTGCAAGTGTGATTAACAGTCACCACTATTGCTATTCAGCCCGATCTGAAGGAATGCAGCCCCCGTCGCCCAACGAGCCCATTCCTTTGGCGGCTCGAATCTTGACGGTATGCGATGCGTTCGACTCGATGACAAATGATCAGTGTTACCGCGCGGGCGTTTCTGATCTTGAGGCACTTCAAGAGATTGTCAAACACTCCCCAGGTCAGTTTGATCCAGAAGTAGTAACAAAATTGGTGGCGCATGTTCAGGCGGGCAATCACCGTTCGACGACGGCGGTAGATATTCTTCCGTCCACTCAATCGGCGTTGGCAATCAGTAAGCACATTGAAGATTTATACACCGCGATTGCAGAAGAAGACGTTATGCGGCTTCAAGAGGTAGTTGGAGAGCTTAAGCAAAATGCCTCAGAGACGGGAGCATTTTCCAACGCGGCTAATCGGTTGGATGACGCGATTGGCCAAGAAGATTTGGAAAAGGTGTTGTTGTTGGCCAAGGAAGTAATGGATGTTTGCCGCGCAACACGCTCAACGATTGTCGAAACAGCTGGTTCAGTTGTGACTTCAATCGCGATGGATGAAGTTAAAACATGATGTTGTTCTAAAACGTCGAACACGGAAGGTTCGAAAAATGAAGATTAAAAATGCGAATAACCGGATTGTTCCATACAACCGGTCTCAAATTGCTTGCCGCGATTCTCGCGAAAAAAAGCTACCCTTTGGATGGACCGTGCGCTTCATTGTGCGCTAGTTCGTCAGAAATCAAGTTGACCTAACACATACCAAATTGATGGCAAAGCAAAAGAACAACATAAAAGATATCCTCTCCAGTTGGATCTCGGGAGTTTTGGCTGAAGGCGATTCAGTCGAAGTGCCTTCGTCCGTGGATTTGCAGTCACTCGAAGAGCGGGTTCTCTATAGTGCTGGTCCTGTTCCGATGGATCTTGCGCCGAGCGTTGAAGTGGTCGAACTGGGGGAAACGGACGCTAACTACTTTGATTCAATCGAAACCAATTTTGAGTCTTTGGAAGAGTCGCTGGATGCGTATGAGAATGACTATTTGCTTGGTGTTCAAGACAACGGATCGCTTGAATTAACTTTAGGTGAATCGGTTTCGACTGAGCTTGTGATTGTCGACCAAACGGTAGAAGGCTATGAAATTCTCGTCGATGACTTGCTTAGTCAGCAATCTTCCAACCGCCAATTTGAGATCGTTTATCTTGCGCCCGATCAAAACGGAGTCCAGCAGATCAGTGACGCTCTCTCTCAGCGTTCAGGGCTAAATGCAATTCACTTGGTTTCCCATGGTAGTGACGGAGAGCTGAGGCTTGGGAATTCGACTCTTACTTCAGACAATCTCGATTCATATTCCAGTGAAATTGCAAACTGGAGAAACGCGTTGGCGGATAGCGCCGATATTTTGATTTACGGTTGCGATGTTGCTGAAACAGAGTTTGGTGAAAATTTCGTCTCAGAGCTTTCCGATTTGGTGGAAGCTGATATTGCGGCAAGCAATGATGTTACGGGACATGAATCGTTAGGTGGCGATTGGTATTTTGAATTCCAAGTCGGCGTCGTTGAAACCGAACTGGCATTTTCAACCGATGTGGTCGCTAACTGGAATTTTGTTCTTCCAACCATGCCCACAACTCCATTGGTGGGCGCCTTTGGTGATAGCGCCGAAGATACCAGTCGGTCAGTAGCGGCTGACTATGTTGGGAACATTGTGTTTACGACGTCTTCCGACACGGTCGTTGGAAGCATCGGAGAGGATATTTACCTGACGTTTCGAGACGTCAATGGCGCTGATGTTTTCACCAATCAACTGGTCAATACGTCATTACAAGCCGGTAATCAAACTGAGCCAGTTGTTGCAATGGCAGACAACGGTGACTATGTCGTGGTTTGGACCAGCGACGTTGGCGGCTCTAACAACGTGTTTGCAAAAGTCTACGATTCAGACGGAACGGTTGAACGGGCTGAATTTCAAGTCAATGATCTGGGAACGACAGCTGAAAATGCATCCGTTGCGATCAACAACAGTGGTGATTTCGTAGTTGCGTGGGAAGGTTCTGGAGTTAACGATTCAGACGGCGCTTTTGCTCGACGATTCAACAATCAGGGTGAGGCTATCTCCGAACTGTTGGAAGTCAATTCACCCGAGTCGGGAACATTCCAGGGAAATACCGATGTTGCCATCAACGAAAATGGCGTCTTTGTTGTTTCATGGGATGAGACTGACAGTTTATCCGCCGTTTCTGATGCATTTATTTCAGTTTTTGATGCCAACAACAACAAGATCGTTGAATCCGTCGCGATAGATTCTACCAACGGTGGATTGGGGCAAACATCGGTAGCCATCGACGACCAACTTAATGTCGCAGTTACTGCAACGGTAAGGCCCGACCAAGCCCTCGTCGAATTGGGCTTCACAACGCCCGACGCAGATATTACAGGAATCGTGTTTGATCAAGCCGACATAAATGCAGTGTCGGTGGCGGGCGGTCCACTTTCGGGTGGAACGATTCTTGAAGTTTATCCGCCAAATTCAGAAAACGGATTCCAGACTCATTCCAGTGTAGCGATTTTTGGAAGCGAGATTATTGTCACCTTTTCTGGAGAGGCTCCTGATTCAGTCGCGACTGACCCAGATCATATTAATGTTTATCGAGTTCAGTTTGATGTTGACGGTACAAATCCGACTGCAGCAACCAGATTAGGCGGTGCCGTAGGTGACATACAGGAGTCGGCGTCGGTTGTTTCGTTTCATGACAACAGTAGTTGGGCGATCATTTGGAGAGACGAAAACGGTGGCAACGTCATCATTGATCAGGCGCTGAGCGCAACGTTTACCAATGCACAACCGACAGGCCAGAGCCTGACATTGCCAGTCGACGAGGGAGGAGTTCGAGTCCTTTCAGGTGCCGATTTTGGCTACAGCGATCCTGAACAGCCTCTGATTGGCGAAGTCGAAATTGACACGCTTCCAACACTGGGCATTTTGTTGCTCAACGGCGTGGCGGTTGAGGCAACCGATGAAATTTCTGGAACGGATATCATCAATGGCAATTTAATTTATCTCTCCAACGCCAATAGCCACGGGAGTGACTCGTTTAATTTTACCGTCAACGATGGATTCACTGACGCAGCATCATCAAATACTTTGACGCTTGAAATCCAGGACGTTGCCGATGGCGCGGGATTTACCGCGGGCGATGAACTGGTTTCAATTGATGGTGCTACGCTCGTTAACGATTCGATCATCGGAAATCAGACCCAGCAAGAGGTGGCTGGACTTGAAGGTGGAGGGTATGTCGTTGTCTATCATAACGAAGTCGACGGACAGATTTACCAACGCCTATATAGTCAAGATGGCGGTTCGACAGGTGCGCAAGTCATCGGCAGTTTGGTTACTGGCGCGAAAACAGAGCCGTCAGTCGTTGGGCTCAATGACGGTGGGTATGTGGTTGCCTGGACCAATCAGGATGGTGGTGACCCGTCAAATGTTTATGTTCAGCGATTCAGTTCGTCAGGGACAGCGGTCGAAATCTCGGGCTTCGATTCTGGGACAGCAACTCCTGTCCTCTGGGGGGCAGTAGACCATAACCAGTTTGGGGCTCGGCTTGCGGCGCTTTCTGATGGTGGATTTGTTCTGACATACACTGAAAACAATTTGTTCGGTACCGGTTCAGGAAGTGATGTCGCGGCAGTTATCTATTCGGCTAACGGCGAAAATTCAGGTTCATTTGCCGTTAACGAAAACGAAGCTGGCAATCAGCGCGATGTGGATGTTACTGCTCTGGACAACAATAGGTTTGTGATCGGATGGGTTGATCAAACCATAAATGACCATGATTTAAAGGCACGTGTTTTTGATGCTGGGGATCCGGCATCTGGTGTCGAGTTTGCTTTGAACTCATTGACTGCTGATCGTCAGTCGTTTTTGGAGTTAACGGCACTCTCTAACGGCAACTTTGTTGCGACTTGGGAGACTGCGGGGGGTGTTGATGGCAATGGCCAAGGTGTTTACGGAGCAATTTTCGATTCAACGGGAACTCGCCTGACGCCTCCGGCTTCAGACATCTTGATAAACGAAACTACCTTAGACCACCAGCAAAACCCTTCTGTTGTTGCACTTGATGACGGTGGGTTTATCGCAATTTGGGAATCGGCAAGCAACGACGCGGATGGTACTTCCATCGTTGGCAGCCGTTTTGACAGCAATGGCGATCCAATTGAATCCAGCGATCGCGAATTTGTGCTCAACGGGCATCGTTATGGCGATCAGGCAAGTCCTGAAGCGGCGTTGCTTTCAAATGGAGATATCGTTGTCACTTGGAACGGAGCTGATGGTGACGACGGAGGATCCGGGTTTGGCCAAGGCGTGTTTATTGATCGTTTCAGTTTTGCGGCAACCGGTACCGAAGACATTGCGATACCACTTAACCTCAATTTAAACCTGGTTGATACGACCGAGTCTTTTTCCTCGATCATTATTGCTGATATTCCAGCAGGAGCGGTTGTTTCTGACGACCTTGGCAATGCGAGTTCAATCGGGGACACGTCGGTCGAAATCACATCTGGCTGGGATATTGCTTCGATCAAAATCGAACCGCCTGCGAACTCGATCGGCGACTTTGAACTGTCCATCGAAACTATTTCTGATGGCAATCATAATGGAACAGAAGCAAACAGTCGGTTCGTCTTCAATGTGCAGGTAGTCGACCAGGTTGCCGATCCGATCGAAAGGCCTGACTTTCGTCTCACCGTTGGCCAAGACGAATTCTTGCCTATTAGCGATGTTGAACTTTTGTCATCGGTGGTCAATGAGGACCTCCAGGTTACAACCACTGAGCCGAGCTCTTCCTTCACTGCGTCAGAACCGTTTGTTAGCGGTGGATTCCTGGAATGGCAGGAGGCCGATGGTCCAGCCGCCATCACATTCAGCCCAGGAACGGTTTTCATTTCCGATGCAGGATCGGATGTCGCCGGGATTGAAGGGGCATTCAGGTTGGATGGGACCGGCGGCGGGATAGTGGACGTTGCGACTTTTGATGGGGTGACGTCCAATTTAGTAGTCGAAGCCTGGGTTAAACCAGACTCGCTTACTACTGACAGTATTTTGTTTGAGTGGGGGACTGCAACCGAAGGAATTGCGCTTTATCAGGAAGGCTCACAAGTTGTCCTCAAATTTCTTCAAACTAATTCGATTGACGAAGGGAACGGGGCGCAAACCACTGAAGAATATAGTTTGATTGCCGATGGGTTATCAGATACGGAGTTCAGCAAAATTTCCATTGTTGTTTCTGGGGGACCATCAAGCATTCTTGGTGACGGCTCGATTCCTGATATCCAACTGTATTTGAATGGCGAGTTGATGGATCAGGCAATCGATCTACCAGGGTACCGTTCCCCATCATTGCTGCCATTTTTGTTCGATGCGGGGTTGGGGCAACGTAACTTTTCCGCAGCAGGTGACGAGGCGAGGTACGAGAATTTCGTTGGTGAGATTGCGCAATTCGAAGTCTTCAACAACACAGATGCGACTGCGGTGGATGAGATTGAAGCTCGGTTCAACAACGATATGGCCGAGGTCGCAGTCACGAGGGTGGAGGGCCAACCGGTTACGCCAGGCGCCATTACATTGGAGTCGGGGGCACAGTTGTTCGTAAATGGGGATGGAACGTACTCCTATAATCCACTGGATTTCTTCGATTACCTACGCGATGGCGAAACTGGGTTTGACACATTTGAATACGAAATCGGAAATGGTTTCGGACAAACTGACACGGTTGAAGTAACCGTCGAAATTGTCGGAAATGGCAACCTTCCACCTTCAGGTTTGGGTACGGGAGTCCAGCTCAATTCCGATGGAGGCGATAGCGCGTTTTTCACCGCCGAAGATGGCGACGTTCTTGGCGGATTGGATGAGTTTACGATCGAGGTGATATTTGCGACGGAAGACCCGACCGCGACATCGTTGGTAAGCTATCAATCGACAGCACAGCCAGACGGCGGCGGTGCATTCCATGACGATTTCTTGATTCTGTATAACGGCGACGGAACGGTTTCTGTATCGTTGCCAGGTGGCGGGGCTAATCCGGCAATTGCAGATTTGAGTGGCATCGACTATTCAGTTTTGACTGATGGAAACGCTCACAATCTCGGATTTACCTGGGATAGCACAGATGGAAGTTGGTCGATTCTTGTTGACGGAGTGGTGACAGATTCTGGTGTCGGTGCAGCGGTGGGAGAAACGATTCCTGCTGGTGGCACACTGGTATTTGGCCAAGAGCAAGACGTTCCTGGCGGAGAATTTGATCCAAGTTTGGCATTCAGAGGAACGTTTCACGATATTCGGATATGGGATGAAGTTCGGTCCGAGTCCGAAATCTTAAGCGGACATAACAGCAAGCTACAACCTGGCTCAACGGTGGCGAACTTGGTTGCCAATTGGCAATTTAATTCGTTGTCTGGCGCTGGCGATGAAGTGACTAATTCGCGTGATCCTGGGAACAGCCTGTTGCTCAGTGGAGAAGCAAGTACAGGTTTGTTTGTCGATGAAAGGGCCGTCAATGGTACGATTGTCGGAACGGTTGTGCCGACTGATTTCGATGGCGACGATTTCTATACTTATACATTATCCGGCAATGCGCAAGGCCGGTTTGAGATTGACTCCAACGGTACAATCACGATTGCCGATGCTTCTTCAATTGATTTTGAGAGTCAGGCAAATCACTCGATTCAGGTAGTTGTTACTGATTCGTTGAGCCAGCCAGCCAGCGGTGCGTTCAGCATCAACGTACTCAATTTCAACGAGCAAGTGGTGCTTGCTCAAAACGAGGGGTTGTTGATTGCCAATGGATCAATAGACAATCGGATTACGAATTTGCAGCTCAATGCGGTCGATGAAGACATTGCAGATTTCCCAAGCCAATTGACGTACACGCTTACGTCCCAACCGACTTCTGGCACGCTTTTTCGTGGTAATGTCGCGCTAGACGAAACTGATACATTCACTCAAACCGACATTGATGTCAATTTGATCAGGTATGAACATGACGGCTCGGGGAATCCAGGGGCATTTAGTTTTGAAGTAGCCGATGGCGGTGAAGATGGAACTGTTCCTGTCGCAGGAGTATTTAATTTTTCACTTGATAGTGTCAATCAAGCTCCCCAAATTGGCACCAATACTGGTGTGACTCTCGTTGAAGGCACGGTGTCGACCGAGATCACAAGGTTGATGCTTGAAGAAGCTGATCCTGATGATGACGCGCTTGGCGTCTTGTACACAATTACCGCTGCTCCGACCGAAGGCAATCTGCGTCTGAATGGAGGCATCATTGGTGACGGTGCCACGTTCAATCAGGCCGATATCAATTCGTCTCGGTTGACGTATGAGCACTTGGGCGGAGAAGCCGCTTCGGATAGTTTCGACTTCGAATTGGCGGACGGTGGCGAGGATGGAGTCGCTCCGGCACAGGGGACGTTTAACTTTTTGATCACCCCCGTCAATGATGCACCTTCGGTTGGTTCTAATTTTGAATTGGTAGTCAATGAAGGGCAGGCTGGTGCCGCCATTACGAACTCGCTGCTCAACGAAAATGATCCAGATGATGACGGAGCAGGGTTAACTTACACGGTCACGACGGAAACCTCTAACGGCACGCTTTGGCTAAATGACACTATCCAGTTGGGGGTGAACAGTACGTTTACGCAAGCGGATATTGACGCGGGTCTAGTGACGTACGATCACGCGGGCTCGGATACTGTAAGTGACTTTTTCAGCTTTAGTTTGGCCGACGGTTTAGAAGATGGAGTAACTGCATTTACTGGCGATTTTTTAATTGCGGTCAATGCTGTTAACGACTCGCCGACGGTAACAACCAACTCGGGATTATTGGTTCTCGAAGGCAGTGTTGGTAACGCTTTTGTATCGCAGTTGATCACGAGTGATTCGGATAACTCAACCGCTGAATTGACCTATACGATTACAACTGAGGCCACACAAGGGAATCTGTTTTTAAATGGCACAATGCAATTGTCTGAAACAGATACATTTACCCAGGAAGACATTGATCTCGGACGGCTGACTTATGCTCACCTTGGTGGTGAAATACCAACCGACAGTTTTGAGTTTTCAGTTTCTGATGGAGAAAGTGGTTCCGTTCCTGATACCGGTGTCTTCGATTTCAATATTTCGCCAGTCAATGACGCTCCGGTTGTTTCGGTCAACAATGGTTTGACTGTCAACGAAGGCGCGGGCAGTTTGATCACCGACGCGATGCTCCTTGAAGGCGATCCCGACGACAGCGGAATTGATTCGATCTATGTGGTTACAAACGTTCCGCTCAATGGTGAGCTTCGTCTGAATGGGATCGCGTTAGCTGATAATCAGACATTTACGCAAGACGACATTAACAACTCTCGCTTAAGCTACTTCCATCTTGGTAGCGAAACAACAACGGACAGTTTTGATTTTGTGTTGACCGATGGTGGTGAGGGACTGGTTTCGCCGTTTGCCGGGACCTTTGATATTACCGTTACGCCAGTCAATGATGCGCCCGCTGTTTCGGTCAACACTGGATTGACTGTTAATGAAGGCGCGGGCAGTTTGATCACCGACGCGATGCTTCTTGAAGGCGATCCTGATGACAGCGGTGATGATTCGGTCTATGTGGTTACAAGCGTTCCGCTCAATGGTGAGCTTCGTCTGAATGGGAGCGCGTTGGAACTTAATCATACGTTCACCCAGGACGACATTAACAACTTGCGATTGAGCTACTTCCATCTTGGAGGCGAAGCGACAACGGACAGTTTTGATTTTGAGTTAACTGACGGTGGAGAGAATTCAGTTTCGCCATTTGCCGGGACGTTTGACATTACCGTTACGCCGGTCAACGACGCGCCCGCTGTTTCAGTCAACAGTGGACTGACTGTCAACGAAGGCACGAGCAGTTTGATCACCGACGCGATGCTTCTTGAAGGCGATCCTGA
>CAYUWY010000021.1:15034-142143 GCA_964448575.1 uncultured Pirellulaceae bacterium
CTTCTTGAAGGCGATCCTGATGACAGCGGAATTGATTCAATCTATGTGGTTACAAACGTTCCGCTCAATGGTGAGCTTCGTCTGAATGGGATCGCGTTAGCTGATAATCAGACATTTACGCAAGACGACATTAACAACTCTCGCTTAAGCTACTTCCATCTTGGTAGCGAAACAACCACGGACAGTTTTGATTTTGAGTTAACTGACGGCGGCGAGAATTCAGTTTCGCCATTTGCCGGTACCTTTAACATTACCGTTACGCCGGTCAATGATGCGCCCGCTGTTTCAGTCAACAATGGGTTGACTGTCAACGAAGGCACGAGCAGTTTGATCACCGACGCGATGCTTCTTGAAGGCGATCCTGACGACAGCGGAATTGATTCGATCTATGTGGTTACAAGCGTTCCGCTCAATGGCGAGCTTCGATTGGACGGTACTGCGTTAGCTGTTAATCAAACATTTACGCAAGACGACATTAACAACTCTCGCTTAAGCTACTTCCATCTTGGTGGCGAAGCGACAACGGACAGTTTTGATTTTGAGTTGACTGACGGTGGCGAGAATTCAGTTTCGCCATTTGCCGGGACGTTTGATATTACCGTTACGCCGGTCAATGATGCGCCCGCTGTTTCAGTCAACAATGGGTTGACTGTCAACGAAGGCACGAGCAGTTTGATCACCGACGCGATGCTTCTTGAAGGCGATCCTGACGACAGCGGAATTGATTCGATCTATGTGGTTACAAGCGTTCCGCTCAATGGTGAGCTTCGGTTGGACGGAACGGCGTTAGCTGTTAATCAAACTTTCACGCAAGACGATATTAACAACTTGCGATTGAGCTACTTCCATCTTGGTAGCGAAACAACCACGGACAGTTTTGATTTTGAGTTAACTGACGGCGGCGAGAATTCAGTTTCGCCATTTGCCGGTACCTTTAACATTACCGTTACGCCGGTCAATGATGCGCCCGCTGTTTCAGTCAACAATGGGTTGACTGTCAACGAAGGCACGAGCAGTTTGATCACCGACGCGATGCTTCTTGAAGGCGATCCTGACGACAGCGGAATTGATTCGATCTATGTGGTTACAAGCGTTCCGCTCAATGGCGAGCTTCGATTGGACGGTACTGCGTTAGCTGTTAATCAAACATTTACGCAAGACGACATTAACAACTCTCGCTTAAGCTACTTCCATCTTGGTGGCGAAGCGACAACGGACAGTTTTGATTTTGAGTTGACTGACGGTGGCGAGAATTCAGTTTCGCCATTTGCCGGGACGTTTGATATTACCGTTACGCCGGTCAATGATGCGCCCGCTGTTTCAGTCAACAATGGGTTGACTGTCAACGAAGGCACGAGCAGTTTGATCACCGACGCGATGCTTCTTGAAGGCGATCCTGACGACAGCGGAATTGATTCGATCTATGTGGTTACAAGCGTTCCGCTCAATGGCGAGCTTCGATTGGACGGTACTGCGTTAGCTGTTAATCAAACATTTACGCAAGACGACATTAACAACTCTCGCTTAAGCTACTTCCATCTTGGTGGCGAAGCGACAACGGACAGTTTTGATTTTGAGTTGACTGACGGTGGCGAGAATTCAGTTTCGCCATTTGCCGGGACTTTTGATATTACCGTTACGCCGGTCAACGACGCTCCCTTTGTTTCGGTCAATACCGGGGTGACAGTTTCAGAGGGAGAGATCGACAGAGTCATTGATATTTCAATGTTAAACGCATTGGACCCAGATGATGCGCCTAGTGAGTTGACTTATACATTGACCTCACCCGTGGCCAATGGAACGCTAACGTTGGGTGGCAATACAATCGGGCTTGATGATACGTTTACTCAAGAGGACGTAACGCTTGGGTTGTTAAGGTACACCCATGACGGCTCCGAAACGACCAGCGATAGTTTCGCATTCACGCTGGAGGATGGTGGAGAGGATGGCGCGGCGGTTAGCGTAGGTTCGTTTGCAATCGCAGTGACACCAGTCAACGACGATCCGTTTTTGTTGACCAATACCGGTCGTAATGTTGTCGAAGGGTCAACTGGAAACCTGATTACCAGTGTGATTCTCAATGAAGGTGATCCGGACGACGCACCGATTGATGTGACTTATACGATCGTTGATGCCCCTACTCAGGGTACGTTGATTGTTGATGGAATGGTGTTGAGTAGTGGTGGCCAGTTCACTCAAGCGGATATCAACGCGGGACTGGTCTCTTATGATCACGGTGGATCAAGCATTCCGTCGGACAGTATTACATTTATTTTGTCGGATGACGATGGCGCGACGAGCGCACTCCAAACGTTGAGCATTGATGTTATCCAGTCAAACGATGCTCCAGTAGCAAACGACATTGTAGTTGGAGTTGCTGATGGCGGGACGGCTTCGTTCGGCACAGACAGAAGTTTGGTTTATAACGACACCGATCAAGACGGCGACGCGTTGTCGGTTGTTTCGGTCACGCAAGGTTCCGTCGGGACAGTAACGTTTTCCGCCAACGGATCGTTTTCTTATACGCACGATGGTCCGTCTGCTGTAAGTGATTCGTTTACTTATACGATCTCTGATGGAAATGGTGGGTTGGATACTGCGCAGGTCACAGTCCACATCGATACTGACGGGTTTGTCACCACGGACGAATTCAGGGTAAATATAGAGACAAGCGACTTTGTTGATTCGCCGTTGTCCGAGGAACAAACAACAGCACACGAATTAGACACTTTCTCTGATTCGTCAGTGGCTTCGACTGCCAATGGCGACTATGTAATTGTCTGGTCTGGAAGCGATGCAGCTGGCAATCAAACAGTTTACGCTCAGCGATTTGACTTTAGCGGAGCAATGATTGGTGACCCAATCAACGTAAGCTCAGGGCTGCCGACAGGTGATAACCATTCGGCAAGCATCGCGATGGATGATGCTGGAAATTTCGTGGTCGTATGGACCAATCAAACTGGAAATACAGTCAGTGCAGATGGAACTCCAGCTAGTATTTACTTCCAACGTTTTGACGCCAGCGGAGCGATGATTGGCGGAGCCGAGCTCGTGAGTGTCGGCGGATTTTCG
The DNA here is from genome assembly GCA_964448575.1 of uncultured Pirellulaceae bacterium. Classification (GTDB taxonomy): domain Bacteria; phylum Planctomycetota; class Planctomycetia; order Pirellulales; family Pirellulaceae; genus Mariniblastus. Next base: position 18,107 of record CAYUWY010000021.1, read on the forward strand.
ACAGGAAGTCAATTCAATGCGGATGTTTCAGTTAACTCAAGTGGAGCATTCGCGATCACTTGGCACGGCGAAAATGTTGACATTATAAGTGATGTTTTTGTCAGTGTTTATGACGCGAATGGTGTTTCTGCGCTCGGACCGCAGACGATCAATGATCCCAATGGCAGCGCCCATTTTGAGATAAACGCTTCAGGTGTCATTGCCGATGATGGCAGCGTGTACGTGGTATGGGATGATGGACCTAATGTACATGCCAGGTTCATTGATTCCGCGGGAACGTTGGGTCCGGAATTTATGATCCCATTTGATCTGGGTGAAACTGACGCAAGACACGCGTCGTTGGATTTTGACAACACCACGGGGATGCTTGCGGTAGCGTACCAAGTCCAAATTGGAGGTCAGTGGGAAACACGCCTCCAGATCGTTGACCCAACCGCACCTGCTAATGACGCGACACCATTTGCAAATCAAACATCCGTCGGCGATCAAGAAAATCCATCAGTCAGTTTTGGTGACGATGGAACGTTGTTGTTGACTTGGGAGGGTACCGGCGCAGGCGACATTGATGGTGTGTTTGGGCGTAGATTCATTATAGCGACCGACGAATTTGGCAACAGCTACGCCCAGGCTATCAGTGATGAATTCCTGATCAACCAAACGACGGGCAATGGCCAACAAGGCGCATCAGTTGCGGCTTTGGATAGTGAGAACTTTGTTGTCGTTTGGTCCGGGAATGGCCCTGGCGATGCTGATGGAGTTTTTGCGCGGCAGTTCGGTAATCAGACCGGCTATCAACTAACAGGAAGTGTGCTTGAAGACGTAAATGGCGACGCTCAATTGGGCGATGCGATCGGGGTGGCTGGGGCGACCGTTTATCTATACCTCAATGACTCTGATCCGGCGATGAGTTCTGGCGACGAAAGAGTCAGGACGGCAATCACTGATAGTCTGGGGAACTATACCTTCGACGGACTTAGGTCTGGCGAGGAGTATTTTGTTGTCGTTGATTCGACAACGGTTCAACGGGCTTCTTACAGGCCAGGTTTTAGTTCGCTTGATGTTTGGGCAGAACAAACTTATGGAAACGGTGGGGCACAGTTTGGCGGAGCAAATGCTGGCGTCTCAGATGATGCGTCGAGTCTGTTGACCTCTGAGCACTTTTCTACTGTACAAATTGCTGGCGGCGACGTCGGTGATATTGACTTTGGATTCAGCTTCAATGTTGTCACCAATAGCTTAGGTAGCGGTGACGATAATAATGACGGGATTGTTGACGGACCCGTTCAAGGTTCACTTCGCCAGTTTATTCAGAATGCAAATGCGATTGAGGGCAGCAATGAGTTGCGGTTTGTTCCTGTCACCAATGCGGATCGCGTAGACGGAACGGATTCTTACTGGGTCGTTGGGATTCGAGAAGCGTTGCCAACCATTTCCGATGAAGGCACGTTCATTAACGGTTTGGCTTACGCGCCCGATGGTGTAACACCTGTCAACTACAACGCGACAACGTTGGGCTACCAGGGTTCCGTTGGTGTGGGTGCTGATGGAGTTGCAGATACGGGTGACGAAAATGTGCTTGACGGTTTAGACGCGCCCGATCTTGAAATTGCGGATTTGAATGGGGTTGGAATAGGATTGTCAGTCGAGGCCAGTGATACCGAAATTGCCTATGTCGCAATTCATGGTTTTGGCAACGCAGGGGATAGCGCCAATATCTTCGTCGGTGGATCCGGTATCACCAATGTTCGAATCCATGACAACGTGCTTGGCGCTACCGCAAATGCATTTGAAGAGGCAAATACGTTTGGTGATTCCACCCATAATATTGTCATTCGTTCGGCTGACTCGGGTGTCATTGAAGACAACCTAATCGGTTTCACCAGGTTCAGCGGAGTCTTCCTGGCGGGGGGAGCTGATGAGTGGGAAATCATTGGCAATGAAATTAGATCAATTGGCGAGGCGGGCAGTGAGGAAGATGGAATTGACATCGGTAACCAATCGAGCGGTGCACTTGTTAGTGGTAACTTAATCGAAGGCAGCGCTGGATTCGGCATTGATACACTTGGTTCCAGCGGCAATGAAATCTTTGACAATACTATTTCCAATAATGGAATTGGAAGTAACGAAGTGGGCGGGATTCGACTTGGTGGAGATGGAAACTCTGTCGAAAGAAACGTGATTTCTGACAACCGCGGCGCTGGTGTCAATGTGATTGGAGATTTCGACGATGGTAGCCAGACCTTCACTGCGTCAACAGACAATTTGATTTCCAGAAACTCTTTTGAACTCAACGATGGTTTGGCGATTGACCTTGTCGAGGCGACGTCCGACCCGGATTCACTCCGATCTGGAGATGGTCACAACGGAAGCGATTTTCAAAGTAATGCAACAACCGGCAACGACGGAATTGACCATCCCGTCTTAACCGAAGCATTTATCGCTTCCGATGGGCTGCATATTTTCGGTTTAGTGGATGTGAATCAAGATATTGACCGAGTGGAAGTCTATTTTGCCGCACCAGGAAATGGTGATGTTGATCCTAGTGGTGCGAGCGTTGGCGAAGGATCAAGATTCCTTGGAGTCTTGGACGGAACGAACTTGATCAGCTTTGACCCAGTGACGGGCGTGTTTGAGAGTGTACTGGCTACGCCCCCTGAGGGATGGGCAAGTGACTTGCTTGATGGCAGCGGCTCAATCACGGTGATTGGAATTTCTGAAAGCAATGCAACCTCCGAGTTCAGTGCCAATGAACAGATCAACCTACGCCCAGTTGCTGAAGAATCTGGCGTCACGTTGCTTGAAGACGGCGAGTACGTTTTTGAGGTAGGAGATTTTGGATCTTCTGATGTGAACGGCACGAATTATCAACAGGTTGTTATCACCAATGTGCCAACGGGGGGTGATCTCTTCCTAGGCAGTAATCCAGATAGGCTGGTTGGAGGTGAAACGATACAGCGGGTGGATATTGAAAACGGCTTACTCCGTTACGTTCCACAAGCTGATGAGAATGGTGTTGCTTATGACCAGTTGGAATTCCAAGTTGGTGACGGACGTCTGCTGAGCGACAATCAAGCTGTGTTAGTGATTAATGTTGATCCGGTAAACGATGCTCCGGTTCCACAGAACGATGTGCAATACGAGGTCGATGAAGACCAAACGCTGGTTGTCGATGCGAGCGAAGGGTTGTTGGTAAACGATTTGGATATCGATGGCGACGAGCTTACTGTCAACGTTGATCCGCCGACTACGTTGTTGCAGCCAGCACACGGAACAGTTGTCTTCCAACCTGACGGTTCTTTGGAGTACATTCCGGATGCGAATTTTTTCGGTTCAGACACTTTTGAATACGAAGTGACTGATGGAAACGCGACGGGAATTGGAAGAGTCACCGTCACGATACTTTCCGTCAATGACGATCCAACGATTACCACTCCAAACGTAGTACCGCTGGCTGAAAATGAGACCAATGTCGTTGTGTTGATGGCAACGGATGTCGAAGTTAATCCCGTGTTTACTTATTCGTTAACCGGGGACGGGGCAGACGACGAGCAGTTTAGGCTTGATGCTGCCACGGGCCAACTTGAGTTGGTGGATCCTGCTAACTTCGAGGCTCCGAACGACGCCGACGCTGATGGCATCTACGAAATTCAAGTACAAGCTGTTGATCAAGACGGCGGCGTGGTGACTAAGGATATCCTTGTCGAAGTGACTGACACGCCCGAAGTACCACAAATCACAACCTCGCGATTCTTTGATGTAAACGAAAATGAAACCGCGATTGGAACGCTTCTGGCAAGTGATCCTGAAGGTGGCCCGTTAACTTTCTCGATCGTTGGCGGCTCGGACGCAACCGAATTCGTGCTCGATGAGGATACGGGGGAGTTGTCTTTTGCCTCCACGCATGATTTCGAGAATCCAAATAGCGCCGGTGGTGACAATATTTTCCGCGTAGAGGTCCGAGTCACTGACGGACAAGGCAATTTTTCAGGTCAATCGATTGTCGTAGAAGTCGGCGACGTTAACGAGAGTCCTACCGCAAACGATGATGCCTATACGATTGATGAAGGTAGCATTACTAACTTTGACCTGACCAGCAACGACACTGATCCCGATTCAGATCAATTGACAATCACGATCGTTGAGGGCCCGCAGTATGGCACACTCGAAAACGAAAACGGAGTTGTTACGTATTCTCATAACGGCTCAGAATCCCAATTTGATTCGTTTACTTACTTGGTTACTGATGCCGGCGAAGTTACTGACCAAGCAACAGTTCAAATTACGATTAACCCAGTTGATGATCCCGTTGAAGTAAATGACGACACGATTATTTCGGACATTCCTGGCAACATAACGATTGATCCAGGGACGCTTCTGGAGAATGACTTTGATCCGGATAACTTGAGAAGTGAAATGCGTGTCGTTCCAACTTCGGTTGAAAACGGCTTTATAACAATGGTTGATGGGCAACTTGTTTTCACGCCTACTGGTGATTTTCCGGGCTTTGGACGCTTTAGCTACATTGTAGAAGTCAACGGTGTCGCCAGCGGAAACGAAGGCGTTGTGACCGTGTTTGGCTCGGTTCCAAACGTCAACAACGCGAGCGCTGATGGATCAGTGGCGACCGAAGAAGCCGCAGTTGTCGAAGACGCCATTCAGCCAACACCCGAGGGCGGACCTAAAACCGCAGATCAGACGGTTGAAGCTCCTGTCGTTATTCCAACTGCAATCGCGACCAACTTTAACGATCTAGCGAATACTCAAAGTACCGATGGCGAAGAGCAACAATCCTTATTCTCAAACAACTCTGAGTTTGTGCTTGGTGAATCTGGGGGAGGTTACTCCTACAACAATCGCAGTGAAGAGGCTTCCGTTATCTCTTTCGCACGAGCCGTTGTTGCGACCAACGTGAATCAGGTAAGCGAATTTGAGACGACGTTATTGGCGGCGTTGGCTTGGGACGATCTCGACAATGCCAAACATGATTTCATCATTAACAACCTGGACATTGGCGTGCCAAAATTTGTTGCTTCGGCAGCAAGTTTGCTAACGGTTGGCTATCTGGGTTGGATCATTCGTGGCGGCGTGTTGCTAACAACTTTCATGTCTTCAATTCCCGCCTGGTCTTCGTTTGATATTACTTCGGTGCTCGAAGCAGCCAGTGGTGACGAGTCGATTGAGCAAATGGTTGACTCGTAAAAGATCATAAATACACACAAACGCAAACAAACAAGTTTTTTAGATTGAGTTAATCTCATGATGTCCTGGATTACAACAAAAATTCGAATCACCGTCGGTCTCGTCGGTATATTACTGTTGGTCTTATTGGCAGCGACGGTGATTGGACTGGTGCCGTCGACCGAAAACGCAGTGAACCGCGCGCGTGCGGAGCAATGTGAAACGATCGCGATCTCGGCTTCGTATATGCTTCAGAATCGTCAAAACATGATGTTGAAGCAAACCATTTTGCAAACCGCAAAACGAATTGACGGGATCCGATCGATTGGCGTTCGAGATCGAAGAGATCGTTTGACGATCGCTTCGCCAGAGCACGAGTTGTGCTGGGATGAAGAAAAAGGCGTCGACGAGACCGAGCGTCAGCATATTCCCTTGAAAAATGGAAGTGTTGATTGGGGCCAGATCGAATTTACGTTCCATTCCTATTCGACAGAAGTCCAAGGCGTATTTGCCGGGATGACTCGCTGGTCGTTGCTTGTGATTTTCATGGGAGCAACAACATTTATTCTCTATATGATTTACCTGGGCGCGATGCTTGCTCAGCTAAACCCTTCCAAATCCGTTCCTCGTCGCGTTCGCAGCGCACTTGATAACTTGACGGAAGGCCTTTTGGTGCTCGATCGTAGTGGCAAAGTTGTATTGGCCAATAAAGTGTTTGGTGTTTCAACTGGAGTCGATGTTGACAAACTCGTCGGCAAACAGCCACAGGAAATGCTGACTTGGAAAGACAGTGCCGGTAAGGTCATGACCGAAATGGAAGAGTTTCCGTGGACCGAAAGTTCTAAGACCGGTGATCATGTCATGGATAAGATCATGACGCTTCAAGTCACTAAGTCGGCTGAAGAAATGGAAGCCGAAGTAGACGTCGATAATCCAAATCGTATCATTTCACCAACGAAGAATTTGACTTTCAAAGTCAACTGTGCGCCGGTAATGGCCGAGTCTTCAAAGGGCAACGGCGTTTTGGTTAGTTTTGAAAACGTGACCGAGCTGGAGAATAGCAAGCAAGCGGCCGAAAGTGCAAACAAGGCGAAATCAGACTTCCTCGCCAACATGAGCCATGAGATTCGAACGCCGATGAACGCGATTCTGGGTTTCACCGATTGGCTGCGACGCGGCTTGGCGACCGACAAAGACGAAGAGCAGGAATACCTTTCAACGATTCACTCAAGTGGTCAGCACTTGATGGAATTGATCAACGACATTCTTGATCTTTCAAAAATCGAAGCCGGTAAAATGGAGATCGTCAAAGAGCAACGATCGCCTTTCAAAATCATCAACGATGTTGCCGGTATTCTCCGCGTTCGTGCCGAGGATAAAGGTGTTAAATTGACGACCGAGTATGTCGGCAAACTTCCGCAGACGATCGACACAGACGATGTGCGATTGCGTCAGGTCGTGACCAACCTTGTTGGCAATGCGATCAAGTTTACTTCGGAAGGTGAAGTCAAAATCTCTTCGAGAATGCTTGATCCGATCGAAGAAGGCGGCCGTCCCCGTTTGGAAGTTGCAATTAGCGACTCGGGAATTGGGATGACGGAAGAACAGCTTGGTAAGATCTTCAAGCCGTTTGTTCAAGCCGATTCTAGTGTGACGCGTAAATTCGGTGGAACAGGTCTTGGTCTAGCGATTAGTAAACGAATTGTTGAATCGTTAGGTGGCGAAATTGTCGTAACCAGCCAAGAAGGCGTTGGAAGTACGTTTACTTTCTCCGTACAGGTCGGCGACGTCTCAGATATTCCATTGATCGATTTCGAGCAGTTCCAGGAAGATACAAAAACCGAACGGCGTGAAAGTCGCAAAGGCGTTGTTAAGTTGGCTGCTGGAAAGATTCTTGTCGTCGACGATGGTCAAGCCAACCGAAATCTGATCCGATTGATCCTTGAGCGAGCCGGGTGTTCGGTCGACCAAGCAGAAAATGGTCAGATTGGATATGAAAAAGCGATGGCCAACGATTACGACGTCGTCTTCATGGATATGCAGATGCCGGTTCTAGACGGTTATCAGGCGACCGCGAAACTTCGTGCTGAAGGTTATACAGGACCAGTCGTCGCGCTTACGGCCAATGCCATGACTGGTGACAAAGAGAAATGTGCCAAGGCTGGTTGTGATGGATTCCTCGCGAAACCTGTGGACATTGATGCATTGATCCAATTGGTCGCCTCGCACTTGACTCATCTTCCACAGCCCGATCAAGAGATGGAGCTGGGGTCGTTTGAAGAGACTACAGCCGAGCGGCAAACCGTTCCGCAAGTCGAAACGGAAACGACTCAAACAGATCAGCCGCTTTATCGTGTCATATTCCAGCAGCGTTTGATTCAATTTCAAAATGCTTGGGATCTGGGCGACGACAACTTGATGCTCGAAACGGCGCAACAGTTCCAACAAGAGTCCTACAGGCATAATCAGATTGTGATGGGAGACGCGGTTTCCGAGTTGATCAAAGCTTGTTTGCAAAAAGATTCAGTCGCGTTAAACGAAGCGATGGGTAAGTTCCTGATTGTCGCGCGGAGTGAAATTACCAATAACGACTTGCTTAAGTCGCCAACGCCACCAGCCGAGAAAGTCACGTCGATTACAGAGGTGGCAAATAGCCAACCCGCTCCGAGCGATCGCGAGTGGATTCACTCCACGTTGCCGATTGAAGAACGCGAGTTTGCTGAGATCATTGTCGATTTTGTGCCGACGTTACACGACAAATTCGAAGAGATGAAAGCGGCACTTAGCGCTGGCGATTTCCTTGAGCTGTCCAAATTGGCTCACTGGCTGAAAGGAGCCGGCGGAACATGCGGTTTTGGTGATTTGTATGAACCATCATTGCAACTTGAATTGGCGGCGAAAGCCAGTAATCAATCCCAGTGTCAAATGCATCTTGGCGAATTGATCTCGTTGGGCGATCGGATTCACGTTCCTGATCTTGAAGCCCTACCTGTTGGGTAGGTGACCTCGAGGTCTGACTGGATTCACGATTTTACAATCCAGCGTTTTAGTGTTCGTAGCCTTTAGGCGCGATCGTTGAACCGTCCTCGTCGCGAATGTCTTGATGCTGGTTAGTGAAATTTCCCAGCATCGTTAGCGGCGTGGGCAAGTTTGTATCGGACGTCAAACGGTCGACTTCTGATGTTGGCACTGCCAGGATAAGTTCGAAATCTTCGCCATCGGAAAGCGCATGGTGAATCCGTTTGTCAAAATCGGTTTCTGTGACATCGGGCGAAACAGGGATGTTGTTTCGTGAAATCGAAACGCCCAAGCCGCTTTGTTTCAGCATGGTGGAAAGATCAAGCGAAAGAGAATCACTTGCGTCGGTTGCGCTGTTGACTTGATAGTTTTCGCTTAAGTATTTGGCTAGTTCAACACGAGGTTGAAACGTTAAGTGTCTTTGGTGAATGCTTCCCCCGAACGATCCTGATACAAAAAGTGCGTCGCCATTTTTCGCGCCGTCGATCGTCCAGCCTGTTTGCGTTGGCTTACGTTTTCCAATAACGGTTGCTCCCACGACCAGTGGTCCATTCCACGTGTTGGTGTCGCCTCCGATGATCGCTACATTGAATTCGGAAGCAAGTTTTTGGATTCCGTCAAACAGTAATTTTGCCTCGTCAAATCCGAACGATCGAGGAAGCATGAAAGTCAACACCGCAGCCGTTGGGTCGGCTCCCATCGCGGCGATGTCGCTGAGATTGACGGCAAGCGATTTTCGGCCAACCAGTTCTAGCGAATGAACGCTTAGGTCAAAGTGCGTTCCTTCGGCGATCGTGTCCGTTGTGATGACGCTGTCATAGTCAGACCCGCTAAGGACGGCTGCATCGTCACCGATTCCAATTCGAATCTCGGGCGAATCGTTTTGCGGAAGCTGTTTTAACCAGCGATGGAATTCATGTTCCATAAGTTTGATGGCGACGTTGGGTGAAGGTTGATTTGGGTTGGAAACGAAATAGATTTCGTTCTGCTTAGAGTGGAAGTCATTCGGTTTCCCCGATTCATCCTACGCATGTGGCGGCGAATCGTCGAGGCTTTGCTGGGAATGTATTGGCGAAGTTATGTTAAACTGGATTTCAATGAGTCGGTGTGATTGGCCTGATGGTGGAATCACGGTTCAACACGATTTTGAAAATTGAGTAGCAAAAAGCCAAAGTGATGAAAACAAGCGATGAAGACTTACTATGAATCATTTCTTCGTTGGCTACTTCGTCAGCGAGAAAGCGAAAACGTGTTTATGCCGGTCGCTCGGTATTTCGTTTTCTATATTTTGCTTATCGCGTTTCTGTTGGGGCTTATGTCGTTAGCGTTACCTGTGCTGCCTTTGGAAATGGCTTACACGTTGGCCGTTGCGTCCGTGATTATATTCGGCATCATGTTTTCTTTTTATTGGGTCACCGGCAAACTTCATGGACGGCTGGGATTTAACCGCTCTGTTTCGATTAGTGTCTTGATCACGATCGTGGCTGGTGCGAGCTGGTTTGTTGGCGTGTTGTGTTTGCATCGAATAACGGGTGGTCAGCCATTGCCGTGGGTGTACTCGGTTGTAAGTACGTTGGTGGTGACTGCCTCGCTGTTTATTGGTGCGAAGTATTTTGGTGGCGAGATGGTGGATTGGATCGAGGAAGTCGGCCGGTACGCGCCGCAGTCGGAGGTTTCGTAGGCGTTGGTGAGGGACGGTAGACGCGAAGCGTCTGAATTGGGAACCCGACGCGTAAGCGAGGGAGCGCACCTGCCAAGCGACCTCCGAGTGAACATCAAAAAGTGAAGGACTGAGCCTGTCTAGCGATCACCAGGATTAGCACTTGCTTCTCCCTCGCTTACGCGTCGGGTTTTCATTTGAAGAGCGACGGCCATTGAGTGTCGCGTCGTTTGTTGTGCATTTATGATTCGTTGTAGCGCGCCTCAGGAATTTTCTCTAGACGCGAAGCGTCCGAATTGGGAACCCGACGCGTTAGCGAGGGAGCGCACCTGCCAAGCGAGCCTCCGAGTGAACATCAAAAAGTGAAGGACTGAGCCTGTCGAGCGAATATCAGAATTAGCACCAGCTTCTCCCTCGCTTACGCGTCGGGTTTCCATTTGAAGAGCGACGGTCATTGAGGTGTCGCGTCGTTTGTTGTGCATTAACCTTGGCTATCGCCAAAACGGCTCAGCTGAAATTTGTTAACCGTGGCTAGCGCCAAAACGGCTCAGGTTGAGTGACTGGCTATGGCAAAATAAACTTTGAAGCAGAGCAAGTTTGATGATTACTTCTGCAAAAAAAAAAGAAAGCCGCCAGCCACGGGTGTGCTGGCGGCTTTCCATGAAAAACCGTTTGAGGGAGGTATAGACTCGTCTGGGCCGAGTCTGTTGCAGCAGCCCTCCTCTTAACGCGTTGGCAGTTTTGCCACTCGCATTTGACCCCAAAACGGTTCCTTATCTCTTAAGATGTAGAACATGAAATCTTTCTGACTGGCGATTTCATTTTGCTGAAGAATATAAGCCAGGTTCTCAAGCGACTCAGTTTTGAAACCATGCATTGCAACCAAAATGTCGCCTTCCATGATTCCTTCGGCCTCGGCTGGGCTCTTGGGCCGAACGCTAGTGACTCGCAGGCCTTGTTTATAGTTGGGATGTCGGTTCGCCATCTCGCTGGCTGACATCGGAACTAGATTCATTCCAAGTGGCCCCCAAGCCAATGTTGCTGGCGTCGTCGGTGCGGCAGGAGAAGATTCTAGCTTGATAGTGACGTTGTCTGTTTGATTGTCGGAATGAACGATCCCCAGACGTAGAGCTTTGGCTGACGTTGAATGCAGGATCGAAGTTTGAAAATCAAGTTCGTTGATCGTTTGGCGACCGTTGATCGAAGTAATGCGGTCACCGCTTACCAATCCAACTGCGGCTGCCGGGCTGCGTGGGTCGACAGATTGAATCACAAGTTGTGGTTTGTCATGCACGTAAATGGTGCGTGTTGAAAGTCCATGAAATGATTCGCCTGGGACAAGCTTTCCCATTAAGTCTGCGGCGACTTCCACCGCGTCATTGACTGGGATGGCAAAAGCAATTCCCTGGGCACCGATTCGAACAGCGACGTTGATACCGATCATTTCGCCGTTCATGTTAAGTAGCGGTCCGCCCGAGTTACCCGGGTTGATCGCTGCATCGGTTTGAATCAAATTCCGGTAAACCTGTTCGTCGTTGACTTGGACGGTGCGGTTAAGTGCACTGATAATTCCAAGGGTCACTGTGTGTTCGTAGCCGTAAGCATTACCAACAGCGGTGACTTGCTCGGCCAACATTAAATCAGAAGACGTTCCGATCTTGATCGTTGGCAGCGGTCGCTTGGTGTTGATTTTGAGAATCGCGAGATCGGTAACTGGGTCGTGTGCGAGAAGCTTCGCGGTAGTCTTTTCTCGCTCGGCCGTTGTGACTTCGATAACTTTGACGCCTTGAACGACGTGGTAGTTAGTCAAAACGTAACCACGGGAATCGATCACGACTCCTGTGCCCATTCCGTTGACTTGTTTAAGTTTGCTTCCTACTAAATTAGGATCTGCCGGGACGGTTTTCCGTCCGCGGAGATTAACCACAGAAAGTCGGCATTGATCGACAGCTTTCACCAACGGAGTTAAGCGAGCGCTGTTACGTGTGTTGTCGTCCGCATTGATCTGAGCTGTGCTGATTGAAAATCCAATCAACATCATCAGCACAAATAGCGGATGGGTGGGTCGAGGTTGCATAAAGCCGGTTGCTTCCTGTGGGTCGTCCAGGAGGAACACCATACTTTCGGGCTAGCATGATGCTCTCTGCATATTACTTATAGAGCGTTAAATCGGACTGATTCGTGGATCCCGTTAAGACCTCATAGGTTGCCCGTAAAGCTTACCAAGCTTGTTGTATTGCGGACTGCAGATGGCAAATTAAGTCATTCTGTTGCTCGTTATTGGGCAAAAAAAGTAAAGTCCGCGCGGGGGAAGGAAGCGCATTTGCAGCGTCCATCAATCCGAGACCACCGATAAAGATCGCTTTGGTTCGACGGTTATTGCTGTGCCGTCAATGACTTGCGTGGAATAAGCCATCGAATTGGAGCGCTTTGTTTTGGAAAAGCAGTTGGCAGCAAAACGAATAAGCTAACAGTTGCTGATTCTGCTATTAAGAATTCGTTGGATACGAATAAATCAAAAAAACGGTTCGCAGTTTCCAGTTTTTTTGTTGTGACTGCCAGCCTATTTCTTGGTCAACCAATCGGGCAGACGGACGACTTTGCCGGTTGGGTCAATGGCGGCGACTGTGGTGTTGCCGTCTGCCAGTAAAGTATCTTCCAGGAAGATTTGATATTCGTGGCGGATGCGAACGCCTTTGGCTTTGGTGACTTGTGTTTTGACGGTTAATAGATCGTCGTCTTTTGCGCCTTGGTAATAATTGCAGTTCACACTGGTGACGACCAGCATGACGCCGCTGGTTTCGAGATCACGATAGCTTCTGCCTGATGAACGAAGCATCTCTACGCGAGCTATTTCGAAATAGTTGATGTAGTTCGTGTGGTGGACGCGACCTTGGCCATCAGTTTCGTGGTAACGAACGCGAATCTGGATTTCGTGCTCCCACGGCACCGCGATAAAAGGAGTGGAAGAATCGGAAGAAGCCGAATTGCTGATCGATGCTCCATCTGAATCACTGCCCGATGGCTTTCTTGAGTCGGTGTGAGACGTACTTCCCGAACTGTTTGAAGGATTGACCGAAGCCATGGTGTGCCTTAAATTTAATAGCCGAACTGAGGTAAAAAGCCAGAATACCCAATTGATAACTTATTGACGAGAACGAGATGAGCGAAGGTGAAGATTTTGGGGCGGCTGTCAATTTCGATACGATGCGTGGTCGAGATTATCCCACGATCTGCCAATTTACGGTCTTTCTGGAAAACCGAGTCGGTGTTTTGCTGGGTTTGATCCGCCGATTTCGAGGAACACGCGTTCGGATCATGGCTCTCAGTATAATAGATTCAACGGAATGCTGTATCGTTCGGTTTATCTTGAGCCACCCGGAGCAAGGCAGAGAGATTCTTGAGCGAGCCGGAATGGCGATGATCGAAAGCGAATTGATCGCGATCGAAATTACCGACATGGAACAGCCGTTGCTTGAAGTCTGTGCCGCGTTATTGCGGGCGGAAGTCAATCTCGATCAAACGTATCCGCTGATGATTCCAAACAGTGAACGCAACGTGCTTGCGGTGATGGTGGATAACGTTGATATCGCTCAGCAAACGTTGGCCGATCAATCGTTCCGAATGGTAACCGAAAATGAGCTGATGGACTTAAGCCAATAATGTCGGAGTCCATGAGTCGAAACTCCATTCTTAAGTAAATGAATTCGACGTTTAATTCCAACGCTTTGTCTTACACTTCCTTTGTCCTAACGTCCCACCCTGCATCGAGAACGAGTAGTCGAAAATGGCAATCCGCGTAACGTGTAAAAAGTGCCACACTCGTTTTAACGTGAGTGAGAAGTTCGCTGGCAAAGAAGGGCCTTGTCCAAAGTGTAAAAGCAAGATCAGGATTCCCGACAAGTCTGAAGAAGTGGTTATCGCAGCGCCCAAGGCATCGGGGCCCAAGGATTCAACCGGTCGCGCGATTCTCAATCCGATCAAAAGAAAAGAAACCATTCTCAGTGGCGTCCAGATCACATTGATTGCCGTTTCAATCATCGGCTTTCTCGCTGTCGCGTTTTTGCTGCGAACGATGATTGAAGATATTGCAGAATTTCCTTATTGGCTGATGGGATTGGCTGCGGTTTTGATCGCACCGCCACTGGTTTATGTCGCTTACGCGTTCTTGCGAAATCAGGAGCTTGGGTTTTACCGAGGTGGTGAACTTTGGGGCCGAGTTGGGATTTGCAGTTTGGTCTATGCCATCACCTGGATCGCCATGCCGTTGGCGTCTTTTGCTTTTAACGACAGCTATGAAGTAGGGTCGTATGTGATTGCAGGCATTGCGATGTTTGGCATCGGCGCTGTGACTGCGATGTACTGTTTTGATTTGGACATCGTGATCGGCTCTGTTCATTACGGACTCTATATGGGAATTTGTTTGGTCGGACGTTGGCTTGCAGGCGTTAAAGTGTTGCCTGAAAATCTGCCGCAAGGTCCCGCACAGGCGCCTGCTGGTGTCACGTTTGATTTCCAGCCTGAGCAATGGCTCGAATTTCTGGCGACTTTGTTTCCGCTGCTGTAGGGATTTATGAATTCGATTCTTGAGATTCCAGAAGTCCGTGCTTTGGACGGGCCTTCGGGCTTGATTCGAATTCCAAACCAAATCGACGTTCCGGTTACCCCGCGTTTAATGCGTTTGATCGATACCGCAGAGTTTCAGCGGTTGACTCGCATAAGTCAGTTGGGCATGGTCTCTTTTGTTTATCCGGCCGCCAATCACAATCGGTTTGAGCATTCGCTGGGCGTTTACCGTAACGCGCTGCTGTTCCTGAGACAGTTTGCTCATCAAGAAAGATTTACAAACGTCGTAAAGGCCCGCGACGCGACTTTGTTAATTTTGGCTGCGTTGCTTCACGATATTGGGCACTGGCCATTTTGTCATCCGATCGAAGACATCTCGATCAAGGGTTTGCCGACCCATGAAAATTTTGCGACTGAGTATATAACTCGCGAATCGATTGCCAGTTGCCTCAAAGAAGATTGGGACGTGACTCCTCAGGAAGTAATCGATGTTATTAATCGCAAAAAGGACACGCCCGCCCAAGCCGTTGTCAGTTCGATTTTGTCTGGCCCGATCGACATCGATAAAATGGACTATCTTTATCGCGATAGTTTGCACGCCGGCGTTCCGTACGGGCAAAACTTTGACGCGCTGCGATTGATCCGCAGTCTGTGTTTGAATGAAGCCGGAGATCGACTCGCCATCACTCAAAAAGGACGGACAGCCGCCGAGTTAATGGTCTTTGCTCGTTATGTCATGTTCAGCGAAGTCTATTGGCATCACGCGGTTCGAAGCGCAACCGCAATGTTTCAACGTGCGTTCTATTTATGGCATCAAACGAAACTCGCACAATCCTCAAACCAATCCGAGTTCCGCAACGCAACAGCGATCATGTTTGAGTTGAGTGAAACTGAGATGCTGATGCAAATGAAAGCGGATGTAGTTGGCACGCAAGCGGAAGGGTTGCTTGACGATTTGTTTGGCAAAAAACGAAACTTGTACAAACGGGTTGCGAACTATTCTTTCGCAGAGAACGAGCCGCTGTATCGCGCGATTGCCCAGAAGCCTTACCAATGGCTGGTGTTGGCTAGCGAACGGCTGTGTGAATTGGTTGGGCAGAAATTGGGCCGCGAAATCAATCCGCTATCAATTTTGATTGACGCACCGCCGGTTGGATTGGAAGTCCAGTTCAACGTTGACGTGTTTTATTCCAACACAAACTCTTACCGAAAACTTGGCGATGTATCACCGGTTGTAAATACGCTTGCGCGTCGACAATTTGATGATTTCGTAAAACAAGTCAGAATTTTCGTTAAGCCCGAATTGAAAGCGGAGGTCCTCAATCTTGATCTCGACGCGTTGGTTGGTGAGTTGGTAACGACGCGCACGTAGCTGGGCTCGCCAGAGTTCAGGAGCCTCGTGCAAGATGCACCAACCTAACCAAGCTTAAAGTCTTTTGCAGCCGCGCCCGAACTCTTGGCGACTCCGGCTACGACAAACGACGCGCACGTAGCTGGGCTCGCCAGAGTTCAGGAGCTTCGTGCAAGATACACCAACCTAACCAAGCTTAAAGTCTTTTGCAGCCGCGCCCGAAGTCTAGGCGACTCCGGCTACGACTATATTAAGCGCGAATATCAACTTTGAGCCGTTTTGGCGATAGCCACGGTTGACGAGAAACGACGGACAGGAATGTCCCTCCTACGAATTAGAGTGACTTCAAAATCGTAAGTAGGATCTTCCTCGCTTACTAGGATTTTGCATGGTTCGCCGCAACTTGTTCGTAGTACCGGCTTTAGCCGGCTCGTTGCCATTCCGCCTAAAGGCGGGACTACAAACGGCTCATACAGCTCAATGCAAAATCCTATTACGCGTCGGGTTCCCTTCAGTACTAAACCTTCTCTCACTTACGCGTCGGGTTCCCATGAAGTACTAAATCTTCCCTAACGATCAAAGCTTAACGAAGGTCGCTAGCGAACCGCTGCCCGCGTGAGCTGAATTTCTGAGAAGATCGTCAAAATCAGAAAAATTGTGTCTTGAAGAGGCAAAACTTGACGAAAGGAATGTTGGGTTCAAAGGAGTGAATCCGCGAGGGGGGTCTCGCAAATGTTGACTTGAATCGAAGAACACGGATGTTCCGTCGTTTCAAGTCGTTTTTGCAGATCGAAAATGCATCAACGGAATGATGCTTATCCCTCCGGCTTCATGAGTTTTAACTCAATCAACGAAACAACGCTGTGTTTGTTTCAATAAGCCACCAAAACATTTGATGCTTGGCCAACTAAGTCATTCTTGACCCAGCCAATTGGTGCTGGTCACCAAAACGCTAAGAATTGATTTTGCTTGACTGCGGTCAACGATTTTGAACCAGGAGGAATCTAATGCGACGTTTAGTGCTTGGAATCGCGGTCGCGGTTACCTCGCTATTACCTGTGATGGGTATGGCGGACGATCAGCAGATCGCTGATTACATCAAAGGCCGGCTGCAGGCTGAGCAGCAACAAGGAAATCTACGTGGATTCAATGTCGACATGCGTGTTGACAAAGGAACCGTGTTTTTCAAAGGCCATGTTACAAATTCAACGCAGGAAATGACTATCTTGCGTTCGGCTCAGCAAGCCGGACATCTTGGCGTCGTCCAAGTTGTTGATGACATTACTGTGCGTGGAGCGGAAGCCAATACTTTCCGAAGTGCTGGCTACCAACAACAGCAGCCACAGTCACAGCTACCGCAGTACACTCAGGCTCAACCTCAGTTTACTCAACCTCAGTACACGCAGCCTCAGTCTCAGTACACTCCGGCTCAAACTCAGTACTCACAGCCACAGTACCAGCAGACTTCAAGCCAAGAATATATTGGCCCTGCAACTGAAGGCATCATTTCTGGCGAGCCGCTTGCATTCGCTTCATCTGGCGGTGCTTCAGCGTTGCCTGGTTCGTACAGCTCGGCTCCACAAGGCTATTCTTCTGAGTCACCGAACTTGCCAGGTTACGCTTGGCCTGGATACGCAGCATCACCAAACTACGGTGCTCTTTCTTATCCAAAGCAGTACTCAGCATCAGCTTGGCCTTACATCGGCCCGTTCTACCCTTACCCACAAGTTCCACTTGGATGGCGTAAGGTATCTCTTGAATGGGATGACGGTTGGTGGATGCTTGATTTCCACGACAAGTAATCGTCGGACTTCAAAGTTGAAAATTCAAAGCCTTGCCAGCATATGTTGGCAGGGCTTTTTTTTATGCGCTGAGTTCCGATTGTTAGTGATTCGATCGCGTTGGCGCTACATTCATATTCAAATGCAGATCGTACTCATTCAATTTTTGTCTTATTTCAATCAAGCTCATTTCACCGAAGTTTCGGATACTAAAAAGCTCGTCCTCACTCAATCGGACAAGGTCTCGAACTGTTTCAATCCCGCCATATTCAAGGCAGTTTTGAGCTCGCGGTGAGAGGTCCAATTCCAAAATGGGGATTCGTAGTTTTGCGTTTAAGACCGCGGATTTATACCAGCCAACCCCAGCGATCACTGTCCCGGTCAGCAACATCAGCAGAAGTAGATGGCGAATTGTGAAACGAATTTTCAACTTACCCTCGCCTCGCGCGGTCAGAACCAAAACTATTTTGATAGCGTTTTTGCTAAATGGACGCCCTGACAGAAACCTCGTGCTTTCTCGTTCTTGGAATCGGGCAAGAAGTTTGTCTCCCAAATTACCAGCTTTGCCATTTCAAAACTGAATCCTCAATACTAACAACTAATGTGCAAGCAAATTGGTCTTTGTTTTCGGAATAGTCCTAAATATCCGCAAGTCCGGCATAGTTTATCACGATATCTAACCCTAAGAGTGATTACACCACAAAGGGATTTGCGATGTTAGCCAAACGAATGACTGTCACCATGATGTTGCTTTTTGCGACAATGGCAGTTCTTAGCTCTGGATGTTTCCAAGCCACCGGACCATCACTGGGTATTCTCAGTGTTCCAATTCCTGTTTCGCCTTATTGGCAGAAGTTGCAGGAAGATAAATTTCACATTCACGAGCGATACGCCCGTGTTCCAATCCTCGGTCCGTTGACAGCTGGTGGACCGGCCGTAGCTTTGGATCCTCCAAGCGACGACGAAGTTTGGCGAGCTCTTGAGCGTGCCAACTCAGTCCAAGGTGGATTCCCTTTCTTGAACGAGACGCAGCGTAACAACGTCACGATCGTTAAAGAAAAAATCGCAGACTACATTGATCCTCCACGAATCATTCCGTTGATCGGTCCTGCTCAGTTGCACCACGCACACTACAAGTGCACGGTCTACTTTACCGAGCGACGAATCGTAGGCTGGCCGATTCCACACACCCTCGAAGATGAAGACTCAGTCGAAGTCCTCTACATCGACCACAACCACTTTCACATGGTTGGCAACGTGGACTTGGGTAAAAACAACACCCATTATTAATTGGAACGGGCATGATAAATCTGCTTGACCAGTGATCGCAAATTCAAAAAATGCCGCTCGACATTCGAGCGGCATTTTTCGTAGAACGAATTCCATTTAGGTGATCCACAAACTGAACTTGACCGTTATCACAAACTGGTCCGAAATTCATCCCGCAATTTTACGGTTATTGACTATTACTCCTGTGACGATCATACGTCATTCACCAGACGACAACTTTTCTGTGTTTCAATCAAACCCAAATTACCTGTTTCGAATCGGCCCATACACTCTACAATAGTCCGGTTCTAATAGGTTTTCCTCCACATTGATTTGCTCGCCACTAAGTGACACCAACAAACGAACAACCAGAATCAGACAAACCATCCGCGTCTTCAGATGACGGACCTGGTGGCGATATCCAACCAGAAGCTCGACACGCTGATGGCCGCAAGACATTCTTGGAGAAGTACTCCACGACGATTCTCTGTATCAGTTTGTTCTTTACGCCGCTGATCATTCTCGGTTCGGTCAAATCTCTGAAAGTCTACGCCAACGACGTACGCCAATGGCTGCCCAGTGGTTTTGAAGAAGCCAAGACATACGACGCTTTCACTGACCGGTTTGGCATCGACGAAATGGTCGTGATGAGTTGGGAGGGCTGTGAGCTGGGAAGTTCTGATGTCACTGGTTTTCAGGATATCCTTACCCAGGAAGTCGTAGACGGAAAACCGCTTTTTGCACGCGTTGTCAGCGGTCCCGATATGATCGCCCAAGTCGAATCCAGCGGCGTCAGTAACAAAACAGCGCGGCGGCGTGTTCAGGGATTACTGGTTGGTAAAGACAAGAAAACGACGTGTATCATTGGCTATCCCAGTCGAGATTTTTACAAAGACCGACGATTGGTTGTTGAGCGAATTTACGAATTGGCTCAAACCCATTTGTCGCTTGCCCAGGAAGAGTTAAAAATCGGTGGGCCAACGGTCGACGGAGCGATGATCGATATCGAAAGTAAAAAAGCCCTGGGGGCTTATCTTTGGATGTCAATCATTGTTGTGTTTTTGTTGACTTGGTATCGCATGCGCGACCTGCCGCTGACGTTGCTGGTGATCTTCTTTGCCAGTTTGTGTGCTTCGGTTAGTCTGACCATTCTTTATTGGTCCGGCGGGCAAATGAACCTGACGATGGTCATGCTTCCGACGCTGACGTTTATTCTCGGCGTCTCGGGCTGTGTGCACATGGTCAACTATTATCGCAAAGCAGCAACGCTTGGCTACGGCATGAATTCGGCCGACCAATCCATCGTTGACGGCGGATACCCTGTCGCGCTTTCTTCGACCACCACCGCCATCGGTTTGGCGTCGTTGGGTGCGAGCTCTGTTGTACCGATCAAGCTATTTGGTTTTTACTCCGCCTGCGGGATCATGGCCAGCGTCGCGGTGATGCTTTTGGTTTTGCCGGCGACGCTGTATTTGCTTCGAGGCCGAATCAGTAAGCGATTTTCGGCAGAAGGCAATATGTCTCGGCGTGAACGGACCACCGGAGTCAGCCGTTCAACATCGCTGGTTCTCAACTGGGTTTGCAGGTCACATTGGACGGTCGTTGGACCGGCGATCATAGCGCTCGCCGTGATTGGAACGGGAATTTTGAAACTGGAAGCCTCAGTCAAAATTCAAAATCGTTTTGCCAACAAGGCCAAGATCATTTCTGACTATGTTTGGCTTGAAGACAACATGGGCCCTCTGGTTCCAATGGAAGTCGAACTGCACTTCAACCCTGAAAACAAAATGACCCGTTGGGAGCAGATGGAATACGTCCAATCTGTAGAAAACGCGATCAAGCAAACCACCGCGGTCAACGCGTCGCTGTCAGTGGCCACGTTCAAGCCATCGCTCCCCAGAGCCCGAGGAGTTCGAAACACAGTCAAACGCAAAGCGACATTGGATAAGTGGAAAAATGAGTTTGAAAGTTTCGAGGAAGCAAATCTCGTCCACGTGTCGGGAGACGAATCGTTTTGGCGGATCAGTTTACGAGTCGCCGCGCTCAACGACATTGACTACGGCGGCTTTCTCGGAACCGTAAGCGAAAACGTTACCAATCAAATTGAGCATCTGGATCAGCACGGAGTCTCCGCAACGTTGACTGGCGGAATCCCTTTGATTTACAAAGCCCAACATCAGATTCTTCGCGACCTGATGTACAGTTTTTCAACGGCGTTTTTGTTGATTACCGTCATCATGATTTTTGTGCTTCGCGATATCCGCGCCGGGCTCGTCGCGATGATTCCAAATATATTCCCGCCACTGATCGTATTTGGCGCAATGGGGTGGTTGGGTTTTTCCATCGAGATCGGTTCCGTGATGACGGCCAGTGTCGCACTTGGAATTGCCGTTGACGATACGTTGCACTTTTTGACTTGGTATCGTCGTGGAACCCAAGAAGGCCTGTCTCGCTATGCTTCGATTCGATTTGCGTTTGAGCATTGTGCCAAAGCGATGATCGATACGTCTTTGATTTGCGGACTTGGCGTGTTGCCGTTTTTGTTTGGCGTGTTTATGCCGACGGTCAAATTCGCGTCACTGCTCATGATCATGCTGTTCACCGCGTTGTTGGGAGACTTGATACTCCTTCCGGCAATTTTGGCTGGACCTGCCGGTTTGCTGTTTCGACTAAAGCGGGGCCAAGGGAAGAATCCAAACTCCAATAACCCAAAGTCCAATAACCCAAAGTCCAATAACCCAAACTCCAATAGCTCAGAATCCGATAACGCCAAGTCCAATGGCTCAGAATCCAATTCGGGAGCGTCGGGAAACGTTCAAGTCGGATCGAAATCGGACAATGTTCAGTCCAATACAAACGGCAATCCGAAAGAAAAAAGCGGAGTCAATGAACGAGTGGATGCGCCCGAGCAGTCCATCTCAGATCCCTTTAAAGATCCAATTAAAACAATCCGCCGGAATTAGGCAACTCATGACGTACTTCCTCGATTGGCGTTGCAAAAAGCGCAATTCAGATTACACTTTGCAAGCTGTATCCTACCAAAAATCCACTTAATTTTAGGGAATCCGAAATTCTTTGACGGGTTCCTTCAAAAGAAAAAATACAAGAAAGTGACGGACTATCCGTCTCCAAATCGCAAGGGAAAAGATTTTTCATGCCTGACATTTTTGATAAGTGCGACGAGTTTTGGGTACGCATGAAAAAAGTTGCTGGAGACGATCTCGATCCAGGTGTATTTTTCCGAAAATTTCCCACTACCAACTGTTTGCCCAAAGTCGTAATCGAAGGCAAAGAGTATTTGCAAATCGCAACCAATGATTATCTTGGTTTGGCGACCCATCCTGAAGTCGTCGCAGCGGCGACTGAGGTATGTCAAGAAAGCGGTGTGGGAACGCCGTTGGGTGCACGTCCATTGACCGGCAACACCCAAATGCATCTTGAGCTGGAAGAAAAACTCGCGAGCTTTCGCCGCACCGAAGCGAGTCTCGTTTTTAATCTTGGATTAGGAGCGATGACCGGAACGATCGCCTCGATCGTTGGACGAAAAGAACGAGTGTTCGTAGACGCTTATGCACATGGCTGTTTGCATGACGGTGCACGGTTGTGCAAAGGTGAAGCAAGTTGGTTTGGACACAATGATCTCGATGACCTTGAGGCTCAACTCAAAGCATGTCCGATCGATCAACCCAAATTGATCGCCGTCGACGGAGTCTATGGAATGACGGGCGACTTGGCTCCGCTTCCCGAGATCGTGGAATTGAAACACAAATACAAAGCACAGTTGTTCGTTGACGACGCTCACGGAACGGGCGTGTTGGGCGCGAACGGACGTGGGACGCCAGAACATTTTGGTGTCGAAGACGAAATCGATCTTCACGGCGGCACGTTCGCTAAAGCGTTTGGTACGTTTGGTGGATACGTTTGTGCCAAGAAAAAAGTCTTGGACTTTATCAAATATGTTTCGCCCGGTTTCGTGTTGACCAAAGCTCTGCCCGGATGCATGACGGCAGCAACCATCAAGTCATTGGAATTGATGCAAGCCATGCCTGAGCGACGAGTGCAGTTGTGGAAGAACATCACCGTCCTGCGTGAGGGACTTCGTGAGGCGGGATTCAACATCGGAAAACCGGAAGGTGCCGTGACCTCGATTTACACTCGCGGCGCAATGGCATTGCCTGCCGTTCGAATGTTGATGGAAGAGCATGGCATTATCGTCAATCCAGTAATGTATCCTGCGGTGCCTTATGGCACTTCAATTATCCGGATGACAGCCAGTGCGTTGCATACGCCAGCGGACATGGAGCGTTTGGTGGGAGCCATCGTTGCAGTCTCAAAGAAACTTCCATTGCTTGAGGGCAACGCAGCGGCTGCGAAAAAGATCATCACGAAGTATTCAGGTATGCCAGACGGAACTGAAGCAACGGCACCTGCATCGAACGTAAACGGATCAACGCACTAATTAGTGCGAGATGGCGCGGTTGATTGCTTGTATAGGTGATCAACCAGCCTTGCTGGTCTGCACCGAGGCTGCTCAGGATGGGTCGCTTGTATAGTCTCGCCAAAGGCAATTCAGCTGCTTATGCAGTTCTATCTATTGATTAGGTCAATTGCCCGATCTGATGCGAGCGCTCAACCGGCCAGCTTCTGCCAACCGTTTTGGTTTGTAGGCATTCCGTTAGCCTGCGTGTCGTGCGGTA
Organism: uncultured Pirellulaceae bacterium; assembly: GCA_964448575.1. Classification (GTDB taxonomy): domain Bacteria; phylum Planctomycetota; class Planctomycetia; order Pirellulales; family Pirellulaceae; genus Mariniblastus. Next base: position 41,627 of record CAYUWY010000021.1, read on the forward strand.
ACGAGGTGCGAAATGCGTCGCGTTGCAAAATTAGCACACCCAAAGCGCAATACCGGTACATCTCCCACTGAGTTGTCTGGGCTTCGGCTCAAAAAGTAAAGCAGTTCACGATTGTGCCGTAGGGAAAACCTAACTTCTAAGTGAACATAATAGCCATCTCTCGATTGGCTTTTTTAAACGATCACTTAGACGCAACCCACGGAGACCCAAACGATGGACATGTCAATTCTAAAGCGAACCGGACTAATCATGGCGGCGCTTATGCTGTTTGCATCAACTGCTTTTGCGCAGCAATCTGAATTGCCAGCGGAACCGAAAAACTGGCCTAAAACCAGCCTTCATTTTATTCCATCCAACGCTACAGGATTTGTTTACTTTGATGTCGTCGAGATGCTAAACACACCAGGTATGAAGTTGCCACGTGAAATCTTCTCGGGTGTTGCAACTGAAGCCAACACCGAATTCGAACGTCATTTAGGACTTCGTCTGGCTGATATTGTCGATGCAACACTTGTGTTTCCGGATTTCGAAACGCTGCAAGGCGGGTTCAGTGGCGAGCCACCTGTATTCGGACTTTTCGCGTTCTCGTCACCAGTGCTGAGAAAACAAATTGAGAAGAGCCTCCCTGCGGACTGGAAAATTACTAAAACAGAAGGTCGCAAAATCTACGTCAATGAATCAATGGGTGTAGCGCTCTTTCTTTCGTCTCCCAACACATTCGCATTGGGTTCGGAAGAAGGCGTCCGATGGTTTTACAAAAATCGCAAGAATCATTCGGACTCAGGAGTTCGGCCTCTAACGAAACAACTTGGAGACGGCCAAATCACAGCCGTCTTCAATGCTGACTCCATTCCGAAGGAATTAAAAGCGTTCGCTCCGCCAGAATTTCAATCGATTGCCAATGCAAAAACGATCGTTGCGAGCATTGATGTTACCGATGGCATTGCAGTTGAAGCCAAAATGAAGTTTCCATCTTCAGACGATGCTGCTGCGGCAACGAGAATCGCCAACACAAAACGGCAAGAGGGCGTCTTGTTCCTCAAGCAAATGGAAACTGTAAAAATGACCGAGCTAAAAGCTGGCACGCCTAGCTTGTTTGCTGCAATGGAACCACTTTCGGCAATTGCCATGACGCGGTATGGACAGAAAATGTTGGGCCAGGCGACGCTTGATCAATCAAACGATGAGCTTGTCGCATCTATTTCTGTTGAAGGCTTCAACGGGCAAATGGTGATGCTGACTTGCTTGAGTGCTATCCAAGCTGTTGGAACAGCGTCAGAAGAAAGTTTTCAACAAATTTCAGATGAACTAAAAGCTGCTGAATCTGGCCGATCTTTTCGCAAGTAAGTTCACTAGAGGTAAATGTAGCTGGACTCGCCAGAGTTCAGGCCACGCTGTAAACCATTCACGAGCCGTCGGCTAACCAAAGAAGGCATCGGTTAAACCGTGGCTAGCGCCAAAACGGCTCAGATGAATGCAGTACATGTACCTTGAAAAGACGGACAGGAATGTCCATCCTACGAAAGGTACTACTGCTTTTGTCCTGACACATTCCGCATTGGGTTGGCACCTAGATTCAGGTTCCAACACTCGACGCCACCCTGATTGGAAAACAATACACTTGTTTGACCGTCGTGGGTGGCTAATGCGATTCCGGTTAACGGACTTTCGGATTGGAATTCGCCAAGCCATTTTCCGGCACCTGATACCAAATGAATTACGGCGTTTGCATCGGCGATCGCCCAAACGATTTCGCCTTTGGATTCCGTCACCGTCAATGGCTCAAGCTCGCAATCGTAAAACTGGGCACCAACTGACAACGTCCAAGTGCGTTTAAGCGAATTGTCGAATCCAACCGCATTCCATTTTCCACTGCTTGTCATGCCAAGTGAACAAAGCTGTTTGTTTTCGATGGCCCGCAATTGTCGAAATTTTAGTTCTGTTTCTTCTACGTTGGTCAAACCAGCCTTGAGCATCCCGATTTTGCCTGCTCCCGAAACGACCACGTCATCGCCGAACTGAGCAACGGAATGGGTAACGAGTTTCGAAATCGACTTTCCTTTAAGCGAAGTCGTATCGATCAAGTGAACGCCATTCTCGTCATTGAAGGAAACAATCAATTCTGAGAATCCATCGCCGTCGATATCGGTCAACTGGCAATCACGAACGCCTTTGTGGTCTTGGAAATCTGAATTTGCAGGTGGGTAAAATCCAACTGGACGCCAATCTTTGTTGAACAAATAAACTCGTTCACTAAGCGGCCCAAACACGACAAAAAAGGATTCACCTTTTATGTTGATTCCAGTGCGGAGCAGGCTTCCGGCTTCACCTGCAGGCAATTTTAATTCGTTTCGCGATATCGTTTGCCCACGGCCGTCGAGTTCGACCACTGTACGCCAGCCATCGAAAACCAGATACCGTGGCGGTGCACCCGGTTTATCCACCACACAGATGTTGCCAGGTTTTTTGAATTCCGAATTGGTCCAAGTTTGCACAGGACTCAAACGCATTTGAGCGGCGGCACTTGCAGATATTTTCTTTCTGGGAGCCAAATCGGCCGCGCTGACGGTAAGCAATTGTTGGTGATAGGATTCAAGATACTGTCGATACTCGTTTTGCATCTCAGCAGCGACGTCTTCGCCTTTAGCGACTCGCTGAATGGCCGCAGACAGATTGGATACCCAGTTCTTATCCGAAAGCGAACGGGCAAACTGAACTCGTGAGTCGCCATCGATCACAATGACGGATGGAACTTCGTTTACCAGCATCACAGAGCTCGCGGCCATTGCTTGGTCATAGTAAACGGGAGTTTTTGCTGATCGAATTTTCGCCGCAAGAGGCGCAACGGGCTCTATCGACTCGCGCGAACTGCGCTCAGAATCGGAATACACACCTGCCATGTGAATCTTTTGGTTGGGCAATGTTTTCTTTAGCTGCGTTGCCAATTGGTCCAGCTGATTGATCGCGGAATACGAAGGTTCGCCGGCAAGCCATAGAAAAGCGGTGACTTGGCCGTCAAACGTCAATTTGTTCAGCCTCTTGCCTTGCATGGTTTGCAATTCAAAATCCGGAGCCGTCTCACCGATCATTTCGGAAGGGAATGTCTCGGGTAGCGAAACAAATTTTCGAACGGGCGTGGAGTCCGGGCGAGGATCGATGGCGAATGTTTCTTCGGCAAGCGGTATGTCGATTTCGGCGTCGTGAAATCGGGCAAGCAATACAACGTCGGTGATCTCAGGCGAAGTGATGACTTTACCGGCAAGCAATTTTAGCGGAAGCGACATTTGCACGAGCAAGTTGGTTTCTTTGTCGATCCAAATGTCACTGGTCATGCCATGGGCAAGGCTTCGAACGACGTAGCAATCTCGATTGTCGATGGTCCGATCTGCCAACCGTTCGCTTTGTTGTGGATTCTGTAGCCAACCGTTTTGTATTTGCTTGGTTAAAAGAGAAATCGGCCCGGGGATCAGTTTCGGTGAAGTGGCAATGTTCGTTTCGTTCAAAGGAAGTTCAGAAAATCCAGCCATGAAGTGCGTCGCGATCGAGTCGCGGAACAGCTCGCTAACTGGAATCTGGTTTCGACACGGAATCAATAGATGTTGGTCTTCCAGGTTTCCCGATTCAATATCGTAAACATAGCCGCTAAGCAATCGCCCATCGCACTGAACTTTTCCATTAAACAGTTGGCTTGAAAGTCGGCCTTTGCGATCCCAGGTCGTGGCCCATGGTTGTGGCTCTCGAATGTTTCGATTTTGGATTCGATACGTAAGGTACAAAATGGCTTTGTCGCGATACGATTTTGCAGCAGCGTAGCGCGCGTTGAGGTTTCGCAGGATCGTCTGACCATCTGGTCCTGAATTGTGAGTGGCGGCTTCGATTTGCCCAATCACGCCGGGCGAGGCAAGTGATGGTTGAATGGTTTCGTTTTTAACGCTGGCCTGAGGGACCTCTTTTTTGCCACAGCCGATTTGTAGCGACAGCAAAACGAAGGCGGCGACCGACAATCTCAGTAGCAGCATTGAGCGATGATTGCGCGCGCTTTTACGAGGCTTGTAAGAGTGGTAAAAGAATCCGTTCATACCAGTTCATTCCGTTGCGATTACTCATTGTGTTCAATCTGCGTAAATTAAACCCAAACGGGCGGAACGGGTAAAGACGAATCCTGTTTTTGGCTATGCTTCGCAGTCAATCACCATGAAATGACCAGCATGCTGCAAGTCAGCCATACGCGAGGCCCTATGCGGGGCAACGTCGTTGGTTTGTTTTTGAGATTGTCGAAAATCAAGGCGGCCGGCAATTAATCTTTTTCCAACAAGAACCAAGTCAAATCGTCTTGTGGAAAATTGGGGTCACGACGCCAAGCAAACCCGTAGTCCCGAACACTCAGGTCGGGAAATTGATCGAGGATTTCACCAGCAAAATCTCGTTTGAACAAACGATTGTCGTGACCACGGTACGGGATCATTTGGGGCGTCGGATTGTAATACTCGGCCACCATCAAATATCGCTTTGACGCGTGATACATTTTTTCGTAAACGCGTGGCAGTTCGTCCGGGTTGATATGGATCAAAACGCCTTTTGTAAAAACCAAATCGGAGGTTGAAGCTTCTGGCTGCCAGTCCAAAATTGAAGCGTTAATCGCGTTCACATTGGGAACGTTTTGCTTTAACAATTCACAAGCCGACTCGCTGATTTCAACGCCCGTCAAATTTGCGTTTGGCAACAGACGCTGCAAAGCGATTAAGTTCAGCCCCATGTTAGGGCCCAACTCCGTGATCGACTCTATCGAAATGCAAGACGAAAGGGCGTTGCTGAAGAACGCAGTGTTGGCTGCGATCCATTGCTGGCCCTTGTTTCTGTCCTGATAAGATTCGCCAAATTCGCCGGCCCAGAAATTTTCCTGCTCCGTTTTGAAATCGGCCTCTTTGGATTCAGTTCGTTCCGTCATTGCGCCTAGTTTCCATCTTTTGTTGGTTCACCCAATCTTCCTGGCATGTCAGCAAACACATATGCCGTTACGGCAAGGGTGATCGCGCAGTCAGTTAGTTCTTTTGGATTCACTTTGTCGACCGTGTCGGCCCAAGTGTGGTGAGTGTTGAAGTAAAGCCGTCCGTCAACGTTGAGCCCCATGCAAGCGGTTCCCAGCTGTTTTAACTGACCGACGTCTGCGCCTGAGTAGCTAGATTTGGCCCGTGTGGCACCAATCGGTTCGAGCAAGCCAAGAACACTCGAAAGCTGAGTGATGGCGAGTTCTTCTTTCAAGTCGTCTTCCATGTCAATTGAAAGACCTTGGGGTTTGAAGCCTCCCGAATCAGATTCGATTCCAGCCACATGAATTTCTTTTTGATGCCGTGCGAGATAACTTTTTGCACCGGCCAAACCGTTTTCTTCGTTCGTCCAAAGCACGACGCGGATCGTACGTTTGGGTTTTAGTTTGAGCTTGCGAATAATATTCAAAGCTTCCATTGCGGCAACGCAGCCGGCTCCGTCGTCTTGTGCTCCTTGGCCAACGTCCCATGAATCAATATGTCCACCGATCAAGACGATCTCTTCTGGTTTTTCAGATCCAACAATCTCGCCGATAACATTTGCTGAAGGCGCTTCGCCCATGTCCTTGGCTTCCATATTCAATTTGACGGTGCATTTTTTTCCGCGCTCTTGGAATCGACGCAGCATCATTGCGGCTTCGACTGAGATCGCCGCCGTTGGGATTTTTTTGACTGTTGCGTCGTATCGCATCGCGCCTGTGTGTGGCGAATTGAGAGAATAAGCCGTAACGGATCGAACCAGTGCCGCGACACCACCTCGCTCGCTGGCCCATTTGGCTCCGTTGGATCGATACTGAACCGTCTCACCGTAACCGGCGCCTTTGGTTTCTGAAAACGCAGGCATCGCTGCATTGAATACCACGATCTTGCCCGCAATCTTTTCATCTGAAAGCGAATCCAGTTCGTCTTTGCTGTCGACGACGATTACTTCGGCAGTAATGCCGTCCTTGGGTGTGCCGATTGAACCGCCCAAACCAAGCATGTTGATTTTCAGCGGCCGAGGCAAAACCAATTCGCAGCTTTCGTTGCCGCGAACCCATTTTCGGATCGTGACTTTTTCCGCTTGGACGTTTTCGTGGCCGTCCTCTTTAAGTGACTCCTGCGCCCACTCGATGGCTTTTTCAAGTGACTCACTACCGCTCAGTCGATGGCCAATGTCATCGCAAAGCTCTTGGAGCTTCAAGTAGCTGTCGTTGTCTTTTCGAGCTGCCGCGATAATTTCATTGGCGGTCGTTTTGTAAGCCGCAACGATCTCGTCGAATTTGGCTTCTTCGCGTTTTGTGTCTTGCGCGAACGAAAAAGAATTCGAAACCGCAACGATCAAGAAAACGGCGGCAACGACTGGCAGAGGAAGTTTTTTCATTTTGTTCATCGAGTCAAAAAGTCCAGATAGATTACTTTGGCAAGCAAACATCTTACTTCATTGACTCGGAAAAACTATTCGGCATAGCGCGAGGAAATTGTTCATCGCCGAGCCGGCCAGAATAGTTGAACGGTTGGTTGTGGCGGCTTAATCCGCGGCTTTTTCTGCTTCTTCGGCTCCAGTGTATAACTCCCAACCCTTTTTGATATTCGCCGTTTTCAGTTCCTCCCAAAGCTCTTTGATCTGCTCTTGGGAATTTGAAACGCGGACTTCTCGGTTAAGCGGCGTTTTGCGGTTTGGGCTGAAGTCGGTGTAGTGGACGACGTACGCGGGAAAGTCGCCTGACTCGGATTCTTTGTTCGTTTTCCATCGCACGAATTTTCGCACCATCGTTTCGCCTTTGAGGACCTTCGTGTAGACCTCACGCTCTTCAATGACGCACTGGGCCATCTTCATTTCGGTGGCGTCAATGTCGGCTTTGGCAACAGGAATCAAATCGGTGACCTGGCTGATCCGCACATCGGTCGGGTTGAATTGTTTGTCTTCTCGAATGCGAATGAACTGCGGCGAGATGACGCTGACCATGGGCAGTCGCCTGACGACTTCGTAGCGGTTGTCGCCAGCGTTCCAGTTAAGCACCATTCGGTTGACCGCGCCACCGCGTGTGTTTTGCGCGATCATGTCCAGGCAACTGATCTCGATCACCCATTCGGGTTTGACCATTTGGTAGGCCACGTGGTCGCCGTTGACTTCTGCGTATTCACTCTCAACCACCATGTCTTGAAGGTCGCTCAGCATTTCTCGCCGCTGCTCATCACTGAATCCTCCGCCGACTCTGCAAAGGTTGTGAATCGCTCCATCGGTTCGAACCACACCCAACAGAAGGTCGTGAAGCATGCCTTGGCGATCGTCGGTTGACTCAGTGAATCCAATTACCAGCGCATCGAGGTTGTGACGCGGTTTGACTTTGAAGCTTCCAGCGGAATCACTTCGGACAACGACGCCTTCTGCGCCTTCGCCTTCGACCCATTTCTCAAACTGACGTTTAACGTCGGCGTGGCCTTTCATAATCAAGGTTTCAACCGGATGAATGGCTGAGCCGGAACCGAATGTGGATTCGATTTTTTTCCAAGTCTCCGCATATCCAGTTTCAACGTTTTCGCCATCAATCGAGATCAAATCGAATACGGCAAACTGCAGACGTTTTAAGTCGTCTTCCGATTTTGGTTGGCGGGCGACGCTAACAACATCGTGTACGCGGGGGCGGCGGTCTTCGGTGTTGGTAACGTACAACTCACCAGCGATGACAGCGGATTTGATGTTTGAATCGTCAAGAAGTTTTTTTGCTTCATCCTGCCACGGCAATCCACTACGAACGGTGCCGCCAGGATTTAACGTTAGCAAATGGCCATCACGATAAATCAAAACCGAAAACTCACCGTCGATCTTGCGACTAACGTGGTACTCGGCGTCTGGGACTTTTCGTGAGACGTCGTCTTTGGCCAACGGAAACAATCGCGAGGCGACTTGACGTTTGTAATTCCGAACTACTGGAAGCAGGCCCGGATCTTTCAACGCTGTTGAGGATGCCACGCCGTACGCGCCCAGCTTAATTTCAAAAAGCGACGGTTCAAAAAGTGTGTTTTCGCTCATCTTACACCTCCTCCTCTGGTTGTTTCTCAGGCGATTTGAGTTCAAGGTTGGAGAGGTGCAAAATCAAGCAATATTTATCGCCTTCGGTTCGCCCTTCGAGGAAACCGCGATACGGCGTGCTGCCGCGGCGAAGAATCAACGGCTGGTTTGATTTCGGGCCGCCGCCAAGCAGCATCATCGACTCTTTTTCTTCCAGTTCTTTGGCCATGCCGTAGAGAAAGTCATAGGTCAATCCGTTGATGTGCATGAGCTGCATCTTGCTCGCAAAAACGAACTTTCGCACAACGTCTTTCTTCTTGAGAAACGTGCCAGTCCAGGCAAGTGGCGTGTCGCTTGAGACATTGGGCTGAACGGCGGCGCGGGGGCGGCGTTCTTTTTCTTTGCCAAACGGATCTTTGACGATTTCGAATTGCTGAATCCGATGAACAAGCTTTCGATCTTTGTCAACGAACACCCGTGATGTTGCACTTAGGAACGAGCCGACGGATTCAAGATTGATTTCCGGATCGCCATCGATCAGGGCTTGGGCGACGTTTCCGATTCCGTCTTGTTGTTTAACCAAAGCGTCGATGTCGTGATCGATGGTTGATTTTAAAACGCGAATGTTGCGAGCCTGCCGGTTTTTCGAATCTAGCCATCGCACACGAAGCGGAATGTTCGCGCTTTCCATGTTGACGACTGCATCACGTCCGACGCTGTTGCAAATGTTAATTTCTGGCATCTGATTATCTTGATTAAGTCTTGTTGATTTGTGGAAGGCGACGAACGGCCAAGTGATGTTGCGGCTATTGAATGGGGATTTCGACTGCGTTAAATCATTCCGAAATCCATCAGATCGCCAGTGCTCTCCTCTTCGTCTTCTTCTGGTGGTGCTACAGGAGCAGCCTGCTGAAGTCCTTTGAATTCGATTTTCGTTTCATCGCCAACGAGAAAGAAAACTTCATCGTCGTCATTCTTGAGCAGCAAACCTGCGTCGGCCTCAAGTCCACCGCGGTAGCTGTATGGAAACTTAAAGATCACTCCGTCGTCCAATTTTTGTTTGAGGTCGTCGGTGATCGTTTTGGGTTCAAGCTGGTAAATCAATCGAATGTTGTGATTGAGATATTGGTCGATCGAAATTTCGGTTTCCAGTTTGACGGGAGCCGCGAACGAAGACGGCACAGGAATGATTTCTTTGCCTTCGAGGTTGACGGCTTTGAGGTCAGATTTGTCGCACCAGTTTCCGTCGGCTGTTAGATGGCCAATGCCAGTGCCGCCTTTGCCGATCAATGTCTTGCCATCGTCAGCGAGCGTGGTGAGTTCGCAAGGCACGCCGTGTTCGTCAAGCACTTCAACAACCTTGAAACCATAGAGCTTGCTTCGATCGACTTTGTTCATTTCGAATTCGATGGGTTCTCCGCCGAATTCAAATTGCAATGGCTTGGGCATAGGGATCTCTAAAGTGAACTAGTAACGAAAACTTTTGCGTCAGCGTTTGCGAAACACTCAACGTAGGTGGGTGACTTGAGCTGCTGAGAAACGATCCTTTGGATATGTCTTGTGCTAGCAGCCTAAGCCGTAAGGATATGTTTTAACTAAGCCAAAGGCCATATTCCAGTGATTTCAAAGCGTTTTAGGCAGGATGACATTTTGCTGGCGAACCAAATCGTATTACAGGAAAAGTTTAAAAGCCCTATTATTTCGAAATCGTAAAATCTACGAGCAAAAAATGGTTACACACTAACGCGGCCAGGGTGAGCGGCGTTTGAACAATAAAGGGAATGGAAAATGTTATTGGCTCTTCTTTACGGGAATGATGATCAGATCTTGGCTGCGGCTCCGGCATGTGACCAAGCGGATTACGGAGACGCTTTTTGGTCAGATAGTCATGCAGCTGAAATCTCACAAAGCGACATGTTCGAGACGGCTTATGTTTCGATTGAGCAACCGGATTTGGTTGAAAGGCTTTTGTCGCTTGGGATCGATTCATCGGTTAACCGGGCCGCATTGACTCGCGAGGTTGAGTCATTGGTCGACCATGAGTTGCGGCTTGGCAAAGCGGCTTAGTTAACGGCAGCCAATTAGAAAGCTACGTAGAACGAGCGTGTCGTCAACGAAAACACATGTTATTCGCTGTCGCCCACTTGAAATCAACTAGGAAAACGCAGGCGGATTTCACTTTAAGATCAAGCCATAAAAAAACTTGTCGCAGAAACAAGCGTTCCGCGACAAGTAAAATTTCAATTTCGATTTTTCTCAAAGAGGTTCAAAAACAAATTCGGTTTTCAAACGGCTTTTGAGTTGGACAACATCCACGGCAAAAAGGCCGACTGTTTATTCGGAGCTTTTGGGGATATTCATGTCCTGCACCGCGTTGGTATCCGCTTTCTTTGGTTCTTCTTTCTTAGAGCTGCAGCCAGCGACAAAACCAACGCACATCAACACCAATACAATTAAACGTCCCAGTTTCATCTCAAGAATATTCCTGTTTGAGTAATTTTTGAAGCAAGTACCTACATAACAAAATTCGCCGCATTCAAAAGGTTGGCTTAACCCAAAACACATCAATCGGCAAAGTTTTCGTCACCGTTAAATATATCCGCTACGTTCGATTAGAGTCAGCAATTTGTTCAAGAAAATCCAGCCTTCTTCCAATCGGCGTGTAGAGTTGCTACAGTTGGATGGCAGTTCGGTCTTGATTTATACGTATCTCAACAACGGACTCTCCCACCACCTATTTTTTAAGCACTAAACCCGTGCCTTTCAGGTAATTACCCCCCATTAATTCCTCAAAATAGGAAATTCAAGTGAAACACTTTCTATTCGTCTCAAGCAGAAGCAAAGATTCAAACACAATGCTTCGTGACCTCGAGTTTTTCGCCGGTGTTGTGATGGGCGTCGTCGCCCTGTTGATGGTGGCTTGGTTGACAAAAGCTTAAGTCATCCAAAACGATTAAATAATGGGGTAGTGCGCTCAGCAAAACTGGGCATTCGCTCAAAACTGGGCATTCGCTACTACCAATAAATACATCGCCACGAATCGATCACCACAAAACCCAAGTCGATTTGTCATGTAGCCACTCCGGCATATTGGCAAGTTCTTCGTCGTTAGGCGGACCCGTCAAACGAACAGGGCCGTCTTTTGTGATCGCAATCGTGTGTTCGAAGTGCGCGCTGTGACTTTTGTCTTCTGTAATTACCGTCCAGCCATCGTCTAGCGTCACTAACTCTTGCGTTCCAATGTTGACCATCGGTTCGACCGCGATCACGACGCCCGGTTTTAGATCGAAATCGTGTTGCTGCATCAACGTTTCGTTGTAGTAGTTTGGGACCTGCGGAGCTTCGTGGAGATTTTTGCCGATACCGTGTCCGACCATGTCTTCGACGACAAAGAATCCTTCGTCAACAACGTACTTCTCCATCGGCCTACAAATTTCGCTCCAGTTTGTTTTGGACGCCATTAGCTCGATCGCCAAATTCAAAACGCCACTGGTAACGTCAAGCAATTTTCTTGACGCTGCTGGAATCTCACCGATCGCATGGGTAACGGCTGCGTCTCCACACCAGCCATCGATTCGGCAACCTGTGTCTAACGAGACGATGTCGCCCGCCTTTAATTTTCTCGGGCCCGGAATCCCGTGAACGACTTCTTCATTGATTGAGATGCAGGTCTCTGCTGGAAACGCAGGAATGTCATCTCGGGCGCCATAGCCAAGAAAAAGCGGTTGGGCTTCGTATTGTTTAAATGTATCGCGATACGCCTGATTGATCTCAGCCGTCGTCACGCCTGGTTTCAAAATTCGAGCGGCGGCTTGATGGGCTTGCCATACGACAAGTCCTGCCTTTCGCATTTTTCGGATTTCTCGTGGTGAGCGAAGTTCCCGATTGATCGCCATGGTGTTACTTCAAAAAATAGCTTGTGATTTATTCTGTTCAGATGACGTTACAGGCTCGCAGATCTGGCCTTTTTTTCAATAGGGCGATACGATCAAAACGACAGAGCGTTGCTTAAGCGTTTTTAAAGGTGCACTATTTTGAATGTAGGATGGACATTCCTGTCCGTCTTTTTGTCTACGCTGGGGCTGTTAGCTCTCCCTCGCTTACGCGTCGGGTTTCCATTAATGTTCCTTGCTGCGCGGCGGCTGTTGATCGTCCCTCGCTTACGCGTCGGGTTTTCATTGACTGGCGCGTCGGTTCTTGTTGATAACAGGAATTGATTTTTGCCAATAGTTTATCCGTTTCAACGAATTGCTTGAATGAATCAACCCGATTCCAATTTTCCGCCAGAGCACGGCGATGCGAACGAGTCGTCTGCTGATGTGTCGACGACTGATCCGACTATTGATCAAGTCTACAAGTATCTCATGTTCGGACTTTCTCTTCCCGAACGCGCCGTTCGTAGCACTGCTGCGATTGTCAGCGGTGCGGTAAACGAGTCAGCGGAATTGCTTGTCCCAAAAGCGTTTCAGGATTCGAAGACTTACAATACGTTTGTTAAGCAAATGTTAAATATGATGGCCAACGATGTCGGCGGCGTTAAGAGCGAGGAGAAAGATTCAGGGAAAGGTAACGAAGGACAGCCCGCGGACGGTGCAGTCGAAGACAAAACTGATCCGGCTGTAGAGAATTACGTCGCCAAGAAAACTGTCAGCACGTTTGTTGACCTCGCCGGTATGGCCACGATGCACGTTTCACCGCTTACCGTGTTGGCCATCGTCAGCGACGTCGCTTACGGATCCAAAAACTATCTCAACCAACTCACTGATGAATTAAAACGCGAAGGCGTGGTGGCTGAGGATTCGACGATTGCAAATGTCGCCGAGCTTTTAGATGCAGTCGGATCGGCAACCGGCGACACGGCTGATGCGTTGGATTTGCCGCCCGTTAGTGTCGAGGGACTTCGCGAGACGATTCGCCAAACAACGGAAAGCGTTTCCAAGATTGATCCGTCGATGCTGATTCCGCTCTCAGAGATTGATCAAATTTGGGACGACATGCAAGCGATGGCCGTCAAGGAAGATGTGAACTTGTTTGAAATCTCAAGTGCAATGACGATGTACACGCTGGGACAAGTCAACACGGTTACCAAAGGCGCGTTGACCACGATCCGCGTTACCGGTGACTTTGTCGATCGTCATTTGTTCGATCACTACCGGCAAGGGTTGGATCATATAAGTGAGCAAGGTATTTACAAGATGCTGATCGACTCAAGTCAGCCGTACCTCGACGCGGTCTACTTTAACTTTTCAAGCAATCGCGAAACCGTCACCGAAGATTTCTTTTCCGGCAGAATGATCGCCCGCGTTTGGAGGTTTATCGTGGGCCTGTTTAGACGCAAGAAGCGATAGAGAAATCGTGCTCTAAAGTAAGTGCCAATTTGGCGTTCACGGGCTGCATGAACATGCTTACGCTTCGCGTAAACACGGCACCCGTTGAGTCAGTAAAAAGATTGGGATCCGAACTCTTGCCCCTAGCTAAGTGCGAATCGAATTCTCAAAACGCACTTGGTTAGTCCGAATCCCAATCGGTAACGGAGTCTGTAGATGCTGCGGCGATCTCGCGGAAAACGGAAACGCCTAATCGAAACATTGCTGCAATCACTCCGGCCAGTACTACTAGTGTAAACCATCCCCAGCCCTGTTTGCCGGAAGTAAACACGTTATATCCAACTAACAGCGTCGCCGTAATCAGTCCCACGGTCATCAGAGTTTGAGTTCCGAATATCGCGGCGGGTTGAGTCAACGATAGCCCAGATCCCAGCTCAGCCGTGGCAACGTCTGCCGAAACAGCCGTTGTACTTGCCTTGGCCGATGCCACATTGGCCCCAGTTAACAGTTGAGCCGCTTTAACGTTTTGCGATACGCCAAGCGAAAACCCAAGGCAAATCACACACAAAAGAGCAACCAGCTTTTTCCACATCCCCATGTTTTTGAAGCGATTGTTTCTGCTTCTCACGTCTCGTTTCTCACGAATTAAGTTCGTCATTTTTGATCCTCCCAACGATTGCAAACGGTTTCTCGTTCGCTTCCTATCAATTTCTTTCATATTCATTTCTACAAGTAATTCGTTTCAACGAAATGTTTCTTGGATCATCTCCAAATCAATTTCGATGCCGAATTACCGGGATTTCTGAATAGAAAAAGTGAAGTGGGCTAAAAGTGTTAGGGTGAAATAGAAAAGAAGAAGGAGGCTTGTCACTAAATGCCATCACTTTTTTATCACCGGGCTAGGCGAGAATCTTTGGTGGCTGAATTTTTAACCGCGAATGGACGCTAATAAACGCGAATACAAATTCGGATTTTCATCCGCGTCCATCGGCATTCATCCGCGGTTCTTTTAGTTGGCATTTATATTTCTGTCCGATTTGAAATGTAGGACGTCGACGGACAGGAATGTCCATCCTACCTGGCGCGCTAAACCTCCGTGCTTCTCTGTGTCCTCTGTGGTTAAGCCAGCGCGAAAAGCACGCAGTGAAATGCCGAATCAGGTAGGCCATGCTGGTAACGTTCAACGAACGTTTAGGACTTCGAGCCTCAGCCGCCGCCGGAAAGTGCACACGATCCGCATCCGCCCGTGGCGCATTTGCTTTCGCCCGTACCGCAATCCGGACCACAGCCGTTGGCAAGCGTTTCTGCGAATTTCTTAAAGCGAACTTTTCGTTCGTACGTCGAAGCCAGTTCGTTGGTCAACGACTCCAGACGCGGATCGACTTCGCCAAGGAAGTAAAAGAATACTGACTCGCCATCGAAAAGATGTTCGACGTCAACCAACACGCCGGGCAGTTCGCGTTCTTTGATAAGTTTCTGGCACGCTTTAAAAGCTTTATCTCGATGCCGTTCCAAACGATCAAGTATCAACTGATCCTCAGAACCAACGCGTCGCAAAATCTGGCCGTTCGATTGAACTGGTTTGCCTTGACCATTTCCGTTCGACCCATTATTGTCCGATTCGCTGGCGGCGTCTTCCAGTGGGCAAATCACAGATCCAAATTCCAACCCGCGGCCAGTCCGACAGATGACTTTGGCATCGCGCGGGTACACACCGAAATCAGCCGACTCAAACCGGCCAACCAATCCCATCAAACCGATTTGGACAATATGCAATGCACCCAATTGCGGAATTCCAAGTTTGCGAAGTGTGTGAAACGCCTGTTATTAACAACTTACACAATAGCTTTGAATCATCAGTAACGCAACGAAGCGGAAACCTCAGCAACGTGAGTCCGATGGAATCCAAAATGGATCGTGGTCAAGTTCCAAAGCATACCAATTGAATGTGGAAGTATCTAAACTAAACCACTTCTTCAACTGAAACTTTGGTTTCAATCTTTCCTTTGCTCAACAACGCAGGCCAATAGCTGATGATCTCAGTGGCTTTTGGACGGCCGCCAGCAAAACCAGTCACTCCCGGAGGGCCAGACGTTACCAATGGAACGATCTCCATGCCAAGTCGATCAAGTTTGGACTTGTCTGGGCTTCGTGCTCCAATTCGTAAGATGACTTCGGCTGGTTCTTCAGGAGCCGCAGCAATTCCAGCGTGGCAAGCGTTGGTGCCAAGGATCTCGACGAACTTTTCTTCATCGGTAAACGTCACTCCGTCAAAGGCCACTCGGTCAAACACGATCTCGGCACAAAGTTTGGCTTTTTCAACTGCGTCAGGCCCGGCAACGGTCAACTGACTGATCAGTTTGTAACCCTCGTGAAAGGAAATTGAGACTTTATAAGTGTCGGTTGCAGGGCGACCTTTGATTCCTGAAATCTGAACACGGTCCGTGTCGGCTTGTTCAAGTTGAATTGAAGTGAAATCGGCAACGCAATCTGGCGTGATGTAATTCGATGGGTCGCTCATTTCGTAAACCAATTGTGACGTCACCGTTTCGACCGTCACGCGACCACCGGTTCCGTCGTGTTTGGT
The DNA here is from genome assembly GCA_964448575.1 of uncultured Pirellulaceae bacterium. Classification (GTDB taxonomy): domain Bacteria; phylum Planctomycetota; class Planctomycetia; order Pirellulales; family Pirellulaceae; genus Mariniblastus. Next base: position 57,584 of record CAYUWY010000021.1, read on the forward strand.
GACAACAAACGAGCCATCGGAACTGGCTTCGATGACCGGGTAACCGATCTTGGCCATGTCTGGAATTTCTTTCCAGTGAACGTAGTTGCCGCCAGTGCATTGGGCACCGCACTCGACGATGTGGCCAGCGATTGTACCGGCAGCCATCATGTCCATGTCTTCGATTGACCAATCGAATTCGTACATCAGCGGAGCCAAAACGATAGACGGATCAGTGGCTCGGCCGGTGATCACGATGTCGGCACCTTGTTTGAGGGCTTCGACGATTGGCTCAGCACCGATGTAAACGTTGGCGGTTTTGACTTTGTCGAGGTAAGGCTTTAGTGGCTCGCCGTTGTCCATGTTCTTAAATTCTTCGCCACCAGCGATCAACGATTCAAGGTCGTCCAAAATATCGTCGCCTTCAACGATTCCGATTTTCATTCCCTCAAGCCCAAGCTCTTTGATGACTTCGGCGAGTGCTTTGCGACACGAAATCGGGTTCACGCCACCCGCGTTGGCAATGATCTTGATGCCTTTTTCCTTGCACGTCGGCAACACGCGTCGGCACATTTCGACAAAGTCCGTCGCGTAGCCCTTGTTCGGGTCGCGGCTTTTGAGCTTTTGCATAATGCTCATGGTGACTTCGGCGAGATAATCGAGCGTCAGGTAGTCAAGCGGTCCTTCTTGAACCAATCGAATCGGCCCGAGAATACTGTCTCCCCAAAATCCTTGTCCGTTCGCAATCAGAACTTTCTCTTTTTTTCCATCGGTCATTATGTTTGCGTTTTCAGTTGAATAAGATTTTGAAATGTAAGTAAAAGAGTTTAACCAACGATAGTCGGCTGGACGAGACGCCGTTGGGACTTGAAAGATTTCAAAGCGGATTCCATTTCGCCCGGCTGGTAGTCACAAGCGAAAATCCGCTGACAACGTTCAAGTGTGGACATTGCCTTCCAAGTCGCGTTGAATGATTCTAGAATGCGATTCGAAAAGCAATACACGCTTACCAAGTCCACTTTATGGAAAACGATATCTGATGGAAACGTTTGTTAAATCAAGCATCGAATCCGGCGTGGCGCGAATCACGCTTAGCCGTCCCGAAAAACGAAACGCACTCAAACGGGACTTCATTGAGCAAATCAGCGCCGCCGTAAAAGAAATCTCGGCTGACGATTCGTTGCGCGTTCTGGTTCTCGAAGCCGAAGGTACCGTTTTCTGTGCGGGCATGGATCTTGGCGAAATGCAACAGCGAGCTCAATCGGATTCCGGAAAACAAGAGTGGGAAAAGGACTCCGAGGTCCTGGCCGATTTGCTGACCGCGATTTATCAATTGCCGGTGCCAACGATCGCGGCGATGCAAGGGCCAGCGCTTGCGGGTGGAGTTGGGCTAGTTTTGGCTTGCGATTTTATCGTTTCCAATGACAACGCTTTTTTTATGCTGCCTGAACCCGCGCGAGGAATCACGGCGGCGATGGTAACTCCGTTTTTGATTCATCGAATCGGTTCTGGACCAGCAACCCATTTGTTATTAAGTGGCGAACGGATGGCTGCCAAACGAGCGTTTGAGCTTGGGCTGGTTCACGCAACTGCCAACGCGGAAGAAACAGATGCATTGGGTGGCCGCGTGGATTCGTTGGTCGGCTCCGTTTTGTCTGGCTCGAAATCAGCATTGGCGATCACCAAACGCCACGTGCAAAACTGCTCGGCCGGAAACTTGATCGAAGACTTACGCGGCTCGATCGGTGTGTCGGCGGAAGCCAGAGAGACTGCCGATGCAAGGGAAGGCTTGGCGGCGTTTTTAGAAAAGCGAAAGCCGAATTGGCAAGCGTCATAGTGATTGATTTTCTCGGCTGTATAAGGCCACTCTTAAAAGTTATCAAACGTTTAGGTAACCCTACATTTTTTAATCAAACAAGTTGAAGAAAATACAATGAGACAACTAGATCTTTCAGGCAAAACAGCGATCGTCACTGGAGCAGGGCAGGGTATTGGTTTGGCAACAGCAACGTCGCTGCATGCGGCGGGAGCCAACCTGGTGATCAACTTTTTTGATGACGCTGACGGCAATAATAAAGCTCAAGCCGAAAAAGTGGTTGCCGATTTTGGCGAACGAGCAATGGCAGCTGGGGCAGATGTTCGCAAACCGGATGAGCTTGAAGCCATGGTTGCTGCCGGCGTCGAAAAATTTGGCGGGCTGGATATTGTGGTCAATAACGCTGGCATTCTCCGCGACCGCAGCTTTAAAAAGATGAGTGACTCGGAGTGGTCTGACGTGATCGACACGAACCTGACAGGTGTCTTTAACGTTTGCAAAGCCGCGATTGGCTCGCTTAACGAAGGCGGTGCGATCATCAATGTGGCTTCTTTGTCGGCGGTCACCGGATTTTTTGGCCAAGCGAATTACGCTTCAGCTAAAGCAGGCGTGATCACGCTGACAAAAGTGCTCAGTAAAGAGTTGGCACGACAAAACATCCGGGTTAACGCAGTCGCTCCGGGCGTCGTTGACACGGAAATGGGCAAGTCGATTCCGGAAGAAAATCGTAAGGCGATGTTAACGATGGTCCCGCTAGGCCGATTCGCCGAGCCAAGTGAAATTGGCGACGTCGTTTTGTTCCTCGCCAGTGACATGTCATCTTACGTGACAGGCCAAACCATCCACATCAACGGCGGTTGGTGGGCTTAGAAAGGATTACAATATGAGGGAGTCGCTGGAATAACGTGTTGAGTTAGGTGCCGTGCAATTCGTTTGTAAGACACGGTCGCCTGCCGGCTCGTCGTTAAACTTTTGTGTTTACTGAACAGTCGCCGATTTTAAATCGGTCCCGGTGGTGGCGAATTTTCTTCGCACATATGCAAGTCCGATTGCGCCGTGTTGAGGCGAATTGACGACGGATGTGACTCGGCCGATCACTTTCTCGCCATCTTTGAATTCCATTCCAGCGGTGGGATTGCTGTCTGCCGCGAATTTTACGCTGACCAACAATTGGTTGACCTGCCCGATCGCATCGATTCGGGCCACGGTTTCCTGCCCGAGATAGCAGCCTTTGACGAACGAGATTGCTTTCTCGTCGCGTTGAAGCTCTTGGGGCAAATTCGTTTCATCCGCATCAACACCAAACCAAGGCGTTTTGTTTTCGACGCGGATGATGTCGAGCGAACAGACGGAGCACTCTTCAAAAGACGCGTTGGTCAATAATGTCTTTAGCGCGCCCAAATTTGATTTCTCAACAACGATAAAGATTCCGAATCCTGCCAGCTCCAAGTGACAAACTCGAGCGGGAATGTTTCCGATCTCAGTCACGAAGCATTGATTCTGCTCAGGCAGCTTTCCCAAGACGTTGGCTAGATCCGTGGCATCGCCAGTTGGCAGGCAAACGAAAATGCCAGCCAATTCACCAGTTCGGTTTTTGAGCTCAACGTCCTCCCGAATAAGATACTTGTCGAGGTGTTCGATAATCTTCGGGGCTTGATCGTCGTTCCCCGTCAGCAGCAATTCATCGTCCGTCGCAATTGCATTGACGAAGCCAAGAATCTTTCCTTTTGTGTTGAGCACCATCGCTTCGCAAGTCTGGCCCGACGCAAGTTTTTTTGTGTCGGCAGTGCAAAAGTTATGCAGGAATGCGTGCCGGTCATCACCCGTTAACCCGATGAAGCACTGGTCGATCAGTTCCACGAACCCGCGGCCTGACTGGAGCAAGTCGTATTGCTCTTCGATAGTAAGTGTCTTTGAATCAGGCATCTTCACAAACCTCTTGATCGTTTGGATTGTTGTTCGTGTCGGATTCTCGATTAACCTGACACAAGTGCGCGTCGCGGATCAAGAGTCCTTGGTTGTGCGGTTGGGCGATGCGATTGATTTCGTCGATCGTTTCGATAAAGCCGAGCCCTAACTCTTCAATCGGATTACGTTTCAAATTGGATTTCAAAAACACGGGACGCTCGTTCACAATCGCCGCAACATGCTGCATCGTTTTTGAAAGTTTGCCGCTGATACCCGATTCGAATTGTGACAAGAGTGCTTTGCGAATGTTTCGATCAGGAGCGACGGAGATTTCAGAGCAAACGACGATCGGGGCATCGGGCGTTGAAAGCCGGCTGGCGGTGATCAATGCTCGGGCGAAATCATCCCAGGTTTGATCGGCTTCATTCATTTCGATCGTGGCCACCGTGACGTCGGATTCGCCTTCCCATTGAAACGCCCACAGATCATTGGTGGTCGACCGCGCGGCGTTGGTAGCGTCTTTTCGAACGCCACAAAACACGTTTCGGATTTCATCACCCGGTCCGCAAACAAGCTGGATTGAGAAAAACGCACCAAGCGTATCGTTTACCAATTCGATTTCTTCCCAACGCGATAGGAACGAGCCCTTGCGATCGGCGTATCGGCTTTTGATGACTTCGCTGGAAAACTCCGGATGGATACAATCAATTTGCTGGTCGGCTTCTCCGGCCGTTGGGCAAGCGATCGGGAGGATCACGTCGGCGTCAACCAGCAATCGGTTTAGATGCAGTGGCTCGCCGGCTTCGTTGCCAACGACGTACGACAATCCCGTTGCGATTTCTGGATCGTGCACCTGAAAGTTGATTGAGTTGAATTCGAACTCGACTTCGAAAACGCCTGGTCGTTCGCCATTGGTTTTTTGTTCGTCAGTCGATTCATAAAGTTTTGAGTCAATTCCCAGCTGCCGCGCAGTTCGAGGCGAAATGACAACGACGATATCGGTTGCCGCGACGTTGGCTGCATTTAATTCCGCCAAGACACACTCAAGCACTTGTCGGGCGTGTGGCAAATTGGATTGAACCGCAATCGCAATTTGATCGCCGGCAAAAACTGATTCATGCAATGGCGGATAAAACATCGGCTGAGCCAAAGCCGTTTTTATCATCTCGCTAAGACTAGCCCGATTTTCGTTCTCATTTGCTTGCTCGGTAGCTTTATCAAGCTGCGGTTTAGCAAATTTGTCGTCGGAGAGCTGGGCAATCAGCTGTTGGTTTTTCATTTTGATAATCGCGAAAGAGGATCGGAAGAGATAATCTTATACCGCGACGTTGAGAGATCAATGCTCATCGCTGAGAGTTCAATGCGCACGAGAATAAAGAGGCTTTCAGCTGCCCGCGTTATGATTTGGGAAACCATGAACAATTGAATTCACTGGACGATTATTAAAACGTTCAGTTGCTTATTCACATTCAATTGCTTATTCGCGTTTTGCAATGATCGCTTGCACGAGGTCTTGGTCGGACAGCCCGTCGATTGGCAGCGACTCCATCTCGGAACGTGGCATCGAATTTGCCGCTTTCGTATAAGTCCTGTCGTAGTAGTCGAGCACGATTTCAATGGCACGAGGGACTCGATCGGAATGAACCGCAGCAATCGCTTCGTCGGCATGCTGCGGGCCAAGTCGCTTGCGAATCTTGTTGATTGAAAATTCGAGCTCACCCAGTGCAAGATCTCCATAGTCAACAATCAGGTTTTGGACTCGTTGCTGTGGACTTGAATCGAGAAAGACCGCACGCGAATGGCGAAGCAACTCATGAAACTCATTGGGCACAACGACAGTCCCGATTCGATTGCCTTCGTCTTCGACCCAAATCGGGATTTTGGGATCAAGGGAATCCAGTTCACGAAACAACTCGTTTTCAAACTGTTCGGTCGTGGGTTGATTTGGTTGGCCGATGCCACCAAACGCCGAGCCACGATGATTAGCCAATCCTTCGAGGTCGATAATTTGTTCGCCGGAAGCTTTAAGCAAATGGAGCACTCGTGTTTTTCCCGCACCAGTCAAGCCACTGATGACGCGGAGATTCCAATTGGTCGAAAACGCGCTACGGGCGAACTTGCGAAACGATTTGTAACCACCATCCAAAACTTGCGGCTGCATTCCTGCGGTTTGAAGCAACCACCCAACGGACTGGCTTCGCATTCCTCCGCGCCAACAATGAACCAAAACAGAGTTGTCGCCAGCGGTTGCTGATTTCGCTTGTACAACCAACTCTGCCATTTTTTGGCCGGCATGTTTTAAGCCACGAAGGATTGCGGAGTCTTTTCCTGAGTTTTTGTAGATCGTGCCAATTTCCGCACGCTGCTCGTCGTCAAACAATGGGAGGTTCTTGGCGCCCGGGATGTGCCCTTGAGCAAACTCGCTTGGTGATCGCACATCCAGGATCGTTTTTTCACGAGCTTGTTGCCAAAACTCGAGAGGTTGGATCGTTTGATCAAAGGTGGGCGGAATGTTCAAGTGAGTTTCACGTAGTAGCAATTCGAAATGATAACGCTTTTAAAATGCGTTGAAGACGAATTGTAACACGTTGGGGATTTAAGGTAACTCGGCGGCCGTTTCCTGGCTTGGCCGGGCCGTTGTGCCGTTAATCGTTGCGCTTAAGTTAATTTTGCCATTGCGTTTAAGTCGACTTTCAAAATCGGACTTCGTCATCCGGAACCGCAGGACTTTCCGAGAATGCCGACTTACTAAATCCCAAATCCACATTCGAATCCTTGAATGGACGATAGGCTGGAATCCCAGCTTTTTCATCATGCGAATGTTGCGGCTGTTATTTGGGAATACGTCTGCCCGAATTACCAAATTGTCCATTGAGGCAAATCTTTGGTCGAGCACTAACTCCAATGCTCTAGGCATGATTCCGTTTCCCCAAAACTCGGGATCAAGGTTCCACGAAAAATCGAGCCGCTGCCCCCAGCCGTTCATGCATATGTCGCCGATCGTCTTTCCGTCCAAGACCACCGCGTTGAAAGCATGGCAAGCAATATCGGATTGCTCATAGGCATCCACTATTTCATTCAGGCGTTTCTCGAACGAAGCATCTGGCTGATATTGAAACGGACGCAAACTCTCGTGGTTGCGAATCCGGACAATTTCAATGACATCTGGCCGCGTCAACGGCCGAATCTCCAATTGCTGGCCACTGGATAAAATTTGCGTGAGTGTTTTCATTTTAGTAGCCGGAGTCGCCAACTTCGGGATTGGCTCTGAGGCCTTCGCCCGTGCATCCCATTCCCTTTTTGCCTTCTGAGTTTTGGCGAGCTCAGTTACATACATGATTCGGCAAATCGAATGATGGTGGCGAACCGGGAATCCGTCGGACAGTCTAACTAAGAAACTGAAGCAGGTGGAAAACCCTTTGGCGTATTTGTCGGAAAACCGATGGCGACCAAAACGATTGGCAAGGGGAAATCGCAAGGAAAATCGGCACCATTGTTACGACCCGCAATTGGCACGGACAAGTCAAACTTTTCGTGATCCAATAACCTGCACGCCATTATTTGTCACGTATATTTTTGGGATGAAGTTTCTGCGCTAACACCGCAACCCTAAAGTACGTGAAAAACTATGTTTCCCCAAGAAATGTCCTCAATTCTATTCGTCTGCATCTGGTCAATGGCCAGCGTGGGGGTTGGGCTAGTTTGTGGTTTTATCATGGGCCGAATCTATACAATGGCCAACGAGCCTAAGCGATTAAAAAGGGAACGCGACGAAACGCTTGGCGCACTTTTGAAGCTAATGAAAAGTACCGACCGTCTAAATGAAGACGTCGACATTCACAATCAGTCTTTGCAGTCGGCACAAGAAGAGCTTCAGACGATTGATGGTGAAGAGAAATTCTGTGAGCTGCAAAGCACGTTGATGACGAATATCGCCCACGTGGTTGAGTCAAATCGACGACTTGAAAATGACTTGGTTGTGTCAAAATACAAGCTTGAAAACCAAGCCCAGGAACTGGATCGAACACGCAAAGAAGCCCGAACGGATGCTCTTTGTGGTGTTGGCAACCGTAAAGCCGTCGACGAAACGCTTCAGTTCATGATTTCTCGATATCAATCAGAATCAGCTCCGTTTGGCGTGATGTTGATTGACATCGACCACTTCAAACGAATCAACGATACGTTCGGCCACCAAGCTGGCGACGAGGTGCTCACCAGTATTTCGCGAGCACTCAAAGAATGCGTTCGCCCAGAAGACTTTGTTGGTCGACTTGGTGGCGATGAGTTCATCATCATGCTTGAAGGCTTGACCGATGAGAATGCTCAACTGGTCGGCACTCGAATTCGCTCGACGGTCGAACTCTATGACTTCAGCATCAACAACTCTGGCCAATCTACCGTCGTCACGATGAGTATGGGACTGGCCGTCGTTGGTCCAAATGACAATGCTGAAACGCTTTACGAGCGTGCAGATCAGGCGTTGTACAAGTCCAAAGAGCTTGGAAGAAACCGTTTGTATACGCTTGTCGAAGGCGGTGAAACGGTACCAGAGAAAAAGGCAGTCACTCCGACTCCGTCCTACGAGGAATTCAAAGCTTCATTTGGCGCTGAGCCTAATGTAGACGCTTAGTCAGTCAATCACCCGTCACCGAAAGATACCAACGTGATTGAGGTTAAAGGTTTTTGCAAAGCGTATGATGGCGACGCGATCGCTGTTGATCGTCTCTCGTTCTCGCTTTTGCCCGGACAAGTTCTCGGATTGGTCGGCCGTAACGGCGCTGGAAAAACCACGACCCTTCGTGCACTCACTGGAATCATCCCAAGCAGCGGAGGAAAGTTAAGCGTCGGTGGTTTCGATCTTTCTTCACATCCGCTCAACGTTAAAAAACTGACGGCTTATGTGCCAGACGATCCACAGCTATTTGGCGACTTAAGCGTTCTTCAACATCTTCAATTCCAAGCCAGCGTTTATGGGGTGAAGAACCCAGGCCCAGAAATTACACGGCTGCTGGAGATGTTTGAGCTTGAGCCAAAACGAAATTCCGCGGCATCATCGCTTTCTCGTGGCATGCGGCAAAAGTTAGCCATCTGCTGTGCATACTTGCAAAACCCTAAAGCACTTTTGCTCGACGAACCAATGACGGGGCTGGATCCGCAAGCGATTCGTGTCCTCAAACAATCGGTCGTTGAGCAGGCAAAAGCTGGCGTCGCGGTGGTGATCAGTTCACATCTACTCGCGATGGTTGAAGACATTTGCACACACGTTTTGGTCTTAAATTCCGGCAAGTGCAAATTCTACGGCACGCTAAGCGAGTTGCGAAAGAAGTTCGGCAACGAAAACGATTGTGAAGACGCCGCGTCGCTGGAACACGCCTTCTTTTCTGCTTTGTCGGAAGTCGAAGAAGCCTTTGAGCAAGAAATTAACGCTACGCAGGAGCGTCCGGCAAATAACGTGACACCAGCCCCTGTCACGTTGATGAATATTGTTGATCCGACTGACCCGTCGAGCAATTCTCCAAACTCGCCGACTTCTTGAAAGCGAAATTGAATATGAATTTCGCATCTTCAAATGTATACCACCCGGCAACGCTTGATCTCTTACGAAATCAATCGCGTGCCAAATTTGCCAAACTCACATCGTCGTTTCGCAATCCGCGTCGACGATTGCTTTCAATTGTTGCCACGCTTCTGGGCCTCGTTTGGATCAGTCAAGCACTGTTCACGGTGTTCTTTCGCGAGTCAGCGAACCCTGAAAAACTTTTAACGTGGATCCCGCTTGGGCTTTTCACTTACTCGGTTTGGCACTTGTTAAAAATCGTTGGACGCAAACCGGTAGAGCCATTTGAATGGACCGGTGCGGAAAAAGAGTTCTTGCTTGCCGCTCCCATCACACGCACACAAACGATCACTTATCGCCTGGTTGTGATTGCTAAATCAGCGGTTTTAAAAGCGGCTTGTTTTTCCGTGATGATGATTCCAGATCTGAACATCTGGCTGGCTGGATTTGCAGGCATGTTGCTGGGCCTAATGTTCATCGATCTATTTCGCGTTTGCTGCGAGCTGTTTTTCTACGCTCTGTCCAAGCAGCAACAGATTGTCGCCCGCGTCATTGTGCTTGGCAGTGTTGCCGCTTGTGTCGGGTACGCCTTGCTGACGACATTGAGTTCACCGCACGCGCTGGCCGATGTTTCTTCGCCGGGGTCGTTAATCTTTTTTAAGAATTTCGTCTCCGAGCTAATAGGTTTAATGAGTACGACAGTCGGAAGCGTATTCCTGCTGCCATTTCAACCGTTTGCCAAATCAATTTTGGCCGATCAATTCACGCTGCCAACGTTAGGCTACGCGGGGGCTTCGATTTCAATGGTGGCCCTGGCCGCGCTGGCCGTTTATCAACTCGACTGCTGGTGTCTTTCACGAGTACGGGCCAAAGAGAAAACTAGTTTTAAACGAGGCATGACGAAACTGACCAAAGTGGTCGAGTCTGTCAAAGCAATTCGAAACGTCCGCGTTCCCGTTCGTTTGGCTGGCGCTGGCAGTATCGCCTGGCGACAAATGCTCGGCGCGTATCACTATCGAATGTCGTTAGTCATCAGCTTGGGCGTTCCCACGATTCTTTGCTGTATTCCGTTATTGGCAAAGCACCAGCCGTTTCCGCTGCTCTTGAACATTGTCGCAGCGTCAGTGTTTTATTCGTTTTTGCTTTTACCCGCGGCACTGATGCTGGACTTTCGGCGCGACATTGATCGAATGACGGTTCTGAAATCGTTACCGATTAGCCCGTTGGCAATGACGATTGGCCAGCTTAGCGTACCAGTTTTGCTTTGTTGCGTATTTCAATGGGTCGTATTGGCGATTGCAACTTGCACCGGATCGGTCATTGGTTGGCAAGCCCTCTTCGCAGCCGTGCTCTTGATACCAATTAACGGTTTGATTATTGCGATCGAAAACTTTGTGTTCTTGCTTTCGCCCTATCGAAGAAATCAAGAAGGGCTCGATGTCTTCTTGCGAACCATTTTGACGTTCACCGCCAAAGGCCTGTTATTCGCTTTCGCGCTGGCAATCACGTTTGCTTGGGTGTTGGCATCCAAAGCGATCGTCAACTTTTGCGGCGGAACGGGCGTAGCCAAAGGAATCGTGTTTGGTGGAGGTCTATGGCTGTTCACCTGCCTCGTAACGGCGGTTTTAATATTCGCAATCGCAAACCGTTTCGATCGCTTCGACCCTAGCCAAGACGGCATCGAAGACTGAATTGAGAAGATCAAAAATAAAAAAAGCGTTAGTCCTAACTTAATTAAGACTAACGCTTTTTAGTGTTCGCTGGCACTGGGACAGCAAGCCATCCCAGTGCTCAGTTAAAGCTCAGCCGTGAGCGCTTATTGCAACGGTTGACCCAGAAACCATTGTTACAATAAGTAAAATATGCTCGTCCCCCAGGAGGGAGGGTGGTGCAAAATTCCCGCGTTTCCTGCACCCAGCTGAACTAAAAAGGTGTTTCGTTTTGTTAGTCGGCCGGTTGCCAAACTTTGGTTTCCGTTCCAACTCCGTTTCTCGTGGAGTACATCTACGGAAGTGCCAAGAGTGCCGCAAGGTTGATTTGTAGAAAAAGCAAAATTGTTTCTAGCGTCGATAGCATTTCACGTGCAAGCGTTGCCGTTTCCGCGTAATTTCCACGTAAACTGGGTGGGGCCTGGGTAGGCCGGTCCTTTTAAGACAGCTGATTTCTCTAATAAATTTCAATTGGAAATCGTGAACTCGACGGTGACATCTTCTGTTGCGATGGTGCTAAACCGGATGGCACCTTCTTTTTCCGCCGGCACGACGAACTCTAATTTGGCAGAAGTCTGCTCAATCGATTTGGCCAAGATTTTGGGTGAATCCTCTCCGCGCATCACAGCCAGATCAACGGCGCTTTCGTCTCCAGCAATGTGAGCATGGACGGAAAAGGCACTTGCAGCGGATGCTTCGACGGTCACCGTTTGCTCTCGTGAAATTGCGTCGATCAAGATCGTACGAACGTCGTTGGGAGAAATATCGATGGACTGGGTGGAAGCAAGTCTAGGGCCGCAGCCGCAAATACAAACGAGGCAAAACAGCGTTGTTGGAATTGCAAAGGCGGATACGGGCAGCAGTTTCATGGGTTCTCCAAAATGAGCGTAAGTTAGACACAATTGATATTCAAAGTTCGAAGCCGATTAAGTGCAATTGTACACTTGATTGAATTGTTGAGCGAAAGTGACGGATTATCCCCAGAAAAGAGCTACGTTTATCAAAGCAAAATTCCACGTCAACGCGTTTCGAAGTCGCTCTATTTGCGGGGCAACATTCTTGTCCGTCTTTGCTCCCGTTGCGAGTGCTTTCACCCAAGTGATATGATTCTGAATGCAATTTGCAAAAGTTTTTGGATTGGTGTTGACCATTTTTTAGACCGTGTTTTAGGTTACTGCGCTGTGTCATGGAGGACACAACTCCATAGCAGCGCAGGCATAAACCGAATCGCCACATGGAAGTGGTTTCAAAAAGATGCCTTGGTCTGGCTATCACCAACAGTTCGATGAACGGCGAAATTAATTCGCTCAGCTTCAGCCAACTGAACGCGATTCTCTTTCGCGTCCTCCAAAAAACTGACAACGGTATCGATTTGGCTTTTTCAGCCGTCAATCATTCCGTCGTTCTGAATTTTGAATTTGGTTTTGAATAACCATTTGGAGCAATTGGTGTCGTTTACCCCTGATTTTGATTTGAAAGATCGCGTCAAGCGAGCGACAGACATTGTCGACTTGATTGGTGCCGAGATCAATCTGCGCCGTCAGGGATCGACATTCGTTGGTAACTGCCCATGGCACGATGACTCACGTCCGAGTTTCCAAGTCAATCCAAACAGGCAATCGTGGGTTTGCTATCCGTGTAACTTTCGCGGTGATGTTTTTGACTACGTCATGCGGCGAGAAGGCGTTGATTTTCGCGAAGCCCTTGTGATGCTGGCCGAACGAGCCAACATTCCAGTCACGACATTTCAAAAGAAAGTCGTCAAAGGCAGTCCGCAAGACAAACCAACGCTTTACAAAGCCATGGCTTGGGTCGAAGAAGAATATCACCAGTGTTTGTTGCACGGTCAAAGTGCCGAACCAGTTCGTGCTTACCTCAAAGACCGTGGCATCACGCAGGAAAGCATCGATACATTCAAGATTGGTTTCGCTCCGTTGTCGTGGACCTGGTTGTTAGACCGCGCACGAGATACGAGTTACTCACCTGAAGTCCTCGAAGCCTGCGGAATGGTGCTGCCCAACAAAAGCGGCGGATGGTATGAGCGTTTCCGTGGCCGAGTTCTGTTCCCGATTCGTGATACGCAAAACCGCTGTATTGCGTTTGGCGGACGCGTGGTGCCTGGGATTTACCCCGAAGGCGATACGCCGCCAGCGAAATATTACAACTCAACTGACACGCGCCTGTTTTCAAAAAGCAAAAATCTATATGCCTTGAATTTGGCCCGCGACTACATCCAAAAAGCCCACGTCAAAGACAAAACATTGACGATTGTCGAAGGCTACACCGATGTCGTGGCCGCTTTTCAAAACGGTTTGCGTAACGTCGTCGCGGCATTGGGTGTTGCCTTGAACGAGCAGCACATTGGCGTCATTAAACGTTTTGCCGACGGAATTACTTTGGTTCTCGACGGCGACGAAGCTGGCCAAAACACAATGAATCGCGTGCTTGACCTGTTTGTCGAACACGACATCGACTTGCGAATTTTAAGCCTCCCTGAAGGACTCGATCCGTTTGATTTTTTGATGGAAAACGGCGGCGAAGCATTTCAAAAGATGGTTGATGGGGCACCAGACGCGATCGCACACAAGATCATGTATGAAACCAAAGGCATCGACCTGGTTAATGATACGCATCGAGCCAATATCGCGCTTGAAAACGTTTTACAGACGTTGGCAAAGATCCCAGCGAGCGAGATTTCTCGATCGGCCGCCAAAGCTATGCGTCAGGACCAAATTTTGTTGCGGCTTGCTCGTAAATTTCAAATCAACGGAGATCAGGTCCGGCGGCGTTTGAAAGAGCTACGGCGTTCGATCAGGCCAAGCTATCAAAGCCAGGAAGAAGCCCCCCAGCAAACGATCGACTACTCGAAGCTGGTTGCCAACGAGTCGGATCTCATCCAGGTCCTGATTCAAGACGCTTCGTTGCTAGACAAAGCCGTAGAGAATGTCGCACCGAGTCAGTTTGTCGATGGCGTTTTGCGTGACCTTTACGAAATCATGGGCGAGTTTTTTCACGACGGCAAAGACGTTGGTTACCAACAGTTGATGCTGGAGCTTGAAGACCCGCGTTTGAAGAGCTTGGTCGATTATTTGTACGACCTTGCGATTGGAAAAAAGAAGTCATCAGAGGAAGCCAACGGGTTTGTTTTGTCGCTTGAGGAGCAACTGGACTTAATCATCAACGCGTTCAATGATCCGATCGTCGTTTCGAACAACCAGGCGAAAATTTCCAAGCTATTAGGTAAGGAAATGGATGAAAAAGAAGAGGCCATGACGTTGGAGGAGTTATTTTTGCAACAATTGCAACGGGTTAAGAAGAAATAAGTCCGCGTTTGGCGTTTTCAGTTGTCAGAAAACTGCGGCTCTGAGTGAAATATTTTTCAGTTTGAAGAGAGTTGATTCAAGGAGTGAAAGCGTTTTTTTATTCGGCTTGACGGAAGTTCTCTAATGTTGACATTAGGGCTCCTGAGATGCTGATGAACTCGGGCGCGTACTGCTTTCGAGAAAAGATAAACACGGAGGTTGGAACCTTCCGTTTGTTCAAATGGCCCAGTGCCATAGATAAAACTGATCTGAAAACCGCAAAATGGTTTTTGGTCAAAGAGAAAAAGAAGAGACCGGAAAAGTGTTTTGGATCCCATGGAAGGGAGACCAGCTTTCTCGGTTGATTTTGATTTACAGAAAATTCGATCGCGTTTGGCTGAGCCATCGCACCACTAGTTTCCATCGCCCGCTTGGTCCCGCCCAACTGAGGACACCCGAGTTGGAAACTTGTGAGTCGAAGAAATCCCCCCGGGTTTCGAATGTTAATCAGAATCGCGTAACGTCATACAGCGAGATGGATCTCGCAGGAGAACGACGTGGAGATTTTGGAAAACGAACTGAACCTTTTGATCAAAAAAGGTAAAGCCCAAGGATATTTGACCTACGACGAAGTCACGAGCTACCTACCCGATGAAGTGGTCGGAGCCGAAAAACTGGACGGCTTGATAGCCGCCATCGAAAGCTCAGGAATCGAGCTATGTGACACGGCCCCTTTCACAAAAGGCGAGGCCTCCACTGACGAAAAACAAGAGGAGACCGAAACTGCTTTATCGGCTCCGGTTGGAAAAGTTCCGCGTCCCAGCGACGATCCAATTCGGATGTACCTCAGCCAGATGGCCGTCATTCCGTTGCTGTCACGCGATGAAGAAATCTCTCTCGCCAAACGCATTGAGATCGCACGAAAGCGTTATCGTCGTTCGGTGATGACCTGCAATTATGCACTTGCCGCGACCCTGGAAACACTGAAACGTGTTTACGCCGGCGAGTTGCCATTTGATCGCACGATCAAAGTTTCTTTGACGGAAAATTTGACCAAAGAGCAGATTCTAGCGCGGATGCCACACCACTTTCGCACAATGGATCATCTGCAAAAAGAAAACAACAAAGACTTTCGCTTGTTGGTAAGCAAAAGCGTTTCTGCAAAAGTCAAAGCCGAAGCTCGTGTTCGATTCCTGCGTCGCCAAGCCAAAATGGTGATCCTGATCGAAGAGCTCAGCCTTCGCTCTCGTCGCATCAGTCCGCTGATCAAGCAACTGCGAAAGTTCTCAGATCGGATGAAGTTTATCCGTCTTCAGCTTTCAAAGACTGGCGAAGAGTCAATCGGCCAAGGCGAACGCAAACGACTTCGTAGCGAACTTTGTCGTTTGGTTCTGATGTGTCAGGAAAGCCCACGTGGCCTCGAAAAACGTGCAGCGAATTGCGAAAAATACTTCTCGGAATTTGAGAACGCCAAGCGTACGCTTTCCAGTTGTAACTTGCGGTTGGTCGTTTCGATTGCAAAGAAATATCGCAACCGGGGAATGAGCTTTTTGGATTTGATCCAGGAAGGCAACACGGGTTTGATGCGAGCCGTCGACAAATACGAGTATCGTCGCGGATTCAAATTTTCGACTTATGCGACATGGTGGATCCGACAGGCCATCACGCGAGCGATCGCCGATCAAGCTCGCACGATTCGAATTCCGGTTCATATGATCGATGTTCTTTCTCGATTGCGAAACATTCAAAAGGCTTTGCTTCAAGAGACTCGTCGTCCGCCAACGATGGACGAGATTGCCCGGCGTGCACAAATGGATGTTGACGAAGTTCGTCGCGTGATGGACATCGGACGTCATCCTGTTAGTCTCGATCGACCAGTCGGCGAAGGCGATGACTGCAGCTTTGGCGAATTCATTGAAGACTCGCAAAGCGACAATCCAGTACGCATGGCGACCAATTGCATTTTGCGAGACAAAATTGAGGGGTTGTTGAAAACGTTGACCTATCGCGAGCGGGAGATCATTCGACTGCGTTACGGTTTGGGTGACGGGTACACTTATACGCTTGAAGAAGTCGGCCGGATTTTCAAAGTGACTCGCGAGCGGGTTCGTCAAATTGAAGCCAAGGCCGTTCGCAAGTTGCAGAATCCTGTTCGAAGCCAGCAGCTGGAAGGCTTTATGCCGGCCGCAAGTCTGTTTGGTCAGGTTGACGAAGCGGAAAATGTTTCTGGGCAGAATCAGGAAAAGTCCAACCAACTGAATTCCAACGAAGCCACTCAGCCAATGGATTTGATCGGGGAATTGGGAGCTGGATTGGCTTCTAATTTCAACACCGAGTTTGCAAATAGCAATCCGGAAGAACCGACATCCACCAGTGATCTGCCTTTGTTTGAAACGCTGCAAAGTGGCAATCCTGAAAGTGATTTTGGGAACGCCGTTGAGTTGCCGCTTGAGGAAATGCCTTACAATTAGGATCCGGTCTCGGCTCAATTTTCGGGCTGGGTGCGTGAGCATGGCACCCGAAAACTAAGTTGATTGGCAGTTTTGCATTATGAAATTAATGAACCGTTGACCACTCATGGTCAACGGTTTTTTTTATTGTTACGATAAGTCTTAGCATAAGGCGAGTTCGTGATCGCGGTTGTTGATCGGGGGCTTGCTTGAAGCCAAGATTGCTGAAGCCAAGATTGCTGAAGCCAAGATTGCTGAAGCCAAGATTGCTGAATTCAACAATGCCAATGCCGACAAACCAACTTTCCTGCCGGAGCTACCAACAGTGAGTCTGGATTACACATTACTCCGAACGTTACATCGAATGCTTCGTCAATTGAGTGACATTGCCGATCGGATTCGCAAGGGACCCATCAAAGTCCGAGTCACGGCGGCAAACGAAAAGAGTTTTGCCGAGGCGCTGGATGTTGCCAAGGAAAACTTGTTGGAACTTCGAAAGGCTTCCAATGCAAAGCAAATGCAGCTCAGTGAGCGTGAAGCCAAAATCGAAGACATGAAGGCGAAGTTAAACGCCTGCGACTCTAATAAAGAGTTCCAGCTTTTGAAGGATCGAATTGCTGCCGACCTTCAGGCTAATAGTGTTCTTCAAGACGAGATTTTGGAGCAGCTTGAAAAGCTCGATGTATTGACCGAGGAGTCAGATCAGGCAAAGGCGAATTATGCGAAGGCTCAAACCGATACAAAAAATATCACCGAAAAAGTTGAGCTTGAATTAAAAGAGCTCGAGTCAGAGAAAGCACGAGTGACTGACGAACTGGCGCAGGCCGAAAAGGGACTGCCGCCTGAATTGATCGGTGAGTACCGACGTTTGGTCGCGGGCATGGGCGAAGACGCGCTGGCTTCGACCGATACTGAAACCTGCGGTAATTGCAATCAACGAATGATCACGCAAATGGTCAGCGATTTGATGATGAAGAAACCCGTGTTCTGCAAGGGTTGTGGGTGCTTGTTGTATCCAACTGAAAATCGTGTCGTTGGAAGCTAGAAGTCTTGGCTGTGGTTGCGTGGAATTTGCGGTGAAATAAATACGTTGCGTGCTCATATTGGCCCAGCGGTTTTTAGGTTCGCGACGGACAGGAATGTCCATCCTACAAGTGCGCGGTTTCAAAAGGGCGGGGCATTGAAACATGGATGATCAAGAACCCGATAAGCCAATTCGCAGAAGTCGTCGTTGGCGGTTCGTTTGGCGCGTTATCTACTTTCTCGTTTTTGTACTCATCTTGCTCGCGGTGGGCGTTTATTTTCTTTATCGCTCAACTCAATTTCCACCGGAGTTTTATCAACTTGCTTTGGATGTTGATGAAGAAATTTCCGCCGTCGAAGGTGATGAATTTGAAACACGTGTTCTCAACCTGCAAAACGATGCCCGATCCAATGAGCAATGGCAAGCAATTTTTACTGAAGCCCAGATCAACGGCTGGATCGCGTCGGACGTGCCCGAGAAGTTTCCGGATTTGCTGCCCAATTCTGTGCTTGAACCAAGAGTGTTTATTTCTCCGGGTGAATTGAAAGTCACCTTTTTGGCGAAATCTAAATCGCTAAAAGGTTACGTCGTTGCTTCTGCGGATGCATTTTGCACGGAGTCGGGCGAAGTTGCTTTGCGATTCAACTCGCTAAAATCTGGCTTGCTAAAGATTTCAATCGCTGTGTTTGCCGACACCATCACGAAGGCGTTGAGGAAATCCGACGTGGAGGTTGAGTGGACGGAGATGGACGGTGACCCCGTCGCTCTGTTGAAGCTTCCAGATGATTTGGTCACGCTCGATGAGTATCAAGTGCGACTGACGGGAGTCAAGGTCGGCGATGGGCAAATTGTGCTTGCCGGAGAAAGTGTTAAGCCTTGAAAAGCGTTAGACCTTGAATTTGCCGCCAGCGAAAGTCCAGCTGGCGACGCCAGCCCCTGAGCCGTTTAGGCGATAGCCTCGGTTCATCGCTGCTCAAGAACCGTGGCTATCGCCAAAACGGCTCAGGTGGGACTGTAGGTCAGGCTGTGCCTGACGCGGCACTGCCTTAACGCATCACTGCTTTAACGCATCACTGCCTTGACGCGTCGCTGAATTTTTAACCGCGAATGGACGCTAATGAACGCGAATACATATTCTGGTTTTCATTCGCGTCCATCGGCGTTTATTCGCGGTTCTTCTAATCCGTCCTGATCGCAATGAAATCAAATTTGACGATTTCAAAGCGGTCAAATTCACGGAGCACTGTCCTCATTTATTCAAACAATCAAACCGCACTTAAATTGCTTTTTCAAACAACTGGTACGTCTTGTACTTGACCAACGGAACCGATCGCTCGATCGCGCGAAGTGACTTCAAGTTGTCCGCGTCGACCCACGAGAACTCCCAGGTTTCATATTCTTTAAACGTATCGACCAACAGGCTGATCAAAATCATCGCGATGCCTTTGGTGCGATATTGTTTATCCACACCCAACGCAATCACTCGCGTTTGCGGCGAACGCTTGAGATAAAAAGGAAACTGAAGCAGTCGAAGCCAATCCCATTTCCCTTTGGCCTGTTTCAAAGCCCAATTTATGTCAGGAATGTTGACAATATATCCGACCAATTTCCCTTCCCAATAAGCCACGTGGATCATGTCAAACCGAATCACACGGCGGATGTTTTTGATCATGAACTCAAGCTCTTTTTCGGTAAGCGGAACAAAGCCCCAACCTTCCGATCGCACCGTATTGCCAAGCGTATTGATCTCGCGGAACGTCTGCTGAAAATTGTTCGCCGCGACTTGGCGAATTTCCAATTGCGGATATCGCTTGAAAATCTTTTCCCGCGCGTCGTAGAGCTGTTTCCACTTTTCACGCACGCCGTCGATTTCGTCGCTATTGAATTTGATCGCGTAAAACGTTTTGATGGCATCGAATTCAGCCGCCGCTAGATGCGTGGCATATCGTTTGGGCGTATAGCCCATCATGATCATGGGCGAATACTGGTGGCCTTCGGTCAACACGCCAAACTCGCCTTTCATCGACGGGCTGACGGGACCACGCATGGCGTTGCACCCTTGCTCTTTCAACCAGCCTTCCGCCGCATGTAAAAGAGCATTGGCGACTGCTTGGTCATCAACCGTTTCGAAGAAACCAAAAAAACCCACTTGATCGTTGCAGTGCTTGTTGTGCATCGTGTCTTTGATAGCCACAACTCGCCCCACCGGTTCACCGTCGCGATAGGCAACGAACATCTCGCGAGTTGCGTGCTCGTAAAACGGGTGCTTGGCGGGATCAAGTAGCAAACGTTCCATCGACTTAAGCGGATGAATCACGCTTGAATCGTTTGCGTATATTTTTCTGCGGAGGCTAAAAAAGTCGCGAGAGTGCTTTTGCGTGACGACGGTTTGAACTTCGATAGTTGGCATACCGTGATTGTATCGAGAAATCAAAACCTGACGACCGACTCGCGCGCGGAACGTTGGATTTGGAATTGCCGCCTGTGGTGGCGGCAATTCCAAGTTCTTCCGTTGTTCGGCGCGGCGTCCTGCTGTTACTTATCTGACTTGTCAGATTTTTCAGATGCTTTGGGGCGAAAGAAGCTCCTTTAACCGTCGTTGCCGCTCTTAACGCCTTCGCCGTTGTTAAACATCGCTTTGAAATCTTCGATCTCTTTTGCTTCGACGATCCCATTATGGTTGTAATCCATGTGGCCCAAAAACAATGAAGCCTGACCAGGCGGAAGTTCTTCTGCCGTCAGGTTGCCGTCTCTATTTTTGTCGTGCTTGGAAATATCAAGGAACATATCGTTCATGAAAATTCCAGGACGAGTGCCAAGGTTACTGTTAAATTTGCCAGTGACTTTGTAAGTCTGAACCACTTCGGTGCAAAACGTTTCTGCGTCATCGCACACGGTGTAGGTTAGCTTGGCTTCGAAGGTGGAAGCCGTTTCGATTTCCTTGACGTGAACAAGGAATTGCCTTGGATCAATATCGGAGTCTACTTTTACGTCGGGCGAAATTAGCTCTGTCTCGGCAAACTCGGCTTCATCACTTGTGATTTCGATTTTGACTTTACCAGCCAGGTTATTCCAATGGACTTCGTAAATCGGATCGAGGTAAACGCCAAAGTAGAGTTTTGCGGAACCGTCTCTATTGTTCGGAACGGCTTCAACTCGAAGTTTGGCATAAAACGGATGCTCTTTGTCTTCGTACGGTACGATTGTTAGCGGTTTAAGCCCTCTAGGCAGCTCAATTCTTGGCACCACACCACTGGCGATCTTACGCACGTGGGGAGTGAAGGCCGTTTCCAAATCCTCGACTTTGGTCACTTTCTCAGACTCACCAACTAATTTTGCTAGATCGGCACGTAGCGTTTCAGGGTTACTCCAAAATCTTTTCTTAATCAGCTTGCCTTTCGGGTCAATAATAAACTCGCCGTTGGGGGCGTTGCCGAAAGCCAGTTTGACGTCGTCGTCCATGGTGTCGCAAATCCAGGGCATTTCTGTTTTGAAACGCTCTTTGGCGATCGCGATATGTTTCAGTCGTTCCTCGATATTGAACACGGATGTGTAGTTGTTAATTTCTGGATGTTCAACGCTTTTGTAAACGTAAAAGAATTGGACGTCTTTGTCGCGGTAGTCACGGTATACGGTTTCCAGACCGGAAACATTTCGAAGGAAAGGCGGTCAGGTCAGGCACCCGAAGTTAATCACAACGTATTTGCCACGCAAATCTTTGAAGGACAGCTTTTCGCCTTTTTCGTTAAACGCGGTGAGATCTTCCGGGATGATATCGCCTTCATCTGGCTTCTTTTCCATGAACTTTTCGTTGTATATGTCGGTAAACTCTTTTGCCTTGGGGCGCTTTGCTCTGCGTTCAGCCGCTCTGTCGGCGCTGGTAATTCTTCGAACGATGGCACGTCGTTTGGCAAACTCTTCACGCGAGACAATATCGTCTTTGTTCTTGTCCAGTTCGGTGAACGCCTGCTCGGCTTTGGTGAACCATTCTAAAATGGTTCCGATATACGCCGTGAATTCTTTCTTGGTGATTTTGCCGTCACCATCAGTATCACAACGATCAAATTTCTCTTGCTCTTCGGCCTCTTCAGACTTTTGAGTTTCGGAAGCGTCTGGCTTCGCCGGTTCGTCTTGAGCCACTAAAAAACTTGGCATATAAAACGCGAAAAACAGGAGCAGCACTCCGTTCAACGTTGATGATTTTATTTTGAGCATGCTTGAATGACTTCGTAAGTTTGAAATGGATGAATCTTGGCAGCTAATCGAAAAGTTCGTTTTTAGCTTTCACAAAACGTCACAAGAGACGGGACTAAGCGTTTCATTGTGCCGTATCATGATAACGTAAATCTTTTTGCACACCAGAATTAAAACGGTAAGACTGTGGCGAATCGCACTTGCAGTTGGTGATCTGACTGTTTTGCGCGAACGGCCAAGAAAAAACGGTAAAGCCAACTTTCATGGTGATGAACCTTTTTTCGAGATCGGTGTCTCTCGGGCAAGGTAACCACACGCTCCATTTAATTTGCCGAAACATCGGCATGTTCAGAGGACTAAAGGCCAATGCTAAAGATTGATTCCTAGAACTGGCGTCGCAAATTTCGCAACAAATTTTTGCGACAAAACGCTTCAGTGACTTTTGAGATTCTTCTCAATGTCTTCTGCCGGTTCGTTCTTCGGAATCATCTTATGTTACCTCGCCCCCAAGGTCTGCGTGACCTCATCGATCAAACAATCCGCGCGCAATTGCCAAGCGACCACAACGCTCGGAAGCACTTTCTCGAATTCATTCACTTCATTCGGGCGGGCTCGCAGTTAATTGCTCCAGCCAACTGCAAACGAAACGGTGATCATGATCGGCTGACGATGCGAATCCGCGCTCTATTGCGAATATCGCTTAACCGATACCAATGGATCCGGCCTATCGAAGGTTGGGTCTGTGAAGGCAAAAGTGTCAACGATCAGTTTCATTCGCTGTTGCGATATCTGTTCGCCAAGTATCCGGTCCCACGATTTCTGGACAAAGTCTGGTATGGGAATTCGTGGTTTGACAGTCGAACCGGCGTTCGTGCGTTCTTGAGAATCGCGCAAGGAACAGGTCCACGGCAATGTGGATTGCCTGTGCGAATGACCAAATCTGAAGCACGTCATTTTATGGGTTCGCCAGATGATCTAACTCTGCAAGAGGCACTTCGCTGGGCGCAAGTCAGAGCGGCTGGCGGCAGCATCGCGCTTGCGCGAACGATCCTGCAAACACGTTTGGCTCAGCCACAATCCGACGAAGCGTTTTGGAAACAAACGGTTGAATGGTTTTGCCGTGCCGAGGAACGTGATCCTTCAACGCTTTTACCAGAAGAGATTATCGAGATCGTCAATTTTATTCAGCTGCATCGGTTTGAACCGGCTCATCGAGTGCTGGGTTACGCCGTCAACGGTCGGCCACTCCAGCCAGAATTCACGCTTCGTGGCAGAGCGATTCGTTGGATGAGGCGACACATGGTCAACTGGCGGACACAGTTGCAACTGCCAGAGAATGCTTCAATTCAAAAGTGTAAAAGCAGTCGTTGGCAACCGCTAGGCATTGGTGGATTACGAGTTGAAAGTGATGAAGGCATCTGGAGCATCGTCGAGTTGTTAACCGGTGACGAACTTGCTGTCGAAGGCGGAATTATGCAGCACTGTGTTGCTGCGTATGACCGATACTGCGTTCGCGGGCAGGCTTCGATCTGGTCCGTGAGGTTGACTCAAGGCCAAGTCAACAAACGAATGTTCACAATCGAGATAAACCCATATCGACGCACAATTGTTCAAGTAAAAGGGAAACGGAATCGCGACCCTACAGTTGATGCGGCTAATTTTGTTCAGCGATGGGTTCGACAGGAAAATTTGTACTGGCCAAACGCGGCCCAGTTCACGTCGGGATGTTAAGTAAGCGCGACTCAGGGCTCAGTTTGCATCCTTCTGTTTGCACCCTTCCGCACGGCGCAATGGAGGCCGTTTGGGCGTAACGAATCCGTGAACTTAAATGTGTGGAACATTGGCAGAAAATCGAAAGATTGGGTGAAGGTCGGCGAAGTACTGGCAGGGATGCACTTTGTCGATAATTTATGGGTTTACTATGAAGAAAGTAGTGATCGTCGGAGGAGGTTTCGCTGGTTTGAACGCCGCAAAGAAACTTGGCCGATGCCGTGGTGTCGAAGTTACCCTGATCGATCGCCGTAACCATCACTTGTTCCAACCGTTGCTTTATCAGGTCGCAACGGCAGGCCTTAGCCCGGCTGATATTGCTGCGCCGATCCGAAGTATTCTTTCAGGCTACAAAAATATTCGTGTCATCCAAGGCACGGTGACTTCGGTTGACTTTGACAACAACGAAGTGAATTCCGATTTTGGAAAAGTCGAGTTCGACTATCTGATTTTGGCGTGCGGTGCGACACACAGCTATTTCGGGAACGACGATTGGGAGCAAGCAGCGCCAGGGCTGAAGACGATCGAAAATGCGACTGAAATCCGTCGCCGAATTTTGACGGCGTTTGAAGGAGCCGAACGTTCGACCGACCCGGCGCTTCAAAGAAAAAATCTCACGTTTGTCGTAGTTGGCGGTGGGCCTACCGGCGTAGAAATGGCTGGCGCGATCGGCGAGATGAGTCGTTACGCACTGGCTCGTGATTTCAGGTCGATCAATGCCAAATCGACTCGCGTTTTTTTGATGGAAGCCGGCCCAAGGATCCTTTCTGCTTTTCCACAAAACCTTTCCGACCGCGCGTCGCGAGATTTGGAGAAACTGGGCGTGCAGATTTGGACTTCGAGTTTGGTTACGCAGCTCGATGACGACGGCGTTACCGTTGGCAATGAACGCATCGATGCGGCGACTGTCATTTGGGCGGCTGGTGTAAAGGCATCTGGACTCGGTGAAAAACTTGGCGTGGAAGTAGATCGTGCAGGCCGAATCAAA
This sequence comes from uncultured Pirellulaceae bacterium, assembly GCA_964448575.1. GTDB lineage: Bacteria > Planctomycetota > Planctomycetia > Pirellulales > Pirellulaceae > Mariniblastus. The sequence goes on from CAYUWY010000021.1 coordinate 82,281, forward strand.
GTCCAATCGGATCTTTCGCTGCCCAACCACCCACATGTGTTTGTCGCCGGCGACCAAGCGTGCGCAAATGGCAAAGACGGCACTCAGCTACCTGGCGTCGCACCGGTGGCGGTTCAGCAAGGCAGGTTTATCGCCAACACGATTGCAAATGAAATCGAAAAAAAGACGACGACCAGATCAGAGTTTAACTATGTTGACAAAGGCATCATGGCCACGATCGGGCGCAACAAAGCCGTTTTGCAATCCGGAAGGTGGCAAATGTCGGGTTGGTTTGCGTGGATGGCTTGGTTAGTCGTTCACATTTACTTTTTGACTGGATTCAAGAATCGGTTTTTCGTTGTCTTGAATTGGGCTTGGTCTTACGTTACATACCGGCGTGGTGCACGGTTGATCGTTGGCGGCTCGGGGCAAAAAAAAGCAGTAGATCAACTGTGAATTGACTAAGTGCCAGAGGCGTGCAATCTGTCTTTGGCCCAACCGCGTAATTGCTCACGAAAGATCTTTGAGTTGTGGCGAATATCCACTGGAAGCGATTTGTGGATAAGAAAATGCTGAATCGAATCCGTCTGCCAATGGCGGCTTGCGATATCACGCACTTCGTTGGTTAATTTTTCTTGTGCGGCAGCGTCACTCGTCCAAACCGACTCCAACGGCTCGAAAATCAAGACCGGTGTTTCGTGTCCCGGTTCGCCCACGCCCACCAAAGCACTGCGGTAAACTTGATCGTGCGTGTTAATGATCGCTTCGCAAGGCACCGTAAACATCGTGCCAGACTCTGTGCGAACTCGGTGCGATTTGCGGCCGCAGAACCAAAAACGATCTTGCTCATCCAAGTAGCCAACATCGCCCATGCGGTGCCAAAATTTTGGCGATGCGTTATCTGAAGTATCGGTTGTTGATTCGTCAACGATTTTGTGATCCGCGTTGGCTTCGGTTCGTGTGACGTATTGGTCGGTGACGACTGGGCCGCGGACAATTATTTCTCCAACGTCTCCTTGCGGAACCGGCTCGGTGTCTTTGATGTTAGCAATCGGATCATCGGTGATCTTGATGACTTTCCAATCGATTCCTGAGAACCGATTTCCCACGCAAGTTCCGCCGCCGATGTTCGTCTTCTCTGCCGTCTCATTAAGAATCACGTTGGCTGAGTTACACGCCACGGGTAACGCTTCGGTGGCACCATAGGGAGTAAACGCATCGCCGTCGGGGTTAATGATTTTTTTAACACGGGCAAGTACGTTAGCCGGGACGGGCGCACCGGCAGTTAAAATTCGTTTCAACGTTGGCAGGACAACCGAATTTGCCTCGCAGTAATTAGAGACAGTATTCCAAAGCGCAGGAGAACCGAACGATTGGTCGGCTTGGAACTGATTCACAGCATCAATGATGTTAGGCGGATGGACATGTGCTGGTCGCGTTGGATCCATTTCGGGAAAAACAGTCGTCGTTCCCATCGCGGTGTTGAACAGTGCGAACAGTGGAAATCCAGAAACGTCGACTGATCCAGGTTTAAGTTCGAAGTAATCGCGAATCTGTTCGGATTGCTGGATGAAGTTTCGGTGGCGGTACAAAACGCCTTTGGGTGGCCCAGTGCTGCCCGTGGTGAAAATAATGGCGGCTTCGTCTTCACGGGACGTCGAATCGGATTCCGTCAGCCGCTGGGGCTCATTGGTAGCTTTGGTAAAACTGGAACTGCGCGTACAAAGGGGGAAATAGCCATCAACCACAATATTGGTTTTGCACAGCGGAAATTTGCTTCGAAAAACTGTGCGGGCCAGTTGTGCTAAAGGGATACCGACCATTCCCTCGGGGCGGGCGTCTGAAAGGCAGCGAATCATATTCTTTCGCCCCATTCCCGGATCGATCAAAATCACGACAACGCCGGCTTTGAACAGTCCAAACACATGGGCGACGAAACTAATTCCTGGCGGGACCATGAGGGCAAGCCGCGTGCCAGGGGTGACGCCCAGTTGCCGGATGCCAGCCGCGATTTGATCGCTTATGAGGTCCAATTCACCGAACGTTATTTTGTCGTACCGGAGCGACTGGCCGGGGGCAAGTTTCTTGGTTTGCTTTTTGGCTGGGCAGGCAACCGCGATCGAATTGGGCATTCGCCGGGCGGTTTCGGTTAAAGAGTATCCAATGTTGCGAATATTCTTGAGAGACCAAGCATCCAGCGGCTCACTCAGTTTTTCAGACATAAAATTACGTTTCAGGTATTCCGGTCGATCTAAGGGTTTCTTGGTAGTGAGTATTGCTTTAGATTTATAGGGTGGAATTCTTTGAATTTACACGAAACGCAATGGCAACCAACCAAAACGTTTTCGGTCGGCAAAAAGTCCTCAAAAGCAAACGTTACTGGTCAACGTACCAGCCCAACGCAAACCTTGATCGCTTCCATTCAATTCTTGCCTTCGAAACGCACCAATATTAACACTGGATTATTATATGGACATTGACATTTATCAGCAGTGCCCTTGTCACGCAGATAAGAAAATCAAATTCTGCTGTGGTAAGGATATCGTCGGCGACCTCAACACAGTGTTGGCAAAAAACAAAGCCGGTCAACCTGCGGCTGCCTTGGATCAAATAAGTCGGGCAATCAAGAAATCCGGGCCAAAAGATTGTTTGCTCACCATTCAAACTCATATCCTGATTACCAACGGCGAAGTTGAAAAGGCACGTGAGTCGAATGAGCTTTTTCTGAAAACGAATCCGAATCATTCGACCGGCCTCCACCACAAGGCCTTGATTTTGCTCGCTGAAGGAAACACCGACCAGGCCGTTGACGCTCTTCAAGATGCGATGGATGCGATTACCGGAAATGAAATTCCGATCTCGCTCGCCAACGCATTCAAAATGGTGGGCATCCAGCTTTATCGTGAAGGCCATCCGGTCGGCGGTCGAGCTCACTTGCGATATGCATCGGCGCTTCGAAATGATGCTGACCCTGAGTTACATCAGATGGTTCGCGAAACGCTGGCCAACCCGCAGGCGCCGTTGGTGCTTAAACAGGATTTCCCTTTGCACGCTCCAATCAAAGACGTCGAATGGGAAAAGAAATATGTCAACGTGTTCCGCGCACTTGATCGAGGGCAGTTCCGCAAAGCCCTTAAGTTTCTAACCAAGATCGATGAAGCGTTTCCTGATCAGCCAATCGTTGTCCAAGGCCTCGCGTTGGTTAATGGCTATCTCGGTCGCACGCAACCAATGGTCGAGGGCTTGCGCCGTTACAGCTCGCTGGACGGGCTTGAAAAAATCAAAGCCACTGAAGCAGAAATGATTGCTCAATCGTTTGACTCTGAATCAATGACTGCGTTGGTCCCAATCGAACGAGTCACATTTGAGATCTCTGAAATGGATGGCGTTAGCGAGGCAGCCGTTTCCAACTTGCAGCTCGCCGCGTCACAGCCGATCGACGCTGATCCGTTTGATGAAGGTCCGGCTCCGCGTCTAACATTTATGGTGTTGGATCGAGACAAAGTCGCCAGCTCAGAAGACTTGACGATCGATAACGTTCCGATGGTCATTGGCGAAATGCTCGTTTACGGAAAACAAACCGATCGCCCGGCGCGGATCGAAGCGATCACTTCCAGAGATGGTCGTTACGAGCAAGTCAAAAAATTGGTCGACGATACGTTTGGGCCGTTTCTCAATGGCGAGCCGAAAACGCAAGAGATCGGTCAGTCCAATGAAATGAGCGAGTTGCTCGAATGGCGTTGGCATTTGCCCGAAGGCATTACACGTAAACAACATGCTGAGTTGGTTAAAGCCGAACGACATCGTTTGATGACCGAAGAATGGCCAAAACTGAAAATCACAATCCTGGACAATCAGACGATTGATGAAGCAGCAAAAGACGCCAAGTTCGAGATTCCGATTCGTGCGATGATCACGATGCTGGAAAATGCGAACCAAGGCCAGGTGTTTGAAGAAGCCCTAGGCAAGTCCCTGTTGGATCGTTTTGGATTTTCCGAGTTCGAAGTTTTGGATATTGGAGAGACGGAGCATGTTGGTTCACCGATTTTGCAGTTGTCGCTGGACTATACAAAGCTTTCCGAACAACAGCTTTTGAAAATCCAAAACAGTGCGATGGAAATTGGCAACATGCGAGTGTTGCGAAAGGTTGTGGATGAAGCACTTCGGCGTCCGGAAATGGACTCGATGCCGCGTGACATGTCCTATTCGATGATGGCTCATTTCACCGAAGACGAAAACGAAGCGATTGGCTATTTGGAAAAAGCGCGTGAAGAAGCCACCAAAGCGAATCGTCCGGTCGGCATGTACTACGTTCAGGAATTCGAATATCGGTTGTCGCGTGGAATCACCGACGGCCTGACGGAAATTTTGCAAACGATTCAGATGCATCATCTCAACGATCCGCAAGTCGAATATCAGTTGGTGCGTGTGCTTGACCGATACGGGATCGGTCCGGACCGTGGGCCATTGCGAGGGCAGGCTCCACCGCAACAACAACAAGAGGCACCAAGCGGTGTCTGGACTCCTGACCAAGGCAGTGCCCCACAAGTTGCTGGTTCACCTGCTCAGCCGGCCGCGCAGCCAGCGGCTCAAGACGCAGAGAAGCCTTCCGCTCTCTGGATTCCAGATTAATGCGAGAGGCGATAGTCGAGAATAAATCGACTATCATTAAAGCGGGTTAAAGTTCGACTTTAGCTCAAGATTTTTTACTCCAAATAACTCTCGCCAACCACTTCCTCGGAGCGATTCTTTGCCAAAGTACATTGTTCGATACGGTCTGATGCGCAGCCTCGGCGTGATGACTTCGCGCAACGACCTTGAGTATCGGCGATCGATGGAAGTGATTGTCCGCTCGGATCGTGGCTTGGAAATCGGCCAAGTTCTTTGTGAGGCAACCGACGACGCGCTATCGCACTTGGACCAGTCACCCACAGGACAGATTGTCCGTGAGGTCTCCACGGAAGATCTAGGTGCCATCGACAATATTGACGGCTCGCGGAACGCAAAACTGTCGGCTTGCCAAAAACACATTGAGGCACTTGGGTTGGATATGAAGCTGGTTGACGTTGAGCAATTGTTCGGCGGTGAGCGGCTGGTCGTGTTTTATCTGGCCGAAGAGCGGGTTGATTTCCGCGAGTTGGTCAAACTATTGGCCGGTGAGTTTCAAACTCGAATCGAGATGAAGCAAATTGGTGTGCGAGACGAAGCCAAATTGTTGGCAGACTATGGCGACTGCGGAAAACCGGTTTGCTGTAACAATCATTTGGTCACGATGCCGCCGGTATCCATGAAAATGGCCAAACTCCAAAAAGCGACTTTGGATCCGACCAAGATCTCGGGCCGGTGCGGTCGTCTCAAATGCTGCTTGCGTTATGAGTTTGATACTTACGAAGAAATTCAAAAGCAGCTTCCTCGGGTCGGTGCTCAAATTGTAACCCGCGACGGCAAGGCTTCTGTCTTGGGCCATCGAATTATTACTGAGCAGTTGTTAGTTGAAACCGAAGACCACCGACGAATGGTCATCGACGCGAGTGAAGTATTGACCGTGATCAAGAAATCGAATTCGTCGTCTAAAGAAAAAGGCGGATCTGGGGCCAAAGGAAAACGAGGGAACTCGCGTTCTGGTTCGGCTCCGTCAGATGAAGCCAAGCAAAATTCGCCGCAATCAGGATCGTCGAAATCGAGCTCAAATTCACGCAAATCGGACGAGTCTTCGCAGTCCTCTAGCGGACCCAAAAATACCAAATCTGGTGGGGCACGTGGAAAGAAACCAAAGCGTCCTGCGGCGAAAGAAAATAGATCCCAACAAAGGGGGGAAAGCCGAAGTGACGATTCGGCTCAGGCAGAAACCAGTATGCCATCCAACCAATCGTCCGACTCAAAGCCCAAGGGTGAAGGCCAAACGGACGCGAAAGCCGACTCGGCTCCCAAGAAAAAGGCGGGTAGCCGACGTCGCGGAAGACGACGGGGCGGCGGTAAAGACAGCAAAGGTGAAAAGAAGTAGGACTTTTGCGATTGGCTTCTCAGCGGCGACGGATAAAATAGTCAGGTAAAATAGTTTTACTCCACGTCTCCCCGATACTCCTCAAGTATTCACACCACTTTTCATGGAATTGATATGACGGATGATTCGTTTCTGTTATTCCAGCTTGTCACTCAAGATCCGCGATACCCAGTTGAGGCATACTGGTTTGTCCGCGAAGCCCTTGCGTTCGCTGCGGACTCAATGGAGCTTGAATCTGAAGGTTTTGATGACTCAGAAGTCGAAATCGAAGCCCAAATGCATCGCGCCCGTCGCGAGCGTCATTTGACCGGCCAGCAATTGTGTGAAGCGATTCGGCAATATTCGCTCAATCAGTTTGGCTACATGGCGAAGGTCGTGCTGAAGAACTGGAACATCGACAAAACCGATTGCTTTGGTGATATCGTGTACAACATGATCTCGGCCGGACTAATGAAAAAATCCAGCCGTGACAAACGTGCCCACTTCAACAATGTTTATTCTTTTGATGAAGTCTTCGAGACCAATTTTGAGATTTGCGATTCCGTCTCGCAGCGCGGTGGCTAGGTTTGTCAGATTCTTCTTTCTCAGATTCTTCTTTGCAGTTTCTATTGCCTGCCAATGGAGCGGTGTACGTGTATTAAAGTGCGATGTAAGATGTTGGGTCTTGATTCATCCGCTTTGATCGTACATTCGCACCAGCTTAATGGCCAAACCTAAACCCAGACCGAAAAAGCGAAAATCGACAAAACAGTCAAGCGTTTCCGAATCCCAGGAACGGCTCGAATCTGGCGTGAATGAATCGGCTCCCAGCAAATCGACTACTGGTGAATCAAGCGAACAACATACGGCTCCATTGACTCCGGTTAAGCCACAGAAAACCTTCTTTCTCATCGCGTTGTTGTTCTTTGTCGGTTGGCTTTTGTATTTGGTCTACGTTGCGTTCAAGGTTTCGACTTCATGAAAATCGTTATTCTCGACGGTTATACCGTCAACCCAGGCGACAATTCATGGGATGCGATTGGCCAATTCGGCAACGTCACGATTCACGATCGAACGGCGGCAGATGAAACGCTTGCCCGATCGGCCGACGCCGATATTTTGCTTACCAATAAAGTCATTTTGGATAAAGCGATTCTTTCTCAGCTTCCCAATCTTAAATACATCGGCGTCACGGCAACGGGCTACAACGTCGTCGATGTCGAGTTCGCTCGCCAAAGAAACATTCCTGTTTCCAACGTTCCCGAGTACAGTACCCAAGCCGTTGCCCAATTCGTATTTGCGTCGTTGCTGAGTTTTGTTCACAAACCAGCGGAGCATCATGCCGCAATCCAAGCGGGCCAATGGCAAGCCTCAAATAATTTCTCGTTCTGGCTTTCTCCCAGCCGGGAGTTACTTGGCAAAACGTTTGGGATTGTCGGGCTTGGTAAAATCGGCCGCGCGACCGCAAAACTTGCTGACGCGTTTGGCATGAAAATCGTCACACACAGTCGGCGGCAAAACGATCCGCTTGACTATCCAGGTTTTCAATGGCTAAGTGTAGAAGAAGTGTTCGCCCAATCTGATTTTGTAAGTCTTCACTGTCCTCAAAACCCAGAGACAGAGGGTTTTGTAAATGCGGAGTTGATCGGACGAATGAAGCCAACGGGAGTCCTGATCAACACGGCCAGAGGTGGATTGGTAAACGAGCAAGATTTGGCAGACGCGTTGAATTCGGAAAAAATCGCCGCCGCGTTACTGGACGTCGTATCAGCCGAACCGATCGTTGATGACAACCCGTTGTTGACCGCCAAAAATTGCGTTCTTACTCCGCACTTGGCCTGGACACCGATCGAGGCGCGAAAGCGTTTAGTTCAAACCGTCGTCGACAACATTGCAAGTTTCATTGCCGGTTCACCCTGCAACGTCGTGAATCAATCGTAGGTCGGTCGAGCGTACAATACTCTGAAGACGGACGCACGATTTGCACAATCAACAAGAGTACGCACCTGATTACTCTTGTTGCGATCCTGTTTCCAACTGTACCACCCCTGAAGCTCCGTCCATCGTGACAACGTCCCCATTGGCGACGTGCTGCAATAAACCCGAGATTCCCACGATCGTTGGAATCCCCATTTCGCGTGCAACAACAGCCGAATGCGAAAGGATGCTTCCTCGTTCGATTAGGATTCCGGAAACGGCAGGGTAAAGCGGTACCCACCCCGGATCCGTTCGCTCAGCAACCAAGATTTCACCCGACAAGGCAAGGTTGTCCGACGGGCTTTTCAACACGCGAACGGATTTTGTCAGCTTCCCCGGACAGCAACCAGTGCCTTTTAATTGTCCGTCTTCCAAAACAACCGGTTCCGTATTTTGGTTTGTAAAAAGATTCTTGTGATAAGCAAAACCGAACGTCTCAAACCGATCGTCAGGCGAAGGTTGCTCTTCAAATTCTTCAAACTCTGATCGACGAAGCTTTGCCAGTTCATCCAACCGAGTCGTCACCGCGGTTCCTTTTGTGAAATCCCAAAGCTCATCAATCGTGAGATAAAAAATGTCTTGAGGTTCCGACAAAATCTTTTCGTTTGCCATCTGAACACCCATCGCCCGAATCAACTTACGCAACAATCCATAAATTCGCGTGCGGGCAAAACGCATGTTCTCACGATTCTTAACCCCCAGGCGTGCATTGCGAAGAACACGTTTGAAAATCCACTTTCGTGGCAGAAGACTGAAACCTTTGATCGATGAAAACGCAGTGGACTCCGCTTCCTTTCGGATTTTCTGCTCACGGGCGTGCATGGCTTCAACATCAAGTGCCGCAGGATCGTCGAGCGACAAATAATTTCGAAGGACTTGATAGACGACGTGCGGGCGATCGCGAAGAGAATACTCTTCCAGTTTCAGCTCGTTCATGCAGCGGAACCCGTAGAGGTCCAAGTACTCTCGCATCGTCTGGCTAAACTTTGCAAACTCCGGGTTGGCGTCGATCCGCGCGGGGACTTCTTCAAGCGGTTCCCGCGCGATTTCCGATTTTAAGTTTTCCGAGAGGCTGGCAACACTGGCGAGGCGCAGCAGCATTTTCGCGGGCTCGGCACTCTCAACACCGCCTTCGCCACAGATCAGATCATTTTGTAACGCGCCTGTTTGGTCGTTGCACCACTTCTGCGAAAAACTTTTGAGAAGACCGAAGTAAATCATCACGTAAAAGTCGTTTATGATCGGTGCTTTCCAGTCCCACAAAAGCGCTTCTTCCATTTCGTCATACAGGTTCTTGATCTCATGTGGGGCCAGCTGGTCAAAATCCATCGCGTCCCAGCGGTCGTAATGTTCGCGAAAATTGGATTCAAAGCGATCGACGATCGGACGGATGCGTATGAAGTTCCAGGTGCCGCGCACGAGCAGCCGAATCAACGCCGGCAATTCGACAAACCACTTTTGCCAGAACGTGGGGGTGGGTAACGGATCGTCGAGGATCAACGGCTCTTTGATCCCCATCATCGATTCCATGAATTGGGAGTTGTACTGAAATCCAGGAAACAATCGGATCAATCGATACCAGTTTTGAAGGTTGTAAAACACGCGCCCTCGCATCAGGCCCAGCATGTTTTCGAAAACGTGACGACTGGATTTTACTTTTTTGGGCGAGATCCCCATCACTTCGGCAAAGCAATGATAGACAATCGTGTAGGCCCGGCGGATGAAACTAAACGTCAATGGCGTCGTGACGCCGGAATAACTTTCGATGATATTTGAGTTATCCCAAACCAGCCGATTGCCTGCTGCTGGGCCGTATTCTTTCAGGCGAGTGATCGGACGGGACTGAAGGATGAAGAGCTTGCCCTCACCGTCAAAGCAGAATTCAATATCCTGCGGACGGCGATAAGCGTTTTCAATTTGAGCCGCCGTTTGGGCCGCAAGCGAAACTTCTCCTTCGGAAAGACTCGGTTTGTCTTGATCTGAATTATCAACCGGAATGGTCACAAGCCCTTTTTTCGATTCAGCGTCGATCACCATCTGTTCAGGTTTTGAGACAATTTCCGATTCGCATTCCAGCGTTTGTTTCTTGACGATAAAAGTATCTGCGGCGAACCCGGCACTGACCAAACCTTCGCCGACGCCCCACACTGAACTGATCACGGTCTCACTTGTTTTATCGTTCCCAGGGTTGACCGTGAAGATTACACCCGCAGACCTGGCGTCGATCATTTTTTGTACGACAACCGCAACGGCGATTTTTGTGATGTCCAGTCCGTTTTCAATCCGGTAACTGATCGCGCGAGTATTGAACGCCGATTTCCAGACTTCCAAAACGCGTTTGAGGACGTCTTCGGCACCTCGAACAAACAGAAAACTATCATGCATCCCGGCAAACGAATGATCGGTGCCGTCTTCATCGCTTGCCGAAGAGCGAACGGCCACTAAAGCATCGCCCGAGAACATACGTTGGTACTGCTGACAGATTTGATTCTTCAATTCCTCGTCCAGCGATGCCGATTCAAACATCGCTCGGATCAACTCAATTTTCTCGTCGCGTTGGCTGGCAGACGCTTCTGGTAGTCGCTCAATTGCCTCACGCAATGACGTGTTGGATGCGAGAAAGGCTCGAAAGGCTTCTGCCGAAATGCAAAAGAATGGCGGGACGTTGAAATCAAGCTTACTCAAGTGCAGCAAGTTGACCGCTTTCCCGCCAACCAAGCACTTGTCAGGAATTCGCGCCGAGTTGTCGCTTGAAAAAATCAAGTTCGGTTTTACGTCCACGATATTTGAACTCCATGGGATCGGATCAACTCGAAAGCAAGGATCAGATCAAAAGCGATAATGTAAAGTCCAGCGTACGTCTCCATTCGCTTTGCCGTTTTCGCCGAGGTGTTGAATCGGTACTGATAAAATCCGATCAAACACAAGAAAAACAATCCAATCAACGCCCAGTAGAACCACGCGCTGGCACCAATATGCCAGCCGACCAACGCCACGATCCCTGTGTCGATCACGCGTACGATCAGAACCGCATAGGCCGCGCCGTAGGTTCCAAAGATTTTTGTATAACTGTCGACGCCTTCGATTTCCTGTTCAGGTGCTCGTATCTTTCGCGAGATTTCCCAGTTCAATGTGACAAAGAATCCGACGAAAGCATAAACCCAGAACCAGGGCGGTGCCTCCCATGGATACTGGCCGGTTGCAAAAGAGAATACGACCAAGCCAAATATCGGCATGATCAACATGTGACTAACGGTGTAAACAAGAAAGTGCCTTTTCAGCCACTGGCCAACGAAAAACTCTTTCAGCATCAAAACGGAATAGGTGATTGCGATCACGACCGCGACTAACGCGGCTGGTTTTCCTAGTGGCATCCAGATTGCAGAAAGGAGAAGTTCAAGTCCGATTGCGATCGCGCCGAGAATTTTCAAGTGCTTGAGCGAGATCAATCCGCTTTGCAGAATCCGATCTGGGTAGTGCTTGAGGTCTTCTTCGTAATCTTTGTGTTCGTCGAAAACTCGCAAGTGCAGAAACATGCAAAACAATGTTATCGCTCCGAGCAGCGAGCCGATGGTGTACTTCAGTTTCTCATCGGGCTTGGTCAGGATCTCCGCCAGAAATTGGTTCGACGAATAGTAGCTGATGATCAAAATGCCATGGCTGATCAAAGGGAATCGCTCGTTCAGATAGGCACCCAGCCGTGCGGTCAGTGATGACTCGGTCGTAAGTTCATTTTTTTGTGCGGGTGACTTTTTCACGTTTGTATCAGACCAAGAGTTAACGCCCGGTTCAATTAAAATGCTCAAGAACTTTTTCGTAATCGATCTTCGAGTTGTGTCTTGGATCTACAGGAAGTGGTTGGTCGGTAAAAAAGACACGTTCGCAGGGTTGATTTTCGTCTTTCAATGCGACTCGGATCTCTAATTCGATTTCGTTTTGATTTTCAGACTCTGTGAAAACAACCAAACCAACGGCAACGTCCAGGACCGGATCATCGAGTCCGATTGCAGCGATTTGCAAGACCTCGTCAGAAGCCGTTTTGGCGATTTGCTCAATGATCTGAGGATGGACGACATCCGAATCTCGAAAGATCGTTGAGTGGACTCGGCCAACCAACCAGAATTTGCCTTCATCGTCAAAGTATCCGGTGTCGCCCATGCGATGCCAGACCGTTCCGTCGTTGTCGATCAATTTGTTCTCTCGAGTCGCTTCTTCGTTTTTGTAGTAGTCGCGGCAAACATGGTCGCCCGAAACGATCAATTCACCGATTTCTCCTTGTGGCAATTCGACTTCTTCAAGCGGTCGCTGTTCCAAATCGAAAACGCCTTTTGCGATTGGAATGATTTTCGTTTGTACCAGTGAGCTTGGCTTGCCGGTGCAGTATCCACGTGAATTTCCATCTGTGTTGATTCGGTCGAGGCCGTTGATGTGCCCAACTGGTTCGGCTTCCGTAGAGCCATAAGCGACGATAATCTCGGCCGGTTCCGATTGAGCATTGGAATCAAAAATGGAGGTCCAGCGCTGGAGCTGTTGGTCGCTTACCGGGGCGCCACCCGTTAGCGCACGTCGCAAATGAAATCCGCCCGACCCACGCGACTCGATCGCGTCAGCCAGCCGATCAAGAAGCGGCGGGCTGGCAGTGCATGTCGTGATTTTCCAATCCTTCATCTGTGCCAGAATTCGATCGCCAGATACTTCGGCGACCTTTCGAAAATCCATTTCCGGAACGACGGAAGTGATTCCCGTGACCAGATTGTTCAACGCGAACACTGGAAACATGGGCATGTCCACGTCGTCGGGCTGGTAAGGGAATTCCTTTTTCAAAGCCAAATGTTGCGACTTCAAAAAACGATGCGTTCGATTTGCGCCTTTGGGGTTTCCGCTGGATCCGCTGGTAAAAGTTATCAAAGCCGTTTGGTCGGGCGTGACGGCGGCGACTTGTGTATCGGGCTGGCTGGTTTTCAGTTTGGACAAAGAATGGCTTGCAAGAAAAGGGCCGATCCGAAATTCGTTAGTGACCGAGATGGCAATGTTTCGCAGGCGGCGGTTGGACCAGCGAAGAAGATGGCTTTTGTTGATACCGATAAAGGCCGTTGGTTCTGCGAAAGCCGAAAATCTCGCGATTTGCTTTGCCCCGATCCAAGGATCCACGAAAACTGCGATCGCCCCCATTTGAATGATGGCCAGCAAGCAAACATATAAGTCGATCGACATCGGGATCATCACGATCACGCGGTCGCCTTCTGTCAGTCCAAGCTTCTTCAATCCGCCAACGACCGAGTTTGCGTCTTGCCAAAGCTGGCTAAACGAAATCGTTTCGTGGTTTCCATTTCGTTCAAACACCAACGCAGGCTTGCTGGGCAGTGACCGAGCCACGTCGGCCATCAAGCTGGCTACGTTTTGATCGGTGGACGCGTTTGAATTCATAGGTTGCAAAATTAAATGTTGGTTCAAGTATTACCGTACCTGGATTCGCCAAAATCAATTCTGCCGTAGCTGGATTCGCCAGAATTCAGGCCGTTGCTCAACCGTCTTACCCCAGCCACTCTCTCAACGATCGTTATCAATATCAATCAGCCGACTACCTGGTGTCTGATACAATTCATAACGACGAAGGACTCGACTGTTGTCACCGTCCAATTGTTCCGAGTAATTACCGTCGCGAATCAAACAAAGGTTGGCCGCGTCGAAACCCATTTTAAGCGATTCAGCATAAGCCTGATACATCATCGCACCGGCCAGCCGATTTCTTCGATGCTCGGGAAGCACGGCGATGGATTTGAAATTTACGACTTTGACATGAAGCATGTTCATCGCAAATTTGGCTTTCGCGAGCCAGTTCTGTTTTCCTCTCATGGAATGAATCGGGCGATAGCAATCTGGCAAGGCGAAGAGAAATCCGACTTCGTTTCCCTGTGGATCCATTGCAAACCAAACGAGCCTTTCACGTGTGATCCTTTTCGCGTTCGCGTAAAGCCCAATGAAATCTTCTTGCGAAATGTGTTCGTAGAGAAAGTTGTCACTAAAACAACGCGTGCTCAAATCATAGATAACCTTTATCTCCTGCTCGAAGGCGTCAGGTGAAAGCGACCGAAGCGAATATCCTGCGGCGGTCGCGGCTTCGAATGATGGCTTCATTGCCGCGATCGTTTTCGTGAGATTGCCGACTCGTAGCGAACGGTAGCGACTGACAACTTCAAAACCGGAATCGAGAAACATCCGCTGGTAGTAGTCTGGATTGTGAGGCTCAAGCAAAAAAGGCCAGTCCGAATCGTCGCCCAACGGACCAGTATTGATTCGGTATTTATGCCAGGTATCCCCGTCGATCGGGCCAACGATCGAACGACATCCATGACTCAGCAGGTACTCAGTGGCCGCGGCAAGCAATTTTTTGACGGCGTCAATTTCGTTTTCTGAATCAAAAAAGCCAAGCGTACCGATTGGATCCCCGTCCACGTCCTTCAGCGTTGTAGAGACGCGAGCCGTCACTGTGGCGGCGTCATTACAGAACGTCCGCTGTGTGGAGGTAAATTTTGAACGGAAAAGCGAACTTGCAATTGAGTCGCGGTCAGGTGGGATGGATCGCTCATCGGATGCGGCAACGCGCCGCTTGATGTTGAGAATTCGGTTGAGCGCTGGATCATGACTCGACGGGTCGGAAGCGTCAAAAGTTTCAATTTCACTTGCCATGAACTTGATGCCTTATCGGCTGCGGTTACGAGCCATACGACGACTGAGAAACTGCGCCAATGCTGCGTCGAGCGGGTCGCTGGTTTTAATCAACGCGTAATCAATGGCGTTTTTCGCACACTCACGTCGGACTTGGTCGAGGAATTTATTCAGCTCTTCGAGATAGCCGTCTCGAAGTGCTTTTGGGTTGCAGTTCAAACGAGTGTCCGACTCAAGGTCTTCAAATCGCGTCGGACCGGTGAATGGAAACTCCAATTCGTCATCGTCCATCACGTGCATAACCAAAACGTCGTGGCCGCGTTGACGAAGCACTCGCAACCCGCGCATCGTCGTTTCAACATCACCAAAAAGATCAGAAACAACAATCATCATTCCGCGACGTGGATAGGTTTCGGCCGCTTCGAGAAAAATATTGGCCAGATCGGTTTTGTCAGCTGGCTTGTTCACGTCGAGGCTTTGAATGATCGACATCAACTGAGTTCGTTTGCTGAGCGTCTGGACTTTTGTCCGAACTTTATCGTCGAACGAAAGGCATCCGACGGCGTCTTGATTTTTAAGCACCAAAAACGCCAACGAAGTCGCAATCGTGGCGGCGTATTCGTACTTGTTAAGCGGACCGTTCCCGTATTCCATGCTCTTGGAAACGTCGACCAACAAATTGACACGCATATTGGTGTCTTCTTCGAATTGCTTAACGTAAAGTCGGTCTTGCCGAGCCCAGACCTGCCAATCGACGTGCCGTAAATCATCACCGGGCGTGTATTCGCGGTGCTGCAGAAATTCGACGGACTGACCAAAGTGCGGACTGCGATGCATGCCCGAAAGAAAACCTTCGACGATGTGTTGAGCTCGCAAATCCAGCCGCGCAATGCGCTTGATGGCTTCAGGATGCAAAAATCTTTTGGAATCGGGCATCGTTTGTTAGTTCGTCTTCTTTGGTTGGTGTTTCGTCGATCAGTTGTTGGATTACATCATCGGCTGTGATGCCATCGCTTTGGGCTGCGAAGTTAATTGCCAGTCGATGGCGCAAAACGGGTTTTGCGAGGGCTTGAATATCTTCGGTAGAAACATGCGTGCGACCATAAAGCAATGCCCGCGTCTTTCCGCCGAGGATCAAATACTGAACCGCACGAGGCCCCGCACCCCAGCCAACATTTTCAGTGATGAAACCGGGAATGCCTTCGGTGCCAATTCTCGTTTGGCGAATCAAAGACAACGCGTAACGGATCACGTGATCGGAAACGGGAACGTCGCGGATGGTGTTTTGGAGTTTCAAAATATCTTCGCCGGACAAAACCGGTTTTACATCGTAAGTGCTTCTGGCGGTCGTGCGGCGAGCGACTTCGAATTCATCATCAAACGAAGGGTAGTCAACAAAGACCTTGAACATGAAGCGATCTTGTTGGGCTTCGGGAAGTGGATAGGTCCCTTCCTGCTCAATCGGGTTTTGTGTCGCAAGAACAAAAAACGGATCCGACAAAGCGTGTCGAACGCGGCCTACCGTCACGGTGCGTTCTTGCATCGCTTCGAGAAGTGCGGCCTGCGTTTTGGGCGGCGTACGGTTGATCTCGTCTGCCAAAATGATGTTCGAGAAAATCGGGCCTTCGAGAAAACGTCGCTCGCGTGAACCGGTCGTTTTGTTTTCTTCAATGATCTCGGTGCCAGTGATGTCGGCGGGCATCAAGTCCGGTGTGAATTGGATTCGTGAGAACGAGAGGTTGAGTGTTTTCGAAAGTGTGCTGATCATCAACGTTTTAGCCAAACCGGGAACGCCTTCGAGGAGGCAGTGGCCTTTGCTGAACATCGAAATCAAGATCTGCTCGACGACTTCTTGCTGACCGACGATGACTTGCGAAAGTTCAGAAAGAATTTGCTCGCGTGCGCTTTTGAGCAAATTGATGGCGTCCTGGCCGACTGGATTGTCCGTCATGCGTTTCTCCTGTGGTGTTTTGTCTTATCTAAGGATAGTGGGCACGACGTTTTTTGGGTACCTGTGTCTCAAAATGGGAACCCGACGCGTTAGCGAGGGAGCAGCTGGTTCCGGCGTCTTTAGTTGTTGGAGCTCTATTCGAGGTGCCGGTTAACCGTGGCTATCGCCAAAACGGCTCAATAAGTAATTTGTGTCTATCGCCAAAACGGCTCATTTGATTGGGACTGTCGCAAGCATGGCTCATGAATCCATGGGTTACTTGCCCGCTTTTTCGGCTTCAAGTTTTCTCTTTTCTTCGGCTCGTTTCTTGGGCAATAGCGCCTGGGCAGCGCGGGCTTTTTGTAGACTTCGTGCTCGCTCCAATTCAAGCAATGCGGCGTCAAGTTTTTCACGCTTCACGTCATCTGTTTTTTGAATAGCAATTGAGGTGTCGTTCGTGATCGTCGCGATTGGCGAAGGGGGAAGATCGGAGGCGTCATCAAATTTGAAGCTCATCCGGCGGTTTCGCAAATCAAATTGGATCTGCTGCTGAAGAGGCAGGCAACGGATTTGATATTCGTAGTCGTAGTTATGGTCGATCATTGAGTTGGCTCTTAGTTTGCCAGTTTCCATATCAATGGCGACGAATTGAAAATGACTGTTCGAGTTGCCAAGCTGATCATCAATGTCGAGGCGACGAACAAGAAAGTAAAGCGGACAAGAATAAGGCTGGCGATGGGCAAGCTGAAAATTATCAAAACGGACTGTGTTCGCCCAAGTGTTCTGACCAGTCGTTGGATCGACCGACGCGAGGTATCCCTCCCACATTGGATCGGCGTAGTTGAGATAGCGGGCTTCGACGGAGCCTGTGCCTTTGGTGCGAATTTCAATCCGGTTGTTAGTCTCTCCTTTTTTAAGGTGAACGAGATATTTGCCTTTGAACGGCGCGACGCCAATTCCCGTGATTCTCTTTCGCTTAAGTGAATCCAGCTGTACCGGCGTTTGAAATTCAGTCTTGCCCGTCGCAATGCTTACAAATTCCAAGTCTCCTGTTTGCGGCGGCAGGACCGCTAAGTACTTTCCTTCCACGCGGCAAGCTCGGGTTCGATAGGCGCACTCTTTTTGCCACACAAAACGATCGGTCATTAAATCATAAAGCCCAACCAGCTGGCGTTTCAATTTTGGGTCGTTGTCGTAGCCTTTCTTTTTTTCGTCAGCATCTGTTTTGCGTAATGGATTTTTGATCGGTGTTGCGGGCTGAATTTGTCTTTCGGTCGCAAGTAAAAACCTTGTTCCCTTGGCCGTCCAGACAACACCCGCCTCGTTTGGAATCTTCGATGACTTGATCAGCCTGCCATCTTTTAAGGACAAGATTTGAGCAAGTCGTTTCTCCGCATTCCAAGCCACGACATGATTTTTGTCGCAGTAAAGAGTTCTAAAACCGTCGAATCCTCTCCGACGCCAAATTTCTTTTCCAGTCAAAGAATCGAATCCGATCAACTGTCGGTTTTCGAGCATGCAAACGCCATTGAGTCCCGACGTCGCGATGACCGGATAAGTATCGCGCGCGTTGGGGGGCGTCTCTGTGGAGGTCTCACCCCAAATCGAAGAAAAGATAACTGGTGTGTGTGACGGTTGGCGATCTCTTGCATTGACGGTCCAGAGTAGCGGAGACTTACCCGAATTCAGCTTCAACCAATCGAATACAAAAACCTCAGATTCGATGTCGAGGATCGCAAGGTTGTTTCGAATCGAAATTCGACCTTTGGTGTATGAGTTGTACGACCGAAACACTGAGTCAGCGGCTTTCCTGGCAGCAAAACGATGTTTAGAAATCCCAAACTCGTCCAGAATCTCGATCTCGCCCGTTTGACTGTAAAACAAAAATTTGTGTTGTGCGTACTTCGGATGATCGTACTCTTTAAGGTCGACTGGAGTCGGTTTCGCGGTCGAACTATCACGTGTAACTGGCGTTTCTTTTGAGCTTACGATGCCTTTGTTCCAAGCCGTCTTTTTGGCGATCATGCTTCCGTCGGTTTTCAAATCGCCTGCGATATACTCGCGTAGATACCGAGCGAGTTGAGTGCCTGTGAGGCGGTCGCCTTGAAAGTTGGCGACTTCGGATTCTGAAAAAACTGATTCAAGTAAATCAATAATGGCTAGGGCTTCGCTCGAGATTTTCTGCTTTACATATTCTTTGGCCAATTCAGCCGTTGCCGTGGCGGCAATCGAAGAGTCAGCATTCGCGGCCTCCGATTGAAGTACTGAAATCAAAAGCTGAATGGATCGCTGCGAGTCACCTTCGTCACTGAACTCAGCGGCCAATTTAAGCTTCGCCTTGGTTGGCCAAACGGTCATTGGGAAAACGTCCAGCGCTTTGAGTCGATTTTCAGGCTGCAACGAAGCAAATTCCTGAGCATGTTTTTCAGCTTGGTCTTTGATGGCCGAGCGAACATCTGTATCGGCGTTCTTGTACAGCAAATCAATGCGTGATCCGATCCAGCGGTCCACGCGAATGGTAGTTTCACGATCAAGTGAACTTTCGTTTTCGGCAAAATCTGATTGGCCAAGTCCCGCGTCGTGTTTGCTGTTGGAGATCGTCAAAGTTTCGTTGTAAAGCTCCAAAGATCCTTCGACTGGCTCAAGCATTTGAAAAAGCGCACTCAGCGCGTTTTCCGAATCGCCGTTACGAATCATGCCATTGATTTTTGCAGCCAGAAACTCAAATCGTTTTTGAGCCAACAATTGAGTTTCGTACTTCGAAGCAACTTTGATTCCCGCATCGTAGTCTTTTTCTATAAGCTGAAGCACTAAATCCAAAAGCAATTTTTCGTTTAGCAAATTTGGCGATTGATCGAACGACTGCCGAATCCAATCGATCGCGTCTTCCAAATTGCCGTCCTGGACTTCGATTTGAGCTTTGACGGCCATTAGTTCCGGTGACAGTTCGCCCGCTGCCAGTGCGGATTCAATCCGTTTGCGACTTGGCTCGTCTTGAGGAAATGAAGCCAGTCGGTCGACGCTGTGAGAAATGACTTCGCCTCGATGGCAAATCAGATTGCCCAGTACGCCATCGGTTTGGACGGACTTAGTGACCTTTCCCGATTCCATATCCAATTGCACAAGCTGTTGTTTGGTAGTCGGAAGATAGTAACTGCCGCGATTGGCGAAACCTCGACCCGATGGACGACCATATTGCTGCAACGGCAACGACCAACGATTTTTTCCAGTCTCAAGATCAACAGCGCGGACTTGTTGGCTCCCGACAAGAATGGCTTTTCCGTTTTCGACACAGGCGAGGAACAGCGATTCGCGTCTGGGGGTTTTTGAATTCATTCGCCCGTTGGTATTCCAAGTCGGATGTCCGTTTTGCAAGTCAACACAAATCATGTCTTGTGAATCAACTGGGGTGAACAGAACTTTTCCTTCTGCGATCAAGATCGTTGAGTCTCGCCAAAGTCCACCCAACGCGTCCGTTTTCGAAACGTTGAAAGGAGAAAGTCGTTGAATCGATTTGGAGCCTGGCGTGGTGTATTGGTAACCCCACAACAGCGACCGCGTAGAAAGATCAACCGCGACCAAGGCTCCTGTCCCTGTCGCACAGACCAAAATTCCGTTTGAAAACGAAGGCGTCACCCCGGCAAGTCGTCGAAACCGATCGGCCTGAACGTTCATGCGTTTCACGTTGGTTTCAGTGGTGCCAAGTTGCTGGACCCACTTGAGTTTTCCCGTCTCGGAATCCAATACCACCATTCTGATTTCGCTGTTTTGTTGGCAGACCGCATAGAGTTCGTTGCCCAGCGGTAAAGGCGGGCCGAGAAAAAAAGCTTTAGCGAGTTTCGGCTCGTCCAACCCGGTTTCGCCACCGATCTCCCAGCTGAATGCGCCTTCGCGTGCGATGTCGATGGCCATCATTTCGTTAAAAGTTCTTGCAAGAGCCGGTTCAACATTTTGTTCCCGTCCGTTGGTTGCGGTCTCGGGCGAGAATCCAGGTTTGGGAACGACAAAGATCTTTTTGCCGTCGCTGCTGGCCTGTCCGTAAATCGAATCGAGCCACATTCGCTCGGTAAGCGATTCATCGGAGACTTTTCTGGTCTTCAAACGTTCCTGGGGCGTTTCCAAACGTGACGCAAAATTCCATGGCGGAAAAACCCAGACTCGTTTGCCCGTTTCAAAATCAACGCCAACCATCCGGTCGAACGCACGCATCACAATTGTGTTTCCAACGGCCAGCGGCTGGACCGAAGGGATCGGCGAAGAGCCAAGTCCAATCAAATCACGCTGACGTTTTTGAATAGCCGATTCCAAGTCTGGATTGTTGACCGTCGGCGTAATCCAACGAGGATTCAAAAGCGGAAACCCAGTTCCACTTCGCGCGTTACGCTGAGGGTTGCCGCCGACCATAACCCATTGATTGACCGTGCCGATATTTTTTAGCGGTGAATCGCCAATTAGTTTTAGCAGCCATGCGTTGGCGTCTTCCGGGCGATCGAAAAGTCGAACTGGTTTGCCCAAAAATTGGATCGTTTGTTTGGGCGAGTTGGATTGCAGCTGCAACAGTGCTTGGGTCGCACGGTCTTGTGAGTCGCTCATCATCCAGCATGTCGCGAGGAGAACTGACGCCTCAGGGTCGTGGATGGCGCGGGCTTCGGCCGAGTTGGTAATACGCTCAAAGCAATTCGCTGCCGCGATCGGTCGGCCTTGATCGAGATGATGATGGCCGAGAATCATCGCCGCATCGTAACCCGCGTCGGTGTGGTAAAAACGAGTCATCACTTCAGAGACCATTTGGTAGTCGCCGTCGGTGATCGCTTTTTCAAGCATCTGTTTGGCCTGAACGCCATACCGGAGTCGATAGAGTTCGCGGTCTTTGGCTGGCAGAGCACCAAGGATGGATTGGGCGCGAAGTCGTAAACTGGTGGAGACTCCGTCAACCTGCGGATTGGGAATAAGAAAGTCTTCGGTCGTTGTGTCGGTCAGGACTTCGCCAAGCAACGTGACGGCTTTGACCATATCTTTTTCTTGAAGCGCACGCCGCGCACGGATGAGGGGACGAAGCAGTTCTCGCGGGGCTGGCAGGAACACCGAACGCTCGCCAAGCTTAAAAGCGTCTTCGACCAATTGGGCTTCGAGATCAGCAGGGTCCTGATTCTGATTCCGTTTCGGGTTAACTTGAGCAAAAGTCGTTTGAACAGGAATGATCGCGGCCGGTACAATCAATAACGCGGCCAGCAAAAGTAACTTTACCACGCCCATCAATCGCGGAGAAAATTCCCCTTCGACACCAAGCTCTTCGTTCGCACGGCGATAATTCATCAAATATTTTCGTGGGTTGATTGGGGTGGTCCAAACGTGTCAACGACAGCGATATACTGGCAGTTGTAAACTTAATTTTATCCAATCCGACGAACGGAAAAAGAGCGATCATGGAAAGTGCGTTGAGAAAAACGCGTTTAGTGTTAGATGCTTGATCGAGTTTGCTTTGATTATCCGCCTGATTTGCGTGATGAACTGTTTTTCGGATCCTGGGAGCCCTCCCTCTAATTCCTTTTTCTTTCTGAACACTTGCGATTCCTGACCATTTTTTAGAACCACCTTCCATGTCAAAAAAACAACAAGCCGACGATCTCGAACGAATCATCTCACACCTTGATACGCTTTATGAACAAGGCCTCGAATGTGTGCACCCCGATACGAAGATCGCGGTGACCGATGGCGAATACGATGGGCTTCGTCGGCAGCTAAAGGAGCTTCGTCCGAAATCGAAATTGTTTGATACCGCAACGGCTTCGGCGGTCGTGAGTGCGGCGCTCAAAGTCGTTCATGATCCGCCGATGACCTCGATCGAAAAAGCCAGTCACGAAGATCTGGAAAAACAGGAAGAGCAATTATTCAAGTGGCTTGGTAAATCGACGGCGGTGGCGTCTGAAAAAGTGCTTGAAGGAAAGCATCTAAAAGCCACCGGCAAAACCTACAAGGACGAACCGGTTGAGTATCCCAAAGGCTATTTCTATCAAGCCTATAAACTCGATGGCGTGGCGCTGGGGATTTATTACGAAGACGGAAAACTCGCACGTGCTGGTTTGCGACCGCGCGACGGGATCAATGGCGAAGACGTGACAGCGCAAGTTCGTTTTGTTTCGGGCGTGCCGGAGAAACTTCCGCACAAGATAACTTGTTCGATTCGAGGCGAGTTGATTTGCAAGCTTTCTGATTTTGAAAAAGTGCAAAAGTCACTTACTAAATCCGGTGAGAAACTTCGAGCCAATCCGCGCAACCATTGTGCTGGTGGAATTCGTCAATTCAAGAAACCGGAAAAAACAAAAAAGATGCGGATTAGCTTTGTCGCTTATAGCATCGAAGCCCTCGATAATCCGCCTTACAAAACAGAAATCGAGCGATACAAGTATTGTAACGACGAGCTGGGCGTGCCTTACGTTAAACCAAAACCGTTTAAGTTCGAAGATCTTCAAAAGATGGAAGACGGAATTCCTAAACTTGATTTTGAAGTCGACGGTGTGATCGTGGGCGTCAACAATCTCGAGGACCAGGAACAGCTTGGCCGGCACGGTGATCCGTTGACGGGTAACCCAAAGGGAAAGATCGCTTGGAAGTTTCGCGAAGAAGAAGCCACGCCCGTGATCAAAGAGATTGAATGGCAGACTGGTCGAACGGGAAAACTAACGAGTGTTGCGATTTTTGATGCGGTGCGTTTGGCGGGAACAAACGTTTCGCGAGCGACGTTGCATAACGCAGGGTTCATGGAGCGGAATCAAATTACGATCGGCTCGATGATCGCCGTTCGCAAGGCAGGAAAGATTATCCCGAAGGTCACCGGCGTCATCAAAGGGCAGGGCGAACCGGATTTTCCGAAGACGTGTCCTTCGTGCGAGGAGCCAACGAAGCTTCAAAAGGGTGGCACCGCGGACATGCTGGAGTTGGTTTGTGAAAACGCGGATTGTCCCGCTCAAAATATCAGCACGCTTTGCCATTACCTTGCGACGTTTGGTGTGCTTGGGCTTGGCGAAAGTCGTGTCACGCAGCTGGTCGAAGGCGGCAGTGTGTCGACTCCGGCAGATTTCTATCGTTTGGATGTAGATTCAGCGATGGAGTGCGGGCTCACGGTTCGGCAATCAACATTGGCGGTGGCTGCGATCCAGATGATTCCTGCGCCCGACAAAATGGATACTTCTGCGTTGGACGATGCGATCGAAGTTGCGATGAAGTCGAAAAAGAAAATTCCGCTTTGGCAATTGTTCGCTTCGTTTGGAATCGGTTCCGCAGGAAAGTCTGCGGGCAAGGCACTTCAATCGCATTTTGGATCGATGCAGAAAATTCGCAAGGCAACAATTGAGGAGCTCGAAGCCGTTGAGGATGTCGGAACGATCACCGCCGAAGCGATTCGTGAATATCTCGATACGAATTCCAAAGACATTGACGAGCTGTTGAAATTTGTCGAACCGGAAGCCATCGAAGTCACAGACGGTTCGCTTTCGGGCGTAACATTTTGTTTTAGCGGCGGTTTCCCTGAAGGCAAAAAGCATTGGGAAAAAGAAGTCGAGAGTCGGGGTGGAAAATGCTCAAGTAGCGTTTCGAAGAAAACAAATTATCTCGTAGCCGGACCGGGATCGGGTTCGAAAAGCCAAAAAGCTGAGAAGCTTGAGATTCCAATCATCACAACGGCCGAGTTGGAGAAGATGTTTTGAGATTCTTTGATTCGGATTTTCACCGCGAACGAATCTTTGATTAAGCCACGCCAAGCATTGCGATGATCTTTTGCAATTGTCGGCGATGGATTTTTTGATGAGCCGCGACCAGGCAATGCCATTGATGCGCGTTGAGAGAGCCAAACCACGGATGCGGGTAGCGAGCGGGTAAGTTCAAGTTGCCGTGTTTATTGATCAAACCGGTAACCATTATCGCGTAGTCATTGGTTACGTTTTCGAAACGCGGAATCACGTCGTAGCCAATGTCGTCGGACGGTTTGTAAAGTGCGATGTCGATTTCGCCTTTGGGAACGATTCCGTCTGCGAGTGCGGCGATGAGTTTGGTAAGCTCGGTGTTGACGAGGCACAAGTGTTCGAGAACCATCAGCACGGACCACTTGCGGCTGGAATCTTCGATCCCGATGACCCGCGGCGTCACAATCGCGTCAGTCACATCGTAAGATTGGCTTTCGCATTCCGCCATGTCCAAAATGACTTTGGCGTCTGAGCGGATTCGTCGCAAAACAAATTTGTCGGTCATCAACGCCGCAGCCGTTTTCAATCCGGCGTTAAGTGCGAACCGTTCAAATGCCGGGATGCCCGCGCCCGGTGGTTGCAAATCGTTTGGACCGCCAAAGGATAAGTTCATTGGGTCAGCTTTGGTTCTTCAATGCTTCTTGATTGGCCCAGTTCAAGCAAATGCTCTGCCGTCTGGACGGGATCAAAATCGTCGTCGAGGTCAATGATCTCGCACTCGCTCAAACCACGAAACCAGGTTTCCTGATGACGGGCAAACCTTCGTGTGCGCACACGGACTTTCTCAATCGTGGCTTCCATATCGACATCGGATTGAAGATGGTCGATGGCTTCGCGGTATCCAACGGCCTGCGCCGCGGTTTTGCCCAGCTCTTTCCACTTTTCGAGGAGGCCTTTGACTTCGTCTATCAATCCGGCTTCAAACATTTGGGCAACGCGATCTTCGATGCGTGCATGAAGCGTCGGGCGCGGATGACGCAACGTAAATACGCGACACTGCTCGCTGGTATGGCCATCATCAAATTGCATTTGCCAATGGCTGATCGGTTGGCCGGTAAGTTTTTTGACCTCTAAAGCACGAATGATGCGGCGATGGTCGTTGGGGTGAAGGTTATGAGCCGAAACCGGGTCGACCATTTGCAACCGTTGGTGAAGAAATTCGCCTCCCATTTCGGCGACTTCTTTTTCGATCTCGTTTCGAAAATCCCAGTCTGCCGGTGGGCCTTCAAACATGCCACGAAGCAAACTTTTGAGATACAGCGCCGTGCCGCCAACGAACAAAACTTCTTTGCCGCGTCCGCGAATGTCGTCGATCAACCCAAGCGCCGAATCGCGATACTGGTTCACGCTGAATGAATCAGGCGGATCAACGACATCGATTAAGTGATGGGGAATCTGAGCCAACTGATCAGGGCTCGGTTTGGCGGTACCGATGTCCATTTCGCGATAGATCGCCATTGAATCCAGAGAGATAAGCTCTGCGTTCAGTCGTTTGGCGAGTTCGAGACTGACTTGGGTTTTTCCGCTGGCGGTCGCGCCAGTCAGAAACCAACATGCAAGCGCACGTTGGCATTTCATTTTGTTTTCATTCATTCTTTTAGTTGCTCAATTGCGGATTTAAAGTCACAGGCAATTAGCTGTTGGGCGGAGATTGAGGCAGCCAACGTTGGCCGCTGTCTCACCAATCACTTAACCGAGAAATCTTAGGAGCGGTTCACGTCTTTGAAAACCTTTGGCGGTTTTGAAAGCGGAATTTTGTTGGAAAAACAGGCTCTTGCAAGCAATTTAGTGAGCGATTTTTTGATTCAATAGATGGTCAGCAAACAGGTCAGGTTGAAGTGACCGCGAATGAACCCAAATAAAGAGACTTCTCGGAGAACGCACCCGTTTTATGCGACAATCTTTGATCGTGAGATTTTAACCGCGGATGGACGCAGATAAACGCGGATTCAAGTTCTGTTTTTATCCGCGTCCATCAGCGTTCATCCGCGGTTCTTTTTTTACTGTCCTAATAAACGCTAATACAAATTCCTTTTTTCATTCGCGTCCATTCGCGGTTTTTTAAATCAGTTTTCCCGTATTGAAATCGAATCAACGATTCAAAGCGGTGGTATTCACCAAGGACTGTCCAAATCAAAGATCGTAAAGCAGGACCGACGTTTGAATTTAATTAAACAGCCAGCGGATCTTCAGTGATGGCAAGCTGGATTGCAGCTTTTAAATCTTCCAATTCGAACGGCTTTGAAATCACGCTGGAAATGCCGCTTTGTCGGATTGATTCCAGTTCGTCTTCACGCGGGTAATTCAAAAGCAAAATCATTGGTGTGGTTCCAAAATCTGACTTAAGCCAGTTGATGCGGTTCTCAACAGCCGTCGTCCATGAACCCGCATCGATCACGATCGCCGCATGCTGGTCCGCATCGGGAATGCCTCGTTCGACCCAATGGCTTTTCCATCCGCATAGGCCCACAGCATCAGCAAGCATCTCATGTGCAGTATCCGTCCAGGCGCTGATCCCAACGCTTTCCGGTCGTGTAAAAGATCTTGATCGGACTGAGTTGGTGAATGGTCCCTGTGAAATCCGATCGGCAATTGATGAAGTCGCCGGAGCGTGCCAGTCAGTCAAGTTTGCGTCAGCCAGTTGCGAAACGAATTTTTGATAACGACCTCGCCACTGATGCCAGTAGACGCGAATCAAACCTGGATAAGGCGTGCCCGAACGTGTTTCGCCTTCGCACCAACTTCCCAGCAAAGAAACGATGGGCGTGTTGGCAAACGTTGTTTGAATTTTTTCGACTTCGGCGGAAGAGAACTGATCCCGTCGAGATTGAGCAATGACGATCAAGTCAAATTTTTGATCGGCGACACTTGCGAATTTTTCAAGCGGAACGAGTGTTACCGGAACATCGATGCTGGAAATGATTGATTGAAAATCCGTATGCCAAAAATCACCAGTAAAAAGAATGTGGTGGTCGTTCCTGCTGTTTTGTTGGTCACTCATTTTGCCCTCGCGCCTCTTGCTTGATGGGTATTGTCTAGTCGTCGCTCTCGTTGCTTAATACTTCAATCGGATTAAAAATACTTAATAATGGTCAGTGGCGGAATCCAGATTCATGATTTACTTGTTCTTTTTGTAGCTTGTCATTCGCCCGTCAGTTTCTCGTCGAATTCACTGATCGCATCCCAAGCTTCTTCTGGACGCTCTGCCGCACGAATGCTTTCTAACAGTTCAGGCTGTTGAATCAAGCGACTAAGTCTCGCAAGAAGCCGTAAATGAACAGATTCATTCGTCGAGCCAATCAAAAAGAATACATCTGTTAAACATCCCCTCGGTCCGCCAAACGGAATTCCCGACGAAGTTACCCCAAGCGCCAAAAAGGGCTCGCCAATAATCGAAGACATCGGACGGCGCGGGTGAAGCAACGCCACACCGTTTTCTAACGCCGTTGGGTGAAGTTCTTCACGTGATTGAAGTGCATCTGCCATTTTCGACGGATCCCAAAGCCGCCCCGTTTCCGCGGTCAAGTCACAGATCTTTTGAATGACTGACGATTTCGTACGGGCTAAAAACGGAACGTACACGTTGTCCATTGAAAGCAAATCAGGAATGTGAAAAGACTCTTCGAGCGTTTTTTCGCTGGCTCGATTGAGCACCTTTTCAACTTTCGTAAGCTCTTCGTTGTCCGACAACCCAATTTTTTCCTCAAACCACTGGTGAATTTCGGCTTGGGAAAAACGCCAGGCTCCGCTGACTCGGCGACCAGGCAACCGCCCGCGATCAGCCATCTTGCGCACTTGATCGGGCGTCAAGTGAAGGTAAGCGGCGAGCTTGTTGATATCGAAGTCTTCTTGTGGCATTTTTTGTTGGTTGGTTGGCAGAAGGAAGTAGGCAGTTTGCGAAATTCAGTGGAGATGAAACGCGACAAGTTATTGCTAGCTGATCTTCGCACGTATGCATTCAGTTCGCCAGATCCGTTTTGAGTTTGTCGAGAAAATCTGATCGAAAAAATGGCTTTGCATTCGGGTTTGAAGCATGTCAATCGCAGTCCTTTGGATCTCTTTTTCAAAACAGTTTTTTTTGCGAAGTGATTGCTGTGTAAGAATCAGCAACGATCAATATTGACTCATTCTTTGGTTTGCTGAGAATCACCCAGAGAGTTGAACAAGAGTTGGAAGCAGACGAATGTTGGCAAGGAAGCCGACAAGAGGAATTGGGCGTTTGGAATAAACGCAAAACTAATTTAGGAATTCGCCAGGCAAGGAGGCCTCGTGAGTACCCAGCTACTGAACACGAATCTTGGGATTCGACTTCGTGAAATTTTGCCCGACGCCAAACTGATTGGTGCCGACGAGATTTTCTTTCGCGCTTGTTGTGGAATGTGGAACGATTGCCAAACGGACGACTTGTTCGTTGCAATCGTCGACTCCGAGCAAGACGGTCACGATTACACATCCGAAGCCATCAACCGTGGTGCCTCGGCCATCGTAACCGAACGATTGTTGACAACCAGCAAGCCGCAGTGCGTTGTGTCCGACACACGCGAGGCCTACGGTCGTATTTGTCAGGCTCTCGCGGGTAACCCCAGCAAGCACCTGAGAACCGTTGGCGTCACTGGCACTGATGGCAAAACGGTAACCTGCCATTTGATCCGCAGTATTTTCAAAGCTGCGGAAATGAAGTCGGGTTTGGTGTCTTCGATCGAAGTCGATTTTGGAAGCAACCGCCAATCCGTTCCCGCCAAAGAGCTCAACGCGCCTTGCATTGCGGAACAGCTAACGCAAATGGTTTTGGCAGATTGCAAAGCCGCTGTGGTCGAGGTTCCCAGTGATTCGCTTGCCAAGCGATGTCTTTCGGGAGTCGATTTGGACGTGGCGGTTTTGACGAACATTCGCACGCACGAATCGCAAATGCATGGCTCGGCGCAAAACTACCGTCGCGCAAACATGCGTTTGCTGGATCAGCTTAAGCCCACTGGTTTGGCGGTCTTGAATGCGGACGACCCGACTACCAATGCGATGTTAAAAAAGATCGACAAACCAGTTTTGACGATCGGTATCAAACAGGAAGCCGAAGTCACCGCTCGTGTGCTCGAACGAACTAAAAGCGAACAGACGTTTGTTATCTGCGCTGGCAGTGAATCGATTCCAGTTCGTACAACGATCATCGGTGACCAACACATTTACAATTGCTTGACTGCGACGGCGGTTGGACTGGCTTCAGGAATCGATCTTTCAACAATCGCCAGAGGCTTGGAGTTGACTGGGAATATCCCTGGCCGGCTGGAGCGGATTGAATGCGGACAAGACTTCGGTGTTTGGGTCGATTCAGCTCGAACAACTGGCCAGCTTGCAACCGCCATTCGCACACTTAAACAAGTCAGCACCGGTAAGGTCTGGTGCATTTGTTCGCTAGACGATGATCAAACCAAAGAACAAAGACGGCGTATTGGTGAAGTCGTTGAAAAGGCGGCGGACCGAGCCGTGATCACGCGGACATCGGTTGAGCAAGCGGTCGACTACGAGCCGGCGCATCAAGTTCTCGACGGGTTTGATGATCCGGAAAAGGCGCAGCTGATTCCCAATCGGTTTAAAGCAATCGAATGGACGCTTCAGCAGGCCAAGCCCGGTGATGCGATACTGGTAACTGGTTGTGGCGATCGGCCATTCGCATTAATCGGCGAACACAATTGGACTATTACCGATCGCGATGTTTGCCAAGCGTGGCTTTACGACAATGCGAGTCTATCGCCCGAGAAAGCTCCACCAATCGGTGACTTGGATATTTACAATATCGACGACTATCGAGAGGAATGATCGTTAGGTCTGTGGGCATCTGCCTGAAAAAAGTCGTATCTTCTCTAAATCTAAGGTACGCGAAAGAAACATGCCGGCACAAAAAAATCGCTCGCCTTTAATGAAGGCGAGCGATCTTGTTTCTCAATTTAACTAACTGTTTTTTTTGAAGCAGTCAGTTCGTTCTTATCTGCCACCGCCGCCACGCCGGCCGCCACCGCCACGTTGACCGCCGCCGCCACTACGCATTTTCTCAACACCTGCAGTGAATTCTTCCATCGTTACGACTTCGTCGCCGTCAGCGTCCATTGCTTCGATTCGGTCTTTCATACGACCTGTAATTTCATCTCCAGCAAGCTTGCCGTCACCATCTTTGTCTAGCGTCTTGAAGAAATCGGCTGGATTGCCGCGTCCACCGCGACCACCAGCACCACGTCCGCCAGCACCTCGACCGCCGCCTTGTTGAGCAGCAGCGCCAGTGGTTTTTTGACCGACGGAAAGCTTAATGCCAACTTCTTTGCTTACGCGCTGGACCATCTTGTCCATTCCAAATGTGGTTCGGTCAAGCTTGAAGTCAGAGGTAAGCTGAACGCCGTCGTCGTCTTTTTTGAGCATCACTGGCAACGTGATTTCGTTTGTTTTTTCCATCAGTGTAAAATCGCCGACGATGTTGATGACGCCTTCTTTATCTTCATCAGCTGTCGCGCTCTTACTAACGAATTTGGCTTTTGGATATTTCTCAACATCGAGAAAGTCTGCGTTCTTCAAGTGCCTGGTAAGACCGTCTCCGGCTTCGGTCCACATTGAACCGACTTCGAATTCGATCATCAGCGATTTGATCGAACCGTCTTCATTCATCGCCAAAGTACCGTCAAATTTCTTGAAGCCGCCCAAACGTGGGTTGGGATTGTTGCCGGCGTGTGTACCGACAAAATCGACCTTTGTGTTATCAGGACTTAGTTTTGCAACGCCGTCTTCAAGTGCGACGGAAACAGGCTTAGCTGCTTGTGCTCCACCTCCACGTTGCCCGCGTTGTCCACCACGTTGACCGCGCTGCTGTCCGCCGCGTTGTCCTCGCTGCTGTCCGCCCTGACGTGCGGATGGTCGTCCGTCCTGAGCAGTTGCTTGAGTAGTAAGGTTAGTTGTTGAAAATGCAACCAACGTTGCGAGCGTAAGATAAATTAGTTTTTTCATTTTTAAATTCCATTGGAAGGGAAATTTCTCGACCGTAGATTATTGCCCATTTGCGGTGGCTTGAAAACGCACTTGATCGTTTGCAGGGCGAAAATACCAAGAAAGTTAGCGCTGTTTAGTATATGAACTCACTCGATTTGCCTAACCCTAATAGACCGCTATCGGCCTTCGCCAACGATAGCAGGACTTCGTTGGTATCGAGCGAGTCAATTGTTTCAACGGTTAGGCTTTCGCGTCGCTCGTATGCCGCGCTAATCGAGACTAGGGTTTGTGATTGGGTGCGAAAAAAAACATCAAAAACCTGTGCGGAACTAAGTGTCATTTCACCAGGCTTTGTCGAGAGATACGTAGTCACCGGTATGTCGTTTAGTTTGGGCAGCCAGTTTTCCTATTCACTATTATTGGCTCCTGACCCTTTTCCTTGTTCAATTGGTTTCCTCGGTTTATGGCTTAAGGTCTTCAATACCCATCATGGTTAATGAACTACAATCCGCTAGATCACAACCGCTCTCGCGAGCCAATTCCGAAACGAAATTCATTGCGTCGGCGTTCCCACAAAAGCGATCCCAGCTTACATAACCATCTTTTATGGTTATGCCCCAAGAAATTGGGAAGTCATCAGATGAGTACCCATAGTTGCCAAATACTTTTTCAACAATTGAATTATCTATTGGTTTGACGACGACAGGACTATAAAGTGCAGGCTTTACATCCAATTTTTTCTCGAATCGAATGAAGCTCTCGTTCCTTTCGAAGTGTCCAATATACAAATAATGGATCGTTGTTTTTCTTTCTACTTATTGTCCCGTTGATGTTTTGTGCTCTTTAAGAATTTCCCGGGCCATTTCAGATATTTTCAACGGCGTACTTGGGCTTTGGCGGACTAATGACGTCGTCCGGAGAGACGGTGGACTCTTTGAGTTAAAACTCGCTGCTTCAGCCGTTAAAGAAAGGCACCACCGTCACCTTTTTTGATAGAGGGTGTTTTCGGCCATTTGACGATTCAGCACGTGGTTGCGATATTGCCGACGGAGGCCCGAGCCTTTCTGGCATCCTTGAATTTCACCAAGCTGAACAGGTGTCAAAAAGTACAATGTCCCCGTATTGTTTGCCCCCAATGTCCCCGTATTGTTTGCCCCAGCCTTCCTCGGTCGTCATAGCTATAGGATTAACCGGATTCCATCCCTGGTTGTTCTATCGTCGACAGTATACGTTTGCCCGCCATAGGTTGTGGTGTCGGAGGACAGTTGTCCTCGACCGTTGTAAGCCAGCACTCTTTGTCAATAACTGGACCTGTCCCCGTTTATTTGCCCGCGAATAATACGAACCTATTTGTCGTCCAATCCCATCACAAAGGCTTCAAAACTGGTCCCAAGTCTAGAAATCGATAAGCCTTCGTCAAGTTCCCAGAGCGATATAACAACTCCAATAGGGTCAACTAGTGAAAGGCAAATTGGTTCGCCAGTAGTGTCCATCCCGATGGGAAGAAGTTCGTTCTCTTCGTATTCATCTTTAAAATCTTCGTATTTTCCATACAAACCTTCGTCGTTGTCGAAATCTAATGTTAACAACGGCCAAAAAACCTGTAGGCAAACGCTTTCCGAATTTCGAGTAAAAAAATTGTTGCCGTTTGGAGCACCTCCGTTAACTTCTTCTAGAAAAAAACGATAGTCACTCGGCAGGTTAAATCCAATTTTTTTCTCAAACTCATCAATAAGACTCTGACTTGGAATTGGCTCTTCAATTAGGAAGCAAAGTTGATGAAATCTCTTCATGATATTAGGGCAGAGAATAAGGGGGGCAGAGAATAAGGGGACATTGGGCAGAGAATAAGGGGACATTGTACTTTTTTGGAGGGCAGAAAAAAGATTCCGTGGGGCAGAGAATAAGGGGACATTGTACTTTTTTGGAGGGCAGAAAAAAGATTCCGTGAACATTTTTGTTCATTGCTCGCCTCTTTCAGTATAAAAGTCGTTTTTACTACCTTGGAGTTATTCACTAGCTCTTTTTTTGAAGTTCAAAACCAGGTTTACTCGCAGTCAGAGTGAATTTTGCCGCTCCACCAACAGTATCAAGATCAAACTCGCCAAGTTCATCTGTGGTTGTTGGAAGACACAACTGGGTGCCTCTGAGCGAATGCATTGAAACGTCCATTCCTGTCAAAGGTTGGCCATTCTTGTCTTTAACATTACCTTCGACGACAATTACATGATCACATCCAGTGAAACAAATTGCTACACACAAAATAAATACTGCAAAAGCACGGTATTTCATACTAAAAATCTCCACATGGCAAAGAAGCGCAACCTGAACGAACAGGCTTCAAAAGTCAATTTCCTTTATTGTTGCCCTTGGGCTAACGCAGTATTACATACCCATCACCATCTTCAATGCACAACCAATTACCGTTCACCAACTGGAATTTTGCACCTTCAAAATAGTGTTCATGTGCGCCCCAATAAATCAGACCATACTTTAGACAAACAGTGTCCCAGCTGATCCAATTGATTTTTCCAACATAGAAGACATCGCTATCAGGATTCGGTCGACCGGGCACAATTCCAGCAACTCCAACTTTTTTGATAAAATCAGAATCCAAGAATTTCAAATCGCCTGGAATTCCTTTTGCCAAATAAATGCGATCTCGGGTAACAAAATCTTGAACAGACTCCAGTTTTTCTTGTGCCACAAATTGTATTAGAGATTCTTCGTGTCTTTGGCAATGATTGGCCCAAACGGAGCCGTAAATTGACCAGCAGCCAAAGAGCAATGCCACGATAAGCATCAGCACAAAGAGTGATTTCAATGAGTATTTAATTTGTATTTTCCATTCACTCACGTACGGGAGAAGCCGGCATTACACCACTAAGGGGGTAAATCTTTCTTGCTATTGGGTTGAGTGGATTGCGTTCTTGATTGTGGCTGTCTTCCTTTTTGTTGTGATGATTCCACCGTGCCCGAAAGAGAATAAGGGGACATTGTACTTTCTTTGCGACTGCAAGCAAAAGGCTCCAGTGAACATTTTTGTTCATGGGCTTTCCGGTTCATCTTTGAGTTCGACTGCCTCAAGATACTTCGCGCGTATTTTCTCTGCCGTTCGCTTTACATGTTCTTTGAATTCCTGTGGAGGAGTCGGAATGAAATCGATCTCTTCCACAACAGTTGTCTTAACATCCGGTAACAATTTTTCGATTTGTTCCCTGAAACTCGCGACGTCTTTCATCATCAAGTCGTCCAAATTCACAACCGTAACCGATTCGAGTTTGTCTAGTTTGAGCAGGCTTTTCATTGCAGATTCTGAAGGCGTGCCAATGTAAACAAGTGTCTTGAGGTTTTTGCATATCGCGAAATCGAGCCCTGTTGCAATCGCAGGATCAACATGGATTTGAAGATGTTCGATCTTCGGAATGGCGCCCAGAAAATTCGAATTGGTGATCGTGCAATGGCGGCCAATATCCAATCGTTTCAAGTTTCTAAAAAAAGCAAACTCCAATCCGCCAATGGATTTAAGCGGTCTTCCGTAAGAGTTTTCGCCGGTGAGCCACAACGGTTCAAAACTTAGGGACTCGATGTCTTGAAAGTCCTTTAGGATCGTTTTGTAGTTTGCTTGGAAAATATCCTCGGCGAGAGGGAGGAAAAGTCCCTTGGCGTTCTCGTTTTCTGAATTGTCGCTTGTTCCCTCTCCAAAGGACCAGTAAAACTGCCTGGCGTGCTTGGAGAATTTTTCATTGCTTGAATCAAGTATTCGAATCACGCGCGATTCACGACTGTCGGTGTATCGGTTGGGCTGAGCCGTTTCAGCCTTTGCGAATGCGAGGTCCCAGAATAATTCATGATCGTCGACTAACGAAAAACCCAGTTTGATATCGTTTTGCAACACAAACCGAATGAACTTGCTTCTGGTCTCTGCCCCAATTTCAGGTTGCGTGAGAAAGATATTGTCCGCGTAGGAAATTGTAATATCCCTCAGGTCAAACGCCGCTTTTGGGTGCGCCTGACATTGAATGTCCATGACATTCAAAGCAATTTCGTGGTCGATAAAAACCGGCACTCGTTTACTGACTTCTATCAGCGTCTCCAAATCCTGCCGGTCTATGTCATGGCCACTGTGGCTAATGTAGACAGTCCCGCCTGTGTTTAAACGCTCAATGCATTTAAGAACAGAAGCACAAGCTTTTAAATTATTTGAGTTAACCCAAACTTTTGAAGTGGAATTGAACTCCAAATCGCCTTGGACGCCGTCTAGTTTTACATTTCCTAGAAACAGGTCGGTACAAGCAGGCATGAGACAATTTAATTGCTCAACCGTTACGATCGAGTTGTCTAGATACAACGAAATCGGAATGCCCGCGATCGCTTTCACGTCAATATCAGGACGTAAGCCATTGATGTTGATCATAGAGAATAGACTGAACGCTTCGCTGGCGTTTTCAAATACGTTGGGCGGCGTTGAATCGGAAAAACGGCAAGTTATGTGACTCCATCCACCCCGCACAACGATATTGGCACGGATTTCTCCGTTGGAATTCCGCTCGGCTGTTTGTAGCACGTACGCCTCCTGCCAGTCCATAAACCGCGACGTTAAGAGTACCGGAAGACTGAAGGTGTAGATGACATAACAACTTCCGATGATCAACGAGATTGGCAGGATTGAAAGCAATGTCGGACGTGAGCTAGTTTGCTTTTGCTGTCGCGAGCTTACAACCAGCAAGATTGTTGATGTGAAAATTGTCCAAAAAATCAAGGTCGTATAGAGAGGCCGGACCGTTTCAAATCCCGAGGAACGAACAAATGACGCTGATGCCCAAACGCCAGTCACAATCACGACTGGAACGATCAAAACTAGAATCATTTTGAATTTAGATTTAGCTTCGCTCGCCAAGAAAGAACTGGTTGTCAAAAGTATCACCACGGTCATGACTGCCAAGACAATGGTGGATGTTCGCTCGGTGGAATCAAGTGCGGAAAGTCTTGCGATTTCAAAAACCAATCCGTGCTTGAAGAAGATATTTTGGAGCGTTCCTAGAAAAAATAGAATTCCTGCAACGGCGACTAGTGCCTTAGAACGCGACCAATTGCCTATACCAATCGGCTTGATCGCCATCCCAACGAATTTTCGAATTGCGAGTGTAAATAAAAACATCACGAATCCCGCCGCGACTACCCAAGCGGACTTAATTAGAAACTTCGATGCCCAGTCCGATCGCAAAGGTTCAATTATTTCCCGCATCGTGTTGTCACGAATATTGATGTCGGTGACGTTTTTCATGGAAAATGCGAGTAAGCCAAACGCAACAGCGATTCCGATCGCTAATACGGTTGCCGTTTTCCATCTCAGACGAGTCCACGCAGCAGCCATTGCGATGCCGAATACGAAAGCGGCAACGGCGACGAGAAAGAACTCACCATCGCGATAGGCTTGCATGCCTTTTTGTGCAAATGCCTCTAGCGCTGGGTCGATCAGGGCCACTAAGCCAAAAAAGCAAAGCAAGCAAACCAAACCGTCCGATCGGGTTGGATTAACCCATGAATAAACTCGCTCGAACAAGCCAGTTTTCGTTTGCTCTAACGGGATTGCGGTCATTGCTTTCTGATCGTTCTAAAAGATCGAGTTACTTCAAACCGGCATTCTTGGCACTTTGCGTAACCGCCCGATGCATCAGGGAGTCTATTTCTCTGGCCGGCTCTTTCCCGCTCAAAGTCTTCCGGCAGTTGAACAGAACTGCCCAGTTGAAACCATCGTATCTTCGCACGAGTAACGAACTGGTACCTGGAAGCGATCCCATGTGATAAGCATTGAGGCGAGATTGGCGATTAACCACGCTCCATCCAAACCCGTAATAGCGCTCGGCGTTGGCTCGTTTAAAATAAGTCGGTGCCGTGAACATCGATTGCACTGCCGGTGCGCTCATCAATCGACAGGTTTTCAAATTGTCAAACTCCGAAGCAAATTTTGCCAGGTCCGAGGCCGTACTCACCCAGCCACCGTGTGCGTCCATTGCTTCCAGATTCCAAGCACCGTATTGCGATTTTACTGACTTCGTGTCGCCGACAACCGACCTCGCGTAACTTTGTTCGCGAAGGTAATACTTCGCTTCATTTTGGAAACGTAAATCTTCTTTGGTGCGCCCAAGCAATGTTTCATTTGCACCCACCGGTTTCAAGATGTTGTCTTGGACATATTTTTCATAAGTCGTTCCCGAAACTTTTTCGATCACCCGGCCAAGCAAGCAATATCCGAAATTTGAATATGCCATCTTGCTGCCGGGCTTAAAATCTAGCGGCTGAGACATCATGTATCCAATGATATCAGTTGAACTGGCAGGCAGCGGTTTGCGAAATGCTTGGGCGACGGTTGTCGATCTGAACATCGGGTCATAGGAAGCCTTGCGATCAAAGCCTCCCGTATGATGCAGTAGTTGTTGGATGGTGATTGTTTTGAAGTTGCCGTTAACCGGTTTGGGCCTCACGGATTTTGGATAGGTTGGGGTGAACTCCAGCACATCGAAAACGGTGTCATCAAGCCTTAGTCTTCCTCGATCGACCAATTGAGTGATCGCCGCGCCAGTAATCGGCTTGGATACACTTGCAATTCTCATTTGCGTGTTTGGGCGCATCTTGTTTTTCTGTTCAAGATTCGAATAGCCGAAACCCCGGCAGTAGAGGATCTTGCCCCGGTATGAAACCGCGACCGTCGCGCCAGGGATTTGATGTTCGTGCAAAAACGATTTGAAAAGCTCATCCAGCGGGGCCGAAGTCGTATCTGTTTTGCCTAACGCTGGGACGGCTCGTGGTGAAGCCCAGATTCTACCCAGGGTTTTTGTTTCGAGGGATCGCCAGACTGCAATGTGTAACGTCTTGCCGTTGACTCGATATGTTTGATGTTCCGATTCCACCAAGCCACGTTGCAAGGCGTCCGCAGTTCGTTGCTTGTAGCGTTCTGTCGATGCATCATGGATCGCACTGCTGACGACCTTGTTTGTTGGCTTTACAAACGTGACGTTGAAAGTTGGCTTGTTACCGATGACCTGTACAGAGATCGCTTCAGCAACATAGCCTTGGGCATACCATTTTGTGAATTGCTTTTGGTACTCTTGCGAAGAAAGCCTGCGAAACGTTTGTGGTGAAGTTGTGGCACGTTTCTGAACGGCAAAGCACTCCCGATTCGATAGTTCTGAAGTCAGAAGTGCCGTTAAAGAAATGGCAATAATGAACGAGACTTTGCAAAGAATTTGGTTCAACATTCGCGTGCTTCAAACGAGACAAGAAGTTTACTTTTCTGTTATATAACTTCTTGCTCCGTGACGCCAATTAAAAACCAATTCGCGACAGAGAATAAGTCAACACCGCGACGACCACTGAGACGCCGAACGAAAATACCATCGTGAAAAATCCACCTCGATTCAACAGTCCCATTCCGATGGGGAATCCGATCGCGCCTAGTGTTCCCAGAATGAACTCGATCGAAGTGTAACTTTGGCGGCCAACGACCCAACTGAGTCGGGTAAACGAAATGAAACAGGCGATGTTGAACATCAAAACGAACAGGTGCCACGTCTGAAATTTTTTCAGCCGAAAAGGGCTCAGTTCGTCGGGATCAATCATTGGCTGGTTCAATCATGGTTGGTCAATGGTTTGGGATCTCTTGGTTAGACAATCAGTCTTTTCGTAGCTGCTTGACTTGTGCGTCCCGGCCAATCTCGTCGGTGATTTCGTCCCATCGAGCTGCAACGGCGTTCAACGCGTCTTCTGGTGATCCGGTTCCCGACATGTACTCTCGGACTTTTTCGTCCAACGCTTTGATATAGAGATGTTGGCCTGAGATTTTTGGGAACATAAAACTCAGACTGCGTTCGTGACTGGCTGCAACCACGTCGGCATACTCATCGGCCACATCGGCAGAGATGCTTTCGCCACTCCAAAGCCCCATGTCACCCAGTTGGCTTGCCCTGAAAGGCCCCACGGACGGCGATTCGGTGACCGTCAAATGGCTGATCTTTTGGCTTGACCACCATTCCAAAAAATCCCAAGCCGAAGTCTCGTTCAAGCTGGCCGAATTGACGGAAGCGACCAAGCCAGTGAACCCGACCAAATCAACATGCACGTCTGCGTCTTTCGGGCGAGCGTGCCAAATTTTTGAGCCGTGGTCAAACCACTGCATCGTTCCAGGAACAGAACCGATCGTTAGCACGTCGTCGATTAACTCGTCGGCCGCTTCAAATTCAGGCGAAAATCCTCGCGCGGGCCAAGCCAAAGCGAACGATGATCTTCCCGCGTTAGCCAATTCAAAAACTTCTTTCGGGCCAAGCTCAAGCGAACGATCCGAGGCCGTTCTTTTCATCTGCTCCAACGCCTGAACAAACGGTTGGCTGGCAATCAGTGGTTCCATTTGCTTGCGACCAAAAACCGTTGAGATCTTTCCTCGATTGCGAATCGCAGAAGAGGCATGAACCAAAAATGTTTTCGCTGCCCATCCTTCACTTAGCGGCATGTCGATTTTTTCAGGTAAACCGGTTTCGCTGCCGGCCACCTTTTTCAAAGCATTCTCAAGATTACTCCAAGTCGTTGGAAGTTTAATCTTGAGCTCGTCGATCAACTTTCGATTGGCCAGCAAGGCGTAGGTCGGGCTGCCAAGCGGAACACCCCAGGCTTCATCTTGATAACGCACGATCCTCAATCGAAAGTGACGTAGCAACGAGTTCTTGTTGAATTCATCCGACTCCCATAGCCGTCTGGGCACCGCTTGAATTCGTTTCAGTTTTGCCAACTCGCCAATCATCGCGGGCGGATAAACCAACACGTCCACGTCATCGGATACTTCAAAGCCAGAATCGATAAACGACTGGGCGTCCATATTGTTGATCGTCAACGTTCCATCACGCCGCGCTGACCATTGGCGTTTCGTGCGATTGCCAAGCTCTTCATCGTCAATCACAAGCACCGTTAATGGCTCGGGAGCGAGAGGACCAGACTGTTTTGTTTGAGTGGACTTGGAATCGTTTGTGGCTTTGCCTGAATTTTTATTGCAACCGACTGACATGCCTACGACAAACATCAGGACAGTCGCGAGTGCACCAAGTGCAAATTTCGTTTTTGTATTCTGCATCAAACCATTGTCCAATAAGTCGTTTATTATTGCCAGTCGCGTATGACGAACAGCGGGCCAGTCGAGCGTAATCAGGCTGGCCTAACGTAAACATAGAACGGCCATGATACTTATACGTCCAATGAAATGGCAGAGTTCGTCTTTTGCACGACCGTCGTTTTGGCCGACAAATACGTAAGTTGGACATTCCTGTCCGACAGTCCGCAAGCCTGAAAAAGACCGAATGTCACATCTTTCGAACAGGCAACTTCAAAACGCGGAAGCATGCAATCACGGCTACTTCAAATCCGATTCACCGAATTCACCCAAGCCAAAACGTCTTCAACCCAACTCTCGATTTTCGTTCCCGTTGCCTTTTGCTCAACCTCCAGCGGAAAATGGGCGAGCTCAAGTTTGGCAATTGATTCAGCTTGCTTTTCGTTTTGTTTACCATTGGCACCAGCTAAAACCATCATCGGCTCAACTGGCGACGTTGTAGGATTGCCGGCGTGGCGAGACAAACCCGAGTCGATCATCACCAATCCGCGAAACAAATCGCGTTGGTTGAAGGCAATTGCACTGGCTGCCGCTCCGCCAGTCTTAGATCCGCCAATCACAACTCGCGAGCGATCAAAATTGACTTGTTGGGCCACGGTATCCACCGCACTGACGACAAAAGCGAAATCGCGCGGGTCCCACTTTTTTTCATCCGTCGATTCTGGCACCAAAAGCACAACATTGAATGCTTCGCAATGAGACTGCCAAGTTTTCACGATCGCATCTTTGTTCAATTTTCCAGGCGTGGGCATCCAGACAAGCAAGCCCGGCGCGGGAGTATCGGGCGTGGAATCCGGAACGATCGCGAAGCAGTTGTTGGAGAACTCTGCAGAGGAGACTTTTGTTAGTCGCGATCCAGTAGGTTTGTTTTCTTTGAAAGCAGTTTTGATCCAGTCATGGTCAGGAATGGAAGCCGTTTGTTTGGCAACGGAAACTGTCTTTGAATCGGTTTGGTTGTCTTCGTTTGTTGATGTCTCGATCGTAAGTTCGTCACCCACTTCGGCACCCGCAATCGCCAGTCGAGTTTCGTCAAAGTTTTTAACGGCGGTTCCGTTGATGCTCTTAATTTTCGAGCCGACTTTGATGCCGCTGGTTTCCGCGGGTGAATCTTTAAAGACGTT
Source organism: uncultured Pirellulaceae bacterium (assembly GCA_964448575.1). Taxonomy (GTDB): domain Bacteria; phylum Planctomycetota; class Planctomycetia; order Pirellulales; family Pirellulaceae; genus Mariniblastus. Next base: position 123,811 of record CAYUWY010000021.1, read on the forward strand.
AGCAACCACGATTTCACCACCGTCATTTTCATTGACAATTAACCCAATTGCGCCCGGCACAAAGGGCACAATTTCGCCGGCTAGCTCAACATTAAATTCGAGACGTTGTTTTTCACCGGCAGCGTCCGCATCTTCCGTGCCGTCTGCTTGCTCTGAGCGTTGCACGATAAATAATGCTTTGTCGGATTCGTAAAGCGGACCGAGCGCGTGTTTCATTTCTGATTGCCGAGAGATTTTTCGCCCGTTGATTTCAATGATTTTATCGCCCGCTTTCATCCCGGCTTTTCCCGCAGGTGACGTAGCATGGCAAAATGCGATCACCGCCGCGTCTGCATATGTGTCGGTTCCTGCCAACGAAATCCCAGCCAACCCTTTGCGTAGCGTCTTTCCGGACTTCAATTCGTCCAGTCGTTTTTCAATGTCCGACATGGGCACCGCGAACCCGATCCCGGAGTCATACCAATCCGTCCCAGCCATCTCAGCGTCATCGTCAGGCGACATCGGCACTAGGATCCCGATCAGTTCGCCTTTGAGGTTCAACATTGGCCCGCCAAAATTTGCGGGCGAAATTTTTGCGTCGGTTTGAATGGCTTTGTCCCAAACGCGATCTTTTGCACTGATGATTCCCGTGGAAACATTGGGCTCGTCGCTGTCAAACGCTCGTCCCAGCGCGATGATGGTTTCGCCAACTCGGATTTGCTCTTTGGGAATCGTTTTAAGGGTGGGAAGTTTGGCCGTTTTTGATTTCCCGTCCAACGCGAGCTTCAACAAAACAAGCTTCCGTGTTTGGTCACGTCCAACAATTTCAGCCGACGTTCGCGAGCCGTCGGGTAACCGGGCCAGGATCGTCGCCGGTTGGTGGGCGAAATGAAACGAAGCCGAAATGACAAATCCATCTTCTGAAACGATCAGTCCGGTGGCCGGTCCATTGCCGACGACTGCGCCTTCGACTCGATTGTTGCCGCCGATTGTGTCAAACCGAATCACAGACGGAGCGGCCGCTTCGACTGCGCGGCGTATGGCTTCTTCTTCGAGTTGTTCGATGTCTTGGGCCGCCGCGAATGATGCGAACAAACACAAAACGAAAAACGCTGGAGCAAAAATGAGCTTTAACGTGAGCGTTGTTTTCAGTCGAGTGAAATTGGCCATTGTTTTTACCTTAGCGGACCAACTTAATTTCAACGGATTTGAATTCTTTGCCTCGTTGGATCGTCAGATTCATAACGCCATCACGGTCGATGAATGAAAGTTGCTCATGGAAATCTTTTGAGCTGGGCGTCATCCGACCATTGACCTCGATGATCAAATCGTCGGCTCGCAATCCAGTATTGGCGGCTTCTGAACCTGCAATCACGCGGTCCACAAAAGGCGGCGTGCGCGAGACGACGTCGAGAACCAATACGATACCCAGCAAGTCCGTCGTCATCGGCTCCGTTGGCTTGCGGCGTTTTTCATCGGAGCGAACAACTAGCTCGCCTGATCGAATTTTTTCAACCGACTCAGTTAGCTGATCAATCGGAATCGAAAAATTCAACCAGGAATTTGTTTGCGCGTCACGAAGTTCTTTGCCAATCAATCCAATCAATCGGCCCTTGCGATCGGTGATCGCTCCACCAGCGGCACCCGGGTTGTTGGTTACAGCATCGAGGATGTAAACGTCGCCTTGATAAGTCGACTCAAACGCACCACGCCGAGCCGAGAGTTTGGTTTTTGCAGAAATGATTCCATGCTGAACGCTGGCTGGTTCATTTCCCGTCGCGACTCCGTACAGATTACTGAAAGCCAGAACGCGGTTGCCCGAGCGGGAGTCAACGGCTTCGTCCAGGTTGAAACTCGAAAGCCCTTTGACATCAATTTTCAATATTGCGATCTCAATTCGCGGGTCGTAGCCAACCAACTCCGCTTCAAATTTCTGTCCATCATCAAGCGTCACTCTCACCGAGTTGCTGTCAAGAACATAGCTCCAAACCGTGAGGATCAATCCGTCATTGGAAATGAGAAAGCCACTTTGATAAGGCTCTAGTCCTTGGAATCCACCACTGCCAACGATTTTTACCATTCGCGGCTGAGTTTGGGCAACGGTTTTTTTGAAGCCTTGTGCGTTGAGTGTTGCGACATTGAAACAGGCAACACAAAAAACGATACAGCAGGCTGAGAGCAGCAACCGCAACGCAGTCCAAGCATCAGTCGCCATGACGCTGTAACGGTTCATCCGCAACGCAAAACCAATTTTAGTTTTCGGATTCACCGGTAGATTCGTTTTCCAAAAATTCGATTTTTTCGATCTTGATTGTGTTGGCCGGATTGGTGCCGTGGGCAAAACGAATCGTTCCCGGCACGGTCAAATTTCCGTCAACAACATAGTCTTCAAAGTATACCTCACACGGGTCAACATCCGAATCGGGATACATTTCCATCGCCAATAGCCGCTGGCTGGTTTTATCAAAAATGAAGTTGTTTTCGATCGGGCCTCGTGTCGCGACAAGCACGTCGGCAAGGCTCTGACCTGAATCTTTGTCGAAGCTTTTTGCGCCAAGCGGAATACTGCCTTGGTAGTAAACGTCGCCAAACTTATCTGGCTCGACCGTCAGCATCTTTCGCCAAAGATGTAAAGCGACTAGCAGTCCACCTGATCCTCGCGGAGCAAGTTGGCTGGAAAGATCTTCTTCGGGGTTGAGAACAAACGACTCACCGTCGATTTGGATTCCTGATTTAATATCGGCCAGCACAATCGTAAAACTGCGACCGCCTGCGTCCTTGCCAGTTAGCCGCCAGCTGAATTGTTGCAGCTTAAAATCACCATGCCTCAAAAAACCGTTCCAGATGCGTTTTTGGTTTTGCAGGTTAAATTGGTAATTGGCAAACCCCGCTCGCTTCTTAAAAAGATGCTTGTATTTTTCCGGTCGGTTCGCCGCCGCAGTTTTTGCGCTGGGTTCAGCTCTTGGATCGAGCTTTGGTTTTTCTTTGGGTTCACCCTTTGGATTTTTCTTGTCCTTCTTGCGCGGATTCCCTTCCGGAGGTTTTTCCTCGGCACCGCTGGCCATCAACTCAACCAATTCCTCCGTGGCATGTACTCCCGTCAGTCGAACCATGATTTCTTTTTCAACGCCTTCGCGACGAAAGACGATGGGTACCCGCCAGCCTTTGGGGAAAATGCCCAACACGTTTTTGAATTGATTGACCGTTTGGATGTCTCGACCGGCGAATCGAATGATCTGGTCGTCGTATTCCAGGCCGCGGCGAAAGGCCTGTGATGTTTCGAGAATATTTGAAACGCGAACGGCGCCTTGGTCGTCAGTCGCAACGGTCGCGCCAAGCGTCGCGTGGTCAACGATCCGTCCGCTGCGAAGATGATCCATAAAGTTATTGATTTGATTAATCGAAATCGCGTAGCCCACGCCAACATTGACTCGTCCGCGTTTTTCGAATGACCCACGTCCGTTGATCCCGATCAATTCGCCAGCCGCATTGAAAAGTGGCCCGCCAGAATTTCCCGGATTGATTGCAGCGTCTGTTTGAATGCAGTCCGAATATTCCAAAATTGTACCGGCTGGATACTGATATCGGTGCGTCCCGGAAACGATGCCCCACGAGACGGTCGGCTCAAAATTGGTCGCCAGCAAAAACGGGTTGCCAACGGCAAAACAGTAGTCGCCTTGTTTTACGAGGTCACTGTCAGCGATTTTGGCGGCTGGAAAATCATCGCGACCAAGTAGCTTGATTAAAGCCACGTCGCCAACAGGATCGATGCCAACAATCACCGCGTCGTACAACACGCCATCGTTCATGCTGCATTTCATAAACGCGTCGCATGATTGAATCACGTGAAAATTAGTCAACGCATAACCGTCGGGCGAGATCACAACTCCGCTTCCACCACCACGGCTTCCAGGTCCAAATACGCCGACCGCTGATGCGCTTGCCCGCTCGATGGCTTGGATTCGCGCTTCCTGCGCTTTGGCTAACGCAGCAGGAAGATCATCCGCGATGACCAATGTCGGGTCTATTGAAAACCAACATCCAATTAGTAGTGCCAAAGCAATCGCAAATGATGTCGACTTACTTGATGTCGATTCATTTGATGGCGATTTGAACCCTCGATTCATTGTGACACTTTCAAATCAACCAAGTGCAGTTGGTCGCCAACTGAACGCGAGTCTTGATAGTCGACTTGGAATACGATCCGTTTGGCGTCTTTTACATCAAGATTAATTTCGATCGGGTTTTTCATTTCTTGATTGACCATGCGTTTCTCTAAAGCAATTTTCCCGTCAACGAAAATCGAAAACGTCGCATTACCACTCGGGTTGGCTTCGGGATCAAACCCAACAAGTCCACTTAGCTGTTCGTACTGTCCTTTGAGTGCGAACGCGAGTTTGCCTCCGCCCTGGATTGCGAATCCGTTTTCAAATTGCTTTGTCTGGGCCTCAAATGAAAGCCCCGATTCCTTTTGGATTTTAAGGCTAAGCGGTCGGCCGGAAAACGATTTGTTAACGCGTGCCAGTTTAAGCGTTCGAAGTTTTTCGTAAATCCTGGAACTCGTCACCAGCGGAACCCAGTCATTGGTTGTCGGCTTGAGATCGCTTAAATAAACCGAGCGGCCAAGTTGAAAATTGATTCGCGAAAGGCTGGTTGCCGCCAATTTAAATTTTGCACCTGAAACGCTGGTTGCAACCAATGAATCAAAAGCTGACTCTTGCGGTTTCTCGTTAAGTCCGCCAGTCGGTTCCGACGATTGGAGCTTACGCGCGAGAATTCGACTCTGATCGGGCAAGATGACTTCGCAAACGGGTTTGGCCAGTTCGCGATTGGCAGCACGAAAAAACAAAATGGCATCCAGTTTCGTTAATGCCACCTGGGCGGTACGGTCACCGATCGAGAAAGTGATATTTTCACTGTCGATGTCTCCGACCAAGCCTTCAACAACCGAAAGTGTGCCAGACTTGTTGACGATGATCGCATCGCTTTCCAGTGAATCATCTTCCAGGATTTCTCGCCACTGTTTTGATAATTCCAGATCGTTGTCGTAGGTCTTGAAACGAATCGATTTAACAAAATTCACTTGTACGGACTGCTGGACTCCGCATTGGAACATCGCATTTAGCGTTCCCGACTTCCTCGCTGTCGTTTTCGCTTGAATCGTCGAGCCATCTATCAACTCGATCAGAGTCGTTGATTCGGGCGGCGCCTGGATCGTGTTGCCAAAGTCAATGGAGTCGATTTGCTCGAAGTTAAAAGTTCGTTTTTCAGATTCCGATTGGATGGTGACGGAATCGGTTTCAATCGCAGCGATGTTTCCATGCGTTGTTTCGCCAGCGGTCGTTGTGAGCTCAACACTGGAGGCTTGGGCGAATCCGGATTGCGGAAAAATGAATTGAGCAATGACCGCGAAAGCGAAAAGCAATATGCTGGCGAACAGGAATCGGGCGATCGCTTTGGGAGTTTTCATGATGCGTAAAATATAACCGAACTTTGTAAGCGTCGTTGGCCCACTCGTTTTTTGCCGGTTACTTTTCCTTTGCAAGTTGGCGGAAATATTCCTCAATGACAGCGCGATAATGCGGAGGCATGTCTTTGGCCATTTCGGCAAGTGCCGCCGCGCGTTTGGCTGGCGGAAGATCGCCCCAATCACCGCCATCCGTCTGACGCTTGCTCGTTACGTCACCCGAGCCTTGCCCGCCGGCTCGCTGGGTTTTATCCATGGGCGAGCTGGGAGTTGTACTACTGGCAACCTCCATGGCTTGTTGTTGAGATTCCAATTCCTCGATCAGTTTGTCGAGCTTCTTAATTACTTCGGCTTCTTTGTCGAGTACTTTTTTCCCGCTACGGTGAAGTGCCGTGCGCCGCTTGATGTCGCTCATCATTCGCGTGATCTCGTCCAGCGAATCAGATTCAAGTGGCTTGATGTCGGCCAAAACCAATTTCGCGAGGACCCGATAACGACGCGGAAGCGAATCAGTATTTTCCAGCAAACGATCGATTGTCTTTAAGCATTCGTCTTTCTTAAGCAGCTGGTGCTCCATTAACCCGCGATAGAAAAGCAGCGTTGCAGGATCGAGAACCTTTTTGATCTCCAGTTTTTCAAAATGCTGAAGTGCCTCGTCATGGAATTCGTTTTGAGCCAGCCATCTGGCAAAATAAAGTCTGATGTGTTGACGGAAGAAATCTTTCTCCTGCGGATTGTCTAACAGATTCGAAAAGTCGGGTGCTCGAGCGCCGACTCGTTGGGCACGAAGTTTCTCGCGAAACTCATTGACCTCGGGCCGAGCGATCACTATCCCGTCAATAACTAAATCGACGACGTCTGATTTCTGTTTCAATTCCGAATCTTCATCAACGAAATTCTGAACACGCTGCGTTGTGTTTTCGTCGGTGTTGGATTGAGTCAGCCACTGAGAAAATGCTTCTTTGATTTCGATCGTTGTGGCCGGTTGCCAACTGGATTCTGGCTCAAGGTCGCTGGAGGTCGCCGACGGTACAACCGATTTTGGCTGACCGATTTCAACCTGCGCACGCAAAGGGTTGGTCAGACCAAAGACAGCAATGCAAGTGAACGCGAAAAAGAAACGCGATCGTTGTTTGAAAAGTAATTTTTTGAATCTCAGCATATTGAAAAGGAGTTGAGGAATTTTTTTTGAACTGGCAGGATGTATTTTAACAGGTGAAACGTGCCGAGGTTGCAGCACGCGGCAAACGGCGGTTACTTATTCTTCTCATTGACGATGTCTCTGGCAATCTCAGTTAATTGTGCCTGCTTTTCTGCGAGTCGATTGAGAGCCGCCTGGACTTCTGGGTCGTCGGTTTCACCAACCATGTCGTCAGGATCTTCCAAGAATCGTGCGTAACGTTTGTGCCGCCGCATGATTCTTTCTTGCAGGCCGCGAAGCATTTTGATCTCCGCGAGTTTGTCCACCAGTGGCCTGTCGCCCGGCTGTCCGCCTTTGCCACTTTTGGAGCGCTTTTTCATTTTCTCCATGTCTTCTTGTGTTTGAACCAACGCGGCGATCAGGTAGTTCAAAGTGTCAACAATGTCTTCTTCGATTTCGATTGTGATTCGCCCGACCTTGGCAGCCGACAAACGGTTGGCGACCTGCTGCATATCCTGATGCATTTCATCGACGGTGGCTGGGAAAGCGACCGAGGACCCGTCTTCGCGTAAAAGCAAAAGTGCCCTCGCTGCGTCGGTCGCAATTGCGGATTGTTCAACTGAAAGTTTTCCCGCGCGGATTTCAAAGTCAGTCGCGCGTTGCTCGGGCACGATTTCGTTGAGCTTTTTAGTCGATTCGATCAAGCGAATTTCTCGCTCAAGCATTTTTCGGAACCGGCCTTCAAGCATCGCCAACGTACGTTCGATTTCTTCTTCGCGAAGCTGCCTGAGGATCTCTTCAAGCTCTTTTTTGGCCGCCGCCATCTCACGTTCGGCCTTGATCATTTCCTCGATTGCATCATCGCGTTGGGCTTTGTCAAGTTTTTCCTGCGCCTTTCGCATTCGGTCTTCAGCTGCCTGGATCCGTTTACGGGTTGGGTTTTCTGGCTGAGCTTGTTCACTTGGTTCGCCGGATTGCCCCTCGCCGGATTGGCCTTCACTTGGCTGCCCTTGGCTTGGTTGGCCCTCGCTTGGTTGGCCTTCACCAGATTTTGATTCGGCGCCGTTTTGTTTTTCTTCATCGCCTTTGGGCTGGCCATTTTTCGAATCGCCACCCTTAGGTTCACCATCTTTGGATTCGCCGTCCTTTGATTTGCCGTCTTTATTTTCGCCGTCCTTGGGTTTGCCGTCTTTAGATTGCCCTTCTTTAGCACCCGACAGTTTTTCGTTCGGATCTTTATTCTCTGAACCTTCGCTCGGGTCTTTTTTCTCGCCGCCGCTATTGGATTCGGAATTAGGCTCGCCGTCAGATTCCGACTCCGTTTCGCCCGACTCATTCTCGCCGATCTCGTTACCAAGCTTCTCCGTTCGCTCGGCGACTTTTTCTTGCGAGTTCGACAAACGTCTTTCGTCAACGCCACCTTCGGTTTGGCCGCGAATGCCTTTTTGAATTCGCAGGATCCGTTCGACTTCTTTCAAATAAGCTTGATGCCGCTGGATTTCATCGCGGACACGTTTGCCACGGTCTTCGCTTTGAAGCAATTCCAAGAGGGCTTCCAGTTGACCCAGAACTTCTTTTTGCTCACCCTCGGCGTCTTTGAGTTTCGACTTGGTCAACAGTTTGACAATCATCTTCATCTGCGAAGACGTCATCTTTTCTTGCGACTGAACGAACGCACGCTGAAGCAGCTTTGATCGTATTGGGTTGGAGTCTTTTTCGAACTCGTGAAGCGAAAAAAGCTTTTCCTCTAATAGCTTGTACTGTTCGGCCAACCGTTTCTGGTCGGCTTCGAGCTTTTGAGCTTCACTGAGCTCCGTTTTGTCGTCGGTCTCTTGAATGAAAGTCGTAGCAAAAGTTTGATTTGAAAACTGTGGCGCAGAAAATCCAACCGCGAACAAAATCGCAAACGCAAGACTGGTTTTCGACGCTAAAGTTTTCACAACGCTACTCCATGAAGCCGTCTGTCTAATTTAATCTAACAACCCGTCAAAGGCTTTGTTCTGCCTTTCTTTCTTCGTTCGCTCCATAATTGCCTGCTGACGCTTAATCATTTGGCGAACGATTTCCAGAAGTTCATTTTGTGTCTCGTATTTCACCATCACATTCAGGACTTCATCAAGCTGATTCAGAATCGCATCGGTCTGCTCGATCGAATTCACCGCCAACTGATCTGACGCTTTAATGATCGCCTCGTCGGTGGGGCTGAGCTGTAAATTTGTAAGTTCACCTTCCAGCTCCTGCACGCCTTCCTTCAATTGTTGCATGGAGTTGTCTGCAATCAAACGCAAAGGTGCGATGATCTGCTCGGAGATACGTTTTTTCCGGTCTTCGGAATCGATTCGATTGTTTATGAGTTGTAGGCGGATGTTTTCGAAAGCGTCTGCCGAGCCAGCGATCTCTTGCGTTGACTTTTCCACTTGCAAAATCGCCCGCTGGGCAAAAAGCAATTGCAGCTCATGTTTTCTGATGCTTGAGCCGTCATCATCGTCGTCACCCGGTTCGGAAACGCCATCTGCCGAATCGGTACGATCACCCGGCTCAACCAATTGGCTGCCTGAACTTGAACGTCGAGACTTGGCTCGCACCAAGTAATTCCGCGCGTCGGCCAACTCAAGATAAATCTGTTCCAGCCTTCGACGCTGTCCGACTTCAAGGCGTTCCAGGATTCTGACGAACTGGTTTGGCGGGACCACATCTAAAACGTAACGATCGCCGACTCCGACATTAGGGGACTCTTTGAGATTGAATTTGTCGGCGGATTTGATGACCAGCGAAACGGTGCTTCCATCTTCGGTTGGCAATTTATATTGGTTGCCAGCCTTTTGAACACGCTGCTTGAAATCCAACACGGAATCAAGATTGCCATCGCTGTCAATTGAAACGTTCTCTTCAATCGGGTCAGAACTGGCGACTTCGATTTCAACCCACGTTCGGGTCAGCCCGTAATCATCTTGAACCAATCCGGAAAACGGAATCTGAACATCGGGCGTTACCGCAGTTCCAATTCCAGTCAATTGCGTCTGCACGTTTGGCGGTTGGTCTTGGATGGGTTCGATTGTGACATTGTGCGGTTGTTCTGAAACCAATCCGTCTTCATCGCAAAGATAAAACTGGATGTTGACCGGCTCGGTCAGCGGAGGAAGCTGCATATCAAAACTGGTTCCCGACGCCTCGATTGCTCGAATCGTTTGCTGGTTTCGATCAAGTGCATAAACTTTGGTGAGCGGTTTGTTGGAAGTCGCCTTTACCGTCAGCTTGGTTCCTTCGGGCAATCGAGCTTGCCCTGCCCAGGGAATCGTGCGATCGGTCCATCGCATCGAAGATTGGTCTACGATGTAATCTGGAAACTCACAAGCGAGCTTCGTCTCAAAAACGCTTGGCTCATCCACGACTTTGATTTGAAAAGGACCAAGCCGATGGTCGCCGCCTCGAATGCTGAATGTGATGTCGCCCAGGATTCCACGAAGCGGTTGGCCATCGAGCGAATAAAGCTGAAACCCATTGCGAGGTGCGCCGATCTTTTTGAACGCTTGTGTGCCGCGGTTTCCGTCTGCCGTTTGATAAATCATCAAGCAGTTGTTGGGAAGCTTGCGGGACGTCGTCGCTTGATCGGCGTCAGCGTTTTCGATGAAGTCTTCGGCGCGAACCATCAGCGTTAACGTCGAGCCTTTCGCGATCCGAAACTCTTGTGACTTTGGCGTGAGGAACTTGCCAAGCTCATCGATACCTTCGACCGCGTTTTCTCTTTTGACTTTGATTCCCACCATTTCAATTCGACACTGCCGCGGCCACGCTACATCTTTCAATAGGTAAAGTCGCTGGGTTGCAATTTTTAAGCTGGCTGGTCGTGCGATCGCCATTCCGCCGACGCTTAGAAGCAGTAGGCCTGCGAAAATCAAGCTGCGTGTCAGCGGATTTCCATTGATCACTTTCGACAGGTCGACCTCGTTTAGATGCGACTCGGCTTTGGCCTTTGTCTGTTCCAGCATCGCGTCATCGACTGGGACATCGAATTCCGCAATTTTATTATTGCTTCGCCGTTTCAAAGTTCGGTTTACGGTGGTCAGCAAACTGTCATTGAATTGCGGATAACGTCTTTCAATCAGGATGGCCAGGCTTTCGTTTTTCAATCTAACGAAGACTCGGCGCAATACGAATCGATACAGCAGCCAAGCGATCAAAAGCGAAACGCAAACGAGAATGATGCCGCGAGAGATTTGTGAAAGTTCAGGGAATCCAAACATCACGGGCAAATAATCAACGGCCAGCGAGGCCCAAAACGTGATCAACAACCAGGCCACGGCGATTGCGAGGCCTTCAAGAAAAACGAAGACGCGAATTCGTGAGCGCAGCCGTCCCAGTGTCGCGGCGATTGGCGGCGAAAGTTGCTTGAGCTTAAGACGTTTTGTGCGTTTCGAATCCATGCAGTAGCGAGTCGATCCTTGCTTGAAACGATGAAGGGTGAATCATGTTTCTCCATGACTCGATTTGATTTTATCCGATTGACTCTTAATTCATAAGCCGCAATTGGAGACGCGAAATTTCACCTTTTTATTTTTGACAGCTTTTGCAGGTTCTGATCCAATTCGAATGGCGGTCTTGTCAATCGTTCAACTTCCACTTTTCATTGCATCAATATGTCTGAACCAAACCCGTATGCGGCTCCGGTTTCTCCCGGTGGCCATCACGAAGAAGTTAAATATACGCTTACGCCCAAAGATCGAGCGAAGGCTGATGCAGTTTGTAAAGACGCGGGGCAATTCTGGCTGGCCATCATTATTTGCATTGCTTGCTCAGCGATCGGGGCGTTTACCATTCCGATTTGGTATTCGATAAGACTTTTGCAATGGACTTCATTGTCCAACAAGTATCCAGAACTGCGGCAGCCAGGTTTTCGAGCCGGTACATTTGGTGCACGATTCCAATCGGCGCAATGGAAACTAATTGTGGGGTTGGTGGTTGGTTCTGGCGTTTTCGTAATTATTGTATTGGGTATTTTCAGCTTGTATTTTGCGGCGGCACCAGTTCCCTAGTTTATTTCAATACAACTTTTGGCAGTTGTGCAACTTCGAAAATCTAAGCCAGTTTATGTAGCCGACGGATCGTCCATTCAAGTGCCAGCGAAGTCGCCAATAACCCAAGCAGCCACATCATTAGCTTGCGTTGAAAGAAGCGATCAAGCGTGCCTGTTAAAAAAGTCTCTTGATCCTGCGGCTGAATGATCGCTGTGGGTGAAACGGGGTTGGCATCCGTTGTTTGAAAACTTTTCATGCCAACATAAAAATGACCATTCGTTTTGTCGGCCAGTTCAGTTAACAGCGCATCGTTGCGTTGAGGCTGCTCTTTTTCCAAATCAGGAATATTGGCTTGGACGGTCGTGGTTAAAACATCAAGGTCTGGGCTTGCCGGGATCGGCAAACTGATTCGATAGTCGCCTTCGCTACCCGCGGTGAACTGACCGTTGAACGTGCCTGGCCGAACGGCGTTCTTGGTTGCATCTAGAGTTAGATCTTGCCGCGTTCCGTCGGGACGAAGAATCACCGCGTCAACTTTTTTCAGCAGCAACGGCTGATCCTGCGGGTCGCGCAAAATCGCTTGCACAACAATCTGATCACCCATCCAACATCGCTCGCGGTCGGTAAGCAAAACTCCGCGAGTCGAATCACGAAGTAAACGACCTTGCGAGGCCCAGCGAATCAGTTTCACGTAATACTGTTGGAAGAACTCCACATCAAGCCGCCGGATCCGCCACATCTCACCGCTGGCTTGAAAAAACACTCGGCCCGCTCCGTAGAAATGATTGGCCAGATAGATTGGCAGCCGATCATCGATTGACGTTTCAGGGTCGGCGAAATTGGCAAGCACATCGGCGCCGGGTTTGGGTTCGTTCACGGCATAGTAACCAAATACGCCGCGGAACTGCCCCCAGTTGGTTTGGCTTTGGGTGGCAGTATCGCCCAGCCATAAGAATTCAGAAGCACGTCCTTCGCGCGAGAATTCCAATGGGAACGCTTTTGCGCCGCCGAATCTACCAAGCTTCAACTGAGCCGTTCCTTGACTGTAAAAAGAAACGGGATACAGTCGCCGAATCTTATCGATGGCAGCGTCACCGCGTGGCTTCCGCGTCCACTCCGGCGTGTTGACGGGCCCAGCGATCACGATTAGCCCGCCGGCCTGTTCGGCAACCCAACGTTCCAACAATTCGCTTTGTTTTGGCTGTAGCTCAGACCAATCGGGGTCAAATCCGATGATGCAATCGTAAAAGAAAACTCCTTCGCGCGTCTGCGGGAACTCAGTGAGAAGCAAATCTGATTCCTGATCCGCGCCTTCCTTGGACGACTGGAGCCAAACGTGAAGCAAGATGTCTTTGTCGCGGTACAACTGATTCCGCAAAAAGCGAAACTCTCGGTTTGGCCCGCCCGCGATCAAAAGAACTTTTGTCTGCCGCTTGACGATCTCAACCATGGCCGCTCGTTGGTCGTCACGTGGATCGGAATCGCCTTCCACCGATTCCGTTCGAATGATGTATCGCCGTTTGCCTTGCTCCTGACGTGTGACGTTGAACTCAACCGAGTTGGCTTGGCCATCATCTAACAACCGGACGGTCGTTTCGTCTTCAATCGATTCGGCTTCCTTTTCTTTTTCGTCAACCGAAACGAGTTTCACACGAATGGTACGTCCAGCAAGGCCAAACGATTTAATGATCCCCTTGATCAAAAATTTGTCAGAAGGAAACACTTTGGGCGGAGCTTGGATGTCGGCGACCTGAATATTCTTTGGCGTTTCTGTTGACCCAATTCCAATTGGGTAAACCGGAATTCCGGCATTGGCCGCGGCTGCGATCGCGCGGGCCGGTTGGACGCCCGAGTTATTTCTTCCGTCTGTCACAACAACGATCCCGGCAATCGGTCCGCCGCGTTCTTTGTTGATGACATGCTGGATGGCGGAGCCAAGTTCGGTAGAAGTTCCTTTAGGGGCGAGCGCAATTTTCCAGTCGACGGAATCCCAATTAAGTTCGCTGCTTTTGTCGGATTGTTCGACGCTCGATTTCTCATCTGATATCGCGTTTGAATTGACGCCAACGCGAGCCGGTAAAAAAGTCGCGGCCGTTGTCGGTTTCCAACCCAGCGAAGTCCAGAGATCCAACTGCGGCGTTTGCAAATCACTCCAACCAAAAACCGTGATTGCAGAAACGATTCCCAACACGCCACCGCATAAAATGTATGACTGGGTCTGTTTTGAACTTTCAAGATTTTGGTCGCGGAAGAATCTTACAAAGACCCAACTGATGATCGCGCAAATCGAAAGGATTGAAATTCCTAGTGCAAGCCAGCCGATTCGTGACGAAGCGCGAAGGCTGGACTTAAGTTTTTCATTGATTCGGATTTGCGAGTTTGATGCCACCGCAGGCGCGGCTGCTTTTTCGGATTCTATTTTCGACAAAGACACAATCGACTCGGGCTGTGGTTTGTCGCCGAATCGGTAAACGGTCAAGTCATGAGATTGTCTAAGTTTTTGAATCTCTGAATTCGATTCCATCCAATCGACGACTTCGTCAATTCTTCTTGGCTGGCTAATCAATGCGTCCGGGGAGTTGGCCGAGGCATTCCGGTCTTGGAGTCCCATGCTCAAACTCGTATCAACCAGAACCGCGAGTCGAGAGGTTTTCACGATACGTGTCTCACTGCGTTTGCCCGGATTGAGCACGTAAATGAGAATCGCTGTAAAGGCAACAATGCGAAGCGTACTCAGGAGGACCGTTAGCCCCCGCGGCAAATCTCGTGAGTCGCGCAGGTACATCCAGGTTGCAAAAGCAAAAATTGCCAGCACTGCCAGCGCGAAAATTAGCATTTGCCACCACAACGTAAGTGGGACAATTGGCTGAAATTCGTAAAAAGTTCGAATGTCGGTCTGAGCGATCATCAAGTGCAATACTGAAAAAATGGCGAAACCACTGCGAAACCTTTTTAATTGTCGGGGAATTAAACCGCAACGTGTCCAAAACCGGCGCTGGCCCAATTCGCGATTTGTGTGATAATTCTAGTAACAACATTGGTTGAATTTGACCGGATTGTGACCGCCGATTGCAGCTCACTCTTGCCGGCAGATTTCGACTTTAGGCGATTACAACTTTAGATTTACCGACGAAGTAACTCGTGAGGATTCATTGAGTAAAAGAGAAGACCCATTTAAGGACGCGGAAACCAATCCGGAAGCACCCAAGCTCGACATGCGGATCATTGCTGGTCTGGCTACGGGGTTTTTGTGGTTTCATCGCCGCGCAATTATCGGAATCCTTTTGTTCAGCGGTTCGATATATTGGATTTACCATTCATCTCAAGCAAAATCCGAGGCCGATAAAGCGGCTATCGGTGCACCAAGAATCACTTCGACTAATGATGAGCCGGGAACGGATGCAAGCCCACCCGAACGAGTCAAAGAAGAGAAAACCGTAGCGAAAAATATTCCAAGTGCGAAAATTGGATTGGCAAATTCGAATCCAAAAAATCCTGGTTCCACAAAAAGCGAATTGCAACGCATGCTGGAAACCGGAAGCGTTGAGGAATTGCTTGAGAAATCACTTTCGCTCCGTGAGGAATCTAAAAAGGTCACGCCCCCGATGGCCTACGTGATTTTTTCTGAGCGGTTAAAAATTTCTCGTCGACTCCTGGAAATGGAGACGACGGAAACGGAAGAGTTGTATGCGATCAGTTCGTACATTGAGTCGGTCAGTATCTTGGATTCACTGAATATCGAAGGTGAATTGAATATCGTTGGCACCGAAGCCGCGATTGAAGAAGTCGATCAGAAGTTTTCCAATCACTCAGATGCCAATATCGCAGCGCGGGCAAACTTGACGGTGATCATTCGTCCTGTTTATGTATGCCTGACCACTCGTAACATAGATATGTTGAATATTTTTCGGGATCGTTTTGATGAGCGGATGGAAAAGATCCTTGCCGATCCCATTAGTTCCAAGCGACTCGCAGAAGTCACTTTGTTGTTGATTGATCGTTTGCAGGGCGATGAAGCTGAAACGCTGGCGTTGGGCAAACACATCCTGGGTATGTTTGAACAGAATACGAACCCCGAGATCAAAGTGATCGCTGGTTCGTTTCGCGAAAAACTTTATTTTGGACGGTTGGGGTTAGGTGATATTTTAGCACGCATCAAAAACGACGATGAAGAGACGCGAGCCGACGTGCAAAACTTCTTTTCGGCGTTTGCAGACAATCCCAATTGCCGAATTGAGCTGGTTCAGTTGGCGTTTTCTGTTGTGCAGGTTTATTACGCCGTAGACAAACGGGACGACGCAAAAGCGCTTTTGAAATGGTATCTGGAAATCGTTGATACGATGGCCGATGGCACTCGTAAATCTGAGGTGATCGAAGCCGTTGAGCGTTGGAAATCATCGGTTGGGATCTAGACCCACGCACAGCTAGACAGTTCTCGGTGAACACCACCTCTTTTCAACACGGGAAACTGATGAAGAAAGAACCGCGGATGAACGCTGATGGACGCGGATAAAAACAGAACTTGAATCCGCGTTTATCTGCCTCCATCCGCGGTTTTAAAAGGAAACCAGCAAGTAAAGATACTGGCAAAATCTCATGCTCAAAAAATGGGCGTTCAACGAGCAGTCTCCCCGGCTACGCGCATAAAAAAACGCGAGTAGGATTTGCTCCAACTCGCGTTTTGTTTGTTTATTGCGTTGGGTTCTTGATTCCCAATACAAATCTTAGATGCCACCGTTTAGCCAGTTGCTTTGGCACCCTCGTGGATCGTGTAACCGTTGTGGTAATCGTGTCGAACCAATTTTTGTGTTGATTCGTCTTCACTGGCTTCTCCCTTCACGATCATTTCTTTGGCGTTCCAATCGATCTTTTTGCCAGACCAAACAGCAAGGTTGCCCAGCAAAACTGTTTCCGAAAGTGGCCCAGAATATTTCACAAACTCAGAGACCGTTTTGCCATTTCCTCGAATTGCTTCTGCGAATTCATGGAAGTGTGATCTTGGCGGCTTCTGGAATTCAATATTCTTGAATTCAGAGAACGGGCTTTCCTGACCGTCTTTAGCTGGACGTGTGATGGTTCTCTGGCGAGTGAACTCACCGTCAATGATCAGGCCAGTTTCTCTGGCGTCGCCACCGTAATCGCCAGGCGAATAGTACTTGCCTTTATCGCCAATCAGCAATGCTGCACTTGTATAGTGTCGCTCACGGCCCTTGTCATCTTTGTACTTCGGAAGATTGGCTTTCATCGCTTCGTCAGGCTTCATGGTTCCGTCGTACCAAACCATCTTCAACGCAGGGCGCCCGTTCAGTTCCGGAAATTCAAAAACGATTTTTGAACCGGCAGGGTAGCAATTGCCATCATGTTTTTCTGCTTCGGCAACAACCGATGTTGGGAATTTAAGATCTAACGCCATGTATGACATGTTGAGTGTGTGGCAAGCCATGTCGCCAAGTGCACCGGTTCCAAAATCCCAGAATCCGCGCCATTTGAAGGCGTGAATCTCAGGGCTGTAAGGTCGCTTTTTCGCTGGCCCGATCCATTCGTCCCAGTGGACCATTTTGCGGCGTGCGTTCCAGTCATCTTCCTGACCGGCTTTGGGGGATTCTTGAACTTTCAGTCCAAAGCTTTGTGGCCACACGGGACGGTTGGTCCAAACGTGGACTTCAGAGACGTCACCGATGATGCCCTTGCGAATCAAAGCAGCCGACTCGCGCAAGTTACTGTTGGCAGTGCCTTGATTTCCCATTTGAGTAATCACGCCGCTTTCTTTAGCGACGTTGCCCATCATCCGCGACTCTTCGATAGAGTGGCTCAATGGTTTTTGGCAGTAAACGTGTTTGCCTTCTCGCATCGCTCGAAGTGCAATAACCGCGTGCGTGTGATCAGGGGTGCTGACGGTCACGGCGTCGAATTTGTCGCCCATCTCGTCGAACATTTTACGAAAATCGTTGTAGGTTTTCGCGTCGCCGAACTCGCCTTTTTTCTTACCTAAAGTTTCGTCGTCGATGTCACACATCGCGACGACTTTTCCATCGTTGCCGGCGTTGGTTGAATCACTCTCGCCTTTGCCGCCAACACCGATGCATGCGAAACGGATTTCTTCCAACGCAGAAATGCTGGGCTTCAACGAAACGCCGCCTGCCACCCAAGCACCGATTCCAAGGGCAGCTGTGGATTGAACAAACTCACGTCGATTTTGTTTCTTGGTCATTGTTACTCCGGAGTGATATTGGAATGTGGCAAGTTGAATTTGTCAGTTTGAATTTTGAGTTTAGCGATCAGTAAAAAGATTCCGTCTTACTGTCGCTTTCACTCGATCAGGTTATCCAGAATTGCACGGGAATTCAATTGTTGGCTCACTATTCCCGCAAAAAGAGCCCATTTGCAGTCCAAGACGTCGTGAAACCGACGGCTGGTCGGGTGAGATAAAATGGGAGCGTTGAATATCGCGTGCGGTGGAACGCCCAACGGTGCGAAGTGAGGATCGTTGCGAAGTGGCTTCCGAATTTCTTTCGGCGTATCAAACCCTTAGGAGCGCGAAGTGAATCTGGAGCGTGTGAAGTGGCGTGCGAATTGGATTGGAAGCGTATGGCAGTCATTCTCTAATGCGTCACGACTGCCCCAATGGAAACCCGACGCGTTAGCGAGGGAGAATCACGTGTCGATTCTAAAATATCGCTCCCTCGCTCACTAGGATTTTGCGCGAAAGGTTGTAAGTCATTGCGCGAAAG
>CAYUWY010000022.1:0-135929 GCA_964448575.1 uncultured Pirellulaceae bacterium
TCAGCGTTATCTCCACGCCGCAAGTTTGGTTCACCAAACTGTGTCAGTTCCACAAACAGCCGAGAGACGCTCAGTGGCAATTCACTGCCGAACATGTCGTACAGTTCTTAAAAACGAAAGTCAGAGAGGGCTTTCCCGCCTGGAAACGTCGCAAAATTGTCAAAAACTTTTGAGTTGTATTTTGCACCCCAAACCCTAATGACTACCTTGTCCCAATGGGCGAGCCGAGGGTTGATGTCACCAACCTAAAAACGGAGCGATGTAAAATTATAAACCCTCGGCAAAATCTTGCAGCGACCAGCCGACCGCAAGGGCTTTGACGGCTTCGTGTGCATTACGTTGTTATCCGACTATTCTAGTCCATGATATCAAAACCAAGAAATGCCATCGAAAAGAATAGGATAAAGTACAATAGCGCAATTGCTACAATAATTGTTGCGAAAAAATGGAGTGCTCGTCGAGTGAATTTTGCGGGGAATGTGATTGAAGCAATCAGCGCAATTGCGAGCGCGACTAAGCATACCGCACCTATGGATTGTGGTGGGTCAATTTCCGTGCAATAGATTCCGTCAAAATAACAGTTTGTACAACCGGCAATTACGAATACTAACAACGCAACGGCCCAAACAATTCCTGTGGAGTATCTCAGTGAGCGATATTGGCCACTGCGCTCTGTTCCGACAACAATTGGTGCACGATAGGGGTTGTAATCTTTGCGGTTGGTTGACATCAACGATCAAGTTTTGAAGGAACGCCTGTTTGCCATACGCGTCCCAATTAATTGTGTTCATTTAGTCGGATAAAGAATCCATGTAAGTCCAAAGTTTGGGGGCGAGTCGTTTGCAACTGTATGCTGGTGACTAGCCCGTGGTCATGTTTGAGCATGCCACAATTTCTAACCCCCAAACGATGGAACCAATAATGAACATCATCTCATTTGATGGGGTGCCACGT
The DNA here is from genome assembly GCA_964448575.1 of uncultured Pirellulaceae bacterium. Taxonomy (GTDB): domain Bacteria; phylum Planctomycetota; class Planctomycetia; order Pirellulales; family Pirellulaceae; genus Mariniblastus. Next base: position 955 of record CAYUWY010000022.1, read on the forward strand.
CAACAAACTTTTGGTGGCACCAGGTAAATTCAACTCAATGGCTTGCCTTTTTAATCCTCAGAATAAAGAGCAGCGAACTAGTTGGCTAAATCTGATCGAAGTTACCTGCGGGCTATGCTGAAAATCAACCTATGCGACTTAGTGGTCATGGAAGCTTGCAGCACCAGGCTGGGGCTATGACCTTTGCCAAGAACTTGAGATTCCCCACTTGTTTGTAGCACTCACGAGGACGCTTGGCGATGAATAAACGAAAAACGCAAAACGGACAAGGACGACGCGATCAAACTCACCACTTGGCGGGGTGTGGCGGACATGTCAAAAAGGTACTTGACACCTTTTTCTTCTCTTGACACCTTTTTCTTCTCTAGATTGACAATATGTTTCAGGAACGCATTGTTGTCACGCGTTCCGTGAGTGATTGCGCCTCCATTTAGCAGCAAACAAAACAGACCCAATAATTACAGCGAGAATTCCGCCGAACATGGAGCCCCAAATTGATCCGCCGACCCAGGCATATCGTATCATCGGCCCGTACGCTTCAGGAACGCCGATAAATGCATTTCGGTAGAACTCGGGGCTCAAAGTTGCCAATCCAATTGCAAGAATACCACCAATCGCCCAGCAACAATAGATCGCGATAACAATTGCGAAAAGGTGTCGCCAAGCCGTTGCGAATGAACATTGAGCGCGAGAAACGATTCCTGCTACGAGTGTGAATACGACGGAGAACATGAACCCATAGATCAAGCCTTCGAAGATGCCCTGAGCAATGGAGGCACGCCAAATATTTTGCACGTCGACCCATCGCATAATGTTGCGAAAGTATTCCGGACTAACTGCACCGTTTACGGCGTTTGTCGATGCACCAATCAATGCTCCGCCACAAATGCATGTTGCGGCAATCAAGAGCAATGCGACGGGGTTCGATTTGGCTTCTTGTTGCTTAATGGCTTCCATTTTGAGTTGCCTGAGCGTGATAACGTCAGCGATCACCGAGCGTCGGCAGTGATCTAACCATATTGAAACCGCACACCACTGACGCTTCGTGTGCATCGAATTGTTATCCAGCGATTCGTGCCAACGCAGGCGTTTACCTAGAGATCACCAAATATATCAGTTTCATTATTGCCAAGTCGTACATCGCGGGTCAATGTCGCACACCCACATGGGCGCATCCATGAACGAACAGTGCGACACAAGCAGCAATCGTAAGGACGCCGATAATTTTGCCGGGGCGGTATTCGCCTCGAATCGTAAAATAGAACGCCACAGCAATTACGATAAGAATTGCGTTGTTTGAGTTGTTTGCTGCATCGTGAAACTGCTCCGGTGAAATTGCTCGATTTGGTTGATGCGCCCACGCGTAAACCGCAAAATATCTTTTCGCTGCAAAAACCAAGAACGCAGAAAATGCGACCAGCAATCCGTATCCCGCAAAATGAACAAGCAGCTTTCCCATGTGACCTGCGAGCGAAAACCCTCTGGCCTCAGGTGTTATCTGGCTGGGTGAATATGGATTGTCGTCGACCATTGAAACTCAAGCCGGATAACGTCCGCGATGACCCAGTCGCAGCATATAAACTGAACATTAAAATCGATGCGAAATGCGACTTGGGTCCATCGCATTGTTATCGGGGCTTCTCCAGTTGACGTATGGCATCCACTGCCCGTTGTCCTGGACGAGCAACTTGAGCGCACGGATCAACGGACAATATTGTAGCAGCTGGAAGCAACGCTTCGCGAGGATGCAGGGTAATAAAATCAGCGATTGATTCCCGAACGAAGAAGTCTTCGTGGCCGGCCAGCGAACCTACTAGATCCGCTGGTGGTTCACGAAGCAGCGTAATCATCGCGCAGATCACTTCAGCAATGCCACCGTGGTTGCACTGGCCCTGCAAATACGCGGCAAGCTTAGATTGACTGACAGTTGGGAATGCTGTGTCAAAGACAAGGCTGTCAATTGTTTTGCGTGTTTCGATAGCATCGGCAATCGCGCCCAGAAAAGAACTCAGTGACGAGAACGCGAAAGCAGACGCATCATCATGTTTTAGTTGAAGTATGAGCCCTCGTGCTGGGCCACGGGTTACGTAGCAAAACGGATTCGAATTGTTCGCATCATCGAGGACAAACAGGCCCAGTGATTTACTGATGAAGGTGTGCTGAATTCCGTCCGTGTAAGCTAGTGAGTCATCGAGATTTAGGAGGTTGATGAACAGGTCGGGAGCGTGCAGAAGTGGAGGTGTTGCAAAGTGCGAGACGAGTTCATCGGGCGGATCGTCGTAATAAGGTTGCAATTTCCCGACGACGTTTGAATTCATGAGAAAGGTATCCTGCCCCGATAACTTTAGTAAATAACCCTCCCAAAACGGAGGGATATTGTTGAATATCATATTTTATACATAGCGCAGAGCATTTTTATACATAGCGCCCTTGGTTGCAACTTTATATTGGCAATTTCAAACTAAGCCGAATCCGCAACTGGCGCTGGAAGACAGGTGCGAACGAATAGGTGCCTCAGCAATTGAAGATTGCTGGTTTGTAGAAAGTTTTGCTTAGGTCAGAGAAGAGGTGTTTGATTGTGTCAAGCGAACTATGTTCATGAATCTCAATGCATAACCACGTTTTTGTTGGCATGTATCGGTTGGTTGCTTATTACATCGTCGGCTAGGTCAGGCGCGCGGGAGTGTGGACGCTGCGGATGTCGAAGAACTTCATGCCGGCTCGGCGGGCGGCTTCGATTCCAAGATCTGCGTCTTCGTAGACGATGCAGTCCGTGGGAGCGATTTTGATTTGACGTGCGACTTCGAGAAAGACATCGGGTTCTGGTTTGTGCCGCTCTGTGTCTTCGGCACCAACGACGACATCGAATAAATCTTCGACGCCAATCAACTTGAGAACTTGATGCACAATCTCGCGGTTGGAACCAGAGCCAACACCCATCGGTTTGGTTCCATGAAAACGACGCGCGATATCGACGATGGGTTGGATCGGCTGAACCTCTGGCATGTAGTTGAGAAATGCATTCTCTTTTTCATCCGAAATGGCAACCGGGTCACCTTCGATGGATTGTTCGGCAAGCAGGACTTTGACAATCGTAAGCGTTGGCTGGCCTGCCATTGCGTAAAAACGATCTTCGTCAAATTCAATTCCGTATTTATTGGCTACCCACCGCCAAGCTTTAAAGTGCAACGGCATCGTGTCGGCAAGCGTTCCATCGCAGTCAAAAATTAGGCCAACGGAATCGGGATCGTGATTTTCAATGTTCATGTTTTTTAAAAGTCGGCAGGAGTCCGTGGCAAAATTAGAATTCAGTTGGCGATTGGAATTTTGATGTTGGCAATTACTGGACGATGGTCGGAAAGCTCTGAGTGAATTGATTTGTAGTCCACAAAGGTCAGCCTGCGAGCTTGGTCGTCATTGGCTGAGGGTGTGCTTGGAATCATAATCCAGTCGATGACCGACGTTGGCGAGTAGGATGAGAAAGTATATTGCTCGGGTGTTGGAATGGAATTGGGGCGATGCTGAAAGAGTTTGGTTGCGATAATCCAATCTATTGTGTTCTGCCCGTCTTTGGTCTTGGTCGATTGTGGGAATCCAGTGGGTGCCGAATTGAAGTCGCCTGCGATGATCAACGGCGGGCCGGTTTGTTTTGCAAGTTCGCAAAGCAGTTTGGCGGATTCCAATCGTACGGACTCGCTGCGATGTTCCAAGTGCACTGCCGCGACGCGGACGGAAGTGGAATCAAGCGAGACTTCGCAAACGACACCGCGCTTGCATCCGACCAGCCAATCCTCCCAGTGTTTCTCGGGTGGGTAATTGATTGGTTGCGAATGGGTGAGCGGGTACTTGCTAAGAATTGCATTGCCAAATTGCCAGCTTCCATAGATAAAACGAAAATCCAGGTTTCGCTGTTGGACTTGATATTTGTAGCCAGCTGAACGCGCGATCGCTTCGGCTTGATTTTGATGCCCGCTCCAGGTCGAGCAAAAATCGGCTTCGTTTAAAACGACAACATCGGCATCGAGGTCTTTCAAGAACTGAGCGATTTGTTCGATGCGTTTTCGTTTGGCTTCGCCGCCTTCTTTTGAGTTATCGTCGATCGCGCCGCGACCATGGGCGACATTGTAAGCGACAATTCGCAAGTTGAATGTGTCGGTTTCGCCGTCGGGATTCGGATTTTTCCCATCCGGTTCACGAGTGGGTTTCGATTCAATTGTGTGGATCGTGTGAGTCGTAATCCGGTTTAGCGGAGCAAGCATTCGGCTGAGCGCATAAGGGCCAAGTCCCAAAATCAAAATCGCAAAGATGACCGATTTGATTTTGTGTCGCCACAGAATGTCTTTGAGTTTGAGAATTCGGCTTCGTTCGTGCATTTGCTTCCGTGGTGATTGTTCGAAAGTCTTGTGCAATAGTGCTTGGATTTGATTTATTTCTTACCCGTCTTCTTTGCGACTTTCTTCAGGCGATACTTGGGCAATGTATTGTAACGTGGAAGTGATAACACGAGTCGAGGAAGAACCACAGCACGACGAACCATACCAGTTCGAGATTTTGCGAATGTAAAAGATAAGGACGTGATGCGTTGTTCAGTCAGGATCCACAAAAAAAGGTGGGCTCCAGCCCACCCAAGGATTGTCGAGGGTTTAACGCACTACTCTGTACGTTTGAGCGGTGTGCCGGTAAGGAATTTATTTCCTTCAAGGATGACCGCCCGTATTTTGGAACTGTCTCCATTTATCAGCCCATCACGACGAACAGACATATCCACTCCTTCTTTATTTGGAAAGAACGTTTCGCTGACCAATCCATCAAAGCCAAATTTTTTCCAGTTGGAGTCCCCAAATACAATCCACCCGTCTGGGACCGCCGTGAAGTTTTTAAATCCTTGCATATTCATCTTGATGGTTTTATCACCATCAGGGTCAAATATTGAAAATTCGTTAGAGACTCGTATTGCAAGTTGAGGCTTTATTGGATGCCATTTCGCGCTGACGCCGTTGTACTGACCATTGCGGATGCCTCGAACCAATACCGGTTTAAGCGACTCGAGATTGGAATCGGCATCTAAAACTTGAAAGTCAAAGTCCGATGTCCCACGATATCCTAGGGATCTCCGACAAATAAACAGGGATGGCCTATGGGCGCTTAATCCAAATGAAACAATATCGCCCTCGCCCACATACTCCGCTAGAAGAGTGTTGGATTCTCGATTGATCAGTTGCAATTTTGAAACTCTGGAATTTACTGTGCGGTACGAAGAAGTGAAAGCGATGAACCATTCATTCAATTCCAATTTTTTGATGCTGTCGAATTCGGGCAGTGAAATCACATCAACGACTTTTTGCTGTGCCAGATCAAACACGGCCAGAGCGTATTTCCTGATTTTTCCTCTTCTTCCAACACGATAACTGAGAGGAAGATAGAGCTGTTTTTTGAATACGGCTGGTGCGAACTGGGTCTGAAACTCAAAGGACAGCCCATTCTTGCCGAAATCAAAATCGGAAAACGCATCCAGATCAAATTTAAATTTGCTGAATTTAGCCTCTTTCAAATTCACTGTTTGCAGCGTGGTTTCCAAATTTGGTGATCGTGATAGAACAAAAAGCAACGACGAGTCGGCTGACCAAAAAAGCTCTCTTGCAAGCGATCCTTCAATCTCAGGAAGCTTAAGTTCCAGCATTCCGCTTTTCACATTGAACAGGCAAATTAGCGCTTTTTCACCTGTTTCATTGAGATTCAAAATCCGATTTCCTTCATTTGCACCGTCGACCACTTGCCCCAACCACTTTCCATTCGGGCTCAACTTTGCGCGGTCAGATTGTTCAGACGGCCTGCCAATCAAGTTTGTTTCAGGAAAGGCCCGAAGGTTTTCCAGGTCAAATGTTCGTTGGTAACCAACGTAGTCAGTAGGAGGTCGTTGGTAAGCAACAATTTTTCCGTTACGACGCACGGGTTCACCGATACTAGCTGGATTTTTTAATTCGTCTGACAGAAAACTGACTCGTTTTCCGTCGTTGGATACCGAAGGAGAATTGGTTGAAATTTGTTTCGAAAGTAGATCCTTTGCAACGACCCATTCCGCTCCGCCAAATTTGCCTTCGGTGAGTAGATCCAGATCTAACGGAAGTCTTGAGATTGCCAAGTACTTACCAGCGAAAACGATTCGTTTTCCGTCACCCGAAAGACGAACAGTGCAACGATCAAGATTGTCTGCCGTGAATGGAAGATCGCCGATCTTCTCTCCACGTTGAGTGTGCTTAAAAATCAGTTTGCCATTTTCGGATAGATAGGCTATTGCCCGCCCCGCAGAGTCGAGCGAAATCGTACGGGGACCTTTTCCATCGCTGGCCCAACGTGATCTTATTGGTTTGGGTACAAAATCTGATTTGTATTCGCGCACAAAAACCGGTTTCTGATCGGTTGAGCTTTCGCGCAAATCCCAGATTTCAAAATCGTTATCGTCTTCTTTCGACATCAAAATCCGGGTTTTGCCATCCTTGCCCATTCCTAAAAACCTGGCTGTCCTCCGATCCAGAATGGAATGGAAAAGTTTCTTTTCATGAGTATCCCAAATCTGAACTTTTGCGGGTTTGGAAGTTACTGCTGTAAAGTACCGACCATCAGGTGACCAGGGCCGGTCGGAAATACTACCCTTCAGCCCAAAGCTCGGTGTTACAACGACATTCCCAGTTGCTACATCGTAGAACTGAATCTCATCGTTGTTCGCCAGCGCGAGTTGCATTCCATCCCAGGACCAACCAACCTGTCGCGCTTCGATCTTGATGACCCGTAATACTTCTGCCTGCATTGAGAAATTAAAGTCAGTACTCTGTTTGGCTTTGTCGCTAATCTTCTTAACCAGTTTCCAAAGTACGACGCGTTCCCGTTTTGCACCACGAACCACGACTGCAAAAACATTTGGATCGGGCGACCAATGAATGGATCTGATCTCGTCCTGTGCGGGAATCATGCATCGCAAAACGCCTTGGTGATCCAAAATACGGATGTAATGATCTCTGGCAAAAAATGTTGCAATGAATGAACCGTCCTCATTAACCGCTACATCATGAAGCTGTGAATCAGTCGCGTTGGCGGATTCCAATGTCCAAGGGTTGTCAGTATCTCCGCGCAAGTTGCCAAAAACCTGCACGTCCCGTTCATTCATAATGACGGTGCTATGTGGTGTTATTCGATCCTTGATTCCCAGTTGTTCTTTGACCTCGCTGGCGGAGAGAGTCTTGAGTTGGCTCAAAGTCTTTGCCGTTTGGTTGTTTGCCGCTTGGTTGTCGCGATTTTGGCCAGTCAGATTTTTCGCCGACAGTGGATTGTCGTGATTGTGATTTGTGTCGTGAGTGTGATTGGCGTTCCCGGTTGTTCCAGAAGATAATTGATTGTTTTTGGGGTTCGATTGAGCTTGATTAGGCTTCAAACTCAAACGAACAATTCTGGCTTTTCCTCTTTTGATCGAGATGACATCAGAAGCAAGCTCAAACTCGTCGCTCTGAATTTCCAACTGGTATACGCCGCTTGGAAGTGGAGTTTCGCCAATCTTTACGACGAAGTCTTTTCCCGTTTGGGGGTCATGAACCTTGATCGTTTCGTCTTTGACAGAGACTTCGATACCGGGTGCAGCTTCGATGACCAATTTGCCTTTGTCATTAATCTGATAGAGCCACATTCCAAACGCGATCGAGGCTGCCCCAGCCAATGCCCCCAGGATTGCTACAAAGAATCGGTTTCCAGACCCTTTTTCCTGCGAGGCTGTTTTGAGAGAGTTTGGATTCTTTTCCAACTGGTCAATCAGATCGCCTGCCGATGCGATTCGTTGATCAGGGTCTTTTTCCAACAATGATTTGACGATCGGCAGCATGTCAGAAGGAATCGCATTTACATCTGTGTTTACGGGCAACGGGAGAGTTTCGTTGGCGACCGACATCATGGTTGAAAAGACATTTCCTTTGTTGAACGCACACTTTCCTGTCAGCATCTCGTAAAGCACGCTTCCCAGGCTGAACAGGTCGCTCCTTGCATCGAGCTCTTGCCCCTGGACCTGTTCAGGTGACATGTAGCTGGGCGTCCCGATGATGGTGCCAGTGTTCGTTAAGTGGGTTGTTTCGTTGACGGCGCGGGCCAATCCGAAATCCAAAAGTTTGATATCGTCTTCAGGCGTGATCCAAATATTCTCAGGTTTGATGTCTCGATGAAGGAAGCCAAGTCCATGTGCGTAACGCAATCCTTCGGCGATCTGGCGGGTATACTTTTGGGCGGTCTCGGGCTGGATGGGCTCATCGGATTCCATGCGTTTTCGCATCGACTGGCCATCTAACAATTGCATGACGAGAAAAGGCAACTCTCGGTGCTCGCCGACTTCGAACACGGTGACGATTCGTTCGTTTCTCAAACGTGCTGCGGCTTTGGCTTCGCGGGCAAACCGTGCTTTTGCATCTACATTGGTCGATAACATCGGATGCAGGACTTTGATGCAAACGGCACGGTCCAGTTGTGGATCGATTGCTTTAAAGACCAAACCCATCCCGCCGCTGGCGATAAACTCAACGACTTTGAACCGACCGATTAGTCCCATCTCATCGTCTTGATCGGTCGGGGTAAGAATCCGTTCAAGCTCTTCCTGGCCGATCGGGCGCGTTGGCACCATTGAGCGAAGTTGCTGAACCAAGTCCTTATTTGCGGCAACCTGAGTGGTGTCATCTGAAAAGTTGCGTACGGTTTCCAGCAGTGAATCACTGTCGATCTCGTCAAAGTCGACTTCGTTTTGAGGGTCGCTCAAGAAGGCTTCGCATTGCTGGGTTTCTTCGTCGGAGGCTTGCCCAGCAAGATATTTTTGAATTGTTTTGGGATCGACCATGGCATTCATTTTACCGTCTTTCAAGGGGTTTTGTGGCTTCATTAGGCTTTACGAAGCCGCCATGAAAATCCTGTCTTGAAAAATTGGAAAAAAGATAACCCGTTCAGCGCAGGCCATAAAATTCGGGATGTTTCTCGCCGCGATCAGTCTTCCGATCTGGAAATTTACTCCCAAAGCCCCACCAGCTCGGCCCGCATCCGTTTCAGAACTCGACCCCGAGCAAGGTAGACCGCGTTAACGGTGATGCCCAATTCTGCCGCGACTTGTTTGGCAGGTTTGCCTTCGGCGACATGCTCCCAACAGGCCCGCCAAGTCGTTTCGGAAAAATGAAGTTTCATCAAAGCCAAGGCTGCTTTGGCGACATATTCGCGATACTCTTTTTGCGTCAAAAAGTCCGATTCATTTCCTTCCGCAATTTCGATATGCGACAGGAATTGTGGTTCTGTTGCTTTTTGGGATTTTCGAAAGTAGTCCCGACACTTGTTCAGCGTAACCGTCCGTAGCCAACCGCGAAACGATTTGGTTGCATCGTATTTAAACTGGGAGACTTTTCCAAGAAGAACAATAAAGACCTCTTGAGTCACATCGTTACGGGATTTTTGAGGAACGTTCAGCGAAGTTACCCAGCGAGTAACTAAAGGAGAATAGATTTCAACGAACCTCGACCAGGCAATCGAGTTTTGGGGATCGCGCAACTGCTGTAAGAGACTTAGCCGTGTGGTCTGCATCTGTTTAGTTTAACAGACAAATGAGTTCATTGCCTGAAGAATATCGCTTGAGAAGCAATGTGTAGAAAGAAGCGTTTGAAGCCAGCGGCAATTGGCGACTTGCTTTAACGGCTTGGCTTGGGATTCCAATTCCAGGATTTTAAGAGAAGTTTGATTTTCTTTTTTCTTCAATCAAATCAGGTAGCCGAGGCAGTGTGAGCAATATCGCCAAAACTCGATCGTGCCCTTTCAACTCTTTGACAACCGCGGCTTGATATGCAAAGCACTCCATTTCCAACGCAACATTAAACCCTCTTCGTTTGTGAATCGCAGCGAGCAAGGGTCCATTTTTCTTTCGATATAGCTCGTTGTACTTCGCAATACTTGCCAAATAACTTGCAAGACAAATTCGATCCGAGCATGCGCTCGCTGAATCCAGATAAACGTGCTTAGTTGAAAATCTCAATTGGAAGAAATTCGATTCACGTATGGAGGTGATGTTATTTAAAATTACGCAATTGAAGGTCGAAACGCACTTCAGGATTTCAATCGCTTTTTCAACTCGACGCACAAACGACGAGTTTCCTTTGATTGTTATTCCATTGCAATCTACCGAAGTAAACTTTGGCTTTTCAAATCTGGAAATTCTTGACAGGGGAACTAGTCTTGGCATTCTCAACCTCAACCCTGATGGAATGATTCGGGTGATTTGTAAATAGCGGCAGTGAAATTTTTTATGATGCAATTCTGCGCGTACGGAAGAGTTGTCTTAAAGCTTCGTGAGAGATCCAGGGCCTCATTCTTACTTCGCGAGAGATCCAAGGCCTCATTCTCAATTTTTCTCATCAACGAAATCCCGTAATTCGACAAGTGCTGTTTGGGCTTTGCCAGTCCCAGTTCAATAGCCACCTTTCTTTCGAATTCGCGGCAGTAGGCTTCTAGTTCCTGTTCAAACCAACGATGTTTCCAGATGGAGAAAGGTACACCGCCCAATCGAATCAGGTCCGAATGCAATTTGTGATGATGCGATTCATGGGCGAGCAACTTTACGTATGCCTCTGTGTTAGACGTGTCAAAATTTTTAGAGATAACGATCTTTGGTCGCATTGCAAAAATATCGGCTTGCCCCAAACAGCGCGGCTTCATCTTGCCTCTTTTAATACGATGAAGATTGTCCTTGATGCAACTTTCAAAGTGGCTGCTGCGAGACAAAAGATGAATAGCATCTTCGGTAGCGCGAACAAAGTCTTGACTACCGAAGATGGAATAGGGTTTAAGCACTTAAATTACCAACATCCCGCGATTGAGAAGTTCAATATTCGACTGGCTCGCCCGACAGCGAGACGTTGCCTTGATATTTCACGGACTTTTAAATCGACTTGAAACTGAGCATTGTAGCGTGGAAGTGAAACCTGCTTTTGAGATTTGCGAATGTCAAAAGAGAAGAGATGGGGCGTTTCTTGTATTCAATAAATGAGGCAATAGAAAACGCGAGCCATAAACGTTGGTTATGGCAATTTAGATTTACTCTTTGTTTTACCTTGTTTTTGTTGAGTTTTGCGCAGGTTGTTTGATTTGCAACAATGCGTGAGATTGAATTTCAAGTTCGGTGTCATTGTTCAATATTATTCGCCGAAATGGTTTTTTAAAGTTGATGGTTGAATGATTTATTTGTATCGACCTCTTTTATTGCTTAAAATTCGGACGAATTATGTTGGCCGGGAGTTGGTAGCAATGTGTTACCAATCAATGTCCGTTTCCAGCAACCCTTCACAAAGCTAAGAATCTGTTTGCGGTTTTCGACTTCCAAGAACTTCTGTTTTCGTCGGGTTGCCATTTGGTAACGAGAGTATTTGCGACCGACGAAGTATGTTTTTGTTTGGGAGTGGCGGAATGCCGCAAGGTACAATTAAGAAGTTGACTGACAAAGGTTTTGGTTTCATCGAAGGCGAGCGTGGAGATATCTTTTTTCACCATTCTGCGTTGGAAGAGACTACTTACGAGAACCTTCGTGAGGGTCAAAAGGTGGAGTATTCTGAGGGCCAAGGTCCCAAAGGTCCACGTGCAGAAAGAGTTCGAATGGTCGAGTAAGTCGACGAATCGATACGCTATTGGATCTCGTATTCGAGACCGATGAATGGAATCATTGACGCCCAGGATTTTTTGTCTTGGGCGTTTTTTTTTAAGCGCATCTATTTGATGGGCGAATTGCGTTCAACCATTGGTTCGCAGGACGTTGCGGGTGTGATGGTTGTTGACGCTTTGGACATTGTATTTAGAGAGCGGTGGTTGCGCTGGGTATTGGCTACAGTTTGAGCTTCGGCTGCTTCTGTTTCCGTTCTTCCCAGAAATCCCATGGGGCCACAGGTGATTCCTGTGCCCAAAGTCCGACTCGACTTTCTTGGGCGACTTTTTGCGCTTGCGCGTATGCTTCCCAGCCTTCAAACTTCTCGCCGTTATACCAAGCGTGCCCCAGGGTAACTAATTTCAGGCCGACATTGAATCGCTCCGCGTCGCGATCGTAAAGATACACGTGACCGATCTCTCGCATCATGAAGTCTCGATTGACGACTTCAACTTGTATCTTACGACCAAAAACCATTTCAGAAAGAGCAGTGACTGATTCGCGGTAGTATTTCTGCCCCGGTTTGGGAGAACTCAGTCCAAGTATCACAACATAGTGAAGTTCGTTGGCATCACCGAATTCAAAATTGTCACTGCCCCAAAAACGATTCGCATGACCGGTCATTGTGTATTCGACTTGGTCACGAATCGGTGCCGGCAATGACTTTGAGATTGCCATTTCAAGCAGAGTAGTCAAGGAAAAGAAAATCACCAGTAGTCCAACAAAGCAAATGCTGGCCAAAACGAATTTGCGTTTCCAACTGTTCTTTTGGTTGTTCTTTGACGCTATCACTTTAGCTTTCTTTTCAACGTTATTATTCTCGTCGCGTTTTAAACGTTCCGCATTGATTGGGCAACTGTTCTTTGCTTCGGCCACGAAATCGCGAACAACCCGTTAATAGTCGACGTATCGAGCTAGCCAACGACTGGCAAAATGTCGATATATACTGTTGTCTATTCGCCAAGGTTAAAAGTGCGCTCGTGAAAAATCAAATCCCAAAATTTGAATCTTCCCGGTTTTCGAGCTCACGGTACGTTGTCGCAATTTCCATGGTGTTATTTGGGCCCATCTTTTTTGTACCGACGCTTGCGGGCGCTCAGCAGAATGACGGGGAGCAAAAAAGCATTCTTGAGTACAACAATGGCCAGCCCGTTGATCAAAGTTTGCATACTCGACCGGCGCAAAAAAGCCACGTCGCCCAACCCAGCGCGAATAAGGCAAAACAGGATGAGCCCGCGGCAACATCAGCCGATGCCGGGGAGGAACTGGACGCACTTCTGACGCAATTGGTTTTGGAAAACATCCCACACAATTTCGAAGAGAAAAAAGATTGGGGTGGCCAAAAGGAACGTTGGGACGGAATCAAGATTTGGCGCGAGAACGGACGGCTTGAAACCAAACGTCGAAAGAAACTTGTTAACCATGGCACCTGGAAAAAGTACTCGGCAGAACTGCTCAACCCTGAACAAGAATTTGCTATTCAAGTCAAAAACATGCGCGAGACGCCTGACGAAAAACTCGCGTTCGATGTTCACTTTCAAGCCCACTTGAAGATTGATGGCAGGCAGTCGAAATGGGTAAAAGGAGTTCAGCTGTATAGTGTTGGAGCTGAAGGCCATACCAAGGTTCGACTGGTCGTTTCGATTGAACTCGAAGTCAAAATGGACTTGCGAGGGTTTCCGCCAGACATGGTGTTTGTACCGCGCGCGACAGGTGCCGATATCGTTGTTGACGAATTTCGATTGGATCGAATTGGAAAAGCCGGCGGTGAGTTTGCTCAACAAGTCAGCAGGGGAGTGCGTTCCAAGCTGGATGAAAAGATTGAGAGCAAAAAGCAAAAGCTGGTCGACAAGATCAACGCCCAGTTTGAAAAGAAGCAGGACAAATTCCGGGTCTCAATCGCTGACGCCATCAAGTCAAAATGGACCCGCTCGGCCAAAGTTTTTCTTCCTAAATCCGTCCAGGAAGCAATCGGCGACGAGTAGTCGTTGCGATGTTTTGTGGAATTTCCCTTGCGTTGGTCCAGCAATTCACCAAACGATTGGCCGGTTTTGCTTTAACATGGCCCTAAAAATCGACACATCTGACGGATCAGAAAGATTGATTGGGCGGCCGGTTTACGTTTGCCGAAAATCAAATTATCGTTTCGAAGCTGTCGCCTGATTTTGAAGGGCGTTTGGAAGCTCGAAAATTGTGTTGTCTGTTCCGCATCCTTGAGGATTAATCGTGGCTGAAAGATCAAAATACCAGCAAAACATAATTAAGAACTATTATGAAAATCGTGAGACAATTTCGCTTCAACGCGCTCAGGAAATTGTGACCGAACTTTATCTTTCCGAAGGTAAGAAACGAGCCAAGTACTGGAAAAGCCTCGAAGGCCATTTGTTGAAGCTTGAGGTTAAGCAGCAAGTGATTGACAATATTGTTTCCAAAGACGATCCGCAGATGGCGGCCAAGCTCGTCGAAAAGCTGGGGCGCGAGGCGGGCTAAAATCCATTTCGGATCCGAGTGCCAACGAAGAATTTGACCAATCAACTGAGTGAATAAATGCTCTCTCAAGAACTGCAGCAATACATCGTTCCCAAAGTAAGAATGGGCCAATTTATTGCCGGCGGTTTGCTGATGGGAGTGATTATGTTTTCCGGCTGTATCTCAGTGATTGCCAATTGGGAAAATTATGGCCAACCCCTGAAATTGCTTACCCTTATCGGAGCGGTCGCAGGGTTTAGTATTTTCATGTTGTCGTTCTTGCTTCCAATTCTGTTTTCAAAAGTTCCAACCAAGCTCGAAGTGTTAAAAAAAGCTTCGAATTTTGATGAGCTGGATAAGGACGCGCAAGATAAAGTCACCGCCGATTTGATTTTGAACATGCTGGCGACTGAAAAAATTGTTCGTGGTGCATTGATCGAAGGTGCGATCTTTCTCAATCTCGTTGTTTTCCTGTTAGAGCCACATCTCGTTTCTTTGGTGGTGGTGGGAGTGGGATTCCTGTTGATGCTTGTAATGTTCCCGCGCGTCTCAAGGGTCTTGGCAAAAACGGAAGATCGAATGCGAGATTTTCGTGACCAGAATTCGCTGGGGAAGACCCACTGAATTGCTCCATTGCTCAACGCTAGCAATGTCCTTCAAACAGCGATTGGTCAACGAAAAGGCAAATCAGCCTTTCTTGCAAGGCCAACGATCGAGTGGTTTGCTTGCTCACAATGGTGAAGTTCGATCCCAAAAATCCGTTGGATTGAGCCGCGTAAACCGCGCGACTTTCTATGGTTGCAGTCGCTTGAGCCTGCTAGACTCCGCCACCATTTTGGTCCTTTGTTCGACCCACAAACCATGGCGGTTCGATGCGCGAATACGTTCTTGCGAAAACTCTTTTGTTCGTTTTGATTCTGGCGGCGTTCCACTGCGCGATCGGCAGTGTCGTGATGGCTGACATTGCGCGGGAATCGCTTCCGGCGAATTGGAAGGCGGACGCCGAATTAACCGATGTGTTTTTTCTTAACCAGAATCTTGGTTGGGCTGTTGGTGCGCAAGGCGTAATTCTTCGGACGATCAATGGAGGAAAGGACTGGCGAGAGATTTCACAAGCCAACAATGCAACGGCTAGTGAATTGCCATTGGATGTGAAACTCCGCAATATACGCAGCGGCAAACGGACCCGTTCGACAGGCATTGCTAACTATCAGGAAACTTACCAGCCAATCAGTTGCCGTTTTGAGTCCGTCCACTTTGTCGATGCGAAACATGGCTGGGTGGCTGGTGGCTATGAAATTCCTTATGTAGGTCGGTCGCGTGCTGTGTTGATGCGGACCAACGATGGCGGTTTGACGTGGCATGAAGTTTCAGGTTTGATGCTTCCGCGTATCAATCGAATCAAGTTTTCAGATGCCCACAATGGCTGGGCGATCGGCGAAACTGGCAATCTTTTTCAAACAGGAATTTTTTACACGTCCAATGGAGGGGAGACGTGGTCAAGTCAAACTGCCGAACGATTGGTTGGCTGGGTTGACGCCGAAGAAGTCCAAGGCGGATTGGCGACGATCAATTACGATGGCCGATTGGGCGTGCTCAAGTCAGGCCGCTACGAATCTTCGGTGATTTTAAGCGACACCGGCGCAGCGATTTCTCGACTTCGAATGTCCGATAGTCGAGCAGGTTGGGCAGTCGGTGAGAATGGAACATTTTTGGAAACCAGCAATGGTGGACTTTCATGGTCACACGCTGAAACGCCGCTAGTTGAAAAACTGGTCAAGCAGGTTGACCTGAAAGCGATCGCAGTTTCGGAAAAGAAAATTTGCTTTGCCGGTGATCCAGGGTCATACCTTTTCACGATCGACCGAATCACTGGAAAGGCGGAAGCGTTTCGTACGCCTGTCAATTCGCGGATTAACAAGATTCATTTCGTTGACGATCAAACAGGATGGGCAGTTGGCTCACTTGGGATGATCATGATGACGGTCAATGGCGGAGACACTTGGCAACTGCAGAGAGGCGACAATCGCAGAACTGCGATCGTTTGTGTGGCTCCCAATCAAAATTCAATTCCATTTGAGTTCCTTTCCAAGTACGCAACCGAAGAGCACCGAATTTGCGCGACCGTTTTATTGGATCCATCATTTAAACAGCGACGAACGGCAATTCAAGCAACAGAGCGTTTGGGAAGCGTGCTCACGACGAGCATCGCGTCCAATGCCGATCGACGAGAAACAGTCCGAAAAATGGTGCGCACGCTACGATCACTTCAACCTAATGTAGTCGTGTGTAATGCGAGCCATTCACTGGGGTTCAGTGGCGTTGTGGGAGGCGACCAACGGCAAGTGAATCCAGTGCTGTTGTTGGAAGACGCGATTCGGATGGCAGGGGATCGCAACGCTTTTCCGGAACAGTTATCGGATCTGGGGTTGGAGGCTTGGAAAGTCGACCGTTTGGCGGTTCTGGATCCAACCGGAGAAATCAAAATCGCCTCACATCGGTTGCTGCCGCACGCTGGGGTATTGGTCGAAGACCAGGTCGCAATCAGTCGCGCATTGGCCGGGCAACCGATCACTGTCGGCAAAGATGCAACCTACCGCGTGTCGCATTTTTCTAATCGCAACAGGCTTGCAGCAGGAGATTTGCTTTCCGGGTTGGGTATCCAAAGCAACATTCCAACTCGTAAAGAAACCAATACAAAACGTGGAAGTCTGGCGATGATTCGTCAGGTCACTTCCAAGAAACAACGCTTTGAGGACTTCGTTAAGTTCGAAGCCAAAACGTCAAAGGACTTACTCATTTGGCGCCAACAAATCGAATCGTATGCCATGGCGATGGACCGCGATGTGGCTGGTGTTTGGATGATGCAACTGGCCGAACGTTACCTTGCGGTTGGGAAAACAGAGCTTGCTGCCGCGTCGGCTCAATTGTTGGCGCTTCGTTGGCCAGACCATGCGTTGACGCCAGCCGCGATGACTTGGTTGGCTCATTATTTCGCGAGTGTTGAGTTCGGTCAGATTGAATATCTCAACAAGAAAAAATTGTCAGGAGTTGCTCCAGCAGAAGACCGAAATCGTTACGCCTCCGCTCCCCAGACAATCAATCGCAATGGTAAAAACCTGGTTTGGGTTCCTACCGAAGCCATGATCGAATTGGGCGCACGAATCAAAGAAGAGTCAAAAGTCGAATTGGTCAACCATGAAGAAGACGTCTACAAACAGCCCGCTTTTTTTAAGCAGCGTTTGACCACCGCGAGCCAATTTCTTTCGCAGTTAAAACAACGCGATCCGGATTTAGCAGCCGGCTCTCAGTATCGACTGTTAGAAGCCCAGATCGCGCGACGTGTTAGCGGTGCGGCTGGTAACGAAGGCCGATTTAAAAATCTTTTGCAAAAGTATGACTTTACCGGCGTTGGAATTTCTTTGGGGGCTCAACGGGAGCTTGCACTCCATGGATTGCTGCGGGAATCAGCGTCGCCGATTCGTTCTTTGACTTGTTCCAAAACGACGGAGCGGCCAAAGCTTGACGGGAAACTCGATGAAGCGTTTTGGCAAAACGCGATCGCCAATGGGAATGTTGTTGCGTCAAAAATTGAATCCGGTGGAGAGGCTTCGCAAGCGTTTCAAGACATGGCTGTGTTCGCGTACGACGAAGAGTTTTTGTACGCTGGTTTTACCTGTCACAAAATTCGCGGTCAGTATTACAACTCTCGAAAAACGGCGCGCCCGCGCGATGCTGATTTGAGTCGTCGTGATCGTATTGAGTTAGCGCTGGATTTGGATCGTGATTATCGCTCCAGCAGTCTGTTCGTTGTTGACCATCGCGGTTGGGTAAATGAAAGCTGTACGGGTGCCATTGGCTGGAACCCTGATTGGTACGTCAGCCAGTCCGAAGACGAAACGAGTTGGACGGTTGAGTTTGCAATTCCACTTTCGGCGATCATGCCGACGCAAATTGAGCATGGCACGACTTGGGCTTTTCAAGTCGCGAGACGGGGCTACGATCAGCGAAATATCTGGGAAAAAAGCATGGGGCAGGGCATCAATCAAACGAAAAATGGCTCGACAATCCCGGCTTTCGCGCGAACCGGCCTGCAAATGGGGTTGGAGTCGCGGCCTGCTCAATTTGAGTTAATTCGCTTCGAAGATCCGGCCGAATTGGTGGATAAGGAGTAAGCCCTTCAAGCGGTCCAAACGTCCAGCGATTTTCCGATTAGAATATTGGTAGAAGCGACATCTAATCGGCTTCATGCGGACACGAGATTCACCATGACGAAGCAGCCAGATTCTAGCGGTTCGATTTTTCCGCGCCATGGGTCTGCAGATGCTCAAGAATCACCTATCGTACCGCGGCTGCCAACGGTCGCGCCTCTGGGTAAGAAAAAGCCAGGCAGCTCCCAGTCACGCACTTCAAAAACTCAACCGGTTGATTCTTCTCCGGTTGATTCTCAACCAGCTGATTCTCCATCGGTAGATTCGCCACCAAGTAAACCAGATTCAAAACTTGATTCGCAACCGGCAGCTAAGAAAGCTTCCGCCAAAATAAAATCGAATCACTCGCAAAAGACGTCCAAGAAGTCTTCACGTGGCGAGGCAAAACATAAAGCTGCAAGCAAAGATCCAAGTAAAAATCCTGGCAAACGTGCGAGCAAAGACCCGAGTAAGAAAGATAAGGCCAAAAAGGATAAGGCCAAAAAAGATTCACGATTCAAGGCGCCACCTCAACTCGATCAACCTGAGGTTCTTGCTCCTGTCGGTACCGCGCCTGAAAAGAAGATCACGTCATTTCCAAGAATCACTCGGCGTCGAACGTTTGAAGAACTTTTGGAAGATGAACGAGCCGCTGCAAAATCACTTGCGCGAAAGAAGAACAATCCGTTTTATGGACTTGGCGGCGTTCGAACTCCCATTGATCCAAACGCGTTTCATGAGGCGCTCAGCGACTACGAGGCACCTGCGAATGAAGAAGATTCGGAGAACGGAAAAAAAGCGGCAACCGTAATCACGACCAACCTGCGCCGGCATCGCCATCCGCTTTCGTCTGCATTGTTCAGCATGGTTGTTCATTTGGCGATTTTCCTGACGTTGGCTTTCTTTGTTTTGAATTGGCCCGAACCTAGACCGCAGATTAGCGTGCTTGCTTCGATCGATGCCAATCCTGTTCCGGAGAAACCGGTCAACATGGAAACGGAAACGGTAAAGATCCCAATTCCGGACGACAGCCAATCACCAATTGATGCGACGGCCACGGATACTTCGGTTAACGAAACAATGAAAGTTGCTGACAACAGTCAGGTCATCCCAAATGTTGCGATCAATGACATCGCACCAACGCCTAACGAGCGGATTACCGTTCCCAGCGCTCCGATAAAAACTTTGCCAACGGGTGGAGGTTTGGAAGGCCGCCAAAACGAAGCCCGCGCGAAGCTTGCCGCGGCCCAAGGTGGCTCGTTAGCCAGCGAAGCCGCAGTTGAAAATGGACTTCGTTGGATCGTTGCCCATCAAAAGAAAAATGGAAGCTGGCGGTTTCGACACAACTGCGAGGCGTGCAAAGGCCAGTGCGCCAATAGCGGGACCTCTGAAGATTTTACCAACGCAGCGACCGGACTCGCTTTGATGTCTTTGATGGGAGCCGGTTACACTCACGAAGTCGGTCCTTACCAACAAGAGATTCGCAAGGGCTTGGACTATCTCAAAAAGAAAATGCGATACAGCCAATTGAATGGCAACTCGGTCGGTAGCTTGGCCGATCGAGGAGGCAAAGGCATGTATGGTCACGCGCTAGCCACGATTGCTTTGGGTGAAGCCTACGCACTAACGGCAGATTCTGGATTGGCTCGACCAGTCGAAGCGGCGAGAAACTACATCGAGTTTGCCCAGAATAAATCGGGTGGCTGGCGATATATTCGACTTGAACCTCGCGGCGATCTCACCGTTAGCGGCTGGCAAATCATGGCACTCAAAAGCTGTCAATTGGCGGGCGTCGAAACGGACAAAGCCACTTGGATGCGAAGTGAAGCTTTTGTTGACTCTTTGATTTCCAGTGATGGCAAATACGGCTACCAAAAGTCTGCTGCCAAAGTGACCGATACGACCACGGCCATAGGTGTCCTCTCAAAAATGTACCTCGGTACCCACTATGAAGACCTCGATTTGGTCATGGGGGCCGATTTCATTTCTGACACTGGCCCATCGGACTCTGATATCTATTTCAACTACTACGCGACTCAGATTTTGCATCACCGCGGCGGTAAGCCGTGGCAGGCCTGGAACAAAGGCATTGGAGCGAAAAAAGGTAAGCGTATTCGAAATATCAGAGAATTAGGCATGCGAGATTTCCTGATACAAACCCAAGATCAGAGCAATTCGCACCAAGCTGGCAGTTGGTATTTCGCCGACAAAGCCGGACACAGCAAAACGGGGGGGCGACTCTATACGACGGCCATGTCTGTGATGATTTTGGAAGTTTACTATCGCTATCTACCACTTTATGAAAAGAAAGCGATGGAGTCTGTAACGGGAGATGAATAGAATCAGGGCATCTCTTTTCTGAGTCTCTGTTTTTTGCTTTGCGTTTCTCTGTTTCTGTTCTTCGTCGTCCCATCCCAACGAGTCTTGTTCTGACTCGCGTCCAACCACCAACTCCTTTCGTACAAACGCAACGTTCTTGCGTCCTCGTTTAAATCAACCAACCAGCCAGTCATATTACGATGGCGGTTTGCGCCACAAGAGTCACCCACCCATGTTTCAAAACGCCCGCCCTGTCATTCCAGTCCTTGATTTGATGATTGGCCAAATCGTATTGGCGACCGAAGGCAATCGTGATGCTTACCAACCAGTTCACTCACGGTTAACACACAGCAGTCAACCAATCGACGTCGCAAAAGCGATTTTTAATCAAACGGAATGTAATTGTCTTTATCTGGCAGACATTGATAGTTTTGCCGGGGCCAAATTGAGCTGGCCGGTTTACAACTCGCTTCTCAATAGTGGGTTTGGGCTTTTGGTCGACGCTAACTGGATGGCCGATCGACGCATTGATCGAATTGCTGATGAAATTGAGAAACCGGAAAAGCTCAACATCATTTTGTCTTCTGAAACGTTGGCAACGAGCGATCAATTCGCCTGTTTTGAGGACTTGATCAGCAACAATATCGAACCGATTTTCAGTTTGGATGTAAAAGGCGAATCGATCATTACCCAAGAAGGCGAGCTTTCCGAGCGCACGCCGCTTGAGCTGGTTCGAATGGCGTTTGATCGAGGTGTGCGAAACATGATCGTTTTGGATCTTGATTCAGTTGGGACGATGAATGGTTATGCCAATCAAGAAATTCCTGTTGCCCCCATTCTTCAAGAAATCAAGAGCGAACTGCCCGAAGTCCGCCTCATATCGGGTGGCGGCGTGAAGGAACCCAGAGATGTCCAAGCCCTTTTGGATCTTGGCTGCCAACATGCGTTGGTCGCGTCTGCCATTCACGATGGCAAATTCACTCCAGATGACATCGCAGGTTTCGAAGCGTTTCAAAACATGGCTTGAATTGCAAGCATGAAACAGCTGAGCGAGAAAGTTAGCGAGGCGGTTATCTTGGTCAGAGCAATCGGCGCGATAGTTGAAGCAACGAAAAAATTATGCGTGTGCTTCGCAATGTGATTTTACGCAATCCATATCGCTCTCGATCGCCTTTTTGATCATTCCCTTAATCAGAAAGTTGATGACTTTACCGGAGATCTTCGATGTCCGCGCATCCATCACGAGGTTCAATTCAGTTGTGGGAATACCGTTTTGGTTTTTGACGCCAGATTTTTCGCTGACTGAAAACACGGTATCCCAAATCGTTCCGTTTGTATCGGAGACGATTCGAATGTTTTCGTTCTCGACATACTCCGTGACTTCGAGTTCGACAACGGCTTCGCGTCCGTGCATCATCCGGGTTTCAAGAAATCGAGTGCCCACTCCGACTTGTTGTTCGGATAGGATTTCAATCTTGGTGATACCAGGGATGATTTTGGAAAATTCACGGATGTCGGCGATGGTTTTAAAAACAAGTTCTCGCGGCGCCGAGATCGTACGGTTAACAATCGTTTTGGTCATAGCTTTCACGCAACGTTTTTGTTCCAAGTCTCTAGTAGTGCATCAAACCTGATTTTCGGGTGCCATGTTTACGCGAAGCGTAAGCATGCTCATATCTGTTTCAGGATTAAGCCCTCTTGCGCCTTCGGGCTGCGCGTGAGCATGGCACGCAGAACCCTGAGACAAACTATTCAATTCAGCTTTAACGAACCAATAGTTCGAGTCTAGCCAGCTTTCTTTTTGGCGTTATCGTTTTGCTTGCTGTTTTTCTGCTTTTTGTTTTTCTCGTTCAGAAATTCGTACATGTCGAATCGTTTTGGAAAAGCCACCTCGTGTTTTTTCGCCCATGACTTCCACATCGAGACCATTACATCCTTCTTCGTTGATTCGGAACTGGCCAAGTCATTCATCTCGGTTCGGTCAGCGTCGATGTCGTACAGTTCCCATGGCTTTTCGTATTCGCGGACCAATTTGAAATTGCCCCAGCGCATTGCCGCGTTGCCTTCGTGTTCCCAGTAAATTGGTTTTGTGTGCACCGGCTCATCCTTGCCTTTTAACAACGGAACGAGTGAAGCTCCTGCGTGCATCGGAATGTCAGAGGAATACTCAGCGCCCGAAAGTTCGATGCAAGTTGCCATGAAATCTGGCAGGTAACCAAACTGGCGAACGAATGTTCCATTGTCTTTTTGGGCAATGCCTTTGGGCCAGTGGGCAATCATGGGCGTGCATGCTCCGCCTTCATGAACAAAGTGTTTGTATAAACGGAATGGCGTATTGGATGCGTTTGCCCAAGCCAAACCCTGACGAATTCCGTCGACTGTTTCCAGCGGCGAGTCTTTTTCCCAGCCCGGTTTGTAGCTTCCAAGGATTCCACCTTCCTGGCAAGCGCCGTTGTCAGACAAAAAGAAAATCACTGTATTGTCGAACTGGTCAATTGATTTTAAGTGTTCAGTAAGTTTGCCAATGTTTTGGTCAATCGAGTCAACACACGCGGCGTAAGAAGCCATGATCGTGTCGAGCTGGTCTCGCTTTTTCTCTTTAAGCGAATCCCATTTCGGGCCAACATGGGGAGCGGGCGTGATGTCGTTTTCAAACATGCCTATCTTTTTTTGCTTGGCCAGTCGATTTTTCATTACCGATTCCCAGCCCTCGGTGTACTTACCCTTGTACTTTTTAAAGTCCTTCAGTTTTGGTTGAAGCGGCCAATGAGGCGCGTTGTAAGCAAGGTAGAGGAAGAACGGTTTGTCATCATTTTTTGTTGCGTCGGAAATGAATTGACAGGCTTCGTCGGTAAACGTATCGGTTGCGTAAAAATTCTCATCCGTTTCGACCGGATCGTTCCCACGTGACATCTTTCGGTCGCCACCTGGTTTGATGTAATTGAACGCGCCGCTTAGTCCACCATAGAATTGATCAAACCCACGTTGCAATGGCCAAACATTTTTAGATTGCATTCCAAGGTGCCACTTTCCCGCCATCAGCGTGTGGTAATCTGCCGACTTTAAAACCGCAGCCAATGTAGTGCAGTTGTCGTTGAGATAACCTTGATACGCGCCTGTAATGCCCAGCGGTTGTCCGGGCGGCTCCGTCATGTGTCCAATTCCTGTTTGATGAGGATGTAGCCCAGTCATTAAACTCGCGCGAGTTGGGCAACATCGCCCGCAATTGTAGAACTGAGTGAATCGCAATCCGTTGGCAGCCAACCGGTCCAGGTTGGGCGTTTCGATTTCACCTCCATAGCAGCCGATGTCCGAGAAACCCATGTCGTCCACCAGAACGATGATGATGTTTGGCCGGGGAGCGGTTTCGGCAGCGTCTTCATTGCAACGGCCGAGCAGGGAGCTTGAAGTTGCAACCAAAGTAATTGCGGTAAGAAAGTAGCAACAAATTGCGTTTTTCATGGGCTTGATCTTGGGCTTATCTCAGATTTTGGAACCTTATCACGCAAAAGTTTAACATGAACGTAATCGCTTATGTCTCAACCATCTTTTGCTGTAGTCGGTGTGTTGTGTAAGGATCTGAGTAAGGTTCTTGTCGCGAATTCACTTATGATTGGCGATTTTAGGCTTTTTGCCTTGTGTTTTTGCGTCACGGCAATAACCTGAATATGATGACCGCTGAATCGAATTCAATCCGCAAGAAGATGGCTGTCGCGTTGATCGTTGAGACTTCCATGAACTATGGGAGAAATCTTCTAAGAGGTGTGTTGCGATTCAAGCGTAGCCAAAGCAACTGGTCCGTTTTTCTTGAGCATCGCGATCTAAAAGCTGGTCCCCCAAGGTGGCTAAGTGAGTGGAAAGGCGATGGGATCATTTGTCGCTCGACAACTCCGGAACTCGCCACTGCACTTCGGGATCGCAATATTCCATTCGTTGATTTAACCGATCGTCTATTCGGACCAACTGAGTTTTACACAATTCGCTCCGACGATGCTGCGATCGGGAGAATTGGAGCGGAGCATCTGCTTGAACGCGGATTTCGAAGTATTGGGTTTTGTGGATTCGAACAGGAAGCCTGGTCCGACCTTCGTCGAGATGCATTCGTTGAGCGATTGAGCCGTGAGGGGCTTAGCTGCTCACAGTTCCATTCCGAGTGGTACGCCTCGCAAGGCGCTGAACGAAGTGCGCAGGATCTCGCCATGCAACAAAGCCAACTGGCGGATTGGGTTTCCGGTTTGACTAAACCCGTCGGCATCATGGCTTGCAACGACGTACGGGGGAAGCACGTTCTCGATGCGTGTATGCTGAAGGATATTTCCGTGCCTGAACAGGTTTCGGTTGTAGGCGTAGACAACGATGAGTTGCTTTGCAATTTTTGCTATCCGACACTCTCAAGTATCGTTCCCAATGCAGAGCAGATTGGATACCGCGCGGCGCAAGCTCTCGCTGAATTGATGCAAGGGCAGGGGCGCCCGATTTTGGAATTGATCGAACCGCTTGACGTAAAATTACGCGAATCGACAGATGTTGTTGCCATTGATGATTCAGATTTGGCCAATGCGTTGAGCTTCATTCGGGGAAATGCCTGTTTCGGAATTTCGGTTAACGATGTGCTTGAACACACGGACCTTTCTCGAAGTTCACTTGAACGCCGGGTTCGCAAAGTTCTCGGGCGATCGCCACAACAGGAAATTCGCAGCACGCAACTAAAGCAAGTTCGAATGTTGCTGAGCGAAACGGATTTATCGATTGAGCAAATCGCGAAACAGTGTGGCTTTGACCATCCTGAGTATCTTCACGTAATGTTCAAACGAGAATTTACGATGACGCCTGGGCAGTTTCGAAAAGCTTCCAACAAGTAAACACGTAAGTCGTTTTCGCATTTGCCGCACCAGAATTTTCCAGCAGACGTTAACCTTCAAAATAGGTGTAACCGCGGAGGCTCTCATTGAACAGAGTCAGCATTTCCTGCCGCTGGGCTACTGTGATCTCTCCATCACGAACGGCTTTCTCGGCTCGCAAGCGAAATTTTTTGGCGAGTTCTTGCGGCTGATATTCAACGTATCCAAGTACGTCACCGATACTATCGCCTTCAAGTTCGTGTATAAACTCGAGCTTACCCGTTTCGCTTACACGAACGCTAACAACATTGGCATCACCAAAAAGGTTGTGAAGATCACCCAATGTTTCCTGATAGGCTCCCACCAGGAAAACGCCCAAACAATATTCCGCGTCGTTGAGTTCATGAAGCCGCAGTGTCGACAGATCTGAGTCACTGCCAACAAAGTGGTTCAGTTTTCCGTCGCAATCGCATGTCAAATCACCAATGATCGCGTTTCGTGTCGGTTCTTCGTCGAGTCGATGGACTGGCATGACAGGAAAGATTTGTTGAATCGCCCACGCATCTGGCAGCGACTGAAACACGCTGAAGTTTCCGTAATAGATATCCGAAAGCGAATCATTAAGATTCATCAGACTCGGAGGTTGGCGCCTCATTTCCGGCACGCGTTTGGCGACTTCATGGAGAATGGTCAGGCAAATGTTTTCGGCCAACGCCCGCTCGCGCAGGCTGACTTTGCCAACTCGAAACGCTTTTCGTGCTTGATCGCGATAATAAAGTGCATCGTTGTAGTTTTCCTGCAGCCGACGTACGTCAATGTGGTTAAGCGTATAAAGCAGGCATTCGACCGATTCGTGTTGCTCCGTTGGGAGCGGATCAGGAAGTGGTTGCGGCTGAAAATCGTTGACGTCTAGCACATTGAATAGGAGCACCGACATGGGTGCAACGGTCCAGCGGCCCGATTCGGTAATGAGAACCGGGTGAGGAATGCCTTGTGGGTCAAGCGAAGCCATCAACGATTCTACAATGTCAACACAGTATTCGTCCAAAGCGTAGTTCCGGCTGTGGCCTTCAGTGCTGTTGGAGCCGTCGTAGTCTACCGCCAGCCCGCCACCAAGATCGAAGTAACCCATCGGCGCGCCTTCTTCGATCAAGTCGATATAGAAACGGCATGCCTCTGTGACGGCATCGCGGATGTTACGAATGTTTGGGATCTGGCTGCCAAGATGAAAATGAAGCATCTGCAAACAGTGAAGCATATTTGCTTCGCGAAGCGTATCGACAATTTCAATCAACTGAACCGTCGAAAGTCCAAACAGACTTCGGTCGCCACTGTCATTGCTCCAGTGGCCTTCCACTGTCGTCGAAAGTTTAATTCGCAAACCTAAAAGTGGTTCAACGCCCCAGTGTTTGGCTCGCTCAAGAATTATTGGAAGCTCTTTGGGAGTTTCAATAACAAAGAAACATTTGCACCCCATCCGTCTGGCTTGAAAACCAAGATCGATAAACTCGGTGTCTTTGTAGCCGTTGCAGACGATTAAACTGTCAAGCGAAGTCAAATTCGACATCGCGATCAACAACTCGGCTTTGCTGCCCGCTTCCAAGCCATGATTGAATCGCTCACCAAACCGGGCAATCTCTTCGATCACTTGGCTTTGTTGGTTCACTTTGATCGGGAATACGCCGCGATACACGTTTTTATAATTCGAGGTTTGAATCGCGCGTGAAAAAGTTTCGTTGAGCTGCGTGATTCGATCGTCGACGAGGTTTTCAAGTCGAAGCATCACCGGCATCCCCAATCCGCGTTGCTTTAAGCCCTCAAGAATTTCAGAAAATTCAACCGTTTGAATGCCAGCCGCCGTGGGAGCTTTGACGGTCAAGTTTCCTTGCGGGGAAATGCCAAAGTAATCGATGCCCCAGCGATCAATACCATACGTTTCAACCGCGTCGGCAATGGACCAACTTGAACTCGAATCGGTGATGTTTTGGGAAGCGTCACTACCGGAAAGTCCACGAACTTTTGGCCGATCAATACGAGTGCTTGGGCGTTTTCGATCTGGTTCGGGGGTCGTTGCGAGGTCGTCTGCGTTCAAATGGGTGTCTTTAAGTTAGGAGAGAATGTTGTTGTCTATTCCAAACAGGAATTCAACCGATTTCAAATGATAACAGCCGGTGAGTGAATTGCGTCAAGGATTGCGATAAGAGATTGCATCCGAGTCATCTCAGATTCATTCACTGCTAGTTGGGCATTTCGACTTTGAATCGTTGTCCCGACCAGCCATTTGCTTGATCTCGTCCTTCGACGTAAACGACTTTTAACTCTTTTGGAATCTCGATGTAGTGCGTGCGGGTAAACGGCTGCTCGCTCGCATGGTCGTGGCCCAGCACTCGTAAGCCAAGTTCTTGTCCCTCGGCATCGAGGACTCGCCACCCGTCGGCGTATCGTTCGGGCGTATCGTATTTGCTTGAAAGCGTAACAGCGACTCGCCAATTTGCGCCGGTCAAGGGTGTTAGCTTCACTTCTAATACTTCCGGAAACTGATCACCAAAAACAACTTCTTTCTTGGCCGACCCATCATGCACACTGTTGCTGGAGTCAGTAGCAGCATTGTTGGCTGGTGAAGTTTGCTCTGCTTTTTCTTTTTGACTATCACATCCGGCAATAAAGCCCAACAGAATAAAGGTGAATGCAATCAAGTGCGATTTCGTGTTAGACAATTGAGGCTCCCCGTCTCGAACGTTGCTAAAAAATTAATGAAATGTTGTAAGTGGCCAGTATACATTCATTTCAAATGTTTGCTTGGACCAAATCGGGGCAACGAAGTGTAATTGCTCAGCGACAATTGAAACTGATGACCACCTCACTGACGGGGCCAAGTGAATTCTGGAAGGGCTAAGCGAGTTTACCTATTCGTTTATAAACAGATTCAGCATCGCGCGAGCTTCGATGATCAGACGTTAGCTGCAGGCCGATGTCTTGCGCTAATCCCTGCTGGTGCTGACGGGGCTTTTTTTCTGATTGCGTTAGCAGGTGAAAAACTCGGTTTTCACTTTGGCTGACGGTGTGGAGATTCGCAATAAAAAGTGCAAATTGAGAGTTTTCAAATGCGAATTTTGAAAGACTAGTGCAAAAAAATACTTAAGGATTTGCCAGCAATTTAGGTAACAGGGGATTTCCGCAAGTTCTCCAAATCGCATTCCTGGTCGACCTAAAAGTAGGACTGGAAACGCTTTAAAAGTAGAAAAAAAATAGATTAAATTCCGTTCTCAACAAGTTGTTAACAAGCCAACATATTGATTGATGCGATGAAAAACTAGATTGACCTCGCGTCCTGTGTACCCAAAGGTTACGCTTTTAGTAACGGTCGTGTTCCTCCTCAGACGCACCGTTAGTTGACCATCCGCCTAATTTTCAATTCACCATGATCGATGGGCAACATCGTTCGCTTTGAACGAATAAAGCTCCCGACAATTTGTCGGGAGCTTTTTTATTTGTATCCGCTCGTAAGTAGGGATCGTTTCGCGACCAGTGCGCCGCAGGCAAATGCCAATGGCTGTGATCTGTCGCGTTGCGAGACGGTTGCCTGTGAATCTATTTCGTTTCTTGTTTGATGGCTGGCAACACGACGGACCAATAGTCTTTCCGCATCGCGTCTTGGTTGATTGACTCAAACAACCGAACCGTACGCTGCGTGTTTTCTGGTGGCGTGGTTACGTTTCTGGTCTTCGCCATTGAGGGGTCGAGAATTGCCTCAACGAGTGCCAAGTCCCACATGACCCAATTTTCAAACTCCGCGAATCTTGCCTTCCATTTGGTCGTCAGATGTTTGCCGAGAGCTCCAAGTTTTTCATGTTTTGCAAATGTTTCGTCTCTGGGAAACGTCAGCGGTCTGGCGACATTGGCTGGCATCACAGTCAGCTTCAGGTCTTTTTGATTTAGCAAGAAATCTGCTGCGTTGAGGTCACGACGAATGTTGAAAGAGGATTTATTCCAGATGTTCTTTTTCAGGTCGTAACGAAAACCGAGCAAGTACGCGTCAATGTTTGGCGCGATCTCTGGAGCCAACTTGATCGCCGACGCGAGATTCGTCGAAGCTCCAAGACAAACGACTGTTAGCCTGTTTTCTGGCGAAGCCTGTTTGGCTGATGCGATAATGAATTGAGCCGCTGGAGAGTCTTTCGCTTCGTCTCCGCCCCACGGTTTGCCCATCGGTTC
This sequence comes from uncultured Pirellulaceae bacterium, assembly GCA_964448575.1. Classification (GTDB taxonomy): domain Bacteria; phylum Planctomycetota; class Planctomycetia; order Pirellulales; family Pirellulaceae; genus Mariniblastus. The sequence continues at coordinate 30,687 of CAYUWY010000022.1, forward strand.
TTTGGAACCCTTCGGCATCGGTAAATCTTTCCGACCAAGAAGCTTCACCATCGCTTCGTTTTCCCGTTGGCTGGCTCCGACGGAATCATCTTCGGCCAGATAATGAATCCACTGCGTGGAAGTCAGCGCAAGCACTTCGAACTTGTTCTGTTTGAGCATGCGAGTGATCGCATACATGTCGTCGATCTCGTTCGCGGTGTCAGCGTCGAGGATCAGCTTCGGTTTCTCCTGCGCGAAAAGGGACGGTGAAATCGCGGCTATAAACAGAAAGATCCAAGCCGTTGCTACTATAGAATTTTTCATTCTATTCTTCCATTTCGATCCTAGCTTCAGTTCAATCGCTTTGCTCGCCATGCCGCCAGCGAACCTCGACGATATCACCGGAGCGTTGAGAATTTGGATATGTCAGTGGCACGTAATGATGTAAGCCAATTTAATCAGACTCGATTTCGCAATACCTTCAACTTAAACGGCAAGCTTCGAGTGTTTTGCCCATTTCTTGACTTCTTTTTTCAAGTCAACCGATCCTGCAGAATCGGATTGGCCGAAGAATTGAGCTTCCAACTGATCGATCGCTGCAGCCAGTTCTTCTTTCTTGCTTTGACTCATCCCGTTGTTGGCTTGAATTTCCTGAAGCAATGAAATGGCCGTGAAAGGAGAAAGTTCGCGGTCGAAATCCAATCGCGATTTCTTCTGCTCTTTCTTCGGACGCGAAAGCAACCAAACCAACAGGCCGACGAACAGCAGCAACGAAACAATCGCACCAAGAGCCACCCAGATCATCCATGCGTAACTCTTCTTGCCATATTTTTCTTCTAAGTTAACTGTGCCTGTGACAGAAGCCAGGTCGGCGTCAACGTAACGTTGGTAAACGACTTCCTTGATTTCGGCAGTCGGTTCAGGAAAATCAAACGTCTTGGGTTTGGTTGGCAAATTTGGTTTGGCTTCAAGTGAAACCATCCAGTTTCGTTCCGACATGACAGTGGGAAGCGTTTCCTCTTCGTCAAACTGAGCGACAGAAACGCCTTGGTCATCGACATTTTTGACGGTGAATTTATCCGGATCAATCGTCATGATATCTTCGAGTTCAGGCACGATTCCCTGTGATTCGGCTTTGATTTCCAAAATCAATTTCCCGTCCATTGACTGACGTTCGTCCAGGATCTGAGTGATTCTAAGATTGCGATACGGACGTGGTTTTACTTCCGATGCGTCAACCGGAAGCGGTGCCGATTCGACGGGAAGGATTGCGTAGCCAGACGTATCGAGGAAATCGAGATCCAGTTTCGCCGGCGGAATTTTGTCGACCTCAGGCCCTTTTGCTTTGAGCAATATGTAGGCGTAAGGCGTGATGCGCCAGCCGTCTTCTTTGGCTGGGATGGATTTGACTTCCGGTTTCTGGAACGTCACGGAGAGAATCTCGAATTGCTCGCTGTAAGTTTCGCGAATTGCTTCTTCGAATTTGTCACGATAGTCTTCAGTTGGACGCCCGTAATTGTATGAGAAGTACGCGTTCGCATTCTGGTTTTGCAAGTAGCGTCCAAATCCGCCCGACTCGCGTTCGATCTCTTTGGTGTGTCGCAAATGGACATGGATTCCAAACGGTTTGTCATGTCCGACTCTTGAGTCGCCATCGACAGCGGTTTCGAGTTTGATTTCGTTGACGAGATCCTTGTAATAGTCGTGAACTTTTTTGGCTTCTTTGGCTTGCTTATGGTCGCCAACGATTTTGAATCCGATGTCGAGATACTTGTGTTTGAGTTCAGGTTTTACACTGCTCATTCGATTGAAGAGCAAGTTGGCAAAACGTGCCATATGCCACTCGGAAACTTTTGCAGGCATTTTTTCGATCGCCGCACGAATCAATTCGGCTTGTTTGGGATCGGCGCGATGTTTTTTCGTCACCAAATTGAGATCGCAAGCGCCCAAGCTGGCGTAGTACCACGTTTCAAACGCGGACGTTGAATAGTCTTTTTCTTCCAGTTCGGAAACTTTGGCGATGTACATGTCAGCCGCTTTTTGAAACATCAGCATCGCATTGGCGCGACGATCTGAAAATTTCGCGTCGTTTTTCAACTCGGCTCGATAATTATTTTCATCGTGCAGCAGTTCGGCATTGGTGCGAACGAGACTCCACTCATCTGGATTTTCTTTCAAAGCGTCGTTGATCAGTTTCTGGGCAAGCTCATATCCGTCGACGACTTCCTTTTCAATTTCTTTCTTTTTTCGTTTGGTTTTTTTGTCTTTTTGAACTCGCGCGTCGCGCCACATGGTCGCGAGATTGGTTCGCATCGTCGCGCCTAGTGAGGCGATGGTTTCGGGTTCAATTTTGTTGATCGGTCCAAACACACGCTCGATTTCTTTGAGCTCGTAGACTTCGGCGGTGCTGTGGCAAACGGTAAAGGCAGTGACGAGTTGTTTTTCGTCAATTTTCTTTCCACCCAGTTTTTCAAGTCGCTTGACCATCTCGCCAAGCTCTTCGAGGTTTCGTTGTTGCTTGGATCGGGTCAGCGGAATCGATTCGGCGCGACTTTCGAAACCGTACATGTACATGTAGCTATTGGTTCGCCGCCGGTCATCGTTGGGATTATGGTTCCTTGTCCAAACGGTGATGAATTCCTTAACGAGCGCTTCTGATTTTTTCGGATGAGTTGCGGCAAGTTTTTCGATGTAGGGCAAAGCCAGATCCTGCTCGGAGACTTTGAGGTAAAGCTGAGCCATGATCGAATCGAATCTTGGTTTCAATGTCGGATCAACGAGTGCAAGCCATTTTTCCGATGGCTTAATCTCAATCAATTCTGTTGTTTTAATCGGAGAAAGCATGCGGTTGCGATTGCGATTTTGCTGATACATCATGTCGTAGTAAAAGATGTTTCCATAAATGTCGCGGTTCATGTTGGGACGCATCGATGTGGATTCATCATCGGTGTAGGAAACCTCGGCCTCTCGCAGCCAGTTGCTGGCGAGCAACTCCAGTTGGTTTTTCCAGTCTGCGGCGGCCTGGTCGGATGCTTTGTTCAGGAACGCATTGACGGCGTCGTTTTGCAGCTTCAATCGTTCGAGTCTCACTTCTGCAGTACGGGCGTCATTCTTGAGCGATTGAGACGTGTCAGCGCCGATCGCGCCCAACACTTCCATGCCTGTTTCAATCTGGTTCCCAAAGCTATCGGCCAGCCATTTTTGTCCCAGCTCATCACTTACCTCGTTGGAAAGTTTGACCGCTCTCGCGAGAGCCATTTTTCGTTCGTCTTTGTCGACGTCTTTGGCAGCAAGAATTGCCTGAGTTACATGCCAGGCTTGCTCAAGTCCTTTTTTCTTTTTGTCTTCGTCTTTTTCGTAAAGTGCAAGGTAGTGGCGCGAAAGCAGGTTGAGTGCTTCGTGGTCATTTTCTTTTTTCGCGGTTTCGAGTTCGGGCAAGAAATCTCCAGCGGGAATCGGAAGTCCGGCTCCAAACAAAATTTTGGCAATCTGCCGTTTTTCAAAAACCGGTTTCTCTTTTTTGCCTTCTTCTTTGAACAGTGCGACTAAGTCTTCAGAAGTATTGCCGCGACTGATCGCTTGGGCGAATGCAGAACTGAATAGGTTGATCTGGGCTTTTTCGACTTTCTCGGGTGCAAGTTTTGCGATCGACATAATGTCGCCAAAAGAAAGATACTGGGGCTGAAGGCTACGTGGATCGATTCGGCTACCGCCGCTTTGTGCGCCTTGAAGCTTGCGAGCGTTGGCCCCCGTCGCGGCCGTCAAAATCTGTCGATAGACGACCTTTTGATTGGCTTCAGGAATCATCTCAAGGAACTCACCGATCGCGTCCCAGTTGCCCAGCGTAAAATCTTTTTGCAGCTTGGCGGTCACGATATCGAATCGAACGTCACTATCCAGAAATGCAGTTTTCGGAGCGGGAGCGAGGTCAGCGTTGTTTTCGTCGACTTCGACTTTATACCAAGTCTCAAGGATTTTAGATGGCAACCGATTGAACGTTAGTTTGGAAAGCTTGTTGAATCGGGCGGTTCTCTGTTGTTCACGTTCCGCTGCTGGATCGACTGCAGCTGCTGCTGCGTCTGGCGCTGCTGCCACAACCGCCGCGCCATTTTGCGCTGCCGCCTGTGCTGCTAATTGAGCCTGAATTTCCGGCGGAAGGTTCGAAGGAAGTTGCGCCGGCGTTAGCGTTGAACTCCGAATGACGATCTGTCCCGATACCTCTGAGCAATTCACTGTGCCTAACGCGAAGCAGGCAGCAAAACAAACAGCGAAGATGAGTTGAAAGTTCTTCATGGTAGTCCAGCGAAAACTAGTCATCGAAAAGTCGGCAGCAAACCGTTTTGCCAGCCCAAATCGTTACTCTCTATAATAGTCGATTTACAAACCGAAGTCGCAAAACGATGGAAAAAGAAGGCTTGGGGACGCCTGCAGATTGATGGGCTGCTGATCACGCCACGATTTTGTGAGTTAGCGCGATTGACCGGTTTGGCTGACCGGGAGCCTAAGCTGTCTTGAGCTTTGACGCCCAACCGAGTACCCAAACTCTTGGCGAGTTCTGCAACGACAACGAGTAACGCAGCAAGAGCTCGTTGGCCTAACCTAATAATCGTCATTTCATTAGGTATGCAAAAAAAGCCACGTAGAACGTTTCTACGTGGCTTTGGATTTTCAATGTGGTTTAGCTTCCGCCGTCATCTGGTGGAGGGCCAGCACTTGCACCACGAGCATCTTTGCTTTTCTTGCCTGATTTTCTTGAAACGCGACCGCGTTTGCTTGATGAATTTCAGCCAGCTCATTGGCTAGGTAATGGAAGCCCTTCGAGTTGCCCAAGATCCATGCGGGCGAGTTTTACAGATGATTCGAGATCACACTTGCGAGAAGCAAGCAATTCTTCGTCACCAACTGCTTCGGCTTCTTCTGCCAACAAGCGATAAATCTGTTGCGATGAAGCAATCTCTTTTTCCCAGACCGTTTCTTCGCGTCCTTCCAGTCGCATCAACCAAGTGATGTAGTACTGGGAGTTTGCCAATGTCATACGGGCGTCAGTCAATTGTTCCGGATCGGCGTTTTCGTCTTCCATCAACTCTTTGACCAAAGCTTTAAGGTCTTCGTTGGCCGTTGGAAGTCCGCTGTTGTTGAGCTGACATTTTGCCAACTCTAATCGTGCTCGCCGTTGTGCGACGACCGAATCATCGGGAAGCAATTGAAGCGCTTGTTTGTAACGCGATTCAGCTTCCGCCCATTCCTCTTTGACGACCAAGCTGTCGGCGTCCTTCAGGAGCTCAGCAACTTTGTCGCATTTCATGTCGCTTTGGCCAGGCCCCAAGTGGTAGGCGAATGCCCCCACTGGAATCAGCATCCAAAGCACTAAAAGCAGTATTCTCATTCCGCTCTCTCCGCCGGTTGGACAGTCACTTTGGTTTTAGAATAGCGATTTAAAAACGGTCTGTCGGATCGTTCTTAAACTGAACCAAAGTGGCTGAATTGTTGAGTTGGTTAATTACGTTTTATTTCAGTCTGTAGAGTATCTATCGTAACGAATTGGCAGCAAAACAGAAACCTTTTCTTTGATATCGTCAAAACTTCCAATTTATGTCCCCAGTGCCGCCGAATGACGAACGCCCGGACGCCAAAATGTTCCGAAGTAGTGCAATAGCAACGGAAGCAAGCTCAGAATACCCGCACCAATCGAAATCGCCAGCAATGCGTACTCGCGTTTGGTCAAGTCTTCGAAACGTCGCTTGCCAACTTTTTGGGTTAGTTTGGAAATGACAGCAGAAGAAATGTGCTGTGTATTACCATTGTGAAATTCGCCGCCAAGCCGTGCGGCGACTTGTCGAAGCGTTGAAACATCCTGCCGCGAGTTCTTTCCCGCGATAAATTTTCCAGTAACCGGATCGCCAACTCCAACAAGCAAAACGTTGCTGACGGATTTTGGCATCGTCGGCATTCCTGTTGAAGGAACGGTGTCGCCATCACTGATGACCATCACAACGGTGCTTTCGGGTTGCCAGGGGCGCGTGATCTCGGCGACTTTTTTCAAGCCTTTAATCAGGTCGGTGTCCTTGCCTCTGAACGCATAGTGCATGGGGAGATCGTTGAGGCAGTTCTTTACGACTTCCAGGTCACGCGTGTCAACGACCACCGGAATCGCGTCATTGTAAAACGCGACGACGCTTAGTTTGTATTGCCGAATTGGTACGCGATCAAAAAGCGATTCCAAAATTGCGGCGCCCCGTTTGGTTCGGCTTTGGTCACCTTCAGGTCCAGCGTCAACCAATCGCATGCTTGGAGAAACATCAAGCAGCAATACGACGTGTCGCTGTTTTGACGATTCAATCTGCAGCGAGTTATGCGTGCGCGGCGGAGCGAAAAAGAGTGTGATCAATCCCCAACAAAGCATTCCAATGGCCAGCAGTCTAAGTGGCGCAGCGAGATGGGCCCAAAAAGCCGGTCGGCGTGAGGAGCCAAATGCGAGTGAAGCCAGTTTGCGCGTTCGCAGCAAGTGAATGGCTTCGGCGCCGCCAGCCAAAATCAAAACGCCGATCGTGATGAACTCGGGAAGGAACTCTACCATGGTGTGTACCTCAACCCATAAGAGCACAGTACCAACAATCCAAGCAGCGCCAATCCAATCATCGTGTACGGACCAAAGTGGTCAAGTTGTTCGGCGATGGTTTGCTCGACTGTTGCTTTTTCCATTGAATCAATTTTTTGAAACACCGAAGCCAGTGCTTCCGGGTCGCCTGGGTTGAAAACTTCGCCACCTGTTTGCGTAGTAAGGGTTACAACTTCCGCAGGAACATCGTAGTCGGCAATGTGAATCGCGTAGACCTTGATGTCTTGTTCTAGACAGCGTCTTGCAATATCGGCATCGTTTCCACCGGAGAGATCAGAGCTGGAACCATCGGAAACCAAAATGATCATGCGGTCGCCTTTTTCTTGATCCATCAACTGTTGACGACAGGCTAAAATCGCTTTGCCAATTTCGGTTCCGCCAAACCAGGGCGGCGCAATTTCGGGTCTCATGAAAGGTGGCGAACAGCGAATGGCAGACACATCGGTTGTCAGTGGGCACCAGTGCAAAACCGAGTTCCCAAAAAACGAAAGTCCGAATGCGTCGCCTTCTCGGAAATCGAGAAACTGATTGATGGCTTTCATCGAAGCGTCATAGCGACTGCCAGAACCGAATTTGGCGGTCATGCTGCCGGAGATGTCGACGCAAAATTGAATATTGGTGATGGATCGTTTTTCAATTGGTTTACCGAGGATCACTGGTCCGGCAAGAATCCAAATCACGACTGCAAGAATTATCGGCGCAAGCGACTCAGCCATATTGATCAATGTTCGTGTGATGACTCCCGACCCGGCGTTGCTATGATCCAGTGGCAATGGAATGCCGTGTGATCGCCGCGTCCAAATCCAAGCCAGTAACAAGAATGGGATCATCATCAACCACAGCACAAACGGCCGATTGAATCCGTTGGGAATCCAATAGATATCGGTCAGCCACGATTGAGCCACCAATGACGCAGTCGCCATCGGAATCGAGTTCAGGTTGTCGAGAAAAAACTGCACAGGCTGCCTAAGAAATTTCTTCGTAATTGACGGACTGATAAGGTTCCAGAATCTTGCCAACGTCGACTTGGTTTGATTGATCGGTTGCGGGGCGGTGAAGCCAGCTATCGATTTGATTCAACATCACACTTGCTTCAGGATGATTTCGCAAACGTTCACGCAATTGGTCGGCGGGTAAATGACCGAGTCGAAGTTTCTTGCTCCAAAACGATGAAAGCACTCGCTCGAGTTCGGCTTGCTCTTTTGAATTCAATTTTCCCTCGACCGCAGCGTCGATTAGTGGTCGCATGCGATCGGCGACGGTGACTTTGACTTGATGCGACTCGGGCCGTTTTGTTTTGCCGCGCCCGTAAAACAAAATCATCAATAGTCCACCCAACCAGCCAGCGGCAGCCACCAACAGCATTGGCAAGTAGTAGCTGCGGAACTCACTGGAAACCGTCGGAGGGTCGGCCGGTTTGATTTGGTCAGGACCAAGCAACGACTCAATTGTCACTGGGATCGCAGGAATGGCTTCTTCGCCCGTTTCGCGTTTTAAGTAATCGGCCAGATTGTAATTGCCCGGTTCAAGCCCTTTGTATTCGATGTCGTAGCGAAAGTTTGATCCATGCGGATAGGTCTCAACGATTCGTATGATTACGGCTTGAGCTGGATCAGTTATCGGTTTGGCGACAACTTTTGATCCGCGAATCACGTGTTGGAAAATCAATTTCGGAAATCCAACGGTTGATTCAAATGCCGATTTGTCCTCGGCTGCTTTGTAAATAATAGGCGTTTCTTTAGGGCCGGTTTTTTCTTCAGGAGCAGTTTCTTTTGCCGGGGCTGTTTTTTCTGTTGAGGAATCTTGAGTTGAAGGATCATGCGCGAATGCTGGGGCTGGAGCGACAGTTAATGACACCAGCAAAGCAAACATCGCCAGTGGTATTGCAAGCAACTGTCGTTTCAAACGGAGCTGTCGAGTAAGTGGATTTGTCAAATTCGGTTTCATCTATCGTGCTCCGTTTCCAACATTGCCACGCGCCTTGAAGAACCAACGAATTTTGTGGGCGAACGTTTGGTCGGTGTCAATCAAGATATGATCGATCTGACATCGCTTCATTTCTTTGGCCACCACTTCGTTGTCAAGCCATTCGCGCCGGCCGTGCGTCACAAATTCTCTTCCTGTTTCCGGTTCGCGAGCACGAAAGTAGCCCGTTCCACTAATCTGTCTTTCACCTGGATCGCGAAGTTGAATCACAACGACGTCATGGAGTTGGGCGGCAAGCTTGAGCGCGCTGATGGCTTGGGGTTCGTGAAGATCGCTAATGACGATGATCAAAGCCCGGTTTTTCAAGCGACCACAAAGTTCATTCAACCGTCGACTGAGAATCGATTGTTGATGCATCGAGTAGCGGCGAAGCTGATGCAACCACTGCATGATCTGATCTTTAGAAAGACTTGGCTCGACGCGATACTCATCCGAACCAGTCGTGATCAACCCAACGGGGCTAACGCGATCCAAAGCGGCAAACGCAAGACCGCCAGCGATGTGCAATCCGACTGCGTACTTGCTGCGTTTTTGCGAACTGATGATCATCGACGCCGACGTATCGAACATGATGTAGCACGGCATTTGTTTGGGCGTCTCGAACTCTTTGACATACACTTTGCCCGTACGTGCGGTCACTCGCCAGTCGATCGACCTGACAGAATCACCATATTCATAGCGGCGAGATTGGACGTACTCGACACCCGAACCAAGAAACGGTGATTTGTCCGTTCCGTAGTTAAAGCTGTCCGCCAAACGATTGATGGCAATGATGAATTGCCGCCAATCAAGCGGGTCGATGAATTCCAGTTGGCCTTCCACGTCGGTTGTGACTCCTTTGAAAGTGTCCCTGCAGTGTTTTGTTAAGTGCTCTCAATGTCTTCGGCAAATTCAAGCGGAAGTACTCAATCGCAAATTTGACTAGTTGAATTCGCGCAAGATACTCTGCAGAACCGAGGGGCCTGTATGGCCATCAGCCAACGCTTCGTAGTTCAAACGAATACGGTGAAGGATGACGTCTTCGGCGAGTGCATAGAGATCATCCGGAACAACGTAGTGGCGACCGCGAATCAGCGCCCGAGCACGAGAGGCTTTGATCAACGAAATTCCAGCGCGTGGGCTACAGCCAAGTTCAAGCAAAGGATGGTTTCGCGTTCGGTTCACGATTTCAACAATGTGTTCGATGAAGGCTTCGCTGACATAAACATTTTGCACCGCTTGCATCGCCGCGATCAATTCGTCGCCAGAGCCAACTGGCTCATTGGATAGCATGTCGAATTCGGTTTGCGCAACCGCACCTTTTCCTTCGACACGAATGCCAAGGGTCGCGTTGCGGCGAAGGATCTCTTTTTCTTCTTCAGGCGTCGGGTATACCAATCGGTGAAGCAACATGAAACGATCAAGCTGGGCTTCGGGAAGCTCAAACGTTCCGGCTTGTTCAACTGGGTTTTGAGTCGCAATCACAAGAAACGGAGCAGGGAGTTTGAAGTTCTCGCCACCAATCGTGACTTTACGTTCTTGCATGGCTTCAAGAAGTGCACCTTGAACTTTAGGCGCGGCACGGTTGATCTCATCTGCCAGGAGTAAGTTCGTGAAAACTGGACCTTTGTGGACGCGGAATTCATTTGTCTTTTGATCAAGAATTTCTGAGCCCAAAATGTCCGAAGGCAACAAGTCGATCGTAAACTGAACTCGGGCAAACTCGAGATCAATCGTTTTCGACAAAACCGAAACCAGCAACGTCTTTGCCAGACCAGGGACGCCTTGGAGGAGCAAGTGACCACCAGTGAAAAGTGCGATCAGCAATCGCTCGACAACGATGTCCTGACCAACGACGACGGTCCCAACTCGCGTGCGAACCTTTTCGATAAACTCGATGACTTGCTTGAGCTCAGGCGAGGCTTCGGTTCCCGGCCCAGCAACTGTGGCGGTGATGGGAGAATTGTTTCCTGTCATGTTGATTGATCCTGATGGATGAAGAGCTGACGCCAGTTGTTCTGTACTTTGTATTGAATTATCTAACCCCGTATCCATCTTAGTGGGTCGTTCAGCCGCATGCAGGTTTTCTCGTGGCTCGCCCGGATATTTCTTTTAAGAGTTTGAAAGCTGTTTTGTTTCGGAAAAAATGCTGGGGAACAGCTTGGGAAGGCCTGCTGCCACGCTGGCCAACGATGAGAGGAATCGATTTAGGCCAAATCGACCATAAGCCATTGGCATTCCTGATTCGTTTTTTAGTCGCTTGTTAACGCTACAAAGTGCCCGTTCGTTACAAGCCCCACGATTAGTAGGACGGATAATCGTCACATTCGTACTCATTTGAAATCGGCGCTGGGCAGTCCCTACAACGTTTGACCGAGTGTTATTCACAACCTAATTTTTCGCGTCATCTTCCTTTATGGATGTCAAAACGCCCCTCTCGGAAACAATCACGGAAAAAAGACGATGGAAACTCCAACCGATTCCCCTGCAAACATCGACGCTCTTCTAAATCGAATCAATGGCCTCGCTGGTGGTGCTGAAGATGCACCTGCCTCGGACCCAAACGATCTAAAGCAACCTCTAGAGCATCGTGCACCTGATGGAAGCTTTTTCCCAAAAGAGCCACGTACGCTTCGTGAATCAAGAGTCTCGACTGCGATGATGGAAGAGCTGATCTGTAAGTTCTTGATGGCAAAAGGTGAAGCTTCAATTCGCGATATCAGCAACCAAATCGGAATGCCATTTAAACTTGTCGAAGAACAAGTCGTTCACTTGAAACAAGAGCAAGTGCTTGGTTACGCCGACCAGGCTGCGATGAACGACTACATCTGTAAATTGACAGAATCTGGTCGTGCCCGTGCCACAAAGTACACCGACTATTGTTCATACTTCGGTGCAGCTCCGGTTTCGTTCGACGACTATGTTGGCAGCGTCAATGCACAAACCATTAACGACCAAAACCCAGGTGAAGAAGATTTGGCCCGTGCGTTTTCGGATCTTTTGATTGACCCGCAAATGATGGTCAAGCTTGGTCCTGCCGTTAACAGTGGCCGCGGTATGTTTTTATTCGGTTTTCCAGGAAACGGAAAAACAAGTATCGCCGAGCGTATTACAGCCGCGTTTGGTAAGTACGTTTGGATCCCAAAAGCCATCTCAATGGACCGCGATATTGTTCGTGTGTTCGATCCGATGAGTCACGAAGAATGTCCTCCAGACCAAGGCGAAGGTTTGCTCGCAGACGCAACCTTCGACAAGCGTTGGGTTCGCATCAAGCGTCCGACTATCGTTGTCGGTGGTGAATTGACAATGGAGCACCTTGAGATCCAATACAACCCACAGACCGGAATCAGTGAAGCCCCTGTGCAAATGAAAAGCAACACAGGCCTGTTGTTGATTGATGACTTTGGCCGTCAACGCATGTCCGTTGACGAATTGCTTAACCGTTGGATTGTTCCTTTGGAAAAGCGTTATGACTTTTTGAACACAAGTAATGGTAAGAAGATCCAGGTTCCATTTGATCAGTTGGTTGTTTTCTCAACCAACCTTGAACCTAAAGATCTTGTCGACGACGCGTTCCTTCGTCGTATTCCTTACAAGATCGAAGTGCCTAACCCTTCGGTCGAAAACTTTGTAAAGCTCTTCCAGATTATGTGCAAGATTTACAAGTTTGAATGGAAGCCAGAGCTAATCCAGTATTTGATCCAAGAGCATTACTTGCCTACCAATCGCCCGTTGCGAAACTGTCACCCACGTGACTTGTTGCTTCAGGTAACCAACTACTGCAAGTACCTGAAGCGTCCATTGGAAATTACCAAAGAGTCACTTGACTTTGCATGTGATAACTACTTCTCGATCATGTAATGTGACGACGTTAAAAAATTCAGGCGGGTTGGGAGTTTTCTCAGCCCGTCTTTTTTTGTGCAATCTCGTCGTTCGGGTGTGTGAAAACGATTTCGCCGTTATCCAAGCAACCGGTTTCCATTCCGGGCCCAAGTTATTCGCGATCCCGCGCAGCCATGCTCCAAACCGATCGGGCTCGACGTTTTCATTTTGCTTTTGCCAAGCCACGATAAAAGTTTGCTGTGCGATGTCTTCGGATCGTTGCAAGTCACCGGTGCGCGTGAGCAATCGATGTCACCAGATTTTGATAGTGACACTTGACACCTTTTCTCTACAAAGGGGAACGAAACTTTAGAGTTTTTTTCAGAATTGCTTTGCATTCCAAGCTCAATCGCTAGGATTTGTCTACCTCCTTTTCTTTCACTTTCTATATCACGATTTAAGGAAACAACAATGAACTTCCTGCGATCCAAACTTCCTGTGAAGGTGTTCGTCGCTAGTCTGCTCTCGTGTTTCGCAACTGCCAGTATCGCTGATGAGCCTGACTTGACGGTTACGGCCAAGGCGGAACTGGTGAAAGTAGGGGCGACGACTTACCGCGCCGAGATTGACCTCGGCATGCTGCCACAGGGGGAGTCGGTTGCGGTTGTTTTTAGCCTTGAGAATCCATTTGACCAAGCTATCGAGTTTGAAAAGTCCACCGTTAATTGTAGCTGTGTTGGATTTGATTCATCACGAAAAACGATACCTCCAAAAGAGACCACCGTTTTCAAGCTTAGGCTACAAACTTCCTCTGGAAACCTCTCACCAATTGTCAAATCTGCAATCACTCTCTCGAAAGACAGGGCGGGGCGAGAATTAGGATGTAACACTGGGATATCCATCATATACACCGCCGAGAATTTTCTAAAATTTGACAACTCAATAAGTGAACTACACCTAAACAAGTCAGAAGAATTGAAGTCACTGTTGCTGCCCATTACGTTTACGAAACCGATTGATCGAGCGAACCTCGAGTTAACATTTGACGATTCGCTTCGCGATCTTGCGTTTGAAATAAAACAGGACAAGGGAAAAACATACGTCGAAGTTATCGCGCCAAAAACAGCTCTTGAAGGCGGAGCCATTGGTGGCGAAATTCGAATTAAAGACAAGCTGAGTGGTTCTGTTTCCAATTCGTTCCTGTCAGTCAATTTAGAACAAGATATAACGATTAGCCCCCGCGTTCTGCGGTTTGCGAGGAACAAAGACAATCCACGAATTCTTGAAAGTAATGTGATGATTCGCCTCAACCTTGAGAAGCAAGAAGAGAAGAAAAAGAATGAAGATCTAGGATTCACGCTTCGAGGCACAATCAATACAGAACTCTCGTCAAAACTGAAAATCAAGAAAATAGCAGGCAATATCTATCGGGTCAAAATTGCTTTTGAGCTACCTGAAAGTGCCAAGGAAGGTAAAGGAGAGTTCCCGGAGAATTTTCCAGTCAACTGGACGCTGGCGTACAAGGGGTCTCTGTCGACTGTTTCGTCTTCGGGCGTTTTTTTGGAAAACTAGTTAGTCTAATTTCTTTGTTATGCAGTGTTTGTTTTGTTTTTGACGCGGGCTATTCCTAGTGGGGGATGCAAGGAGTGATGATTGTGGTTCGAAAATGGTTTCCAGTTGGGGTGGAGCACCTTGCATCGTTGTTCCGTGATCACATGAAATTGTTTGGAGTCTAAAAATTGCTACCAGCTAGAATTGGCTGGTTTTTTCATTGGCGAACTAGACGATCGCTTTCTTTTCAGTTGGAGACGAAATGTATAGTAAAATTTTGCTGACCATTTGCTTTACCATCTTAATTCAATTTGAAAAGGGAGAGGAATTACGTGCTCAAGAGCAATTTGAAAAGGGTTACACAGCAGGAAGTTATTTTGACGCATTTTTTTCCAACATCCAAGCGTGGGAAAAAGGTGACGTCTTAATCAAAGTAACGGAATCGTTTGATTCAGAGAAATCGGTTGGCGCCGAAAACGCAATGGTTGCAGAAAAGACTTATCTCATGCGTTTGGCGTTCGACTACGAACAAGACAAGTACTTTTTCGCCTCTGTTTCAGATGGCTTTGTTATCAAGCCCAACCCGGAAGTCGAAGGGGAAAAGCTTCAAGCGAAAACCGGCGTTGTGAAGGGTCTAATACTCGATAGAGACGCGAGCTACTCACGATGGTTTCCAGAACCAACAACTACACTAAAGGGAAACAAACGGGAGATGGTTCAGAGACTTAAAGAAAGGTACGGTATTCCTGATCTACGAAGTCTTGGTATCAATGAGTTCGGTGTCAGCATTCCATACGAACAGTTGGAATTGATGTATAAGAGACGGATAACTGGAGATGGGATTAAATCAATTCGGGCCGATGGCGACTCTACAGTGCTAAAGTATTCGAAAAAAATCCCGGACCTTGGCGATTACACCGCTGAAAACAGTTACAAGATTGACAACGAGTGGCTTGTCCCAACGCGTGTCAAATATGATGGAGTGTTTGATGGCAAACGTGGAATGATTTCTCGATTCAAATATCAATGGGGCAACGCTGATGGAGTAATGGTCCCGAAAAACATCGTCGAGGACCTGTCGCAGAGCAGGCTTGAAGATGGAGTTCGGCACGTTTTTATTCTGAACAGAGAAGTCGAGTTTCACTGGATTTCATTCAACCAAGAGCTTGATAAATCGCTATTTGATAAAGAAAACCTCGATAGCCTCAGTAAATTAAGGCTCTTGGTGAAACCCGCAGGCAAAGGCGAGAAAGATATTACGGAGTAACGTAAGAGTTTAGTCTTCTTGCAAAAGTTCATTGACCGTTACGATGCCGACTTTTCTCAGCCCGTCTTTTTTGTGCAAGCTCGTCGTCCGGGTGTGTGAAAACGATTTCGCCGTTGCCCAGATCCCATCCGATCGCCTCTTCCTCTTCGGCGATTTTCGCTTTGGTATAAACTACCCAGCGCAGGAAAAAGCCGAGCAAAATCAAGTATGGGCAGACAAGGTAAAACACCCAAAACGATCGCTGTGGAGTTTGTAAAACTTCTGCAAGTCGCTCCCAGTCATACTCCAGTTGAACTGCTTTTGCGATCGAAAGTGTCAGCAGAATAACTGCACAAAAACCTGCTTCAATCAAAATGGATTTCCAGCCAAATTCGCCATGAGCTCGCAGTTCATCTGCGAATGTCATTTGCTCTTCTGGTTCCCGTGAAGCAACTGCGAGCAACCATGAAAAAATTCCGACTCCCACGACGAAAAAGAGAAAGATCGACCAGTGTTGAAACGAACCGATCATTAGTAGCCCCAACAGCCACAGCCAACAACCCACCAGCCCGCCAATCAATCCGCCTTGAGCGTTGGTTCCCATTTTTGGAAACATGCGCACTTGGGGATTTCCTTTGAGATGATCAGGAAGGCCATGGATTTGATAGAGTTTTCGCAGTTTCAGTTCTTTCTTCAGCGGATGTATTGTGCACCATTGCGCAAACAATACAGCGACCAATCCCAAAAGGAGGCCATGAATAAATTGATACATTGAGATGCAGACGATGAGTGCTGAAAACAAAGTCACGGCCCAAGACATTGCCGAAAATGATTGCCAGTGAAGGTGTTTTTCGTCTTCGGACGTCGAACGTTCGATTGTTTTTTTGGTTCGCATCCATGCGACGCCCAGTCCAACCAGAAATCCAAACGCACTTCCGGCGATTGCGATCAGTCCAGCAATCGACAGTGTGGTTGCAGCGCCAGCGGTCGCTGCGGTGGTGACTTTTCCGCCGATTATTTTTCCACCGCCGATCGTGGCGGCGGTTTTTGCAGCCGTGCCGGTTTTGAAAGCCGCCAGTCCTGCTTTGGCTCCCACGGCTGGTAGCGCGGCGACGACAATAGAAGCAAATTTTTTCGACGGCCGTGTTTCTGAGAGAAACTCATCAACCATCAATTCGATTTCATGCTTGACCATCGCCCGGCCACGTTTCAATCTTTGCTTGACCGCCGATTGGCTCAAGTCCATTAGCTCGGCGACTTCGGCAACCGATTTATCGCTGCGGTAAAACAGCACCAAAGGCTCGCGATATTCCAATGGGATTTTGTCCAGCGTTGCCCAGAGCAATTCACTTTGTTCTCGCCGCGACGTTTCGGATTCGGGATTCGAACCGGCGGTCGTCGCATGGCGATCTTTTAGAGAAACCGCAGCCTTTTGCCTTACGTTTTCCTTCAACCGGTTTTCATTTCGGGCCAAGTTATTTGCGATCCCGCGCAGCCATGCTCCAAACCGATCGGGTTCGACGTTTTCATTTTGCTTTTGCCAAGCCACGATAAAAGTTTGCTGTGCGATGTCTTCGGATCGTTGCAAGTCACCAGTGTGCGCGTAAGCAATCGATGTCACCAGATTTTGATAGTGACGCACCAATTCAGCGAAAGCCTCTCGGCTCCCGGCTTGAAACGCGCTCACGATTTCCTGGATTGGTTTCTGGTGCATGGTCTCGATTTCGTTTGATTCAATTCCGATTTTACCACGGGTACGCATCCACGGCCTTGCGACACTTGCTGAGTTTCACGAACCGCTCACTAACTAAATGTGCTTTCAGTTGATTCAGGTGACAAAAAATATCGCTTCGTTGGAAATACGTCGTGAACCTGCTTGTAATGGCTTTGTCTCCCTGATGACAAATATCGTTTAACACCCCAAAAACGGCATTCCAAGCTACGAAAGGAACCTACGATGAAAAAACGAAATGTATATCGACAATGCGGTCTCCGGCGTGAGCTTGGCAACGATCGAAGTGCGCACATGGTGACCTATTTGCCAATTCAATTCGCAAAACCAAGCCAGGTCGTTCGGCTCAAAGACGCCAATGATCAGTGGGAAGACGGTTGGGAAGTCCTTACCATTGGCGAGTCCGTTGACTACGAGCATCTTCCCAATACGCATCAGCAGATTAAGTCGCACCGCAAACGAACGGGCGACAGTTTGCGTCGTTAATGGCAAAGTGCTCAATCGCTTTGAATATCGAATGCTTAATTGAACGCTTTGAATCGAAACGGCAGGTCATCAATGAGATGGCCTGTCGTTTTTTTTGATCAACTGCATCCTTAATTCAGGTAGACAGATTGACCCGCCGATGGAATGAACCGTCGGCGATCGCCCAGACAAAAGCCCAGTGGGTGCCGAGGCCAGCCAGCACAAGCAAATGGAATGTCTCGTGTGGCCCCCAGACTTTTGGGATAAAAATTGGCCATCCGATCACGTTAATCAAAGCGCCGATCGTATAGAACAATCCGCCCATCAACACAGGTTTCACTCCCGCAAGGCCAAACACTTCCCAAATGTGATACGCCGACAAAGCGCCCATCCAGCCCATCAGCAAGAAAATCCCATCGCCTAAAACTGACGGAATACTATGAAAGAAAATCGTCCTCAGCGTTACGCCCACAACGACGATCAGCCACAAGATCGCAGGAATCATCCAGCGTTTGCACCCCACGAATAACATGCCGTGAATGACGGTAAAGGTACTTGCGATCAACACGAAAATGGATGCCACATCCAAACGCAGCATCACGTCTCGCGCGGTTCCGCCGACTGCCATCATGTGAAAGACGAAACTCATCGACAACATGAATAGTGTTGCCAAAGCGAACTGAAAACAGAACCAGAATTTGTGTCGCGAGTGCCAGGCGCTGCGCAAAAGAAACATTGAGAAAACAAAAAAGACAACAGTTCCAACGAGATGAGACAAACTGCTCATCGGGTCATTGAATCCGCCAATCGAGTACCAATCGTCCATCGTTTCGTTATGTCTCGCCGCCGGAATCTTAAGTTAGACCGTCGCTGTGTTGGGTGAAGTCCGTTCTTGTCGGGCCATAATTTGCGAGACGGTATTTTGACTGGAAACAACGCCGCTTTCCAGCAGGGGAATGCCGGGACTGGCGTAAGATCCACAAAACCAAATTCGGCGATCAAGTTGCCGACGACATTGGTCAAGCAATTCAATTCCTTTGACCGATTCTTTGTCAACAACAGGCCGCTGCATTGCGGATTGGCAAATTATCGCTTCCTCGCGCGGTTGTTTGATTGGCATGATCGTCTGAAAAACCGGTCGCCCATTTTCAATTTGCCACTCAGGGTAAAACTTGTTCATCCAAATCGAACACATCGCGGAAGAATTTGATTCATCGCTGACCATGTTGAACGTACACCAGTCTTTTTTTCGAACAGGCATTAACGACGGATCGGTATGAACGACAACCGCCACGTTTTCGTATCGGAAGGAGCCGAGTCCGTTTTGTTCTGCCGCCGATAGATCATCAACGATTCGCATTGCGGCGTTTGCCTGCGTTGCGACAACCAAATGATCGAAGTGATGCATCATTCCTGAATCCGTTTCAACCGTAACGGTGTCTTTTGATTGTTGAGCCGACCGGACAGCGGTACTCAATCGAACGTCAATCGCTGGTTGAGTTTGGTTGGCCTCTTGGACGTGTCCCATCAGCCGATTCACCACGTCCCGCGTTCCGTTTCGCGTTCGCAGCAAACAGTCGGGTGCCGTCAAATTCAACATTGCTGACAACAATGTGGTTGCGGGATACGAGTCGAGGCTGGGGTACGAGCAAGTGCAAACGGTTGATGAGAGGGCAGGGTAGAGGAACTGATGAATGAAAGCCGGCGAGTATTGGTTGGACGCGAGATACTCTCCCATCGTTTGGTCGTGTTGATTCGATTTCGCATGTTTAGATGCGAGATATTCTGGCGCTGCGCTCATCATTCGCGCGATGTCTTTGAATATCTGTCGAGCCGCCGGTTTGAGTAATAAACTAGCCGCGGCAGTAGGGACAAGCGACTTTTTGATTCGAAGCAACGCTGGCTGATCGAGGTTTGAAAATGATTTGGAGGGATCGACCAAACAAGTCTCAACTCCGATCGTTTGGTAAAGCTTAAAAAGATTAGGCCATAAAGCGGAGTTGAACATCCGAGAAGGAACGTCCGCTCGAACTTCGACTTTGTCTAAATTGTTTTTGCCCAAATCAAAACTGGCCGAATGCGCATCCATCCCCAGCGTATTTTGTTTTTCGAAAACGGTCACGCTGACACCTGCTCGGCGCAGTTCCCAAGCAGCGGTTAAGCCCGCGATTCCGGTTCCGACAATTCCAATACGCACTGAGATGATCCTGAAGGTCTATTAAGCGTCAACCAAGTTGCAAAAACTTGTTCTAGCTCAGCTTAGCAGGAATTGCGATAGCCAAAGTGCGAAGCTAAATAAGACGAATTTTCAAATGCACGTTTCGAGAATCAGCATCGTGCAAATCCAGTCTCTCTACCGGAAAAACCGAAAGAACTTCACTTGAAAAACCACGCGTGGACGAAATGAGTCCGTATCTCCAGTTTGAGTTTCAACTGTTGGTGAATCAACTTGTGTCGTTGATGGAGTAAATCGCTGGTAAAAACGATTGATAAAGCTACTTATTCGGCGAAAACGATTTTGAAGCAAACGACGAAACCGATTACGTTTTTCGTCTTGGTCGTTGTTGTCGTTTAAGTCTGGCTCTGTAGTTTCTTCTTCATCATGACCATGCTCTGGGGCATCTTCGTCTTCATGCCCATGGGGATCGGCAGTTGGCTGGTCAACCTCTGGTGTGGTGGTGGGTGTTAAAGGCGTTGTCGAAGGGGGAGTTACTGTCGGAGTGATGCTTTCAGCTGGAGCATAAAGAGCCAATGCCGCCGCGCGATCGCCAGCTGCCAATCCAGTAAATTGCTGGTTGGGTGATACCGTCGAACTCAAAACTGAGTTGGCATCATGGGAATGTCCAAGACCAAGTGAATGGCCAATTTCATGTACGGCGACGAAGAGTAAGTCTGATGCACGTGAGCCCTGAGCGTTGCCGACTTCCCAGCTTTCCGCCAAGTCAAATTGAATGTCCCCAGCGACTCTGGCTGGATTGATATCATCAGGGAAAAAGGCTTGGGCTAACGTTCCGCCGCTTCCGTCCAGCGAAGCAAACGTGATATCCAACGAGTCGTTTAGTCCAGGTGTTGACGTTTCGGTAAATGTAACATCAACGACTTCTGCCCAAACGTCGAGTGCTTCTCTGATTGTGTTCTCAAATGTTTCTTGACCGATTTGAGCTGGAGCATCGCCCAAATAGTATGTCAATTCGGCGCTTCCTTGACCTGCGCCATCCCAACCAACACTGGTAAGGTAACGTTTGGGTTCGAGCTTCTCGAATTGAAAGGCCGTTTTTTTGCGGCTTCGGAATTGCTTTCGAGACTTGTTTGTTTTGGAAAAGTTGATCATCGCCCAAACTCCCTTTCTTGACTGCTTGATTCTTGGCTTCTTGCAATAAAAAGACCGAGCCCAGTGTAACGCAGAACCGATCCATTCACCGACGCCAAAAAGATACTTGGAGTTCCAATAAGTTTGATATCAAACACGACTTGGTTGCTGTCAGTTTAAAACGCATTGTTTTTTGATATCCAAAATTCGATAGCCACAAGTTATTGCAACGTCGCTTGAATGCGGAAACGGCTATGAAAGCGATCGGGACTCTGTTGGATTTATTTGTTCAACCAACACTGAGGCAAGTACTTGCGGCAAATCAACAGCCTTGAATTTGCGACATGCCATTGGGCTGTTTTGAAGCAGGGTTTTGAATTCCACGAGCGATACCTGATCAACCAAGTTTGCGCTACTTCGCGCATTTTTATTGCTTGATTCAGCAAGCAAAAAGGCAAGCAGAAAGCCATTATCGCTATTAGCCATCTAGGTCGTTTGGGTGATATCCACACTTGCTGCTCCCTCGCTAACCCGTCGGTTTCCAAAGCGGCAGTTGTTTTGGGTTGGGTCACCAAAATGGAAACCCGACGCGTAACGGAGGAATCGGTGTTCGAGCTGTTTCGTCCCCTTGCTGCTGCGGGCCACTATTGCAGACGTTTTTTCAGAGAGCGTTGCGCGGCGACTTCAAAACGCCCTATTCTTGCCCAATAGCTTCTGCCACAGCGACTAGTCGTTGGGTTGTACCGATTATTAGGGAATCAAGTATTGGCGGAATTCCATCTTTTTTGCAGTTTGGCCTCAGGGAAAAGCTACTTTTTAACGTCATATGGAACTAACAAAAATTCGTGAATAGCACGTTAACTCTCAATGTTTTCAAAACTGCACAAACAACTGACTGACTTTTTCTTGCTTCGAAAGGCTCAAGAAAGTGGTTCGGATACTACTAGCCCTGGTATCTCGTGCGCGGAACTGGAACCACGAGTTCTTTATAGTGCGGTGCCACTTGATGTTGGCACGGTTGAGCCAGAAATCAACCAAGGCTTTGAGGTGGAGGCGAGTGAAACGGATTTCGAAAATGCACCCGCATTGGACTGGAGTAATCGGACAGCGGACGAGAGTTTTGCTGAGCTTGTCGCGCTAGATGATTTAGTTGCGGCAGAGAACGGGTTGTTGAGCCAAGACGCGTCTTCGAGAGAGATCGTGTTTGTGAGCGAGAATGTTGAGGGATATCAGGAGTTGATTGACTCGATCTCCACGGATTCCAGCCGCAACACAGAAATCATTATCTTGGATTCCGAGCAAAACGGAATTGAGAAGATCACCAATACGTTGGCCCAGTACACCAACATTCACGCCGTACATTTTGTTACCCACGGTGGCGATGGCGAATTGCTTTTGGGGAACACGCGACTGAACTCCGAAACGTTGTCGCAATATCAAGACCAAATTAGCGGCTGGGCAAATTCACTTGCGGATGGTGCTGACCTGTTGTTTTACGGTTGCGAATTGACCGAGACTCAAGTCGGAATTGATTTTGCCGATTCGTTGGCAGAATTGACCAATGCAGACATTGCTGCCAGCAGTGACTTGACTGGGCACGATGCACTCGACGGTGACTGGAACCTGGAGTACGTAATCGGTGAGCTTACAACCGAAGTAATCGTATCCGCTGCAATTCAAGAAAACTGGAGCCAGACGCTGACAATCGACGCAGTCGGCGGCGTTCCGGCGCTTTGGACTTCCACTGTAGGCAACGGCATCGACATCAATGGTGTGACTTGGTCAGGCAGGGATGTGGTGCAATTTGGCGACCCGAATTTGCAGTTTGAGCCAACTTCTGACACAACGACTGGCACATTCGAGATTGTTGGATTTTCACCACCTGTTGGTGTCGCAGGAATGCACGTCGTCAATTTGGATTCAGTTGAAGTTGGTGATTCGACTTTGTTTCAGGGAGATTTGTTAATCTCAATTAAGTCAGAACACGACTTTGGCAGCTTTATTGCGGATGAACACGATATCGTTTTGTTTAGACCGGATGCCGCAAACGACTACACAAGCGGAACGTATTCACTGTTTCTTGACGAAGCGGTACACAACGCGACAAACACTTTCAATATTCGCGGGTTCACGCTGGTTGAGAAAACAACCACTGTCGCCGGCGTCGAACTAGAGGCTGGCACATTGTTGGCAAGCCATTCGGGATCGGCTGTCCGAGACAACCTCTATGTAGTTTCAGTTGAAACTACATCAATCGGGGCGACTTCAACTACCAGTACCAACGACGAAGTTTTATTCCTGAACGGCAGCTCACCTGGTATAGGGATTGATAACGAAAGAATTCAGGGTGTTGAACTTCTGGAAAATACGATCGAAATTGGTGGAACAACCCTCAATCAGGGTTCAATTCTTCTCATCTTGGATGGCTCGGAGACGGTCGGAACTGATGATTTGTCCGTTGCGCCACATGACATCTTTGTTTTGGATGTTGTCCAAGCTGCACCAAACGGCCCGTCAATAGCTGATGCAACCCTCCTGTTTGAGGGAAATGATGTTGGATTGACGACCAACGGTGAGACCCTGGAAAGTTTGTCTTTTGTTAATAGCGTCACTCCTGTGGCATCAACATTAACTGTTGATACGACAGCGGATTTAGTAGACGGAGACACGAGTTCAACGGATGCGTTGTTGGCTAACAGAGGTGCTGACGGATTGATTTCATTCCGTGAAGCATTGGAGGCGACTAACAATTCAGTCAACGGAGAGGGAATTCCTGATACGATCTTGTTCAATATCGCTGACGATGATGCGGGGCACTACTACTACAGAGATGACGGAATCCCCAATTCGCTTTCGTTGGTCGCGACCACAACATTGGACGATGGGTCAATCACCGATTTTGATCCGGATTACGCCTACACCCCCCACAGTTGGTTCCGTTTCGATATTGATAATACCCTCCCTCAATTAGTCGTCACCGATGCCGTTTTCATTGACGGATACTCACAATCGGGAGCAAGCGAAAATACACTGGCCGTCGGTGACGATGCGAATTTGAGAATTGAGTTCACGAGTACGGCGGCAGACGGCAATTTTGGTTTCTTCTTTAGCGGGGACTCCGGTGGGTCAACGCTTCGAGGAGTTGCAATCAATGAATTTGGAAGCCACGGTGTCTTTATAAACGAAGGCGTGGATGACGTAACAATTCAAGGAAACTTCATTGGAACTGACGTCTCGGGAACGTTGGATGCTGGCAATGGCGGCATCGGTATTTTTACACGTTCCAGTAACACTCTGATTGGTGGGAGCGACGTCGGTGATCGAAACATCATATCCGGCAATCAAGATCATGGTGTTTTGTTATTGCACGACATCGTTCTGACCGGAAATGTTGTTGAGAACAACTATGTCGGTGTGGATGCAACTGGCCTCGTTGATATTGGCAATGGCGGATTCGGCGTTCAGGCCGTTGAATTCGACGGGTTACAAATTATCGACAATGTTGTGTCAGGAAACCAAGCTGATGGAATTCGGTTTGATGGCGTTCAGGTGAATGACGTTACAGTCCAAGGCAACTTAGTTGGCGTAAGTGCTGATGGCATTTCAGGCATCGGTAACGACGGCACAGGGTTCCGGATCGCTGCTCAATCTACGACGGGCATTCAAATTGGAGGAACGGCTGCGGGAGAAGGCAATGTTATTGGAGCAAACGGCTTTGTAGGAATTTCGATTGACGGATCGTCGGCCAGCGGAACCGTTATCCAGGGCAACTTTATCGGGACAGATGTTAGCGCCACGATTGATCTAGGAAACGGAGCCGATGGAATATTTCTTGCTAACGACGTAGTCGATTCAATTATTGGTGGTGAAAGCCCAAGTGAAGGCAATGTGATTGCCAATAACACCAATCACGGGATCTCCTTTACTAGTTTTGGGGCAGGTACCGGACACGGGAACTCGATTCGCGGCAACTTAATCTACAACAATGGTCTACTGGGAATTGATCTTTCAGCCGAAGGCGTTACCGCCAACGACGCCAATGACATTGATGACGGACCCAATCGGCTTCAGAACTATCCGGTTCTCTCTCAGGTAACATTTGACGGAAGCGATTTGCATCTAACCGGTTCAATAAACAGCGAGCCAAACACCACTTTTATACTTGACTTTTACGCGAGCCTGTCCGCTGACGGATCAAATCATGGAGAAGCGGAGCGGTATCTTGGGCCAGGAACGGTAACAACTGATGGTTCAGGCAATGCCACGTTCAATATCACGCTCAGCTCTGTATCGGCTCAGGCTGGTGAATTCATTACCGCGACCGCCACGCACTCTGACGGAAGTACTTCTGAGTTTTCAGCCAACGTTGAAGTTTCCAATAACGCGCCCGTGTTTGATACGTCGGGTGATTTGATTTTGAAGGTGCTCAGCAATGATTTTGATAATCCGGGAAATACGGTAGCCGAGCTTATTGCTTCTAATGGCGGCGATCGCATTACCGATCTCAATGGAGACGCTGAAGGCATCGCAGTTGTTGGATTGGATGGTGTTGGGTGGGAGTTTTCTACCGATGGCGGTGTGACTTGGACCGCGTTCGAATCAGTCACTCCACCGGTCGATAACGCCAATGCAGTTGTTCTAAGCGAAACAGACAGTATTCGTTTTGTGCCACCTGTGGATTTTGAAGGCGATTCAGGCAATATCTATTTTCGTGCCTGGGACCAAACAGATGGAATTCTACCTGGCACCAGCGGAGTTGATACAACAAATTCTGGTGGCATTGCATCGTTCAGTTCGGCAGTCGAATCTGCTCACGCTCGCGTTGTGGATGGACTTATTGCGCAACCAGATTCCTATACCACGGATGAAGATTCCGTTCTGACGGTTGACGCTTCAGATGGTGTTTCGGCCAACGACGATTTGCGCATCGCTGGTGTCGTTCCCGGTGCAATTTTGGATTACCAAGCGCACCTGGGTGGCACTGCGACGACTTTGGATGACATAACCAATCAGCCTGGTTTTGAATTGAACTTCACCAATGGAGTGCTTTCTGACACAGTCGATAACGTTCCGGGAGTCGTCTCGGCATACGTTTTTGATGGAACCACTACCGCAGTCAGCAGTAACAGAATCGATGAGCTCCCGGGGCTTGTGGAGTTTGGTCCCGCAACTTTTGAATTTTGGATTCGACCTTCCGATGCGGTTGGTAAAGAGTTGATTTTCGAAATAGGAGGGAATGGTTTAATTGCCTCAGGACTTTCTCTTGAGCTGGATGGAACGGAATTGAGGTTGTATCAATATTTCGGCCCTGGAGCTGTTGGAGTTGCCACTGCTGATATTTCTGCTCAATTAGCAGATCCAGATATGCCTTTCATTCAAGTCGCCGCCGTTGTCGACTTCATCGATTTCGATTCGGACAGTAGTTTTGATGACCTGTTTGTCGGACTGGCTGTAGATGGTGTTGGGCAAAGTGGGTTTGTGCATACCAACGCCTCGTTTTTCCCATGGGCGGGAGCGTTAGGGGAAACTTTTGCACTCGGAGGCCCAGATGGATCATTCTTTGTTGATGGCGATACGGCAGACCAATTCGAAGGAGAAATTGCTGCTTTCCGTCTATACGATTCGAGACTGACCGAAGACCAGATTCGATCCAATTTTGACGCTGTTACTGAACTGACAGTGGTATCGCATGACGCCCTCTCCGCAAGTGGGGCAACCGTTACAGTCGATGCTGATGGTGGTTTTACTTATGATGCAGGAAACACGTTTGATCATCTGGCAGTAGGCGAATCGACGACCGACACGTTTAGCTATGTCGTTGAAGATTCCACGGGGCAGACTGACTCAGCACTTGTCACGATCACCATCAATGGAGTCAATGACGATCCAACTTCAACCGCTTTGTTGGACGACGTGACGGATGAAGATGTTCTGTTTACTCGCGACATATCGGGCAATTTTTCAGATCTCGATTTAACTGACAATTTAAATTACACGGCGGTCGTCGCAGGTACCTCAACATTGCCAGCTTGGTTGACACTTGACCCAAATACTGGCGTGTTCTCAGGAACGCCAACGAATTCCGATACTGGAACGATTACGATCGAAGTGACTGCCGATGATGGCAATGGTGGTTCGACTACTCAGACGTTTAACCTGACGGTCAACAACGTCAATGACGCGCCGGTGATTAATTCGAATCAACTAGCGATTGCCGAAGGACAGACAGTGGTTCTTTCGCCAGCGAATCTTGCCGCAATGGATGTGGATCATTCAGATCCAAGTTTGGTTTTTACACCATCAAACGTTTTGGGCGGACATTTTGCCTTGGGTGTTTCTCCGGCAGTTCCGATCACTTCGTTTAGCCAAGCCCAGGTTATCGCTGGTGAAGTAGTGTTCGTTGATGATGGTAACGAGATCGCGCCGAGTTACTCATTGACAGTATCTGACGGTAGTCTGACGGACGGTCCCGAGTTTGCTGCGGTAGTATTCTCAGGCGTGAATGATGCACCTGTCGTGAATGATCAGACATTCGAAATTGATGAGAACTCCGCCGTCGGGACGGTTGTTGGAGATATCGCGGCGGTAGATCCCGACGCGGGACTCGAAGGCGATTTGACTTACTTGCTTACCGGTGGAACGGGATCAACTGCGTTTGCAGTTGATAGCAACGGTCAGGTAACGGTTGCCGATGTATCGCAATTGGATTTTGAAACATCACCGTCGTTTACGCTTGAGGTATCGGTAAGCGATGGTGGAACGCCGGCCTTGACTGACACGGCAACGATCACGATTAATCTCAACGATCTCAATGAAGCACCGGTTGTAAATGACCAAACATTTGTAGTCGACGAAAACACTGCCAATGGAATGGTAGTTGGCAATGTGCTTGACGACGATGTTGACGCTGGAGTCAATGGAGTTCGGACATTTAGTGCGACTGGCGGAACTGGCTTCGGTGCGTTTGCGATTGACAGCACCGGTCAGATAACGGTTGCTGATGTATCACAATTGGACTTTGAAACAACGACGTCGTTTACGCTTGACGTTTTGGTAAGCGATGGCGGAACACCGGCTTTGACTGACACGGCAACGATTACGATTGATCTCAATGATCTCAATGAGTTGCCAGTTGTAAATGATCAAACGTTTTCAATTGACGAAAACACGGCCGATGGAACGGTTGTTGGCAACGTGCTTGGCAGCGATGTTGATGCTGGAGCCAACGGAGATTTGACGTTTAGTGCGACCGGCGGAACGGGACTCGGTGCATTTGCGATTGATGGTGACGGTCAGATAACGGTTGCGGATGTATCGCAATTGGACTTTGAAACAACGACGTCGTTTACGCTTGATGTATTGGTAAGCGATGGTGGAACACCGGCTTTGACCGACACGGCAACGATCACGATTGACCTCAATGATCTCAATGAGTTGCCAGTTGTAAATGATCAAACGTTTTCAATTGACGAAAACACGGCCGATGGAACGGTTGTTGGTAATGTGCTTGGCAGCGATGTTGATGCTGGAACCAACGGAGACTTGACGTTTAGCGCGACTGGCCTTGGTGCATTTGCGATTGATGGTGACGGCCAGATAACGGTTGCCGATGTATCGCAATTGGATTTCGAAACATCAACAACGTTTACTCTTGAGGTATTGGTAAGCGATGGTGGAACGCCGGCTTTGACTGATGCTGCAACGATCACGATTGATCTTAATGATCTCAATGAGTTGCCAGTTGTAGACGACCAAACGTTTGCAGTCAACGAAAACACAGCCAATGGGACAGTTGTTGGCAACGTGCTTGGCAGCGATGTTGACGCTGGAGTCAATGGAGATCTGACGTTTAGTGCGACTGGCGGAACTGGCCTTGGCGCATTCGCGATTGATGGTGACGGTCAGATAACGGTTGCCGATGTATCGCAATTGGATTTTGAAACAACGACGTCGTTTACGCTTGACGTTTTAGTAAGCGACGGTGGAACGCCGGCTTTGACTGATACGGCAACGATCACGATTGATCTTAATGATCTCAATGAAGCACCCGTTGTAAATGATCAAACATTTGTAGTTGACGAAAACACTGCCAATGGAGTGGTAGTTGGCAATGTGCTTGACGACGATGTTGACGCTGGGGTCAATGGAGTTCGGACGTTTAGTGCGACTGGCGGAACTGGGTTCGGTGCGTTTGCGATTGATGGTGACGGTCAGATAACGGTTGCTGATACATCACAATTGGACTTTGAAACAACGACGTCGTTTACGCTTGACGTTTTGGTAAGCGATGGCGGAACGCCGGGTTTGACTGACACGGCAACGATCACGATTGACCTCAACGATCTCAATGAGGCACCGGTCGTAAATGATCAAACATTTGTAGTCAACGAAAACACTGCCAATAGAGTGGTAGTTGGCAATGTACTTGACGACGATGTTGACGCTGGAGTCAATGGAGTTCGGACGTTTAGTGCGACCGGCGGAACTGGACTCGGTGCATTCGCGATTGACAGCAACGGCCAGATAACGGTTGCTGATGTATCGCAATTGGATTTCGAAACATCACCGTCATTTACGCTTGATGTATTGGTAAGCGATGGTGGAACGCCGACTTTGACTGATGCGGCAACAATCACGATTGATCTTAATGACCTCAATGAGCTACCAGTTGTAAATGATCAAGTATTTGCAGTAAACGAAAACGCTGCCAATGGAATAGTTGTTGGCAATGTGCTTGGCAGCGATGTTGACGCTGGAACCAACGGAGATTTGACGTTTAGTGCGACTGGCGGAACGGGAGTTGGTGCATTCGCAATTGATAGCAACGGTCAGATAACGGTTGCTGATACATCGCAATTGGATTTTGAAACATCAACATCGTTTACGCTTGAGGTTTTAGTAAGCGACGGTGGAACGCCAGCTTTGACTGATACAGCAACAGTCACGATTGATATTAACAATCTCAATGAAGCACCGGTAATTGTGGGAACGACTTTCAGTGTCGATGAGCTTGAAACGGTGGTTGGAGATTTGCAATTCACGGATCAAGATGTCGATGATTCGGCAACTTGGGATATCGTTGGCGGTTTGGACGCCGAGTTTTTTACGATCAGCGATTCTGGGACGTTGGCTTTTGTCACTCCGCCAGACGCTGAAATGCGTCTTGATGATAACGCGGACAATGTTTACGAAGTTGCTGTCCAGGTTGTTGATGCTGCCGGCGGTATGGACACTCAGACGATCTTTGTCACCGTTGACAACGTAGACGAAGCCCCAACGACAACTGGCATTGGCGATTTGACCGTCAATGAAGACGCTGCAAACGTACTGATTGACTTGCAGTCCGTTTTCGACGATCAAGAAGATCTCGATTCTGAGCTGACTTACACCGTTTCAAATTCAAATCCTGCGATTTTAACAGCAACAATTGATGGGGCTGGCCAGCTTCAGCTTTCATTCACTCCAGATCAAAATGGATCATCCGTTATCAACGTTGAAGCCGTCGACCAAACTGGTTTATCGGTTGACACATCGTTTACCGTCAATGTCCTGCCGGTCAATGACGAAGAAGTGCTGAATGTAAATTCAACGCTTATTGTGAACGAAGGTGGCTCGGTTGCTTTGACTTCTGCGAATTTGCAAACCAGCGATATTGAGCAGCCCAGCAATCAGGTTACTTATCAGGTTACGACCGACGCGGCTTTTGGAGAAGTCACCGTCGATAACGTTGTGACTGATGTCTTTACTCAAGAAGATATCGACAACGGCCGAGTGCGGTTCCTGCATAATGGCTCTGAAACCACAACCGATAGTTTGCAATTCGAAGTCAACGATGGTTTTGACTCGATAACCTCTGCAACATTGGCAATTGAAATCACCCCGGTCAATGACGCGCCTGTTGCTCAAGACGATTCATTCCAGGCCAGTTTTGGCGAATCGGCAACGGGTTCTGTTCTAGCTAATGATTTCGACGTTGACAGTGCTAATCTGGTTGCTGCACTTGATGAAGGTCCAACCAACGGCACGGTTGTGATTAACCCAGATGGTTCATTTGTCTACACTCCGAATCCTTCCTTTCAAGGCGTGGATACATTTACTTATTTGGTTGATGACGGAGAGGCTACTGAATCCGCCACGGTGTTGGTCACAGTTTTGCAAGGTGCTTTTGCACCGTCTACGCCTGTTGCTGAGCCAGTGACAGAGTCCGATGCCGAAGAAGAGAATGAAATTGAAGCAGTACCGCCTACTGCCAATCTTGAACAAATGACGGAGAGCGTCGATGAAATCCAACCGAAACGGGTTGAATACGGCAACAACGTAACGGTTCAAGACGACGATGAAGATGTAGGCACTCTGGAAGAAAGCCAAACTCAAACGTCTGACACAACCGCAGATGTGATCGCCAATCTTGGCGGTGGTTCTTCGGAAGAAGCGGCACGTTTGTTTGCCCGTTCTTTCGCAACTGACCAGAGGTTCATGGATAAGTCCGGTTGGTTCTGGAACGCTTTGGACCAAAATCAACAACGCATGGAATTGGAAGCGAACTTGCCACGAGCGCTCTTTCAAAGTTCGGCAGCAATCGCTTCGAGCGTTACGGTTGGATATTTGGTTTGGCTAATCAAAGGTGGGCAAGTGATGGCGGCCGTGATGGCAAACCTACCTGCATGGCGACTCATTGATCCACTGCCAATCCTCAACGCGATGATTGAAGAGCAAGACAATGATGATTCGCTTGAATCAATTATCGAAAAAGGCGAAGACGACTTACATCGCGAGCAGGAATAACGCCAACACCAATGGCTGACAATCCTATTCGCTAACTCAACACAACACCAAACACGCAAACTTTTTATCTCAATTTGTACGATGAATTTTATTACAGCAAAAACTCGAATCACCATTGGCTTGACTTGTTTGATAGTCACCATGATGGTCACCATTTCGTCAATCGGAATTGGTCCTAATCAGCGTGGCGCCAATCTTAAAAGTCGGGCAGCGATGACCGAAGCTATTGCGATTGGATGTTCCGTTCACCTAAATAAACGCCAAATTCCTGAGATGGAAATGTTACTCAACGGCTTGGCCGAGCGCAACGAAGCGATTGTTTCAGCGGGCGTTCGGCGTAGCGGCGACAAACTAGCCGTCTCAGTCGGGGACCATGAATATCATTGGGCCGCAAATCCAGAAAAATTAGTTGAGACCCACGCAGAAATTCCGCTTCAGTTGGGCAAGAAAAAGTGGGGAACGGTTGAAGTTTTGTATAAGCCGCTGGCGCAAAAGGGATGGCAAGCATGGGCTGGAAGTCCTTGGGTTCGTTACTTTCTTGTGACAGGATCTTTGAGCTTTTTCATGATCTATTTCTTCCTTGGTTACGTGCTCAAGCAGCTTGATCCTTCCAAGGCCGTTCCGAAACACGTAAAAGGCGCTCTCAATACATTGGCTGAAGGCTTGATTTTGACTGACAAAAAAGGTCGCGTCATGCTCGCCAACGATGCCTTCTCAAAATGGATTGGAAAACATCCGGATAAACTTTTTGGTGCCGATGCGAATCAGTTTGACTGGTTGGTCGATGATTCAACACGGGACTCGAATTCAGAATTTGCTTCCGATGCGCCGTTGCCTTGGCTACAAGTCATGGCCAGCGAAAGCCCGTTGGCTGGTTGGTTGATGAAGTTGAATCCAGCCGATGGCGAAACATTGACGCTGGTCGCAAATTCATCTCCGATTCTTGGGCCAGACGGGAAATATCGAGGCGTTTTGACATCGTTTGAAGACATCAGTGAACTTGAAGAAAACAAAGTCGAATTGTCTCGTGCCAAGAACGCGGCCGACGAAGCCAACCACGCAAAAAGCGAATTTCTTGCACGAATGAGTCACGAGATTCGTACGCCAATGAATGCGATTCTTGGATACACCGAAGTCTTGCGTGAAGGTGCACATCACGATTCAGGTAACCGCACAAAGTATTTGGCAACGATTCACAATAGCGGTCAACATCTGCTTTCATTGATTAACGACATTCTTGATCTGTCAAAGGTCGAGTCTGGGAAAATGGAACTCGAGCTACGTCGTTGCTCCACTTCCGGGTTGTTGGCTCATGTTGTTTCTGTGCTGAAAATTAAAGCTCAGGAAAAGAAGATCATGCTCGACTTTATCGGTGACGGCAAAGTGCCAGAATCGATTCTGGTTGATGAAGTCAGAATGAAGCAAGCGTTGATTAACTTGGTCGGTAACGCGATCAAGTTTACTGAAAAAGGCGGCGTGGCAATCGTTGCCAAAATGAACAATGGCTTGCTCCAAATTGACGTAGTGGACACCGGGATTGGAATGCAACCCGACCAGTTGGAAAAGATTTTTGCTCCGTTCTCCCAAGCCGACACCTCCATTACCCGAAAGTTCGGCGGTACTGGTTTGGGACTTGCGATTTGTAAGCAGCTTATTGAAAAAATGGGCGGTACTGTTACCGTTTCAAGTGAACCAGGCAAAGGAAGTGTGTTTTCAATTCTGCTTGACCCAGGCTCACTTGAAGGCGTGGCAATGGTCGAGATCGACCGTTCAGCAACTGCCGAGACTCATGTTCAGACACAGCAGGGTATTGGATTCATTGGCGCTAAAGTGCTAGTCGTCGACGATGGCGAATCCAATCGCGAACTTGTCGGGCTGTTGTTGCGTCGATCCGGTGCGTTGGTCGATTACGCCGAGAATGGTCAAATCGCCGTCGATCTTTGTGAACAGAATTCATACGACGTCGTCTTGATGGATATGCAGATGCCGATCATGGACGGATTTACTGCGACACGGACATTGCGATCACGGGGCGACGAAGTTCCTGTAATCGCATTGACGGCTAACGCGATGCGAGAAGATGAAGCCAAGTGTACGGAGGCCGGCTGCACGGCGTTCCTTGCCAAGCCAATTAGCTCGCAACGACTTCACGACAAACTGGCGGAAACAATTCCTCATAAAGTCACCGAAGTAGTTGAAGAGACTAAAGTGATTCCGAAGGCTGTCCCAACCGAGCAAGTTGAAACGCAAATTCTCGCCGACATCGCCGAAGTTCAATCCGGCAAATCGGTAAGTGATACAGTCGTAAATATTGCTGACGAGAGTCCGGTCGCGCAACTCGCAGAAGCATCGTCTGCTGAAGAAGAAATTGTTTCTTCACTTCCAATGGACGATGAAGACTTCCGCTTGATCGTAGAAATTTTTGTTGGACGGATGCGTGAGAAAATATCTCAAATGGAAACGGCTGTCCAAGAGAAAAGCTATGAAGAATTGGAACGATTGGCACACTGGCTTAAAGGCTCAGGTGGCACGGCTGGTTTTGACGTATTCACGATTCCCGCCAAAAAGATGCAAGAATTTGCAACAGATAAAGACGATGACGCCATCGATCAAATGATGCAGCAGATCGTTGGAATTGCTGGGCGAATCAAAGTCGAGGTTACCGAAGCGGTTAGCCAATACATGTAAACCACAGAATTAGAACTCAGAATTTAACCCCTTAATCTCGCGGAACAACACAATGAATTGTCAGTCATGCGAATCGATCATGCTTCCGGTTTATGGCCAATCACATTACCGCTGCAGTGCGTGCAACACGTTCAGTTTTGCTACCGAACTTGAATCAGCCCAATGCGCAATCATTCCGCAAGGGAAAAAAACGGCATTTCAATGTCCCAAGTGCGTTTTGCCGTTGGAAGTCGGGTTAGTCAAAGGCCGGCAAACTCAAATTTGTTTTTGTAACAACTGTCGTGGATTTGTACTTTCAAGCGAGAGCTTGGGAGAGTTGGCTACTGAGCTTCGCGCCGAGTACGAAGGTGAAGACGATCGTCCACAGCCAATTGATCCTAAAGAGATGGACTTGGTTTCTAACTGCCCAGCATGTTGGGAGAAAATGGAATCGCATCCGTACTACGGGCCTGGCAATATCGTCCTCGATACTTGTACGCACTGTAAATTGGCTTGGCTCGATCATGGAGAGTTAGCCAAGATTGTACGTGCACCTGGCGTAAGAGCCGTGAAAAAGCAATGGTAGAGCAGGGCGTAGGTTGAGCATGCCGCTCGACTTTGCAACCGCGAACATGGATTGGATGGAATGCGTGCCAACGCGATGTTCTTTCTACCAAGCCTCAGTAAATCACGGCTTGAGCAGGTTTTTCTTCCTTTTCATACGTTTGCACAAACAAGCGTACCATTGCAAGAATAAAAATAACCATCGGAACGGATCCTCCGCCGATCATCGATAACCGAAAGTCGCTGGCCTTTCCGTCAAACTCTGCGAGCAAGCGTTCAATGGCTGGAAGATGCTCGCCTTCTTCAACGCTTCCACGTTCGAATTCCGCTAGGTTGCGGTGGTGATGCTTTGCAAACGTGGAATGGGCAAACACTAAAGCAACGATCACGAACACGCATGAGATTGCAGCGGCAGCTGTTAAACCATCAGCCCAGCTGAATAGTGTTCGATTAAGCAGTAATTTGACAAACGCGTCGGCGAATTGTGCGATCGCAAAAATCATAAGCGCCGCTGCGAATACCCAAAGTGCCCAGCCCAATCCAACGAACACGTAGTAAAAAGAGGTCGTCATTTCTGCCGGCTCGAACTTGGCTTCGTTGACTGAACGGATTGAAGCGCACAAAGTCTTGATCAAAAAACCTTCGATGATTTGGAAACGGCACAACAAAACAAACATTCCAAACCAAAACGCCAACGTGGCTGAGCCAAGCCCTGCGAGAAACCCCAATGGCGAAGAAGCCTTTCCTTCCGGCTCGGCGGCAGGGTCTTGGACCGCCTCGTCCGGATTGTCAACGTGAGGTTTTACCTCGGTCCGAGCCATGACGGGCGCTGCATCCCCGGCACCATCAAGAATCGCATCGAGATCATCGTAGGTTGAGGTAAAAACAGGTTTGTCTTCTTCGACAATGACTGGATGAGCAACCGGAACCGGCGGTCGATGCTTCTTTTTTTTCTTCGCTTTGGTCGGCTTGGGAGAAATTGACTTTGATTTTGTCGAATCGGATTTGGTGGCTTTCCGATTGGCAATTTCTGAGTCAGCGGCAGGTTGATGTTTCTCC
This sequence comes from uncultured Pirellulaceae bacterium, assembly GCA_964448575.1. Taxonomy (GTDB): domain Bacteria; phylum Planctomycetota; class Planctomycetia; order Pirellulales; family Pirellulaceae; genus Mariniblastus. Next base: position 66,451 of record CAYUWY010000022.1, read on the forward strand.
AGCGATGGCTTGGGGATATTTATTTTCGCGCGTTGCTGGCGTTTGGCTATTTCCTTTTTAACGGGAGCCTCAGACGTGCGACCGATCAACTCATCCCCCAACATTTCATCGCCAAGTAAATCAACATTTAGAGAGCCAGGCGGAAGCAGATCCTGTGGGAGGGCAGTTGCCTCGAAAGAAGTTTTTGGTTGTCGTTTTTCCTTTTTCGAAGTCGTATTTGCAGTCTGCCCGACTCTATTGATCGCACCACACCCGCAACGGACTTTTTTTCCGGCGAGCTCTGGTTTGATATTTTGGAATTGCTTTCCGCATTCCGCACAAGTCATCGACAGCTTCAACAAACGCTCCTATTTGGTGGGGTGCGGACTGGTCCGCGCTACATTTTACTTTTTCAGGTTCACGCGAATGATTTCTTTGTCGTTGCGGACGACAATTGAACCGTCAGAATAAGCCGGATGAGACCATACAACATCCCGTCCGCTTGCCACAGAAGTCGGCTCAAGCAATTTGGCTCGGTCTAATTCTTCAAAACCCGTTGGCGACAACTTCCCAATGATCAGTTCTCCCAGATCGTCAAAAATCAACACCTTGTCTTCGTTGGGAGTGATGAATCCATTGGCAAATAATTGAGGTTTTTCTGCAAGCCAGTCTTCATCCGCCCATTTCATGTCGCCAGTCGCCAGTTCAACACAGCGAAGAACCCCTTGGCCACGCTTGTTGTAGGCAACACCGTAAGCCAGTGAATCCTTAACGATCGGTGTGGCCATCATCGAGTTCATAGCGTCTTTTAATCGTTCGTCCTTTTTGTTGTCGCGCCAAACTTCTTTCACGCTTGGTGGGTTAGACCCCAACTCCAGCATAATTGAACCTTTGTAGAATTCGGAAATCAAGAGTCGATTGCCGATCAGAATAGGCGTGGCAATCGTGACCACGGATGGATTTACTTCTTCCGGAAACTTGGTGTGCCAAAGCTCTTTACCATTGGCAGGGTTAACGGCGGTAATTCCTGTTGCGTGCCAGAAGATCATCTGGCGCTCGCCATTTGATTTGCCATCGGTGTCTTTGGGTTCATAAATCACGAGCGGGGCATAGCCGATGTCGGTCGTCGTAACCGAACGCCAAATCTCTTTGCCAGTTTTCTTGTTGAACGCGACAATGCCAGAGCCTTTTCCGCCAACGGGAACGATCAAGTTTTCACCGTCGATAATTGGATGTGACGCGTAGCCCCACAAAGGCGGTTTGGCTTCATATTCTTTTGTCAGCAACTTTTCCCAAACAATTTCCCCCTTTGCAACGGTTAAACATTTTAAGTGCCCCATCGCGCCGAGCATGTAAACATGTTCGCCGTCGATCGTCGGCGTACACCGTGGCCCGGTGGGGTAAGCGATGTTGTAGGGGCAGTCATAGAAGTGCGACCAAATCGGCTTGCCCGTTTTCAAGTCCAAACACTCGATCCGTTCGCCGCCAGGGATCTCGCCCGATTTCTTGATGCCGTTTTCAACTTTGATTCCTTTGCCGTCGTCGCTGATGCGGTCCATCAAGAATACCTTGCCATCTGCAATCGACGGCCCTGCGTAGCCTGCACCAATTTCGTGCCGCCATACAACCTCAGGCCCACCTTCGGGAAATTTTTCGAGAATTCCCGTCTCATTCCAAACACCATCGTTGGTTGGTCCCATCCAATGTGGCCAGTCGTCAGCGATAACGTTTCCGGTCAAATTGCCCAGCAAAACCTGGCTGAACAATAGGGCGACTAGTGTGATGATCATCGCCGCCGCACCAAAATTGGTTTGTGTTATTGATTTCATGATTGCGTTTAAGCCTACTCGGTGAGAGTTCATTTTGCCGCTGTGAATTTTTTGTGACAACGATGTCGTTTCAATCCACAATCATTGTAACAATTTTTTCTGCTTAAACTTCACTGGGGTTGCGGTGCGAAAGCTGCGTGATTTTTGACAATATTCACTATGATTTTTTGCAGCAAGGTTAAGACCAGAAAACCCGATGTGCAAATAGAGAAACCTAAATGAAGCAAACGTGGTCAAGCCAATTTTGACTCGACCACGTTCGCAGATGCCGCAACAGCATTGTTAGAACCGCGTGCCCGGTTCATGTTTCGTTTAAGTTGTCGATTTACTCTGTAATCCAGAGTGAAAGAGCATGGTTCAGATAATAAATTTCTTGTAAGTTGCCCGCGCGCTTAACCTAGCGCGGGCGAGATCCCATCGTCTCGTCTGGTAGATTTGTCGGGTTCGGCGGTTGGCTGTTTCGCTGCCGACAGGATCGTTTCCAAAGCGGAAAGGTATCGCTCGAATGCGCGGCGGCCTTTTGGGGTGATTCGGTAAAGACTGTTTGTGTTGCGTCCTTGGCCAGTTTTTTTGACGCTCAGCACACCAGTATCGACTAAGACTTTCAAATGACGATTCAGATTGCCGTCCGTCAAACTGCAAAGTTCTTTCAGCTCATTGAAATTCATGCCGTCTGGGAAACCAATGATGGTCGTCATGATTCCCAAGCGGGCTTTTTCGTGAAACACGCGGTCGATGCCTTCCAACGCGTCTTGAGTTTCCTTGTTGGAAACAGGTTTAGTTTTCTTCGCCACGTCGCCGCTCCAAATTCCAATACAACACGAACGCCAACCAAGCTTGTCCGATTCCGAACAAAGCCACCATTTGCCAACCGGCCAATTGGAACGTCATAAAATTGTTCACCAACATTGCTATTCCGCCTACGAAGAAAAACAACGCAACCAACGCAGTTTGCTTGGGCAAATGCTGCTGACACGAAAACAACGCAATCGCGTAAATCATCGACCAAAGCCCAGGTAGTGCAATCATCAAACCAACTGGCGTTCCCAATCCGGGATTTTCCACCTGCGAAATTTGACTTTCGGCACTCAAAGCGATCAACACTGTCAGAACCAAGCCGAAAATAAAACTCGGCGCTACTCGGCGGACAAGCGCCCAGTGCATTTGCCAAACCATTCGATTGCCGCTTACTCTTGCACGAATCAACATCTCGGCAATCGCAATCACGGCGCTGATCGACGCAACGGACAGCCAAACAGTTAAGTACTCCCTCACCTGTACAGCCGGCTGGAGAACCCAAACTTTTTCAGCAAACGCGCCTACGACCAGAACCAACACCGAGATCCCAACGGCGGTCGAGCGAAAGCCTTGGTAGGTCTCCGTTCGGTCCAATTGGGCTCGTATATCAGCAATATCCGAGAGTGCGCGATGAATATTCATATCAGTTCCATAAATCACTTTGCAATACAGAGTAAATCGGAATGTCCGTTACGTCAAGGCGTTTTTTGAACACTTTTATCGCTGTCGTAGCGGGAGCGGCAGGGAAAAGCAGGGCTTAACAATAAGCAGGAAAAAGGCTCGCAATCAGCGCATCTTTCAAGCGAGCTCTTCGCTTCGCCCAGCTCAACTGCTTTCAATCAATCGCATTGCCATCGCCATCGCTTCATCGGGCTGGGAAATTTCTCCATCCAACTGCGCAGCTCGAACCGCATTCAATACAGATTTGAATTTTGGTCCCGGAACGATACCAGACGCAATCAAATCCTTGCCATCCAAAAGCGGAATTGGATTCAGGCGTTCCTCTGGCCACGCCAGCCGCTGGCGACAAAACTCAACCGCACTCGATGGTGCCTCGCTTTGTGATTCCGCAACCGCCAGCGCTCCGAGCACATCGGGCTTCAGCAAGAGTGGCTGAATGACTGACCAAGCGAGCTCGTCGGATTGGGCTAACGTTTGCCAATGTTTGCAAATCCACTCGATAGATTTTCGTTCGTCAGTGGAAAGCTTCCATTGCAAAAAGATTGGCATAACACCGATCTTGGCAACGATTGGCTCAAGCAGAATTGTGGCTGCCGTTTCAAAGTCACCTGGCGAAAGCCGTTCCATGCAGCTCAGAATTTTCTCCCATTGGCGCTCATCACCATAAAGCGATTCCCCTGTTACTTCGTCAGGCAGGATTTCACCCAGCAACTCGCTTTCTCGCAAAAGCTTGACAGCAAGCGTTCGATTTGGACAGGAAAGCATTTTTCGAACTTCGGTTCCGATTCGCTCGTTACTAACAGCACTGATCTCTTTTGCATGTTGCTGAATCGCATCCAGCGTTAATGGTTCAAGTTCAAAACCAAACGTGCAAGCGAAACGAATCCCGCGCAGCATCCTGAGTTTATCCTCCGCGATTCGCTCGTGAGGATTTCCAATGGCACGAATCTGTTTTGCTTCCAGATCTTTCTCACCACCGACGTAGTCGAGCACGCGATCATTGATTGGATCGTAGAACATTCCGTTGATTGTAAAATCGCGACGGATGGCATCCTCGCGCGCGTCGGTATATTCAATTGAATCCGGTCGACGGCCATCGGAGTAACCGCTGTCGCGCCGGAATGTGGCGACTTCGATTGGGCTGGCGGTCTTTGGCCCCAGCACAGTAATCACGCCAAACGCCGCGCCAATCGCCAGCGTTCGTTTATTGCCGAATACTTCCCGCACTTGATCGGGCGTAGCATTGGTCGCAACGTCATAGTCTTTTGGTGTTCGCCCGACGAGTTGATCGCGCACGCATCCGCCTGCCCATAGCGCTTGATAGCCAGCGGCTTGGAGCGTTTTGACAACTTCGATTGCAAATTCGCGAGAGTTCATATTGGACGAAGACAGTCTTTGACTCGAAAAGTTCGTGGTGCAATGTGAGCTCATACCATACCAGAAAAAGCCATATCAAATGTTTGGCAACAATGGCTGGTTGAAAACGGTTCGGCTAACTCTAGAACTTGCGGGTGGCGGAGATCCGCTTCCTTGCAATGTCGATCTCCATGACTTTCACTTTCACCACATCGCCAACAGAAACGACTTCATTGGGGTCGGAAACGAACTCATTGGAGAGTTGTGAAATATGAATCAAGGCGTCTTGGTGTACGCCCACATCAACGAAAGCACCAAAATGAGTCACGTTGGTGATAACGCCTTCGAGCACCATGTTGGGTTTCAAGTCTTTCATTTCGTTGACTTTGTCGTTGAATTTCACGACCCGAAATTCACTTCGCGGATCACGTCCAGGTTTGGCAACTTCTGCAATGATGTCTTCGATCGTTGGCAATCCAAATTTATCAGTCACGAAATCAGCCGCCTTTAATTTCTGACTGAGCGTTGGATTACCGACCAGCGTTTTGAGGTCGGACTTGATCGCTTTTGCCATTTTCACCGCAACCGAGTAGCTTTCCGGATGGACGGCAGAATTATCAAGCGGTTGTTCGCCTCCGCGAATCCTCAAAAAACCGGCGGCTTGCTGGAAAGCTTTCTTCCCAAGCTTTGCGACCGAGTTAAGCTGATTGCGATTTGCAAAACGACCATTTTCGTTCCGATAGACAACAATATTCTCGGCGAGTTTTGGTCCGATACCGGCAACATAAGAGAGCAATGGGGCACTGGCCATATTTAAGTCCACGCCAACATTGTTTACACAAGACTGAACAATGCGGTCCAGGCACTTTCGAAGCTTCGTTTGATTGACATCATGTTGGTACTGCCCAACGCCGATTGATTTTGGATCCGTTTTCACCAATTCAGCCAACGGATCTTGAAGCCGTCTGGCAATGCTGATCGCACCTCGCACCGTAATGTCGAGATCTGGAAACTCTTTCACCGCAACATCACTGGCCGAGTAAATCGAAGCGCCTGATTCACTTACCATGACCTTAGTCACGTCGAGTTTGTTCTCCTTGATCAGGTTTCCAACGAAAGCATCCGTCTCTCGCGAAGCAGTTCCGTTTCCGATTGCGATCAACTCGACCGAGTGCTTTTTGATAAGGTCCAACATCGTTTTACCCGCCCCCGCGATGTCATTTTTCGGAGCCGTTGGGTAGATCGTTGTGTTGGTGATAAACTGCCCAGTGCCATCGACAATCGCGACTTTACAGCCTGTTCGAAAACCTGGATCCAAGCCCAGCGTAACGCGCGGTCCTGCCGGAGCGGACATCAACAGCTCGTGCAAATTTCGCCCGAACACCTTAATGGCCTCGTCATCGGCGGTCTCTTTGAGTTGCGCGATGACGGTCGATTCAGCGGCCGGTAACAACAGTCGTTGGTAACAATCGTCTGCGCAGCCAAGCAAATCCTGAAAGAATTCGAACTGGCGGTTGTGAACCATTCGCCGTTTCAGCTCTGACAGCTCCCGCGTGCCTTCGATCTCAATTCCTACATTTAAAATTCCTTCGGACGCACCACGAAGCATCGCCAGCACGCGATGTCCGGGCACCCGTTTGATCGATTCGGCACGATCAAAATACTGTTCGAACTTTTCAGCGCCGTCCGCATTCTTCTTTCCGCGTTTTACTTTTGCAACGACTTTGCCAAACTTCATTGCCTGATCGGTCAGCCACTGACGCGTTTCGGGATCTTCCGACCATTGCTCCGCCACGATGTCGAGTGCACCCTTCAAAGCCGCCTCGTTATCGGCCACGCCTTTTGCAGCATCAACAAACGGTTTCAAAACTGACGATTTGGGTTTGCCGATTTTTTCCTGTTTCGAAATCAAATCAGCCAAAGGCCCAAGCCCGCTCTCACGCGCAATTGTCGCTCGTGTTCGACGTTTTGGTTTAAAAGGAAGATAAAGCGCTTCCAGCGTTCGAATGTCGGTTGCGTTTTCGAATTTGGATTTCAACGCGTCCGTCAAAGCACCTTGCTCGCTGACGGTTTTGAGAATCGTTTGCAAACGCGAATTGAAAGTGTTGGCTTTCTCCAAAGCGTCTTCGATCGCACGCAGCGCGATCTCATCCAGCGAATGGGTGGCTTCTTTGCGATACCTTGCGATAAACGGAATTGTGTTGCCGGCGTTTAGCAGGTCGATTGCGGACAGAACTTGATTGTGAGGCAGGTTCAGTTCCGACGCGATGGACGCGGTAATCTCTTTTTCAGTTTTCATATATTTATTAGGTCGCAAGCAACTATGCCGACTTCAAACCTTTGAGGCACATGACTTGTTTATGGGCTTCGAATCGATAGTCGGGCGCACCAAGCCGTTCGAAGGTTTCTTCAACAATTGGACGACGCACATCGGATTCCGAGTAGGACTCGTTAAAAGATTTACTGGCAAACTGCCGCGCATAGTCCTCGAACGAATCGTAAGTTGTCCAGTTGAAGTAGCTGACGATCTCACACGATTCGAATCGCGGAACGGCAAATTCACGCAGTGCGTCCTGAGCCGCCAATCGCTCGGCGTCTTCGTTGTGAAAATGTCTCATCACTTCATTAAGCGGGCAATCAGTGGGCTCGATGACGTAGAGAAATCCGCCCGGCTTGAGGACGCGAAACATTTCTGTGAATACTTGCCGATACAGTTCTTGAGGAACGTGATGAAGCGAATAGGCAAAGAAAATCCCATCGACCGCGCCGTCACCGCAAGGGATTTTCTCGGCTCCCGTTTCGACGAACTCAATATTTTCAACCGGCCCAGCCTTGCGATTCAATTCCGCTTGAACCGCATCGGGATCAATGGCCAAAACTGACGCGCCCATTATTGTTAGGTCGCGTGTGAATCCCAAATTCCCGCAACCCGCATCGAGGACGTGTTTGCCGTCGAGTGAAAGGAATTGCTGAATGACTTCAGCGTTCGTGATTCGACCGATTTTTCTAACTTCTGTCAATTGATTGCGAGCCAAGGTTGGAATGGATTTGCGATTCAAGAATCCGAACAGTTTAGTGGATTATGTTTGTTTTCCAATCCGCTCCCTGAAATCGCAAGTCGATTCCACACGCCATCAATTTTTTGTTAATCAATGACTTGGGCGTAAGGCAACTCTTCGGCAGTTTTTCCTGGCAATTGCTTGGGTTGCTTGAGCATGACTCTGGTGACCCAAATAAGTAAACCGATTCCAACGACCAGCAACGGTACTCCGATCAACGGGCGATAGAATAGCCATGCCACGCTGATGATACAAAATGCAAATCCGGTGCCTGCGATTATCGAGATCAGAGTAGTCCCAAACCCAACGATCGAACCGATAAATGGCACGACGTCGCCTATGACAGCCAATGGTCGAAATGCAATCGCAAGGCCACCGCACATCATTGCGATACCGAGAATTCGCAGAATCCAGGTCAGCGTGATATTGTCGGCTTCAGCTTCTTCGATCATCAACGCAGCACTCACGATTTCGCTCTTGAGCATGTTGAGTTTAGGGCCAGCGTTAGTTTGAAAGGGCTCAAAGGAATTTCCAACTTGTTTGGACATGACACTTACATCCGTTTCGGAAGTCCCAGTAAACCATATGCGCACGTCTCCTACTGTTGCCGATTGAGCCGCTGGTGCGTTTTCGCCAGCGATGTAGAGTCGACAACCTCCATCTGGAGCATCTTTGGTAATCGTTGCAATGGTTCCGATAGATTCAGGCAATTGCTCCAACTCAAATTTTATTGAGCTTGGTTTTGAGATTTGGTCAACGAGAGAATTCGAAAGCTTAAACGCACCAAGCGAGACTTCGGATGCCTGAGCCACGAACTGCTTGTAAGGCATGTTCGACGGATTCTGATGTTCTTCTGGTTGATGAAAGTTCTTCGAGTTGACAAGCGAATTTTTCCATTTTTGATCGTAGCTATAAGTCGTTACCCGTCGCGTGCCACCACCGAGCTTTTTTTTCTTTTTCGTCGATTTGTTTTCAACCCATTGATACATTTCGACGTGGCGTTCAAGTCGAATGCCATCAAAGGTAATGCCAAACAAGTCATCAGAAAGCGAATCTTCGGTCGTCGCTTTGCCGGTAAGGTGGACGAATTTTCCCTCATTGGAAGGGTCAACGTGCTCAGAGTTTGTTTCGACAACTGCGCTAGCGCCTTCTGCCAGCCCCTTGGCAGTCCGTACAGCGCGGCCCTCATTTAGGAATAAGACCGGAATCGCGATGAGAAACAGAATACAACCAAAAATGACTCCTTTGATTGCCCCCCCTATTCGACTAAACCAAGATTGGTCTCTAACCACATCAACCATTTGTTACCTCTAGCTATCGTTTGATCCCAGACTTTTTTCGGCGTAACACTAAATGCCGCCGTCAGTATAGAGAGATGCCGTTTCAACGCGATTCCAAAGCGCTAAAAAAACAATAGGTAAATTTTGCAACTATTTTTGCTAAGAGCTTTGGCTAGCGAATGGGGCTAATTGGATCGAGCTGAATTTTAATAGCGTGGGATCGTGGGGTCGATCAGTTGGCTCCACACATCGATGCCGCCGGACATGTTTTGGGCCTTTTGAAATCCCTGGCTGCGGAGCCAGTGAACTACCTGAAGGCTGCGGCCACCGTGGTGGCAGTGAACGACGATTCTTGAATCTCGGTGTGGTTCAAGTTCGGCAACACGATTTGGTGTTTCGTTCATTGGAATTAATTGTGAACCGGCAATTTTGCAGAACTCATTCTCATCCTGCTCGCGGCAATCGATGAGTAGGAATTCGACTTGTTCATCTTGTAACTGTTTGACTTCGGTGACGTCGATCTCGATGGAGAGAGATTCATCAGGCGTTTGTGTCATCGGACGAACTTTGCATTGGGAGTTGGGGCAGGTCAGGCGAACGGATAGGTACTATTTGTCTTACCACCGCAAAAGTCAAGCACACCCGTTTCAACGCCAAGCCACATTTCGCACCGCAAAAAGAGGATCGCGTTAATATTTGCAATTTGAATCAACGCGACCGGCTCGCCAAAGTCCAAGGAAAATAGTTTAGCGACGATCCGGCAGGCGACCGAGTTTTGGAATCGGAGCCACGAAATAGTCAACGAACGCGCGTATTGTGCGGTTGCTTTTATTAGCCGAAACTGCGGTGAAAAGCGTATCAGTTTCCAAGCAACAGGCTAACATCCGGAAACTTATTGCTTGTTGTTAACAGTTTCTTAGCTACTGGAATCGTTGGGTCTGTTGTTGCTGAAGATGGTGTCTTCGGACAGCACGGTTTCACCAAGCGAACTGGTAAACACGGCTCCGCCATCAACTTCAACGAAATTGTTGATGAATGAAGTGCCATTGGTCGCCCGCACGAATCCGTCATTGAAAATTCCACCGCCATTAGTCGTTGACGAATTTCCGTTAAAGTTCGAACCGAAGATTCTTGCAAATCCATTTTCAGCAACAAAGATTCCGCCGCTGATGAAGGAGTTGTTTCTCAACAAGAATGAGTTGATGACTTGGACGAATCCATCGGTATAGATTCCGCCGCCCTGTGCACCGGCTCGAAACGCGGTGTTGTCTCGAACGCTGGATCCATTGCGTAGAAACAATTGCGAGTCACGTTCGCCGTAGATTGCTCCACCTCGTTCCGATGCTCGGTTGGCTCCGAACTGACTACCATTGTCTACCACAACTGCGTCATTTCTGAGGTGTAAGGCTCCACCGAGTCCGGCGCCAGCTGTAAATGTGTCACCGACATTGTTACTGTTGAGTTCCGATGTTACGAACAAAGCGAATCCTGAATCGACTTGTACGCCGCCACCTGTTTCAACCGCCGCATTATTGCTGACACGTGAAGTGGTCAGACGCAGCACGCCTGATTCTGAATAGATTCCACCGCCACGGCCAAGTGGTCCGGCTGCCTGGTTTTGGGTAACAACGGAGTTGGTCACGTAGACAAACCCGCCGGCGTTAAAGATTCCGCCGCCGCCGTTGTCTTGAGTAAAGTTCCCTGCGGCGATGTTTTCGGTGACCAGGACGTTGGCGCGGACGTAAACAGATGAGTTAGGTCCATTCCAAATTCCTCCACCGTTACGGGCGGCGAGGTTGTTGCTGATTTCACCGCCGTTGATCGACACAAAAGCGTTGCCGCTTACTCGAATCGCGCCACCGTCAGCGGGTTGAACATCAGATTCACCAGCCAAGTTGCCTTGGCCAACATCTCCGACCTGCACGCCGAATGTAAAGTACTGTCCGTCATCAATTTGAACCGCACCGCCGCCACTGTTGGCTGAGTTGGATAGCATCGAACCGCGTGTGATAAAAGTCCGACCGTCTTCTGAATAGATCGCACCACCACTGCCGAAGGAGCCTGACGCCAAGTTATTGGTGAATACTGTATCGACAACGAACAGGTCGCCGGTTGCTTTGTAGATCGCACCGCCACCCTCAACAAGTGCTTCGTTGTTGTCAAACGTTGATTGGTTAATGACGGTTCGCCCGCCAGGGTTACCACCTGCAAAGATCGCACCGCCTCGTGTTGAACGGCCGCCGATAAACGTCAATTGTGAGAATAAGACCCGCTCGTTGCTCACGTTGGAGAACAGTCGAGCGCCAGATCCTTCAATTGTGATGTCGTTCATGCCGCCTTGAATCATGAGGTCATCGGTTATCGTTATCTCGCCAGAAGTCAATCGAAGCGTCTGGCCGGCAATTGCTGGATCAAACCAAATTCTATCACCCGTGATATCGCCAGCTTGCGCATCATTGAATTCCTGGTTCGTGTTGGCTGCGATGACGGCTTCACGCAAACTGAGTAAGCCATCGTCTTGAACCGTATCCACTACGGTGTTAACAATGAACGTTGCCAACACACGACGCGGCTCAAGTGAAGAATATGAGTGTTGCGATGATTTACTTGATCGGCGTTTTCTTTTTTTCTTCATTTGAATCTCTCGCTATTGCGATTCTTGCTTGGTTACATTCGACGATAACCCAAGGCCACTTGGAAAGTAACCACTATTTCAGCTAGGAAAGTTATCGGGTATTCGGACTATTCGGCACATTGTGATTTGGTCCTTCAAACCAAAAAATTCGCACAAGCGCAGCTGATTTGGTTGAGACGAACGACTAGGGAACTTGGTTCCAACCAGATCGCTAGCTAAACCCGTGTTTATCGCGTTTTTCACCTGAAAAGGGTGAGAAGCGGTACCAAAAGACGGGTGGCGGCAGGATTTAGTCTAACCAAGCGTTTTTTGGCCACTGCCAAACTCCACCCAGCTCCGAAGCAGGTGCCGTGCGAAGCGTGCAGGGCACGGGAACATGTCCACCACGAGGACGGAACCTCAACGTCGTCGCAGGCGGTACGCGCCGCGGACTAACCGATGATCACTGCAGCTCGTCTTACGCCAACGGCGTTAAACTCCAAAGCCCAGTGTCGCAAAGCGCACGCTGGGACACGATCGGCGAGGCATAGCGAACCCCAATCGGGGTTCAACAATCGTCGTCGTGTAGAACCCCGATTGGGGTTCGGATCGTGCGGGCCATGCAAACCCAACGTGCGCTGCGCGACGCTGGGCTTTGGAGTTTAACGCCGCTGGCGTAACGGGAGCTGAGCCATGCCGTTGGGCTCGGTGATGAGGTTGAGAGCTTATTCGTTAAACGTCTCGCCGCCATCGGCGGTTCCTAGTGCCCGCCAAACTTCCAAGTCAATCGCGTCGTTGATAACACGCGTCGAGCCATCAAGCATGTTGACGTTCACCGTTCCACCAGCGTGATAACTTCGAGAAGTAATCGCCGCGTAAGTCGTTTGATCGTTGCGTTTGCCTTCTTGAACTGAATTGAAGTCAATATCGTAAAGCTGACCTTCATATTCGTAATTGACTTTGGTGTTGGGCGTAAACGTTGTTGTGATTCCAGAATGGTGAACGCGTCCGTCTGGCCATTCGGTGTGACCAGTGTTCTGTTGAATGCTGGGCCCGAGTTTTAATTCTCCGCTCATCCCAATGAATGCGTCTGGAGAATTCGGTGGAACGGGACCCGGGTCTGGCGTGTTGCGAATGTAACTGGTGAACGCTTTGACTTCCGCTAAACAAATTGTGTTGCTCAATCCGTCTCGGATACTCGCTGTTGTGGTTTCGCTGTTGACATAGAACGGGCCATCGCCAGGAGTAGCGCGAACGGGATCGTAGACTTTCCAGGTCCCCATGTTAAAGCCAAAGTTTTGAGGATAGACCCTCGCGCGGCCAGATGAATCGAGCCGCACCATGTCGTTGACTTCGCTGGGACATTGAAAGACATCGATGCGAAGCGTTGGAACGCCAGTGTTATTCTGGGCATCCCAAGCAACATTCAAGTCCACCAATTCGCTTGCGTTGCTTTGCTCCAAGAAAGGCAGCAATCGACCGTGAATTCCCCAGGATCCATTGTTGCCAGACAAGATTGAACCTGGCTCAATTTCGAAACTGGATGGGTATTGCCGAAACGCAGCATGATAGCCGTGAATGGCTATTCCCAATTGGCGAGCCTTGTTTGCACACTCTGTTCGCCGCGCGGATTCGCGAACCATTTGAACAGCTGGCAAAAGCATGGCCACAAGAATACCAATGATGGCGATGACAACAAGCAATTCGACCAGCGTAAAACCAAGCCGCGATTTGGACTTGTTCGAGCGATTGGCCAATGCAATTTGGGATGGAGAATTTAACGTGCTTTGTTTGACTGAGTGGCTTCTGAATCGAGCGAATTGCATGTTGTTAACATTTCAGGGCGATACTTTTTAGTTGCTCAACATCATAAGCCCAATTGATTTATAAGTCTAGAAAAACGCGCTCCGCCAAGCAGCAAATCACTCTCGTGATTTTGGTTTGAAAGCAGTTCCCAACACCCCCCAAAAGAAAATCACTTGCAGAAGCTTGTTTCTCAACAACGGTGGGAAAACGAACAGTCGATTTTGTTTTGAATTCCATTTCTTCAAAAAATCGCGCTTTGGTTTTCAATCAAACTTGCTCAGTCTGGAACATCCGTTTTGACTTCGGGTCTTGGTGGAGCAGTTTCGTTGTAGGTATAAAACACGTCCAACACATCGTGTCGACGCTGATTAAAGGCAGCGACAACCGCGGGATCAAAGTGAGAACCCGCACCTTCTTCAATAATCTGGAAGCATTTATCCAGCGAGAAAGCATCTTTGTAACAGCGTTTTGTGCTTAGGGCATCAAACACATCGGCGATGGCAGTGATACGTCCTTCGATCGGAATCGCTTCGCCTTTGAGAGCACGAGGGTAGCCTGAGCCGTCCCATTTTTCGTGATGAGTATCGGCAACGATAGCGGCCATTTTCATGATCGGTGAGTTACAGTCATCCAGGAAGTTTGAACCCAGTGTGACATGCGAAGGACCGTCAAGTTCGTCGGCATGTGACGCATCACGAATGATGTTTGAGCCAAAATTGCAATGCTGTTTCATGAATTCATATTCTTCATCCGTCAGCTTGCCCTCTTTCTTCAAGATATTGTCTGGCACGCCGATTTTGCCGACGTCATGAAGTTGAGCCGCGTGTTCCATCCAAACCACACGTTCCGGATCGAACCCAAGTTGTTCAGCAATGATGGCAGCGTAGCGACCAACGCGAAGAATATGCTGACCGGTTGAATCGTCGCGAATCTCCGCAGCACGTGCCAAGCATTGAATCGCTTCACGACGGGAAGCCATCAGCTCAGCAGTACGCAGTCGTACGTCTTGCTCAAGTCGACTTGAGTAAAATTTCAACTGGTCGAAGTGAGCTTTGGCAAGCAGCGTATTTTTTACACGCGCAATTAGCTCATGTTCGTGAACTGGTTTGTGAAGAACATCGTTTGCTCCCAAACCGAGCGATTGAACTTTTACATCAGCGTCAGTCGATGAGGTCAAAATAATTACAGGAACGTGTTCCGTTTGGCGGTTGTCCCGCAGCAGTTGCAAGATTTCCAAGCCATTGATTTCTGGCATTTGAATATCCATCAACACGAGATCTGGCATTTCTGCTTTGATCAAACCAAATGCTTTGGTCGAATCATTTTCAGTCAGGATTTGTTGAAAGCCGTTCTTGTTAAGCAGCTTGCGAACCATCAGAGACGTAGAAGGCTCGTCGTCGATCGCAAGAATTTTCAATTTCTTCAAATCGGAAATCACGGCGTCTGTGTCAAGTGTTGCACTGTTGTCAAACGTTTCGCAGTCCTCTTGGATGTGCGATTTAGGTTTTTCAACGTCAGTTACCAAGCTGATTTTCGCACCGTTGTGGTAGCACGTACGATTTCGCCCTTGGTGTTTTGATTCGTAAAGAGCCTGGTCAGCTCGGGAAATGATCATCTTTGGATCATCACCGTTCATCGACGTCGCGACGCCAATACTGACTGTGATCTGCATCCGGCTCCCGCCAAACTGCATGGTTCGCTCGGAAATGGATTTGCGAATTCTATCGCTGGTCAATTGAGCGTCTGCTGAATGCGTGTTAGGCATAATGATGGCGAATTCTTCACCACCGAAACGCGTTACAAGGTCCATTTCACGGACGCACATTTGTAAGTGTTCAGCGACATCTCGAAGCACAAGATCACCCACTTGGTGTCCCATGCGATCATTGACGTTCTTGAAATAGTCGATGTCGATCATCAGCAAGCTCAACGGAGTTCGCTGCCGCTTCCACTCGATCAATCGTCGTTGCAATTCATATTCAAACGCACGTCGATTTGCGACTTGAGTCAATTCATCAAGCAGTACATCGGACTCAAGCAGCATCGAATAGCTGGTAAGTTGGTCGCGAATCACTTTTCCGGCAAGTGTGTTTCGGACACGAGCAATCAATTCATTAAGATCGACTGGCTTTGTGATAAAATCGTCAGCGCCAAGATTGAGTGCTTTGAGCTTTATGTTCTGTCCCGTATCAGCCGTAAAAATAATAACCGGGATATGTGCCAAATCCTCATCGCGCCGCAACGTTTCCAAAATTTGGAGTCCGCTCAGTGGCATTCGAAGATCAAGCAAAACCAAATCTGGCTGGTAATTTCGAATCTCGGTGACCGCGCGGTTGGCATCGATAATCAGCAGGAATTCTTGAAAACCAGCTTGTTGCAGGTGTTTTTTGATCGTTCGCGCAACTGATTCTTCGTCATCCACGATCATAATGCTGCATTGCTTAACCTGCTCATCTGATGGGCGCGAGAAACGACTGGTGACTTTTGGTCGTGCCGTTGGCGTCACCTCAACAGACGTGGAATCGGGTGAGCTTAAGCTCATATCCACAGGGGTGCTCGATGGTGTATTTGAAGTTTGCATTGTCATTAATAATCAAAAAGGATTTGTGTCCACGGAACGATAGGTTACGTTCCCCCCACTCCAACTAATTTGCCTCAAATTCAATACGGCTTTCCGATACCGGATACGATTAAATCAATTAATCGAATGTTGAGGATTAAAGGGGCATCTATTGCGTATAACCAGCAGGTTGTTATGTATACGCATGAAGGCAGCGGTAGGGTATTCTGCCTGCAACTAACTGTAGAACGCAGTTCGTTTCGGCCTCTGGATACGAAGTTCAATCCGTTGCTAAGTGGAATTGAAATCGCTTCAGGAATGATGCGTGGATCCCGAACCAGATAGAGCTGGCCAGAAACGGGATGAATTTTGCTCTACGACGAACTAACTATGTTGCGGCCATGTTGATGACTGGACGACGCGACCCGGGTTGACCACCGGAACGCCGAGGAAAGCACATTCGCGAATTTCGGAATCGCATTAGGCATGTAATCGAGCTGATTTGGCAATTCCGACACTGGTTCTATTTCGTCACGTTTAGATTTGGCAGTCTCGCTTTGAGATTGGCGATACCTTGGTTGGTAACCCGTGTGCCAGTGACGTTAAGCGACGTCAAACCTGGAATGTTGGCCAGCTCCATTATCCCTTGGTCAGTGACTGCCGTTCCGATTAGCTGAAGTGTTTTGAGTTTCTTCAGCTCCCGAAAACTTCTAAGTTGAAAATCTTGCACCGTTGACGCACTTAGGTCCAGTTCATTGAGCGCAGGAAATACTCTAAGTGCCAACAGTGAATTCTCTTGAAACTGGCAATTGGTCATAATCAACTGGTGGATTTTCGTGCACTTTCTCAGCGTCGCCAGTTGTTGAAGTGTGACCGTGTTTTGTGAAAGATCCAGCCATTCAAGATTGCCGCATCGAGCAATCGTTTCGTACGCAGGAAGTCTCAGACCAGCCGCCGGCAGCGACAGTTCACGGCGGGTTTCGGGCTTGGAAAGAAATCTTTCCACGTGGGTTGAGTCGATTTTCAGAAATTCAGGGTATCGCTCGTCCCATGCTTCGAATTTCTTGCCCATGATTTTTTCGAAGGATCCATCTTTCAATCGCCCTTTGTGGACCAAAGTCAGAAACTTGACCAACGCTTGTTGGTGGGCTCCGTTTTCGTCGTTCATCAGCATGTCCGTCATGCCTGAGGCGACGCTGTAGATCCGCGAAATTTCTTTGTGCTTTTGAAGGTCGGTTCGACCGAGCGAAGAAAGCTCTTCCATTTTCATCGGGAATTTTTCAAGCAACTCCCGGATGCGAGCAAACTGTATTCGTTTGGAATCGAACCCGCCGAGCGTTACATAATTGCCATGGTCGGCGAGCGATTCGAAATAGGTCGCCACCCCTTCATCCAGCCAGATAAACTGCTTTTCAAAATTGCGGCCCTTCGCGCCTCCAGCTTCGCGAAACAATTGATGAGTCAATTCGTGCCGCCAAGTCGCCTGGACGTCCTCATCACCGTCGTAGAAAAAAGAGATCTTCAAATCGGGATCGTAGTAGCCAGTCGAAACGGCTATCCCTTTCTTGATGGGACGAAGCTGAGTGACATAGTCGGCTTTGTTTTTGAAAAAGACAACACGAAATTTCTTGGTTGAATTTCGTGCGCTTCCCTTACCGGCGATCCAGTTCTTGACTGCTTGAGGAGAGCTCCAATACTCAAAAAAGACCTGCCGCCAAACGCGCTGTCCCTTCTCAAGTTGTTCCGCAAGATATCGAGTTCGGGTTTCGCTGACGTTTGAATCGATTTCAAAGTGTGGTGTTTTGACGCGAATGTAGGATTTCGAATCCCATTCAATGGTGTCGTGTTTACGTTTGCCTTTTTGGACGCGGATTCTGTCTGACGTTACATTCCAGCCCGTATCCGTTTTTGCATGGCCAAGTATTTTTCTGGCTACTTCGTGATCGCGATCGTGACAAACGACTTCGTTCAGCAATTGGAACGCGATGGCGCCGGCTTTCTTGTCTGCGGCTTTTTTGGCAAGCTCAAAAATTCGCTCGGCATGAGCTACACGGGCCTCATTGATTTTTCCAAGCCACGCAATGAGCGCTTTATCCTTTAAAGCCTTCGGCACTGTAGGCATCGAACTTTCATTGGGCAGATAAATATACTGCCGTTTCAAGTCGCGATTGATAAACAGTTCAAGCGTTGGGTTGACTTGTTGTGCCGCATCATTGGCGCGAGCCCAATTGGCGATATCTTGAAGCGCGTCGCCATATTGCCGTTCGAGGCGCATTCGCTCGGCTCGCCAGTCGGTCTGAACCTCTTGGGCAATTGCCGTTGAAACAACAAACAGGCATACGATTGGGGCGAACGTTTGAATGAGAGTTTTGATCATCCCAATATAATAAGGTGCTTTCGATATTAGATCGAGCCTGTTTTTCTCGGATAAAGCCATTCCTTTACAAGACCTTGCTAAGAATGGGGATCCGAGTGTTTTTTCGCACGCAATGCCCAATGCTGACAACCCTGATCCAAACGGGCATCAACTATCTCGTTCTTGTGAACTCGCAATATTGAATTTTCAATTGAACGGGAAGCGACGCCCGTAAAAGCGAGGCAGGTTTAGAGTAGGCCGTCCAGCTCATTGACCAACTCGCCAAAACGCTTCAAAGCGGTATCGACTGGTTCTGGTTTTTCCAGATCGACACCGGCATCACGAAGTAAGTCCAGTGGATACTTGGAGCAGCCGCCTTTAAGGAATCCCAGGTAATCGGCGAGCTCTTGCGGCCCGCCACCAAGCACCCGTTGGCTGAGCGCGATTGCGGCTGACAAACCTGTCGCGTATTTGTAAACGTAAAACGCGCGGTAGAAATGCGGGATTCTCATGCACTCAAGCGGCAACTCTTCGTCGATTGCGAATTCCGGTCCAAAATAATCGGAGAGCAATTTGCCGTACGTTGTTTTCAAAGCGTCGACCGTTAGCGGCTCGCCGGCTTCGGCCATCGCATGCGTAATTTTTTCAAACTCGGCAAACATTGTCTGGCGGATGATGGTGCCGCGGATGCTGTCGATTTCGTTGTTGATCAAATACGCTTTGAGACGATCGTCTTTCGCGTTGTCGAGCATGTGGCGGGTTAGAAGTTGTTCGTTAAAAGTACTGGCCACTTCGGCGACGAAGATCGTGTAGTTGTAATACTCGTACGGCTGGTTTTGAATCGACATATAAGAATGCATCGAGTGACCGGCTTCGTGCGTCAAAGTAAACACGTCGTTGAGGACGGCCGGTTTGTAATTCATCATGATGTACGGCGTGCCATCATAAGTTCCATAACTGAACGCGCCTGATTGCTTGCCCTGATTTGGATAGCGGTCGCACCAACGTCCGGACAGACCCTCACGGAGTACGCTGCAATATTCGTCGCCGAGTGGCGAGAGGGATTCGCAAACGACATCGACGGCTTCATCCCATTGATGCTTGACTTCGATATCGCTGAGGATCGGCACGTAAGTGTCGTAGTGATGGATCTCATCGAGATTCATTTTACGTTTGCGAAGATCGTAGTATTTATAAAGCGACGGAAGATTCTTGCGCACAGCCGCGATCAAATTGTCGTAAACAGAAACAGGAACATTGTCCGCATACAGCGCTTGATCTAAAGCGCTTTCGTACCCGCGGGCTCGTGCGTAGTAGATGTCTTTTTGAATTGAACCGGAAAGTGTTGCCGCCAAAGTGTTTTCGTGAGCGGAGAATTGCTCGTAAAATTGGTGGAACGCGGTTTTTCGGACTTCACGATTGGGTGAGATCAGGAATTGCGAAAACGAACTGGACGTCAGCTCTTCCGTTTCGCCTTTGTCGTTGGTGATGTTTCCAAATTTCAAATCTGAGTCATGAAGTTGTCGAAAAATCTTCGACGTCGCGCCCGCCATTTCGCCTTGCATCGCAAGCAACTGCTCTTCTTTTTCACCCAGCGTATATTGCTTGTACCGAGTGAGTCGTTCGAGCATTAACTTGTAAAGCTCCAACTCTGGCTGCTTGAGAAACTCAGCCAGTTTGTCGTCCGGAATCGCGAGGATTTCTGGACGAATATAGCTGGCGGCTTCACCGGCCTGGGTGGCGATGTTTTGGAACCGCCCCATCATCCGTTGATAGTTACTGTCCGATTGGTCTTCGACCGTTTTGAGATAAGCGTAATTTCCCATCCCCTCAGCCATCCGGTCGACGCTGCTATCGAATTTTAAGCACGCGGCCAGATCGGCGGCGCTATTGCCAAGCGTGCCTTTGTATTTTTCGAACTCAGGAATCATCGCTTCAAGTTTCTTGAACGCTTCGTCCCAAGCTTCGTCATTGGCGAAAAGCTTGGTGAGGTCCCACGTATCCGATTCTTTGACTTCGCTTCGTTCTGGCAAGCGGATTACGGTGGCAGAGCTCATGTTGATTCCTGTGTCGAGAGTGAAAAAGCTGGGGATATGTTTGTATCGGATTTGAGAATTGAATTATAAAGCAAAAAGCGTCTTAAAAGGGAGGCCGAATAATTGCTGGTAGTTGCACGCCGATAGTTGTTTGGTTGCCCTGCCGTGTCGCAAGTACGCCTTATTCACTCAGACTGCCTACAAGAAGCAATTCCAAGTTGGCGAATCGCAAGCGGGCCTGTTGACGATTCACCAACGATCCAAAAAATCAAAGGATGAATTTCCTGTGGCGAGGCGACAATGAAAAACTGGATGCTCATCATTTGCCCTGTGATCGCAACCATCATTGGCATGGTGCTTTATCAATTTGGGTATGGTTCACAAATCGCTTGGACGGCGGGTGTGACGTTCTTAGTCGCTGCATGGTGGATCACGGAACCGATTTCGATTTCGGCCACTTCGCTTATTCCGCTGACCGTTTTTCCAATCGTGGGGGTTTTGGATTCTTCTCAAATCGCAGAGGCCTATGGAAACAAGCTGGTTCTGTTGATGCTTGGCGGATTCATGCTTTCGGCTGGGTTAGAACGTAGCGGAGCCCATCTTCGAATCGCATTGGCAATGGTGAATTTGTTTGGCGGAACCAGCGCACGGCGATTGGTGTTCGGGTTCATGGCGGCGTCGGCGTTTTTGAGTATGTGGATTTCGAACGCGGCCACGACGTTGATGTTGCTACCGATTGTGATGGCGGTTGTTGCCCAGACAAAAGACCGAAGGCTTCACCTCAGTTTGTTGTTGGGCGTCGCGTATGCGGCAAGCGTGGGTGGAGTCGGCACGCCGATCGGCACACCACCCAACGTAATTTTTATGGGGATCTATGAAAAGCAAACGGGAATGGAAATTGGTTTTCTTGATTGGATGATTTTGGCGCTCCCGGTCGTGTTGGTGATGTTTCCCATCGTAGGGTTTTGGTTGACGCGCGGATTGGGGAGCATCGAATCGGTCCAGCTACCTGAAATTGGGGCATGGCAAACAGTAGAAGTCCGAACGCTGGTTGTGTTCGCGATCACGGCGTTGCTTTGGGTGACTCGTGCACAACCGTTTGGAGGTTGGACGGGGTTTGCCGGTTCCTGCGGATTTCCAATGCCTTACGTTAACGATGCTTCGATTGGATTGCTGGGCGCGTTGGCTTTGCTTTTGATTCCCAATGGGAAAGGCGAACCGCTGCTAGATTGGAAAACCGCCGAGAGTATCCCTTGGGGAGTTTTGCTTTTGTTTGCCGGCGGACTTTGTATAGCTTCCGCGTTCGTCAATTCTGGGTTAAGCGAATTGTTAGGCAATACGTTGGCCGGACTGGGGACGTTACCCACCATCCTGTTGATCGCAACGTTGTGTTTGGCGGTTACTTTTTTGACCGAAGTGACCAGCAACACCGCGACAACGACATTGCTGATGCCGATTCTTGCGACCGCCGCCGTTACGGCCGCGATTGAGCCAAAGATCTTTATGATTCCGGCGACCATCAGCGCCAGTTTCGCATTCATGCTTCCCGCCGCGACTCCGCCCAATGCGATCGTTTTCGGTTCAGAGAAATTTACGGTGCGCGAGATGGCGAGAGAAGGATTCGTTTTGAACTTGATCGGCGTAGTATTAGTGACACTGATTTGTTACGCAATGTTCGGCCGTTGATCGGTTGGCCAATTGCGTTACCGGCTCTACTTCAGTTGAACCAAGTGTTTAAAGTTGCCCGGTACGAACAAGCTTCCTTTGGTTGTGCTTTGTGGCGAGGAGGCTTCAATGGCTTCGGCTAACTCATCCGCAGAGAAATTACCACCAAAGAATTTTGCAAAAGCCACGGTGATTTCTTTGACTTGCTCCGGTGATTGGTGAACGAACTCCAAACGGAAATTTGCAATTCCCGCATCAACCCACGATTGAAGTGACTTGGGATCCGTTTGCGCTTCGGCACCAAAGATCGTGTTCCGGCACCCAACATCAGCCATCACTGGATGGGCTCGGCCCTGCGAATCGCGAACGGAGACTTTGTGTTTTTCGCACGGATGACCGCAATTAGTGTTGTCGGTTCCGTCAGATAAAAAGCGACAGAACACGCAATGCTCGGTGTGGAAAACGGGCAAGTGCGAATACGCGATCACTTCCAAAGCAGAGCAGGGGACTTTGCCGGCCAGTTCGCGGACTTGCTGTGAATTCAGATCATAAGTCGGCGTGATCTGTGACAAACCCATCTCAAGATAGGTCCACACCGACAACGCGTTGGCTGCGTTCAAGCTGAAATCGCCGATCAGGTTCGGTCGCTCTTCGTTGTTGGACGCTAAAGAGGAGTCCGCTAACGTCTCTTGAACAAGATCATGCAGCAGTCCGCCTGATCGCACGAGGATGTCACATTTAAGCGAAGTCAAAAATCGAATTACGTTTTGCTCACTCGGTTTGAGAATTCGAGGACTGGCAACACGCGCTTTGATTCCAGCGCTTTGGATTTTCTCGACCGATGGCCGAAGCCCGTATAGTTCCAGGTAATCCAAAGTGATTGAGGCCACGGCGTTTTCTGAATCTTCAGCCGCTTCAATCGCTGCATCTAACTGCTCCGGCGTTCGCACGAGTAAGTGAATTTGAGGAGGCCCGGTTGCCTCTTCGTCGCGCTGGGCAAGTTTCTCATTCAATCGCGCCATTTCTGCTTCGAGCGCCGGCGCTGCCGCGAGCGGTTCGATCTTTCCGCCTTCATCGAATAGCTCATCGACCAGCTGACGTCTGGCTTGATTGAGTAAACTGGTCGGAACGAAAACGGAATCAGATGTAAGCAGTTTGATTCCTTTGAGGTGAAACGGCGTGCCTCCCAATCGGCCAAGCTTTTCCGTCAGGATCTCGGCATCAAGCGCACGTTTTTCGGCTGCGGCAAGCGGCTGATCTCCGGTGAATGTCGCGGTCATCTCGTTTTCGAGTGTGCCTACGATCTTAATCGGCTGGCCAATATTGGCCGTGACTTCAAAAGATATTGGGCGTGTGAAGACGGGAACTTCGGTGCGCGTCAGTGGCTTTAGTTTCTTGATCAACTGGGCATCGTTGGTTCGCCAGACTAGATCGCCAACACGGATTCTTGAGAAATCGACATCCTCATGGCCAAATTCCAGCTCGACGCAATTGTTCTCTGACTCGCGAACTTCGTAAATGTTGCCGCCTTCTTCGGGTTCGTCAGGGCTGCGCCAATTTGCCGAATCGAACACGACACCATCACCGCGTTTGAGAGGATGCAAGGCTTTGATTTCAATGTGTTTGTTCGTGATCCGCAAAACGGAGCCGACTTTGATGCCGCGGTGGCGAGGCGCTCGCCCGACAACGGCAGTTTGGTGGTTGGTGCCAGCCATGAAGTGTGGACCTAAACCGCGCGAGTAAATTTGCTCCAGCTCCAGCCGTTCCTCTTGCGAGATTCTGTTTTCCAATCCCATCGTGGCGAGGTCAATTGCCTCTCGGTAAGCACGCGTTGTGAGCCCGACGTATGCGGCGTCTTTATATCGCCCTTCAATTTTTACACAGGAGATACCGATGTCGACTAGCTCAGGAATTTGCTCCAATGCATACAGGTCACCGGGTGAAAGCAAATATCGATACTCGCCCAGGTCGCGTTCTTCTCCGTCAACGATCAAGTCATAAGAGAGACGACATGCTTGGGCGCATTTGCCTCTGTTGGCGCTGCGTCCGCCCCAAGCTTCACTGCTAAAACACTGGCCTGAGTAGGAAACACATAGTGCTCCGTGAACAAAAACTTCCAATTCAACGTCGGTTGATTGGGCGATGGTGCGAATGTCTTTGAGACTTAATTCACGTCCAAGCACGACACGATTACATCCTACCGATTGGGCAAGCTCTGCGCCTTGGGCGCTTGTTATCGACATTTGGGTACTGCCGTGAATTTCAAGGTTGTCTGAGATGCTTCGTATTAGTTTGGCCACGCCAATGTCTTGGACGATGACGGCATCAACCCCAGATTGCGCGATCGCGATAATCGTTTCTTCGGCTTGATTAAGTTCGTGATCAAAAACAAGCGTGTTGAATGTCACATAGCCTTTGACGCCTCTTGCGTGAAGCGTTTCGATGACTTCTGGGAGCTCGGAAAGTGTGAATCCAACTTTTGCACGCGCGGAAAAATGGTTTAAACCGAAATAGACCGCATCAGCGCCAGCTTCAATTGCGGTTTGGAGCTGTGGCCAATGGCCGGCAGGGCTCATTAATTCAGTTTTGTTGGGTGAGGGGTTCATATAAGTTCAGTTTGGATTTCTGTGAGTATGTTGCCGATGAAAAACGGGCGGACGTGTGAAAGCAGTTTCTCACCCAGTAACTTTCATACAACCGGTTAATTTTAATTTTGCGCCAAAGTCAGCTATCTATGGCAGATAGGAGCAGCAATCTACGGTTTGAACCACCGTATTGTCCACTACCAGTTTGAGTTCAACTGTCAATCGTCCGTAACGCTGCTGCTAAATGTCTGACTCAATTCACACATCCAATTCACCTTTAGATCGCCTTCAAGGGATCATATCGCACCTGCAGAACTCGATTACCGAGTGCCAACAGTTGGATCGTGGAGTCGATGTCTCTTCGATTGAAAAAGCGGTTCAGCAGGCGGCTCATGAAGTCAAATCTGCCCAGCAGGATTTGGTCAACAGCCAACAATCGCTGCAACCAATAACGGCAGGCAATTTTGCTGATGCCGTTCTTGAGCATTCACAGGATGCGATCATTGTACTCAATGATTACCAAACCGTTGCCAACAATCACGTTGCCCTGAGCCTTTTAAACTGTAATCAAGAGACACTTGACCAAGTGAACTTTCTCGAGCTGGTTGCTCAGAAATTTGAAATTGATGAAGAATGGGTGGTCAGTGTCATTGAGGGTGTGGCAAACAATCGAGTTGTCGAGAAGGAAATCAAACGCATCAGTCCCACGGGCGACAATGAACAATTTTGGTGTGAACTGAGTTTTCGAAAATCCAACGTAGACGGGCAACATCAAGTCTTCGTCGTAGGTCGGGACATATCGCGGCGAAAAGAGTATGAGTTCGAGTTGGCTCGCAACCGGGATTTCCTTCACAACACAATCAACGCTGTTCCAGAACCTCTTTCTGTGAAATCGGCGAATCTCGATATCGTGTTGGTTAACGATTCGTTTTGTGAAACCCACAATGTTCGCCGCGAAGACGTTATCGGCCGGCCTGCCGAAGACGTTTTGCCAGGTTCACGTTCTCAGCAATTGGCTCAACGAGAGATGGATGTTCTTGAGACGGGCCAAAAGCAGGCTGCTTTGGAGTCGTTTCTGGATGACGAACATCAGCAGGTCATCCTTTCGACTTATCGTTGCGCGTTTCGAGATCAGGCTTCTGGCGAGCCGTATGTGGTTGCATCATCGCGCGACGTAACGACTGAAATGAGGCGAGAAAATCGGTTGCGTTTATTGGCAAGCGTTTTTGAAAACGCACAAGAAGGTGTTGCGATTCTCAATCCAGACGGTGCGATTTGCGAAGCCAATCCTGAGTTCATTGCAACCATCGGAAAAAACCATCAAGCAGTATTAGGCATGTGCTTGTCGACGGTCGTTAACTGCGAGCCGCATCACTTCTCCGAGATCATCGCGATGGTCCAAACTGGCCGTCCATGGTTTGGCAACGTAAAAATGATTAACAAGCGACATGAAGAAATCGCTTGCTGGCTTTCGCTGAGCCCGTCAAAGAACCTGCGTGGAGAAGCAACCAACTTGATCGCGATGTTCTCTGATATCACTCAGATTGAACATACGAAACGAGAGCTTCGCCGCCAAGCGCTGCACGATAACTTGACCGATCTGCCCAATCGGCGATTCTATCGAAAACAGATTTCGGACTTGATTGCCGGGGACACCAATGGCGATGTCCGGTTTGGCGTAAGCTTTTTGGATCTTGATGATTTCAAGATCGTAAATGATACGCTTGGTCATGACGCGGGCGACAGGTTGTTGGTCGAAGTCAGCTCGCGCGTAAAATCGACACTGGGCCCTGATTGCTTTTTGGCGCGATTCGGTGGTGATGAATTCGCGCTGTTGCTCCCGGAGAGTTTCGATGTTCCGTTGAGAGTACACGAGCGATCCAATGCTGTGGTCGAAGCGCTTAGTCAGCCATTTGATCTGGCAGGGCATGAAGTTCATATCGGTGTCAGTATTGGTACCACGATCTATCCCGATCACGCGACAGATGTTGAATCGCTCATGCGACACGCCGACGTGGCGATGTACAAAGCCAAAGAAGAAGGCAAGAACAAGGTTACCTTCTTTTCCTCAGAGTTGGTTGAGGTGGTTGAAAAACGTCAGGCGATGTTGACGGAGCTTCGACACGCCATCGACAACGAAGACTTGAAAGTTGTCTACCAGCCAAAAATGTGTCTGCAGACCAATCGAATTAATAGTTCCGAAGCCTTGGTTCGTTGGACTAAGCCAGACGGGACCGTCATTTCGCCTGCTGAGTTTATTCCACTGGCCGAAGATTTTGGATTGATCTCGGTGCTGGGCGATCAAGTATTAAAAACGGTTTGTTACCAAGCCAAAGAATGGTACGACGCTGGAATCTTATGTGGTCCAATCGCAGTTAACCTGTCACCCCGACAACTCAAGGAAGCAAATTTTCTCGAGCGTTTGAAGCGGCTGATGCTAGAAACGCAAATCCAGCCAGAATGGATTGAGCTTGAAATCACTGAGAACGCAGTGATGGAAGACAAAGACCGAGCACTTAAAGTGATGCATCAAATCAATGAGCTCGGCATCTCGATCGCGATGGACGATTTTGGGACTGGATATTCTTCGCTAAGTTATATTCGCGATTTTCCGATTCGGACTCTCAAGATCGACACTTCGTTCGTAAAGAACATTCCTGAATGCACCCGCGCTATTGCGATCGCCCAAACGGTTTTGTCTTTGGGGCATGGCTTGGATTTGAAGGTTGTTGCTGAAGGCGTCGAAACTGCCGAGCAGCTTAAGTTCCTTCGCGAAGCCGGTTGTGATATGGTCCAAGGTTACTACGTTAGCCGGCCTGTTACCGCAGAAGAGTTCGCTGAATTCATCGGCCGCTGAACCATCCTGGCAAAGAGACCGGGCGGCCTTGCGGCGAAAAGCACGTAGTGGGTTTCAATCGTTTTCACGACACGCACATGTTGGGATCTAAGACGCGAAAGCGTTTTAATGGGAACCCGATGCGTTAGCGAGGGAACGAGAATGGGAAGCGTAAACGAGATGCTCCCTCGCTTACGCGTCGGGTTTCCATGGCACATTGCAAGTTGTTAAATCGAACCATGAACCTCGCTTAAGAATCAACGACGGTTTCATCCCATTCTTTGTTCATGTAACGGATGAGCCAATTAAGTGAGTACAGCCGTTCATAGACAACGCTGCTGGAAACTTTATCCATCTTCTTTTCTTTCACCATCGCATCACGGCAAAGCCAATAGCAGCGGTAGTACAAATCTGCCTGATCGAGAATCTCAGCCTGGTCACGCAATTTCGCGTTGGCGATCAAGTCATCGGCACCGTCCAACACGATCTTGATCGAGTCGGTGGCTTTTTTTTGCTTGTCAGGAAACTGGTGCGTATCAAACTTTCCAAGTGCCCAAAGTAACGTGTAGGCCGCTTCGTAGCGCCAAGTGACAACCGAACGATCGGGAAGGGCAGGGTTCTCAAGAAATGCTTTCTCCGCTGGTGAGATTGAATCCCAGACTTTGTGTTTTTTTAGAAACGCAGGCCCGTCGAATTTCGGAGCCGACTCAGCATGTGCCGCCAACGCAACCAAACAAACGGCTCGCCTCGCAACGGATTTTGCGTCGCGCAATCTGACTTGTTCGTCACTGGCAATGGTTGGCAAACTGGCAAGCGGAGTTAATTCATGCTTGGCCAAGAGTTTGGTGGATTCTGATTTTCGCATCTCAGCTGATTTAAAGCTTGGTAGCTTTGCGTTTTCACTTT
This sequence comes from uncultured Pirellulaceae bacterium, assembly GCA_964448575.1. GTDB lineage: Bacteria > Planctomycetota > Planctomycetia > Pirellulales > Pirellulaceae > Mariniblastus. The sequence continues at coordinate 94,797 of CAYUWY010000022.1, forward strand.
TGGTTTTGCCAGGTCCCAGCAACAAATTCAGGTTCGGATCGGAAATCTCTTGGCCGGTAAATACAATCGCCCCTGTCGTACTTGCGAATTTCTTGACGAAACTAATACTGGCCTTCGGCATCGCAGGATCTGCTTTGATGACGTACAAGTGATTGCTTCGTTTGGCTTGGCGGATCAAACCATAAACATGCGCATCCATCTTGCCATCGGCAAGTTCTTGGTAAATGAAATTCGTGAACCCTTCTATGTCTTTGATCCCTTCGTCGTCGGTCGCAACAACGTGAGTGATCGTAAGCGTTGCACGGTCGGGTTTTGTGAATTTAAGCGTCGCCGTTTTCCAGGTTTTGGTTTCCTTGTCCTCAACGAATTCGATTTCGGCATCTCCGGCGAACGTTTTTAATTCTTCCGCCGTGGCCAATGTCGCACGTGACCCGTAGATGGCAACGTTGTTAATCGCGCCTTCGACGTCTTTCTTTATGGTAGGGCCGTCTTGACCCAATGCTTGCCCTGAAACGCAAAAGACGAAAAGCAGAATGAAGAAAGGCAAATATTTTTGGTAGGAATAACGCATTGGAAAACTTCGATTAGTTCAGTTGGAGAAAGACCTTTACTGTTCACGGTACTGAACCAACTCGCCTCGGGCAAGCTACTTGCAATGCTTTTTGCATTATCGCCTGTATTGCTCAAAAAACAAACCCGACGCGCCAGCGAGTGTGTGTATTTTGTGGAAGGCACACTCGCTTGCGCGTCGGGTTTGTAGTTTATTTAGGCTTTAGTTACTGCTCGTTGGAGCAACCATGAATTCCAGCTTTTCAAGCTGAACTGGAGAGAGGTGACTTGGGGCAATGACATTATCATTGGCGTCGGTGCCAGGACCGACCAAGCCATAATCGTTTTCGAACAAAGCGTCGTTGCCATAAGAATGACCCTTCACAAAAGCGACTCGTCCGTCTTCGAACAAGCAGTTTTGACCACGACCGCAGTGGTTGGCACTTCTTCGGCCTTCCAGATCACCAGAAGGTTGATCGGCAAGCAAAACCATATTCGTTCGGCCTAAATTGCGAGGCGAATAGTACCGGTCTTTCTCACAATAGCCCATCGTGTAGCCGTAGTGGCCACCCATCGTTCGACGGTAATGAGCAAGCTCCACATCACAGTCTGCACACTCGACTTGTTTGCATGATGGGATGTGTACCGGTGATTCCTGAGCTGCAATTCCTGCACAAGAAAGCAGTGAATCGTGATCAAGCAAACCGGCGTCTTTAAGAATCGGTCCAAAGCAACCCGACGCTGCGAGATTTCCGTCACGCGGAATCGCAACGAAACTTCCATCGTTCATCGAGCTGTAATTCAACATCGCAACGCCGACTTGGCGAAGGTTGTTTTGGCAGTCGGTCAAACGACTGGAATAACGTTGGTACGAAATTGCCGGGAACAACAGGCCCGCACAGACAGCGATCATTGCCATTCCGACAAGTACATCTGGAATTGACCAAGATGTTGGATGCAAAAGTCGCTCATGAATCGCGGGGCGCAACTTTGGTTCTGTTTCAGGGGCGTCACTGGCTAATGCCAAAGACAACGCATCGGCATTGGCGAACTGCGAATCAATCGCATTCACATCAACCGGGTTTTCTTTTTGCCAATTGGCAACCGCTTCACACGTACGTCTGGCTAAACCAGTGCGTGGGCCAGCGGTATCTAAACAGTCCAGTGGCAGGAGTGAAGATTTGATTTGGAGAAGCTGAACTTCGAGTTCAGGATCATTGTCGATTTGTTGTTGGAGCTCACGTTGCTCTTGAGCGTCCAATGCTCCTAGTACGTAGCCCAACAAATTTTCTTGCGAAGGGGATTTCACTTAAACGGTCTCAACTGTAGGCAGCTGTCAACATCCATCTAGTCGACTTGGCTGGAATTCCAAACGTCGGTAAGTTTCGTGATTGCCGAATTCAATCGACTTTTGACCGTGCCAACGGGAATGTCTAAAACTTCTGCAGCTTCGCGATACTTCATTCCCTGGTAATAGACCAAGTGAATTACAGCAGTCATTGATTCGGGTAACTGATTTAAAGTTTCTCGAACCAAGCGACTACGTTCAGCACGAACAGCAGCGTTGGCAGGATCAGGATCACCACTTTCCAAAAGATTAACTAGTCGGCCAACGTCCTCGTTGTCTTGCTCGCGAGGCGTATCCAAACTGACAGTCCTGTGTCGTTTGTTTCGTCGTCGAGCATCGATGGCTGCGTTGGTCGCAATTGTGTAAAGCCACGGTCGAAATCTTCGGCCCTCTTCAAACGAATTGCACTTGAGGTGCACCGAAAGAAAAGCTGCCTGGAAAACGTCTTCCGCCATTTCCGCGTTGCCAAGGTATCGTCGCAAGTAACTAAACAACTCACGCTCATAACGGTACACCAATTGGGCATACAGTTCGCGATCACCGGTTAGGCGATATTCAAGCAGTAGTTGTTCGTCAGTCACAGGGTCAGATTTTGCCTTGAGTTGTCGATTCGTAAAATTGACGTTGTTTATTGTGGCTTGCATTCCGATTTACGCATCTTAACGGAAGTTGGTTCGCTCTCAGCTAAATATTGCTGGTTTTGAGCCGTTTTCCGATGCGTCTCCTATTAATTAGTGGTGTCAGAGGAATTTTGAAGGCGTTTTTGACCGTGTTGGGCCTCGCAACCACCTTCCCTAGTACGTCTATCGAGGAGGGACCTGACACGTTAGGTCCCCTTTGACAGAGATTTTTTAGGGATTTAAACTCGCGTGGTTGAAGGCTTTGAAACGACCAGTTTTGCGGTTGGATAAGCCGCACTTTCAAAACTCTCTGAACTGACAGTTCCTTCTGTCTTCTTCATTTGCAAACTCTGTGCCAAAGCTATGAATAACCTTGACAACGCTCGGAATCGCTACATCTGGGCTCGGCCTGGTGACGTTAACGCCTTCTTTGGCTTGATGTTAGATAACATTGCTGGCTTGGTGCTGATGGTTGGTCTGATGGCTAGCATTTATAGCTTCCCTGTAGATTTTGCACTCAGGTACATGGTTCCAGGTACCGCTATTGGTGTGCTTGTTGGCGATTTGCTTTACACATGGCTCGCTTTTCGTCATGCAAAGAAAACGGGCAACACAAAAGTGACAGCTATGCCGCTTGGCCTCGATACGCCAAGCACAATTGGAATGGTGTTTCTTGTTCTTGGTCCAGCGTTCTCGACAAAGGTTACTGCGCTCGCCGGTGCTGCCGGTTGGAAAATTGAAGAACTTCGTAAAGCCGTTGAAAACCCCGAAGCCATCGAGATCCTTGCCGCGTGCAATCAAGAGGCCGCGATGTTCACTTGGCAAATCGGCATCTGCAGTATTTTCGTATCGGGTTTGCTCAAGTTCGCTTTGGCGTTTTGCTCGAACTGGATTCGCAACGCGATACCTCGCGCGGGTCTTCTCGGTTCGCTTGCCGCAATCGCATTGGTGTTAATCACTTTTGCGCCCGTCGAAAAACTTGGAGCCAATCCGTTGGTTGGATTTTCGGCGTTGGTTATTGTGTTCATTGGTTTGGTAGGCCGAAACAAATTCGGGAAAATGCCAACCGCGCTCGCCGCCGTTCTGGTGGGGTGTGGGATCTGGTATCTATTGGTCGGTATCGATTCGTTGGGCTTGGACGTCGTAGATGTTCATGCGGAAGTGATTCCCTCGGTTTGGTTTCCGTGGGAATGGACTTCAGTTTTCTCGTTTGAGTGGTTTGCCGCGATGGGGGATGCCGCGAAATATTTCCCTTATATTCTTCCGTTTGCAATCGGGACGGTGATCGGCGGGATTGACTGTGCCGAAAGCGCGGCCTCGGCAGGCGACGACTTTAACACCAACACAGTAATCGGCATCGAAGCGTTTGCGACTTTGGCGGCTTCACTTTGCGGCGGTGTGATCCAGTCCACGCCGTACATTGGTCACCCGGCCTACAAAGCCATGGGCGGACGTGCGGCCTATACGTTGGCCACGGCGCTGTTTGTCGGCGGTGCAGGATTGATTGGCTATTTCGGTTTGTTGTTTCAGTACATCCCAGAAGCCGCGATTATGCCGATCTTGATTTTCATTGGAATCGAAATCACCGCCCAGAGTTTTCATGTCACTCCCAAACGCCATTACGCGGCGCTGGCCGCGGCGTGTTTGCCAGCTCTATTCAAGCTCGTTGTTATTTATCTTGAGCAATATGTTGACTACGCAAAATTCCACTCCGATCCTGGCATTCAAAATCTTCGTGTACTTGCCGGAGGATTTATCATCACCAGCCTGATCTGGTCTTCGGTGTTGGCAAAAATTATCGACCGCAAGTTCGTTGCGGCGTCGCTGTTCATGTCAGTTGGCGGAATGTTGGTTTTGTTCGGCGTGATCCATTCGCCTGCCGAAGATCAAATGTTCTTCCCATGGCAATTGAGTTTCGGTGAAACGACACCTGAAGGCTATTTTTCAGCCGACGTTAGCAAGACAGTAATCGAATACGCGTGCACTTATCTTTTGATGGGTGGGTTGATTTATGGTTATGGTGCTTGGGTCAAAGGCAAAGTGGACGAGATCAACACCGATGAAGAGTTTGAGGCACTAGACGAATAACATGGTCAAACGCGAAACCAAGTCAGCGCGAAACCTTGTTAACGTAACCTGACCAACGCGAAACCTGTGAACCAAATCCATTTTACAAGTTTACTTTCACCAATAAGCAATCATGGCACTCCAAAGAATCCTCGAACCTGAAGTAATGGACTCCCGGAAAGAGGCTGAAGAATACAACAATATGGATCACTCGGCGGTCAACGATATATTCGTTGCCGATCTGTTGGCGTTTGCTGAGTCAGTTGACGCCGAAGACGAATTCGAACTTGGTGACGTGCTAGACTTGGGAACGGGAACGGCTTTGATTCCAATCGCACTTTGCAAAGCCCATGCAGGTTGCCGAGTGATGGCGGTTGATCTCGCCGCAAATATGCTGGACCTCGCAAAATTCAATGTGCAGGCAGCGACCCTCGACGAGCGAATTAACTTGGCTCAAGTCGACGCGAAACAAATGGTGTTTGCCGACCACATGTTTGACGTATCGATGTCCAACAGCATCATCCACCACATTCCCGATCCAATAGTCAGTCTCAAGGATATGATTCGCGTAACGCAAGAAGACGGTATTCTTTTCGTTCGCGATTTGATGAGGCCTGACGAACAGGAAGTGCTTGACGGACTCGTTGAAACCTACACGGGCGAGGAAACCGAGTACTCGCAAAAGCTATTCCGCGATTCGCTTCACGCTTCACTTTCACTCGAAGAGATCCGCGCGATGGTGGTTGAGTTGGGCTACAAAGCTGATTCCGTGACCGCCACGACCGACCGGCATTGGACCTGGGCGACGATCCGGTAGATCGCAACTGTGAAACCGTTTCAATCAAGTGAGTTGCAATCGGTAAGTTTCAATAACACGATCAGCAATATTTTTTTCGATCAACCAAAATTTGATCACGAATGTTATGAAACAAATTGTCGCCATCGTGAAACCATTTCTGGCTGAGAAAGTTATCGAAGCCGTCGTGGGTCAGCCAGTCGAAGAACTCTCGATCCGCGAAGTCAAAGGCTTTGGGAGGCAGAAGAATTATCTCGATCAATACGGCGAGAACGAGTACTCACTTGCCTTTGTGCCCAAAGTTGAAATCTCGATCTGGGCGGAAGAGGAAAACGTCGAAGCGATTATCGAGTGTATCGTTTCGGTTTCTCGTACCGGTCGGCTTGGCGATGGAAAGATCATGGTCTTGCCAGTCGTAACGCCTATTGAATCGAATTGAAATTGACATCCATCTCGACAGTCCTCGGTGAACACCTCCTCTTTTCAACACCGCATCCGTTTTCAGCATGGGAAAAACTGATTAAGAAGGAACCGCGGATGAACGCGGATAAAATCAGAACTTGAATCCGCGTTTAACCTCGGTTTTAAAAGAAAACCAGCAAGTAAAGATACTGGCAAAATCTCATGCTCAAAAAATGGTGGCGTTCACGGAGAAGTCTCCTCATCTCTACTGGTTGAATTGCGATTTTCAATGACTTCGAGTTTTCAGAATACTTCCCCCAGCAAATTGTGTATCCCACCCAGCTTTCAGTTGATCGCCCAGATCAATGCTTCAAAATACGACCGGTGGCCAATTCCATCTGCGAATTGTATATCCCTTTGTGCTTTTTCACTCCTAGCCAGTCTATTCAAACCTCGCTATTTCGAAAAAGTCTACGAAAACCGATTGATGATTGAAAACGGATCGTGATAAATCGGGTTGAATTGAAAGGCCCGTCCAAGTGCATTTTCTGTTCAATTTAGTTATCATGTGAACTCGAAATCGAGCCGTATTTTTCCTTTCAACGACTCGGTTAGCCATTAATGCTGGATACCAAAAATGACTAAGACCCCTGCGCGAAACTTAATCTCACTTGCTATAGCTTTGTTGTTTCTGCTTTTTGCTTCGCCTCACTCGTTGGCCGACAATACGCAAGAGGAAGTTGATTTTGTAAAGCACATTAAACCAATTTTGGAAATGCACTGCATTCGATGCCATGGGCCCGAAGAAGAACAGTCCTTCCGTATTGATGAGAAAGATAGCGCACTCGATTTTATCGACGAAGGCGCCAGCGAAGATAGTGATTTGTATCTTGCGTTGGTTTCGGACGACGAAGAAGAGTTGATGCCGCCACCTGAAGAAAAAGACCCTCTCACGGCCGAACAGATCGCGTTTGTCAAAACTTGGATCGACGAAGGTGCCAATTGGCCAGAAGGTGTTGAACTTGCTGACAAGTATGTCAGCAAGAACATGGATGACGAAGATGACGAAAACGACGAAAAAGATCCAGCCGTTGATCCAAAAACCCAACGAATTTTTAATGCGATTGGGTCCTTGCATCCGGCCGCGATCCATTTGCCAATCGGCTTGCTGCTTGCCGCAGGTTTGTTTGCATTCTTTAGCCTGCGTGGCAATTTTGTGATGAGCGATTGTGCTTACTATTGCTTGTGGCTGGGAACGCTGGGAGCCATCGCCGCCTGTGTGTCTGGTTGGTGGTTCAGTCCCATGGAGAACCGAGGTGAAGTCCGTGAATTGGCTGACCTTCTTGATCAAACCCATCGAGTTTTCTGGCACCGAACCGGCGCCCTAATTGCTACCGCCGTTGCGTTTTTGTTGGCCTTGTTTGCAGCGGGTGCAAGAAACCGCGACCCTGATGATGGCGTGATGTGGAAGCTTGGTCTGATCTTGCTTGCCTGCGGAATTGGCTGGGTTGGCCATACAGGTGGTGAACTTCACTACCCAAGTAACCACTACAAAGACATCGAAGGAATCTGGAACGACATGATGGATCCTAACGGCAATGGTGCCCCTCCAGTCGAGAAAGAGGATATGGACGAAGAAGAAGGGTCCATGATCGGTAAAGCTTCCGGCGAAGATGTTTAGTTTTAGTTTAGCGGGCGGTCGCCGAAGCGAGTTGGATTAAAACGCTGCCACTCATGAAGAGACTTACTTCTCGTAAAGACAGAGTAAAAGAACCGCGAATGAACGTTAATGGACGCGAATGAAAAACCGAATTTGTATTCGCGTTTATTAGCGTCCATTCGCGGTTGAAAATCCAGCGATGAAAGATTTTCGCCTAAAACTGGTGGCGTTCAGCGAAAAGTCTTCGAATGAAAACGAATTTCCATTCGCATGTCGATTCATGTCATCGCGCCTCAAGAGGCTTGGTTAGTTCAAGTTGGCTGCTGAACTTGAGCTTGTTGAATCTGATTTAACCAACGAAGCGATCGCGCCCGTTTGCATCTCGCCAGAGGTCGAAAAAATCGCCGAGTCGAAATCAAGGTAGAGCGCCCATTCATTCACTTGCTCTGCTTGAATCGCTTCATGGTTGTGTAAGAACTTCCAGGCGTCAGCGCTGCCTTGGAATTCTTTTGGCCCAAGATATCGTACGATTCGATAATGTGTGGGCGTTTGTCTCCAGTTGGTCGGCTTAAACCCTGGCGTTGGCTCAACAATAAAAGTATGAAATTGCGTGGCCGGTTTTCTTCTAAAGTTTGTCATTAAAATCTCCTCAGGGACAACGTGGCGTCATCCCATGACGCACTCAATCTTCTCACTCAAAACTCTTTTTCAATGGAATGAATTCTTTCTTCTTTCCATTTGTATTATCCGCTCGGATGTGACACAGAAGGTCAGACGGGTTTCGATTTGCTCAGAATTCTCAGTTTTTTCTGGGCGAACTCACTGCTCGTATCCTAATTTGAATTACCGATATATTTTGCATTGTTGACAATCCAAAACGAAGAATGAAACGCGCACATGGAAACGCCCAGCTAGCAGGACAGTACAGGCGGCTGTGGCGAAATTTGCGCATTATTCAAATTGCAAATATCAATGTTGAGCCGTTTTGAGTTTAACGACGAGCCGGAAGGCGACGGCGTCAGCACTTCGTTTAGCGCCGTTCCCCAGCACTTCAATAGTTGGCAAAACAGAAAGCCCGTAACTACCGTGGCGCTAGCGAACGCGATGTAAACCGGCCCCGCAAAACGCCTACGCCTTCCGGCTCGTCGTTAAACTTTTTAATCCGGTTGCCGGTCTTTGCTGCGGACAACTACCGCCGAGGCTAATCGTGTAAGCACCATTGAGCCAGCGCACAAAAAAAGGATCGAGGTTGTCTGTCCCCGATCCCTGATTGATTGAGCCGAAATACAATCTGAATTTCCGGCTGTAACTCTGGTTGAAAACACTATCCGAAGAACACGTGGACTCCCCACCAACCGCCATTGGCTTTAATGATTCCGACGCCAACTTCGGAAAAGTCTCCGTTGTTGATGTTCACCAGGTGAGTTGGGCTGTTAATCCAATTTCTATGTATGTTCGCAGCAGCAGCCGCTTCCCCTTGTCCATTGTCAGGTTCGAAAATGATGTTCTCTCCTAAAGTAGTTCGGCCATCGACCAAAAATCTGACCAAGTCCGCTTCAGAGGAGTGACGGAAACCGTTCACCGACATATTGCGTGCCCAGCTTTCGGCGTACCGAGTTATGTCACCAGTGTGTGCAAGAACTGGAAGCCCTTGATTCAAACGGTGATTGTTGAGAAGGGTATAGGATAACGATTCAATATTTTCCAAGGTTGGTTGATCAGACTTTATTGTTCGATCATTAAACTGAATGTACTCGGAACCAAGAACCGTTTGGGATGTTGCACCTACGTCAACATTTGCGATTTGTCCCAAGTTTCTCGAGTTGACTGAGTTGGATGTGTAGTTGCGATCGAAAATTGCGGTATCGCTGCCTGAGCCAAGGTCGATAGCATCTGCGCCACCGCCACCGTCAATCGTATCATCGCCAGAGAGACCGCGAAGAAAATCAGCGCGTGGTCCGCCAGTGATCGTATCGTTTCCAGTCTGGCCGTGAATCCGGTTTTCACCTGCTCCGCCCGTCAGGATGTCATCGCCATCGCCGCCCCAGAAAATATCAAGCCCACCACCACCGATGATGGTATCGTTGCCACCAAGTCCAAGAACCAGATCGCCTTGTTGAATTCCGGCTGACCCAGCAACACCGCCAGCCCCACTGTCGATAATATCGTCACCGCCAAGTCCAAAAATCATGTCAATTCCGTCGCCACCGAAAATCGTATCGATATCGTTGCCGCCGTAGATCGTATCGTTTCCGGAGTTTCCATGTAGCTCATTCACTCCGCTGCTACCAAAAATGGAATCGTCACCAGTGCCGCCACGTGCAATGTCAGTTCCGGCAGCAGTAACTACACGGTCGTTCCCGGCTCGTCCGTTGAGATTGTCGTCGCCATCGCCACCGACAATCACATCATCATTCGATCCACCAGTAAGCGTATCGTTTCCTGCGTGACCCAGCATCAATGCAGGCAATGACGTGTCATTGGTAAAGGTGTCGTCTCCACCGTATCCAATGAATGTTAGTTGTGTAATTTCGCTCTTGTTAAAAGTGTGTCTTCCGGCATCAGAAACTACCAGAACTTCAGGATCAGAATCTGAACTAACGGCGACGGCAAAATTGTCTCCTGCGTCACCAAAGATAAACAAATCACCCGTGGCAGTATCGTGATAAACCCCTGCCAACAAGCGTCTTGTTTCGAGGCTTTCATATCGATGATTGCTAGTTCGGGACTTGCGGCGACTCGCGCGATTTTTCTTTTTCGATTTCAATTTTCACCGCCTTAAAAAGTAGAATTCTAGTTTTGCAATCCATTAAATCAGGAAGTGGAGCGCGAGTTTGCAATTGATGGATCACAGGCACATTGAAGGGTGTCTAAATTTTCCTCAACCGCATTTCAATAAAATTATCGGAAACTTTCAATATTGCTGGCACGTGATTTCCAAAAAACCTCGGATTGTTTTTTTGCTCGTGATAAGTTGTGAATTCTGTAGGGTTAGGGCAGGAGTTAGGTTTCCCTGTCAGCTAAGCATAGCAAAACTGGCTAGCCTTTAAACATCGTGAAAGAGGATTGAGACTGAATCGCCTTCGTTCTGCTTGCCAGGCTTCGAAAGATAAGCAAGCCGAGCATTTGCAAGTTATTTCTAAATGAACGATTCGCTGGCTAACCAACTATTCGCGCACAAGAAAACCACGAAAGACGCCAGTACGAAAATCGATGAGCAGGAATTCGATTTGTTCATCTTGTAATTGTTTGACTTCGGTGACGTTGAGCCATTCACCAGGCCGTTTAGCCAAGCCACATATCGCAACACCAAAACGGATACGTTAAAACTCGCAATTTGAAATAAACCAACCGGCTCCCCAGAGTCCAAGGAATAGCCTAACGACCGTATGTTCGATCGAAGTCAAGAATCAGTCGAAGTACGCGTATTGTGCCGTCGCTTAACTAGCCGTAAGAGCGTACTAGTTTTCAAGTAACAGACTAAAATTCGGAAATTTGTTGCTTGTTGTAACGCAGTTGCCTAAATACTGGAATCGTTAGGTCTGTTGTTGCCGAAAATGGTGTCTTCGGACAGCAGGGTTTCACCAAGTGAACTGGTAAAGACGGCTCCTCCATCAATTTCCACGAAATTGTTGATGAAGGATGTGCTGTTGGTAGCACGCACGAATCCGTCATTGAAAATTCCACCGCCATTAGTCGTTGACGAATTTCCGCTAAAGTTCGAACCGAAGATTCTTGCAAATCCATTTTCAGCAACAAAGATTCCGCCGCTGATGAAGGAGTTGTTTCTCAACAAGAATGAGTTGATGACTTGGACGAATCCATCGGTATAGATTCCGCCGCCCTGTGCACCGGCTCGAAACGCGGTGTTGTCTCGAACGCTGGATCCATTGCGTAGAAACAATTGCGAGTCACGTTCGCCGTAGATTGCTCCACCTCGTTCCGATGCTCGGTTGGCTCCGAACTGACTACCATTGTCTACCACAACTGCGTCATTTCTGAGGTGTAAGGCTCCACCGAGTCCGGCGCCAGCTGTAAATGTGTCACCGACATTGTTACTGTTGAGTTCCGATGTTACGAACAAAGCGAATCCTGAATCGACTTGCACGCCGCCACCCGTTTCAACCGCCGCATTGTTGCTGACTCGTGAAGTGGTCAGACGCAGCACGCCCGATTCTGAATAGATTCCACCGCCACGGCCAAGTGGTCCGGCTGCCTGGTTTTGAGTAACAACGGAGTTGGTCACGTAGACAAAACCGCCGGCGTTAAAGATTCCGCCGCCGCCATTGTCCTGAGTAAAGTTCCCTGCGGCGATGTTGTCGGTGATCAGAACATTGGCTCGGACGTAAACCGATGAATCGGGACCATTCCAAATTCCTCCGCCGCTGCGGTCGGCGAGGTTGTTGCTGATTTCACCGCCGTTGATCGACACAAGAGCGTTGCCGCTTACTCGAATCGCGCCACCGTCGGCCGGTCGAATATCAGGTTCGCCAGCCAAGTTGCCTTGGCCTACATCTCCGACCTGCACGCCGAATGTAAAGTACTGTCCGTCATCAATTTGAACCGCACCACCGCCACCTTTGGCTGAGTTGGATAGCATCGAGCCGCGTGTGACAAAAGTCCGACCGTCGGCTGAATAGATCGCACCACCACGGCCAAAGGGGGCTGACACAGAGTTATTGGTGAACACTGTATCGACAATGAACAGGTCGCCAGTTTCTTTGTAGATTGCACCGCCACCCTCAACAAATGCTTGGTTGTTGTCAAACGTTGATTGGGTAATGACGGTTCGCCCACCAGGGTTACCACCTATAAAGATCGCACCGCCTCTTTCTGAGAAGCCCCTGGCAAACCTCAATTGTGAGAATCCGACCCGCTCGTTGCTCACATTGGAGAACAGTCGACCGCCAAATCTTTCGAGCCTGATTTCGTTAGTGCCGCCCTGAATTAAGAGGTCGTCGGTAATGGTTAGCTCATCGCCCAATCGAATCCTCTGCCTGGCAATTGCTGGATCAAACCAAATCCTATCACCCGTGATATCGCCAGCTTGCGCATCACTGAATTCCTGGTTCGTGTTGGCTGCGATGACCGCTTCACGCAAACTGAGTAAGCCATCGTCTTGAATGGTATCTGATATGGTGTTAACAATGAATGTTGCCAACATACGACGTGGTTCAAGTGAAGAATATGAGTGTCGAGATGATCTAGTTGATCGGCGTTTTGTTTTTTTCTTCATTTGAATTTCTCGCTTATTTGGGATTCTTGATCTTGATTACATTCGGAAGTAACCATTCCTACAGCTAGGAGAGTCATCGGGCAATTTGTACTATTCCGCACATGGTTTGGTTCTTGCAATAGCAACTTTCGTGGTCAAATGTGGAATCAAAATTTGGATTCCACATTTGTCACCCGTGCTTACTGCTTTATCGCGCAACCGGTGGTGTACTACGGGAACCGCTTCCGCTTGTTCCCCCAGTCTGTGATGCGCAATCAGCAATCGTATCGCCGGTGATACGTGTCGTCCTTGTCGTCCTTTGATTGCGTTTTGAGGTGTCGGTCTGGTTAAATCTTTCAGCCTCCGTCTGGTCTTCAATTTCATCCAACAAACGTTTTTCGTACTTCGCGAGCTGCTTGCTGTAGGGTTCGATTTCCGCTCGCAGAGTATTGTTACCGTGTTTTTCCAACGTACCGAGCATGTCACGGATCAGTTTCAATCGTCGCAAGTAGGCCAGCGTCCAAGTGTCAATCTTTCGCCCTCGTTTGACAACTTTCTTGAATCCGTCTTCCATCGCCAGCGATTTCATGTGAGCGGCTACATCATTGGTCAGAACCATCATGGTCGCTTCGATGTCGAAATTACTCTTGAACACATCTTCAAACGGAGTAGTTGAAGTACCGTACATGGACATCGTTGAACCCAGTTCGATTCGAGCCAGAGCGATCATCCAGGACAGTCCCTTCTTTTGAAAGGCGTCATAGAATTTTGTCCGCTCAACGTCATCCGCTTTGGCAAGGTTGGGACGCTCGTCAAATGCGTTGTTAACCCCATTGAAGTAAGTAAACTCCGGGCGTTCATTGAGAATGTTGTTGTAAGCTTCAATTTCTTCGGGAGTAGATATTTTTAGCAACTGTGCAAAGACTCCAATCGAATTTCCATATTCGTAACTCCCAACCAAACGATACGGAATCGTTTGGTCTGCACCCTGAACTTTTAGTTGACGCTTCGTCATAGTTGGCGTGTAAGTTGATACTTCTTCGTCGGTCATGACACAAAGATAACGGTCACCACCACTTGAAAATGTCTTGGTTGACTTGCCTACCGTTTCCGTTGCGCTCGACGATTGCATGTTGTTTTGGCTGGTTTCAAGGTACATGTCGCGCCGCTCAATTGCCCAGGTAAAATAATGGCGCCGGTCATAGCCAACAGAGATTGCTCCGGTTTCAGAATCGACATCGCCAATCGCTTTGGGGCGCTCTTGGGGCATGAACAATGTATTCATCGCCGCCTTGTTGGTCATTGCAAGTTCAGGCTTGAGCAAGCCCTGTGCGAGAGACGAACTTCCGTATCGCCCGCGGAACCACCAGTAGGCTCCAATGCGAAGCAAACTTGCTTTTTCAATTACATCTTTGCCGTTCTTACGGCCTGACTTAAGCAAGTTCTTACAAATTGTCGGGGTTTCTAGGTCGTTAAGCTTTTCTCGTTCTAATGTGCCTGGTTTGTTATTTTGAAAAAACAGATCCAACTCACCACCGTGTAGTTCAAGTGCGAATGCCGCATTGAGTCGGGATTCAAAATCATCATTCTCTCGCAACGTCTCTTCTGCTTTGACCAGCGCTTTAATTCGAAGTTCCGCTTCACGTTCGTGCATCTCATCATATTTGGCACGGACCATCATTCCGATCGTCATTCTCTCTTCGATTCGTGGAACTTGCTCGTCGTTCTCAATTTTTTCAGCATGTGCAAGCAAGGATTCGTTCATCGCCAAAGCTGCTCGAACGATCTGGTCGGTGTTGCGAAACCGATTTTCCCAAACGTGTATGTTCCAAAACAATTGATCGGCTTCGTTCCAATCTTCGGGCAAGGTCAATGGATCCTGCATGATTGGATGCTTGTCAAAATCTTCCAATTCCAACTTGATACCGTTGTCCAACCCCTCAGCGACGTATTCTGTGAACACGGGTTTCCAAGCTTGTGTATTCATCGGCAAACGTTGGTTGATCATTTGAGCGATCGCATCGGCAACTTTTTCGCTCAGAGCACCATGGCCCATGTTTTGACAATACTGCTCAACCGCTTCTACCATTTCTGGCGGATGTTTCATAACCAGAGATTCCGCAGCGGCAAGGAGCGGAAGATGAGCTTTGGATTCGAGAGCCGGGATTAGCTTATTCTGACAAAGTACGCGAACCGCTCGGGACAGTTTGCTGAATTCAGTTTTTCGCGATTCCTCAAGTTGATCCTTTTCATTGCCAAATCGTTTTGCCACTCTGTCAAGCAGCTCATTGGTCAATTCTTCCTGGGCACGTTTGGACGCAGCGTCATCTTTGGCATCCTGAATCCTCGCATCACAAAGATTGGTGAAAGCCGTCAATAAACAAAAGACAATGACAACAGAGAGAACGTTTTTGAACATTTGATAAAACCATTCAGTATAAAAGCCGAAATACCTTGCCTATTGCCACTAAAAACGCGGCCTAAAGTGAAATTCTACAGGCTTTTTTGCCACATGGCTAAGAAACAGATTCACATTGCTTGGGGAAAGAATTTGTCCGGCAAAAAACTGGAATTTGTAAGGGGCCTAATCGCAGCTTGCAGATGGCTTGGCTTCGTTCAGATATCAATTGCGTTCGAACAAGGCTTTACGCAATTCCGACTCAAATGAATCGCTCGTATCGACCACTTCGCGAAATTCTTCACGGTCAAGTACATAACAAGTCGTGTCTTGAGTCGCGATGACGCTGGCGTTGCGAGGCTGGTTTTTGATCAACGATACTTCGCCGAAATAACTGCCGGCGGCTAGTTGATTGATGGTTTCCAATTCGTCAGCCGCGCCACTTGATGCGACTTTCGCGATATCAACACGGCCTTCAGAGATCATGAAAAACTCACGCCCCTCTTCGCCTTCGGTGACAATGTAATCGCCAGCCGAGTACTTGCGGATTTCGATATTGTTAGCGACATCAGCCAATGTGCGCGGGGTAAGATCCTCAAAGAATTCTGTCTTGCGCAAAAACTCGCAGATCTTCTCCGTCTCTTTCACATCCGAGTCGTTCTTGATATGGCCCGCAACCATGTTGATGATCCGATCGGCAACGTCAAGGATCCGGTTGTCGTGAGTCACGATCAAAACTGTACACCCTTCGCGATCAGCCATCTCTCGGAAAAGTGTAACCGCCTCGCGCCCCGACTCTTCATCCAACGCCGCAGTCGGTTCGTCGGCCAGCACGATTCGCGGATTGTGAATCAAACCTCGCGCAATCGCGACCCGTTGTTTTTGACCACCCGAAAGGGATTTTGGTTTGTAGTGGACCCGTTCTCCCAGCCCTAACCGAGTCAACATTTTTTCGATCCGCGGGGCGACGTCCGAGCCATTCATCCCCGCCAACTCCGTCGCCATTTTTACATTCTGAAACGCAGTAAGCGAGCCGAATAGATTATGAGCCTGGAAGATGAATCCAATCTTTTTCCGGATTTGGGTTAGCCCAAATTGCGACATGCCATTGAGTTCTTCGCCGAGAATTTTCAAGCTTCCATCTTGAACCGTACGCAACGTTCCGATCAGCGTCAGCAACGTCGTTTTTCCCGAACCCGATGGTCCGGTCATGATTACAATCTCGCCGCGTTTGACTTTTAGGTCGTTGTTAAACAAAGCCTGAGTCTTGGCGTCGCCCGAACCAAAGAAATGATTTAGCCCGTTGACTTCGATGACAGGCGAATTGGCCGGATCGGATTCGTTTTGATTTGGATGACTGATCATGTTGATTCAATAGTTGAAGCTAAACAAAGACACTAAAACGGAAACACTTTTAAAAATACAACGCACTAAAACAAACTCGCCGGGTCAGCAGATACCAATTTTCGCAGCGCGATCAACCCAGACGTCACGCACATCAACACCGTCAAACCCAACACCAATCCCGTTCGCTCGAAATTCAAAAACATCACCAAACCGGTCATCCAATTGAGACCAGTGAACGCAACCAAGGCGATGACTAAACCGGGAATGAATGAGACGACTGAAAGCAACAAAGCCTGAATCACAACGACGCCGCCAAAGAACGTAGGCGGATAGCCCATCGCTTTGAGTGTCGCAAATTCGCCCAAGTGATCGCTAATGTCAGTCGCGAGTACCTGGTAACAAATGATTAGCCCAACTACAAATCCGATCATGGTGCCGAACCAGAAAATCAAACCGATTGGCGTGTTTTTTCCCCAGAAATCACGTTCCGATTTCAAGAACTCAACGCGAGACTGAACAATCGTGTTCGGGCCAAGCATGTTTTGTAGCTTCTCAACCACGCCGGAAACTTCAGTGGCGTTTTCACAATTGACCAATCCATAGTCAACCATCGAAAGCGGATCGTTTTTGCCACGGAATGAAAAATACTTGGCAAAGTTCGCTGGCGTCATCACCAGATTTCCGTCGTTGGAAAAATTGATGCCGCTTTCGAACAAGCCCACAACACGAATCTGTTTTCCAGCAAGTTCGCCAAAGGATTTTGATGAGAGTTCACTTTCTTGACGAGGCAACCCAAACATCCGTTTGCTTTTGATGTCCGCCGCGGCCGTGTTGGGAGCCGCTAATTGTTTGGCCTGGTCGGCCAATCCAAATTTCGTAAACATCTCACTGGTTGGGTCCATTGCGATCACGCGGATCTTCCTGGCTGAAAATCCCATCCTCCGAATCGGCGACGCAACATTTTCAATATACAGCGGCTGGGCCATGGCGACGCCTTCGCAGGATTGCGCCATCGTGATATGACGAAGCGGCATTTGCTGGCCACTGGAAAGCATGAATCGCGACTTGCTGCGAACCACGATGTCGGCTTCGATTTTTTCTTCCATGATTCGAACGTTACTGTCGAACAAGGCGTTTCGAAATCCCGTTTGCATAAAGATCAACACGACGGCAAACATGATGCCCGAACAGCGAACCAGCAACCGCTGCCAGTTGGCGGTTGTGTTGCACCACGCGAGTTTTGCCGCAAGAAATAAATGCATTGTAAGAATCAGAGCTTAGAACAAGTCCGCTGGATCCGCCTTTCGAAGTTTTTGCATCGCGATTGCTCCCGACAAACAACACATCAATAACGTCGCGACAAACACGATGATCTGACGGCTGATTGTCATCGTGATCGGCAGGTTGGCCGCATTTCCAATGACTCGATACAAAACCAAAGAAGAGAAAAAAGCCACGATATAACTGATCACGCCGAGAATGATTGCTTGTTCGAGAACCACACGAGAGAGGTAGCTGTTGCGATAGCCCATGGCTTTCAGCGTCGCGTATTCACCAATCTGTTTTGTAATATCCGAAGACAAAACGATGTAAACAACGATCGCACCGACCATCATTGCCACCACCACACCAGCGATAAAGATAAATCCAATTGGCGTGTTGCCAATCCAATGTCGGATTTCGCGCGAGATAACTTCCTCACGCGTGAGAATGTTAACCGGCGACGTGCCACGATCAAAACCAAGGGCTTTGACAATCGCAGCGCGAGCTTTCGTTGGGTCCGCAGAATCTTGCGAAGACAATTGAACCAATCCAATCGTCGCGTCCGTTTGCGAGTGATTCGGGAACAACTCCGCAAATCCTCTTTCGTTAATGATCGCAGCACCGTTTGCAGCCAGCCCGGTTCCAATCTTGAACAGGCCGGTGACTTCAACTTCGTTTTGATTCAGTTCGATTCGTAAGCCAAGGTCTTTCTCGCCAAACCCATCTTTGTTTTTCGCACCAAGAAAAGTCGGTCGCGATTTTTGATCAACCAAAATGCTACGGTTGTTGGCCAGCTTCGCAAAATCCGGATAGTCAACATTGGGATCGGATCGCGAGAACGTCTGGCCCTCAAGAGCGACGCCCATGATCAACATGCCGCGTTGGACTGACTGAGAAGCGTAATTCCATTTGCCGAGGCTGACGTGGTAAGGCTGGACATTGTTCACGCCGTCCACATTCTCGATCCTGGTGAGATACTCTTTCGAGATTTTGTCCGCATCGCAAAAGTGGTAGTAGTCGGGCGAGCAAACAACGAGGTCGAATTTCAAGTTGTTGTAAAACAGGACGGCCGTATCGAGGACGGCACCAAGAAAACCAAGCTGCATGAAGATCAGAATCACGGCAATGCTAATGCCGGAGATAGACAGGATCGTTCGCCATCCACTGTCCAGTAAGTTAAGAATCGAAAGCGGCGTGGCCATGTTTAGTTTTCTGCCTGGTCGTTAGTCGAACGTAATTAAAGTTCAATTCCACCTCGAGATTATCGCTACTCGCTCGCGTTTTGATCTCCGCTCAATGCTCCAGGCTCGGTCTCGATTTCAACTTCCACTTGTAAGTTCACCAATTGCGCCGCAGTTTTCGAGTCGTCCAACTTGACCGTAACAGTCCCGGTTCGCCGATCAACGCTTGCAAACGGGTTGGGGTCTTTGAGCGATGGCGCGCTAATCATTACACCTTTGGAGATGACCGAGCCAAATATCGGTTTGGCCAATGCGGAACTCGTAATTTTCGCTCGCAGGTTTTTATGCTTTTCGATGTCGATCAAGTGCATAAACGAATCATTGACTTCGACCACACAATGCATTTCGCTCGTGTCACCAAGAATCATGACTGGCTGATTGGTTGCCGAATCACCTTCACGAACCACAATGTCAAGGATTGTTGCGTTGTCGATAGGCGAACTAATTTGCAACATGTCGTAGGCCTGCTGGGCCATTGCCACCGCAGCATCCAGTGTCGCGATCGGTGTGACTTTCCCGGCGCTGCTCAGAGTGTTCTCGGCAGTCTTTAAATTGTTTTGCGCGACTGCCTTTCCACGTTGAGCACTTTTCTTGCCCATTTCAATGTCCAGGTTCGCGTGTTCAATTTGAAGCTGAAGTTGTTGCACCAACAAATCCTGTTTGTCGATCTCAGATTGATTGATAAGATCCCTTGAAACGGGATTGGCCCGCAACGAATGCAAGCGAGATTTAAGTGTTTCCGCTGCAGCCAGCTGTTTTTCGAGCAGCTTAATCTTCTGAGCTTCGCCCGCAATCTGTTCGTCGGCCGATTCGGCTTCGGCCAAAGCGAGTTTTACAGAATCAATCTTGTACGTGCCTTGCTCTTTTTCGTATTCAACTTTTTTAAGTGCATCGGCGCGACGAGCAATCGCAAGAGCAAGTTCTTTCTCGCGCAGCTCACGACTCTGCAATGTCAACAGAATTTCGTTTACGTTGACCTTCTCGCCAACTTTTCGATCAATCAATTTCGCAATTCGTTCACCGGGTGGTGCGACGATTTTGATCAGACCATTGGCAGGCGCAAATTTCCCTTGGCCATGAATCGTTTTGGGATTGGCCTGGGCAATATCGGATTGAGAATCTGACGCCGACGCTGAACCGTTCGGTTTGTTGGGCAGTCCATACTTGGCCCCAAGAAACCATCCGCCAACGCCGGTGATCATAACCGCCAGGATTATTGCAATAGCGCGCATCGTTTTCCGCCGAAGATTACTTGTTGCTGAACTCTTGTCGAACCACTTCAGGGGGAGGCCGTCTCATCAACCTTGAATCCCACTAACGTCCTGTTAACAAGACGCTTTTTACTCGCAACTGCAATTAGATATTATATTTGGTTCGAGGTCGAATCCACACTCTCGGACTAGTTCTCCCTGAGCCTGGAAAAGCTTCAACATCGAAATTTCATGCTCGATTGCGACCGAAATGCGTTTCGATTTGGCCTCCTGACGCTCGATCCAGTTTAGATTCGACTCAAGAAAAGACGCTTCTGCATCGATTTCTTGCTTCGCGGTCAACTGTTTTTCCTTCGCATCGAGCCGCTCAATGTTTTCCTGCACCAGTGACAGCTCTTCAAGCGAACTTTGAATCCCCAGCAATGCATCATGGGCCTCGGCGCGGGCCGCGTTTCGCCTCGCGTCTACAATTTGCTGCAGTTGTCCTTTACGCGTTTCGGAATCTGGATCGGGCTTCGTATCCCGCTCAATCAGCTCTCGCAGTTGCCGTCGCAACAGTGTTTTCTTGATCGAAACAGGTGGCGAGCCAAGGCCCAGTCGCGAATCCAATAGCCGGACCAATTGATTGATCGACCTATTACAAACGCCTTCTGTTAACGCGAGCTCAACTGCACGAATGCCGGGCCGATTGGATTCAGCCATCGCCGCCTGTTGTGCAACATCGACAGGAAGCTCTTGTGGGCGAAGGGTGTGCACGGCGCGAAAGCGTATTGAATTTTTGGTGTCGATGTTGATCAACTGATTCAAGTTGTACAACAATTTTTGCTCTGCCGAATTTAATTTCGCTTCAGACTGTTTGACTTTTAGTTGGCCCTCGGCAAGCTCATTCTTTCCGTCTGCCATAGCAAAGCCCTCTTCGTCAGCCGCGGCAATCGTTTCCTCAAGACCAAGAAGGTGTTGCTTTGTTTCTTCAAGCAATCCACGCTGCAAGTCAACTTCAACCATTCTCAAGAATAACTCAGCAGCCGCTCCAGCCGCGATGTTTCGTTGCTCCAGCGCCTCGCCTTGCAAAACCAAATCAGCGGCTCTATTGGGTTGATTGCAATTCGGGTCGTCACCGTTGGAATCATTGGAGCCGGAGGTTGTACCCAGGTTCGACGAAATACGGTCCGACTTACATTGCAGAACATGCCGTTCTGATTCGATCAGATCCGCGAGTTCAGAATTTCTTGCCGCAAGACAAATGACTTCTTGGAGATCAATTGAAACGATCTCGCCACTTGCAGTTTGGTCAAACAAAGATCGTTTGACAGATTCGTATTTTGGAATCGCTCCAAAATCAGAACTTACACCTTCATCCGACTTGGGCGAGACTGTAACGTTAGTCCGCGCCGAGACATATTGAGGGCAAGCCGGAGGAGGACACTGTCGCCGAGACGCACAGCCACAAACGATCATGATCGCGAGGGCTAGCGAAATGTTGATTGCAATGCGTGACATGGAACATTCGGAACAAGCGAACTGGTTTACGCTTTTTTCATCGAATTATTCGTCACGTGCGGATCAATAGTTACAGCCGTAAAACCTTATTTTGCCGAGCTACCAGAGTTGCGACTCGTACAATCCGCAAACTTTATCGCTAGTTGGATGCTTCGATGCAATAAAGATGCTTTGAGCTGCGAATGAAAATTTGATCCCCAACGATGGCAGGCGATGCATCAATTCCATTGTCGAGCGTGTTGGTAGCGATCACATCAAATTCGTCCCCATTGCGAATCACGATCGTTTTGCCTTCGCGTGAAGCAAAATAAATCCGGTCCTTAACCGCAACAGGAGACGCATAAAGATTTTTCAAGCCAGGAAGTCGAATAGGCCGATCGTAAATTGGCTCACCCGTTTTCACGTTATAGCAACTGATCGTCGCGGCCAAAGAGCGATTGAAATAAAGTCGACCATTGAGAATGATCGGCGAAGGCACGTACGGAGTGTACTGTGGGATTTTCCATTTGAGCGATTGATCAGCTCCGACATTCTTTGCGGACAATTCGCCTTTTGAATTCAGATCGATTGCATAAGCCATACTGCCTCGATAGCCAGACATGCAAATCACATTGTCGCCGCTACGAACGGGGCAGGGGATTGCATTAAGCGTTGTGCCCGGAGCCTTCCAGACGATCTCACCATTTTCGAGGTTGTAACTACGAACGGCGGTCGTGCCATTGGTAACCAATTGTGTTACGTCGCTGCTGGATGTTTGCGCGATAAACGGAGTCGCCCATGTCGTCGGCTCTTCGCGATCTGTTTTCCAAATCACTTTGCCATCTTTTGCATTGAGCACAAAGATCTGCGATTGATCTTCCTGGTCCCAGTTTACAACCAGTTTGTCATCGTGCAGGACAGGCGAAACCGCTTCGCCCCAGCCCCGACGCGTCCGCATGTCACCCAGGTCTTGCTCCCAAACCAACTTTCCATCCAATGTCAGGCAGAAAATGCCATAAGAGCCAAACGAAGCGAATAAGTGTTTGCCATCGGTGGTCGGTGAAGCGGCTGCAAACGTCGTGGAAACGTGATGGCTTTCGGTCGCGGTGGCCTCAGCGACGGTCTTTTTCCATTGTTCTTTGCCGGTCGCGCGGTCGTAGCTTGAAACGAAAAACTCAACAGTATGTTCCGGTGCAGGCGGGACTTGGTCGGGATGTTTTTCAGGTTTAACCGCCGGCGCGCGATCGGTTTCTTTGGCCGAAAGGATAAACACTTGCTCGCCCCAAATGATCGGCGTCGAACTCCCTTCACCATCGATGGCAGTTTTCCATTTGATGTTGGAGTCCTCACTCCAAGTCTTCGGCGGATTGCCTTTGCTCGCAACTCCACTGGCATCGGGACCACGCCACTGATGCCAGTTGTCGTGTTTGGATTTCTCAAAATCCATTTTCGATTCTTGAGCAATCGAACCAGCAACGAATGTCACTGCGGTAAGAATGAAAGTCACTGCGATGGGAAGTTTCGCCATTTGAATCACCTTGTCTGTCCGAGAAGTTGTAGCTTTGTCGAAAAAGTTAATCGTGATAACGTATTAAAAAAGCCGCTCCAAAAAAACTTGGAGCGGCAATTTTGTTTTGGTCGATCAGCGTGATCTACTCAGTCGCTGCAATTTCGACTTCGTGACCAACTTCTTGCATCAAAACTTCCAGGCTACGATCGATGTCGTCGCCAGAAATTTCCTTGTAGCGAATCACGCCTTTGCCGTCGATCAGGTAAACCGTTGGCCAGCCCGATTGATCGATGTTCCATTCAGTTGCAATGGGACCGCGAGTTCCTTTAGGGCCATTCCAAAAATGTCGCCAGCTTAAGCTCTCACTCGCTACTGCGTCGCGGGCTTGTTTCTTGTTTGCGTCGCTGTTAACGCCAAGCAGAACAAATGGTTTGTCGGCGAGTTGGCGAGCAAGGTCTTGCTCGTGAGCGTACATCGCACGACACGGTGGGCACCAGTGTCCCCAGAAATCCAGCATTACGACTTTGCCGCGATAGTCACTGAGCTTGAACGGAATGTCATCCAAGTCCTTGCCTTCGATGTCGGGAGCAACCATTCCAACCTGCAGTTTGGTCAATTCGAACAACTCGCTTTTGGCGTAGTCCCCACAGGTCTTGCTGCCTTTGAATTTCACGTCTGCGTGTTTGTCGATCACCAACTGAAGCAGGTCCGCTTGATGTTTGTCTTGTGCTGCAGTCCGTTTTCCAGTGATGTATTCAAGCTGTCCCGGTTGAAGACGCGAGTGAAGAACTGGATTGAGTTCCATCGTTCTGCGGAAAAATGGGATCTGCCCAAGGTACCGAGAATAATTGATGATCACTTTGGCTTTAATGTCGTCGGACTCTACGTTCTCGATCATCTGGTTAAACCAGGTTTCGATTTGCTGTCGAGGTACTTCCTTGTTGAACGTTTGGGCGACTTTCGAAAGGTTGATTTTGTTGGGGTACTTTTCAATCAGCAAAGAAATCGCTTCGTCTTTTTGCGATCCACTGGTTTGACCGACTGTAAACAAAATGCATTTTACAGCTGCCTTGGTGTCGGGATGCTCTTTTGCAAGTGCCATGAATTTTTTCGCAAACTCAGGAGCGGGGTTTTGGGTGGCCAACAATTCCGCCTGCTTGTCCTTTGATTCTGTTTTGGCAATTTGTTCGCCAAGCTCTTTGATGGCGGCTTGAAAATCGGCATTCAGAGCTTCGTATTTTTTTAGGGCTGTAGCTTGCGAATCGTCCTGGGCGCAAACGGACTCAACAGGAATCACTCCCATACAGGCGAGTAGAAAAACGACGGCGACGGTTGGTAACCAAGATCGAAACATGGTTGGCTCCCTGGGAAACCCAGAATAGTTGAATTGAACGAAGGCGAGATCGGCCTCTGAAATTAGCTTCAGAATGACCAAGATCCACCGGACTATCTTATATTAAACTCACCGCATCATGTTGGCGGCGAATCATTTTTGCATAAGCACCTTCTTTGAGCATCAGGGACTCATGTGTGCCTGTTTCCACAATTTCGCCATCATCAAGCACGACAATTTGATCGGCATGTGTGATCGTTGAAAGCCTGTGGGCGATGATAAATGTCGTCCGGTCTCGCAAAAGCGTCGTCATCGATTCTTGAATCAACTGCTCGCTCTCAGTATCGAGATTACTTGTTGCTTCATCCAAAATCAGGATCTGTGGATTGGCTAACAATGCCCTTGCAATCGAAAGTCGTTGGCGCTGCCCGCCTGATAGCTTTACGCCACGCTCGCCAATCACCGAATCGTAACCATCAGGAAGCTCAGTAATAAACTCATCCGCGTTGGCTCGTTTGGCTGCCTCGATGACTTGCTCATCAGTTGCTTCGCGATTGGCGTAGGCAATATTTTCGAACACGGTTCCATCGAACAGGAAAACTTCCTGCTGAACCACACCGATCAAATCGCGATACGTGCGTAGTTGATAGTCGCGAAGATCGCGTCCGTTGAGTGTAATGCGTCCACTTTTCGGATCGTAGAAACGAGCCACTAAATCGGTGATGGTTGTTTTGCCGGCACCGCTTCGTCCAACCAGCGCGACGACGCTTCCGCCGGGAACGGTCAGGTTGAAATTGCGGATGACGTCCTTGGGTGGCTCTGGTTCTTTGTCTGCGCCATTTTCAACACGCAGCCGCTCTTTGGCGGAACCATTTTTGGAATCTGAAAATTCGGATTCCTCATTCTGATAAGCAAACGTTACGTTTTCAAAAGTGAGCTCGCGAACTTCGGTTCCTGCGTCGAGCGCATCTTCCTGGTCCGGTTTATCGATCGGTGTTTCCAGAACTTCAAACACTCGTTCCATCGAAGCCAACGAACGTTGAAGTTCGGTCAGCGACTCAACAATTTGCCAAACCGGATTAAGTAACAACAAAGTGTAAAACTGGAACGCGGAAATATCTCCAATCGTTGTTCGTTGACCGACTGGCACGTTGTTCGCAATATCGCTGAGATACCAATAGCCACCCGCCCAAGTAATCACGACACCAATCAGCGCCATCAAGAATCCCCAAGTGCTCCACAGAATGATTTCGCGCTTGGCTGCAAACAAACGCATGCGCGTGATCAAGTGATGCCCGACTGTGTATTCATGCGACTCACGAGATTCACCCCCGAATGCACGCACGGCGCGGACGCCTTGAAAGGCTTCTCCGACTCGGCCGTCAACCAGCGAAACGTCTTTGCGAATTGCGCGATAGATCGGACGGATTTTTCGAATGGCAATCAAGCTCAACAGCATGATCGGTGGAATGATGCCCAGTGCGGTGAGCGCCAGTTTCCAGTTCAGCGAAAATAGAATCACCATCGCAAACAGCAATCGCAAAACGGCAACGCCGGGCGAGATGACGGCCATTTGAAGCAGGCCGGTTGTTTTGTTGATATCGTCGGTCAGTCGCGAAATGATCCCGCCGACTTTCATGTTGGAAAGCTTGTCCAGCGGCAATCGGATCAATCGGTCGAACAACGCACGTCGCAGCGTCAAAATAACTCGAACGTTTAAAAGCCGTTGGTTCCAGGCACGCGTCACTCCTAGTGCTCGTGTCAGAATGACCACGCCGAGGAACAATCCGCCAACCAGATTCAAGCGAATAACTCGGTCTGAGTTTGACAACTCTCCCAGCAAGACCTGGTCGATAATGTAGCGTGCAAAAAGCGGCTGGATCATTTCCAGCAAGGAAACCGATACAGCAAGAAAGCTCAGCAACGCAACCATTTTCCAGTGGGGCCAAAGCCGATTGATATACAGCCGCAAGTACCCGCGTTGCTTCTTTTTCTTATCACGCTTTTTTTCGCGGTCGTCCTGGGAGTCCTCTTCTTTTTTATCGCTGTCTTTTTCGCTTTTCGAATATTCTCCCGATTGGAATTTGTCTAAAAACTTTCCAAACCTGCCTTTAGATGTCTTGGAAAGCGGTTGATTCGGATCCTCTTTTTCAGATTTTGAAGTGCCGGAAGAACGAGTCATGGAATTCGACGATGGGAGTAGTTAGAAGTGAACCAGTCATGATTGGCGTTTTCAATCATAAAGCAACCGCTAATCAGAAAATTAGCGATTCACGAAGCAATTGGTCATCTGGAGGGACCCAGGAATGCTGGACAAGTTCGCCAGATAAATGTTCTTGCCAAAGTTGGAATGTGTGCGGGGCGCAAAACCATGTCATCCACCACTCGGCCCTATCCGGAACGGTCACTATCAAGAAAGTCACGAACCGCTTCTAACCCAGTGCGGTAGCGAGCTTTGTGTTTAAGCATGATTTCGTCATACTGTTCGCGCGTAGTATTTACCCAGCCACCAGCAATTGCGATTCGCAAGTTATCCCAATCATCGCCATGTGGAGCGCGGTCGGTCATCGTGAGCAAAAGTTGAAAGTCTTGTTCAGCGAGGCTCCGGCATACTAATGCGACATTCGACGCGTCGATTTTGTAGAGTAATTCTTGAAGGGTGATCGTGCCATCGGAATACGATTCAACCAAGCGTTGAGGCTCATCATCACCCATTTGCTAGAGTCCGACAACGGAAGGTTTTTACGACACCGCCCTAAACGGAGCGAACGATGCCTGAGCTACGTGAAATTATACCAATGCCAGCTCGCGTGACCAATCAAGAAGGTGTGCCGAATGCCTCAGCGTAAAAACCATGTTGCGTGCGACTACGCTGGTAGTATCATTGGCCAGTGCTCTCATGTTTAAGAGCCTCTCGCAACGCGGCAGCCTCTGCAGACAGTTTGAATTCCGACTCGACTGGAAAGTACTGAACGTCGTCGTTTGTAATCCACATCGTTGGGAACTCCGACAGCGACGGAAACAGCCGATTGTAGGCTGGCGGCCCAATCTGAACCAAGAGTGCGGACAGCATCACAAGCACAAGCAATGATCGCGCACCAAACTGATAGCGTCGTAATGATTGGCGAGATTTTGAATTTGCGTCCATGGGTTTCACGAGTAATGCGAATGCGTCGCACAACGGAAGGTTTACGACACCGCTCTAAACGAAGCGAACGATGCCTGGACTACGAGAATTATACCAATGCCAGCCCGCATTGACAAAATTGGAAGGTGTACCCGAAGGGCCTCAGCGTAAAAACCATGTTAGGCGCCGAAAGCGGTGCGTTACCGCGTGGAGAATGAAACGGAAGCACGGCCAGTTGCGTCATTGTAGGAGCCAGAAAACCCGAAATCACCATTCATTGCATCAAACGACAAACCAGATTCGATAAGTGTCGATTCTGCAGCATCAGTGACGGCATGTCGGAACATTGTGATGTTGTCTTGTGACACCTCTGTGAGCGTCCAACCACGCGATTGCGCCCAACTCGTGAAATCGTCGCGAGCGATCGAGAATTCAGCAATCGAATACGCGCTGACGGTCGAGTAGTAGTCAATGTCGGATGCTGTTGGCGGTAGTTCAAGTTTGTGGTGAATCCGTTGGTTGGCTCGGTCTGCGGTAACGCCGATTTCGGTCCGCGCCCGGAACCCGAAAACCAATATCGCGATGAGAGCTATCAAACCAAGTGGTATCGCGAATTTGATAAATCTGTTGATGATTCGTCGCCTAACGGAAGGTGTGCCAAAGTTCTCAGCGTAAAAACCATGTTGTGTGCCACTGCATCAGTCAGGTATCCATCGGGATTTCATCCCAGTCGTCCGACACTCCGATTACCCAGTCCAATGGTTTGCGGCGCTCCCGGATGAAGCCCTCCTGAACGGGACACTCGCCCCCGGTAACGCGCACATTGCGCGCGGCCCAGTGTAGGCGATAATGCAGATCAGCCTGCAGATAGATATCGTTAATTGGCCTCAGCTTTGCTGATTCAATAAAGTCAGACGGATCAGTAAAAGCGAAGGGAATATGTGATGCTAAATCATCGTCGGCCTGCTTAAATGGGTCGAGGTCAGTAATCCCAAGGCAGTATGCAAGTGATTGTGCGCATTCGATGAGCCAAGTGCAGTTAATTTTGTCTTGGTCGCTTATCGCGTCGGACTCGAGGAGCGCTCGTTCACGTGACGACGCAGAACCAAGAAGGCCGCAGTCGGTCAAGGACTCAGTCATGCGCTGCCCCGTCTCGCCGAACCCAAGGCAGATGATGTGTGAGAGGACAACAGCACGGGTCGCGACCACCTCTGCAGTCTGCGGCGTGAGTATGTCAAGAGCTTCAATTAGTGGCAATGATGGATTGATTTCAACCGCGTGTTTCCGAAGAAATTTTTCACTGCGTTTCTTTGCGGACTTGGGAGTCATTGGGACTGGCACACAACGGAAAGTTTTTACGACACCGTCCTAAACGAAGCGAGCGATGTCTGGACTACGAGAATTATACCAATGCCAGCCCGCGTTGACAAAATTGAAAAATGTGCCCGAAGGGCCTCAGCGTAAAAACCATGTTAGCCGCCGCGGGCCATGTCGAATTGTGCCCTTTACGGTTTGGCCCACGAAGCTATTCGTTCACCATCTTTTAGTTCGTCGCGTTGATAGTGATAGGCGATCCCCTCACGAACGGTAAGTCGCTCCGCCGCCACGTAGTACCGTTGGCCAGAGAAATCTGGGTCGTTGACAATCTCGAACAAGATGTCGGTGTCGTCAAGCTCTAGATGTGCATGCATGCGACGGACATTCGAGTCAGCGATGGCAAAACGTGGTAAGGATAAGCCCACCGTCGGAAGGTTGATATACGAGACCTCGTGGAACAAGAGTTCGAGTTCATGGTAGTAGCAAAGGTCAAAGCTGCCGATCAGTAAAGCGTTGACACTATCGAAAGACTGAAGCTGGAAGTCCGACGTGTTCGTGTTGGTCACCACGTGATTAGCGCGGTCAATCGCGGCTTGGCCTTCGGATTCCATTTGATCTCGGTGCGGATAACGGAAAGTTTTTACGACACCGCCCCAAAACGAAGGCGGTGCACTAACAGTGAGGTGAAATTCGTTTCACCCCGTAATTTAGTGTATCGCTCTAACATAGGAGCGGTGAAGTGGACAATTTAGAAAATGAGCGACTAGCAGCACATGTCGAAGAGGGTGTACGGCGGCTATCGAGTTTATGCGGTAAACTAACTATTGAAATGTTAGAGAAATCAAAAGTACGGTTGCTGCTCGAAGGGGTCTGGACTCTTTCAATCGATGAACGCATCGAGTTTTTCGAAACTCTTGGCGAGTCGACTGTTGCTGAAAATGTTTGGCTGTTGATTGGCGGCTTAAATTCGGACGAAATGTTTCGCTTTTGCGTTGATTTCGGTAAATCGTACAACAAATTTCAACTTCCCAAAATTATTGAGTCAATACTCGAAACGTATGACTTCATCCCAGATGATAAAAAGCAATCTATGCTTTCCGAAATCGAAGCGTCGGTACGAGAAAAGAGTATTGTTTTTGGCAAAGAAGCGTTTGATTTAGTTCAAAGCTATGTCGAGAATAAGAGAAACCGCAAATCAACGCTAGAAAACATTAAGCGAAATGTTGAGATTTGTGATCTGAGAATTAACGGATGGTCCCAAGGTCAAATCGCGAAGAAATATGGCAAGACAGATACTTGGGTTCGAAACATTGAAAAAGATGAACTTAAGTGGCGACGCTTACTAGCCCAATCCAACCGAACAAAGTAGTTCGTTCGGGATTTCTATTGGATTGCCCCCGAACAAACAACTTTGTTCGGATTTAACTCTGCTAAAGCGCGCATAGGATGACAACGTCTAATCAAGTCATCCAGATGGTTCAACGTGAACCAAGAAAGCGAGTGAGTGATGAGTTGGCAACCATCCGCCAGAATACCAGATACGGCTTAGAGAAGCCCGTACTGCGCCCAAGAGTAACCACCACAGTCTTTTGCCGGACTCTATGAACGGCGGCCACTGTGCAACCAGTGAGCTAGGTGAAATTGGGTCGCAGACGGAGTTTCGGGCCAACCAGGTTGGGCACGTCGTCTTATCAACCATCGTGCACGGTTTCGATCCCGTTTGGTCCACTTTTTTTATTCGCTTGGACCTTATGTGTCAATCGCTTCCCGATAATGGGGATATGCGAAAAAAGGTGAGGTAGCGCGAACTACCCCACCAGCTCCGAAACTAGGTGCGCGAACACCCAGAATCATCAACGCAAGATCATTCTTACCGTTCCGCGCCGCAAATCAAGCGGGTGAAGAATGATTGCTCTTAAATGTGACTGCAAAGACTTCTCAAAAAATGGAAAATCGAGAAAAGGCGAACAGCGCTTCAAGTGTAAAGGCTGTGGCCGACGCTGGACAGAAGAACGCACACGACCGTTGGGAGATATGCGAATCGACCTTGATCGTGCCGCACTCGCTATTCAGCTTCTAGTTGAAGGTTCAAGCATCCGCACGACATCGCGAATCACCAAACTCAGCCAAGACACAATCAGCAGCTTGATTCTCAAAGTTGGCGCTAACTGCGAATCGTTTCTTGCTCGCACGATCAAAGACGTTGAAACGAACTACGTAGAGGCTGACGAAGTTTGGTCGTTTGTCGGCATGAAGCAACGCACAGCAAACGCTCGTGGCTTTGGCGCGAATTCAGAGCTTGGCGATTCTTGGACGTTCGTTGCCATCGACCGCGAAACAAAACTTATTCTTGCCCACCACGTTTCGGATCGTTCAGGCGAAGCGTGCTACGACTTTTTGGACAAGCTGAACAGTGCAACAACTGGACGCTTTCAACTGACTACCGATGGCTGGGGTGGCTACACCAACGCAGTACCGATGACGTTTGGCAATCGTGTTGACTTCGCGCAATTGATCAAAAGCTACGAGAAAGAGCAAGAGACGGTTCGGTACAGCCCCGCAAAGATAAAATCAATCGAAAAGGTTGCTCGATTTGGCAATCCTGATTTGTCGATGTGTTCTACAAGTTTCGTGGAAAATTGGAATCTTCAATTGCGAATGTCATCGCGTCGGCACACCCGTTTGACCAATGCGTTTTCGAAGTCTCACCAGCATCACGTTGCGATGCAAAATATTTTCGTTGCGGCTTACAACTTTTGCCGTAAGCATGGAACGCTAAAGCAGTCGCCAGCTATGGCAAGTGGCTTGACTGATTCAATTTGGTCAATGGAACAGCTGATTACCGAATCTGCGGGGGCGTAAGAGCTTGTAAGGCAAAGTTTTTCTTGCCGATATTCTTGACGAAATCGCTAGTTTCCGCGTGGTACTAGCATAAATCCACCTTTTTGATCCAAAATTCATTCGCTAAAAAGGGGTCCATCGGTTTTAATTGATGGACCCCTTGGTTATCAAAACTCGTCATTCAGAAACAAGTTTTAGGCATACTGAATCAACTTCCAAGTAACGGCTCTTCCTGCATAAGGAGGAAACGTGTTGCCTTTGGCAATTGGAGCTGTGGTGCTTGGCCTACCAACCACTTTCCACACTCCGCTTTCAGGGCATGTTTGACCAGTAGTTCTAGTGGTACCCAAGGGGTACTTTTTGTTTGCCATATCAATGGCTCCTTTTTAAAAAAAACATGGAAAATGACCAAATGGAATTTGGCCTTATAAAATCCTTCGACATCGATAATGGAGAGCTAGACGGATTAACACACCAAGAAATATTTGTTCTTGGGTATGAATTAGCTCAAATTGACAATAAATTAGCGCAGAACGAGCGCATTAGTCAGCTCGTTCACGCTGACAATCAATCACGAATCGAAAAAGCATGCATCGATGCAAATCGATGCTTCAAACTCAGTTGGCTCCAAGGAGACAAATCTGAATCTTGGATGCAACTAGAAGTTTCATCCGTATCTAATGGTTAATTGGCACGATATTGCTCCTAGATTTGATCTTAGGAAATGAGCAATGCATTAAGAGATGCAAGAATTAGCGTGCATGTGAAACAAGCCATTATCTGCGTCCGTGTACTGCAAGACTCCTCTACAGAATCAATATACCAGATAGTGGTTTTTTTTAATGCAAAAAACAGATAAAGCCCGGCAGATTTCGAAAAATACTACCGGGCTCTAAGCTTGTTTCACGTTCGAAATTATATCACAAAATCGATATTGATTTCAACTACCAAACTCCCTAAGTTGGAAGTTTTGTCAAAATTTAGTGATCTAGTCCATCTTTTAAATAACGTTTGCAATTGCCCAGAGTTTTCCGACCGCAATAAACTTATCACTTCGCCCCATCGCAGACCGCAATGACTTCTTAAAACCAGCCTTTCCCGCTACTGGTTCAAATCCTCGCTCCAGCATCTCAACGCAAAGCACCGTCAATTCAACTGGCCTGCCAATCTCACGTAGTACAACCTCAGCCGCTTCTATCTGGCTCAAATCGTTTAGTTCGTTTGTTGGTGGTCCGTAAGTCGTCAAAGCAAAGACGGCGGGATTCTTGGCGCGACCGCGTGTGATTCGTTTGATCTGGCCGAATCTAATCATCCGGTCAAACGTCGTTCGAACTCGCGTGAATTCAGACTCATCGAAACCAAGCAGCGTCAAAATGTCTTTCACGGTAAACGTGCTGTGTTTGGGTGCGACTTCCATAATCTCAGCACGCAACGGCACAGCCGGTTTGGGTCGTCCTTTGAGGCTTGGCTTTGGCTCTATCAGCGTCTTTTGAAGTCGGTTGATTTCGGCAAGGGTCGCTTCGTAGTCGTCACGGATCGACTTGATGGCCTTGTCTCGTTTATCACGGGCCAGTTGTCGCAATTCGTTGAAGGTAGTATTCATGCCGCGATGCTAGACGCGGGACTTTAGAGGTCAAATTTGATAGAATTCATCACCTCACTAATCGTGCACCGCCAAAACGAAGCGAGCGATGCCTGAACTTCAAGAAATTGTACCAATGCCAGCGACCGTTGCCAAAGGACAAGGTGTGCCGAAGGCCTTGCGTAGAAACCATGTTATTCGCCGTTTCGGTCTCAATTGGCGTTTCGTACACGATCGAGTGTATCTCGAACGATGTTCAGCACCGATAGACGTTCGGTTGTGGATGTCCAACCGCGGAATGACATGACGGGATCAGACGTTTGGCGGTCGATTGCAATAGATGCCAGTTTATTAATGTTCACATCCAAAGTGCCATCACATGCAAGCTGCGCAACAGCCCATGCAATTACGGTGTCATCCCACGTAAGCATTTCGTAATGCGATTTTTGAAGGCGTGCAGCGATTTCGTCATGTGGGATTTCATTAAGTGGTGACAATTCCCATTGTGACAAAATGCGATCAAAGAAACGCGAGCGATTGTTAGCGGGGTTGTCGACACGCCATTGTCGATAGAGATAGAGCAAGTCAGCGCCAGTATCATTTCCGACCGGCGTAAACTCGTCCGTTGAATTCCAAAAGATGTCGTTGTTGAGCAGGTCTTTTGATTGAGGGTGGAAGTCCACCAGTGGTTCGGGTTCAGGTGAGTTGTCAACCTTGGTGTCAACGAGCGGTATACCGAGTTGCGTGCATCGGCGTTTCAGAGAGGAAGCGTCGGTTGAATCGACGAGTTTCAGCGCAAGGATCGCACTGAGAATCTGAGATTCAGCAGAAGCTGTTGCATAAGTGAGAGTATTCCAAGAGGCAACGTCGAATAGGACAGTGAAATCCGTGAATTCAGCGTCGACTGAGGAGGGTCGCAGAGCGCAAGGGGCGTCAGGCTGACCAAACCCAGAATCAAAGCGAAGCGAGTTTTCTGGGGCAATAGCGGCAAATCGTTTGGAGATCGAAGCGGCAGCAAGACGTGGCGCCTTCTGAAACCATCGGCGATCACCAGCACCCGACGAACCAGAGGAAACGATCAACGGCAAGCCTCACTGCGAGCGAATAACGGAAGGTTTTTACGTCACCGCCCTAAACGAAGCGAACGATGCTTGAACTTCAAGAAATTGTACCGATGCTATCGCCTGTTGCCAAACAAGCGAAGGTGTGCCGAAGGCCCCAGCGTAAAAACCATGTTAGGCGACCGGCGAATTATGTGTCGTAGACCCCATCCCAAGGCGGGTTGAATCCAAGACCGTACGGCACATACTCGACGTGGTCATTGCCATCAGGAATCAGACCAAACGTGAGTCCGAGTATCTCCTCCGAAAAGGGAGCAACTCGTACATCACCCGGTTTCGCGTTTGGAAGCGCTGCGGTCGCGGCGGCTAAGCCCGAGCGCGCGTCATCGCCGTTATTGTTGTCCCATGAATCTGTACGGACGTGTTGTCCATTGAGGTCAAAGATATGCAGGACAGCAATGGGGCGACCAATAAACATCTCGAACCCGACGTACGGGCCGTCATCGCAGTTGCCGATCTGGTCGGTGTGATAGCCTTCTTCGCGTGCGATTGGAATTAGCTTTGGAATCGTCATTACTGGAGGTCGCCTAACGGAAGGTTTTACGACACCGCTTCTCATCGAAGCCAGCAAAGCGTCGCAACACAAATCAGTTTACCAAAAAGAATCCACGCTACCAAAGAGGCGGTGTCCGCGGTGTGGCAAACAAAAACACGCCAACGAAAGATTAAACGTGGCAAACCAAGCAATGTTCCAAGGGGGAAGCCGCGGATTTGCGCAAAAACCATGTTAGCGACTGAGAAGCTAGATTGACGTCAAACAATCATTATCCAAGCACCATTCAATTAGCGCCCGTACAAAACCCGGGGTGATCTCAATTGCGGATACCAGTCCGCGTTCCCAGTAGATGGCGTTGTCGTCATTAGGTCTTGTTTGTTTCGACGGAACTGGCAGCGAAAAGCCGACGACACATGCGATCGAGAAATTGTGCGTGATCAGCGACAGACAATGGGTAGTTAAAGTTGAGACGTTTGTCACTAGAGAGAACGCTCAAGAAAGGGTAGTCGTCATACGGAATATGTGGCTGGATTGACCAGAAGTACGTTTCGTCGCGGACGATGATTTTAATGCGTCTTCGTTTAGCAATCGACATTAATCTAGGTCACACAAGGTTTCTACGACACCGCTTCTCTCCGAAGCCAACAAGCGTCGCAACACCAAATAGTTTACCAAAAAGAAATCACGTTGCCAAAGAGGCGGTGTCCGCGGCGTGACAAACCAGAATGCGTTACCGA
The DNA here is from genome assembly GCA_964448575.1 of uncultured Pirellulaceae bacterium. Taxonomy (GTDB): domain Bacteria; phylum Planctomycetota; class Planctomycetia; order Pirellulales; family Pirellulaceae; genus Mariniblastus. The sequence goes on from CAYUWY010000022.1 coordinate 130,457, forward strand.
AGCGATGGACATTGCAAGCACAATGACTCTCCAACGACGAAGCCGCGGCCTTGCGTAAAAACCATGTTATCCGCCGTCACGCGATATGAAACGGCCCAGTCTCAAGTGCGTCCCAGTCGATCAGGTCAGTGCATTGTTCGCATACATTGCGAATTTCGTTGGACTCACCGTAGCGTTCGACACAATGAATACGCAATCCATCCGTTGCGGCAATACGCCACCACGAGTCAGATCGCTCACGCGTGCATTTAGCGGCCATGTCCCAATAGCCGATTCTTTTCAGTTCGTTTTCGATTGACAGGACATCCGTATGAGTCAATTGGCCAGTCTGAGTTATGGAGCCATCAGAGGCACCAAGTACTCCAGTCATTCGCACGTGCTGCAATTCAACACGGCCAGTTTGGCCGTCTGTCCATAATCGCATCGTGGTGAGGTCATATTCGGTGCGCGGGTAGGTTTCAACAAAGAATTTCGCGCTGGTTGGAACGTCCCGTAGCGGATCAACGTTTCGACGTCGAATTAATTGCAGCGATGCGTCATGAGTAACATAGTGAACGGTCTGTTCTGTGGCGGAGTCGTCCTCGGGAAATGGCAGCAACCCGTAGAAATCATTGGACACCTCCCAAACGTGATACGTTCGACCATCGCAATTGATGATGTCACCTTTGTTGAGGAAATCCATTGGCGTTGGTCAGGCGGATAACGGAAGGTTTTTACGACACCGCTTCTCACCGAAGCCAGCAAAGCGTCGCAACACCAAACAGTTTACCAAAAAGAAATCACGTTGCCAAAGAGGCGGTGTCCGCGGCGTGGCAGATCAAAACAGGCTATCGAAGCAACCGACGTGGCAAACCAAATGATGCTCAAGCGACGAAGCCGCGGATTTGCGTAAAAACCATGTTGCACGAACGCTGAAGTGCCAAGGCGCATTCCATTGCTAATCGGCTGCAAGTTGGCCGCGCAATCCATCAAAGCACTTGCGACAAACTGGAGATTGCTCAATCGCCATGAGCGTATCAAGTGCATCATCACCAGCCACAACAGTAGAATCCGCGTAGCCATGTTGCTGGGCGCATCGAGTGCAGAGTTGAACACGCCAAGCCGGTTCATCCAAATATTCGGCGTCCAATTGAATCGCGGCGTCTACGCGCCGACCCTTGATAACGTCGTCAAAGATGTGCGGACAAACGTGCACGCCGGGCGTACCACCATGTTCATCGCAGAGAATGAAAGCCATTTGGGTCGCCTAACGGAAGGTTTTTACGACAACGCCGTTGCGATGCCATTCAAGTTTGAACAAAGCGAAGATTTTACCAACAGATGGAAGCTTGAACAAACGACAGCAGTGTGTCGAAGTCCTAGCGTCAAAACCATGTTGACCGACGTTGAATCGCCAGAAATCTATCCACTGGCGCAATCCCCACGCACCAGCCGAGTAGCAGTACGGATTGCAGCAATGGGAGGACCGAGTGAGGTCGAAAACGGCAGAGCATACACGGCTGCTCTGGTGTTACTGGTCGGCGGAGAGGCGATTGCTGTTGTTGATAAAGAAGCTAAATAGTCAGGACGCTGGTGTTTCGCATTTGCTGTAACCGATTGAAAAACGTCCTCTCTTATCCATATTCTTGATGGCTGTTTCAAAAAAACCGCACAAGCTGTGGGCAATCACGGGGCCCGGAGGTGACTCATGATCGTAAAAGAGAATCTGCCCATTCGTTCCAGACTCTGTTGGGCAACAGTCAAGGACTAATTCGAACGGTTCAGCGTATCCAATTGGAATCCATCTTTTGCTCCAGAAGACATTGGGCTGAATTCGATCGTCCTGACCGTCGAACTTTTGCTCCACCGAGGAAATGCCGGTGTGCTCGTACCACGAATTCAGAATCTGTTGGATGGAGAAAAAATAGAATCCCCCAAGTATTGGGGAACCGAATCCGCGCTGACCATTGTTGATTTGCAACAACTCACACAATTCATTGTGTGGCTCGAATCCAACTGCGTCAACCAGTTCTTTCAACTCTGCTGTCGACGCACCCGGGTTCAGATCATCTCGTACGTTGGCAACTTTGAAAGGTGCCCCCGTGCCCGGTTGACGATTTGACTTGTTTGCATCGAGTAATTTTTCAAACGATATCGCGAGTGAACCCATGTCTATACTTCTGAATAATTCAGTGAAATGAAAAAACACTTGCTTCGATTTGCTCATCGTGACAGACTGCCCACTTGCTTGCAAACGTGGCGATGTGACTCTCTTCAGATTGTTGGGTATCAACATCATGGCAAGAATTGCGGCCCACCATCGGATTCGGCGTCGGCCTGGCGTTGGATCGCATTATAGAGGTCGACAACGAATCCATCAGAGACAGTGTTGCCAGTGACAGGTCCCTGTGGCGTCACATACATTTGGGTGTATTCACCAGTTTTGCCAGAGTCGATCATGTCGCGTGCGAATTGCGCAAGAGTCGCAATTTCTCCGGGGGGAAGCAGGGCGAGAGTTTCCGGAATGCCGATACCGCTGACTATTGCAATTGGTTCGGACGCTACGCAGTTCTCCGCGCGACGCAACCAATGTCGAAGCGTTCTCAGTTCGTCGGTTTGAGGCATCAATTAGGTAGTGACCGCCAACGGAAGGTTTTTGCGACACCGCCCTTAACGAAGCGAGCGATGCATGAACTACGAGAGATTGTACCCAGGCCAGCCCGCGTGTCCAAATATGGAAGGTGTGCCGAAGGCCATTGCGTAAAAACCATGTTATTCACCCCACGGCTACGGTGCCTCATCGGCTTGAATCACCCATGGGATTTCTACCGAAAATTCAAGCTGGAGAACGTTTGAGTCATCGAACGCAGGATTGATCAGTGCAATCTTCGTCGACGGACCAGCGAGCGCATTTGAGCCAAAGTCGTGGAGATCAAAAGTCCAAGACTGTTGGTCGATAGTGGTGCAAGCGTCGCTGCCTGAGAGAATCTCCCCGACGAAATGAAACCAACCGCCGTACGAGTGCAAGCCGGAGTCAAGTCGGCAGTTGTGGTAGATTTCCGCCTCGCGATCAATTGGAACGCCCGCGACAGTGAGGAAATCGCGGATAGCTGACGGAAAATTGGCGTCCCTGTTTGCAGCGAAATTCAGACATGGGTGGCAACCGCATGATTCAGGTGAACCGACATCAATTGACGAATACGCACGACGGGTTGAGTCGACGTCCAATCGGAGCCTCCAGCGGCCAAATTCGGTTTCAATCATGATTCGCTAGTGGCCACTATGTTAGGCGACCGGTGCGCTGGGGTCAGTCAAAGTCCAAAAACATCCAAATTCCGCCAGGTAAGTTGAACAGGAGTGCGGCCAATGTGCCAACAACGAATCCGATGGCGATGGTCGGGTAAGGCGGAGCATCACGTAGTGCAGATCGCAGATAAACCACTGCAGGGAATAGTACGAGTAATGGCGAGAATGCAAAGGTGATGTATCCAATAGTGTCTGAATTCGTCGCCATACGAGCCATGTTGAATACCGGTGTCAGCAATAGTGACAGAAACACAACTACAACAAACGTGACGAATGCAACCGGAATGGAGAGCATTACCGTAGCTAGCCACGGAGTAGCGTTAGCTTCTGGAGCGGATGCGTCAGGTGATTCGTAAGGATTCTGGCTAATGGTAGGTCGCCTAACGGAAGGTTTTTACGACACCGCCCTAAACGAAGCAAGCGATGCCTGAACTACGAGAGATTTTACCAGTGCTAGTCGGCGTCGCCAAACCATGTTGTGCGGACCGGCAGCCTAGTGAGTTAGGTGTGGAGAATCGAATGACTCAACGAACAATCCAGATTCGGTTGCGGCTAGGGTCGCAATAGGGCACTCCGCGGGGACACCAATGTACATGTAATAGTCCCAACCGAAGTGCAAGAAGGCCGAATCGCCGACCAGTTTGCACCAGATGCTGTCGCGTAACACTAAGCGAGTAATGTCGGCGATCTCAAGCAACGAGCAATCGTGGCCATTCGCAAGAATGAGTGCGGAACAGTCGTAGCTGTGCGCATTTTCTAGCGAATCTATAGCCAACGAATTCACGCCGGATTCCGAGAGAAAGGAAACGGCGGCTTGGACGTATGCGTTTTCGGCAGTGAGGTAGTCGCCAACGGTGAGCAAGCCATCGTCGAACGTGTCGCCAATCTGAGAGTGCGCGATCCATTCGTTGCGTTTGAATGCACCAGAGGCGTCACGATAATTCGGATCGTATTTGGTAACGCGGTATTGGATCATTCAGTTAGGGCCGCACAACGGAAGGTTTTTACGACACCGCTTCTCACCGAAGCCAACAAGCGTCGTAACACCAAACAGTTTACCAAAAAGAAACCACGTTGCCAAAGCGGCTCTGCGTAAAAACCATGTTGGGCGGCACCTGAACCTAGCGATCAGGTATCCATTCGAGTGAGTAAAGTTCGGAATTGGAATATCGAAGAATCCAATTGTCAGTTCCCGATTTCGGATGAGTCAGGAACACGTAAAGGTGGATCGCATCGCTCTTCTTGTCTGCCTCGGTGATCGTTAAAGTCTCGGGCACGAATTCGCTGGCATCGAAATTCGGTACCACGTTGAAATTATCGAACTTCCATTTGAGATTGGGCAACTCAGATTTGATGTTTTCTCTCAAGGTCTCTAGCGACACGAGTTCTTGCCGAACGACTTTTTGTGCGTATCGGGCAAACTTGTCGAATCTATCGCCCTGGGACGAAAGCCTAACCTCAACTTGGTGATCTGCGTATTTCGTCGTGCATTCCCAGCGCCATTCGTCATTAACGAAGTCTCCGATCCCATCCACTGTGCGCGGCGGCTGGTAGACAGGTGGGCTGTTGCGATCGACAAAGCTAACGTAGGTGTCAATTTCGACTGTCATGTCGCCTTGCACATCGGATTCAATGTCGATTGTTTTTCCCGTCACACGAACACGAAACCGATCGCCGTCCCGTTCAACGAATTTGATGTAAACGTTGTCGAAATCAAGATGCTCGCCGTAGTAAAAGTTTGTCGCGTGATCTTCATGTTCTTCGCTGTACGAGAGCGGGATGTGAACGGTGCGGTTCAGGAGCCGATCGAGATTGAATGGTGAATCAAGCCAAGATAGGGTGATCGAAGGTGCGTGAAGGTACTCGTTTCCGCCGGAAACGCGTTCACCTCCCTCAAGGTCGATTACGACCATGTCGATGCCGGGATTCCAGTCTTCGCGAAACCAAAGGTCGCCCGCGTCATCCATCGAGAATACAGTGACGCCTGCACCGGATCGGATAGTCACGGTATTCGGGCATTCCATTGGGGCGTCTCCGGGATTGCTCGTAGAGGACTGCGTTCGGCAGCCAGTTGCGACGATGGTTGCCGCCAGCAAGAACAGTACGAGTTGCTGTGGTTTCACCTGCGACCGCCCAACGGAAGGTTTTTACGACACCGCTTCTCACCGAAGCCAACAAGCGTCGCAAC
>CAYUWY010000023.1:0-130184 GCA_964448575.1 uncultured Pirellulaceae bacterium
ACAGGATTCGAACCTGCGGAACGGTTTGACCCGTTCACCTAATTAGCAATCAGGCACTTTCGACCACTCAGTCACTCTTCCATATGCTCTGTAAGAATAGATTCTGAAGAACTAACGCGTTTCTTTCAAGCCGTAACAAGAAAAAAAATCTGTGATTGTTCAGCGGCACAGAATAACGAACGTCGGCAAATTGAAGGAGGCCAAATTGAGGATTAAGTTCGATCAATTTCTGGCTTTTTGGCGACATCCGGCGCTTTTGTTTTTGTGCAAGCGCAAGCGAACCGGATATTCAATGTCTCATTTACGCCCCTTTTTTCCAGCAGACCAGAAGAAACGCCAAGACGCAAAGAGCAGAATCAAAATCTTTGCGTCTCTGCGTCTTCGCGTCTTTGCGTTAAAAAAATGGCCACCAACGGAGCCGAGGTCTTGTAAAGTTGCGCAAGCGAACCGGATATTCAATGTCTCAATTACGCCCCTTTTTTCCAGCGGACCAGAAAGAAACGCTAAGACGCAAGGACGCCAAGACGCAAAGATCAGAATCAAAATCTGCGTCTTCGTGTCTTGCGTTGAAAAAATGGTCCACGAACGGAGCCGAGAGCTTGTAAAGTTGCGCCCGATTTGACGCCAGAAATGTCGCTGGTTTCCAACGCTTGTGCTCTAGTTCTTTTTGAGTTTGTCCCCGAAAACCTTCCTTAGTTTTGCCAGTTTTGGAGGAATCACCGCTTGGCAGTAGCCTTGGTTGGGGTTCTTGGCGAAATAATTCTGGTGATAGTCCTCGGCGACGTAAAGCTTCTTGGCCGGCGAAATCTCAGTCACGACAGGGTTGGGAAAAACGTTTTCTCTGTTCAGGACGGTCTTGTAGTTCTGGGCTTTTTCTTTTTGCTTATCGTTGTGATAAAAAACGACTGAGCGATATTGAGTTCCTACGTCGTTGCCTTGACGATTCAATGTCGTCGGGTCATGGGTCGTCCAAAAGACTTTTAGCAAAAGATCAAAAGTGATTTTGTTGGGATCGTATTTAATGTGGATGATCTCGGCATGGTTTGTGGTGCCGGTGCAGATGTCTGCATAAGTCGGATTTTCGGTGTGTCCGCCCATGTAGCCAGGCACGACGCTTTCGACGCCTTCGAGCTGAAGGAAAACCGCTTCGGTGCACCAGAAACAGCCGCCGCCGAATGTTGCCACTTCCATTTTCTTTTCAGCTTTCATGTCATCGCCAGCCATCGGCTTTTGTTGCGTTCCGGTCGTTGGTGTTTCTTGCTTGGTTGTGACTTCGTCTTGCGTGCATCCAAGGGAAGGTATCGCCAAGAGGCAACAGATTAAAAAGCAGAAAACGGATTGCAAACGCATTGAATCACTCCAAAAAATAAACCGTGGGAAGCCATCGAAATCCTCAAGATGGCTTACTCTTTACGTATTTGAGCGAAAAACGGATCTTAATAAAACAGCGAATTTGGTTCAGCGTGAGAATTTTTACCAAGCTTGATGAGTGAAGGTTGCTTTTGGTTGTCATTGTTACTTTTTTCGTGGCAACATTTTATCTTCCAGGTTACTGACCACGTCGATTTTTTCTGATCGACGCCGAGATATACACGAACGACGCGACATGATCTGTGGTGCAAGAAGATAGAAACACAGAGTCGCTGAGGGCGCAGAGATTTAAATCGTATCTACTCTGCGCTCTCTGCGTCTCCGCGTTTCAAAAATTTCCCCGCCGAACAGGCCACAATCTCGAAAGCAATCTTTTCGCTGCGATCGCTGATTTATCCTGCCACAAGCTTTGAAACGTTTTCCATTAACGATTCACCAAGCTTGCTGTTAACTTGAAAACGAAAGTGTCGAATGTTTTCGCCGTCGGCTTTGATCGATATTTCAATATCCATATCCGGCAGATATTTTTCGATTCGCTCGGCCCACTCGACAATCAAAACCGCTCCGTCCTCGGCAAGTTCATCCAACCCAAGCTCGTCAACTTCTTCTGGGCTTTTGATTCGGTAAGCATCCAAGTGCACCAGTGGCAGTCGGGCTTCGTAGGGGACGCAGATGGTGAACGTGGGACTTACAACGTCGCCTTCGGGAATGCCCAATCCCACACCGATGGCTTGGGTCAATCGAGTTTTACCCGCACCCAATGTGCCGTTGAGTCCAATCACCGTGCCGGCCTCTAGAGACTGGCCCAGCGCCAATCCAAATTTGGTTGTGTCGGATTCAGATTTACTTTCGAATGTTTGCAAAGAACTAGGTCCCATCGTTGGGTCAAAATATCGACCTGACGATTGGAGGCTGTTTACATGCAAAACTTCGTTTGCCGCAAGTCCGCACAGAAAGCCAGGCTGGTATTGAAACTGGTTAGAGTTTCAATTTTGCATGAACGTTCTGTTTAGACAATGACCAAAGGCAAACTAGATTCAGAAACCGGCGTTTGGGGATTTCTTGAACGACTTTTTTCGCCGTATTCATTCGCGTGCATTGGCGTTTATCCGCGGTTCCTCTCAGTCGGTTTTTACCGCAAGGGAAATTGAAATGTTATGCAACCGGCTTCGAATATGATGAGCTTATTTTTCGCGAAGATGCCAAGCCAGAAAACGCCAAGTTCGAGCCCAGGAGTCGATTTGCTCGGTGGTGTCTTTGCGTTTTAGTGTTTCCAAGTCAACCTGCCGATTCAGGTAGTGACCACCAGCCGGGTCTTTGTAGACGATCACTTCGGCAAGTTCAGGTTTCTTGGCACGCAATGCATTGACCAACATCTCGGCTTCCACAAATTCAACATCGTCATCGTTGGTGGCGACTTGGACCATCAAGGGGATTTGCAATTTGTCAACGTGATACAAAGGCGAGCGATCCAAGTAGATTTCTCTCTTTTCAAAAGGCAACCCGCCGATTCGTTTCTGAGCGGTAAACGTCTTTTGGTATTCCGGGCCTTTGTAGGAGAGACGAAAAATCAAATTGGTCACCGGTACAAAAGCCACGGCGCAGGCAAAGTCATACTTCTCTCGCAGAACCGCCAACAACGAAATGTACCCTCCGTGACTCCATCCAATCACCCCGATTCGAGCTGGGTCCACATGGTCCAAAGTCTTCAGATGATTGGCGGCGACCAGGATATCGTTGACCTCATACCCGCCATAGTCGATCGCGTCGTAGAATTCTTTTCCGTAACCCGAGGCTCCCCGATATTCGGGAGCAATCACGACGTAGCCTTGTTCCGTTGCCTCTTTGATGAACGGAAAGTAGTTTGTGCCAAAATGGTCGTGGATCCCGCCGTACACCCAAACCAGAGCTGGGTGTTTGCCATCGCTACGGATTTTTTTAGGCTGAAATATATAAGCCGGAATTTTAAGATCATCGACTTTGCTGTCCAGCATGATCTTTTCCAGCTGCATGACGTCTTTGGCAGCCTTGAAAAGCTTGACGTCAGACAGCCGGTTTCGCTCACGATCCGATTCGTGTTGGTCCTGACAAACCGCTATCCGGCAAGCGTTGGTCAGCAGGAGGATCGTAAACGTGAAGATCAAACAGCGAACAAATTGATTTAACATGGTCGTCCTCTCGCAGGTAGTTCTGGCCATTTGAAAATCAATTTAGAGCTGCGTTATTAACGGCAGCTTGGGCAATCGCAGGCCGCACTGGGAGTTCGCGAGAAGAGTCCGCCCGTGTTACGCACTCTGGTTAGATTGGACTCGAAGCTTGGAGCCGGTGAACCACCGCAATCTCCAGAGCCACAGCTTCCTGATTTGCAGCTTCCTGATTTGCAACCGCAACCGCCGGATTTCTTACCAGCACGACAACCGCCTTGGTTTAGGCCACAAGGGTCTTTTGGAGAGCGTAGCCATTCTCGGCCGTAGTGGCCTGGGTTGGCTTTTAGTCCGCCTCTGCATCCGCAAAAGTCCGCCCACTCGTCACAGCACTGGTCTCTGTGGACACCGAAAAAAGTTGAGTACGAATTAGGCTGGTATGAATAATCGCCCGACTGAAAATCCATTGGCTGGTTGTAGACAGGCTGTTGGAAAAAATCTTGTTGCTGGAGCATCTGAGAGGGAACAGTCTGATCGAATTGAGCATTCTGAAATGATGCTTGGGCGTTTTGTACTTCTTGGTAACTGGCTGGACCTTGAAGTGGAGCAGGAATGGACTCTTCATACTCAAGTCGAGCAGGAGCCGGTTCCGGTGAAGTTCCACGTGGTCTCATGTGATAAGACGCGAGGTCAGTTTTGTTGCCAGATTGATCAGTTTCGTAGCTTGGAATCGCAGCAGTGTCTGCTGGCTGCCCATTCGATCCTGATTGAGGGTCAAGTGGACCTGAGTATGGGTTGCGGTTGGCAGTCGACATCTGCGAAGTTTGATTCGCTGAATTATCTGCGTTTGAGTAGCGTTGGGTGGAGTGTTTTGGTGCAGTTGTTTTGCGGACGGTGTCCACGAACTTATAGCGAGAACGCGGGGCTGAATTCTCAGCCGTTTGCGCGTTTGCGTCACCTGAGTTTGCAGTGGCTGAGACGATGAGCAACGCTGCGATCATCAACCATTGAAATGAGTATCGCATTCCAGTATCCATTCCAGTTTTCATAGTTCTCACTCCGAAAAAACGGCTCACCAATGTGACATTCGGTTTGGAAAACCGAACATGCCCCACGCGCAAAAATTGCTTACACCCGTTCAATCGGAGCTTTACGAGCGTTTCATTCAACACGCTGGGAACAATCGGGAGCGGTTTGGTAATGGGTAATGATTCGCTGATCGGTAAAGCTTGTTGTTGGGTGGTCTGGCTTACTGTCGGTCTTATGATGAGCGGCGGTGAACGTGTTTTCTTTTGGTCCATCGCTTACGCGTCGGGTTACCATGTTGCAGTTGGTGTGGAGTTACATACGTGAAAAAGCCTGCTTAACCGGTAAAGGTTAGCAGGCTTTGGGTGTAGTGCAGTTTGTTAATTGAGAAACGCGGTCGCCTTCCGGCTCGTCGTTAAACTTTGCGGCTTGTGGATTTAAAACGCGGTCGCCTTCCGTTGTCGTTAAACTTTGCGGGTTGGCAGTTGATCAGTAGAACTGACAGCGTTTTTGATCAGTCGTCCATTACTTCGCTTTCGCGAGCTTTGGCGATCTCTGCGGCTTGAGTCTCGAATTTCTTGGTCAAGTCCTGGATCTGATCTTTGACGTCATCCCGTTGATCTTCGGATAGCACTTTGTCTTTCTCGCCTTGATCAGCCGCTTTGTTGCCATCACGGCGAACGTTGCGGATCGAGATCTTTGCTTCCTCTGTCAAATCCTTGATACGGCTGACCATCTTTTTACGGACGTCAGTCGAAAGTGGCGGAATGTTGATTCGGACAACGCGACCGTCGCTTTGTGGGTTGAATCCAAGATCACTCGAAACGATCGCTTTTTCAATTTCCTTGATGATCCCTGCGTCGTAAGGACGAATCACGATCTGAGTTGGCTCAGGCGCACCGACTTGAGCCACTTGTTTGATCGGTGTCGGCGAGCCGTAAACGTCAACGCGGAGTGAGTCGACCAAACCCGGGTTGGCGCGGCCCGTACGAATTCCGCTGAGGTTTTTCTTAAGTACCTCGATGGCTTTTTCCATTCGTTGCTCAGAATCTGAGAGGATTTCAGTCGCTGGCATATGATTCTCCGTTAGCGTTACAGTGTATTTGTGATGAATGATCGGCTGAACGTAAGCTCAGTCTTTCAGTTTATCGTTGTTGAAAAGTAAAAGTTCGTTGCGCGAATTAACAATTCTACGCGGTGGATTTTTTGCTGGTAACCAAAGTCCCAACTTTCTGTCCGGTAACGGCCTTTACGATGTTGCCGTCTTTGCGAAAGTTGAAAATCATCAGTGGCATGTTGTGTTCCATGCAATGCGAGATTGCGGTTGAATCCATGACACGAAGATTTTTTTCCAAAACCGTTTGAAAGTCCAGATCGGAATACATGACCGCGTGCGGGTTCTTTTCCGGGTCTTCGCTGTACACTCCGTCCACTCGCGTGGCTTTCATCAAAATGTTGGCGCCCAATTCCATACTGCGAAGTGCCGCCGCCGTGTCGGTGGTCACAAATGGCCCGCCCGTTCCAGCGCCTAGAATGACAATGCGGCCTTTTTCCAAGTGCCGGTGCGCTCGGCGTCGAATGTAAGGTTCGCAAACGCCGTCCATCTTGATCGCACTCATCAGGCGTGTTTTGCAGCCAACGGATTCCAATGCGTCTTGGAGTGCGAGGCCGTTAATGATTGTGGCCATCATGCCCATGTAGTGCGCGGTGGCTTCTTCAACGATCTGATTGTTGGCCTTGAATTGACTTCCACGAAGGATGTTGCCGCCGCCGATCACGACTGCGATCTCGCAACCAAGTTGCTGGGCTTCATGGACTTGCTTGGAAATGTGAACCACTTCATCCATGCTGATCCCGCGTTCGCCAGAAGGGCTGAAGCTTTCGCCAGATAGTTTAAGAATGATACGTTTGTATTTTGCAGTCGCGGTCATTGAGTTCTTATTACTTAAAGGGTGGTGGTCGGATGAGTGGGTTGAAAGATTGCTACTCGTTGGTCGTACAATCTGTCGTTTTACAACTCACGAAACAATTAGAGTATAAAAAAAGCCCCGCTAAAAGCAGGGCTTCATGAATCGGAGGGGTTAGCCAACAGCAACCCGCTTGAATTCAATCAATTCAGCTTCAGGGCTGAGGTTCTTGATTGCGTTTTCGACTGTGATTGAGTCATCCAACGCAAAGAACTGGCTTAGCAAGCAACGCTCTTGGTCAAGCAAAGTGTTGTCGGCGACGAAGCGCTCAATTTTTCCAGGAACGATTCGGTCCCAGATTTTTTCTGGTTTACCTTCGGCGGCCAATTCGGCTTTGATAGCTTCTTCAGCAGCGGACATGACTTCAGGAGTCAATTGAAGCTTGCTCACGTATTGCGGAATCGACTTGATCGGCTTGCCAAGATTTTCGGCTTCGTTCAATTCGTTTTCAGCTTTGATCTGAGCTTGGATGGCTTCGGTTTCTTTGGCAACCAAGTCCGCATCAAATTCTTCCGGACGCATGATCGTTGGAGACATCGCAGCGATGTGCATGGCGACACTGCGGAAGAAACCTGCGGCTTCGCTGCTGCCACCGTCTTTGAATGAAACCAAAACGCCGATCTTGCTTCCAGCGTGAATGTAAGACGAAATGTTGTCACCGCTGACGACTTGGAAATCAGAGATCTCGATCTTCTCGCCGATCTTTCCGGTTTGCTCAACAAGTTTTTCAGCAACCGTTGCGCCATCGTAAGCCAAAGCAGCAAACGCGTCTTTGTCGGCTGGCATTTCTTTCAAAGCGAATTCGCCCAGCGTATTGGCCAGTCCGATGAAGTTTTCGTTTTTGGCCACAAAGTCTGTTTCGCAGCTCAATGCCATGATGATTCCGGTTTTGCCAGAGTCATCTGTCAACGCAACAACGACGCCTTCGTTGGCGTCACGGTCAGCTCGTTTGGCGGCGACCTTCTGGCCTTTTTTGCGTAGCCAATCCAATGCACCGTCGATGTCGCCACCTGATTCTTTCAGGGCTTCTTTGCAATCCATCATGCCGGCGCCTGTTGATTTACGAAGTTCGCTTACGTCTTTTGCTGAAATAGACATTGTTATCCTTTTCAAATTTGCTGTTATTTGGTTCGCCAAAATTTAGGTGGCGATGTTTTGTAGAAGCCTTGGAAGCATACTGACCGGCTGGAAAATGGCCGGCCTCATGCGATTAACAAACGGACCTAGTTAATAGAGACCGTTGGCAGGTAAAAATGTTCGGTGGTCAAACCGGCGTCTATTCGGATCATGGATTCGAAATTCGCTCGTGGTTTGACCGACCAAATCCGGCAAATTAGCTGGCCACTTCGGCTTCGGCGTCTTTGTCTGGAATCGCTGGAGCTGCCGCAGTCGCTGGAGCCACTTTGTCGGCGCCTTCATTTTTGGCGACAACGTCTTTGCGACCGGCAAGCACTGCATCAGCCATATGGCTCATGATCAACTCGATGGAGCGGATGCCGTCATCGTTTCCAGGGATCGGAAGATCGATTGAGTCTGGATTACAGTTGGTATCGATCAGCGAAACAGTGGTGATGCCAAGATTTTTGGCTTCGAGGACTGCGTTCTTTTCCTTGTTAGGATCGACGATGACCAAGCACTCGGGCAAGCGGTTCATGGTTCGCATGCCGTTCAAGTTGCGGTGGATCTTGCGGAATTCGCGGTTAAGTGAAGACTGGGCTTTCTTTGAGTAAGACTCCAGTTTCTCGCTGCCACGAATCGCTTCCAATTCTTCCAAGCGACCCATTCGGCTGCGAATGGTGCGAAAGTTCGTCAAAGCGCCACCCAACCAACGCTCGCTAACGTAAGGCATTCCGCAACGTTCGGCTTCACGCTGAACTGCGGCTGAGGCTTGGCGTTTTGTGCCGACGAACAGGACCAAGCTACCGCCACCGGCGACTTGAGAAACATATTTCTTGGCACGAAGAAGACCACGGACAGTCTCACGAATATCCATGATGTGAATTTGGTTTTTGCGACCGTAGATGTACGGTGCCATTTTGGGGTTCCAACGACTGGCTCTGTGGCCAAAGTGAACGCCCGCATCGATTAGATCTTGAACTAGCGGATTCGCCATAGTTTTCTTTCCATCACTGCGGCGGTATCGGCAATATGCCTTTGCTGTCCTTCGAGCAGGAGCAGCACCGAGCGATTTTTCAAAGTGTTAAAATTCGAAGTCACTAACATAGTGGCTTCATGAAGGACACAAATATATCGGTATCAAGTCTGCCCCACAATTGGAAATAGCCGCGTTTTGGTCGTTTTTCTCGCGCAAATATGGAATCGGGAATGCGGAATGTGGCTGATACGGTTGATGTTGGGTGTGGATAGTTGATTCCTGCTTTCACTCTGTCAGACTGAGGCGATGAACAGCACGTCAGAAAGCCTGCTTATTCGATTGAAATCTGCCAACGATTTTCAGGCTTGGTCGCGTTTTGTCGAACTTTACACGCCGCTGATCTTCTTCTGGGCTCGCAAAACGGGGCTACAAACTCAAGACGCCTCCGATCTGGTTCAAGACGTACTGGCACTTGTGTTTCAAAAGCTTCCTGAGTTTCGCTACGAACCGACCAAAAGTTTCCGTGGCTGGCTTCGAACCGTGACGTTGAATAAGCACCGAGAGCACTGCCGCAAAAAGTCATTGGACATCGTCGACGCGAGCCAATCAGCACTTGGGAATATTCCCGAGGCGGCCGAGTCGTTGTGGGATTTGGACTACAAGCAAAACCTGATCACCCAAGCGATGGAGTTGATGAAGCCGGAATTTCGCCCAGAGACGTGGGCGGCACTTCGAGAGTTTGTCATTTCCGGTCGTCCGGCGGCTGAAATTGCGAAAGAGAACGGGCTGAGTGTTTGGACGGTGTACTCGGCAAAGTCCCGTTTGATTTCGCGGCTCCGAGATGAGTTGGACGGACTGCTTGAATAAGCGAATCACCAAAACGCCGCAGCATGTCGTGCGGCTCTTTGCACCGCAGGCGTTTCGCTTTGCCAATTCACTTTTGCCAACTCAATATTGCTTGGAATGGCAAGCACCATTTTTCGCCGATCCAAACCTGATAAGCTAACTGCACAAAATTTTTATTCACTTTTTTAATTGGACTGATCATGTCGGCTTCGTTTCGTGCCTTTGTCTCCGCCTTTCTATTTTCCGCTACTGTTTTGGTTTCATGTCTTCCGGCCCAAGAAGACACCAAAGGAACAGGTCAGGCATTTCAATTGAAATTGGAATCGAAGCTCACCATGACCCTCCCAGGGCAGAAGCAGAAAATTGACGCTGACACAACGTTCGCGTACACGCATTGGTCCAAGCCAAAACAGAAGTTGATCGGTTTAGATTCAATGGGGATCTTAGTCATGATCAATGGGGAGATGCAGATGGACACGCATATGAGCAAGGACCAGTTTGCGAACGTTGAGAATGGAGAGAAAAATGTCATTCCCGTTGATGAAGCCAATGAAAAACTCAAAGCCCTATTGCAAAGTTCGTTCGGCCAACCCGTATTCAAATTGGAATTGGACGACGAAGGTGCGATCGTGAAGCAAACAATCGATCCCGAAGCTGCGAAGCTCGGAGTTGTCGGCGCCGATATGGCCGCCAACACATTGCTTTTTCATCCAGTCTACGTTGACAAAGCTGAATTCGAATCAAAATCGAGCGTTGGAATGGGCGGTGGCAAAGTCATTGGTGGGACGTTGACCTACAAGCGGGGCGAACCAAAAGACAACCTGATTCCTTTTACCGTGACGGGAAAATTTGTTGCTGATTCGATGGTGCTTCAGGGGCTCAATGTCGCCAACGTAAGTTACGACATCACTGGAACGCAAACCTATGATTCAAAAGCCGGCCACTGGAGTGCTGGAAAGTTCGATATGGTAGTTGGCTACGACATGATGCAAGGCGGCAATAAAATTGGTAACGCCGCAGGGAATATGGTGGCCACGATGGAAGCCATCAAGGCAAAGGAATAGATTAGTAGTCGTTGAACGTTATGTAGTGCTTTGCATCGGCTTTTAATCGTTTGCTCGGAAAAAATCTGGAGCGAATCATTCCCGTGCAGGACATTCAAGACGACTTCGGGTTTATTGGGGATGGCCTGAATTCTGGCGAATCCAGCTACCCTAAAATCAAAACTTGATGCACCACTAGTTCCTTCTAAATAAAATCGGCAGACTGTCTCGGTTGAACCTGAACCGTAGGCAAGCATGGTGTCGGGATGTCCGGAAGGTCGAAATTTTTGCAGACTTGATTTCGTCCTTTTTTCTTCGCTTCATAAAGCATCTTGTCTGCTGCCTCCAATAGCTCTTCCAACGATCCGGGGTTGTCATGGCTGTGGATTGCAACACCGAAACTGGCCGTGATCTTGATTTTAGAACCATCCGAAAGACTAATGTCGAGAACTTCAATTGCCTTCCGAATTCGTTCGGCGATTGACCAAACGTCTTGAGGCAAACACTCATGGGCCACGATTACAAATTCCTCGCCGCCAAATCGATAGACAGAGTCGTATTTCCGGATCTGATTCTTCAACTGCTGCCCAACCAACACAAGCACACTGTCGCCAGCCGCGTGGCCATAAGTATCGTTTACCTTTTTAAAATGATCGATGTCGACCATGATCACTACAAAGGACTTTTGCAGTCGTTTCGCACGTTCCCATTCAATCGGCACTTCTTCGTCAAAGGCACGCCGATTTTTCACACCCGTCAAGCTATCGACCGTCGCATTGATTTTCAATTTTGCATTTTGCTCACCCACGGCGGTGTTTTCCGCGTGAAGCCCCATTGAAATCTCAACAACGCCCTTCCGGGCTCGTTTTTCAAGGCTGGCAAACGATTCTGAATGGCTTGCGTCAACATGAAAGACGTCTGCAAGGCAGCACCAAGCTTCATTGGCATTGTCAAATAGGCTGGCAAAAGCGTCTGAATCAACTCCGATTGTTTCGTTTGCGAACGACTTGCATTGATCAACAGTCGTTTGCTCCACTTCGCTGGCGACTAAGATTGCACTCATCTTCCGAGCCAGTTTTAACGTGAGAGCACAGTCTTTAATTTCCTGAGCAGCATCCTCGGTGGATTGTTTTCCAGCCAACGCCAAAATCGAAATCATTTCGTCTGGGAAATTCCATTTGGCCAACATCTCAACTCCCAACTCCAGATGGTTAAGAGACCATTCGGCGCACTCAAGCTCACCAAGCGCCACGCCCGTTTCAGCGGACAGAGCAACTAACTCGGCGTATCGTTTTGGGAAGCCATGCGCAAATCCAAGCTGACCAATGTCGAGCATCAACCCAAGCAAGAACTCTTGTCCGCCATCTCGATTTTGCGTTTCGGCAATCGTTCGTGCCGCCACGGCAGTTGCAAGTGAGCGGCTCCAAAACTGGTCCAAATCAAAACCAGAATTCTGCATGCCGACGGTATCAACAAGTGAAAACGATAGTGCCAAAATTTTTGTCGCGCGCAATCCGACATTCATGATCGCCTGGTGAACGGTATCAACTCCTCTTGTTCTTGCAAACATGGGCGAGTTGCAATACGCGATCAACTTTCCAGCCAGTACCGGGTCAGCACCAATTAGTTTCGACATCGCTTTGATATCGACGTCGGGATCGGGAAACATCTCAAGCAGTTGAAGCGCTATAGCAGGCGGGGAAGGAAGGTCGTCCGCGTTTAGCAGCGCTTCGATAACGTTATTCATATCATGTTCTCAATTGATACCAGGCTGAATCGTTCGGTGTATGGCGCAGCAGGATTGGAGAATGCGCGCTAAACAAGTCCCATTAACCTTGCTTGGCCAGCCAATCCTTCCACAGACATCACACGAGTTTTCCGATTGGGGAAAACAAAGGGCTTTAGAGGAGTGGTCGAACCAGTTCACAAGGCCTTGCTGTACAACACAGCTTTCAATTAGAAAAAGCGAACCTGGCGCTACCAAATGCCTTATAACCGGCAATATCAGATTGGTTTACGAAGAGGTGAGGCGGTTTAAGAAGCCGCCCACTCGTTTAGTTTTTCGATAACCTCGTCATAGACCAGGACTCCAATGACTTCGCGGTGCACGTTGCGAACTGGAATTACTGGCTGTTGGGTCTGAATGAAAATCGAGATTGCGTCGGCGACGGAAGACCCACAATCTAAAACTCTCGGTTCGCTGATTGCGATCGTTTGTTCCCGCTCCTGCATTGAAAGCGAGCGTTCGATATTCTTAATAGAAAGGACATTTGTTATCTGCCCATGTTCGTCGGCGGCGATCGCGTACTTTACGGATTGGGCCTTCATCAGTTGAAGCACCATTTCGTATGAAATTGCCGATGGGACATTCACGTAATGAGGTGTCAGATATCCCCAAACAGCCAATCCTGCGTCTGAGTCGCGTTTCGGGTTAACCGGCGCTGGACCGACGGAAGTCTCAATCGTGTTCGGTCGCCCCCACTCGGTGAAATAGTTGTATCCCAAACAAAACACGGATCCGGAAAGCAAACATCCAAACGCTAAAGTGAACATGTACACATCAATTAATTCACGATTCATGCAAGACGCGTACACGATCCAACTTACACAAGAAAACGCTCCCATGACTCCCATCCATGCCAGCGAATTCTTGTTGTATGACTGGGGTGTTGTCACGGAGCTCCCACGAAAGAATGGAGTAATTTGAGCCATTTTTCCTGCATCTTTGATCACAAACGTGTACACACCGTTCTCACGTTTATGTCATCGAGTCAACATTGCGAAACTTGCTAGTTACTGGGTTAACAGGACCAAATTTTTAAATGCTTCGTTTGCCAAAATCTTCTCGCAATTCGAAGTTTTTATTAAAGGCCCAAAAGAAATCGACTACCTCGCAGATTGCATTTCGACCGCAATTTGCGATGCGACGAACGCAAGCAACTGTGAGGGAGACCGATAGTGAATCGAAGGCCCGTTGGTTATCGTGCGCCCGGAGACAAATTGCTCGAATTGATTTTTTGTGTTTAGGTTCGCTGTATCCCAGGCACCATCGAGTCCAAATGTCACAACTGTCTCCTGACAATCAATCACGGCAACCGTCGCGCTAGTTCGCAACGATCCATGGGCTTGTAAATCGTTAACACGCACCAACGCGATTGCATCCGCACCATGCGATCGGGATAAATGGGCAATTTCGCGTTCGTCAAATCTGCCATGCAAAATATTGTCGGGAGTCGAGTGGAGCCGCACTTCGGGAGTGATCACTTCAAACGCTCCCGATGCGCGAATTTGTGTCGCCAATTCAGCAATCAGCTTTCTCGATTCATGGTAGTTTCCATTGTTCTGCCCCGACTCGATCATCAGGATTCGATTGGGCCGGTTTGACCAGAATCGTGGTGAAACAAATGTCTGATAAGTCGGCGGAGCGGGCGCCACTTGTTCGGTGACAACGTTCCTTGCCAACAGTGGCTTGAAACGAAAACGCTGGCATCCAGTGCAGATCATCAGCAGCAAAACTGCCATCAAAACGGAAGTGCCAATCCATAATTCGACTTTGCTTTTTTGCTGGGTAAGCATACTAACAACCTATTCACTCTTATCATGTCAAACGAATTTTAAGACAACGCTCGTTTACTCATTGCTGCGATCGCGCGCCTTTGTAAGCGAATCCACCAGCACTTTGTCTAGCGTGCTTTCGATTTCCCGAAGCGATTTGTCAGCGTTTTCTTGAATCGTGATTTTGTCATGCTCCAAGTCTTGAATCTTGACGTTTAGACTTGCGACGGTCTCACGAAAAGTAGCGTTTTGGCGGTTTGCCTTGGAAAGCAACTCTTGCGATTTTTTCAATTCAGCCTTTTGCGACTCGATCATTGCGTCAAGCTGCTTGAATTTCTCGTCAAACTCTTTGTTCTTAAGTCGCAGCTGGTCGATCTCCGCAAGTAGGCCAATCGCACGTTCGGTAGCCGTTGGGGCTTGCTGCCGCAACACAGTCCCCTGAATATTCAATCCCGGAGTATGAGTGTTTGGCGAAGCATATGATTGTGAAGAAGGATGTGACAAGGCGTGTGAATCCGCCGCCGTCATAGGCTGCGAATATTCATCGATGTAAGTCATCGTGCTGGCCGATTGGTTAACAGATCCGCCATGCATTTCTCTGGTTGATTCGGCCACCGAAAGATTCGCTCTTGGTCTCACGATCGGGTTAGGTATCAATCTCGGAGTAGCGTAAGCCTCTTGCTGCGTCGGAAAACTTGCTCCAGGCAGTCCCGAATTCACAGGCCGCTGGTACTGCTCAATCGGCTGTAGCGATTGAGTTGACGGCATTCGGCTTTGTACGATTTGTGGCTGGAGCTGAACTGCTGGAACCTGGCCCTGCTGTTGGTAATGAACGACTGGTTCGGATTGTGTTGGGGCCTCTCGAGCTGGTGCATGCTGCGTGTAAGTCGCAGAGCTTCGATGTTGAGTACTGTTTATCCACCGAGGGTCTGTTTGATAATCCAACGGTTGATTAAGCAGAACCCTTCGCGGCTCAGAATAAAATTGATTTTGCGGATGCGAAACATTGTATTGGGGCGGATAAGGCGCAGGGTATTGGAGCTCGTTCGCATAGTTTCGACCAGCGCTGTATTGACTCGCAAAATTTTCATTCGTGTTTGGTTGGACAGGTGCTTGGTACATCGCCTGAGTTGCGTTCCTGCGCTGGTGTTCATTCGAGTTAGCCAACTGAACACGATGTTTTGTCTGGGCGACGTCAGCGTTCCCAACTCGTGGCTGGACTACAACCTGCGAGAGAGCCTGTTGTTGATTGTTTGCCGAGCTCCCCTGAGCAACAGGCGTTGTCGAAGCTTGCCTCTCGCGCTGTGCCGTTTTTGGTAGCGCTACCAGTTTGTTCAAAGATGATGTCACGCCCTCCAATCGGCCGGGAGGAGGTAGCCGTGCACAACCACAGATCGGGAACGAAACTGCAACGGCGATCAACACCGGAAAAAAATTCGGACAAACTGGCTTATTCATAGTCACACCTGATTACAATTTTCTCGCCACATGAACATGTGACCTCGATTGACTCGACACACGCTTGGTTGCGGTTTACTTTGATACTTGACTCGCAATTGTCGAGCTGAGGTCCAATTCGGATTTTTCCCCCTTCGCTCAAATGAGCGTCCTTTGAACGGAGGTACTTCGTTGGATTGGATGCCGATGTTGTCATGTTCAAAAGCCTGTCTATTAAATTGATGCGTGAACGAGTTCTTTCAAACGAAATTTGGCAGATGCCAGATTCCGAGAAGCCCTTGATTCCGAAATACCGATGACTTTTCCGATTTCAGATAACGTCAGGTCTTCGATAAAATAAAGTGTCAACACAAGACGCTCGCGTTCGGGCAATCGTTCAATGCAATCCGCGATTACTTCTTTTAACTCGTTGGTTTCCAGCGCTTCGCCTGGTCCCGATTCACCTGACCGCCAACCTGAGTGCACGTTACAAAAAAGGTCATTCCACGCTTGTGGTTTTGAAAACCTCATGGCTTCGAGAACTTGTTGAATTCTTTCAACCGAAAGTCCTGTTTCAGTCGAGAGCTGCTCGGGAGTCACTGGCGACTCCAGCCGTTCATAAGCAGCCTTTACTTGTTTGATGTCAGCCAACATCTGCTGCGGCACAGGCGAATTTTTCCGCATCTCATCGACGATCGCGCCGCGAATCCGTGGATAACAATAAGTCCGAAAAGCCACACCTCGATTGGGATCGAATGTTTTTGCCGTCTCCACCAACCCAACAATCCCAGCCTGTTCCAGATTTTCACGATCGTGGTTTGCTGGTAAACCAACCGTCAACGTGCTGAGGATTTTTCGCACGTACACAAGATTGTCCATAATCAATTGCTCGCGCAGTTGATCAATCGAAGTGTTTTGTTTGTAAGCCTGAGTTGCCGAATCCATGGCAGCGTTCTATTTCTTGGTTTCAAATATATTCTGTGAAAGTTGATTGCCCGTCGAAGTGGTTTTCTCCATGAGGAATAGCGGACCTAGTCCCTTGTGTTGTTAGCCATGTAAATGACTCCCAGACCAAACGAAACAATGGAGCCGATCAACACCGCCGACACGAATGCGCGCCAGAGAATAATGTGTGGTTCCAATCCGATCGAAAGCCCGATCAACGAAACGACACTGGCAGTCAACAAGGCACTGACCGTTCCCAGTGGGCCTTTGCGTCGAAGTCGTCGAGTCGCCAGGTTGTGTTCAAGTTTCATCTAGACGTTTCTCCTGTGGGCGTTCCCGATACTGACGAAGATTTAGGTCGATCGGCGGAGCTTAGCCCGTCGGCCGGTTTGTCTGATGCGTCAAAGATTTCGGCGTCTCGAATGACCGACACTGGTTCAATCAACATTTCGCCGGGAATTTCGTTGTATGCAATGATCGAAACTTGAGGCAGCGAGCGATAAACCGTTTGCCTTAACGCTCGCCGAATCGAGGAATCAACAAGCACTGCAGTGGGCTCGTTTTTCATGGATGACAACTCCCAAGCCTGCTTGCATTTGTCAACAAGTTTGGCCAACTGCTCCGGCTGCATCGCGATCATTTCTCCGTTACTATCCTGCCTCATTCGGTGCTCAAGTTTTGGCTCGAACAGGACAACACGAACGCGATCGTCGGTGCCGCGAAATTTGTCTACGATGATGGGGCCGATATCCGATCGCACTAACTCAGTGATCGCAGCGATACTATTGGGCGCCGAAGCGTTCCTGTTAGAACTGACATGATGAATGGCTGATTCGATAATCTTTTCCAATGCCGAAATGGAAACCGATTCGCGAAGCAAGTTTGTCAATATCTGGTGAAGCGTTCCCGCCTTCAGCATCTCCGGTTTGACTTCAGAGACGACCGTTGGCGCGAACTCTTTTAGTTTGTCCAACATTTTCTGCAAGTCTTCACGACTAAGCAATTCGTGCGCATGATTTTTCAAACACTCGCCCAGATGAGTTATCAACACCGTTGACGAATCAACTACAGTAAAGCCGGAAATCTCGGCACGGCGACGATTGACTTCGGCGATCCATTTCGCCGGCAGTCCGAACGCGGGATCGGTAGTGTCTTGACCATCCAAACTAGCGCTTACGTTTCCGGGATTGATTGCAAGAAACTCGTTAGGCTGGATCTTCCCCGTCCCAACAATGCGTCCGCAAACCATAAACCGGTACTCCAGAACATCAATCTGGAGGTTGTCAATAATCCTGATATTGGGAACCCAAAACCCAAACTGCTTTCCAATGTCTTTGCGTAGCGTCGTGATCCGATCGACTAATCGCTTTCCCTTTTTTGGCTCGACAAGATGAATCAGACCAGCACCGATTTCAATCACGATTCGATCATGTTGCAAAAACTCATCCAGATTCTGTTGCTCAGGCGACACATCGGCACCAGGCGATGTGGCATGCTGTTCTTCTTCCGGTCCTGGCTCATCGGATTCCGATTTCACTTTGCTGACCATTATGAAAATCGCAACGGCCATCAATATGAAAGGCGTCTTTGGCAGCCCCGGCACCAATACCATGAGCAACAAAATCAGCCCGCCCGTAAACATCGCGCGGTGGCCCTTCATCACTTGACTACCAATCTCATCGCCAAGATTCGATTCGGATGAAGACTTGGTAACCAGGATACCTGCACTCGTTGCAATAATGAGTGCGGGAACCTGCGAAACGAGTCCATCGCCAATGGTCAAGATCGTATAAAGCTGTAGAGCATCGGTGAGCGCCTGTCCGTTGGTCATCGCCAACAAAACACCGCCCATAATATTCACGACCATGATGACGAGACCGGCAATTGCATCGCCTCGCACATATTTACTTGCACCGTCCATGGCACCGTAAAATTCCGCTTCAGAAGCCAGGTCTGCACGACGTTTTCGAGCCTCTACTTCGTTGATCGCACCCACATTAAGTTCAGCATCGATCGCCATCTGTTTACCGGGCATGGCGTCCAGCGTGAATCTTGCGTTGACTTCGGAGATTCGAGTCGCACCTTTTGTGATCACGATGAATTGGATAGTGACCAGGATTAAAAAGATCACACAGCCGACGATCAGATTCCCGCCGACCACCAAATCGCCAAAGGTGTCTACGATTTTCCCGGCGTTTCCGTCAAGCAAAATCAATCGAGTCGTCGCCACATTGAGTGCCAACCGAAACAAAGTCATCATCAACAGCAACGAAGGAAAAACGGACACATCAAGCGGACGTTTTGCACTGAGCGTAACAAGCAACAACAAGATCGCCGATGCGAGGTTCATCGCCAAACACATGTCGAGAACAAACGTGGGCAACGGCACGATCAACACGACAAGCGTCATCAGAAATGACGCTGACAGCCATGTTTCGCTTCGTTGTGCGAATCCAAGATTTGTCGTTGTGTTGCTAATCAGTTTGCCTAAGAGTTTCCGGTTTGAAAATAGACCCGCCGAGCGAGTTCATGCCTTAAACGATAAAACTGTTTACAATCGCCCTTGAAATCAGCTGCCATCCATCCACAAGAACAAACAACAAGAGCTTGCACGGAGTTGAAACAATCACCGGCGGCATCATCATCATCCCCAGCGACATCAACACCGTTGAAATCACGAGGTCAATCAAAAGGAATGGTATGTAAATACAAAACCCCATAATGAATGCGGTTTTCAATTCGCTAATAATGAACGCAGGCACCAGGACTTTCAGCGGGACTTGGTCAATCGACGCTGGAGTCGGCGTTTTTGAAAGGTCAATGAACAACTGCAAGTCATTGCCGCGAGTATGCTGAGTCATGAAAATGCGGATCTCATCGGAGGCGACGTTCCAAAGGTCCATGACCTGAAAATCTTCTTTGGTTTCCACTGACTTTTGCGCAGCAAGATAAGGCTGAATACCTTTTTCATTGATCTGCTCCATCGTCGGAGCCATCACGAACAATGTCAAAAAGAACGACAGCCCAAGAATGACTTGATTGGGTGGAATTTCTTGTGCGGCCAACGCTCGCCTCACGAACGACAACACAATGATGATGCGAGTGAACGCCGTCAAACAAACTAATGCCGCGGTGGCAAAACTCATCGCACCGAGAAAGAGTGCGATCTGCATCGGTGGTGCAAGTTCGCCAAACGCATCTGGAATCTCAGTTTGCCCTAACAATTGGCAATAGCTCATTTATTGGCCTCCTTGCCGATTGGGTTAGCGTGATGACAAATTTGGTTTGCCCTGAAGCGCTTCTAATAACAAGTCCTTTAACCCATATTCGTTAAGGGCTGCTTCCATCCGTCGCTGAGTTGCTTCAAGGGACTCGTTGTTGGATTCATCGCCCGACTCTTTATCGTTGCCTGTCGCCGCCTTTGTCTTTGATTTCCCGACTGTGCCAAGCGAATAAGTCTCGGAAGAAGCTGGCTCCAATTGCTCCGATTCCTCCTTGATGTCAGATTTGCCTTGATCAAACAAACCTGAATCTTGTACAGCCATCGAGTCAGACGCCTCGGACAATGATTGAAGTGTCTCCGCAAAAGATTTTGACTCGCCCGCGGATTCGTTTAAGGCGACCATTGACTTGATCCCGTCTTGGTCACTTGCCACAATCAAGCGTTGTTCACCTGCCTCAACGAGAAACAAATTAGCTTTAGGAGATAAACGAAGGGTCGAAGCGATCTTGATTGGCGACTCAGGCTGTTTTTCCTTTGGCGTGCTGCGACCGAGCCACAGCTTTGCAGAAAAAATAAAACCGATACCGACTGCCAAAACTAAACAAGTGCTCCACGCAATGCTTTGAATTAGATTTTGAAGTCGCTGTTGATCGGACCGCTTTGTTTGTCCCTTCCCAATCGCAGACGACTCGCTTTCGCCATTCGCTCCCGAAACTTCAGGATTGAGAGCCTGACCTTGGTTCCGTTTCGCTGCAGTTTTACCTTGGTATTCGGCCAACATTTCCGCCAAGGACTGAGTTCTGTTTTGATCGGCTGGTTTAATTTCAGCTGGTGCAACTTCAGTTGACTCAGTGGCAGCGGCCGAAGTGTACGCAGCGTGCGAAACACTTGTATCTACCATGCCGGTTTTTGCAATGTTTCGTTCTTGGGTTTGTCGGGCATGCGAATTGGACTGCGGAATCCGACGATTTAACAGACCTGGTTTGCTTTGGTCAGTTTTAGGAGCGACTGCAACAGCCTCCAACCGTAACGGATTGCCAACCTGAGCGTTGACAAAATTACTCATTCCACAGAACGGAATGGCGATTAAGAGAACTAATTTTGCAACGATGGAATTCATGTTAAGCATGCCGAGGACTGTTTTTTTCGATTCAAGCAATTCAAAAAGCTACTTCGTCGCATAGACCTTGGTGACTCGAATGGCGAAGCATCCGTTAACAACAACCACTTCGCCACAGGCCAGAGCAACACCTTGGGCAATAAGCTCAACAGGACTGTCAATGTCCCGATTTAGCTCAAGCACGGACCCCTCTCCCAAGTTCATCAACGCTTGAATTGGAATTTCAGCGCGTCCCAACTCAGCCGAAACGGCGACCTTGATGTTTTGAAAACGGCTAAGCTCAGATGGCTGGCCTGGTCCATCTTGGTCTTCCGAGAACTCTTGAAATTCTGGCGAACTCAAGGTTGCTTCTGAATCGCTGGGTTCCGCATCGTTAGCTTCTGCAGCGTGAGCTTCTGCATCACCGGATTCGACGCCCTCTGTCTCCACTGATTCTTCCAGCGATTCCTCTTGTTCATTCAGTCTCAGCGAGGCACTTTCAGATTCTTTGATTTCAGTGTTCATAAATAATTTCAATTAGTTGCAGAAACGATCTTTAACGCTTGTTTCGAAGCCACCCGGCCAGGCCAAGCTCGAAACGTCGGCTCATGGTTCACGAACATCAGGACTGGCTCTTCGACGCTTTGCTCCAGCACGATAATGTCCCCCACAGAAATCGAGACCAAGTCATCCATCACCAAATCAACACTTCCCAACCCCGCGCTGACTTCGACACCGATCTCGGCGATCTTCTGCGGCGACAACCGTTCGTTGTTTTTTGGTTGCGAGTCGCGTTGTGTTTCGACTCCCAATAGCTTGCTGGTCTCATCCTTTGCCAGAACAACTTGAATGTTTGCACTTGCCTCACCGACCTGAATACAAACTCCAGATGCAAGCAACTTTTTTTCTGACGAGAATATCTTGCTGCGATTGGGTTGCTGATCAACAGGACCAACATTTACGACAATTCCCTCGACACCTTGCCACGAGTCCACCATTGCTGTGGCGGCCTGTTGCAATATCATTTCGCAGAGCGCGTCCTCAACCGATGTCAACTCACGATCAGCGATCTCATCCGTGTTGCCGAGAACATCCATCAGCAAAGTCAGCAACTCAACGCGATCAATGACCAGCATTCCAGTTGTCGCAGTGGACGTTGCATTAGAAGTCGTATTGGAAGTCGTATTGGAAGTCGCATTGGTTGCTTCGACGCTGAAGCTAATTTCTACCGCATAAGCCGGAAGCTTCCACTTACTCTGAAAGTTCGCGAATTCACGCGAGTCAACCAACAATTCGTTCGTCTGAATCTGAGTCGCTGAAAAGTTTTTCCAATGTTCTGCAAACAACTCTGCGAGCTTTTGCATCCAACGACTGAACGCCTTTGCCAACGGACGTTCCACGCGAGCATTGGCGGCAAAATCGTAAACATAATAAGGGCTATTGCTCATTGGATAACAAAGACCTCAAACAAGACTGCCCGAATTCGCTCGTGTCCATCATCAAAAAGTGTTTGATTTAAAAAATCGAGCATCTCACGACTAACCCGATTCCGCCCGTGCTTTCCACGTAAATCCTCTGAACTCTTTTCCGCCATATTGACGTGAATCCAATTTTGGAAGATCACGCTTTTTGCTTTTACCAACTCTTCAATTTCTGCTTTTTCTGCCTTGGGAACTTGAAGCGATAACTTCATTCGCAAAAAACGACTGAAACGAGCTTCGTCCAAGTTAACAGTGATTTCGTTAAGCGCTATAAAGTCGACTTCCTCATTGGGATCCGGCGCAGCGTTTTTTGTTTCTTGTTTTGTCTCACTCGGTTCGGCTGTCAATTGTGCGACTAACAAGGGCGTTGCCATACCACCACTGATTGCAAACACGACCACGATCAACCAGATCATCATGTTTTTTACAGAACCACTTTTTGCCTGCGGTTCATCGGTTTCTTGTTCAGCCATGCAACTTTCAAAACAGCCGTTTACCGCAACTGCTTTGACCTCCAAGTTTCTAAAAGACGCTAAAAACGAACGCTTTTTCCATCCGCAAGAACTTAGGGACAACCCGCATTCTCAGTTCAATCAGTATGGATATCGGACAAGTTCAGCCGCACGACCAACCCAATCGTTACAACTTCACAATTCAGCGGTACACCGCATGATTGGCCCGTCGTCCTGATTACAGAATGCGGTACACCGCATTGAAGGTGATTTACGGAACACGAATTGGATTGCGAACGCTATTGATGAGAGAACGCGCCTAAAGAGTGTTCAGAAAAATATTCAACGGGTAGGAAACGTTTTCCACTGGTGT
The DNA here is from genome assembly GCA_964448575.1 of uncultured Pirellulaceae bacterium. Classification (GTDB taxonomy): domain Bacteria; phylum Planctomycetota; class Planctomycetia; order Pirellulales; family Pirellulaceae; genus Mariniblastus. The sequence continues at coordinate 23,058 of CAYUWY010000023.1, forward strand.
GCAACGCCTATCGTTACGACCCGATCAAGCCGATCACTTTTTGTGGTTGTCAACACTTAACATTTTCTGATGACGCGACATGATCAACGGACTTTACAGCGGCGCCTCAGCGCTTGACGTTTTTGGAAGGCAGCAAGAATTGATTGCTTCCAACCTGGCCCATCTCAATACGCCTGGCCACAAGCGAATGCTATTTTCGTTCCTGGAGAATAGCGAATCGATTAATGAAGAATCAACGTCGCGACCAGGAACTTCGGTCGAGGGATTTTCAACCGATTTCTCCCAAGGCAACCTCAAATCAACGGGCCGACCATTGGACGTTGCGATATCCGGAGATGGTTTCTTCGAGTTTGAACGTGTCAATGAAAACGTGTTTTCGCGCGGAGGGCCGTTGTTCCGCGACCCAACGGGAAAACTTGTCAACGCAGAAGGACTCGCAATTCTGTCAGAGGGCGAATCCATTTCCATTCCCCTGGAAATCTCGGATCGCGATATCGTAATTGATATCTCAGGAACTATTTCTGCCAATGGTGAAGAGCTTGGGAAGATCTCCGTTATCAATTTTGATGACAACCAGCTTTTAGAGTCCGACACCCAAACCTTTTTTCTACAGGGTGAAGCGGAAATAGTAGAAGAAGGCGAGTTTCAGATCCTTCAAGGGTCCAGAGAACTCTCAAATGCACACCCCGTTACTGAGCTAATCAGCTTGATCGTTGGCTCGCGCCGGCACGAATCAGCCAACCGAGTGATGTCAACGATCACCGACGCTCTTAAGCAAAGCGTTCGAGAATAACGTTTTCCAACGCCATTACTTAGCACTTTATGACGAACTGAATCACCTGCGACCCTATGAAGGAGTTTGACATTGCTTAAGGCATTTTTCACCAGCGCGACAGGAATGAGAGCTCAAGAGCTACTCATCGATAACACCGCCAACAATCTCGCCAACGTTAACACGACCGGATTTAAACGAAGCCATATTGAGTTCGCCGATTTGATTTATGACGTTTCCAGTCAACCCGGGGCACCAACTTCCGAAGGCCAGACTTCGCCGATTGGTACGCAGATCGGAAACGGCGTACGTGCAGTGGGAACGACTAGCGTATTCACCCAGGGTGTCCCAATTGAAACAGGAATTTCTACTCACGTATCCATCGAAGGCGACGGATTCTTCAAAGTCACCATGCCTGATGGTAATCCTGGCTATACGCGTGATGGCTCATTTGTGCGAAATGGAGATGGCCTCTTAGTCAACGGCGATGGACGTCCGTTGGACCCCAACATCACGATTCCCAACACGGCCGAAGAGATTTTGATTTCGGCAACAGGCGAAGTCAGCTATCTCGAAAACGGCAACGTTTCATCAGCGGGCCAAATTGAGGTCTTTCGATTTTCTAATCCCGCTGGCCTAAAACAGCAGGGCGGAAATATCTATCTCCCAACCGACGCTTCTGGTGTCGAGATTCCGGGGATTTCAGGAACGGCTGGTTTTGGAACGCTTCGCCCGGGTTCTCTTGAGGGTTCCAACGTAGAAGTCGTTTCAGAAATGGTTTCGCTGATCACCGCGCAACGCGCATACGAAATTAACTCTCGCGCGATTCGTGCTGGTGATGAAATGTTATCCAATACGAGCCAAATCGTTCGTTAAATTTTGGCTGAATTTTAGGAGTAACATTGCCTTTCGTTTTTTGGCCAGGAAGCCGTCACATGTTCAATTTGCCAACCAAAAAGATCGCCGTAATTCACGTAGCCATTGTCGTTTCGCTGTTCATCTCGTCAGCCAATTTGGCGTTTGGGCAAACTGAAATACGTTTGGCACAGCGTGAGGTGCGGTGCTTTGAAAAAGCCGTAAAGCTCAAGCACATTGCCGAAATCTCTTCCACCAATCCACGAATCGCAAACAAAATCCAAGAGCTGGATATTGACCAGATTGCAGAAGACCAAGACACGATTGCGGTCTCAAAGGAGCAAGTTCGTATTCGATTGGTACTTTCAGGTATCAAAGAAAGCCAGTTTCAGCTGAGTGGCCACGAAAGCTTGACCGTTGTAGCCGCCAGACCGACTTCGAAACGCAAATCGGTCGCCCAAGCGCTGACGTCCCAGATTGCTGAGCAATTTCACATGCCACATTCGAACATTCAAATCACAATCGATTCAAAATTTCAAATGCTTGACTCGTCTGGATTCGATTTTGATTCAATCCAAGTGCAGCAAGAGTTTGGCAACGAACTCCCTTTGGGCAAACGAAAGGTCGAGACAACCGTAAGAGATTTAAACGGAGAACTACAGGCCTTGCGCATCCCAGTTACCGTTGCCGTTTTTCGAGACCTTGTTGTGGCAAAGAAAAACATCTCAAAAGGCCAAACACTTACACCCGGCGACGTTGTTTCCGTTCGTCGTCCCGTCATGCGTCGCAACGTCAAACTTGCTTCGTATGAACAGGTCCTTGGCATGCAAGCGCAAACCGACATTCAGCAGCACGAATTAATCAAATCCAATCTTGTTCGACAAAACAAACCCGCTTCGTCGTTCGTGATAAAACGAAATTCCTATGTGAACATTGTCGCACGTCGAGGGTCGCTGTCGGTCGTACTCAAAGACGCCAAAGCACTTGAGAACGGAAAGATTGGCGAAAAAATCACCTTAGTGAACCCAAAAACCAAAGAGAGAGTTGTTGGAAAAGTACTCGATTCATCCACGGTCGAAATTCGCTTTTAACAATCTCTGTCTCTTAAGTTTTTTTCAAGGACTGAAATGCTAAAGATAAACTTCAATCACAGAATTCAATTTTCACTTTGCCTGGCAATCGTTGGCAGTTGCTTCGTTGGCGCGGATCAACCCGCATCGGCTCAGCAACCCTCATTGTGGCAGCGGCGAAACGCCCAGATGACGGATCTTTTCGCTGATGTAAAAGCCCGTCGCAAAGGCGATCTTTTGTTCGTCACCATCAATGAACAATCGGACATCCAAAACACTGACCAACGCCTTTTGCGAAAACAAAGCAGCTCGGCTTCCGAAGGTAGTGGCACCTACGGGTTGGGCGGAGGACTGGGGACCGCCAACGGCAACTTGAATTTTGATCATGAGACCGGTGCCGACCGTCAATTCAACGGCGATACGCAATTTAGAAGCGAACGAGAATTTATTGATCGGTTTACGGTGACCGTTGTTGACACGCTTCCTAACGGAAACCTCTTGATCCAGGGAACGCGCAACGTCTCACTCGAAGGCGACCAGAGAACGCTCGTCTTGAGTGGCATTGTGCGGAGTGCCGATGTCAGCATCGCAAACGCGGTTTCATCACGGATGGTTTCCAATCTTTCGCTTCGATATCACTCTGTCCCCAATGAGGGTGCGGAAAGAAAGTTTATCAACCAAGGTTGGTTTGGAAGGAAAATGAATCGGTTTTGGCCACACTAAAAGAGGCATTCAAAGACTGGGCTTCAGCACCAAGCATCAATTACAGCCCCTTCGAAATCCCCAAGATTCAATTCACATTGAAGAATCAGATGAATACCAACTCAACGTCAACTACAAAGATTGCAGCCGCGGCCATTGTCGTTTTTGCCATTTTTGCAATTCCGAGATCCAAAATATGCTTCGCCCAGTCAAGTAACCGCCCAAATTTTGCGCTGACTCCAACCCCAATTCAGGCAGTACCGCCATCTCACGCTGCACCGCTGAAGGCCCAAGCTGGTGCTGCTGGACTACTTTCATTTAACTCTGGGGCTTCGGTCCGCATCAAAGACATTACGACAATCGAAGGCCACCGCGCAAATCGCGTCACAGGAATCGGTTTGGTAACGGGCCTCAAAGGCACTGGCGGAAACTCAACGTTGACTCAAAACCTCGCCAGAAACATGTTGAGAAATTTCGATATTCTGGCCAATGAAATCCCGACAGAAAATCTGGCTGCCGTAGCAGTCACTGCCGACATTCCGCCGTACGTTCGCCCTGGAGAAACCGTAGCCGCAACCGTTTCAATTATTGATGGCGTCGGATTGTATGGCGGAGAGCTTTTATCAACAACGCTCAAGGGGCTTGATGGTCAAGTCTACGCCATCGCCGGTGGTGCTCTTGTGCTGGGAGGATTTTCTGCCGGAGGAGAGGGCGCTTCGGTTTCCAAAAATCACGATACGGCCGGAAAAGTTCAAGCTCGTGTCGAAGTCGGCATCCACAATGGACCTGCTTTCCCGGGCGACTCGATATCTTTACTGTTAAACAACAAAGATTATTCAACGGCGTTTCGCATTGCCACGGAAATCAATCGACATTTTCCTAACCACGCCAGAGCCACTGACCAAGGAAAAGTGAATGTCTTTTTCCCAAAACATTTTCGCGGTTCGAAATTAGATTTCGTCGTAGCAATCAACGGAATGCGAGTTGTACCTGACATCCCGGCTCGAGTCGTGATCAACCAAAAATCCGGCACCGTTGTTGTGGGCCAAAACGTACGGCTTTCTCAAGTCATGTTCGCGAACGACAGCCTAATTATTACCACCGCTGAAACGCCACAAGTTTCACAGCCCGCTCCTTTATCGCAGGGCGAAACAACAGTTGTACCGCGAACCGAAGTCAACGTTTCCTCGACAGGAGGACGGTACAACGTACTCAATCAACAAACAACGGTCGGCGACCTCGCCGCGGCCCTCAATTCGCTTGGGGTATCTCCGCAGGATCTGATTTCGACCTTTCAATCCATTAAAAATTCCGGCGCACTTCAAGCCACATTGATCATCGAATAGGAATTCAAATGAACAACATTTCAAGCTTGGCTTCGGTATCCAATTCATTTGATACCAATACGCTTTCCAATTTGAAACTTGATTCAAAGCCGCAACCGCAAAGCGTCGAATCGGTCGCCAGTGAATTCGAGTCTGTTTTCCTTTCGTTGATGCTAAAGGAAATGCGCAACACGCTTGACTCAGAAAATGGCGGACTTTTTGGAAAGGAAGGCAGCGATACGTTTGGCGGAATGTTTGACCAATTCATGGGACAACATCTCGCCCAAGCCCAACCGCTTGGCATCGGTGACGCCATCAAAGGCTACTTGAATAACGCTTGAATGAACCAATTAATTAATAGATCGTTAAACCAACAGATCGTTAAACCAATAGATCGTTAAGCCAATAAAACGTTAAATCGTTTTAAACTGAATAATTGACGTAACTGACAACCCTTCTCTAAACAAAAGAGTCACGACTGGGTTTTTCCTGACAAGTGACTTTGAAATTACTCGATCACATGCCGTACCCAAAATTCAAACCTACCGAGGCATCTATGACCGAGCAACGCAACGACAGTGAGATCGTCGTAAAAACCCAATTCATCATCGACCATCTTGAAAAAGAATCCGAGTACCTGGATACGGTATTTGCATGTAGCAAAGAAATTCAATCATCACTGCGTAAGCATCGTGAACAGAAGCCAGCGGCAACGGCAAACAGAAATGGAACGACCACGCTGAATCTGTTGTCGTTCACTCCCGAGCAAAAGGAACGCAATCGGGAGTTGACCGAGATGATGAATCGAATTCGAACTAGAATGTCTGACAGTGTTGAGCCAATCCTGCCAAGCCGACTGCAGTTCGTCCAGACGCTTAGGTCGCTTGTTCCAGAATCAGACCGCGCTCCATCACTTAGTGCTTTGTCGAAGTTGGTTGATGAGCCTTTCCGATCAACACTGCGGGGCTTGGGCGAAGAAATCCGAGCCAAAGTACGCAAAGTTCACGCCGTTTCGATGGGCAACCAAGCCGTTTTGATTTATACGATGGATTTTATCAACCGGCTACTAACCGGAATTTCATCTGGCGACCAATGTTATGGCAACAGCTATAGCTCAACTGGCAAAACATTCTCACGATCAACAGGTAATTTCGTTCAAACAAATGGTTAAGACAATATGAGCCTATGGATAGGATTCTCGGCGCTTCAAGCCAGCCAATTTGCGATCAACAACGTTTCGCAAAACCTGGCCAACGCAAGCACCGAAGGATATCACCGACAGGAAGTCGGATTGCAAACCAGTCAATCACAAATCATTGGAGGCCAAATCGTTGGCAGGGGTGTCGAGGTTAGCCACGTCAGCCGATTGCGCGACCAGATTGTTGAAAGCGGGCTTACCAATTCAATTGGCGATCTCGAGGCAGTCAATCAACAACTCAATATTGAATCGACCATTGAGTCGATCCTTGCACCCGGCGAAAGAAGCATTCAAACCGTTCTCACCGGTTTGTTTGATAGCTTGGCAAGACTGTCTGCCAATCCAAGCGAAAATGCGCTTCGTGATTCGGCACTTAACCAAGCCAACAATCTCGCGGAACAAATTCAAGAAGTTTCAAGCAATCTGATTGAACTTAAAAGCGACGTTCGCCGCCAAATAGACACCGAATTGGATTTTGTAAACCAAGACCTCAGGAGCTTGGTTGAATTGCAAAATCGAATCGAAGCCGATCGAATCAACGGCACGCCCAATGATTTGCTTGACCAGCGAGATCGGCTCGTCAATTCGCTTGCCGAACGGATCGACATCCAGCGATTTGAGACGCGTCAAAACCAATTTGGCCTCGGGATTGCCGGTAGCTCAATCAGCGTCGGCCTGGTCCCGATCGAATTCGAATCATTCACGAACGAAGCGGGGAATGTTGAGATAAAAATTGCGGGAACGGACCGGACGGTAAAATTTCAAAGCGGCAGGGTCGCAGCACTGGAAGAATCCCATAACAACTTGATCAGCGAATACTCTGATAAAATTGATGAGTTCGCCAAGACGTTGATCCGTTCGGTCGATCAAGCACACGCAGAAGGCGTTGGATTGGGCGGTCCTTTTTCGATTCTTAAATCGACCAGACCCGTAAGCGATGTCAACGCGCTGCTCGTCGAATCGTCGTCGTTTCCAATCGACAATGGCGACCTCGTGCTCTCGATTACTTCACCTGACAATGAACGAAGAACGTCAACGATCTCCATCAATCCAGATCAAGATTCGCTACAAGACATCGCGAATAAAATCAGCGATTTGGACAACATCCAAGCGGTAGTTGATCCTCAGACGAATCAGCTCACGATCGTCGCCCAACCCGGTTACGGATTCGATTTTACGGGAAACCTGGAGACGATTCCTCGACTCACAAATTTTTCTGGCAGTTCGATTCCTAAAATTGCTGGCGACTATCAAGGCGATGCCAATCGAGTGCTTACCGTTACCGCGAACGGTGCTGGGGAGATTGGAAAAACGCCCGGGCTTACGGCGACCGTCACCAATCAGGAAGGACTTGTTGTAGGTGAAATCAACATCGGAGACGGCTACGAAGCGGGAACCGAAATTGCTTTAGAAGACGGAGTCTCGCTTACATTCGATGCCGGCAGCATCAACGCAGCCGACTCCTTTGACGTCGTCTTGGTGGCCCAATCCGATTCGGCGGGAGTACTTTCTGCGTTGGGCCTCAACAACTTTTTTGGCGGGACTGATTCGTCTGATATTTCAGTGCGGCGCGACTTGCTTGATAACTCGGCCGGATTAGCTACTTCAAAAAATGGCGAAATCGGCGACACAGGAAACTTGGCCAATATCATCACGATTCGAGACTCGAACATCGTCGGTGACGACCAACTGAGTTTTGATGATTATCTGGCAGAAACGAATTCCGAAATTGGATTTCGTGTTCAGTCGTCGGAAAGTTTTCAATTCGCTCTAGCTGAAATCAACTTTCAATATCAAACCGATCGTGACTCGACGTCGGGGGTAGACATTAACGAAGAATTGCTGAATCTGACCCAGCATCAAACATCTTACGAAGCCGCAGTTCAGGTGGTGCGAACGTTGGAAGCAATGCTTGATGAACTTTTTCAAATTATCCGGTGATCTATGAATTTTCGAGTAACATCATTTTCGAGTAGTAGCCAGGCATTACGATTTGCGTCTCAATACCAGGCAAACATTCACGATTATCAAAGGCAAATTTCGTCAGGATTCCGAATTGAACGTCCATCCGACGATCCTGTCGCATACCGCCAGGTTTCTTCGTTGTCGGTGCGACTCCAAGAGTTGGAAACGGAAGCGTTTTCGATTGTTGACTCGGAATCGAAGTTGAATGCCACGGTTTCGCAGCTTCAAGAAACCAACAACTTGCTTGTCCGTGCAAAAACGCTGGCCCAGCAAGGCATTCAGGCAACGACGGAAACCGAACGCAACGCTTTGGCGGTCGAAGCCGAAGGGATCCTGGTCAGTCTCCAAGACATTTCAAACTCGCAGTTCTCTGGTGCGTTTTTGTATTCTGGAACAAACTCAAACCAAACACCTTACGAGTTTGATGACCCGACCGTCGCAGGTTCAACGCTTGACGTAAATTACCAGGGGTCTTCAAGCAACAGCCGAGCCTATATCGGCGACAACCTTTCTTTTGATACCTTGATCGCGGGCGATGAAGTTTTTGGGCAATCCAATCGCACTGAGACTTTGATTCACGGGAATACCGGAGCAGCGATTGGTTTTGGGACGGATACCTTAGTCGGCCGGGCAACCCTTCAAGTGCGTCACACGACAACGTCTTACCAAGGAACTTCTGGAATCGCAGCTGCCGCAAATTCGGCGGCCAACGACACGCTGCTTGGCGATTTTGGGCAACATGAATTGGTTGTTGTTGACGAAAGTGGCACCGGCGATTTTGGGACAATCACATTAAACGGCGGAACGACGGTCGAATGGACAAGCGCGGACGCTGAGCTTCAAATCACCGCAAGAAATGGTCAGTCGATTTTTGTTGACACCACATCAATTCAACCCGGGTTCAATGGAGCAGTCGATTTTGCTTCTTTGGGTACATTGAGCGTCGATGGTGGTAGAACTGAAATCCCAATTGATTTCTCGGAAAGCCAAACGATCGTTGATTCTGTGACCGGAAAACAAACGCACATTGATACTCGGGGCATAGATTCTGTTGGAGATGAATTTCTGGAATTCCCAGGAACCTCTGATGCTTTTCAGGTCTTGTACGAATTGGCTCAAGACCTTCGTAACACTCGCGGGTTAGATGGCCATGACACTGCAGCAGCATTGGATCGGCGCCTGGGCGAGCTAGGAGCCCTGTCCGATCATGTGTTGGAAACTGTGAGTAGGCAATCGGCAACATTGCTGACACTTGATCAACTGGAGATTCGGGTTCAAGATCTGCAATTGGATGTAGAGACAACCCTAAGTGAGCTTCGCTCGACGGACATTCCCGATGCGGTCCTACGACTTCAAAACGACCAAGCCTTACTGGAATTCACGTACTCGATCACGGCTCAAATCGCGTCAACAAGCTTGATTGATTTTCTTCGGTAGACTTCTGGAAACACCAAAACAGACCTCTCACCGAGTAGCTTATCAATAGGTTTTTAAAGTAGCTCGATTCTCCGAATCGTATCTCAGAGGATTTTCGATTCGGAGAATCGAGCTACTTTCGGCGAAGTCTTTTTGGAACACTAATTCTCGCTGATGAACAGTAATCGACGAGAACACAGAACAAGTATCTTTATCGGCCCCAAGCACGCAAGGTATCAAGAGTAGCTCGATTCTCCGAATCGTCTATCACACGTTACGACTCGGCGTATCAAACCACTGCGAATTGCTGAGTCAATTCGTCAAAAAAGTTGATTGATCCAAATTAGTTAGCCTTCGATTCGAACCGAAAGAATTGTTGCGGGAACTTTTTTGGAATCGGCTGGAGCATAGGAGTGAGGTTCGGCGCTCCAAAACGTGATGGATTCGCCTTCTTTTAAGCGATGCCGCTTATCTCCGACGGTAATGATCACGGTCCCACTTAAAACAAAAGCAAACTCTTCACCTACATGACTCCGCTCTGGGCTTTTTTCCCAAATTTCCAAAACCGATGGAAGGACACGACCGCCAGGCAAGCGACACTTCAACAAGTTGACGGGAACTTGAGCACCTTGCTTAACGGCCTGTTTGCGCTGGGCAGGAGTTAACGGTCGTTTGGAATCGAGCAGCGGTTGCGATCCCATATCGGCGGCGTCGAACCAACGATCGTCCTTTTTCTTATGAACGACCGCCAAAGTCATGTCGCTCTCGGATGGGTCGGCCAATCTTTCTACATGTACGCCCAACACAGAACACACTTTCAGGATCGTCATCGGTTGAGTCCCACGCCCTAACTCCAGTCGGACAATCGAGTTCTTGTTAATACCGGCTCGTTCGGCCAGCTCACGAACGGAAATGCCTTGCTGATCTCGGAGGCGACGAACACGATGCCCAAGTATTTCTCGCCCGATGTTTTCCAATAGTTGCCCCACGCGATCCAACCGCTTGAGCAAATCTTCATCATTTTTGTTTGCTTTGGCTTTCATGTACTCATCGTAACATCACTAAGTACCATTTGCACAGATCATTGCAACACTGTCCCGCAGATGGTACAGTACCAACTCACTACCGAACGTGTTTTCTTTGGGAGCGAATGATGAAGACTCTAAACTTGACGTTATCACTCATGTGTTTGGTCACCGTTGTAGTCTCAACGAACGTTGCTCAACAAAAGCAGGACATCCAGGAATTGAAAAACTTTGACAATTCGAAAGGCTGGACCAGCGAACAAGCGGGCGAGCATGCCGACCGCTACAACAATGTCGAGTCTTGGAATCAAGAGTGGATGGCAATGGATGCAAAGAACATTCAGAAGCCGTTGAGCCCGTCTATTGCAGGGATGCCTTTTCCGTATGTTGCGTTCAACACTCCAGAATACAAATTTGGTGGATTGACCGTGGGGCCACTCAATCTGCCAAAACCGCTTGCCGGCATAGGAGCTTCTGTAAATCTTCCACTCGAAGGCGAAGTCCCCAAGGACAAGACTATCTTTGACGTGTTGAAGGTCGAACCTGTCATGCACGTCATTGCCAAAGGTGCTATTGAATTTGACAAGACCAATTCATGGGGCATTTCGCGAAGCTATCCGCATCTGTTGTTTCAAGGATTCTTTTCCAACAAGCACGGCAGCGTAGACTGGATGGCCATTCGGATGGCGGACGGAAAAGAAGTCGGCGTGATTAATGGGCGCGTTTTGGATCTTTCGCAAGGCAACGTGTTTTTTGTCCGTCAGCTCAAAGATGGCTCAGTGCGAATTTTTCAGCATCGCATGCGGCTAGAGCCTGGAAAGCTAAAGGAAATTGCGACGACGATAGGAGAGAGTCTCTCCGAAAAATCCGCGCGCGAGTTTCTTGAAATAAAGTGAAATTGGGAGAACAAACGCCGACGATGCAGACAATCTTCATTAGCAGGAGTTGATCGCCCGCCGCGCACAAAAAAACCGAGCCGCGTTAACGACTCGGTTTTGGTGGAATCAACCAGTACACTTGAGAGGATTCGAACCTCTAACCTTCGGTTCCGTAGACCGATGCTCTATCCAATTGAGCTACAAGTGCATTTCTTGGTGGTTTTGAGACGTCCCAATGACGATTCGCCACCAATCAAAGATAGAAATATATCTTCAACACTACTTATCGTAAAGAGCGGGGGAAAGCTTGAATGTTCGCTCGTTTTTTGTCTTCTTCAAGAGATCTTATTTTGCCAAGCCAGAAGTTCGAATTTCGAAACTAAAATCTGCAGTAAATTTCTGGGAATTTGCCGACTTTCTCAGAAAAGAACCAAATTTTGCCTCAATTTTGAACGCGATTTGCAAAGCAAAGATGGCTCTCCCGTCGAATCTTGGACCGAACGATGATGGCGTTATCGGGTTCTCGATACTTTCAGACAAACAAGCCACTGACCAAAGCACAATCGTATCCAGGAGCGAAATTGAGACGACAAAAGCGTGCTCAAAACGCTTTAACAAAACCAACCACTATGCGGGCTCAGAACTCACCGCCTCGGGTTTGGCCGAAAACAATCTCAAATATCCAAACATCAAAAAGGCAAACGGAAATCCGACCAGTGGACTGTACCGGTAGCGGAGTACGAGCGCATCGATATTGTTGTTGAGCAACATAAACAAGAGCGGGCCAACGACGACACCGCCCAAAAAGCCAACGGTGATCACGGGTCGCGTTTTAACGCCAAACATCAGCGGCATTTTTTTCCAGCCAGTTGATGCGAGCCCCTGATAAAGCCCTGCCCAAAAACCGATCAGCGCTCCCACCATCAATGCAGGTGCGTCGAGAAAGCTGTTTTGGATAGTCGGAATAATCGCACAAAAAAAACTCATCAGCAACATCCCGCCAATAATTCGATACAAAAGATATTGATATTCTTTCGTGTTATTGCTGACCGCCCTCGAAACCATTCGCTCAACACCAATTAAGATACTTAGTACCATCGAGCAAAACAAAGTACTGAGCAATATCCCAATCGACATGCCAAAGAAACTGCGTGATGATAGTTGTTCGACTATCGATTCGTTGGCAAATATGCCCAGTGCAGCACCGACGAGCAAAACCGGGACCACATGAATCACCAGCGCGGCAACATTACGTTCGTAGTAATGAAAGACCAAAAAAGCAATCCAAGCCAGCCCGATGAACACCCAGTGACTCGTCCGAACCCCGTTACCCCCGTTACTCGTCCGAATGGAACCAGATTGGAACAATTCGACTTGGGCATTGAATGCCGCGAAAACCAATCCGGCAAGCGTTACCCAGGCAAATAACTTTAGGATTGAGACTTGCGATTTGTCTTGTGCTGAATTTGGCACAGGTGTTGGGAGAGGAGAAGTCATTACTTACTCTTCGGTAGGCATAACAAGAAGCAAAATTCAAACTAAACACGCGGCGTCAATGCAACAGTCTTGGAAACTCAGAACGCAACAGCCCAAGTTGTAGTGTCTCGGCATCACGTCGTCTTTCGTGTTCGTTCGTATTCCTCTTGTTCGTTTATTTCTCGTATTTCTTGCGAAGCCGATCTACAATTTTCTGCATTTCCGAACGCTCTTTCGTTGACTCAGCAACTTCGATGGCACGGTTTTCAGCGAGACGCGCTTGGCGTGTACGCTTCATCTCTCGCATGATCATGGCTTTGTGAAGCAATGCCTCGCCTCGCAAATCCGATGGCATCTGCGTGTCTTCGGAAAAATTGTCCAGCGTTCGCATTGCGCCAATGGCGTTGTCCATCGCGAATTCAGCGTCTGCCTTGGCACTGACCAACTCGATCATGACATCAGGATTGCTGCGAGCCGTTTTAAGAGCGGCATCGTAAGCGTCGACAGCCTCTTTGAATTCCTTTTTCGCCATGTGCAATTCGCCCTTGGCAAGGAAAAGATACAACGCTGAATCGCCTGATTTGATTGACTTGTCAAGCAACGCCATCGCTTCGTCGTGTCGCCCGGTTCCAACCATCAAGTAAATTTTCTTAACGATCAAACGCTCTTTGGTTTCGCCAGCAACGCCTTCAAGCCCAATCATCTCATCCAACAACGCATCGGTTCGCTTGTTGTCTTTGAATGTGCGAACCAAATTCAATTTCATCTGATAAATCTGAAGCCGTTCCGCAGGAGAGAACTCAATCTCTTCCATCACGATATCGATGTCTTTGATCGCCAACTCAGGTTTCTGGAGCCGCGTGGCCATGACCAATTCCGTCATGATGATTTTGCGCATTTCGGCGTCTTCGGCTGCGTTCCATTTCTTGCGTAGACCAAGCTCGTTGTCTGCGTCCAAAGCAACGATCTCTTCGACGATGTCGGAATAATAGACATTGACGACTTCGGCGCGAATTTCGCTGATGGCTTTATCAAGTAACTTGGCTCGTTCGCCACCGCTTTTGCCTTCGGCCTCTTTCAAGAACTTGTCGCGATTGACGCGGAGCTGGCGGGCGTTTTCGAGTGTGGCAAGGTAATTTTGAAATCCGCCTGCTTCGTAACCTTTGAACGCGAAGGGTTTAAGTTTGTTGTCCGTCAAAACCAAAGTCGGAAATGAGTTGATGCCAAACTTTTCACCGTACTCTTTGTTTTGTTTTTCAAGTTTTGGTGGAACTGGAGATTTGCGGAGGTGATCAAGTTTGATCAAGACGTAATGTTTTGAAACTTCGAAAATGAAATCTTTTTCTGAAAGCACTTCCTCTTCCAACTTTTTGCAAGGCGGGCACCAATCGGAACCGGTGAAGAAGAAGATAATCTCTTTGTCTTCTTTTACCGCACGCGCGATCGCGGCTTTAGCATCGTCAGTAAACCCTTCGTCAGCAACACAAGTCGAGGCATCCAATGACATCAAAGAAGTCGCGAAAGTGATCGCAAGCAAACCAACCATTCCCTTTAGTGGAGAGAACCAATTGGACTGTTGCCCAGGTTGGTGAGGAAAGTCAATTCTCAAATTCATATCAGCCTTTCAATGGCTTTGTTTGGAGTGGGAACGAGTTGGGATCGCTTAAAAGAAAATTGTGACGCGAGCTCTACAAACGTTTACGCACGAAACCAAAAAACATTTGTAACAAGTTCGCCAAAATTCCCATTAGCGGATCTTTTAACCACGACTCTATGTTATCTGTGATTGCGAGCTATGACAATTAACTAACCAATGAGCCGAGAAGAACTTTCGAGCGAAAAAGGGCCTGAGTAGCCGCCAATTCAAACTGGTAACCAATTATCTGGCTTGAAGTTTCGCTCCATTGACAAACTTTTGGTGAGATTTTTCGCCATTTCTATCGGCAACTATTCATCGTTTTTATTCTCAATGGAATTTGGCTTGGGCGACCTGGGATCCGCAATTCCGTAAGCTTGGACTTCAAATGGGTTGCCTCGATAACAATCTTTTTTTCGCAACCAAAGATAAGCAGAACAACCGAGGTAAGCCGGTAGAAAAAGCGGCCCCCAAAGTTCGTATTGGCGAACGTGGACTTGCTCATGATCACGCGCGTTTGCCAATCCTTTTTCATCCTGCCCGATGATCGTATGGCCCAGTGTCATCGCTAACACACCAGCCCCACCAAGCCGCTTGAGTAACCATGTGACCAAGCCACCTGAAAATTCCAAACAGCCTCTGTGAATTTGGCATCGTCCCCCCGAAGCCAACCCCAACACCCCCACAAATAATCCCAAAATGGAGTTAGGCAGAACCCAAACGTAAAGCAACGCACGCAGAATCGGGTTGCTAACTACTGTACTGCGATGAGGCGAAATCATGATTTTTGAATAAAAAGGAACGGCAATCTATAATTAACATCAGAGAGACAAGTGGAACTCAAAGCTCATTTCCATTTAGCTAACCCTCCCAATTGCCAGAAATTGTTACAAGAAAGATTTGCAGCTAGCATTCCATCAAACAAGTCTTGGACAACCCGCTTGATGATTTTTACTTAGAAATAGATGTTTTAGTCAGTGTGAAAACTAACCAGCCTTCCCACCCACTTTAAAGTGAAATGAATTTACCACAGCCGACGCACTTTATTAACCGATACAATAGTGAGCTTGTTCCAGCACTTCCGCAATTTTGAATACGATGAAAAGATAAGAGTCACGGACGACCTGCATTCCTACAGAATGGAATTACGATGACGCGATCCAACTGCAGTAACAAAATTCGCCGACACAATTTACGCTCGTTAAATATCCCAATTCGCCCAGAGCCCAATTCTCAAGACCGCCTTTCTGCGAGGCGCGATCTGCTCGGGCGGATTATTGGTCAGCGACGTTTCCGATCTTCTTTCGCACTTTCTCTGTGCACACTGTTTGTTCTGTTTTGCTTTAGCTCACTCTCGCACGCCGACAATCGCGCGATTGCGAAGCTTAAAGAGATTCAAGGCAAAGTCCAAACCGTTGTTGCGAAAAACATGAGTGCCTGTGTTTCGGTCACAGACGGAGTCGGTTTTGGAAGTGGCGTGATTGTGAACAAAGAAGGCCTCGTGCTGACCGCGGGTCACGTGATGGCGGCCAACGATGGCGCGTACGAGATCATTTTGCCCAGTGGCCGAACGGTAAAAGCAAAAGCACTTGGCAAGAACCTGAACGCGGATGCGGGAATGGTTCAAATTCTGGATCCGGGACCTTGGCCATTTGTTGACATGAGCGATGGCAAGAATCTTCGCACTGGCCAATGGGTCGTATCGCTTGGTCACTCCGGTGGATTTGAGTTGGGGCGAACGCCGCCTGTTCGCACCGGCAGGATTCTGGACTCAAAAGGCGGAATGATTTTGACGGATGCCGTTTTGATTGGCGGCGACTCAGGAGGTCCGCTTTTCGATCTTGAAGGAAAGCTTATTGGGATCCACAGTTCGATCGGTGATTCGGTTGCCGAAAACCGTCACGTTACGATGCCAGTTTTCGCGCGGGATTGGGACCGTTTGAAACGCGGCGATGTTTGGGGAGCACTTCCTAAGCTTAACGAACCAAGTAAACAAACCAAGCGTGGCATCATTGGTGTTCGCGTCGACAAAACCGCCGTCAATTGCTTGATCAAATCAGTCGATGCTGGAGGACCGGCGGGTGAAGCGGGTGTTGAAGCCGGCGATGTGGTTATCGAATTTGAAAAAGTCGCTATCCAGAACGGACAACATCTCATCGATGTGATCAAGCGCCACCGTGCGGGTGAAGTTTGCAAAATGAAAGTCCAGCGAGACGGAAATATAATCGCGTTCGAAATGATGCTGCGATAGCGAGACAACGAGAAACAACTTTGAATTAAATTAATGGTCAAGCGTTGCACGGCTTGGCTTTAGAGAAACCTGAAAGCGAAATTTTGAATTCGGAACCGACAAAACGACTCGGCAACTTGCAACGACTCAAAGGAATGAAGATGTTGAAAGCCAGGAATCTATTGATCGTTATCGCGATGGCGTTCATGCTCAACGTGTGCGCCGTTTCAGTTGAGGCTCAGCTGGCCCAAGACGTTCGCGATGTGTTCGAAGGGATGATTCCGGATCTTGATTCAGATCTTCAGGAAAAATTTCGTGCGGCGATCAGGAAGGACACGGCGACTGTCGAATTCACGCCGGAAGAATTCAAACGCTTTCGCGTCAACCCAGCCAATCCATTTGAAGGCCTTGAGCGGATCAAGATTGACAATTCAGGAAGCAACATTGCGTTGAAGTTTGAGCTTCCAAGTATGCGGAACCGTCAGCTTAACCAGCTTGAGCGTCAAAGCAACATCGTACTTTCTCAAATCACGGAACCCGTTTCGTCGACAGTGGTCAGTACCGTTCGCGTGCTCAGCAAAAACCGCCATGTGGCGATGGGCATTATCGTAAAAACAGACGGCTACATTTTGACAAAAGCCAGCGAAGTCGAAAATCGCAAACAGCTGATGGTAGAGCTGAATGACGGTCGTAAATTGGAAGCAAAAGTCATTCGCTCCGAAAACAACAATGACTTGGCGGTTTTAAAAGTCGAAGCCAACGGACTTTCGATCGTCAATTGGTCAGACACAAAAACAAAAACAGGTAGCTTTCTGTTGACGCCGGATATCGACGGTTCGGTCATTGCGTTGGGAACTTATAGTGTTGCCCCCAGATCGACCAAAGCCGGCGAGCAAGCGTTCTTGGGCGTGAAACCTGAAACGACAACCAAAGGCGTTCGTGTTTCTGACATCAACGTCGGCAATGCTTCTCATAATGCGGGCCTGAGAAATGGTGACGTGTTGACGAAGCTAGGCGACGTTGTGATCACCGATGTGGCTTCATTGGTCAAGTCGATTCGAGATCGACGACCTGGCGATAATGTTCAAATCGAATTCTTGCGGAATGGCAAACCGTCAAAGGTTCAAGCCACATTGGCGGGGCGTGACGTATCGGGCGAACAAGCCGCTCGATTCAAGATGATGAATCGTCTTGGTGCAGTTCCAAGTCGTCGCGGCGATAATTTCCCAACCGTGTTCCAGCATGACTCTCCGTTGTTCCCGGAACAGTGCGGCGGTCCTATCACTGATCTCAACGGCAACGTAGTTGGAATCAACATCGCCCGCAAAGGCCGCGCCGCAAGCTACGCCATTCCATCAAGCCATGTCCAGACGGTTTTGGCTGATATGCTCAGAGACAATGTCGCGTCGCGATAAATTGTGGATGGAGTCGAAGCGACATTAGCCGGACTCGTCGTGAACTGTTCTAACGAATGGTTTATTATTCCGCAGGTGGAATGAGTGTTAACGCGACTATCGCCAAGCTCATTTTGCATGTGTCTTTCGCCGCGCCGCCGCATGTCAACGGTGGCTATCGCCAAAACCGCTCAAGTTGACGGTGGCTATCATCTCATGGCACTTACTTTAGTTAGCCGCAAAAGTAGCAACAGTGTAGCCGTGACTTTCGCCGGCTCAGGCCCGTTCCCGCTGGTGTCGTCGTTGCAGGCAAAGAGGCCAAGGAGTGCGCCGCCTCAACTATCGGCGCCATTCCCCATTCCTTAACTCCCCCTCTCCCCGTGAATTCGGATATCACTTGATACCAACGCAAAGCCATGCGTCCGAATTCACGGGGAGAGGGGAGCCAGATGATTTTCTTTGCCCTCGCGCTCAAAACAGCGTTTAACCACACTTTTTCGTGTTTGAATTTACAAAAAAAGGCAAAACTTCAAATGACAAACTGGGTTTAATCCCACGTTCATCACTTTCCTTTCCCAAGGGGTCACAATGAATTCGTTTTATGCTCGGTCGTTTCTTTTTAACCGCTTGGCCAAATCATTGTTGGGCCTTTTCGTTTTTTCCACCTCCATTTCCGTGTGCTTAACGGCGGCATTGGGCCAGTCAAAATCCAAAGAAATCTTCCACACTCCATTTCGAATTCAAGCCGATGGTGAAACGATCGTCGTGGGGAAGGGCGAGCTTGCTCACGCCGGGCCATGCATCGCTGATGTGGACTGCGACGGCGTCAAAGATCTTTTGGTCGGTTCGTTTTCCGGAAATTTCTGGTTCTTCAAAAACACCGGATCAGATTCGGCACCCGTTTACACTGCCAAAGGGAAACTCCAGGCGGGTGACGAGGACGCGATCGTCCCTATCTACTGATGTATCGCTTCAAGTCCACAGTTCGTGGACTACGACAATGATGGAATTCAGGACATCATCAGCGGCTCATACGACCCTGGCTCAATCTATTTGTTCAAAGGACTGGGCAAAGGTAAATACGATACGCGAATCGAACTGACCGACGAAAAAGAATTGCCTTTGGTTCATTCTCCTTCCGCGATGCAGAACGTTGTGAACCTCAGGGAGAAAACGATTGACAAGTCAGACAAAAAAGCAGTTCAACAGCAAAAGCTTCGCATTTCGCAAAACAGAATATCCTCGTTTGGCAGTTGGCCGACAATGGTTGACTTCGAAAATGATGGCGACCTTGACATGCTGATTGGAACTTTTGGTGGCAATATCGGGCTGCGAAAAAACATCGGCACACGAAGCGAACCAGTCTTTGACAAAGACATTACGTATTTAGAATCAGATGGCAAAAGGATTTCAACGGGCGGACACGCTTGCCCGGTTGCAGCGGACTGGGACAACGATGGCATTTGGGATTTGGTTGTCTCATCGGAAAAGGGATTGGTCGCTTGGTACCCAAACACAGGCACTGAGACGGAACCAAAATTTGGGAGACGTAAGATCCTTTTTCGCGGCCCCAAAACTCCTTTCTTTGGTCCGCCACACACAACGCTCAAACCAGACGAAACGCCGCGTCCTGGCCGTCGTGTTCAAATTTGCGTGACCGACTACAACAACGACGGCAAACTGGATCTGGTTATGGGTGACTACGCCAATATCACGCAGCTTAAGCCTCTCGATGAAGATCAGGAACAAGAGTTGGAGTCGCTTTTGAAGCGGGAAAAGGTCCTGAGGAAAACGGTAACCAATGTAGTCGGCGACTATACGTACAGCCGCAAACCGTTTGACGATAAAGAGAAAGAGGCCCAATACCAGTCAAATTTTAAAGAGCTGAAGAAACTCATCAAAAAGAAGAATAGCTTTTACCAACACAACGGAGAAACTAGCTTTGTCTGGGTATTGCTGCGAAAATAATCCGGCAGGCCGTCGTAGTTAAAACCATGTTATATGAGCAATCTAAAATGGCTTATCGAACCGTCACATTCACATTGATCTTCATGATGTTCTTCACGCCAGTTTGCAAAGCGTGCATTTGGGACTACGACACGTTGGCCATGGAGCGTCTTGCGTTTCCGGGGACTCATGAGTTGATTGTCGGGCACTTCGTTCGACATTC
Source organism: uncultured Pirellulaceae bacterium (assembly GCA_964448575.1). GTDB lineage: Bacteria > Planctomycetota > Planctomycetia > Pirellulales > Pirellulaceae > Mariniblastus. Next base: position 43,170 of record CAYUWY010000023.1, read on the forward strand.
CAGTGCCTATTACCGCTGGCGAATCGATGACCGATCCTCGACGCCTGAAGAATCACGAACACCTGCTGACTATGACGACATCGCAGCTGCTCATGACAAACTTGGTGAACACGAGAAAGCAATCGAGATAATCAAAGCAAAGATCGAGCGCTGGCCGAATGAGTTTCGTTACGAGTCGGAGGCGAATCTCGGTACGTTCTTAATTCATTCTGGTGATCTTGAAACGGGGCTCGTGCATATCAAGAAAGCAATCGAGATTAATCCGGATGCACATTTTGGACGAGAAATTTACCAACAACGACTGGTTGAATACATTCTTGAAGGACAAACGGGCAAAGATCAAATCTCTTTTTATAAATTCCTCTCGACTGATGAGAGTGGCAAATCACGAAGCTTGAGTGAAGCTGAAGTTAATAAAGCAATCAAAGGCATCGCGGGAATGATGCGATTTGGAAATTACGATTCCCCTATCCTATTATCAGCGTTGGCCAGTCTGCTTAAAGGCAGTGAACGTAAAACGAACATGGTCGCTTGCCGGGCCTACCTAATGGCGTCATATCAAACAGATGACAAGCTTCAGGCAGCCAAGTTTCGCGCGCAGGCGTCTAACTCTGTTTTTTTCCAAGAAAGTCACGACCTCGAGCGCGTTGAAAGTGAACTTAAAGAAGAAATCGCCCAGGCTGAAGCACTATTCGCTCAGATCGAAAGTGACGAAATCGCTTGGGCAGAATCAGGTTTGAATCTCGACGAGAAATTTAAAGCGAAATACTATGACGCACCTCTGCTAAAATTGGCGGCCTCCAGTAATCTCATGAGCAACATTTACGTCTTAGCAGAGTGCGTAATCTTGATTACTTGCGGATTGTTTATTGCTTACCGCTTGTGGATCTATTTCAACGACCCGAGAACAATCCCGAAATTGCAGCATGAAATACGTCAATGCTGAAAATTCTTTGCGCGATATGGGGGCCAGACGGCGCGCAATGGCAGAGGCTTCTTGTTCGTTGACTGTCGGATTTGCTTTTGAGTCGTTGATCCTCAAGCCTTCATCGCAGTGGTTACATCTTTAAGTGCGACTTTTGCGGCTGCAAATTTTTCTTCCAGTTTTAACGCAGATTCGAATTCGGCTTTTGCCTCAGCAAACTTTCCAAGGCTTCGGTAGGCAAGCCCAAGCGAATAGTGGGCTTCTTCAAGACAAACTTCTTCGCACGCTAATGCTTTTTTGCAAGCCTCGATTGACTCCTCGACGTTGCCTTGTCGAAACAGGATGTTGCCAAGAAAAAGATAACCCGTACCGTCGTTGGGATCGGCTTCAATTTGCTTTTGGTAACATTGGATCGCTTTGGAATAATCGCCTTGGGCTCGATAGAGATTTCCAAGCTCACCATAGATCACATCAACGGGGCCACCATCTGCTCGCTCAATCGCTTTTTGAAACGCGTTGCCCGCCTCATGGTATCGCGACATTTGAGCCAGCGCTCGCCCAAGATCCAACCAACCTCGCTGGCTGGTTGGATTGTCAGTCAGGAATTTTTCGACCAAGCCAACCGTCGTGGCGTGAAGCCCAAGATCGGACGCACTGAGAATCGCTTGGACTTCTGGCGTAAGTTTCTTCGCCATGATTAACTCTCGACAACCGTGACCTTGGTGATCTTTACTTCTTCCAACGGTCGATCGCCACCATCAGTCTCAACTGAACCGATCGCACGAACAACATCCATCGAAGCGTCAGTTGCTTTGCCAAAAGCAGTGTATTGATTATCAAGATAATCGTGCGTGCCAAGGCAAACAAAGAACTGCGATCCGGCTGAGTTAGGGTCCGAAGACCGAGCCATCGAAAGCACGCCCTCAACGTGAGGCGTGGGGTTGAATTCAGCATCAACGTTGTATCCCGGGCCGCCCGTTCCAGATCCCTCAGGACATCCGCCCTGAATCATGAAGCCATCGATGACGCGGTGGAAAATCAAACCATCGTAGAAACCGATGCGGCTTAGGCCAATCAGATTTGTGCAGTGGCCAGGTGCGACTTCTGGCATCAAGTCCAGATGAATTTCGCCTTTGGTGGTCGCAAATTGAAGTTGGTATTTTTTGTTCTCAAAATCAAGATCGGCAGTTGCGGCTTCGACTTCAGCTTTTCGGCTCATTGTGGTCTCTGTGAATTGGCGTGAAATTTTCAAAGTCGCATTGTTTCATAGAGGGGCTTAAGTGGGGAGGGGTAGGCATGGGAAAGGGATGCCATAGAGGCCAACCAGAAACTGCACTCAGGACTTGAAGACGTTTTTCACGTCGTCCTAGAGCGCACAAAAAAACGCCGCGGTTAAGCGGCGTTTCCATAGTCTTATTGCCCCAAGCGATCAAGACTATCCACAAAAAGAGTGCACATCACTCGTGCTTTGTTGGAAGGTTAAAACCAACCATTTCTTTACGAAAAAAGCAGTATCATGGTTCGTTTTTGTTATTCGAATGACCGTTCCAAATTAACTGAAACAGACAGACAAACGACTTAGCGAACCGCAACTGGTTGCTTGTATGGATTGACTAACCAAGCAGTCTTGAGTGGTTTCTTTTCATCACTCGATTTCGCATGTTTAGGAACTGGTGCCTTAACAGGAGTCGACTTGAAGAATGGGTTCTTGACTGTGACCGGTGTCGCAGCTCGGTAGTTTAATTCAACTGGACGGATTCCAGCTGGAGCAGCATAAGGGCTGATACCATAAGGTCGCTTGACGATGTGGCTGTAGTAAACCGGTGGGAATTTTGCAAAATAAGGCGGCTGTTCACGAGCAAATCCGCGAGTAAAGCCAAAACCGTTTGCCGACTGGAAGCCGGTTCCGAACTGGTAGCCGTAATTTAAACCCTGTGCATTCGCGTTGGATTCAGCCATAACTGATACTGCGGCGATCGCCACGGCGAGTAGTAGAAATTGTTTCATGAATTTAACCTTGCCATTGTTGGAAGAAATGATGCGTTTATTCCACATTAAACTCGCTGCAAAATGATGCAAGCCTCTAAGTCAAACGACTACTCATATTTTCACTAACAAAATTGCCTTATGGATCCGTCAGAACTAACACAATCGTTAAAGGCGGAAGCGAATCGCTTGGGATTCGAATTAACGGGGGCCTGTCCCGCCGTCTCGCCAGTCGGTTTTGACCAATTTTCGCAATGGCTCGATGCTGGTTACGCCGGCGAAATGCACTACCTCGAAGAACGAAAAGAGGCTTACAAGCACCCAGGCTCAGTGATGGAAGGAGTGGCCTCAATTTTGATGCTGGGCATGAACTACCAAACCGATGCGCCAAATTTGGATCCATCTATCTCGACGCCGGATAGTGCTGATTCATCCGATGCGGCTGCTGCATTCAATGCGGCTGATTCAACTGATTCAAACTCAGTCAGCCAACCTGGCTTTGGTCGGATCGCGCGATACGCCTGGGGCACCGCCGACTACCACGACGTGATTCACAAAAAATTGAAGCAGCTGAAAAAGTTCGTTGGCGAGCTCGATGAAAATATTAAAGTCCGCGGTGTCGTCGATACAGCTCCCTTGATGGAAAGAGAGTTTGCCCAACTCGCAGGGCTGGGTTGGAAAGCCAAAAACACTTTGCTTATCAACAAGCACAATGGAAGCTGGTTTCTGCTGGCCGCACTTTTACTTGACGCACCACTTCAATACGACTCGCCGGTTGAATCGGATCATTGCGGAACCTGTACCGCTTGCTTGAACGCCTGCCCTACCGACGCGTTTGTTTCGGCTGGCGTATTGGATGCGACCAAATGTATTAGCTACTTGACGATCGAACACCGCTCTCCCATTCCGATGGAGCTTCGTCCGTTAATGGGCAACTGGATTCTTGGTTGCGACATTTGCCAGGAAGTGTGTCCCTGGAATACCAAAGCACCTCTCAGCAACACTCCCTCATTTGAACCGATCAAGGAACATAATCCGATCCAGCTCCGCGACTTGTTCGAGCTGACCGACGATCAATTTAGAGTGCGTTTTCGCAAAACTCCTTTGTGGCGCCCAAAACGTCGTGGGATCTTAAGAAATGCTGCGATCGCCATGGGCAACGATCCTGATGATGCCAATTTGCCAGCCCTTTCACTTGGTCTCAAAGACCCAGAACCGCTAGTTCGTGGGGCGTCAGCTTGGGCATTAGGCTTCCACTCTGTAAAGCTAGCGAAAATCGAATTAAAAAATCGACATAAAATTGAGACAAATCCTGTCGTCAAAAATGAGATTTGGGGTTCTCTAATACGGATAGCCGAAAATGATTCGTTCCGTTCCGAAAACTGACAGCATTTGAAGATAAGGGCCTGAATCTATTCAGATTCAAACTAGTGATTGTGAGGGGTGGCTGTGAAATAAAGTCGTTCCCCCGCCTTGGATTACTGTAGAGTAAAGCTAAATTAACTCTTAAGTCAAACGTTGAGAAATCAATGTTCGATCCCCCACCCAATCCTTTTCACACCGCCCAATCAACATTTAATTCAAAAATGTTGTAATTGATTCGGCGGAAATTGGCTTTCTTAGGAATACCAATAAACCAAACAAGTCCAGTAGCTATGGACGCGATATATGGATACCCCAATGAATGTTCCTGTTGCCGCTCAGGGTCCCACCCCCAATTCGTTCTCCGCACCCTACTTTTTCTTTTCGAACCAAAACGACGGAGTCATTACGTTTGCAAGTACCTCGTTAAAGGAGGTTATGGGATTCGAACCGAGTGAAGTCATTGGGCGAAAATTCAGCGATTTTGTTGACTTCGAGCACCAGCTGAACTCAAACATCCGGCAATTCACAGAACAACGTTTCGAGAACGACAACGGCCAACCCCAAACCTACCTCCGCGTACTTTTTGCTGCTGATAAAACGCGTCGGGTGGTTAACATTCAAACGTATGGCGAATCGGACGAATCTGGAAAGGTTTTTCTTAATCACGGAATCGCCCAAGACGTCACAAATTCGTTCTTGCTCGAATCGAATTTCAATACCCGTTTGACCGACCTAAACTCCATTGTCTCACAACTTACCACTCGCGAGGTAAATGTCCTGGAGCGTGTGCTGGAAGGCAGGTTGAACAAATCAATTGCTCGCGAGTTAGATGTTTCCGAGCGAACCATTGAAAGTGCGCGGTCGAGGCTAATGAAGAAATTCAAGGCCAATACAACGGCTGAGCTTGTTCGCTACTCGACTGAGTTTTACATGCTGACTGGATTAGTCAAATCTGTTCACGGCCCCGAGTGTTTGCCGAGCAAGCTAAACTTTCTCGAAAGAGTCAATTCAAGCTCGCTTGCACCTGCCAGCTCTCTTAAATCCAACGCGCCGAAACAAGAAGCAGGCAACTCTTAATTTTGATCCTGCGCTTACTCTTGAAGCGTTACGACATAAACGACATCGTCCAGGGTTACCTCATCGCCTGCGCGAAGCTGTTTCCTGCGCCGCGTTTCCACTTCATCATTTACCAGAACCTCTCCACCCTGGATCAGCATTTTCGCTTGACCACCCGTTGCAACTCCACAGGTTTTCAAGAACTGATCGAGGTGGATTGTTGGCTCAGGCGGCGTTTCAGATTCGGACTGCGTTTCATTTTTATTCATTTACCAATCCATCGATTTAACGTAATCATATTTGATTAGCTGCTCGCCAACTTGTTCCTTGAACCACTTTTTCGTCTGGTCCGTAAAATAGTTTTTCCAGTCGCCGACGACGCCTTTGCGCAAAAACTCTGACGGGCGTTCTTCTTCAAAACCTGGTTTCAAATGACCTTCGATTTTTGCGGCGCGTTTCGGATCCACATTCAGAAATTCAAATAGTTTCGCTCGCTCTTGTTGCGTATCTCGATGCAAGTCTTCGTATTTGACAAATCGTATGGGGAGCTTCGGATAAAGTTCAACCGCTTTTTCATCAGCGATTAAATGGTCTTTCCACCAATTCACCGACTCTCGAACCATGACTTCGTGACACAAAAGCTGATCCGGATTCTTGTGAAAGAACCAAGGATCCGCTTGAAACTCAACCAGCAGCTTCGCCATCTCGGGAATCCGCTCAAACAGCTTGGTGACTTCGGGTGAGTTATAAAGATGAAAAGCACGGCTAACCAAAACATCACGCCCATCTCGGATAATCGAAATGTGCGGCACTCCAGCGAGAGTTACCGGGGCAATGGTATGTGGAGTCCGGTCGCCAATCACACTCGCCGTCGACTCAGCAAGATCGATCAAGTTCTGCTTGATCATGTTCTCCAAATTGCGACGCCCGTTTTCGGTAACGCCATCTTCCTCGAAAATCGACAACGAGTTTTGATTCGCGTTGTAGGCCGAGACCACGTTCTGCCAATGAAACTCGCCCACCACGCTTATTTCTTGGTGACTGCTCAGGAGGCTACCAAGCCAATTGGTGCCCGATTTCATAAAACCGCGGACGCAAAAAAAACGTTTGTTATTCATGGACGAAAGTAGAGGAAGATTCGGTTAATCGGCCATTGTCCGCAAACGCCATGATTTCGTCAATCGAAAACGAATTTCCGATATACTCAATCCATACCAAGGAATAAGCTGCAATCAGATTTCTTTTTCGCCGCTTCATTTCTCGCCTTCTAACTATTTCGGATTCACGCAAAGCCATGGACAAAATTAACCTCACCGAAAAATTCGACCTCTTTTCCGAGCACTGGACGCCTAAAATCGTCGCCGAGTTGAATGGTCAGCATGTGAAGATCGCAAAACTACTTGGCGAATTCGAATGGCATCAGCACGAAAATGAAGACGAACTGTTTTGGATCGTCAAAGGCAATCTGCTGGTCCACTTTCGTGACAAAACGGTTGAGCTAAGCCCTGGAGAAATCCTGATCATCCCAAAAGGCGTCGAGCATAAACCAGAAGCCCCCGAAGAAGTGCACTTGGTCATGTTTGAGCCAGTTGGAACTGTCAACACGGGCGAGTCCGAGTCGGATCGCACCGTTGCCCAGCCCGAGCGAATCTAAATGACTCCAGTTTGATCACTCTCGCATCAACGCATCGTCCATTTCGTTGGCTCGTGTTTCCCAACCGATCTTTTTGAGCATACGGTTCCGAAGCTCGGCGGCGACGTGCCACTCGCTGCCCATTCGTTCCTGGTCAAGCGCAATCAATTTGGCCGCCAATCCCTCTGGCGTTCCGTCGTAGAGAAATGGCTCATTTGATTTATCGTTTGCATGCTGGAGCAACTCAGGGTACGCCAAACGATCTGGAAACATTGGATGGGCACCTGCAACGATGGCTTCGGCGGGCGATAGTCCAAAAAATTCATGGTTGGCCGTTGAAACAAAAACGTCCGCTTCCGCCAACGCCTTCCAATACTCTTCACGCGACTCTTGATAGCCCCAGCGGATGATCCGATTTTCAAAACGAGTATGTAGCGTTTGGAATGCGTCCGGGACTTTTCCAAACGTTGGTCCAACGACGCTGATTTCAAAATCAAATTTTGCATTGTCTAGAATCAACAAAGCATCCAACAAGCCTTGTGGATTTTTGTCGTACTCCCATCGCGCCGCCCAAACCAAACGCAGCGGCCGTTTCTCAATCGCACGTTGACGACGCGATTCTACAAAATGATTGAATTGCTCGTCGGTAAACATCGGGCGCTCGAGCCCCGGTGGTTGGACTTGCATTTTGGATTCCAGCGAAGCAATCAAATCATGCGGTACGTAGTCGGGCCAATGCTTGATCTGCCTTTGCAATCCCGCCATCATTGAATCAAAATTGAAACGTGAGTTGAACCAAATTTCATCCGCTGAAACTGCGGAAATGAAATTGGTAAACGAAAGGTGGTTATCCTGCTGGTGTTTGTGCTTTGTCGGATACTCGAATTGGTTTTCGTGAAAGTAAAGCACAATCGGCGTGTCGCGAATCGCCGCTGGCAGAAGGCCTTTGAGCTCGGTAATGTTCATCATGTCCGAGCAAACAATCACGTCCCAATGTGGGTTTGCGTCCTCAGAGATCAGGCGCGAGATTTCTTGTGAAAAATGGAGCGCGGCGTGACGCATCCGCCACTTCCAGTGTTTGGCGGGCAACTCCAAAACCGTCCACGCATGTCGGCTGTGCTCAATCCAGCCATTAAGAAACTGAACGTGGCTGCCTCCGAAGTAAGGCTGCAACGACAATACTTTTAGCGACGTGCTCATTGACTTTCGCCCGGTTCGTCATCCGCGTCCGCGTCTGTTGCGATTGAGCCTTCATTTTCCAACCAAGGGGCAAACTCATCGCCAAACGCAAGCCAATGTTCAGGAATTGGAGCCGTTTGATCGATCGGCTCTTTCGAAATCGGATGGATAAACGCAAGTCGACGGGCCTGCAAAGCGATCCACCGCTTTCGCAAATCAAAAGTCTCCGGTCCAAACGTCGATGCGGCATCGTAAAGCGAATCCCCAACGATTGGCAGTCCGCGCGACGCACACTGCAAACGAATTTGATGGGTCCGGCCAGTCTCCAACTCAATCTGAATCAGCGTTTTTTCATCGGCAGAGTGGAGCACTTTATAACGCAAGATCGCATTTTTCGCGTCAGGGTGATCTTCGTCAACGATTTCCGATTTGGCTTCATCCGGAATCTTACGCATCCAATCGGTCCACGTTCCCGATTCTGATTCGATTTTTCCTTCGACCATCGCCCAATAGATTTTCGTGACGGTACGCTCACGCAGCTGTTCCGAAATCCGTTTGGCCGCGCGGACATTTTTAACGACCACCATGACGCCTGAAACAGGCCGATCCAAACGATGGGGCACACCCAAATACACTTTGCCCGGTTTCTCATCGCGGACTTTGAGAAACTGCTTCATCCGCAATTCGAGGCTATCGATTCCCGGCGGTCCTTGGGTGAGCAGTCCGCCCGGTTTGTTCAGCACGAGAACCGCTCCGTCTTCAAGGAGAATGTCAGGTGGTGGAAGTTTTGAAGTGTTCAAACGAGTAGGCTTTTTAGTAGCGAGGTTAATTCAAGTCTAAGCAACATGAAATCGTAAACATTAAATCTACGCATCATCAATGAGTCCATCGGATGATTCAGCTTCATCATCCTCTGTTGGCATGTGTTGTCGGTAAAGGTGAAAAGCACAATCGGGCCCGACCATCTTCATCGCTAGCCGTGCAGGAATCTTGATTCCCTGATTCATCACCAATTTACGATAAAGATATTTCTTGCGAGCGAACTCGGCTTGCGAATCTTTATCGTTGTTCATTTTTCGCGATTCAGGCACAGCAATCCAATCGTGATTCTATATTTAACTGGGAAGTGGAATCGAATCGCAAAGGAAACGTACGTACGGCATTCCCTTTTTGAATTTCGCGGTCAACGTGTCGATCAGCTTGGGAGTGAAAAGCTCCTTTTTATCCAGCGGCGTTATCCCAAAATGATCCTTGCGTTTCAAATCGACGATCAGCGGGTGGTCTTCGCTATAACCTCGAGGGTTACGTTTTAATGTATCGCCCCGAAGCTCAAACGTTTCACGAAACGATTTCCCATTGGTCACACGTTTCCAACGTTTTGGATCATCGTCAATCAGGGCTCTGATCTTTTTTATCGTCGCACTGTCTGGTCGCCAGATTCCAAGCCCAACAAAGATCTCATCTTTGTCGATGTGAAAATAAAATCCCGGCGCGTGAACGTCTTTCCCGAACTCGTGTCGAAAATGGATGCCGAGATTTGTTTTGTAAGGCGTTTTGTCTTTTGCGAAGCGGGTGTCGCGATAAATTCGCATCAGGCTGCCACCTGACTTTTTAGCGATCGCCCGAAAGTGAGGCGAGACTTTTTTCAGCGGCTTTTCAATGTCTTTCACGAGCTCCAAAGCCGGATTCAAGACGACGTCTTCATACCATGGCTTGTTCTCGGCAAACCAATCACGGTTGTTATTTTTAGATAACTGTCGAAAAAACTTCAGAGTGTCAGGTGTAAATCCCTCAAACATTTATGATCTTTATCCTCTGCATCAATAATCAGATGTTGGAAATCGAATTTTGCCGACCGTTTGCAAAGCGAAAAAACGCTCACTAGCGACCAGTGTTGGTAAGAATCGTTGCCGCAAGGCTTTCGTTTACTGCGATTATCCCCAATTGAGATACTTTATAACACCAATGACAGCCCGTCATGGCCCAATCCAGCATCAATGTGTTCACAATACGCCTTTGCCAATTGGTGTCGAGTTGCGATATTACCAAGCTGACTTTTAATCCTTTTTTATCAACATTCTAAATCCGAGAACCCGAAGTGCTACGAACCCATACTTGCGGCGAATTGACAATTGAACAAGTCGGCAAATCAGCAACACTTTGTGGATGGGTTGATTCGATTCGCGATTTCGGCGGCGTGACTTTTGTTGACCTGCGTGACCGCTACGGACGCACCCAAGTCGTTTTCAATCCCAATTCAGCCCCCGAGGTTCTTACGCTCGCCAGCTCATTGCGAAACGAGTTTGTGATTAAAGTCAGCGGCACGATTCGCCCACGACCAGAAGGCCAGGCAAACAAGGATATCGCGACAGGCGAAATTGAGTTTGTCGTCGAAACACTCGAAGTCCTCAACGAGTGTAAGGTTCCGCCATTTGTGCCAAGCCAAAAAGAACTGGCTGGCGAAGACATTCGATTGAAGCACCGTTACCTCGACCTGCGACGTGAGAAAATGTTGCAAACGCTGCAGCTTCGTTCGCGAATCATCAAAGCCATGCGTGACTACGCCGCCGACAATGACTTCATCGATATTGAAACTCCGATCCTTGGCCGCAGCACCCCAGAAGGCGCTCGCGATTACCTTGTTCCCAGCCGCGTGTTCAATGGAAATTTTTACGCACTGCCGCAATCACCTCAGATCTACAAACAAATCATGATGATCGCCGGCTATGACCGCTATATCCAAGTCGCCCGTTGCTTTCGCGATGAAGACCTTCGCGCCGACCGCCAACCAGAGTTCACCCAGTTAGACCTCGAAATGTCGTTCGTTGATTCTGACGATGTGATTGGAATGATCGATGGTTTGATGCAGTCGTTGGCAAAAGACATTCTTGGACAGGACATTAAGCTTCCGCTGCCACGAATGACTTACGATGAAGCCATGAGACGTTTCGGCCACGACGCACCTGACTTGCGTTTTGGAATGGAGATCGTTGACTGCACCGACGTCGCCGCAAAATGTGATTTTCGTGTTTTCCGTGGCGTAGCTGATGCCGGGAAATTTGTTCGCGGCATCAACGCCAAGGGAGCGGCTTCGAAGTATTCGCGTAAACGTATCGACGAATTGACCACGATGGTTCGTGAAGACTTTGGCGCCGGCGGAATCGTTTGGTTCCGTGGCGAAGAAGATGGCACACTGTTTTCACCAAGCGCCAAGAACTTCACGCCGGAAGAACTCGCAGAGATCAAAACAAAGCTCGAAGCAGAACCTGGCGACCTTTTGCTGTTTATCGCAGACACATGGGAAGTCAGCTGCAAAAGCCTTTATGCGCTTCGCAAACGACTGGGCGCGGAATTGGAATTGTACGATCCAAAGCAAATGCACTTTTCATGGATCGTCGAATTTCCAATGTTTGACTACGACGAAGAAAACGACCGTTGGAATGCGATGCACCATCCATTTACCGCACCGCTGGACACTGACATTGAATACCTTGATTCAGATCCAGGCAAATCGCGAGCGAAAGCCTATGACTTGGTCATCAACGGTTACGAAGCCGGTGGCGGTACGATCCGAATTCACGACAGCAAGGTCCAACAAAAAGTCTTTGGCTTACTAGGATTGGACGAGCAAGACGCCAAAGAGCGTTTTGGATTCCTCTTGGACGCACTTCAATACGGCGCGCCGCCGCACGGTGGAATCGCACTTGGGATCGACCGGGTGGTCATGCTGTTCGGCGGTCTCGACAACATCAGAGACTGCATCGCATTCCCAAAGAATCAAAAAGCATTCGACATGATGACCGAAGCGCCCAACGTCGTGGACAAATCACAGTTGGACGATTTGGGAATCGAAATTTCGAAATCGCCCGGGCAAGATTCGTAACTCTTCTGAATCAAAGCCAGCATATTATCGTCGAGCAGTATCGCAGTCTCGCGTCGGTTTTGAATTCGCAATCCCCAATGAAATATCTTCCTGACATCGTTGCCTACAACGTTTGTCAGGGATCCGGGGAGCTTTACCGATTGGCATTTGACAGAACTCCGTGCTGTCAATCGCGGCATTCTAGTGCTTAACATTCCCATCTTTCCTTTTTAATTCCATTGGTTATTAAAACTGGAATAAGCTCATCGAAATACATTCATTGAAACGCGTTCAGCCTCCTGCCCGTCTACAATGAAATCGCCGTTGTTTCGTTGAGTTGCATATACAGCACGTAGCCAGAGAAAAAATTACAAGCAAACGCAACAAAAAAAATGTTTCTTGATCTTTGACCGCGTTTGCATTCAATTAAGCAAGCGTTAACTCGATAATTCGTGCTTTGAACGATCGATGGTGCTTTGACTTACACAAGTCAATTCCGCGAAATAACGCAGTCAAATTAAACGGATCCAGCAAGCCGCCATGTCCTCCAGTGCCAATAAACCATCCAGCGGCTCAGACACCCGTCATCCCCATCGGGTGTTTGCCACGACGTCCTGGAGCATGGTGTTGGACGCAGCGGACGCGCGTGCCAATAACGCTCAAGCACAAACTGAATCGGCAAACGGCTCTTCTGTCAAAGACGCACTATCCCGACTCTGCCAGATTTATTGGTATCCGCTCTACGCCTTTGTTCGCCGTAAAGGTTTTGATCGTGCGCAAGCCGAAGACCTAACCCAAGCGTTCTTTGCGGACTTGCTTGAAAAGAACAAGCTAGAAAAAGCCGAGCCAACACGCGGTCGCTTTCGGTCTTTTCTGTTGGCTTCACTTAACAACTTTATCGCAAACCATTGGCGCGCCGAATCAGCAGAAAAGCGGGGCGGCGGACAAACGGTGCTTTCAATTGACTACGACCAAGCCGACAGTCGCTATCGAGAACACGGCTCAATCGAAGTCGCTTCTAAAGAAGTCTCACCCGAAAAAGCTTTCGAGAAAAACTGGGCGCTTTCGATTTTGGAACAAACGCTTCAGTCCGTAGGTGAGCAGTACGAGCAATCGGGCAAAAGTGATTTGTTTGAGTCGTTAAAAGGTTTCTTGACCGGCGACGAAAATTTGCCCTACGCACAAGTCGCCCAATCGCTGGGCATGAAAGAAGGCGCCATCAAAGTCGCAGTCCACCGTATGCGACAACGATACGGCCAACAGCTCAGATTGCAGATCGCGAAAACAATCGAGGACCCAAACGAAGTCGACAATGAGCTTCGGTCACTGTTCGAAGCCCTTGAGTAATCTTGATTGGTTATAGCTAGTTCGGTGACGATAGTTCGAGTCGTTAAACGGCTACAACCGTAGCTGGACTCGCCAGAGTTCAGGCGCGCCACTAAAGAGCTACCCAATCGTTAGCGGCTAAGCAGGAGTTGAACGTGGTTTTTCATTGGGCCGACGCGCCTGCGCCTTCCGGCTCGTCGTTAAACTAAGCTTCCGAAAAAAAACAATATTCTCTGTAACCTTTCCCTCCCCACCGTTTATATACGTCTAGAAGCGAGTCAAAATGATTCCTGGAATCTCAACGGTGGCAAAACGATGACCCAACCCAAAACCAAACCCTCTCCGCAGGCTTGTCCTCAATGCGGCAAACCCGTGTCGCCGGGCACACCTGCCAACGCCTGCTCCCATTGCTTGATGGCGTTGGGGATGAACATCGATCCCAAAACCCCAACAACAGACTCGCGGAGTGCACTCGACGAGCATCACATTCCGTCCGTCGAAAAACTCATGCCGGTTTTTCCTCACCTGGAGATCCAGCACTTGATCGGCCACGGCGGAATGGGAGCCGTTTACCAAGCCCGCCAGATCAACCTCGACCGAACGGTTGCGTTAAAAATTCTTGCGCCTCGCCTGGCCTGCAACCCAGCATTCGCTGAGAGATTTCTAAGAGAAGCCCAAACGCTGGCCAAGCTTTCGCATCCCAACATTGTCACGGTTTTTGAATCGGGCCAAGCCGGCGAGTTTTATTACTTGGTCATGGAATTCGTAGACGGTGTAAACCTTCGTGACACAATTTCCGCAAACCTGCTTTCGACTAAAGAAGCCCTCGCAATCGTCCCGCAGGTCTGTGAAGCACTTCAATATGCTCACGATCAAGGCGTCATTCATCGCGATATCAAACCCGAAAACATTTTGATTGCCAGAGACGGCCACGTTCGAATTGCTGACTTTGGATTGGCAAAATTGCTCGCCCCGACGCCCGAACAATTTACGCTTACCGGAACACGACAAGTTCTCGGGACGATGAACTACATGGCGCCCGAGCAAATCGAAACGCCGGATGTGGTCGACCACCGTGCCGATTTATATTCGCTTGGCGTAGTGTTTTACGAACTGCTGACCGGCGAATTGCCGCTGGGTCGTTTCGCGCTGCCTAGTGAAAAATCAAATGGCGTTTCCAGTCAACTGGACGACCTGGTGATGCGAACTTTGGAAAAGGACCCCAACCGCCGTTACCAGCAAGCCAGCCAGATCAAAACAGCTTGCCAAGGTGCCGCCAGCCAACAGCCGCAACGCGAGCATGCGACAGCAGCGAACCAAGCCAACCGATGGTCATCCAACCAAGGGCACGGCGATGGTCTAAACGCCCAAGCCCAAGGCCAAGCGGCGAACCAACGAGCTTACGATCGAGATGAATCCGTCGCGCTCTGTCGGCCCTTCGCGGTCATGATCGAAAATGTGCTTGCGGGATTTGCCAACGGGTATGGATTGATGCATGGATTCCATTCGCACTTGGAGCTGGAATTCGAAGTTCGCGTTTTCATGGATGCATTAAAATGGGGAGCCAAATCCGTTGTCATACCGATGCAACGAATCGCTTCGATTTCGCTCCACAAAGGGATGCTCTACAAATATATCGAAGTCCAATGTGACCAGATGTCGTTGGTAGACGAAATCCCAGGCAGTCGCCAAGGCATGTTTCGTGTTTATGTGAAGAACGCGAGTCTTGAGCAAGCCGAAGAATTAGTCCGCTGCGTTGATGGACGGATCCGCGGTATTCCAGTCGTGCCGAGCTCGCCAATAAATGCCACAGTTTCAAATCGTGCCCCGATTTCGCCCCGACCTCCGATCAAGGGACACACAGCCCAAGTAACAGACCCGCAATATGTAGCTGACGATTCCGAGATTGCGTACTATCGAAACCTATTAAAATTTCCGCGAATCATGCTGGGCGTTGCCGGGACGTTAATGTTGCTGTTCGTCGCAATCTTAATTTTCTGTTCATGGGATGGTCTTTGGTTGGGGAAAATTTCAACATCGCTCCAGACCCTGCAGCAAAAGTTAATTGATATTCTCGATAGCGTGGTTGCTGTTCGTGGAATCGAAGGAAGTGGTCAACGCATGCTCGACTTTGGGTCCTGGAATCCGATCATGTTGATTCTTGTCCCGACGGGGATGGCGTCGATATGTTTCATTTGTGCCAATCGGATCAAGCACTTCCGTGACTTTCCATTCGTTTTGATATCGATGTTCATCTTGATGCTGCCAATTCATCCGCTATTCATCTTGAGCGCACCGTTTGCAGTTTGGATACTGTTCCTCTTGCTCCAAGGCAACACACGCAGAATCTTTCGTGCAGTAGAAGTCAATCGGCATCCCTTTCGCACGCCTCCGGTCGTTGAGCAACAGACGATCGTTCGCACGATAGGAATGTTCCTGATTTTTGGAGGAATCATCTTTTTTCTAGCGATTATGCTTATGGTCTGGATCTACTTTGCGGCCCAATCTCACGAACTACAAACAATTGAAGTGAAAGAGGCTGTTCTTCAAGAGCAAATTCTGCTGCACAACGAATTGGAGACTTCACAAATGTCTCCCGCGCAAAAAACAGGTGGGAAGCAAAAAGTTGAAGCCGAAAAAATTGAAAGTGGAGATGAATCGTCCAAACCAAAGACTGACGATTAATCAACTCGGAACAACCTAAGAAGCCCAAGGAATGGCGGCAGGTGGATCAGCGGTGCCGTTATCCAACCGCATCATCGGTCGGCTCTCTACACTGACCACACGGCGGTGAATATGGCCTTCAGCCAACCGCGTTATTTCTGATGTGGTTCCAGGGGCGATGCCCCTGGCTACGATGAAAAAGGCCTTTGGCCAAACGCTGTAGGTCATGCTGTGCATGACATCGCGCTAACAACTACATTGTTCATCACATCAGGTTCACAGCAAAAAGCCCTTTGGCCAAATCCTACTTCCTAGCAGCGAACCTTACTGAGCCGTTTTGGCGATAGCCACGGTTCCCAAGCGACACTCCACCATCCAATCACTTCTAAAAACTCCCGCCTTCCGGACCAAAGAAGACAACCCAAGTTAGTAGGTCATGCTGTGCATGACATTGCCTAACCAACTCGTATTTTCCATCGCATCGGATTCATAGAAAAAAGCCCTTTGCCAAATCCTACTTCCTAGCAGCGAACCTTACTGAGCCGTTTTGGCGATAGCCACGGTTCCCACCACGCGACTCCATCTTTCAATCACTTCTAAGATCTCCCGCCTTCCGGACCAAAGAAGAAAACCCAAGTCGAAAAGTCTTCCGTAAAATCTACAAAACGATGTTCGACTCCTGCCGGCACGAATAAAACCTCACCCGCTTCAAACTCATGCCGCGCGTCGCCGTTAACGAACGTTCCCGTACCTGACGCAATCACGTAGAGCTCATCACGGGTATGCGGCGTTTGATGGTCGACTTTCTCAGGTTTGTAAATTTCAACTTCCAGCGTGCCGTGACCAAACAGTTTCTTAAACGGTTCGCTATGATCCTTTAACTCTCTAAGCGCATTGGAAACGGTTAAACGATCGGTTGGTTTGGTTGGCATATTTTGGCTCGCTCTTGATTCCAGTAAAACAATCACGTCTATTGTTGCAGACAGAAACCAACGAACAAGGAATCGAACAAGGACGTGAATCCGTGGCTGAAACAGAAACTCAACCGCCAACAACGACTCAGGAAAACACAACAAAGAACCAATACGGCATTGCCGCACTTTTCTGGTTGACGTTTATCTTCGGTTTGGCCATCGCTTACCTCCAACGGCTTGACGCCCCAAGCATTGTTGCCGGTGGCATTGGCTCGGTCGCGATCGGGCTGGTCGTCGGTGCGATCTTTGGATTGGCGACCAAGAAAATGGCCGACGCGATGTTTTGGTCATGTCTGATTTCCGCGTTCGGTTACATTTCGGTTTCAAGCGAACCATTGTTTTTTCAGCTGGGGCATCGGCTGGCCTGGGCCGGAACGGGAGCAGTAAGCGGCGCGATTGCGGCGACCGTGTTTCCCAAAAACATATTCGTCAATCTGATTCTTTGCGCCCTTGGCGGCGGGATCGTCATGCTGGCCTATTGGCTGATCTCCAAAGAGCAATCGGCAGACTTGAATTTTGACGTCTTTTTTGGAGCGCCCCTCATCGGAATCGGCGTTTCGTTTTTCGTGCGAATCCTGATGTGGCTGGAGTCACGCAACAATATGCCGCGCTATATCACGGCAACATGGCTAATGGTTGTAGTCATTATCGGAAACGTGGTTGGCGGATTGCAGTAGCGACGACCTTCCTGCCCGTAAGCCGCGCTCGTCCCGTCGATTCAGTTTCCAAGCTCAACGTCCGTTGTGTGACGAAGTTTCAATTTTGGCATAAGCCGCTCATAAAGTAATTTGTCCCACACCCGCGGCGGAAGTTCTGTTGTGAGTCGTCCGACCCGAACATTTGGAGCCAGTAAAACACGCTGCTCTACCAATTCATGGACTATTCGTTATCTTTCCAAGTAAAATCGAAGTGCTTCTATGCAATAGCGTTAACAGCTCTCGGAATTTCTAACTTAGCGACGAAAGAGATCGACCCAGATGAAACCCGGAATAGTCACACTTGCCGCCCTGCTAGTCACATCATTTATCAGCGTCTCAGCAAATGCAGACACCAAGATTCGCATACCGCGGCATCCAAGCATTTCGCCAGACGCAAGCCGTATCGCTTTTGATTGGCAAAATGACGTTTGGATTGCTGACATCGAAGGCGGCAACGCCACTCGTTTAACCATCCATGCGGCAACCGATTCATCGCCTCATTTCAGTGCTGACGGCGAGCATGTTTACTTTAGTAGTAATCGTTCTGGCAACTCGCAGATTTACTCAATGCCAGTTGCGGGAGGCGCGGCCAAACAAATTACTTTCGATTCCAATCGTAAAACCATCCACGGCGCGATCAGCGATGGACGTTATCTCCTGATCAGTCAGTCAACGGATCGAGGTTGGCACGCTACGGAGTCTTCCCGAGTTTTCTTACTCGATACCGAAGGCGAAAAGCCCAAGAAAATGTTGTTTGACTGTGGCGTTCGTGACGCAGCAATCAGCCCCGACGGTACCAAGGTCTTATTTGTGCGCGGTCGCCCGAACTGGAGCCGCAAAGGATACAAAGGCTCTCAGGCTCCGCAGATTTGGTTGGCTGATCTTTCAACAGAAACACCAGAACTAAAACGACTCAGCAAGGACCTTGAGAGATTTCAAAACGTTTCCGAGATGGACCCAATGTGGGCTGCTGATGGAGACAGTTACTACTTCAGTAGCGATCCTGATGGCGTATTTAACATTTACCATCGAGCGCTCGACTCCGATGAAGCTCGTCAAGTCACCGACGTAGCATCTGACGGAGATGACGATGGCGTAGCGTTCCCTACGGTTTCACAAAACGGCAAGACAATACTCGTTCGGCGCGGATTCGACTTGATGACCTGCGATTCGAAAACAGGTGAACTAACCAGCATTGAACTCACCACAACTGGCGATACCGTAACAAGCGCGATTGAGCGTAAACGGGAAAGTCAAGCATCAGCCGTTGCCTTCACCTCTGACGGAAAACAGATGGCGTTTGTTGCTGGCCAGGACATCTATGTGATGGACCGGATTCTGAAAGAGCCAGTTCGCGTCACAAAAACGGCTCACCCTGAATCCAGCCTTGTGTTCAGTTCAGACGACAGCCGACTGTTCTTTGTGACTGATTCAGGTGGCGAAGTTGACATTTGGGAAGCAACGCACGACCAGGAAGACGGCATCTGGTGGTTGGCTGAAGATTTCAAATTGCGACAGGTTACCGATGACCGTGACGTTGAATCGCAACTAAGACTTAGCCCCAACGGAACACATATCGCCTACAACAAAGGCTCAAACCTGTTTGTGATGGACGCCGATGGTTCTGACAACCGTCAGATCGCTTCGATGTGGTCGCCGGCATCTTTTGACTGGTCGCCTGATGGCAAATGGTTGACTTATGCAACACAGGATGACAACTACAACAGTGATATCTACATTCTCCCGATTGATGGAACACGTGAGCCATTCAATATTTCCCGTCACCCGGATATGGACTCCAACCCGAAATGGTCAGGCGATGGTAAACGGATCGCTTGGCTTGGTCGTCACGACGGCACCGAAGTTGACATCTATGTCGTTGAGCTTGCCAAAGCCACTGACGAAGAAACCGCACGTGACGAGACTTTGAAAAAAGCTCTCGAAGCGATGAAGAAGAAATCCGGCAAAGGCAAAGGCAAAAAGTCGGCGGATAAAAAAGACGCGCCGAAGAAAGAAGACGACGACAAGAAAAACGAAGACGAGCCGGCGGCTGAAGAGAAAGCGGACGGCAAAACTGACGAAGACAAAAAGTCCGACGACAAAGAAAAGAAGGACAAGAAAAAAGACGAAGCTGTCAAAATTGATTTTGAAGACATCTTTGAACGCGTCGAACGTCTGAGTTATCCACGCTCTTTTGAGTCTGGCTTGATTTGGATTAACGATGGCTCAACGCTTGCATTTACGGCAGAAATCAGAGGCACCCGTGCGTTTTACAGCGTGAAATTTCCGCGACCAGAAGCACCTAAAAAAATTACGGATACTCCGCTCAGCTCCAATCGCTGGCTTAAAGATTCAAAACAGTTTGTCGGTCACCGAAGCGGAACTCCTGCGACGATGAGTGCCAGTGGCAAGACAGAAACATTCGGTTTCTCTGTTCGCACTGAACGAGACTGGCGCGAACTCCGAAGAATCGCTTTCGATCAAGGCTGGCGCGCGATGCGTGATCGGTACTATGACGAAGCTTATAACAACAAAGACTGGTATGTGATCCGAGACAAGTATCGTCCAACTGCGGCCGAGTGCCTTGGCAGTGCAGAGTTCTCGGAGTTGATGAACATGATGCTAGGAGAACTCAACGCATCACACATGGGTCACCGAGGTGGTCGCGACCCGCTGCCTGACTTTGACGCACAGAACGATTGGTCGGCAACAACTTATCACCTTGGTCTGCGGTACGACATGAACCACAAAGGCCCTGGCCTACTAGTCGAAAGCGTCATTCCACGAAGTCCGTGCGATCGCGCTAGAAGCCTGGTTAAAGCTGGCGAGACACTTCTCAAAATTGATGGAGTCGATGTTGGCCCCGATGTCGATATTGAAAAACTGTTGACGATGGATACAGTTCGAGACGTTGAATTGACCGTCAAAGGCTCAGCCGGCGAGCGTGAAGTCACCGTGCGTCCGACTACTTTTGTTCGCAATTTGCTGTATGAAGAATGGACAAACAAAACGCGAGCCAAGGTTGAAGAGCTTTCCGAAAGCAAGCTTGGTTACTTGCACATCCGAGGCATGAACATGTCAAGTTTCCGCCAAATGGAAGAAGACCTTTACCATGCCGGAGTTGGCAAAGAGGGCTTGATCATCGACGTTCGTTTCAACGGCGGCGGTAGCACTGCCGACCATGTTATGACCGCGCTGACTCAACCCAAACATGCGATTACGAAATCTCGTGGTAGCGGAGAAGGCTACCCGCAAGATCGCCGCATCTACGCTTCATGGACTAAACCGATTGTTGTGCTGTGCAACGAACACAGTTTTTCGAATGCGGAAATTGTCAGCCATGCGATCAAGCAAACGGGTCGTGGTCGCGTAATCGGCATGCGAACCGCTGGTGGTGTTATCAGTACAGGTTCGGTTCGATTGCTTGACGGTGGAAGTGTCCGCATGCCAATGCGAGGCTGGTACCTTTCTACTACTGGCGAAGACATGGAACTGAACGGATGTGAGCCGCATGTCGCACTTTGGAACGAGCCGAATTGGAACTCGCCCGGCGGTACAGATGCCCAGCTAGCCAAAGCCGTTGAAGCGTTGGCCGAAGATGTTGCCAAGGAAAAGGCGAAAGACAAAGTGAAGATCGTTCCGGCTTCACAGCTGAGAAAGTAGCACGCCTAGTTTCCATTGCAGTTGCATGGCGTCGTCGCGGTTTCATTTACGAACATACGGCGCCAGCAACGGAAGGGCAGGAAGCGGCTCACGAAAAAGAATCGGCCTGAGATCGGAAACCTGGTTGGCGGAATGCAAAAGTCGTCGAATCAGTTTCCAATCTCAACGGTCGTTTTATCCACCGAATGAGTTGCCAAATTGATCATCCCAAAAAGAATGGCCGACACAGTCAGTGTCACGGGATTGAAAGCGTGAGTTGCGTGTGAGGGCGAGAGAACAAGTGCCCCCATAAGCAACAAAGAAAACCCAGCAATGGATACCTGCGCTGGCCATTTGCGTCGCCAAAAAAACAGAACCACGCAACCCAAAATCACTTCGCCGACTCCTGCGATCAAGACCATTGTCTCGGGCGAATGAATGACGGGGCCTTTGCCAACAAGTTCCAATTCCGTTGCGTGACGGAAAATCAATTTTGGCACAAGGCCGTGGTATAGCCAGATAAATGCAATTCCGATTCGCGAAATTGAGTAGGCCGCAGCCAGTTTGTTGCTCAACATTTTCGCTTATTCAATCTCTTCGGTGATCAATTTCTCGAACTGGTCTTTGAGTTGCGTAAACGACTCGCCCGTCGCCGGACCAGTAAACCCAGTGTGGATCGCTTTCACATTCCCCTTGGCATCGAGAAAAATCGTCGTCGGATAGGAACGGACTTTGTCGAGGATTGGCAGCGATTTCGATGCCTTTGCTTTGTCCGACAGCCCGGCAATCAAAACTGGATAACTCGATCCGTGCCGCGCAAGATACTTTTTCACTTGCTCCGAATCACGTTTGAAATCGCCGGTCATTTCAAAAGCCAACCCAAGAATCGAAAGCCCTTTGTCGCCATACTTTTTCTCAAGGCTTGCAAAGTACTCCGCCGCGTCGTGGCAATTAGGACACCAACTACCAAACACATAAATGATTCGAATTTTGCCAGCGAATTTTGGATCGTCCAGCCGAGTCGGATTGCCATCGAGATCAGGAAAACTCAAACGTCCTAGTTCTACGTTCTCGCTCACCACAGTTTGTTTAAAACTATCGGGCAGGTTGGCACCGGTGTCAGGTTTGGCCGTCCACGTATCATGCCAAGTATTAGACGACCAGAAATCGCCGGCCAAATTCCCATCGTTTTTGCGATTGGCGATAAACAGAAAAGCGTGTGCGCCATCAAAACAAGAAAGCTCAAGCTTGCCGTCGGAAAAAGCCCCATCGAGAAAGCGATAATCGCCGGTCGTCGTCATGAACGTCCCCAACACCTGCTTCGTCCCGTTGACGTTTTTAAAGATGCCAACCGCCGGGTCTTCATCGCTTTTAAATTTAACCGCCCAACGTTCGGGCAGTTTTGCGCTTGATTTGCTACGCCCTTTGCCGTCATTACGTTTGGCGGACACTTTCATTTCGACGTATTCATCTTTGCCGCGGCGTTTTTTCCAATCACCGTCCAACATTTCTACTTCGACTTTTTCGCCCGAATTAATTTTTAGATTCAGTTCGGAATCGTAGTGGTCGATCTTGAGCCGCACGAGTTGTTCGTTGACTTCGACGGTGGGAATCTTGATCCGCTCAGGGCCATTTATAATAAAGCCCGACCACTGATCCCCTTGATTGCTTAGCTCAAGCCCGAATTTAATTTGCCCGCCGGGACATTCAATAGCCGCATCCCAAAGTCCCGCTGGGCCAGTCTGAGCAACCGCGTCCGCACAGTCGCCAAAACATACTGCCGTGAAAAACAGAATCAAAATCGCAAATGGTTTCGTCGCCATGCCTGCCCCGAAAAAGGAACTTAGTTTTGGTCTCATGAAACCACTAGAATACCTCACAGGCTACACAAGAACCATAACCAACAAGTTTACGAGCCTCTTCTGAGACCAGTGGGTCTCTGCCTAACCCTAATACTACTCAAACGGAATTGGAAATTCTGGTTTATCCAACTTTCGAGCAATGATTTGCAATTCTATTTCGCTGCCACGTGTTACGTTTAGAAATTCTTTTTCTGGATAAACATATTCAATTTCTCCCCATTCTTGCTCGCCTTTGATCCGGTGGCGAATGATCAAGTTCTTGAATTCGTGACTGCGTACAGATGGAAATGTATTTTTTCCAATCATCATTGGCAATTCAAAAGTTCCGTCTTTATTGCAGACGAGCATTCGAGTCGCCGAGTTTAAAGTTGGTCGATCTGTGCCTTGCCAACCAACGAAAGCCTGGGTTTCAATTCGTTTACCCGTTGCCTCGTCGATCAATTCGCCCGAAACCATGACTGGCTCAGAAAACTCGATGTCACCAAGGTCAATGTGATTTCCCTTTAGCGACTTAATAACGTTTGCTTTGGCAAGCAAATGATCATGCCAACCATAGAGCGTAAACTTCGGATCGGCTGGGAGGTAAAGATCAAGAACTCCATTTGAATCCGAGCGTTGAACCACGTATTCACATTGAGTCAGACTGCCGGGTTGTGCGCTCAACTTTCGTTGTTGCGAACTTTGCTCAAGCCCTTGGAAAAACGTCAAGCAATTTGGGATTGGTTTTCCGGTTTTCGCATTGATGGTGCGAGCCGTAAATCGCACTGCATTCGGGATTGAAATTGAGATTTCGTCTGCCGAATCTGGGACCACAAATTTATATTTGCCAAACTTTGGATGCGAAAGCTGGAGTCGCTCTGGCTCGAAATCTTCCATCAGAAACTCACCTTTGGAGTCAGTTTCAACGCACGCCAAACCCAAAACGGGTTGGTGCACGTGGTACCTTGCGACTTTCATTCCGGCAATGGGTTTTCCAGCTTCATCGGTAATCTTCCCTCGCTGTGGCTTGCACGGCACCATCACTATTTTGAATCCGTCTTTGGTTCGCTGCCCCGCACCACCCTTCAAGTCCGTTTCACCATCGGTTTCAGTCCAGAAATAGTCAGAGCAATGGATCGTGGCCAACCCAGACTTCCGGACAAACAAGAAATATTCCTTAGTCCAACCTTGCTGATAATCACGTGCCGTCAGCGCTGGGAAAGTAAATTTCCCGTTCTCATCCGAAGTCGTCTTGGTCAGAAAAGTTTGCGTGTACTGACGACGGTCTCGCTCGTAGAGATGTAACTCGACACCAGCGATGGGGGTCCCGTTTTCCAACGTACAGACGCCATGAAAGTCATACAATTCACCGGGCTTCAGCGATTCAAGGCTCGTTGTCCCAAGGCTCGTTTTAGGCGGACTTAAAGCCGGCGCAGTTTTTTCATTCGTCTTTGCGGGTGTCTTTAGCTCGTTCGCTAGCTTTTTCGCTTCGTCCTCAAGCAATTTCAATCGTTCTTGTAGATCGACAGTTGAAGAGTGACCCAGCCCATATGTTTTTCGAGCCTCCATCAGCTCCAGTTTCAAACCGTTCAACGATTTGGATACCTGACTTAATGCCTCTTGCTTCTGCTCCAATTGCCATTGGAGGTATCGGTGTTCCCTCATTTCAAGAGCAGACTCTTGCTTAAGTTCGCCCTTTGCTCCCACTTTCAGATCCGAACTTTCGTCCAAGCGTAACTTTTGCGCCGTTCCGTTTCGTTTCCGCATCAAGCTAACAAACATCCGAGCGTCATCCTTTAGGATCGGTTCGTCGCCTTCTTTGAAAGCTTTGTTGATCAATGCCAACACCTGTTTGAGATTTTTGCCTTTGACGGAAATGGGGTTGACCATCGGTAAAGAAATTTGACCACTGCCCAACACGACAAAAGGAATTCCCATTGACGGAAAATCGTCAGATCCTGGCGCTGGCAGGTGCACCTCGGGCATGGCGCCAAATTCGCCCACAATGCCTTCGATGTGGAGCCCGAGCACATCACCGGATTCGAGCGTATAGAATTCATCAGTTCGATTTGGATTACGAGCCTGCATCAGGGAAACCATGATGCGGCCATCACTACTCAGGATCGGTTCGTCACCAGACAAAAACGCAGTTTTGATTTCTTTTTCAATTTCAAGCAAATTTTTTCCGCGTACGTTTATGTCTTCTACAAGCGGAAGCGAAATCGTTCCGTCGCTAAAAACTTGAACCGGATAGCCAAACGAAGGAAGGATGTTTAAGCCATCTTTTGGCATGTAGCTCGGCGGGACTTTGTCAAAGTTGCCTACCACTCCATCAATATGAATACCGAGTACATCGCCACCGTCGATTTGATAGTTTTCTTGAACTTGGGGTATTTCACCGGGAAAGGAATTGTTCGACTCACTTGTGTTTTTGTCCGAATCGCCAACCTCTCGTTCATCACCTAACTTAAACGTTAACATTGCATCGTTATGCCCGTGGCGGTAGAGGATCGTAGCCAGTATGCGGGAATCGGGTTTGAGAAGCGCCGCTTCTCCACCGTCCAAATAAGCACTGCGGATCGCCTTTTGAATTTCAGCGATCGTTTTTCCTTTGGCTTGGATGGTCACGTTCGCCGGAAGCGATAACGTTCCGTCAGCCAGTACCGGAACGGGATAGCCAACGGCAGGAGGAAGCGGACTCGATCTTTTTCGCATATGGGTCGGAGGATTAGACAAGTGTTCGCCCAAGACGCTTTCGATGAACACGGCCAGTACGTCGTTGGATTTAATTTGATATGTGTTGACATCGAAAATTTCGCTTGCGTTGTCGTCAACAATCGCCGATTTGGGGGTGAGTGAGTTATCGTCTGGCGAGGAAAATGAGCGCGATGAATCCGCACTTGAATTTTCAGCAGCACTGCGAGTCACCGAAACGATTTCTTTGCCGCCACGTGACATCGTGACGTTTCCACGGTCAATCGATATGGAATTGTCACCGCTTACTGGGCGGATTTCATACTCGCCTGCAATGACCTCAAGCGTTTGATTGGAAAGCAAATCCATGATCACGACACGCTCGCCGTTGGAGAGGATTTCGACTTTGACATTTGGATCGTCTGACTTGATCACCAACTGGCCTTTGTTGGTGGCGATACGAATAATTTGCGGCGAAAAGTAAACACCAAACCCGAGCAAGCCACATATTACCAGTCCGGCTACCCAGCCAATCCAACTTCCTGACCGTCCAGCCAACGCTGGTGAGGATGAATCTTTCAGCGAAGACGCATTTTTCGGTTTCGCATCACGATTAGCTAGGCTGACGTTCTTTGCCGAGTTGTAGTTTGGCTTGAAATCCCAGTCCTCTCGATCACTCGATAATGCCCCCGCAACCGAAGCGGCCGAAGACGGTCGCTTGCCTGGAGATTTCTCCAACAGACTCATCACAAGATCCGAAAGATCGTTGGGCACGCTTGGGTCAAGCTCACACGGCTCGGTCGGAACGTCTCGCTGGATTGACTGTAGCGTTGCCAATACGTTTCCGCTGCTAAACGGGAGTACTCCCGTTAGAGATTGGTAAAGCAAACAACCAAGACTGAACAAGTCGCTCCGGGAATCGAGTTTGGCACCCCGCGATTGCTCAGGCGACATATAACAAGGCGTACCGGCGATCATTCCTGTGCAAGTAAGCTGCGGATCTTCATCGGCCGTTCGCACCAATCCAAAATCCAAAATCGTATAGCGGTCGGAATCGGCGTGCATCCAAATGTTAGCCGGTTTGATATCGCGATGAATCAGTCCAAGCGAATGGGCGGCCGACAATCCTTGCGACACTTGAACGCCAAGCTCACGGACTTGTTCGGCGGGCAGGCTTCCGATGCGAGACATGCGTTGCTCAAGCGTTTCGCCTTCACACCAATTCATCGCGATGTAAGCCAGTTTTCCTTCGTTGCCAACATGGTAAATCGAAACGACGTTGGCATGATCAATCGCGGCAGCGGCGCGAGCTTCCGCAAGAAATCTTTCACGGGCAGCTGCTCCGAGAGAAGGACGAAGAACTTTTAGAGCGACCGGTCGGTTGAGGTTTACGTCGGTCGCAAGATAAACGACACCGGTACTACCCGCACCCAGCAAACGCTGAATTCGATAGTGTGCCAATTGCCCAAGTGAACCGTCAGCACTTACTGTTCCATCGGCAGAACTGATCAAGTGCTGAACTTCGGTGGCTCGGTCGTCCAGGTCGTTGTCAGTCTGAGCTGGCGAGTTCAATCCAGTTTTCGAATCCAAAGCCCATTCGCGCATCTTTCCAACGAGATCCTTGACGGCAATGTCATCGTCCGAATTTTGCGACGAAGCATCAGGTCCGGCGGCGTGGAATTTGTTGGCAGAAAGAGAGCGGCCAATAAACGCATCACGAGCCAGTTCCGTCATCGTGTCCGATTGATCAAGCGACCGAATCGTGTCGGCACATGGCGCACATCCCGACAAGTGCATTTCGCACGACTCAAGCTCGGGCACGGGCAGTTTCCCGAGCATGAAATCAACCAGCGTATCGCGGTCTGGGCAGTGTTGTTTGGAATCTGAAAGTGGTTCAGAGATCATTGGTAGAGCCTCGCTTGAGTGTCACAAATGGGTTGCTACCAAAGGCTATGCGCCGACCCGGCCGGATTTGTACGCACTTGAGAATCTTTTTTTGAAACAATTAACTAGTTTAACGTTTGAACACGGAAAATTGTTGGCGAAAATCGCTTTCGATAAGTTTCTTTTTTTAAGAGCCAAAGTTGCGAAACGACGAGTTTTCTACAGAAGATCGCAAAGGGTCGTGCGTCTATACGTTTCTTTTTTTGACTACAGATATTTTCTTTGCGTTCTTCGCGCCCTTCTGTAAAAAAAATATTTGCTGACAACCAAGCGTTAGCACCAAAGTTGCGAAATCTGGTCGCTATCCGGTAATCACGAAACCCCGAATGGGGCTTCCCTTGTCTTCTCTGGATCTGCCGCGGCTACCCGGCGACGAGTTTTCTACAGAAGATCGCGAAGCACGCAAAGGGTCGTGCGTCTTTACGTTTCTTTTTTTGACTTCAGATATTTTCTTTGCGTTCTTCGCGCCCTTCTGTAAAAAAAATTGCTGACAACCCGAATGGGGCTTCCCTTGTCTTCTCTGGATCTGCCGCGGCTACCCGGCGACGAGTTTTCTACAGAAGATCGCGAAGCACGCAAAGGGTCGTGCGTCTTTACGTTTCTTTTTTTGACTTCAGATATTTTCTTTGCGCTCTTCGCGCCCTTCTGCAAAAAAAATATTCGCTGACAACCAAGCGTTACCCGCGACAAAAATGGCTTCTTGGGTCTGCAGCGGGGCGGTGACAGGCTGTAGCCCATGGCGCGAGCCATGGGGAAAAACGCCAGTTATTATAAAGCCCGATAATGGCGACATGTATTTCAAATAGCAAGCAAGAACGGAAGGGGATTTCCTGCCGCCACTATCGAGGCTCTATGATCGACTTAAAACCAAGCTCCCATGGCTTGCGCCATGGGCTACATCCTGTCGCCACTTTCGTGGCTACAGACTTCGTAGGTCATGCTGTGCATGACGTTTCAAAAAAACAGTTTCCGCCGCAGCAGTGAAACATTGAGCCGTTTTGGCTATCGCCATCGCTCAAAAAAACTAGCGCTTCTTCGCCAGCCGGTTTGCCGCTCGAACCCAGCCCCCAACGATCCGCTTAACACTCTCGGTCGATTCTTCAGTGAACATTGGGCCGCTGGCAAGATGCATCGTCTCACCCGTTTTCGATTCCACAAAAACCGAATTACTTGTTGCGCTGATCCCGGAATATGATTCTATTGAAAACGGTACGTGCTTGACCGTCCTGAAATCGGACAATTCAATACTGGATTCACGCTTGTTCAGAATTAGCCAACGAAAAACCTTTACGCTCAACGTACCTTGGTTACGTGAGCCAACAACGGTCGAAGTCTGCAAAAATCCCAAACAAAACAATCCTGCGAGCGACAAGAAACCTCCCAAAAAGATCCCCGGCATCGGCGTTCCCATTCCTGAGTTCTCTGAAAATTCTCCACCGCTGACGATGGCTTGCATCAACCGGGAAGCCAACTCAATCTTTGCATCACCGTCGAGGTTATCAAATGGAACACGCAGACTGTCTGAACTGGTAAGGACTGTGACGTCCAAAGTCCGCCCCATGGATGCATAAACCTGGGTACAGACTGCGACGTCTGGCTACAGTTCATCATCTAATTCCAAATCTGGATGAAGCACTAGCTTTTAGCCTTTTATCTTTTGTGAGCGGGCCGCCGATCAAGTGGCGGTGTTTCTCTTAACGACGTGACGACGACTGCTTTTTTTTGAGACGTCGGTCGCCATCGCGTTAGTAGCTGGAGTCCATTCGCGACAGAATGAATGAAAGCTTGGGCCGTTTTGCGTCTGAGAACAGCCACGGTTTAGCAGAAAAACTTAG
The DNA here is from genome assembly GCA_964448575.1 of uncultured Pirellulaceae bacterium. Classification (GTDB taxonomy): domain Bacteria; phylum Planctomycetota; class Planctomycetia; order Pirellulales; family Pirellulaceae; genus Mariniblastus. Next base: position 72,794 of record CAYUWY010000023.1, read on the forward strand.
CCTTGATCGCTGCTTAACGGACAACAGAAACAAGCTGTCGATTTGCTTCTGTGCGGCGAACGAACGCTCCATAGCTTTTCGCATCGCGAGGCTGGAAGGCATGTTGGCCCATATTACGACTTCGACTTCATAGTCACCATTGAGAAGTTTGGTGATCGCTTCGGAAGCCACTTGAATGGCGTTTTCCTTTAAAGGCAGATAAGGCGTTGCATCGTTTTGCCTTTCGAATTGTTCAAAAGAGTCGAGTACGATTTGCGTTTGGGTTGGCCGTTGTTCCGAGACTTCAAATTGCTTGCTCATGTTGTTCAAGTAACGCTTAAACTCATCCGCCTGTCGATCAATGATCCGCTGCATGTCGGCGTCTTTGTCTGGCCCGAGTTGTTCGTAGTGGTCCCTGGTCTGATCGGGATCACTAAATGCGTAGACGGGAGCCGGTTGTTTTCTTTGACTCATCATACGGGAGCGGTCTCCAAAATTGCCTCCGGGAAGTCCGCTGGATGACACCGCATTAAAGAACGATCCCGTTCCCGTGTGCATGTTTGCGCCCGTTTGCTCTTTCGCGAATGAATTGAGAACAATAAAGAACGCAAGCAGGGCGGTCATCGTATCGCCAAACGAAACCAGGTACGCTTTACTTGGCGGAGCTGGCGGATCTTTTTTCTTGCGGCTCATTGCTGGGTTTTCTCGTTAACGTTTATTGGGACTGAAATGTCTGACCAAAACGCGAATGTTGTCTTTGTTTAAACCGTGTTTCGTAAAACTCATTGAAAGCTGCCCCGGTCTTGTTTTTTCGAAATGGAAAAGATGCTCCATCATTCCGGCAATTGGTTTTGTGTGAGTCTCATCGGCGAACTGGATGGAGGCTTGAAACGGCAACGCCTCCAACTGATCAGCAAGCGCCTTGCAAATGTCTGCGCCCTGATCGGTTAGTAGTCCTTCCCGATTGAACATTTGCACAAAGGGTAATTCGAACGAATGTGTTGTGTGTTCGTTGTGTTTTTTTTCCTCTTCGTTGAGCGATCTCAGGCCTTCTCCAAATGCAGCTTTTGAAGCCTGTTTGGTTATCGAAGGCATTTCTGCGCCGCGCATGGAAAGTCTCGCTGAGGGCTGGCGTACCCTGGTAACCCAGGAGTCTTGGTCGGTGGGCAATTTTTCGCCAGCGACACCAGTGGCTGATCCGGACGCAAAAGTCGAAGAAGCAGATTTTTCAAAGCGTTCCGGTTGAGTCGTCGCGAAAGTCAGCAACAAGATGAAGAATGTCATTAGCAACGTGATCACGTCACTATAAGTCATGAACCACGCTGGAATATCTCCGGGTGGATCTGCGGGCTTTTTGTCTCGGGCCATCTGAAACTCCAGCTGAATACGGCCAAGTCGATTGGCGACTTAGGCGGCGTCTTTCTGAATGGTCTGGCGTGATTTCGGTGACAAGTAAGCAACGAGGTTGTCTTCAACAGCTCGAGGGGAAAGGCCTTGGGCAAGCGACACGATGCCGGTAATCATCAATTCTCGACAGCGAACTTCGTCTTGAGATCGAGTCTCCAGTTTTCCCGCCAAAGGAATGCAAGCCACGTTTGCGATGATGGCACCATACAGCGTTGTCAACAAAGCCGTCGCCATGCCGCCACCAATCTTGCTGGGGTCGTCGAGTGACTGAAGCATTTGGACCAGCCCGACCAGCGTTCCAATCATGCCGAATGCGGGTGCGGCAGCGCCTGTCGATTCGACAATCTTTTTTCCGGTCATGTGGCGGGCTTCGATAGCCGACAATTCGGTTTCCAAAATCGTTCGGATCTGATCTTCTTCCGCACCACTGATAACAATTTCCAAGCCACGTTTCATGAAGTCGTCTTTGATGCCATCGAGCTCTTTCTCCAAAGCCAGCATGCCATCCTTGCGAACAATGACGGCGAGATCTTTGAATTGAGTAATTACTTCCTCCGATTCTGGGAGCTTGGTGAGGAAGCACTTTTTGACGACCGATGCAGACCTCAGGCAGACTTTGAGTGGAAAGTTAATAAACAAAGCGGCAAACGAACCGCCGACGGTGATCATCAACGAAGGCACATCGATAAACGCGCTCAGGCCACTGCCGCCGCCCATCGCGATTGATGTAAAAATCAATCCGAAGCCGAGCAGAAGTCCAAATACGGTTGCGATGTCCATGTGCCAACCTCAAGTGAATATGGGATGCTTTCTTGCTGTGAATGCGTTGCCATCTAACTCATCGCCTTTATCAAGATTGAGGTCTCAAGTGACAAAAAAATTGACGCGTATTCTAAATCCGCTTCTGAATCTAAAATTTTTAGAAATGCTGCCATTCATTTGGAAACGATGAATTATTTTCTCAGATTTTGGTTCAGGTTTGGCGTGGCCGTTCGAACATCGTGGCGGTCAGTTTAAGAGTGGCAGCGTTTGTGGATGAAGTGATGCCAAGCCCACCCGTTGCCCGGCTCTGGTTTTGTGTTCGAGGGGCGATTGAACTTTGGCTATCGCCAAAACAGCTCAGGTTTTGTGTCTCAAAAACGTAAGGTCTTGACCACATCTGCAAATTGGTGAGCGGTGGGCTACCAACTGATTTGAGCACTTGAGTTGGGAGTCATGCCACCGATGCGGTACACCGCCATATTCGGCTATACCTTGAAGTGGTAAACACAACCGGACCGATTCAATTCATATGACCGGTATATCTTCACAATTTCATCATCTGCAAGTCGCGATTCGGTTTGCGGAACAAAACCACCGTGTTACTGGCCAGAATTTGGCAAACGTAAACACGCCGAATTACAAAGCGAAAGAGTTGCAGTTCGACCAGTTGATGTCAAACATCGAAAATCTACGAACCGGCGAATCGCTTAATGCGGAATTCAGCCTGGTCAACACACCAGGCCTGCCAACGAGATCGGACGGGAACAATGTGGATATGGACCGCGAGATTGCTCTGTTAAAAAAGAACACGTTGGCTTATCAAACGCTAACGCAGCTTTTGGGAGCGAAAATGGGAATCCTCAAACAATCAATCGAAGGTTGAACGGAGTCCATTATGTTTAAAAATCTATTTTCTGCCGCCAACATTAGCGCTTCGGGCATGACTGCTGAACGCATGCGAATGGAAACGGTGGCTAACAATATCGCAAATGCAAATTCAACTCGCTCTGCTGACGGTGGGCCATACCGCCGCAAGCAACTGGTGTTTTCGTCTCTCGTTGATACTGACGCAACCGGGACCAGCTCTTTGCGAGGGGTTCAGGTGGTGGCAAAGGAATCGGATCAGTCACCCTTTCCAGAGTTGTATTCGCCGGGTCACCCTGACGCCGATGAACGTGGGATCCTGAAGATGCCAAACGTGCAATTGCCGACTGAGATGGTCGATTTAATTACTGCCAGTCGATCCTACGAAGCGAATTTAAAGGCGTTGACGTCTTTCAAAGAAATGATTGAACAAACCTTAACGTTACTGAGAGTGTCATGATTAATTCTATTCAAAGCTCATCGCCGCTTTCTCAAGTTCAATTTCAAGCGAAACCAACTTCGCCAGTCGGACAAACGTCTGGCAACGGATTTGCCGAGCTTGTTGAAGGCTTTGTAAAGCAAACCAATGACGCACAGCTTTCTTCTGACACCGCGATCAGTGATTTGGTCGAGGGTAAATCAACTGATGTGCAGCAGGTCGTTATGGCTGTCGCTAACGCAGAGATGTCTTTTCAATTGTTTATGGAAATTCGTAACAAGCTCATTGATTCGTATAACGAACTGACACGAATGCAGTTCTGATTTTTTTCCAATTTAAGACGACGAATCCCGACCGGAAGCTTTCATGCAGACTTTGAAGTCCTTTTTAGATCAGTCGCTGCTGATATGGAAAGATTCGACAGCTGCCGCCCGTTTTGGGATCGGCTTGCTGACATTGATCTGTGTTGGTGCGGTCATTGGCGTTGGTATCTGGTCGTCTCAGCCCTACTACATCGTATTGGCAAGTGATCTGGAACCGTCGCAAGCTTCCAAAGTGATCGACGCACTCGAAGCTGGAAACATCAGCTACCAAATCAAAGGATCCGGTTCGATCATTTTGGTTGACAAACGGAAATGGTCTCGGGCACGAATTGTCGCTGGCGAACTCGGAATCGGTTCTGTTGATTCGGCGTTGGAAGACGTTTCGCCCTGGATGGATCCGAAGAATCAGCAAAATGTATTTAGACGCAACCTCGAGCGACAGCTTGAGGGTTCGATTCAGCGTTTTAAAACTGTCGAGGTTGCGAAAGTTCACCTGAGTATTCCAGAGAAACAAGCATTCATGCGTGAGCGAGAAGCTCCTTCTGCATCCGTCGTGTTGGAGGTTCGTAGGAATGCGAAATTTGGCGAATCTCAAGCAGCCGCGATCGCGTCTTTGGTTGCTAACGCCGTCAATGGTTTGACGATAGACAAAGTTGCCATTTCTGACACCGCGGGTAACGTCTATTCAACAGATGAATCTCTCGGTCGTTTGAGTAAGCAGGAAGAATTTCGTGTCATGCGTGACCGAGAGCTTTCACAAAAAGCAGAGTTGATCCTGATGAAATTTCTGGGCGTCGGAAATGCTTCTGTCGCCATCACCACCGATTTTACGTTTCCTGATGGTACTTCGACGGTTACCGAATACGATCCTGACAGCAAAGTCATCGTCAGTGAAGTGATCAAAAACGAAACCAAGACCGGAGAGAATCGGACGGCATCGGGAGTGGCGGGCACGGCCTCAAATTTTGGCACCGCACCAAAGGCCGCCGATGAAAAAGTGGTGATTTCGAAAGTCGAGGATCTGGACAACCAGTATGAAGTCTCATCAACGATGCGCACCGAAACAATCACCACACCGATCCTTAATCTGATGACGGTTTCGGTCTTGGTTAACTCAACGACCGTCCAGGATGAAAACAAAGTCATCCCACCCAAGGTCAAAGAAAAAATTGAAGCCTTGGTTAGTCAAGCGGTTGGCTTTCGTGAAGACAAAGATCAAATTGCAGTCGAGTTTTTCGAGTTCGTCGATCCAGTGTTGACCGACGTGCCAGTGACAACCGGATTTGCTTGGGAAAAGATCAATCAGGTTCTCAAGAATATTTCTCTGGGGCTCGCTGCCGTTATCGCATTGTTTGTTGCCATAAAGGCGTTTAAGAAAGTGCTTCCCGACCCGGTTGTTGTTTCCGAACCCAATTTAGACAGAAAAACACAAGTGAATCAGTTGAGCGACTTGGTGAAGGACAATCCCGAGGTCTTTTCCAAAATCATTGAATCGTGGTCGAGTCTCAATACTCAAAGCGGACAAACTTCGCCTGGCCAGAGCAACAAAAAAGCGGCTTAGCAATTCGGATCGGCACAGGGATTTGGCTCTGTTGCACAAAGAAAATCAATCGGGTGATACATCATGTTGACTTACACGACAGAAGAAAGGCTCGCGATGCTGCTGAGCGCACTCGGCGAAGACGCGTCCAATGCTGCATTCAAGTCCATGAATCCAACTCGGGCGAACTATGTAAAAAAGCTGCTGGCCGAGTTTAAATCTGATCCTCCAAGTAGCGAAGAGATTGAGTACGTTGTTCAGGATTTTAATACGTATTTTTCGTTCGCGATGGACACGCTTTCTCCTCAAGTCGCCGAAGCTGAGCAAGCGGGTGGTGTCAGCACTTCAGTTGAAAAAAACTCGAGTGGGAATTCAAGCTCAAAAAATCGTTTGACTTACTTTACTCCTGTCGAGCCCACCGGCGACATTGTTGAAGACATTAACAAGCTCGATCCGTATCAAATAGCGACCACGCTTGTTGGCGATCACCCGAAAACAATCGCGCTCGTTTTGCGCAACCTCGACACTCCGTTAGCGGCAATGGTTTTGGAGAACTTGGATGAGTCAACTCGCGAAGAGGCGGTGATTCTTCTCAGCAGGGAATCTACGGTCCCGGAACGAATCGTTGAAAATGTTCTTGTGTCGACTTTTGAAAAAGCAAACGAAATAACGACTCGCAAAGAGGTAGTGGAGCAATCTGAGACGCTCGCCGAACTGTTGCGTTCGTTGCCCAAGGACATCCGCAAGACATTGATGGATCGCTTGGTAGAAGAAAATAGAGATTTGGTCGAGAAGATTCGTAGCAAGTTATACGTTTTTGAAGATCTGCTTCGACTAGGTGATCGCGACATTCAAAAAGTGCTTGGCCAAGTTGAAACTGACGCGTTGATTGTTGGATTGCAAAAGGCGGACCCTGCAATTTTGAATCTTTTGTTTTCGAATCTTTCCAAACGTGCTCGCCAGACCATTGAAGAGGAAATGGAATACAAAACCGATGTCTCCGAAGAAGAGATTGAAGAGGCTCGCCAGATGCTGGTGGACGCCGTTGGTCAGCTTGATGAATCAGGAGAAATTACGCTTAGTTTCTCATGAATACGTTTTCATTGAAATTTGATCGTCCACTTTCAGACGCCAGTGTCATGGCGGATGGAATTTTTGAACTGCGCGAGAACGCGGCTGCTCAAAATTTGCGTGAAATCCAAAACGCCGAACTGGAGTCTGAACGCGTTGGGGCACTGCTTGAAAATATTCACGGCGCAATCGAAAGGCTCAATGTTCAATCTCATGAGGTTGCCAGAGAAGCCAGACTGTTTTCGATCCGATTGGCGTCAACAATTGTAAAAACGGTTTTCGGCAAATCGGACGAGGCAAAACTGCAACGAATCGAACACTTGCTCTCGGAAGTCATGGACGCCTCGGAGCCAGTCTTGAAAGTGTTTGTCAATGGCGTAGATAAAAACAAACTTGAATCGGTTGACGCGATCAGCCAATCAGGAATTTCACTTGAATGCGATGAATCAATCCAGGCGGGAGAATGTCGAATCGAGCTTGCCACTCATGAATTAGTTTCTGATCTTGAGGGACAGCTTGCGTCAATCGAACAACATTTATTGGATGCCGCCGATGAATTTTAGAATTAGCAGTCCAGTAATTGATCAGCGCATGAGCGATTGCTGCGAGAAAGCCAATCCGTTTCGCGCTATTGGAAAGCTTGTCAGCATCCAAGGGGAAATCACGGTTGCACTGCCGGCGAGTATCGGTGAGCTGGTCGAGATTCACTATCGCAACGGTGGCGTTTGCCTTGCCGAAGTCATTGGATTCTCGGGAGACTTGGTTCAGATCATGCCGTTCGATTCGATGCTCAGTTTACAGCGAAACGATCGCGTGGTTTCACTTGGCCGGCAGATGAAGATTCCAGTCGGAAGTGGCATGCTGGGGCGGGTCATCAATTCAATCGGGCAACCTATCGATTCAAAAGGCCCGATTGAAACGGAATTTTTCGCGACGCTTACTGGCGAACCGCCCAACTCACTTCAAAGAAAACCCATTGAACACACGTTTGCGACTGGCCAGCGGGTGATTGATGGGTTGCTGACAATCGGAGAAGGCCAGCGAGTCGGCTTGTTCGCAGGAAGTGGCGTCGGAAAAAGCACGTTGCTGGGGCAGATCGCACAGCACTCACAAGCGGACTTAAACGTAGTGGCGCTGATTGGTGAACGCGGACGCGAAGTGTTACCGTTTATCAAAGAATCATTGGGAGAAGAGGGGTTGGCAAAATCAATTGTCATCGTGGCCACCGCCAATGAAACTTCACTCTCTCGGGTACGAGCGGCGGAAACGGCGGTCGCGATTGCAGACTGGTTTCGCAGGAAAAACAAAAGCGTATTTTTAATGTTGGATAGCCTGACACGTTTTGCGATGGCCCAGCGCGATCTGGGTTTGATGCTTGGCGAGCCACCAACGAGCCGCGGTTATACGCCATCGGTTTTTCAAAAGCTGGCTGTGATTCTTGAGCGATTAGGCAACTCAAATAGCGGTTCGATCACCGGACTGATCACCGTTTTGGTCGAAGGCGACGACATGAATGATCCCGTGGCGGATTCAGCCCGATCAATTCTCGACGGCCACATTGTTATGGATCGAGCGCTGGCAAACGCGGGACATTTTCCAGCGATCAATGTGTTACCCAGCGCAAGCCGATTGTTTAACGAATTGGCGGATGACCGTCATGGACACAGTGCGACTTGTGTTCGTCAGATTTTGGCTCGTTACAGCGAGGTCGTTGACTTGGTTCAGGTAGGGGCATATCAGGCAGGTGTATCGGCCGAAACGGACGCGGCAATTTCGCTTTATCCCGAGGTGTGTAAATTCTTGCAGCAGGAACTTGGGATGCCGACTGACGTGGAGAGCACAAAAAAGTGGATGGCGCAAGTGGCGAAAAAGTGGACCGACTCGGTAACGCAACAAAACCCAATTGCCAAATAAGGAAAACGCTGGAATGTCGGAGAGCGGGAACAAAAAGGTTCAAAAACTTGAAAAGGTGCTTCAATATTACCAGCAGCAAATGCAAGTGATTCAAGCCGACTGTTTGCGACAAAACAAAATTGTATTGGGATTACATCTGGAGATTAGCGAGTTGGAAAATGAGACCGAGTTGATTTACCGGCAAACTGAACGAGGTGAGTTTTTGATTTCCATCCGCCTAAGTGCGATTGGATCACTCGAATTGAATCAAGAAAGAATCAGGCAAAAAGGTATTGAATTGAGTCAGGGGCAGGCGCAATTGGACGAATGCAAATGCCGGGTTCAAGAGCAGATGTCGAAAGTTGAATCGTTGGAAAAGTTGATTGATCGAAAAACAGATCTTCTCTTTCATGAAAAAAAGCGGCTTGATCAAGGGATCGCGGACGAGCGGTACCTCAGCCAACATTTTACAGGACGTAAATAATGAAATCGTTGTTAATGGCAATCATCGTTGGCGTTGTTTTGTTCGCCGCATCTGCAGGTGCTAGTTGGTTTTTGTTGTTGCAGAAGTCAATGGTTGGTGCAGAAGTTTCAAAAATGGAAGAAGATCCAGCTGAAAGAGCGCTGTCTTTTGTTCCACCTGTAAAGGATGAAGAAAAAGTCGACAGCATGCCCGTCTCGCTGCGCCCAGTGGTTCCGATCACCGTCGAAGCCGTGACCGAGTTGGCTCAATCGATCATGCAGAAGGAGAGGGTGCTGCTTGAAGGGGAAAAGCGTTTGAAAAAAGAAGAGAAACGGGTGGCCTTGCTGTTTGAAGACCTCAAACGCGAGCAAGATGAGCTGACTGCTTTTGGGCAGAAGATCGACGCAAAAATTGTGCGGGCTCGCGAGTTGATGGAGCTGCTTAAATTGGAAAACAAAAACCTGGACGAACAAACCCAAGCCCTTTCTAAGCTTGAAAAGAAAACAGGGAAGAAGTTCGAAGACCTTGCGACTGACGAGTTGGACAAGCGTGTGGCGACGGTCAAAAATTGGTTTAAAAACCTCGAAACGGAGGCGGCCGCGAGCTATCTCAAAGAGTTCGCGGACCGTGGCGAATTAGAGTTCGCGGCGAGATTGCTTGATAGTTTGGAAGACCGAAAAATTGCAAAAATTCTTGCTGCGTTCAATGACGCCCCGTTGGTTGCTCAGATTGTCGACGCCTATACGAAAACAAAAACAGCGACAGGGACAAGCAGTCCCTTGCGGCGATAACGAAAAAGGAATTTCTCGATGGAAACCAGTGACGCAATTATGATTGGGCGCGACCTCATGTTCACGGCGCTATTGTTGGTGACGCCGATCGTGATCGTCAGCTTGGTCGTTGGATTGTTTATCAGCATCGCTCAGACAATCACCAGTATTCAAGAGCAGACCCTTACGTTTGCACCGAGAATTGTGGCGGTCGTTGGAGTCGTGATTCTGCTAACGCCTTGGTACTTATCGGTGGTCAAGAAATTCACGATCGAGATGTTCGAACACATGAATCAAATCTTATGATGTTTGAATCCCAAATCCTTACGTTTGTCTTAGTGCTCGCACGCGTCTCAGCTTTTGTGGCGTTTCTGCCACTGTTTGCCCGACGACAATTGCCAACATTGGTCAAATCAGGTCTGGCACTGGCACTGACGGTTTTTTGGTTCGGGGCTTTGCCGGCGGAACACTACATAACGACTGAAGTCGACGTAGTGACTTCGACTTTGTTGATTGGCAAAGAAATTGGTATTGGGTTTTTGATGGCCACGCTGCTTGGGTTTATGTTTGTTCCCGCTCGAATCGCAGGCGCATATGTGGGCCAGGAAGTTGGTCTGTCGCTGGCTTCGGTTTCCAGTCCAAGCGGAACGGATTCGTCAACATTGGTGACTTCGATTTTCGAGTCGTTGGCGATTCTATTGTTCTTCGGACTCAACTTGCATCACTTTCTGGTCGTGTTTTTGCATGTATCGTTGATTCAGTTGGCCGGGAAAATTAAACTTCAAGACTTACCGACGGAGTTGTTGGTTCAATCGACCAGTTCGTTGACGGAGTTTGGCTCCTTGATCATTGGGCCCGTTGGAGTCTGCATGTTTGTGCTGATGATTGGGCTGGCGCTTTTAAACAAAGCGGCGCCGTCGTTAAACCTGTTTTCGGTCGGTATGTCGCTTAGAAGTGGTTTGGGCATTTTGTGCATGTTTGTCTTCATGCCGGTGATCATTGGTGCGATCCAAATGTTCTTTGGCCGGTATCAATCGGACCTTGAAAGCTTTCTGGCTTATTTCAATCAATAGTTTTGCTTTACCAGTCGCTTGCGTTGTTAACGCAAATGGCATTTGGCGGGAGTTTGCGTGTCAGAAGAGAAAAACGATCAGCCAACAGAAGAGCCAACAGCCAGGCGCTGGGAAAAGTCTTTCGAAGATGGACAGATCGCTTTTAGTTCGGAGCTGATTAGCGGATTAGCGGTTCTGGTTGCGATGCTGTTTTTCTGGGGGACAGGCGAATGGTTCTTTAACAGCTTGCTTGATGCGATGCGAGAAAGGATAACCTATTTCGACTCGATGATCTCAAGCCCTGAAACGATATTGCTGGCCATCCGCCGCAACGTTGAACAAGTTGGAATTGCCTGTCTAGGATTGATGATTCCACTGGCGTTGATAACGATCGCTGCCGGATTGCTTCAGACACGTTTCAATCTCTCGTTCAAACCCATGGAGATAAAGTGGAGCAAGATCTCGGTCAAAAGCGGTTTCAAGCGGATCTTTTCGACTCGGTCATTGAACCGTGGTTTGATCGCAATTCTCAAGTCATCGGCGATCGTGATGGTGGCCTACTTTTTGACAATTGGCCGACTAAATGAGGTGACCAACTCGGGTATGCACACGTACAAACAACTGTTGCAGGTTGGTGCTCACCTGCTGCTGGCGATCGGTTTTGTGACCGCCGTGTTAATGGTTGTGATTGGTGCGGTGGATCTAGCTTTTCAATTGTGGAAGCAAAAAAAAGACTTGATGATGACCAAGCAGGAAGTGAAAGACGAGAACAAAGACACTGATGGTGACCCTCAAATCAAAGCCCGGATTCGTCGTCTTCAAAACGAGATGGCCAAAAAGCGAGTTGTTCAAGAAGTTCCTAAAGCAACGGTAGTGGTCACCAATCCCACGCACTTTGCTGTGGCTCTAAAATACGATAGCGATTCAGCTGTTCCAGTTGTGATCGCCAAAGGCGCCGATCACTTGGCGAAACAGATCATTCGCATCGCCAAAGAAAACGGTGTTGCAGTTGTGGAACGCAAGCCGGTTGCGAGATTTTTGTACGCTAACGTGAAAATTGGGCGTGAGATTCCGTTTGAGCTTTACCAAGCAGTTGCCGAGATTCTCAACTACATCAACAAAGTCGATCGTGCGGCCTGATCGATATTGCGATGGTAACGGTCGAACAGCGGTGGCATTGCCGCGGTGAATCAAAAAGAAATGACTCATCGCGACAATGTTCCTCCGCTATTCAAACCTTGACTCGTTACTCGATTCTCGATTTTGAAATCTGCTTTGGAAAATTAAGCAGTTCTTCTTGAGTCAGATGGCAGTGAAAAGTTTGCCAGTAATCTTCGTTGTTCCATAATCACATGTGACATCGTGATTCCTGTCACTTTCCAGATCACACGCCCATGATTACTTAGCCGTCCGACTTCGCCATGAAACGTTGATTCCTCGCCATCGCTCCAGTGAATGATGCCTGGGAACCTGCCGGAGACATTCGTGATGGTGTTTGAAGTGACAACCAGCCCGTATTCCGAAATCTCAATCAGGTCGTAACTCGTTTCGGCGATGGTGGCTTTCAACATTCGGTCGTTTGGCAACCGCAAGCGAAAAACTCGCCTGCGGTTCTTGAATTCCGAATTCATGATTTTTCAGCCTCGCTAATTAAAGATGCTGTTTAGTTCCTGCAGAATCTCTGTCGCGACCGTGATTGATCTGGCGTTGGCCGAAAAACCACGCTGGGCAACGATGAGTTGAGTGAACTCCAAAGCGATATCGACATTGGATGTCTCCAATTGACCGCCACGGATTTCGCCTCCACCGGCACTGAGTGCAGTGTTGATGTCAGGCTCGCCACTATTGGAAGTCTGTGTGAAGTAATTCGAACCGAAGCTTTCCAAAGCATCGTCGTTAGCGAAAGTTGCGACTGCCAATTGGGCGATCTCAATCTGTCGACCGTTGGTTGCAACACCTGTCAGGATTCCGTCGGAAGAAGTATTGACCGAGACGATGTTGCCAGGCGGAAAACCGTCCTGTCCATGTGTGGCTGAATAGTTGGTCGCGAGGTGCGTTAAGCCTTCAAGGTTGATGCTGATCGTTTGGGGTTCGGAAAACGTGTTGAGAGTCAACTCGATGTTGGAGTCGCCGATTCCTGCTCCATCTACTGCTTGAAATGAACCGTCTTCGCGGAAAACGATCCTGGCGACCAAGTCATCTGTGAGTGTAAGTTCACTGTCGTTGGATGAGAACCTTGCATCCCAAACATTGGAGTCTTGTTTTTCGAAACTAAGGAATAGGTTGTGTGCTTGACCACGTTGGTCAAACACTTGAATCGTTGCTTCGGAAGAATCGGCAGGCTTCCCGTCGGTTTCGATCACGAAAACCGAGTTTACAAAATCCGTTTGACCTACATTGGAGGTTCCATCGGAAAGATGAAGGCTGAGTAAGGCTTCACCTGCTTCATCGGCGTTGACGACCAAGTTGCCGGTTGGAGAGACTTCCACGGACGCGCCTTCGATTTCGGCGTTGATGGAATCAACCAGATCTCCAAGTGTCGAGGCAGGACCAACTGAAAGACTGGCGGAAAAGGAGGATCCATCTACATTGGAACCGACGATCTCTATCGTGTCACCGATCTGGTAATCGGCTAAATTTGAATCGAGGTCGTTCAAAAGGCTGGCGGTCGTCGCTGGAATTCCGCTGACTTCTAACGGCGATGCCGTGACTAAGACCTCAGCAAGTGGCGGAGTAGCGGCGGAAGGCAAGTTGCCATCAAAGATCACTTCCGAAGTTGGCCTTCCAGGGACGCTGGCTCCTAGCGGAATAGAAATCCGGTTGTCACCGGCGACTTGATAACTCGGGTCTGTCCCATTGCCTTCTCCGATTGACCCAAACCGTTGAATGTGACCGCCGGAAGCAGGATCGACTAAGTATCCGTTGCTGTCAGTTGCGAATGATCCGTCACGGGTGAAGAATTGTTCTTCGCCAGAAACAACGAAAAAGCCGTCGCCTTGAATCGCGAAATCAAAATCCTCGCCTGTATTATTCAACACGCCTTGCTGGAAGTTCCTGGTGACTTGGGCAACGCCGACGCCGTTTCCGATTTGTTGTGGGTTAATTCCGCCGTGCGTATCACTTGGCCCTATCGCTTGCCGATTGTCGGAATAGATCAGATCGGAAAATAGAATGCGCTGCGTCTTGTAGCTGTTTGTGTTGACGTTGGCGATGTTGTTGGCCACAACGTCAAGTTTACGTTGATGAGCCAACAACCCAGAAGCGCCAGTGTGTAAAGTTTGTGTCATTGCCATCCCTGGTTACGGTTGATTTGTTGAATTGTTTTTGGTGCCGGCTTGCGGCACTGATGTCTGCGATTTGAGCGCTAGATAGGCATAGCGCGAGGTCTGCTTAAACAGACACGCCGGAAACGACATCAATCGAAACCCGTTCTCCGTTGATCAGCAAGTCAACGGGGCCTTCGTCGGCATACAAACGCTCAACCACTCCAGACTCACGCTCGCCGGATTCTGGGCTGAGGTACTCGGCCTGTTTTCCAACCAAGTCGATCCCTTGGCCGAGTTGCTGAATTCGCAGAACATCCTCGAACGAAGAATTAAGTGACTCGATCTCTTCCAACATCGAAAATTGCGAAAGCTGCGAAATGAAATCTTCTTGGTTCACTGGATCGATAGGATCCTGATTCCTGAGTTGAATCGTTAGCAGGTTCAAAAAATCGGTCGTCGCGACTTGTGAAGTTATTCCGGGCATCCTTGCCTCCAATGTTTGATGGTAATTGTTTAGTTTGGTTTAAGCGTATTTTGATTGTCTAACTTGGGCACAGCGTTAAATTACGATGTTAACAACGGAGCCTCGCCCAGACTCTCCATAGCGAATTGGCGGATCTGTCGTTGAAGCCAGCTCTGGGGAATTTGGAAACGTGTCAAAGGTCGTTTGTTGTTCGCTGGACTCGCTTGCGTCTGGATCGGCGGCGCCATGGCTAATGTCGAATTCGCCGAACGACAGGCCGTTTTCATTTAGCGTATCCAACAGCAGGTTTTTGTCGCGGTTTAAAAGATCCGTTGTATTCATATCAGTTGCGATAATGAGCGCTTTGAGTGTTTCATTTTCCCAGCCGACTTGGAGTGTCAGTTTTCCTAGCTCTGCAGGGTTTAGTGTCAACGTGATTTTTTTCGAGCCAGGACTTTCTGCAGTGGGCGCTTCGTTTGTCAAAGTTTCGACAATGCGAGTTGCGATCGTTTTACTTACGTCGGAAGTGTGTTTGGCTGCTTGGCCAGTTTCAAGAATTGTTTTTTCGCCTAACGAAATGGCAGGGTCTTGTGTGTTGGTTTGAGACAAGGAGTCTGGTTTCGCTACTGAATTCAATTCGATTTTGTTGACATCCAAAACTTCTGCAGCTGTTCGTTTGGTGTCAAACTCCGCGCCACCCCCCGTATTGGTCGGGGCAAATTCAATTGGCGAATTAGGTAGTTTTCCACTGCCCTCGAAATTGCGTTCTACATCCGAAAATAACAAGGCGGTCTGATCGGTATTCATAGCGCTATTTTTATCCTCGCCGCGCTCAATTTGGGGGGGCGAGGAAGCGGGTGCTGGTTCAACAATGGCATCTTCGATCGAAGTCTCAACTTCAGGATCTTCTTTGAGAGAGGCATCGGTAATTTGCGTTAAATGAACTTCTTGAAAATCGAGTTCCGTCTTACGGTCTTCCGCAACTATCTCCAATTTGCCCGGTTCAGCTGAGTTGTCATTGACGTTGTTTCGCTGCTTTTGTTTTGAAGGCAACTGTTCTAAAAGGTTTTTTAGGTGTTTTTTGAAGTTGTTCGCGTGTGTTAGTTCATCTCCTTGGCGTTGCTTCGGAGAAAAACTATTGGCTGAACTGGTAGCCGAGCGATCCAAATTGGATAAATTAGGGTTTAACATTGACTTGGGAGATTTGCGGCAAAATTGAGTTGCCGGCGGAATTTGACCGGCTGAAGCTGGGCTATCGCAATTTGAATGCCAATCAAATTTTTCTCTTACAGGCACCGAATTGTTGTTGAATACAACAAGCTGTTTTGACTGGAGCGATTAGGTAGAGACAGGAGCGACCATCTACCGAAAAAAAGATGGAAAAGTTTTCAATTAGTTGGAAGAAATTTCTTTGACATTTTTGGATTCAGATGCATATTTTCGGCGAACTGATTTACATCTTTCCGGTGAATTTTGCTAAGCTTCACCGACACGTTTACTTTATTTTGGTTCATGATGTTTAAACAAAATACCAGGTCACTTTTGGTGTCACTTGCCAATGACGAAGGTCTTAATCAGAGTCTTGAAAAGGCGGCGAACCACTTAGAAGCGGAGTTCATCGCGTCCGATGATGTTCGAGAGACGTTAAGGAAATGTGAAGAATTTGAGACGACCTGCACAGTGGTTGACATTGATAAGATTGATATCCTGCACAACAGTTGTTTTGCGCAACGCTTTTGTGATGCAAACGCCTTGCTGGTTTTGGTTCCCGCCGGTGACATCCAAGCTGCGTTTCAAGCTGGAAGCTTGGGCGCAATCAACGTTGTCGAAAAACCAATACAGATGGACGAGCTAATCGCCAATCTTCAAACTGCTTTGGCCAGTGAGTCAAAGCTGGAAGAGATTAGTCATCAAGCGCGTTTCAGCTCTCTCGTTTTTGACGGACTGACTCCGCGCGAAAAAGCTATCTTGGATCTGCTGATGAATGGAGAACCCAACAAGAGGGTTGCTGCATTGCTGGACATCGGTCTGCGGACAGTCGAGTCTGATCGAGCTCACGTGATGAAGAAGCTTTCTGTTTCGACGTTCGTAGAACTCGTTGGCTTCGTTAGCCGCGCTGAAAACAGGTCGGTTCAAATTCGCAAAGATATTTTTTCCGAGATGCTGCCTACCAGATTCAAACGATCTGGATGCTCTAGTCGCACACTCTAGTGGCGCACGCGCTCAGCTGGTTGCTTTTGAGTTAGAGTGCTGCGGGAATGTTGTCACTTTTTCGCGCAACTTAATTCGCTTGAGAACCGAACGCGAACCTGGAAAGCGGTTGCTCTAACAACGCAAGTCCGGCATCGATAACTTCTCTTGCTGACTGAGGAAGAAAAATCACATTGGATCCGCACGGGAAGCGATTTCTTTCCCCTTCATCGAGGTAAGACACAAGCAGTACCCGAGATTCTTTGAATCGCTTCCTGTACGCAAATGTAAATGCTTGAGAAACTTCGATTCCAGTGTAGTCGTCTTCTAATTCAGCATCTGTGATCAGCAAGTCAGGCTCAAAGAGATAGGCAAGATCAATTGCTTCCTCGGCAGATCCAGCAATTCGAACATCGTGATCAGCTGCCTGAAGATGGCGCGTGACCTCTGAAGAAATTGGTTGCTCTCCGAGTAATAGTACGATTTTTGGCATGTCAATTAATCCAAGATTTTTCCGAGTGGAAATAGTGGAGGGTGGGCCGCGAAGTAAAACCAAGTTGTGTACGAAGAGCGAAACAATGTGTATCACGATCCATGCGATAGTGCAAGGACACAATACCCAGCTATTGGAGGATGGACAACGGACACCAAGCCTTTCACAAAAATTTGTGCTTGGGGCTTTGGGGAAGAAAAAAGTGAACTTGAAAAGAGGAAGAAGACTTATAGCAGCTTAAAAGTTGTCAGCTCAAGGCTGATTCGAGAGAAGCATCAAAAACGATGTTGAGTAGCGATTTTATTAAGGAATCCAAGCAATTAACTCTCGCTAATTGGTCACTTTTTGATGGGGAAGCCTTCTGCGCGATACTGCTTGAGCTTATTACTAAGCGTTCTTGGCGTTACTCCGAGTACTTCTGCTGCTGATTTTTTGTTCCAATCGAATTTTTGCAAACATGCGACGATCATTTTACGTTCAACGTCGGCCAAAGGCATTTCTGCCCAATCGATTTCTAAAGCTTGTTTTTCCGTTCCGTTTTCTGGTTGGAGGTGGGGAATGAATTTTCCACCCTCTGCAACAACACATCCGCGGTGAATGGCGTTGCGCAATTCTCGAACATTTCCTGGCCATGAATAATCACAAAGCTGTTTCATTGCCTCTTTAGAAATCTGCACCCTGCCATCTTTCGATTCGTGTTGAAACATCTCGACAAAATGCGTTGTGAGCAAAGGGATGTCTGATTTTCGCGCACGTAGAGGCGGGACGGAAAGCTCCAAGACGTTTAGCCTATGGTAAAGATCGCGTCGAAATTGTCCTTCTTCTACTGCTTCGATCAAGTTGCGGTTTGAAGTCGCAACGATTCTTACATCAACCTGTTTGGGGCAATCACTACCGACAGGTTGAACTTCTTTCTCTTCAATCACGCGAAGAAGTTTTGCCTGAAGCGCAATCGGAATCTCGCTGACTTCGTCAAGCAGCAGTGTGCCGCCGTGTGCCCGCTCAAAGTATCCGGTTCTTTTTTGGCTGGCGCCCGTAAACGCGCCCTGTTCGTGCCCAAAAAATTCGCTCTCAAGTAACTGGTCGGGGATCGCTGCGCAATTGACGGCAACAAAAGCGTTGGCGGCGCGATTACTTTTTTGGTGAACCAGGCGGCTGAATAATTCTTTTCCCGTTCCACTTTCGCCGAGGATCATTACAGGGGCAGAGCTTCTGGCGTATTGAGTTGCCAGCGTGACGCAATGCCTCATCGCTTTTGAATGATAGGCAATGCCTGTGACGCGTTTTGGATGCGCGCGCTTCACCACAAAACTAATTGCGGCCGATGACGGTTCGGCGCCGCTGTCTGAGAATGTGTGTGTTGTGTTTGGGTCTAACATTTTCTAACCAATTCGATGTATCGGTGACTCAATGTAGGCACGGTGCTCAACGATAGAAAGCCGTGCAGCTGGTCGGAATAACCTAAGTATTTCCTGGCGGGATGAACCAGCTTTTTGTCAGTGGCTCCTATGCGTCTCGGTAGGCCATTTTCATTTGCTTGCTGCGAACAGTTTGGTCAATCTCCGGAATCAAAGTTTGGTAGGATTCCCTTGCGCTGGCTTCCAGCTTGCCAACTTTTTGAAGCAAGTTTTGGATTAACAGTTTTGTCTGATTCTGTATTTCCAGGTTTTCGTTAGGTCCAGCGAACGGGATGCCGTCTTTTTGTTTGCCTTCGGTTTCCGCTTTGGCAGGGCTGGGTGATTCAGTTTGAATCACAAGAATTTCGTCGCGCAGTGCCATCAGGGTGCGAAGCTGTTCATCGATGCTCTGACCGTTCGATTGCATCACCAGCATTTCATTGATCTTTTGTTCAAACGATTGGTATTTCTCCAGCACCTCGTTAAGCGTCGAAGTTGTGTTTTGATTTGAAGCGACACGTTGTTCAGTTGCCATTAGTTCGTCCTTTCAAGATGGTGTCGAATTCCTGTTCAATCGATTTGAATTCTTCGGCTCGTTTGCGTCGTTGTTGTATGTACGACAAACTCCATTTTGAATGATTGAAAGCGAAAGCACTTTCCTGGTTCTTTGTCGAAGAACGAAACATGGTTTCAGCTGGCTCAAAATTACTCTCCAATCGGAAGCAGCATCCAATCAGACATTGGAGCCAAGCGTCTTCCTCCGTCGTGCGCTGTTGCTGGCTGCGAAGTTGTGATTCAAACTGTTTTCGCGCCGCTGAATAATTTCCTGTGAGAAACAAGCTGTTTGCCAATTCGAGCGGATTTACTGGTTCAGAAAAAATTGGTATCCCGGTTGAGTCATGGCTTTGACTGTTTGGGGCGGCTTTGTCGAGATCGCTCGTTTCTTGAATGGATTCATCTTCTGCAATGGCCTGGTTGTCAGGGTTTGCTTCGTTGGCTTCAATCGGGGCTTGGGCGGCGGCCAATTCTTTCGCGCGAGCAGCCGCTGCTTTCTCTTCCTCGATCAACTGTTGGATCAAGTTGATCCGTTTGTTTATTGAATCAATCCGACCGCGATTGCGTTGCCTGAAATCGAATTGGGTTGAAGTGTCTTGCCCGCTGGCAATTGGGCCAACAACAAGAATCCAAAACGTAACAAATACCAGTAACACGGTTTGACTAATTCTCATTTTCTCAATTTCATCCAATGGCTACGGGCTGGTTTCAAGCGGGCTTCTCACTTTTCAAAACCTAAAATGATTTAGGCAACATTCCAGCAAAGCAAATCGCTGCCGAATGGTGCTCCCCTTTGTTTTGAAAGGCGCCGCCCAGCAACTCCAATGCATATCGCTTTTGCGTTTCGTCCAACTCGGATTGCCAGAGTTGTCGGCATGTTTGGATGCACAACTCGTTCTGATTTGACTCCGAGTAGTTTCTTGCGAGCTCCACGAGTGCAAGCGTTGTCCAGCGGTCATTTTCTGTGGTCAGAAGTTCAAACGTTTTTGTTGACTCTTGTTTGCGACCGGTTTGCTTTTGAAGGACAGCCAATTCGTAAGTCAACTGGCGTTGCCATTGGCCAATGTCAGGCATTGAAAGCGCAAGTGAAAATTTTTCAATCGCTCTATCTTTAAACCCAAGCTGCTTGAACGAGGTGGCGGCGATGTAGCAGTCTGCAAATGAACGGTATTGGTTATCTTGGATCGCGGTTGCCGATCGGAGCAACCGATTTCTGGCGATTCGAATTCCGAAATTGTCTTTTGTTCCATTGAGCCTCGCAAACGCGCCCAGTACCGATGCCGTTGCTTTGCTATCTGTATCGACAATTGTCTTTTGCTGTTGAAACAGGATGTTGTTAGCTGAGAATGGATCGCCTTGAAGTAAATAAGCTCGAACCAAATTGAGTGTCGCGTATTGTTTTTGGTGGTCGCTTGTTGCCATGGACAACCCGCGCCGACTTGACTGAATCGAGGAGTCCAGGATCCCTGAAGAAAGCTGGATTTTTCCCAGCAAACAGTATCCGCTGGATTGAATGTTCGGGTCTAAGCTTTGGTCGGTCGCTAGGTAAAGTAGACGGCTTGCTTCTTTTAGGTTGTTTCGCAGAAATTGAAGTTTGCCTTCATTAAAGAATAGCTTTGCAAGGATTTCGTCTCGCGGTTGGCTCTGCGTTAGTGCTTGGTATAGATTCGAAGCGGTATCAAGGCGGTTTTGCAGCATGTTAATATTTCCGCGAGACAACATGGCGGAATGTCGTCTTTGGTTGCCGGGGAAAGACAATTCGAATTGGCGCATGCCTCGCAACGCCGCGTCGAGCCAATATTGGTTTTGTGAAAATTCACCGGTCAGTTCGGATCTGCTTAACACATGTAGTTCCATGTCGACTTGATACCAAACCAAGTCAAAAGGCGCCAAAAGCTGGTCCAGCACAACGCTTAGTGGCCGTGCCTTAATCTCGATCGCCCTTGCTCGATTTTGTAATGCCGAAGTGGCGTTTTGGCTGATGACCAGATCCATGTTCGTGGCGGCAGTTATTTCCGATACGAGTTTTAAGACCGGCTCCAAATTGAAAGAGATTTGCGCACTGATCACATTTAACGATTTTGCTGGTCGTTGAAGTATTGAGATGCCAGGGGCAATGGGACCGTTGCTGAAGTCCGAGTCTGATTGTGCGTTAGGGGTTGTTGTGTTTTCGCGATAAATTGGTCCGCGGCCGGCAAAATCTACTTGCGCAAGGAACAACTGAGGTTCGATTTGGTAATCAGAAAACGCCACTCCCATCGGGTTGACTAGATCGGGACGGGTTGGCATTGCGATGGATTCAAGCGTCTTTGTGTGTTGATAGACGACTTGGGCGATCACGTCTTCTGGAATGTCTGGATGTTGAGCTGACGTCAAAACGAGTTTCGAAAGGACATTCAGAGCTTCTTGATGTTGGGCTTGTTCCAGTAAGCACCTTGCGTATCCAGCCGTGGCAATCAGTTGGTGGGTTTGATTGGAACTGCCAATAATCGAACCGTAGTATTTCCTTGCGGCACGGTCAAAATTTCGTTGCTTTTCGAAACAGATTGCTTCTCTAAGAAGCAGTGTTGACTCCGTATCTTCAATCGCTTTGTCTGTCGACTTCGCAGATCGAGCATAGTAATCGAGCGCCAAAGTGTAGTTGCCGGCGACTAAATACGTGTCACCTTTCTTAAGAGGACTCACTCCTGGTGACTCATTTGGAATGTGCTGGTCGGTCAACGCTGGATTGCGTTCTTGACCAGCCAAGATCTGTTTTTGACCAAGTTCAGCTGCTTCAGAATTTGACTTGGGCAATGACGGGTCGGTTTCCGAGTCGCCTTGGTTCGGAAGTGCACTAGCTGTTTTATCTGAATCGATTTGTGTCGTCTGGCTAGTCGTCGTGTCGAGATAGTTCATCCCGGCAACAACGCCAAACGTGAATAATGCCAGTACAACCCAGGTTTCGATTCGGCGCAAAACATCACCCCAATAGAACGAGCAAAATTGTCACGTAACTGGTTCGATCGTTGTAATCGTCAAACTCATCACGCCCTTTTTTTGATCGGATTGCCCCATCATTACCCATAGGGAATTCCCTACAGGTTGGGTGATTATGCGGTGTACCGCATTGAAAATGCCGGTGTTTTCTGTATGGCACACCACCGATTTAGGTATCTCTAGATTTGATAGCGCCAAATCGGATGATTTGATTTTTGAAAGAATATTCATGTTGGTAGCAAGTCGAACTGACCGCCCTCGATAACGTTGGTGTCGCAAAAAACCTGTAGGAGAATCGCCATGGAAATTCACAATCATGGAAACAACTTAAAGGCACCGTTTAGCCAGCGAAACAACCAGGCCCAAGCAACGGCCGGTGCATCGGCTGAAAACGGAGTTGATCAGGTTAAGCAAGCCAAGCCACAACGGCTGCTTGAGAAACTTGAAGGCGACGCCAAAGTTCGTGAAAGACTGTTGGTTGAAATTCAGGCCAAAGTGCAGACAGGCGAGTACCTAACTCGGGCTGCTGCGGTAGAAGCCGCTGGGCGTATCGTGGATTCGTAACGCTTGAATTTTGACACTTTCAACGTGAATAGAAATCGAATTGAAAACTTGATACCGGATGGAGCTGGTGTTTATACGCAAGGATGCAAACCCCACCAACATTTTAGTTAAATAAACATCATCGGAGATCCAAATTATGTCTTTAGGCATTGCTAACAACGTCACTGCACTTAACGCACAACACAATCTTACTCGTTCATCTGACAAGCTAAACACTTCTATCGAACGACTTTCTTCAGGATTCAAAATCAATCGTGGTGCTGACGGCCCTGCGGCATTGGTGATTTCTGAAAAGCAAAGAGCTCAGATTTCCGGTCTTCGTGCAGCGGTTGACAACACAGAAAAAGCCGTCGCCGTGGTCCAGACTGCAGAAGGTGCTTTGAATGAAATCAACAGCTTGTTGGTTCAGGTCCGAAGCCTTGCAATCGACTCAGCAAACACGGGTGTTAACGACGAAGACGCTCTTGCTGCAAACCAAGCGGAAATCGCAAACGCGTTGGACACAATCAACCGTATTGCTAACAACACACAGTTCGGCGAAAAGAAACTACTTGATGGTTCGGCTGGTTTGAGCGGTACAACAACCGACAACGACGTTACTTTCTTGCGAGCTACTGCCGATACTTCGCCAGGTTCGTATGCCGTCGAAATCACAACAGCCGCCGAAGCAGCTAACGTTACAGCAGGAACTGCTTCGACTGGTGCTTTGACACAAGACGAAACACTTACCGTCAATGGTGTTGGTATTACTTTGAACGCTGGATTGACTCAAACGCAAGTCATCGACCGTATCAATGAATTCAGCGGCCAAACTGGTGTTATCGCTGAAGACGATCCGGCTGCTGCTGGTCAAACACGTCTTCGTTCAAGTGACTATGGTTCATCGACTTCGATTCAAGTCGTTTCAAATGTTGCAGCTTCGGGAACATCTTCAGGATTCGGTACAGCTCAGCTAACTGATGTCGGTGTTGACGTCGCTGGAACGATTGGCGGAAACGCTGCTCTAGGATCTGGAGCCGTACTGACTGGTACAGAAGGCCTGTCCGCTGGAACAAAAGTTTCTTTGGGTGCAAACGCTGCTGACTTTGCAAGCACTGTCGGTGGAGCAGGCGACGAGGATCAAGGTAGTGTCACAGTTACCAACAATTCACTTGTGTTTCAAATTGGTGCGAACCAAAACCAGACTGTTTCCATTGCTATCGACTCAGTTGAAGCAACAGGGCTTGGTATCGGAGTTAGTAACAACCAGTTCACAAGTTTGGACGAAATCGACGTGACATCGGCAACGAAGGCACAAGACGCTTTGGGAGTTATCGACGCTGCCATCGACGAAGTTACAAATATTCGTGGTACGATCGGTGCGTTCCAAGCAAACACACTTGAGTCGACTGCAAACAACTTGCGAACCACTCTTGAGAATACAGTTAACGCTGAGTCCGTTATTCGTGACACTGACTTCGCTGAAGAGATTTCCAACTTCACAAACAGTCAGGTCTTAGTTCAGGCTGGTACGTCGGTATTGTCAAATGCAAATCAGTCTTCACAGCTGATCTTGTCGCTCCTCGGATAATCCGTTGACTTGTTTGATTTTGAAACTGGCCTCACAGTTTCATATAGGCGGTGGGAGAAGCGTCCACCATTCTCCCGCCGCTTTTTTAATTTTTACGGTTTTCTTTTCTGTTTTTTTTCTCAACACCAAACAACAAAGTAACTCAAAATGTTCTCGATTGACGGACTTGTAAGTGGACTTGATACGACTTCGATCATCGAAGGTTTGGTCTCGCTACAAGCTGCTCAAGTCGATCGGTTGAACGGGCGTAAAGACGAAATTCTCGTCCAGCAAACGGCGTTTCAAGGCATCGAAGCGAGATTGATCAGTTTGCGATCAACGATGGCGCGTCTTAATCGTTCCGCGGCATCCGTTTTTGAATCAAGCTCGGCAACGTCAAGTGACGAATCAGCGTTGACGGTCAGAGCCGGCTCCAATGCTGCTGAAGGCTCATATTCGCTACGCGTTAACGCGTTGGCGCAAGCCCATCAGATTGGTTCTCAAGGATTCGATAGCGAGACCACGACCATTACCCAAGGTACCATCTCATTTCAAGTCGGCAGTCGACCTGCCACCGAAATTACGATTGATGAATCCAACAACACAATTGATGGATTGGTTAGTGCCATTAATTCCCAGTCATCTGACATCTCCGCCTCGATTGTTCGCGACCAGGCCAACAACGCAAATCGTATCTTGCTTACTTCAAGGCACACCGGCGCGGCCAACGAGATATCAATCGACAACAACCTTGGTGCTTCTTCGGGGAGTCAGGTCCGCCCTGATTTCACTGGCGAAGCGATTCAGGCCGCATCAAATTCTGCGATTCAACTTGGCTCGGGCCCTGGAGCAATTGTTGCCGAATACGAAACAAACTCTGTCGATGGACTCATTGAGAATGTCACTTTAGATTTGGCTATCGCTGATCCCGACAAAGAAATAACGATCAATGTGTCTCGTGACACCGAAGCGGCGACAACGGCAATTCAGGAATTCGTTGACGAATATAACGCTTTGATTGGCTTCATTGACGATCAAACTCAATTCAACACAGAAACCAATCAGGCGAGCCCACTGTTGGGTAATCGAAATGTTTCAACGCTCAAGAATAGACTGGGAGCTCTCGTTACCGAGGCGATTCCCGGCCTTGATTCTTCGTTCAACCGATTCTCTCAAATTGGTATCGATATTGGTGCCAGAGGAGAGTTGACGGTTGACGAGACTCAGCTCAATAACGCTCTCAACGGCGATATTGAAGGCATTGATCCGAACGACGTCAGAAGGCTGTTTAGTTTAAGCGGCGAAAGCACCAATTCAAATGTGCAGTTTATTCTTGGCAGCACTCGAACCGAAAGCTCAGCGGAAAATTACCAAGTCGATATTCTTCAGGCCGCTGAAAAAGGCGCCGTTATTGGCAATGGAACACTGGCTGGTTCGGTCACCATCGACGAAACCAATAATGAGTTTCAAATTTCGATTGATGGCCAGCAGGCGGACGTTTTGACTCTCGCCAGCGGAACTTACACGCAAGCCGAAATTGCCGAACAGCTTCAATCTACGATCAACTCCTCAGCATCACTTAGTGGGCGGGAAGTTGCCGTTTCACTTGAGGGCGGCTCGCTCGAGATCACGTCTAATAGTTACGGTCGTAGTTCAGAAATTTCCGGAATCAGTGGGTCCGCGATCGCGACTCTTGGATTTGACGGAAACGAAAGCGGACAAGGGAAGGACGTCGCCGGCAATTTTATTGTTGACGGTGTAGTCGAGGCGGCAACTGGGACCGGTCGAATTTTGGTGGGTGATTCCGACAACGAATTCACTGCTGATCTGCAACTACGTGTCACTCTGGATCCCTCCCAGGTCGGTGATGGCATCGAAGCTGAGGTCGGCATTAGCAGAGGTATCACTTCTCGGTTGGACCAGTTTTTTGGTGAGGTTTTAAACCCCGATACCGGATCTATTAACACCGTCAACGAGTCTTTTGATTTACGAGTTGAATCACTTGAAGCTTCCATCGAACGCGTCAACGAAATTAGCGAAGCTCAAACTCAATTCTTGATTGAGCAATTTACACAGCTTGAACGGGTGCTAAGCGACTTGCAAAGTACCGCCAGTTTTTTGACCAGCCAACTTGCTTCCATCTGATCGCGTTGCCAAAACGAGTTTCGAAACCAAAATTTAATACGCCGCTACGAGGACAATAGTGAACAACTTGCAGAATTACTCAATGGATAACATGGTCAAGGGCTGGACCAGAGTCGACATGCTCATCGCACTTTATGATCGAACCATTTCTGCGATTGAGCTTGCCCAACAAGCCAAAGACCAAGGCGACAACGCTCAAATGGCCACACAGCTGATTCAAGTAAATCGATTCATCCTTGCCTTGCATAGCGGATTGGATATCGACAACTCTGAGTTGGCTGGCAATATCGCACGGCTGTTGAACTTCGTCGCCTATCGATTGGAACAAAAGAATTTCGGAGAAGCCATTCGATTTTTGACCAAACTTCAAGCGACGTTCGAAGAGATTCGAGAAGAAGCCACCAAGTTAGAAAAAGACGGCAAAATACCACCGTTGATGAGCACGGCTGGCTTGAACACTGTTGCCTAAAAAATACCCTGTAAACATCAACTCTGGTTTTTGATTGCTGCCCAAGCGGCGTTTAAAAACCACCAACAATTTATTAAGCGTGTGTGTAGACTTCGATGGCGAGCCCCTCACTCCGGGAGACGGCTCGCCATCGTTATTTTATGCGCATCTATTTGATATGAATCGAGTCACGGATGGGTCTTTACTATGCGTTACCTTCCCGATAAACCACAAATAGAATAGCGGTTTGACGAGGCGCTGATGACAGGCCGAATGTTAAGGTATGTGTGGAATCCTTGGCATCATCAAACGGGACGAAAAAGAACTGCGTTTAAGCGATCGGGATATCGTTGCGATGCGCGACGCGATGGCTGCTCGTGGTCCAGACGATTCTGGATTGGTGAAAGCACGCTCCTTTGCACTGGCCCACCGGAGGCTCGCGATTCGTGACCTTTCGGCGGATGCACAGCCAACGTTCTCTTCTGACAATCGTTTTGTGATTGTCTTCAACGGCGAAATTTATAACGACTCAGAAATTCGGAAGCAACTGGTAGACCGCGGCGTCGTTTTAAAATCTCAGTGTGACACGGAAATTCTTGCAGAAGCATGGGCAGCTTGGGGGCAGGGCTGTATCGACAAACTCAGAGGCATGTTCGCGTTTGGTGTTGTTGATCGACGTACCGACGAGTGTTGGCTGGTGCGAGATCGTTCGGGCGTCAAGCCATTGTTCTATTCAGAGCAAGGCGGCGAGTTGGTGTTCGCCAGCTCCATTGCGGCGATTCGAAAGCACCCCCGCGTTCACTCTCAGCCTGATTTTTCTGCGATCCGGCACTACATGCAAACGCTTCGTCTCACGCTTGGCAGAGACACCGTTTTCAAAAATATCTATACCGTCCGTCCCGCAGAAATCATTCACATCGTTCCCAATCGACCGCTCAAGCATCGTATCTACTGGGAGTTGCCACATCAGTCCGAAGAAAACGTTCCATTCGAAGAGGCGGTTGAGAAACTTCAGTCTTGTATAGAAGACTCTGTAAAAATTCGTCTTCAAAGCGACGTCCCTGTCGGCATGATGATGAGTGGCGGCGTTGATTCAAACACGCTCGCGACGTTCGCACGAAAACATCATACGCAGGAATTTGTAGGAGTGTGCGGCGGTGGTGTTGATCCGGCAGTCAGTGAAGAGGAGGGCGATTTTCATTTTGCTCATGACTGTGCCAGCCAGATGGGAATCGGGTATCGCGAGACTCGTGTGCAGGAAGACAAGTATCTGGGCACTTGGGAGCAACTCATCAGCCAATATGAAACACCGCTTTCGACTCCAACGGATGCGATTATTTTTCATATAGCCCAGGAGCTAAAGCAGTCGGTTGGAGTGGCTCTTGGTGGAGAAGGTGCTGACGAAGCGTTTTGTGGGTACGCGATCGCTCATTGGTCTGGACGTGACTTTGAACGATCACTTGCTCAAGGTACCTCAATCGTTCCGCATCACAAATCCGCGATTCAGGAAAGTATGTTACGCCAGTATGGCCGTGCTTCGTTTGCATCCGCGTCCGATCATTACTTGTCTACCAATGGTCTCATCCCAAACGCGGCTCAACAACAATTGTTTTCGCCTTCATATTTCTCCAACGCTGAACGGTCGACTGAGGAATATTACGATCAATTGTTTGCTCGACAGGGCGACGTTTCGATGACCGAAAAATACGCCAGAGTTTTGTTTCAGGTGAATTTGGAAAGCTTGCTCGGAAGGCTCGACAGCGCAACGATGGCCCATGGCCTTGAAGCCCGAGTACCTTATACGGACCATCTGTTGGTCGAACAGGCCTTTCGCATGCCGCTTGGTTTCAAAATTGATATTTGCCCAAGCGAAAAAAAGCCCTGGTTGTCTTCGCTGGAATTGACGCAGCGAGGCAGTGTGCGTTCAAAACGAATCCTGCGAACGATTGCTTCACGATTGATGCCGGCCCGTTTAGCTTTGCGGCCCAAGAAAAGTTTCCCGACTCCTTTGCCTACTTGGCTTCACAATAATTGGCAGTCGTGGATTGCGGAAAAATTTCGCACAAGCAGCTTTGCCAAAGAGGTCTTTCAAAAAGATCAGCTTAACGAAATCGCCAATGCGCCCTCTCACCTCGCGCTTTGGAAATGGCCAATCCTCAACACGATAATGTGGGGCGACCACTGTTTCGGCTAACTTGCCCATTGATCATCCGGGCAAACCATTAAATGCGGAATAGTCGCTAAAAACCCGTTCGGGTTGGGCAAAATGGCGAAACTTTCTACTCAATAGCGTCAAGTTTCCTGATAGGATTTCGATCACTTTGTTGGCGCACGTGGAACATCGATAGTTTCGCGCCGTTGTTGTTAGGCACTCGACACTCCCACAGCCAAGGTGGCGGACTCGATGAGAAGTCCGCTACCGAATGTCGAGTTCGTTCAGCCTATGAAGCCACGCCTTTGAAACACACAGAGAAGAAAAGTGACCACCCCATGACACTCCAATCAAAAAGAAAACGATTCCGCTGGCCCCTTCGCTCTTCGTCGAGCGATGCCTCTTCGAACACTATAAAGTCACCGAAAGCGGCAATGACTTCCCTCGACAATGACGAGCCGCTCACGCTGCCGCGTCAACTGGCAGAAGCCTTAATAAAGAAAGCGCGAGACATTCAAATGCTTCCGGATGTCGCGTTGCAAGCGATCGCGTTAACGGAGTCTCCCGATGCGTCTGTTCGGGACGTTGTTTCGGTCATCGCACAAGACGTTCAGTTGACGACCGATATCATGTCTTTGTCAAACAGCACTCTGTTTGCTGGAACGACGAGTGCATTGAGTTTGGAGCAAGCAGTAAAGCGGGTTGGGTTTCGCCATATTAAAAACATGATCATGGCGGCAAGCATCACTTCGATGATGCAGTCGATCGAGTGGAAAGAATTGCGCTCGAGAGATCTACTTTGCGAACACAGCATGGTTACCGCTGTGATTAACACTCGTCTAAACTCCTTGTTCAAGCTCGGAATGCAAGGCGAAGAATTTACCGCAGGACTGATTCACGATATTGGACGAACACTCTTGGCCGTGGCAATTCCGGATGAGTTTTCTGAATTTGATCCGGTCGATTTTGATGAGAACCAGGACACGCTTTCGAAAGAGAACAATTTCATTGGCACCAATCATGCAATCGTTGGTGCATGGTTTCTTCAGCGAAACCATTTGCCGGAAGAGTTTGTCATAGTGGCAAAGTACCATCATGACATTGGTCAATGTACAAAATTTAAGCGTCTGGTCGCGTTGACCGCGGTGGCTGATGAGCTTGCGAATTTGTACCAACGCGAGGGAGTTGATTCGCCCGGGTTTAATCCGGAATCGTTTGTCGGTTGCGAGAGTCTCGAAATCCTGGAGCAGTTGGGAGTTGAGAATGCGACTGAGAAATTGCGTGAGTCCGTTTCGGAGTTGGTAACAGCTTCCGTTGAAGAAGTTCGGGTGCTCATGAAGAGGTCATAAGCGTCGTTTTTGATTTTGGCTTACGGTTTCGAAATCGAAGCCAAAATCTTCCTTGGCTGTAGAAATCGAATGGATTGTGAAAGACATGGCAAACGTCGAAGCGAAAAACAAATGGGTATCGCAATTGGACGGGCTGGTTCAACTCAAGCCCATGCCCGCCGTTGCAATGCAGATTATGAAAGCATGTCGTGACGAGCAGTTCAACGTTCGTGAACTCGTTAGTCTCATTGAGTGCGACCCTGCAATTGCAGCACGCGTCCTTTCGGTTGTAAACAGTTCTGCTTTCGGTTTATCGAGAGAAGTGTCCACGATCAATCAAGCAGTTGTCGTGCTGGGCTTTAGGAACCTTTCACAATTGGCTGTTTCAGCGGCAACGGCCAAGGTGTTCTCAGATGGGAAGTCAAGTGAAGAAGATCGAATGAGACTATTTGATCATTCGCTCGGTTGCGCCGCGGTTGCAAGAGTTATCGTCGGCGGTGGACAGATTTCTACCGATGCGGGCGAGGCGTTTCTTGCCGGGATGCTGCATGACATTGGTAAGTTAGTTTTCTTCGATCTTGCACCAGAGGAGTACAGAAGCCTGGAGCAAAATCGGGGGACAGATTCACTTTTGGATCTCGAACGCGATGCGTTTGGTCTTGACCACACTGCCGTTGGGATGAAATTCGGCGAATTCTGGGGGCTGCCCAGTGGAATCAAGCAAGCGATTGCCAACCATCATCTTGAACAACAGGATAGCGAACAACAACTTGGCACAGACGTCACTACGGTCACCAACATTGCAAATGACTTGGCGAAGCTATGGGGAGTTGGGGGAGAGAAAGATACGCCACTTAGTCCGCTGGCTGAGGATTGGCTTTCGTCTCACGATCTTGATTCCACCGAAGAGATACGTGCCAGGGCGATCAGTCATTTTGACGAATTGAAGTCATTGATGAGTCGTCAGTGAGCAAATTCAAACTTGTTGAGAGCATCGTTCAGTTACTCGTTTGGCCGGTTAAAAACTTTACTTTGCTACGACGACATAAACACCTAGAGAAGTATCGATGGAAATGATCGCAAAAAACGATCCACTAATTCGACGGATTATCCATCTTACGTTTTGGGTTCTGATGGTGCTGGTTTTCGGTACCGTTGGGTATGTTTTCATCGAAGGCTGGAGCACTGAAGACGGGTTGTACATGTCCGTGATTACGCTGGCAACGGTCGGCTATGGTGAGACTCAAGAGTTGTCTGGAATTGGTCGGCTGTTTACTTGCCTTCTGATTTTTGTATCGATCATTTGCCTGTCATGCTGGACGGCATGTTTAACAAGCCTTTTTGTCGAGGGTGATTTAACAGGTTCCTTTAAGAAAAGAAGAGCAAAAAGAATGTCCAAATCAATGACGGGGCATACGATTGTATGCGGCTCAGGAATTATGGCTCAAACGGTTTTAGGAATCCTCGTGCGCAAGGCAGCTAAAGTTGTAGTCGTCGATTCCAACTCGGATGCGTTGGACGGTATCCAGCGGCGGTTCCCTGGAATTCCAGTCATTCATTCTCCAGCGGTTGATGAGATAGCGTTGGCCAGCGCAAATGTTCTCAGTGCCAAGTGTATTGTTGCTGCCTGCGATTCGGATTTTGACAACATGATGATCGCGATGACATGCAAAGATCTGGGCACAGAAATAAAAGTCATTGCTCGCTCCGACGACTCCAATGTCGCAAGCCGCTTGATCAAGATCGGAGTAGAAAAAGTGATTTGCCCTTACCAGCTTAGTGGCGAACAAGCTGCAGAGTTTGCCCTTGGGTAGCTTTTCCTCGCTGAGCACTTTTTCCCATTTCGATTTGCAACCGCGCCACAAATGCTTCGTCAAAATAGTAGCTCGACTCTCCGAGTCGAAACTCTGTGTGATAAACGACTCGGAGAGTCGAGCTACTGAAACGTTTTAATTCGGCAAGGCGCGTACTGTAAGCAATAAGCAACTAGAATTCGCCACACACCGTGCGTTGCTTTTAAATCGACAAAGAGATTCCATTCTGCGTTCTCGTAGATTAGTGTTCATCAGCGAGAATAAGTGTTCCAAAAAGACTTCGTCAAAAGTAGCTCGACTCTCCGAGTCGAAACTCCGTGTAATAAACGACTCGGAGAATCGAGCTACTGTGACAAAATTTTGATTTCCAAAGTCCTGTGATACAATTCAATACTTGAGAATCAAAATTTCTTTCAAGGAGACTGGCTATGGGCTTTCGTATTAGTTCTTCTTTTCTGCTTTCGCTTTTCACACTGTGTCTAAGCGCTTCTCTCAACGCTCAAACAGAAAATCCATTTGGGCTTGAGCCGAATCCCGGTCCCGTCGACGTAGTTCGGCCGAAGAAACCGATCGAAAGCGAAAAAGTCAAACAGTTCAAGGAAAAGCTGCAGAGCGTCCAAGACTCATTTGCCAAAATGGCTGTTCAAGAGGCGGAGCTGCAGGAAGTGATTGGTCAAATGCGAGAGCAAGTCAAAGTTTACCAAGCGGAAAGAGGTGGCAAAAAGATCGATGTGCGCCTCGCAGAGTTGCACGCAGAATTTAATAAAGAGAGATTGGCGCTTTGGCTTGAGTTGTCTCAGTTGCGCTCGGACCGAGAACTCTTGGAAAAGAAGCTTGATTCCTTGTATGACGAGAAAACGAAAGCCGAGGAAACTGCCAGGAAAGCTGTTGATAAACGCAACGAGATGCACCAAAAATTGTTTGAAGAGTTGTTGAATTCAGAGCTTGCTGATCGGCAGGGACTGGCTTTGAATCACTTGCTGGCTTGTCTTGATAAATATGGTGAAGATCAAGAGTTACCCGTGGATGTTTACACGCCGGAAGTTCTTCGGAGGCTTAGCCGCCTCACCGAATCAGATAATTCGACCGTAAAACTTCAAGCGTCCCGATGCTTGTTTGCCGTTAAACGCGATTCCGCCATCGAAAATGGGATCCAATTCGGGCAGTATTGGCGTCCATTGGAAATAGTGAAGGCGGATGCTGAAACGCAGATGATTTGGGCAGCTTTGCAGGAGAAATGTTTTTTTGAATTTCAAGATTCCCTGCTGGTAGACCTCATTGAAGAAGTGCAACACAAACACAATATCCGTTTCCGTTTTGATCCAGAAGTCAATGAATCCACTTTGGTTACTTACGTAAGCCACAACAGGACCTTGGAAACCACGCTCTTGGGGGTGTTAGATGAACTCAAGCTGTCGTACGCTGTGATCGACGGCGAGATCCAAGTGATGAAGAAAACGAACGCAAAGGTTCGTGTCTCGAGAACTTACAATGTGCGAGCTTTGATTTCAGAAAAGACAGATATCAAGAGCTTGATAAAAGTTGCTGAGCAAGCCGTTGGTAAAGCCGCTGTTGAACTAACGACAGTCGGCACCGACGTGATCGTCGCAAAGGCGGGTGAAGCCGATCAACTTCGGATCAGCGAGAAATTAGGCAGCCTCGCCGCACCAGCAAAATGGTAGGACTGACGAATTCGACATATTACGTCGAACCCTGTAAATACAATCAATAGCAAGGTAATGCTTGCGATTTCGTTATTCTGAATTTGTTAAGCGAATGATTAACGTGTGCCAGTTTTGAGCAAGCACGTTATCTCGCGACCATGGGTCAGGCCTTTCAATGAATATGACAGTTGAAAAATCATCTTTCATTACAAAGCTACTTTTGTTTTTCATGCTTGGAGGATTGATCTGGTCAGTTACTATTGCGATTGAGCAGGTTCGCTTGATGTCCTGGCCGGCGGCGGCAGGGACGATAGTCGAGTTCGAGGACGGGATCAATTCATCTTCGGGCGGCCAAAGTTGGTACGCAAATCCAAAGATTCGATTTTTGTACAATGTTGATGGTGTCAATTTTGAATCAGATACCCTTAACCCGTCACCATTTAACTACCAAAACCTGCAGCAGTTCAAATCTGACAGCCGCGGATTCGACGAGGGAGCACTGGTGAAATGCTGGTATAACCCAAGCAATCCAAGTGCGGCTTACGTAGTCAACCGCGGCATTACGCTGGATATTTTGATTGTTTTAGTCATCAGTGGCTTTTACACTCTGAATGCTGCAAGGGTATTTGTTTTCAGGCGATTGTATAATGGTCGTAAACGTGCGGTGACAAATTGATGCGCGTGAATGCGGGCTTGCTCGTTGTTTAGTAGTGGAGGATCGCCTGTTCCGGCTTGGTGGTCGCGGTGTGTATCTGGGAAAAGACTAAAAAGAACATGGGTTGGGCGACACAGTATATTCCAAAACTCCAACAAGGTGAGACGGTTCAGTTTCGCCCTCGAGGAAGTTCGATGGTTGGCAAGATTGAATCTGGCCAGCTTTGCACTGTCACACCCATCGAGGATTTTAGCGCGCTAAATGTCGGCGATATTGTTTTGTGTAAAGTAAAGGGCAAGCAATACATTCACTTGATCAAGGCGATTCAAGGGAAACGATTCCTGATCGGTAATAATCGGGGCGGAACCAACGGATGGATCACGGCGAACGCGATTTTTGGAAAATGTATCAGGGTTGAACCTTGATGATTGGACTGAACCAAGCGAAGTGTGGTATCGGCTAGTGCGAGTAGCAGAACTCGTCAAGAGTTTTGGATGCTCAAGTTAGTTGGGTGTCATATTCAAAAACAGGAATCTCGACAACGAGAGATTTTAGTTACCAACTAAGCAGCGGGGCGAAAACGCAAACGCAAACGAGAAAGGTTTATCAAATGGTGACAATCAGATTCGCTATCGTAGCTGTGGTCTTAATTGCAATCACACTCACTACGGGGTGTTCGCAAGGGAATACGAGTTTAGCAACTGGAATGAAAATGCACGACGCGATTTCGAAAATGCAACGACGCGGGATGGAACCGCAGCAAATGGCTTACGCAACCTCACACAATGCATTCGAATTGACCGACGGGCGAACGGTAGTCTTGCTCGGCAATAATACCGTTGATGAAATTCAGGTTATATCAAATCCAGATGAACCAAAATCCAACCGTAAATCCAAATCCGTAACTACGATTAAATTTTGATAGCCTAACGCGAAGTCGTACTTGTGCGTGGTAAGAAGTGGATGATCAATCATTCATTCCGATTGGCTGATCAATGGACTTTATCCGACTCAGTGAGACAGTATGACAATTCTTGAAACGGAAAATGACTTTCGATCTTCCGACGGTTCCGTGGTGGTCTCAAAGGATAGCGCCGGTGTCAAATTTCCAGTCAAAAGCAATCTGGCAGTGGCAATCGTAGCGGATCCTTCAGGAGATGTTTCGCATGCCTCAATATATGGTGACTCAAAGGCGCTATTGGCTCTTGCCGATCTGCTGACAGCATTTGCGTTACTCGATCAGGAATCCGTTGCTGATCAAAATTGCCCGACGGGCGAGGGTGTTCATACGTCGCTCGCTTCCCAACAGGGCTTGATTAGTGAATCAGTCAACCTCCACATCGGTAGACTCGATGCAAAGGGAAGTAAAGAGTCAGACTGGTTCCTTCAGCACCCGTCCGTTACGATCGTGCATCCTG
Organism: uncultured Pirellulaceae bacterium; assembly: GCA_964448575.1. Lineage (GTDB taxonomy): Bacteria > Planctomycetota > Planctomycetia > Pirellulales > Pirellulaceae > Mariniblastus. The sequence continues at coordinate 108,437 of CAYUWY010000023.1, forward strand.
ATGAAAATGCGAGATAACAAAAGCATGCACGCGAATCCGAGTTTGCGATCGAGGACGATGGATCGTTGGCCTCAAGGCCAGGGCGTTCGGTTTGTGGTTACTCGGAGTCAATTTCTCGAATCACCAAAACTTGGAGAGGTATATGAAGTTCTGTTTGACGATCATCGTGTTTTCGATTTTGTCTGTCATTGTTATTACGGCGGAAGCACAGGTTAGCTCCAATCAAGATTCTCTTAAGGTAGATGGGCAAACTATTAAATTTGAGGAGGCCGTCACGATTGAAGGAAGCTTTATCGACCGCAACATTTCCCGCGGGCCTGGAATTGCAAAAATCGGAGTTCTAAGGCTTAATCAACGGGCTAATTTGCATGCGCTGGAATTTCATCTGATCGCACAGGACGCGAGTGACAGGGAACGATTCAAGAAATTAATTAACAAAACGAAAGGGTACTTTCGAATTAGCGGTTCTATCCTGAATGCTCGGCTCGGAGGCCCAACTCGAATCTGCAACTTTGTCGTTAAAACAATTGCTCCAATCAAAGACGCGCCACTGGGGCCTGGCGAGTTTGTGGGGCGTAGTGTTACTTTCGAAGGCGTGACGCAACCCGGGGAATTGCCGACGGTCAATTTTTTAGATAGCGGTGTTGCGGTTCATCTAGTTGATGCGAAAGGGTGGACTCCCGCCCTTGCTGGGAAACACATTTCTGTGTCAGGGACAATTGTAGAAATAGACGACAAGCAATTTGGTGTCTCAAGCCCAATTTGGAAGTTGGTTAATCTTAATGATCAAGTTGACAAAATGGTTGAGATTTCTGGTTTTTTGCAAAGTCTAAATGGCCATTGGTGGTTCAATTACGGTGAGGACCGAGTTGTTCTAATAAGTTCCCACGGGCCTCAGCTAAAATTTAATTCAGATGCTCATGGGCGACGGGCTACCGTAAAAGGACGACTCGTTAAACAGTCTCGTCCATCCTTAAATCAAATTTCTTTAAGAAGTGCCCGTGACCTAATTCCAACCTTTGTTGTAAAAGATGCAAGAGTCCAGTTTGACGAGAAACCGAAATCTTGGACACAGAAGTTTGGACCGCTGCCGTCAACAGCCAACAAATCAGAGCGAGGAATTCCAGTACTTGTTGCCGAGCAAGCGATTCGAAGAAATCTTTTCGGCAACGAAACAAGCATCCAGCTGATTTATGAGCGAAACCAGAATTCGATTTCTCAGATCTTGCAACTTTCGAAAGAGAAGATTAAGCCTGAAATTGCGAAGCGTTTGAAAGATGCTGATGTTACGTACGAAATTAAACTTTTGTATGCTGCAATTCTCGCCAGGATCAACGATCCGGCAGGTAGAGAGTATTTGCTGAGAGCGATGTCTCAGGCGGCAACAAAACCTTCGGAGGCGTTAGTCGTCGAGACGGGAGAAGTTTTTCAAGTATATTTTGCTCTCGGTATCTTTCCATTTCTCGGCGAGCCAGACCCGAACGATCCAGTCGATGTTGCTTGGGTCGAGCCAACCTTGATTGATCTGCTGGCTGGTAAGCAAGGCAAAAAAGTGGTTGCTCATTCAAGCATCCCTTATGTGTTGGCGCAGGTCGGTACCCCGAAGTCGAAAAAGGCGATATTTGAATTTGCGTTGCGAAACACAGATCGCGGTGATAATTTTTTTATGGCAGATTCGATTACGCGTATTCTTTGTGACCCACGAATGGGTTTGACTGAAGCTGAACTGCTTGAGCTGTCAAAAGTTTACGAGGATAGCGGAATTCAACGCCGCTTGTTTCAGGCTCTGCTTAGATTGGAAAGTCTTGAGGCGGTCAAGCTATACCTTGCATCAGACGAAGACGACCATTATTACGGGGACTTAGAATCGGCACTCACACCCAAAATTAAGAAGGAGTTGGAAAAAGCACTTCCGAAGGTCAAGTCAATTGGAAAAAGAAATGAAATTCGAATGGCGTTGTGTCTTTCAGAGAAAGACCCAGTCCCAGCGTTGATTGGGCTGATCAACGACCCCACCTTCACGAACAAGAATTTCATCTTTTATGAATTAGCGCCTTTCAAGGACCCTCGTATCGTTGCTCCTACTTTAAAGATGCTCAAGAATGCTCCAGATGATTACTGGAAGAAATCACTCGCTCCTTTTCCACTTACGTCGGCACTGGAAGCACTGGGGCAACAGGGCAGTCGCGAAGCGTTTGCTGCATTGATCGAGCTATTGCCCGAGAAATTAGATCGCTTCGGCGATAGTGATTTCATTGACCGAGATGGCTGGCGACGAATTATCGCTGCGCACCTGATCGAACTCTCGGGAGAGTCATTTGGTATCGATGCTAAAAAATGGCAAACCTGGCTGGATACTCATCCCAAGCACACGTTTTCTCCAAATGAGAAAACCGAATCCTTTCCAACTGGCACCAACGGAACGATAGATTTTGGCAAGTGAGTAGTTAAAGTCAAATAGTGAAAGTCACCTATCTTCTTCCACCTCGGAACGAGCCGCGTGATGGATCTGCGCCTCCGCCAGCCTTTGAGTCGGATTCGGCTTTCTTCTTCCGTTCGTCTTCCGATTTCTTCTGATCTTCTTCGACTTTGTCAGCCGCTGCCAGCGGATCGTCTTCACGTCCGGGCGGCGTTGTCGAAACGACTTCGATGCCTCTCAAGCCAAGCTTGGAAACGCCGAATCCACGACTGAATTTTGGATCGATAATTTTCGGATCAATCTTTACGTTTTGGAAAAACCGTAAGTTCGGTTTCTGGTAACCGTTGATCTTCTGCTGAAAGTTCGTGCCGCTGATTACAGGCGGTGCTCCAGTTGACGTTCCGGTTTGCCAAATAATCGTATCGCCTTTCTTGATTTTGATTCGCGAATAGTGTGGTCGAAATGAGACGGTCGTATCGTTGCCTTTTTTTCGAAAGCCGCCCATTTTCGTGTAGGTGACCGTTTGTGATTCACCGATTCCCATTTCAGCGTGGATTCGAATTTCAGCATTGTCATCAAGAACCCATCCATTGGCTTCAACTTTTTCGCCAAGCCATTGTTCAACCGAATCGGAGTCACTAACACTTCCGATGCTTAATCCGACTGGCGTACCTTTTTTCAAGATATAAAGCTCTTCCCGCTGGACTTCGCCTACGACTTCATTAACTCCAGGTCCCGGAAGACTCACGGCTCCGACAGCGATTGATCCAGAGAACGGATCAGGTTGGGCGACGTAAAAGAACATTCCGTTGACCACCAAGTTTTTCAATGGATCCCGATTCAGGAAATAGTCGCGGACGTCCATTCGGTAGCTCCAAATCGGGAGCTGCAAGGAAAGCCGATACAGAATCCGCTCTTGATGGCTTTCACCCAAAATATGATCGTCATCAATCCATTCGACGCGTGCTTTGAAGGGCGAACCCATTAGTGGAGCGGGATAGACCGTGGGTTCTTTGTTGCCCGACTCAAGATCCCAGACATAAATATTTCTTTCTGACAGCGCTGCCAGTTTTGTGCCGGCGGGATTGATGTTGGCTCCAGAAACATGGCGATCGTCGACCGAAAATCCCATCGCCAATTCGCCAGTCTTCGCATCGATCACACTCAGTTGACCGTCTTCCGGGACGATCAAGTGTCTGCGGTCAGGGCTAATGACGATCGGTGCGTCAAAGAAGCTTTTTGATTTCATAAAGTAAAGCGACTTTTTATCTACAATGTCCCACGCCTCGTAAGTTTGCCGATCTGATTTGGCAATGACAACTCGCTCATTGACGATCTTTGCGAAAATGGCTTCCGACCACCGAACGCCTTTGGCAGCCCACCGGATCAAGGGCTCGGCTTTTGATTCACCAGCCTTTAGTTTCCAAAGCGTATAGTGATCCTGTTCGTCATCGTCGTCGGCAAAGTCTTTACGATTAAAAGTCAGTAGCAAACGGCGACTTGGGTCGTAATCGACGGCGTAGTCTTCGGGCGTAATCATAACTGAGGCCATGACCTTCTTCTTTTTCAGCGAAGCCCAGTAAAGCTGCGATTGAAAATTGTCTTCTCCTCGGATCCAGTTGTTCTCTCGAGCCGTCATCAGGACCAATTGATCTGGACCGCCGACGGGAATCACGGCGACCAAGTCCTGATCTTTCCGTGTCATCGTAAAGCCAAGCCCCTTTTGCTGGAAACTCGTTAGGTAGCTCGGGATCTCACCCAATGGCTCGATCGAAGTCTGAGAGCCTTCGCCAAATGTGGAAGTCGAACCGAACGAAGCTTCGAAGTTTTCGATTTCGGGTAGTGTAGGAGTGCGAGCCGGAATTTGCCCCCGCGCGACCGCCGCGTTAAAACTCTTTTGCATTTTCTTGACGTAGGAATTGTCTCTGGTGCTTAATTTGTCCAGTGGGACTTCCAACGTCGTCAAGTCAGGACGAATCAAAAGGACTTTGCCGTCGTACGAATCCTGCATCGCAGCGTCGATTTTTGTGCCTGAAGTGCTTTCCCACATTCGGCCAAAGTCGATCGCTTCGGTTTCGTACATTCGTCGGACGTTTTTTCGGTTGAAAACTTTCTGTTGCGACGAGCCGGCAAATTCAAACTCAACAAGTACCTCTTTTTTCTTTACGTCGACGACGTATCCGTCTCTCCAGCCGAGATGGTAAACCCTGACGGTTTCATCGGTTTCGACTTTGGTTTGCCCGAAAATTTTGGTCGGCACCGAAATCGAAATTGCAACAACGGAAATGAGAAGCAGAACAATTGAATTGAGTGAATTGAATTTCAAGCGAAGCATAAGTATTTAGCCAATGGAAGTTGAGGAAGCACTTGATCTGATCGTACAGGCGCCGCTCGATTTTCGCAATAAAAACGTTCAGGATCTCGCAGGAGAAATTTGGGAACATGGCGAAACAGTTAGGAGTAGCCAATTACTACTGAATAATCAGTCGTTGAGAAGTGGCTTGTTGGGAGGGTTTAGAGGATAAGGCATGGAAATCCGCATCTACGCCGCGATTTTGAGCGACCGCGCCTGCCGGCTTAGTTGTAGTTGTCAAACAGTATTTCAACTGCCTACTTAACCAGACGAGTATTCTCGAACTGGGCATGCCAGCCAAACCAAAACGCTCGCTGGGCGGAGACTCTTTCAAGAGACTCGCTCTTGGAGTTGGACAACGCGGATTCTGTCAAACTCCATTTGACACCTTGTTCGTCAACAGCTGTTCGATCTTGATCCCAGCTTTTGAATTTCTTTCCTTCGGTTGCATACGCCCGATTCGCACCAGATTTATCGGTCAAGACTACAAAATCCACGTCGCCAATTTTTTCATGGTAGACATTGTTCTCCATCAAAAAATCCGCCGCGATTGCAAGCTGATCGTCTTTGCCATGAAACGTAAGAACTTCGGCTTTGTTTTTCAATCGTTCGTCGGATTGCGGAATTGAAAACATAAGTTCATCAGTCGCAAGATATTGTCCGTAAGCCACGCCTTCGTCGTAGTCACGTTTATAACCGGTATCGAGCGAAAGCACCGTAGTGTCTGGGTGGTCTGTTTTCCATTGCCCCCATGTGGATGTAACACAAGAGAGTCGTTTCAAACTGATGCCTTTGCCAACCAAAGGACCAACGACAGGCTCGCCTTTCAGTGTTGACCAAAGTGATTTCGTCGCGTGGTCGTATAGCAGCGTATTCGAACGATACAAAAATCCGCTTGTGCCAAATTCATGATGCGTTCCTTCGAATTCTGTCTGATACACGATCAGGGATCCACAAAGCGTTCAGTAAACGCCGCAAACAGAAACGTCAGCAATCGTGTCTTTGAACAACTCATGCCAGGCCAGGATTCGTTGCGGATAGCAGCGATGATCGCCATCGACCGAAACGCCAAATACAACGTCTGTATCGGCGAGAAAGGCTGCCGAAGATGCAGAGATCATTTTCGGATTCTTGAGCGGCGGAATCGCGTCTCGTTTAATACCGCCCCATCGTAATTCGTCCAAGCGGATGGCTGGGTTGTCGGATTCAACAAAGTACTCAGGAAACCGCGAATCAGGTCGGCGATAGAGATCGTGTTTAAATTGGCTGTACTGAGGATGTGGTTTATATTCCTGTGCCCAAATCCATTGCAACCATTTTGAGCTTTTGTCACCGTACTTTTCGCCTGACCTTTTCTCCAGTAACTCAAAAATCTTTTGACGAGAGACATGGAATTTCGCAACCTGAGTCATTTCCAACAACATGGTCGCGCTGCCGGGATGCCAAGTCCGATCGATTTCGGCAATATACTGATCCAATTCCTTCGCGTCAGTTTTGGTTAAGTTCAAAAACACCGTGTAGTCAGCAACTTCACTTCCGCTCTCGTCCGTTACCGCTGACGGCAAGACAATTTTTCCAACGCCTGGTGTCCGCCCATATCCAAACCAAGCCACAAACGCCAATACGGTGATGGCTAAAACGGATAAGATGATGGTTTTCGGTTTCATGTGAACTCAATGCTTGTGTATTCGCTTAAGATCATATGTTCGAACCAGCGATTGAAGTGTGTTCATTTACACGTCTCGAACATGAAAATCCATTTGCAGAGAGCCTAACTCTAAACCAGCCTGCCATGAAATACCTACTCGCCACAATCGCATTTGCACTTCTGATCTGTTTTTTTCTTGCCAACAACGCAAACGCACAGCTTAAGAAAACAACTCTCGTGCATTACATGCCTTGGTATTCCGCCAAACCGGATTCCAATTCATGGGGTTGGCATTGGACCATGAATCACTTCTCTCCAGCTAAGACAAACAAAAATGGTCGTCGTGAAATCGCATCGCATTACTATCCACTTTTGGGTGCCTACGATTCAAACGACCCGCATGTGCTTGAATGCCAAGTCCTACAAATGAAGTTCGCTGGCATCGACGGCGTGGTTGTCGATTGGTACGGCGTTTCAAAAGCCAATGACTACCCGGATATTCACCGCAACACTTTGCATTTGATCCAGTTCATCGAAAAAGCGAATCTTAAGTTCGCAATTTGTTATGAAGACCAATCGGTCAAGCAGATGATTGCCGGCAAAATAATCAAGCAAGAAGACTCGCTCAAGCAAGGCCAAGCAGATCTTAACTGGATCGACAAAAATTGGTTTCCCAGCAAGTCGTACGTGAAAGACCGAAATGGAAATCCTATTTTGCTTGTGTTTGGACCACAGCATTTTGAAAAAGACGATTGGCAACAGATGCGGGCGGGGCTTACCCATAATTCTACGTTGCATGGTTTGCCACATCTCACGGCTGCGGCCGGGTTCGACGGCTCGCTGGGGTGGATTCCTGTGTCTGGTGGCAAAGATATTTCGACCGAGACGTGGCAAAAATACTTATCCGATCTGTACAACCGCGCAGAAGGGGAAACGCCTGAGCCAGTGATCGCGACCGCGTTTGCACAATTTCACGACATCTACAAACAAGCTAACCTTCACGAGAGCTTTGGCTATCTGGATGGCCGAAACGGAAAAACGTTTGACGAGACGTTGGAGTTGGCTTTCGATTCAAAGGCTTCCATCGTACAAGTGGCGACCTGGAATGATTACGGCGAAGGCACAATGATCGAGCCAACGGAGGAATTTGGATACCGATACCTTGAACGGATTCAAGCAAAAGTTAAAAGCAACACGGACACAACCAAGACTTCGTTTCAATTTACTTTCGATGATCTTCGCCTGCCGCTTGAGCTGTTCAAGCTTCGAAAGAAAAAGGACAACAGTGAAATGAAATTGAAAGAGCTGGATCGAATTTCTGATTTGATGTTTCAAGCGAAAGTTGATGAAGCCCGAACTGCGATTAAGTCGTTTCAAAATTAGTTGCTTCGACCAGACATTAAAAAAGGCGACCGTATTGAGAATACGATCGCCTTGAAAACTTAACTTGCCGTGATTTTAATCGACGCCCGGTTTTAAGCCGTGGCGAACAGCTGTCCGCCAGAAGCTTAATCGACTGGAAAACCACGCTTTCGCAACAGAGCTTTTGTGTCCACGTCGCGGCCACGGAATCGACGGAAACCCTCGGCAGGATCAATCGTATCTCCAACCGACATGATGTTGTCGTACAGGCTTTTGCAAGTGGCTGGGTCGTAATAGCTTCCCGCCTCTTCAAAAACTTCAGCCGCATCCGCAGTCAACGCATCTGACCAAAGGTAACTGTAATAGCCAGCCGAGTAACCGTCGTTTGAGAACAAGTGACTAAATTGCGGCGTTCGGTGCCGCATCACAATCTCTTTAGGCATCCCAAGTTCAGCCAAAGCTTCCTTCTCGAATTTGTCAGGATCAATTTTAACATCGCCTGCCAAGTGTAGTTTCATATCAATCAACGCACTTGCAAGATACTCGACGGTGCTGAATCCTTGATTGAACGTGGAGGCTTTTTTAATTTTCGCCAAAAGCTCCGCCGGAATCGGTTTGCCTGTTTCGTGATGTACGGCGAACTTTTCCAGAATTTCGGGAGTTGAAAGCCAGTGCTCATTCAACTGCGATGGAAATTCGACATAATCGCGAGCGACCGAAGTTCCCGATTGCGAAGGATATTTTGCATTGCTACACAAACCGTGCAACGCGTGGCCAAACTCGTGAAACAAAGTGACCGCGTCATCCCAGGAGATCAAAACCGGAGCACCTTCTTTGCCTTGCATAAAGTTTGAGTTGTTGGAAACGATCGGCGTCAACGGTCCGTCAATATTTTCCTGCGAACGATAAGCATTCATCCAGGCACCGCTTCGTTTTCCACGGCGGGCATAAGGATCAAAAACCCACAATCCAACGTGCTTGCCTTCGCGAGAGACTTTCCAAACGCGAACGGTGTTTTCGAAAACGGGAACGTCTTTGACTTCTTCAAATTCAAATCCGTAAAGCTTGCCCGCTGCCCACATCATGCCTTCGCGAAGTTTTTCCAATTGCAAATACGGTGTTACTTCGTTCAGGTCTAAATCGTATTTTGCTTTGCGAACTTTTTCGGCGTAGTAACGATAGTCCCAGGGCTCAATGGTGATCCCCGCGCCTTCTGCGTCGGCGATCTTTTGCATGTCGGCGACTTCTTCTTTAACTCGCGCGACGGCTTTGGGCCAAACGGCCAGCATCAACTTCATCGCGTTCTCAGGCTTGGCAGCCATTTGTGGTTCCAAACGCCAATGAGCATGTGTATCGTAGCCGAGCAACTTTGCACGCTTGGCTCGCAGACTCAAAATCGTGCTGATTGTTTCGTTGGTGTCGTACTCGCCACCATTGTCGCCCCGGCTGTAATAGTTCCGCCAAACGACTTCGCGAAGTTTTCGGTCGTCGGCATAAGTCAAAAACGGATCCATTGACGAGCGAGTATTGGTGACGCACCACTCACCCAAATTTTTGCCGTCCGCATTTCGTTTTGCGGCAACGGTCTTCATCGCAGCAACGACGCTATCGGGTAAGCCTTTGAGTTGCTCTTTGTTGTTGATCCAAGTGATGTAGTTTTCTTCGTCGTGGAGAACTTTCTCATCAAACGAAGCAAACAATCCGGCAAGTCGTGCGTTGATGTCAGATAGTTTCTCTTTCTCTTCCTTGTTCAGTCGAGCACCCTGTCGAACAAACGATTCGTAACGGTCTTTAACCAAACGTTTTTGAGCGACGGTAAGCGTTTTCATTTCGTCGCCGTTGAAAACTTTCTCAATCCGAGAAAATAATTTTACGTTCTGGGTTATCGAATCAAAGTGCTTTGAGATTTTCGGTGAGACGGCTTTTTCGATGTCCGCAATCGGACCGACTTTTAAGTTGGATGTATGCACGTCAAAAATGGTCTGCACGCGTTGAAGGGCTTTGCCTGCTTTCTCAAGTGCAACCAGAGTGTTTTCAAATGTAGGTGCATCAGGATTGTTGGCGATCGCTTCGATGTCCTTTGTAGACATCTCGAACGCGGCGTCAAACGCTCCGAGGAACTCGTCAACGTTGACTTGCCGCCAAGGGGGCACGCCGCCGTAAGGGCCAATCCATTCCTTCAGTAAGACTGATTCCGTTTTCATTGCTTTCTCGTCCTGGGCAATATTTACATTCGCAAAAGCCAATCCGACGATGGCGATCGCAAATAGGGTTGTGAGTTTTTGAGTTTTCATGAAAGCCTCGTTGTGATGGATGTCAGATGGAAATTTGTAGTCGAAAAACTACTTATGAAAATCCGAATTGAGAATTTTACCCGATATCGCAAGCGGAAATCGGATTCAGGGAAGTAATTTGTTAATTCGAACGACACAAAGATCCCAAAATTGAGTTTCTCGAATTTACACGTCAATCGTATAATCGAAGCAAGACTTTACAACTCCAATGCTGGATCGCAAATGAATATTTGCAAGGGCTGATGATGAATAAGCTTGCCAACACTGACGCACTCTCGCCTGATTTGAGCGCAAAAACGGGCTGCTCTTCGACGATAAAGATTTTCTGGTTGCCGCTGCGGCGAATGGCTGATTTGATTTTTGCTGGTACGAATTATCGAGCGTCAAGTTTTAAAGCGATGAGTTTGGCGTCGCTGACTTTAGTGAGCTTGAGTATTTTTGCGATCGGATTTTCTGCATTTGCAAATCCATGTTGTGGTCAAGAATTGGCATCGACGACTGCCAGTTCGATGAATAAAAAAAACGCGCCAAGTGAAGTGACCGAACACAAATTTCGTTTTGACATGCGGGACAAGACTCGCATCATCGGATTCGCTGATGTGACAAGTATCGATGTGGATCTGGGTTTTGGAAAGGTCGCGATTCCGATTGAGAACATTCGCTCTTTGCGCTTATCCAAAAAACCTAAAAACGAAACCAATGACTACTTTGTGATTGAGATGCAGAACCGTGATCGGTATTCAGGTCGCGTTTTGAATCCGCCAATCGATGTTCGTTTTCTTGGCGGCAAAGTCAAACTGCCTTTTGATGGCTTGCAAACTTTGCGTTTCATTTCTGGTGGTGGCGCGTCCCCAGTGATTTCCGATGGACTGGTTCTTTATTATGACTTTGAAGGCGTCGCCGACGACGTGGTTGATAATAAAGCTGGGTCCATCCATCACGGTCGAATCGGTGACGGAATCACGCGCGTCGACTCGAAGTTCAGTCGCGGAATTAAATTTGCGGGCAAGCGATGTTTGAAGACCAAGAATCATGCGGCACTCCAACTGCAACGATTTACTTTTTCGGCTTGGATGAAGCCAGGCGAGCGTGATGGCGAATATTGCTTTATTGGCGGATTGTCAAAGCACGACGGATGGCTGGGTGGTTTTGCTTTTGTTTACATGGATGGCGACACCGACAACATTCATTTTTATGTCAACGGTTACAATCAGCACGTTGTTAAAACGCGGCTTCCTGCAAAAAAGTGGACGCATCTCAGTGGTGTTTTTGATGGAAAGGAAGTTGTCCTGTACGCTAACGGCAAACGGGTCGGGAGCAAGGCAGTTCCAAAGGGCGGCACGATCGATTACTCGGAAGACCCGTTTACACTTGGTGGCGAAAATTCTGATTTTTATTGGCACGGCGAAATGGATGAGGTTTCGCTTCACAATCGAGCTTTGTCGGCTGAAGAAGTTTCAGATCTTTTCAACTCTACAAAGTAGTCGCTGAGATCAGGGCAATTAAAGTGCGAGTTCAACCAGAAGAAGAATTACATTCTCATGACATTTGATTTTAGGCCGTGACTTTAAGACCGTTTTTCGTGGCAACACGGAACTTTCATTTAGCCTAAGTGTTCAAAATTTGGCTTTGTTGTAAAAATCCGATATAATTTCGGTTGGTGGATCGGTTCCTTAACTCTTCCCCATTCTTACTCTATTCTTGACTATTGATATCGTTGCGAGAGTCTCATGGATCGACGAACATTTCTCAAAGGTTCTTCTTTGGCCGCAGCGGGTTCTTTGCTTCCGCTAAGTGGTGCTTTGGCTCTTGCATCAGGAGCTACCAATGACGACACAGTGTCTGTCGGAAAGGAAAGAGTAAAGTCCGTAGAAGAGTTAATGACTCGAAAAACGCGCGGGGCGATCGATCAAGGACTGCGATACCTTGCCCACAGACAAATAAGCGAAGGAAACAAAAGAGGCGCGTTTGGAACTGCGGGCTATGCAGCCGGCGTGGCGGTCACTGCGTTGGCTGGACTTGCATTTTTGTGCAACGGTTCAACACCTGTTTCGGGCCCATATCAAAAGAACATTAAACTTTGCACCGAGTTCATTCTGAAAAACGTTCGAGCCTCTGGATACATCTCGGAAAACGACACAACCCGAAGATTTTCCAACATGTACGGGCACGGGTACGCGATGTTGTATCTGAGTCAAGTCTACGGGATGTCGAAACAAAGAGAGCTTGAAAAGAAACTCGCCAAAGCGATCAAGATGACTTGCGAGATCCAAAACAACTTGGGCGGTTGGCGCTACCAACCGGTGGCCAGAGATGCTGACCTTTCTATTACGATCTGCCAAGTCATGGCGTTGCGTGCAGCCCATAGTGCAGGCTTTCAAGTTTCCGATGAAGTCCGAACGAAAACGATCGAATACGTTGACAAATGTTACAAAGAAAATGACGGAAGTTTTCAGTACACCGAAAAAGGCGGACGAATTAGTTTGGCCCTAACGGCCGCCGGAGTGGTTTCTTATTATAGCGCGGGAATTTACGAAGGCCCGAAGATCGAAAAATCTCTGGAATGGATATACAAACACCGACCTGGCAAAGCGACTCGTCAGGAAGTGAGCCCGATGAACTATTACTACGCTCACTACTATGCCGTCCAAGCGATGTGGCACGCACAGTTGCAACATCCTGAGTACTGGAATACTTGGTATCCGCTAATTCGTGATGAGCTAATTGATACAAAACGAAGCCGCGATGGGACTTGGGCAGATTCTCGTGTTGGTCCCGAATTCGGAACAGCGATGTCGTGCATCATTTTGCAGATCCCGTTCAACTACGTTCCGGTCTTTTCGCCCTAGTGGTCGACTTGGCGTTGTGACTAAGCATGGGCGTTTGTAATTCCGGAACGTGTCGAAACTGATCGCGATTCACGTGACTTGGTGGAATGTTCCTCACCCCAAGAAATCTACCGCTAATTCTGCCGATCTTGATTTCGTCAATCAAGCATCCTTGAATTTCATCAAGCTAATGGGCATTAAAAAGTACAATGTCCCCTTATTCTTTGCCCAATGTCCCCTTATTCTTTGCCAATCTCCAAGCCACGCAATTGGGTAGAATACGTCAACAAACCTGCCAATGCCGCCGAGCTTGAATCGTTGAGGCAAAGTGTTGTTCGCGGCGCGCCATATGGAAGCAGAGAATGGAAACAAAAAACGGCCAAAACGTTGGCGCTCGAAGCAACAATGCGAAGGCCTGGCCGACCTAAGAAAGTTTAAAATGGACCTGTCCCCGTTTTCTTTGTTAATTCCATTTTTAGAGCCAAAAAACAATGTATTTGGCCTCATGAAAACCAACGGTGATGTTGTCGTTGAGCCAAAGTTTTCCTACGCAAGTGCTTCAAGCGAAGGGGTTGCGGTTGCTTCAACATCGAATACGTCTTTGGTTTTGGTTAATACACAGACGTTGGAAGAAGTCTCTCTTCCTGGAATCGATTGCTTCACAAAATTTTCAAATGGTCTTCTGCTGATTGAAAAGGAAGACAGATACGGATATGTGGACAAAGCGGGGAATATTGCGATCAAGCCGAATTTTTCCTGGTCAACACCAATGGACTGTTCAGGTGCAGTTGTTAAGGTCAAGCCAACTGATAAAGTTCAAAGACGAATCGACTTACGTGGAAAAATAGTAGGTGAACCATTTTTTCAAATCCTTCAATTTCATCAAAACGGTGTCATGTCAGGTGGCACAATCGATTGGGAAGGAAACGAGAAGATGGTAATCGTTAACGAAAAAGGGGAACAAGTCTCAGAACGAAAGTTTAAAGCTGTTCATCAAGAAAATGAGGGCCTGATTCCAGTTGTTTTCTCTGATCAATCTGTTGGGTGGGTCAACCGAAAAGGAGAAGATGTTTACAAACTTAATGCAAGCGATATCGGATATCATTTTGAGAGTCGCTCGGTTCCGGTAAAGAATGAACATTCGAAATGGGGCCTGATGAATGTAGATGGACAGTGGGTGGTCGAGCCCGAATTCGAAATTGCCGAATCCGTTGGGGAAAACCGCTTCCGATTGGGCCAAGTGGATAAGGAGGGAATTCGCAGAGTTCGTTTAGCCGACGAATGCGGGCATTTTTTTGGTGATCACGAATTCGATGATATTTTTAGATTTAAAGAGGGGGTTGCTTTGGTAACACGACGTTTCAGCGACCAAAATAACGAAGAATATGACGGGCAACGAGAGAAAAACTACATTGATTCACATGGTACTTTGTTATTGGATCATTGGATTTCCTAACATCGAGATTTAGTGGCTTTGACAAGATGAATACACCTGGGTGGTTCCACGTTGCTATCGAATATTGCAACAGCCACAGCAAGATCCTTGATCACCAAATTGGGCTTGGGCATCGATAACGATCGTCCCGGGAGCGACTGCAATCGTCAGGTCGTCATCATCGCAACCGTTGGTTTCCGTCTTGAGTGATGAAATTCCTTGACATGGGCCCAGTCCAAGACTCGGACAATTTGTTACTGTTGGCGTCGTAAGTATATGTCGCGTCACCAACGTTGGTGTGGCGATTCACGTAACTCGATTCACTTGTCGTTGGCTTCGTTTTTGCTTTCTTCATGCGGCACTGTCTCGTAGTGCTTCTTTAAGAGGTCTTCGCCAAAGTCATTTTTAAAGTCGCGCCATACTGCGTGTGCGTGATTCGCTTTGTTCTGCGTGTTGTCGTATTCCATGATGAAAGTCGGGCCTTGCACGCGAAAATAGTGTGGCTTGCCTTTGGCGATTTTCCCGGCCCACGCAAAGTGCACTTTTTCGATTCCAGCGTCTGTGATTTTTTTCAAATCGTCGGCCGCTAGCTCAGCACGGAACTTGCCAAGGTGCGTCGCGATCAATTGGTTAAGCATCTCCGTTTGTGCTTTTGACATCTCACTGACAGCAATTCCGTTTGGCGTAAGCGGTTGAGCCACTCGTCCCGGACCATTGATAACCTCGCTGGGGGCTTTGGTTTTCAAAACGGCTTTTTCTTTTTGCTCAACGGTCAAATTCTTGACCAACGCACGTGCAAGATCTTCTTCTTCGCCAAGCGGTCGTAGCCCAGCAAGTTTCCCTTCACGAACTTCGGCTGGACTGGTGCCGAAAAAAGCTGGAGTGGTAACGACAGTTTTGCCTTCCACGATGGTGAAGCTAATCGAGAGATGGTGGCCTTCGATGCGCCAGCCCCACGTCGCTTTGTCAGAAGGCGTGCCGAAAAAGAACAGGTGATACTTTGCTGGATCACGTTTGGGGCTTTGATTCTCCATCTCATGCAAGACTTGCTCAAGCACCATGATCTTCATCGAGGTTGAAAACCCGCGATGGCTGAGCGCGGTTTGCACAAGCGACATCGCCAAGTGATGTTGATGCATTTTAAGCGATTTTAGCCCAAGCCCTTTTCGCTCCATCGGAATGAACTGCCAGTCTTTTCTTAACTCATCGTCGAATTCAAACGTGGCGGATTTGGCCTGGCTTTCGTCAAGCGATTTTAAAAACAAAGTTGCGGCTTCCGACATTTCGCTTGCCAATTCATGACCCAAAGCCGATTGGCCGGCTGGCATTCCGATCATCGATACGAAAACTGAGACAAGCAAAAGCAAGTTAAGTAGTTCAAGCGAACGTGGCCGTGTTTTATTCATCGTGATTCGTTTCGATTTTTGTAATGTTGAATTGTGCGACTTCAATAATGAAGCGCCAAACGAGAAAGTATCATAGTTGATCGTCAAGCAAGGTTTAAGCGGCAGCGAAAACAATCGACGTGTGATTTCGCTGTTGAATAAAGTTAGATGAATGAAAAATCGGTTTTACGGTGACTGGGCCATGGACTCTAATGCAACTAACCCCGTGTGTTGGTGACGCCTCCGATTGCATTTGAGCTTTCAACGGAACGATTGATGACTTCGAAAAAGAACTTTGGCTGCTTTAAGATTTTGATGATCTTGTTCATCGTGTTGATGGCAATGGTCGCGTTTTGGGGCGTGCTAAACTTTCGGTCGAGGCCAACAGCAGGTACGGCTCTTGTGAATCCTTCAGCGGGAATGACCGTGATTACCAGTCCGCTGGATTCAAATGGGGACGTGGATTACGCGCAAGCTTTAAACGACAAATACTCAGAGGGCGTGACGTCAGAGAATAATTCGTTAGCGAAAATCATGGAGGCGATCGGTCCGGTCGTACGCGAGAAAGCATTGCCGATCGAGTTTTTTGAGAAACTTGGCATCGCTCCGCTACCCGAAGATGGAAACTACTATGTGGAGTTTGAAAAGTGGCCTGTTGGTAAATTGCCTCAGCTTAAGAGTGTGCAAAATGCTGGACAGGCGCAACTTCACCCGTGGTCGCCAGCCCAGTTTCCCGAGGTAGAAAAATGGTACCAACAAAATAAGCCTGCCATGGAAAAGGTGCGCGAAGGGTTAAGCCGGTCGCACTACTACTTGCCGTTGGTGTCTCAAAAATCCGGTACCGTTTGGGAGATGGATTTGACGGTCGTTTCAAGACTGGCATCAATGAAGCAATATTTTGCCATTAGCGCAATGCGGCATCTGGAAAAGGGCGAAACGAAACAGGCGCTAAATGAGGTCTTGGAAATGTACCGACTTGGTTCGCATATTGGCCGAGGCAGCACGATCGTTGAAGAGCTCAGTGCCATTGGGGTGTCTGCGGACGCGAGTGAAGCCGCAAAGACAATATTTTCGTCGCAGAAATCAAGTTCAGCCGAGCTGCAAAATTTCTTGCAACGCATTGACCAGGTTCCGGCGATTGATGGACTGGGCAAACGGATCGAATATGCCGAACGATACGCCATGCTTGATGCGATCGTTGGGTTGGGACGTGGAGACACCAACCAATTCGCAAGTCTGATGGGTGGACAGGGTGGGAGCCAGGAAGCCAACTCTCTCGCCAATTTTGCACTCAAAGCTGTGGACTTTGAGCAAGCGTTGTTGGTTACCAACGAGTGGTTTGACAAACTGATCGAATCGGCAAAAGTCGAAAATGACTTGGAACGACTTAAAGCTTTTGAGAATTATGATGTCTCGGTCTCGCAAAAGGAGAAAGAGGTAGCTTCGTTGTCGAATTTGTCCAAGACCTTGATTGGCGGACGGCGTGTTAAAGGACAATTGCTTGGCGAACTCCTGATTTGTATGTTCACACCAGCGTGCGGATTCGTCACTGAAACAGAGGTTCGCCATAAAGCGACTTTGAAAATGGTAAAGATCGCAGCGGCGGCGGCAGCCTACAAAGCGGACCAAGGTGAGTATCCAAAAACGCTTGATGTGTTGACGCCAAAGTATTTGGTAAAACCGTTGTTGGACCCCTTTTCCAATGAGGCTTTTAAGTACCGACCGCTCGAGCAAGGCATTGTGCTCTCTTCAGTTGGGATTAGTAACGCGGATGACGACGGCGGCCCTGACAACTTTATGCTAAGTGATTTAGTCCTTTATTGGGGCGTGAAAGCTGGCTCCAAAGAGGCCACTGAATTGGGGTTATTGGTAGATCCTTTCTTAAGCGTGAAAAAGGAAGACGACGCGATTGATGAAAAAGCAAACGAGCAAAACAACTGAAAACGCTCCTCGTTTCACATTCGCAATTTCTCAAACTTTTGGAAAAAGCATGACTCAAGACAACCCATACAAACCTCCCCAAAAAAGCAAGGAGGAAAGCAGCGACCAGCAAAATGTCGGAGTTGGCCGCAGGATATTTGCTCACGCTATCGCATTTGTCGGAGCGGCGCTGATATTCGTCGGCGTATTAATTGCCACGGTTGGCATCCCTACATTGATTTCACAGGAAATTGCTGCAAGCGGCGAGTGGGTCGGAGCCTTAAGTGAGTTGGGCGTATTGGTCGGGTTGATATGTGCAATCCTGTCGTACCGGGCAACACTTAAAGTAAAATCGAGCCCCTGAGCTATCTGCGGGAGCTTGCCGTAGCCTAACGGGGGTTCTCAGAGCTCAAATGAAATTTACGCGCCAATGTCCAATCCAATTCCCAAGAAATTTTACGCTCGCGAAACCAGTTTGGTTGCGCGAGAACTTTTAGGAATGACGCTCGTTTCTGAAACCAAGGGCATTCGCACTTCAGGCCGGATCGTTGAAACGGAAGCCTATTTACCGCGTGGCGATTCGGCTTGTCACGCTTCTAAATCCAGAACGCCAAGAACCGAAGTCATGTTTGGCCAGCCTGGGTTGGCTTACGTCTATCCGATCCACGCTAAATTTTGTTTCAATATTGTGACTGATGCTGTCGAAGTCGGTTGCGCCGTTTTGATTCGAGCACTTGAGCCAATCGACGGCATCGAAACGATGAAAAAACGACGTGGGTTAGACGATCTTAAGCGTTTGACCACCGGGCCAGGCTGTTTATGTCAAACCTTTGCGATTGACCGGACCTTAAACCTGCACGATTTGACTGCCGGAAATACGGTTTGGGTTGAACAAGCTATTGGAAGCAAAAATTCAGCGATTACAATTGCGACTGACTTGATCAAAACCACGAAACGTATCGGCGTAACGAGTGCGAAAAATCGGCTGTTGCGTTATTGCTTGCTTGGCAACCCTTATGTCAGCGGACCTAAGTACATGCGTACTTAAAAATTGATTCGGAGTTTTGATCGCTCCATTTTGTAACTTTTATTTCTTCATATAAGCAATTGTTAATGTCCAAATTTCTATCCCATGTGCGTCCGCAAAATATTCTTTTGTTGATTTTGTTCGTGTTCGTTTCTGGTTGCAATCAATCTTCAACGGATGCGCCGAAAAAGGCCGCGAAACCGGCTCCACGAAAAGCCATCGATGGCCCGGGCAGTGACAAATTCGAGGGATGGAATTTGGTTTGGGCGGATGAATTCGAAGGCGACAAAATTGATTCTGCAAAATGGAAACACGAAACGGGAGATTGGGGCTGGGGGAATCAGGAATTGCAAAATTACACCGCGGGCGACAACACGCAAGTTACAGATGGCTTGTTAAAAATCACCGCGAAGAAAACGGGAGAAGGCCAGAAGGTGGGCGATTACACTTCGTCACGGCTAAACAGCATCGAGTCGTTTACCTACGGTCGAATGGAAATCCGCGCCAAGATGCCGGAGTACAAAGGCAAAGGTGTTTGGCCCGCGATTTGGATGCTTGGCAAAAATATCAATTCGGCTGGCTGGCCTGACTGCGGTGAATTGGACATCCTCGAGTACGTGAGTTATCGCAAAGGCAAAATGCACTCGGCGATTCACTGCAAGGCTCGCAATCACAAAGACAAAACGCAAGTCGACACTGGGCCACTGGATTTGGAAACAATTGAGTCTGAGTTTCACATTTATGGACTGGAGTGGTCTGAAGACAAAGTCGTTTTCTACACTGACGAGCCCGATAATGTTAAACTTACTTACGATCGGCCAGAGGATTTTGATGCAAAGAGTTGGCCGTTCGACAAACCGCACTTTTTCCTGTTGAATGTTGCGGTGGGTGGTAGCTGGGGCGGGCAAGAAGGCGTTGAAGACAAAATTTGGCCCTCCACAATGGAAGTCGATTTTGTTCGCGTCTATCAACAAACCCCAAAAAAGTAGCAGTCAAAAAAACACAGCATATACAACTTCAAAAATTCGTCTGGCAATCCGTTTTCTAAAGAGTATCCATGACTGGTCACAATTCCCGAAGTTTTTTGTTAGCCCTGTTGGTCGGCTTCGTTTTTACAAGCGTTCAATGCAACGCGGCGTTTGGCAATGAAAACGAAACCGCAAACGTCGATTCGAAAAAAGCGAAACCTAACGTCGTGATTGTGATCACCGACGACCAAGGCTACGGCGATTTGAGTTGTCATGGCAATAAGGTTTTGAAAACGCCTAATCTCGACGACCTTTACAAAGAGTCAGTTCGATTGGTCGATTACCACGTCGCGCCGACTTGTTCACCCACGCGTGCCGCATTGCAATCGGGCCATTGGACAAATCGAACGGGCGTGTGGCATACGATCATGGGCCGCAGTATGCTTCGCGAGGACGAACCGACGATCGGGCAAGTTTTCAAAGACAACGGTTACGCGACTGGCATGTTTGGCAAATGGCATCTTGGTGACAATTACCCGTTTCGCCCCGAGGATCGCGGTTACACCGAAGTGCTTCGTCACGGTGGTGGTGGCGTAGGGCAGACGCCTGACTACTGGAACAACGCGTACTTTGACGGAAGCTATTGGCACAACGGAAAACCCGAAGAGGTCAAGGGATACTGCAGCGATGTGTTTTTCGATTACGCAAAAACGTTTATTAAAGCTCAAAAGGAAGCCGGCAAGCCATTTCTCGCTTACGTTTCCACCAACGCGCCGCATGGCCCGTTTCATTGCCCGGAGGAATTTTCAGCGCCGTACAAGAAAGGCAACGATGTTCGCGTGGCAAATTTTTTCGGAATGATTGCCAACATCGACCACAACGTCGGCGAGATGCGTAAGTTTTTGGAGGAAGAAGGACTTGCTGAGAATACGATCTTTATTTTCACAACAGACAACGGAACGGCATCGGGCGCGAAAGTGTTTAACGCTCAGATGCGTGGAAAAAAGGGCAGTGAATACGATGGCGGCCATCGCGTTCCGTTCTTTGTTCGGTGGCCCGCTGGAAAATTGGACAAACCGCTGGACGTCGCGCCGATTACGCATGCCGTCGATATTTTGCCAACGCTGATTGACCTTTGTGAAATTGAATCACCCAAAGGCGTCGATTTCGATGGACGCAGTATTTCCAGTCTGCTTCGCGGCACTCCCGATGAGAAAGTCGATTGGGATAGCCGAATTTTGGTGACCGATTCGCAGCGTGTAAAAGATCCAATCGTCTGGCGTAAGAGCAGCGTGATGACTTCTCGTTGGCGTTTGATTAACGGCAAGGAACTCTACGATATCAAAGCTGATCCGGGACAAAAAACGGATGTCGCAGCGGCTTATCCTGCCGAGGTACGGCGGCTCAAAGATTTTTACTTTGGTTGGTGGGAAGAGTTGGAGCCGACTTTCAAAAAGGATACGGCGATTTATCTTGGTCATGAAAACGACAATCCGGCGCGGCTTACCAGTCACGATTGGATCACAACAGGTACAACGCCTTGGAATCAGTCGCACATTCGACAAGGGTTAGACAAAAAAGCCGCCATGGGTTTTTGGAATGTGAACGTGACACAAACTGCCAAGTATGAAATCCGCTTGCGTCGTTGGCCCGAAGAAGCCAACGTTGGCATTAACGTTGGAATGGAACCGGGAAAACCTGTCCCTGGTATGAAGGCTTATCGAGAAACCAAGGGGCGAAAGTTCGTTGGACTAAACAAAGCGACGGTTGAGATCGCGGGAAAGAGTCTATCCGCTGAGTTCGCTGATGACGCAGTCGAAGCCGTAATCACGGCCGAGTTGCCAGCTGGTCGAACCAAGCTAACGGCCAAGTTCCATGCGGACGACGGCAGTTCAGTCGGTGCCTATTTCGCGTACATCAAGCGTTTGGAGTAATCCGATGGCGGGTGCAGGACGAGTCACGATATGAGCCGGTCGTTGTTGAGCCGTTTAGGCGATAGTCTCGGTTCCGTCGCGCCTCGTAGTGGAACGATTCTTCTTTGGCCAAGGGCCATGTTCACCGTAGCCTAGGCTCTGTCCCTTAATACCAAGTCATCAACATTCTTGAGAT
>CAYUWY010000024.1:0-121665 GCA_964448575.1 uncultured Pirellulaceae bacterium
CAAAATCCATTGGGGGCAACCCCGTGGAGGTTCAAGTCCTCTCGCCGGTACTTTTAAAGAGCCCGTGGAAACTCATGTTTCTACGGGCTTTTTTTGTTTAACGATGAGCCGGCAGGCGACCGCGTTTTTAAGCGGTTCTTTCCATCAACGCTTGCAGCGACGCGCCGGCGCCTTCCGGCTTGTCGTTAAACTTTGATGGTTCCTGTTGATAACTGGTATGATGTGGTTGCCGTGGTAAGTGAGTCTCTCCGTCGCCTTCCGGCTCGTCGTTAAACTTGGAGTGTTTGGAACTGTTCGTATGGTTCATGGCTACCATTTGATTCTGCCGATGTATGGATTTTGGTTGCCAAACGATCCGCGTGGTTCTTGGTCCGAGTATGTTCGACGCTGGGAAATTGCGCGATTCGGTAAGGCGACCCAAAGTATGGAGCGTAAAGAATTCGACGAGCTGACAGGCGATGAAATCCAACGCCGCCAAGATGCCAAACAGGCTCTGAAATTTCCTCCCGTGGTGCTTTCGGGAATTCAAGCCGCAGGAATTGGGCGAGGCTTTGCGACTAAAATCGCGATCGCCAACTACACCGTTTGGGCCTGTTCGATTTTGCCCGACCACACGCATCTGGTACTTGCGAGACACTCTTACAATGTCGAAACGATTGCGAACTTACTCAAAGGGGCTGCGACTCGGGAGCTGAAACAGACGGCTCTACACCCATTGAAGCAATACAAAACTTCAAGCGGGAAGCTTCCGCCAATGTGGGCCGCGCGACAATGGAAGGTGTTCTTGGATAACGAATCTGCAATTGATGAAGCGATCCACTATGTCGAATCGAATCCCGAGAAGGAAGAAAAGCCTCCGCAAAACTGGTCGTTCGTCACACCGTTTGCAGGCTTGAGCAAAGGTGGACAAACGACTTACAACTAGCACGTTTCTCGAAGGTAAAACGTATCGCGAAAATCGGTTTGAATCCAAAGTCCGCTGGCCCACGATCAGAGTTGGAATGTTCTTTTTTTGGATTCGCTTACAATATGTTCAATGGACGATGCCAAACAAGAATCCGAATCGCCGCCGGACAGCGACAAAACAACTACCGTTTTTCGTAAGGTTCGAAATGAACTCGCGTTCGAACTGGCGTTTGTTGTGCTGTGCTTTGTGTTGGCAATTGGGTTGAACTTTAAAGTTGTCCTGGCGGTTGTTTTGACGTGTTTGAAATTCGCGATCCCGGATTTTGTTACGGCCTATTTGGTGGTGAAAAACGATTCATCGAGAGCTCATGGGGTAGGGGTGGCGTTTTTGTTCCTGGCTACCGGCATGGCGCGGGCTAGTCAATTCGCTTTTATCGCGTTGTTTTTTTCTGCGTGTGTGGTCGTTCCATTCATACCAGGAATGGCTTGGCGCAGGCTATTTGCTGTCGGGCTGGGAACGGGGTTTGTTTGTGCGTTTGGATTCCTTGCATTCGTTTTTCCTTTGACTCTGGTCGCCGTTTTGATTGCGAAGAAAGCCAACATTGAACTTTGGTTCGCCAGTGAACTAACAAAACTGCGACGAAGTTCTGATGCCAAACGCGCAAAGATCAAACTACAGATTGGTCGCAGTGTGGGAATCCTCAGTATGGTTTCGGGCATTAGCTTGGCCGTGTGCTTGATCGGCCTGCTGTTTTTGATGCCGCAGCAAGGAATCGTTCTTAATTTGGCTTTGATATTGTTGTTGGGTGCCTTTGTGCTGCCGATCCCATGGATTTTTACCATGATCAAAATAATCATCCCGCCAGATGAAGAACTCAAAATCGAGTCCAACTAAAAAATGACAACTAGAAAACGAAAACTAGAAATGACATTTAGATATCACGAATTCTCTAGTTGGAATTCCTGAGCCGTTCATTTCTCAGATATTGGCATGGCTTCGGCGAACGCTTTTCCAATTCTTGCCAAGATCTTGCCGCTACCGAGGTAATGGTAAGCTTGGTTGGACGGGCCGATGTTTAAGATTTTCCGCTCCGTTTCAGAAAATGATTCGGCTTGGATTTTCTCAAGCGTTGCCGCAAGGTCATTTTTATTCAGCGTTCCTTTTTTCTGAAGTTTGCGGAGTTTGTTTTTGATTTGATTGTTCCGGCCAGTCAGTGCGTCCAATTCCAAGTCCCAATAATTCTCTGTCAAAACCGCTACGACGTTTTTTAGTTTACGTGAATGGGCCGGCGCTGCCATGGCGTCGCGAATGTTCTGATGCATTTTTTTGTATCGCAGTTGACCAGGTTGGTATTTGTCAGTTGGGCCGCCGACTCCGATGACGCCAATGACAAATGGCATCTCAGGCGCAGAAAGGTCTTTGCGAAAGTCGCCAATCATGTGAGTCAGCACTTGGGTGTATTTGTCATAGCCGCCGGGTTCGCCGCGTTTCGGATAAGTCCCTTGATCGACCATGTCGTTCCAACCTTGAAACCAAACCATGCCTGCCAATTCATATCCGCGTTTTGAGTCGTAGTCCGGGTAAACGGCTTTGATATCGGCAAGAACTTTTTTTACGTGTTCGACCGTCTGGCGATAATAGACGCCAGTGGCTGCTTCTTTTTCGGATTTAATTTTGGCAATGTCTTTGCCTTGATCCTTAAGTCGGTTCAGAACAGATTGCTCAAACACGTAGGGGCCGGCGCTTGGTGGGCGAAAATCGGTGTTGATGCTTTTTCCGCCCCAAGCCGTTTTGATAATCAAGATGGGTTGGCCAATCCGTTTCTGCATGTAGATGCCAAACGTTAGCTCGGGGCCAATCTTGTTTTTATCTGCGCCAAAACCCGTTGTCAGTTTGCCTGTCTTTACGCCGTTGGATGAAAGATACGATATCCAAACGTCATCGATAACACGCGGTTGGCCGGATTCGGTTTGAATCTCCGCCAAAATGGGCTTGGTCGCCGGATCCATTGCGAGGTGAGGTAGCGTTTTGGTTTTGGCGTGGCCTTGCATATTGGATTGGCCAACCAAAACGAAAACTTTGAGTGGCTTGTCTTGGCCAACTGCGAAACAACAACTCATTCCAACGAAGCATATGAGCGTGCAAACGAATGTGGCAAGATTCAATTTCAGGGGCTTCATCATTGGAGGCTTTCCAAGTTCTCGTGTAGATCGGGAATGTAAGAAAGCCATTAATATAGTGGGTTAAGTGGCCAATTGTGCTGGCATGACTTATAGCACATCGAAAATTTGCTGAAGATCACGGCCATTTTTGCCGAAGCCGCTTGGTCATTGGGCTTGATAGCCATTCTGGAGGCTCCTAAACTCCCGCCGCAAAATGCCACCATCTTGGTGGCAATCTAAAACGTCATTTGCAATCGTTTGACGGACCGAAACACGTTGTTCACAAACAAATCTCTTCTACAAATTGCGTCATTGATCGCCCTGTTCGCTTGGGGGGTGATCCCAGTGCGCGGATTGCAAGCACAGCATCCAACGCTTTTTGGTTCGGCTGAATTTCAACAGACGCGGGATGGATATCGCTCGGCGCAATTCAGTAATCAGTCTGAAGTTTGGGATTCTCAGTTGTCGCTGCGGTTTGATTCGACAACCAACATGAGTTTCTACAAAGAACGATTGCAGCCAGTCATTAGCCAATGGACGCAGTCAGGACTTCAGAGAGAGCTTTTGACCGTTGATGGGATTCGCCAATATGCCGAGAACAGTCCACCACGCCGATACCGATCAAATCCTCAAAGAGGTTTCCAGCCTTCGAAATATTCTGGAACGGCTCAGCTTGTTGAAACCAGCCCTAGGCCAATACAGCGAATACCGCGCCCGAAACTTCGTCTTTCATTGCCTGAAGATTCCGTCACCGATTCGAATTTTCGGCCAGTAGATTTTCAATCGCTTGTTCCCGCCAGTGATGCTCGGCACGAGTTAAAACGCATTCAGGATTTGCGAGCGTTAGCTGCCGCTGAAGCCGCATTGGCCAAACCGGTAAACCAAGAGGCAGCAAATCAAGAGCCGGCCAAGCAAGAACCGGTAAAACAAGAGCCGGTAAAACAAGAGCCGGTAAAGCAAGCTCCAGGCCAAGTCACCGATTCAAATGCTGGCCCAGTGAAGCAAGAGAAAACTCAAGAAAAAATCCAACCAGAACAAGTCCAGCCCGAACAGGTCGAGCAAGAAAAGGTTGAAACACCGGCAGTAAAACCGCCTTCTCAAGACACCGTTTCCCCTCCCAAACAAGACGAAATCGGGAGCGTTACCGCAGAAGTCACTAAGCAGCGTGAATTGGTCAGCGGAAACGAAACGCTTGATGAAATAACCAAAGCAACGTTTCTGACGAATTTGGATGACGCAATGCAGATGCTTCAACATGCGGCTGAGTTTGAGGCTTTGGCCAATCAGCAGAGAGAAGCCCGAGACGGATTCCCCGTCGCCGTCCAAGACATTCAAAAGGAATTGGATCAGTCAATCACTCCGGAAAATCCAGATACAACTTTGACCAGCGACGAGATGAAACTGCGACTTTCGACGAAACGCAAGGCGTTGCAAGATTTGAAAGATGGTCTCAAGGCCAAGCTTGATCAAATCGTCGAACGGGATCTGCGAGTTACGCAGCTACCAAAGCTTCGGACACAGGCTAAAGAAAACTTGCAGGGGATTAGGAAGAAGTTGGCCAGTTTGCCCGCCCAAGCGGAAGGCAAAAAGGCTCAGCTTGAACGGCTGAAGGTGAAAGCTGAGGAGTTGGAAGCCATTCACGAATCGGATTTGCTTGAACTCGAAGCTCAGCGGCAAGAGCAAGTCGGAACGATTCTGCCGTTGGAGAGGGATTCGATTAATCGAAAACTCCGTCGCCTCGAATCGGAAGTCGCTTTGTGGGAAGCCGCTGCCAATGAAAAACGTGAAATCGAAATTATGGCGCAGCGTGAGGAAGCCCGTGCCAAATACCGAGAAGCCGTTAAAGCGTCTCCGGCGTTTCGCGAAATCGCCGAAAGCAATCAGAGATTGGCTGATATGCGCGAGAAACTCTCAAAGAAACTGATTGATACCAATCAGGAAATTGCGCGGTTGAAGCTTCAATGTGATGAAGTTGATCAGAACCACGCTGACCTCAAAAACAAGTTTGAAAATGGGTTGGTGCCATCGGACGGTTTGCTATCCGAACTGCGAGACAGCAAAGTTCAGCCATTTCGCAGCCAAGCTCGGGTTCAGGAAATCGCTGCTGAGCTTCAGGCAATTCGTCAGACACGAGCGGCCCTTCAAACTCAACAGGATTCAATTGTCTCGGAAGACGAGTTTGTGAATTTGTTGATGAAAAACAACGAGTTTCAAAACAAAGAGCAGGCAGAAGAAATGGCCCATGACCTCACCAAGACAAAACTCGACTACTTGAGAGTGTTGAGCAATGACTTTGAAACTTACAAAAAAGGCCTCACTGATGTTCAAAATGGCCACTTGGAACTCAGTAACAAAGTGACGGATTTGGGCGATTTTATCTATGACAACGCACTTTGGGTCCGCAGCACTGAGTCGCTTGGAAAATCCGATTTGAGCGATTCGCGTCGAGCTTTAGGTTCGTTCTTTGAACAGCGGCAATGGTCTGAATTATTCGGTTCGGTCAAAAATCGTGTGGTAGGCGGCCCTTATGTGACGGCGTTGTTTGGGTTCATTTTGTTTGGCGTGTTTGTTGTTTCTCGAAGACTGGGGAGAAGCGATGATTAATCACCCAGACAGTGATCAGCCAACCAAAGACGAATTGGTTGACCAAATCCAGGAATCAGAACAGGAGCACACTGGGCCCAACGAAACGTTGCGTGGTCACATCGAAATGTTTTCTCGGTACAGTCCCGTGTTTCGCAAAGTCGGCTACACCATTGCGGGAGCGTTGATCGTTCCGTTGGTGATCGGGTTTTTGATGTACCAATTGTCGCCGGTTTTTGATTCGACTGGAAACTCCACGGTAAACACCGAAGCCTACGATCTCAGTACACTTCGTGGTTCGATCTTTCATGGATTGTTAACTCTGGTTGCCCCGCTGTTCGTCTGTTTGATATTGGCGCGGGCGCTTAAGCCCAATGCGCTTGCTGAGCGGTATTTCAATTGGTCGCCAACATTGTGTGCTGGCCTGTTGCGTACGGTCGAGATGCTGATTTGGGTTTGCTTGCCTTTGCGATTTTTCTACACCTGTTTGGAAACGTTTAACGACGGGCAATGGAACAATTCGTTGGGACGGATCCTGTTTGTGACCGCAATGAGCGCGTTGACCTACAGCTTCCTGATCACGTCCAGATTGCTGCAACGTTGGATCGCTGAATCAAATCGCAGCACCGTTTGGTATGACGGATTGCGAAATACATTGCTGTCCTGTTTACCTTTTGTTCCGGCAGGTTTGGCCGTTTTGTCCGCAATTGGTTACCACTTTACAGCTGTTGAAATGAGCTTGAACGTCATTTGGACGTCGCTGATGGTGGTGGGTGTCGCGATGGTCGCTGGTTTCGTTAGCCGATTGCTTTTGATTACTCAATTTGGGATCAAGCTTCGTCAGTTGCAGCGAACCGAATGTGGCGAAATCGAAAACGAAGCCTCGATTGATATCAACGCGATCACTGGCCAAGTCAACCGTTTGCTTCGCGCAACGGCGTTGGTTGTGATCGCAATGATTGCTTGGCAGTTTTGGAGTAGCGTCATTCCGTCAGTCGACTACTTGAAGAACTTCCAATTGTGGGTGTCGGCGATTGGCGTTGTTGTGATCACGTTCATTCTTAGCCGCAACCTTCCTGGCCTTTTGGAAATTACGTTGCTCGACCGGTTGCCACTTGATCGTGGTGGTCGTTACGCGATTGGTTTCGTGATGCGATACGTGGTCGGATTGCTTGGACTATTTGTCGCTTGCCAGATGGTTGGGTTCTCCTGGAACAGCGTTCAATGGCTTGCGGGTGCGTTGATGGTTGGACTTGGTTTTGGCTTGCAGGAAATTTTTGCCAATATCGTGTCTGGAATCATTATTTTGATCGAACGGCCGATTCGCGTTGGCGATGTGGTTACCGTTAACGATACCACTGGCACCGTCATGAAGATGGCGCTGCGGGCGACGACAATCAAAGACCGCGACTATCGCGAGTTGATTGTGCCCAACAAGAAATTCATTACCGAAGACGTGATGAACTGGACGCTGACCGATCGAAAATCACGCCTGGTTTTCAAAGTTGGCGTTGCCTATGGGTCGGATACGGATCTGGTTCACAACACATTGATCAAAGTCGCTAACCGGCATCCGCTGGTTAATGCGGAACCTAAACCAGAGGTTGTTTTGGATTCGTTTGGCGATAGTACGATTAATTTCGAACTGCGAACCGTCATTCCATCACGAGATATTTTTGCCAAAGTTCAGCACGAATTGAACATGGCGATCGAGAAAGAGTTCCAGCTGAAGGGAATTGAAATTGCTTTCCCGCAGCAAGAAATTCACATCAAGAATTTGAAAGACTTGCCTGTTGGTGGGCCTGATCGAGGCTCGGGGCGTTTTCGTGGAGGCGGTGCCGAGTCGTCTGCTGGAAGTGGATCGACCGAATCAGGTTCTGAAGGTTCAGTATCTGCTTTTCATGAGTCAATTGTGGTCGATCAGAATTCGGTTCCAATGGTTCTTGATGCCGGTGTGGACGAAAAAATTGCGGTCACGGGCAATGTGAATGAACCAGTGGAAGATGAGCCGGTGGAAGATGAAGCGGTTCACGATTTGGTTTCCGATTTGATTGCGGAATACGGGCCGCCACCACCGCCGCTTAAGATTTTTGCCGAGTCAGATTCGGCCAGCTTCGAAGAAGAAGTCGAGAAAATTGCGGCGCATTCAAAGACGTCGCCTGAGCCGCCAAGCTACGATGAATCGCTGGTTAAGCTTAATCGAGTCGAGATTGATCCAAGCCTTTTGGATATCGTCGCACAGGGATCGGCTAACATCGAATCGCCTTTGGAAAATGAGTCCGAGGCGGTTCAAGAGGATGTTGCTGCGAGCGGTGAAGATGCTCAAGTCGTTGCGTCGCAAGAAGAGGAAGTAGCTCAAGAGCTTGGCGAGGAGGAGCCCGCGCTGATCTTCAAAATGGCTGAACCGGGAGCTAACCCATTGTTTGAGTTGGTTTTAAATTCCGATCAACCAGAAACTGAGTTTGAGTTGGTGACCGAATACATCGCTGAAGCGGACGTCGAGACAGAGCAAGAGCAGGCTGTTGTAAATGAGTCAGGTGCAGAAGCAGAGGAGTCTGTCGAACAAGTCTCCGCTTTCAATGGTCTCGCTGTTAAGCAAAAGGCAAAAGCCAAGCAAGAATCAAACGTTTTGCCGACAGTTGCTGAGCAGGACGTCGTTGCCTCCAAAGCAGATGGCAATGAGGAGCCACGTCGAGTTTTCCGATTCCCTCTCAAGCAAGTTCGCGGAAACAACGTGGTTGTCGTTCGCGATGACCGGGCTGCTTGACGCCGCTTAAGGCTGCCTAAGGCCGTCAAAAGGCAGGACCGTGCTTATTTCGTTGCCGCCTTTTTCTCGCCGGAATATCTTTGCATCAAATTTGTGATATTGGTCCAGCATTGAACCGTTTTGCATGGTGTCGCCAGTGATGAAACCGTAAGCTTGTGCTGTTCTTGCCCGTTTCTGCTTTGAAAAAATCACGCTTCATGGTCTTGTTCTCTTTAACCGCGATTGCTCTGGTGGCATTTGCAGCGAATTCGGTGTTGTGCCGAATGGCGCTTGGAGATGACTTAGTTGATCCAGTGACTTTTACCGCGATTCGACTGTCGGGTGGTGCGATCGCACTGTCGCTGATTTTTTGGATGACGAGGAAGAAAGAGTCCAGCCAACTGCTTGAAGGGGCGTGGCGTTCAGCGATCGCTCTCTACGGGTACGCACTCGCGTTTTCTCTGGCTTATGTCTCGCTCAGTTCAGGCACCGGAGCTCTTATTCTGTTTGGTGCGGTGCAGATAACGATGCTTTTGGCTGCGTTTCGATCAGGCGAGCAAATGGGGGCCATTCAATGGACCGGATTTTGTGTGGCCATCGCGGGCATCATCTACCTTGTTTCACCGGGGATTGCGGCACCCGACCTGAAGGGTGCCTTGCTGATGATGATCTCGGGGATGGCTTGGGGGATGTATTCGATCGCCGGCAAATCGGTAAAGTCGCCGATTGCGATGACGACTGGTAACTTCATTCGCGCGGCAATCATGATGGTGCCAACAAGTATCATCGCGTTGGTGCTGGCGATGAGCAGCGTTAGCACTTACGGCGTCGCACTGGCGTTAACTTCTGGGGTGGTTACTTCGGGAATGGGTTATGTCATCTGGTACAAAGTAGTTCCAATGTTGACGACAACCCAAGCCGCTGTTGTGCAGTTGTTGGTCCCGCTGCTGGCGGCACTTGGCGGCGTGATTTTTATCGGCGAACAATTCACAGTCCGACTGGCGCTGGCGAGTCTGTTGATCTTGGGTGGAGTTGTGCTCTCTATTTTCGCAAAGAAAAATTCGACGAAGTTATGATGCTTGGGAACCCGACGCGTTAGCGAGGGAGAAGTGCGTGTCGATGTTGATGTTCGTTAGGATCGCTCCCTCGCTTACGCGTCGGGTTCCCAGTTTTTTAAGCGGTGTTATCGCTCGATTTTGTATTCGTCGATTTTGCGATAGAGAGTTGCGCGGCTGATTCCAAGAAGTTCCGCGGCTTTGGGGACGCTGTTACTGGTGCGCTTTAATGCATCGCCGATCAGTTTTTGTTCC
The DNA here is from genome assembly GCA_964448575.1 of uncultured Pirellulaceae bacterium. Lineage (GTDB taxonomy): Bacteria > Planctomycetota > Planctomycetia > Pirellulales > Pirellulaceae > Mariniblastus. The sequence goes on from CAYUWY010000024.1 coordinate 9,709, forward strand.
CAATGATCGATGCGAAGTGTTTCCAGTTCGCCATCACTCGCATCGCGAATCCCGAGATCGCTAAGCTGAATCTCGTCGCCTTCGGCCATGACGATCGCACTGTCAATCACATTGCGGAGCTGTCGAACGTTGCCTGGCCATTGATAGGCGAGAAGGCGTGCGTTGGCTTTTTTGGAAAATCGAATATTGCTTTTGCCGTGTTGGTTCTTAAAGTGCCCAAGGAAAAAATCAATCAACATTTGAATGTCGGATTCACGGTCGCGAAGCGGTGGAAGTAACAGCTCGTAAACCGAGAGACGGTAAAACAAGTCCTCGCGGAACTTTTTCTCTGCAACGAATTCTTTCAAGTCGCGGTTGGTGGCACAAATCACTCGCACGTCAACGTTGACTTCTTCGGTTCCGCCAACAGGCAAAAATGGGTGGCCCTCTAAAGTACGCAAGAGTTTGGCTTGGCCTTCAAGCGTCAATTCGCCGATTTCGTCAAGGAAAAGCGTCCCCAGGTCGGCTTGTTGAAACCAGCCGATGTGGTCGCGGTCAGCGCTGGTGAATGAGCCTTTTTTGTGCCCAAACAGCTGACTTTCCATCAGGTCGCGAGGGATCGCGGCACAGTTGACGCTGAGCATCGCACGGTCAGCACGCGGGCTGGCTCGGTGGATTGCACGAGCGACCAGCTCTTTACCGGCGCCGCTTTCACCACGAATCAAAACACATCCCGAAGCCTTTGCGACGCGAGTGATTTTTGATTTCAGTTCGAGCATTTTTGGGCTCTCGCCTTTGAGCTCGTCGCCACCGGTTTTCTCAACCAGTCGTGAGTGTTCGGCTGCCAAAGATGTATGTCGGTTGGCTCGGGCTAACGATCGAACCATGATGTTAGACATGGCGCACGCCAACTGGAAATGCGAGTTGTGGAACGGTTTCGATTCGCGATAAAGATGGATCGCACCTTGGACCACACCGTCGCTTACCAATGGAACACAAATCGAGTCAGCGGGCGCGTCTTTGTCGCGCGTGTCGTGTTCAACCCGGACGGCGTGTTTCTGTTTCACGACTTTGCGTGTGAGGTCTGGATCGAGCTGCATCCGATCGCCTTGGTCGCGTGGAAAAACAAGCTTGGGTGTGAGAGCTCCGTCATCCGAAAGCCAGAGGAACCCGGCAACGGTTGCTTCGGTTCTTCCAAACAAACGTTCCATGCAAATTTCAATTACACGCTCGGGCTCATCAACGCTTAATAGTTTTACGCTAAGTTGAAAGAGGAAGAAAAAGTCCTGCCCCCAGTTGTGCCCTTTGAGAAAATCAAGCGTGTACTGACCGGTCTCTTTTGGGTTAATCGATTTGTCTAAGACGATGGTTAGATTGTTGGTTGCTGATTGTTGTTGTCCCGAATCGGTTTCAGGTTTTGGCTCCGATGGCTTTTCCGCAGATTCTGAAAATACGAATGCACTGGCACCAATGCGAACTTCGGTGCCTTCCATTAATCGCGCTTGGTCAACAGGCTGTCCGTTAACGTACGTTCCATTACTGCTTTCGTTGTCGCGTAGAAACCATCCGTCCTGATCGCGAAAGATTTCGGCATGGACACGCGAGCACTGAGGGTCATTCAAGACGATCTTGCATTGCCAATCTCGACCGAGAAGGTTTTTCTCATCAGGTGAAAGTTCAAATCGGGCGCCAGCATTGGCACCGGCGTTCATAACGAGGAATACTGGCACGGGGTTGTAAACTTCTTTACAAAAAATGGAAGTTGAGCGTGACGCAAAACAAAATCTGGTTTTGCTGACCCATCAGTATAATTAAGTTTTGTCGATCCGTCGATGAATCGAATACCTGAGGAATGAATGGGGGACGATTAGTACGTTATTTCTTCAGGTAGTTTCACGGTCGATTTAGTGGATGTAACCAAAAGTACGTCTTAAGAGTCGTTTATCCAAAATTGCTGTCGGCAAACTAAAGCCAACCTTTTGTCAGAGATCGTCTTTTTTGATCAGACGGTAGCTTTCCCATACAATCAGATCGCTCTTGCCTCACTTCCATTCACTCTCTACGATTCTTGCGGGATACTGTTAAAATGCGAAGGCTAAGTTGTCTCGGAAACAGCAGACAGGAAAAAAATAAGATGCACTCATTGAATATAAATAAAAGCAAACAATTGCTTTCTTTCTTTACGCTCTCCTTACTGATATTGGTTGGATCGGTTTCCAGTCTTCAGGCGGATGACCTCAAAGCACCAACACGAACTGACGCGTTGGTTTCGAGATTGGTCGCCGACTTGATGGAACGGCAGCATCTTTCGAGTCGCCCATTGGATGACACGATTTCCAGTCGCGCATTCGACATGTTTATCAAGAATCTGGACCCAACAAAGTCCTATTTTCTCCAATCAGACGTGGATGAGTTTTCGAAATGGAAATCGAAACTTGATGATCAAATGAAAGACGGCGATTTCTCGGCGGCGTTTGCAGTCTTCAAACGATTCATCAAACGTGTTGATGAGCGGACGGCTGTGGCCATTGAGTGGATCGACGCAGAGCACGATTACACCATCGATGAAGAAATGATCACCGATCCAGATTTGCTGACGTTTCCAAAGACTGCTGATGAAGCCAAAGAGAACTGGCGCAAGCGAATCAAATACAGCTTGTTGATTCTTCGTGGTGATGATGAAGACGAAAAAAAGGCAGCCAAAAAGGAAGAAGCTAAAAAGAAAAAGAAGAAAGCCGAAGACCCGCGTGAGCGACTTCGCAAGCGTTATGTTTCTTTCGGTCGTCGCATGCACCAGATCGATTCAGAAGAAGTGATTGAGCGTTACATTACTGCGATCACAACCAGCTTTGATCCGCACACCTCGTACCTTTCAAAAGGCTCCTTCGAAAACTTCTTGATTCAAATGAGTCTTGAGTTGGAAGGCATTGGAGCGACGCTTCAAGGTAACGATGAAGGTTACACAGTTATTAAGAACATCGTTCCCGGTGGCGCTGCGGCGACTCAGGGCGGACTTAAACCAGAAGACAAAATTGTTGCCGTTGGCCAAGCTGAAGAAGATGGAACCAAAGCAGACGGAAAGTTGATTGAAAAGCACGGTACGGAATTTGTTGACGTTACCGGAATGAAGTTGGACGACGTCGTTGGAATGATTCGCGGTAAAGCCGGAACAACGGTTCGACTTTCTGTGATGTCTGAGAACGATAGTGAGATTCACACGGTCAAGATCGTTCGCGAGAAAATCAAACTCGAAGACAGTGCCGCTCAAGGTGCGATCTTTGAAGAAGGCACTAAAAAGGATGGCACGCCGAACAAGATCGGTGTGATCGAATTGCCAAGCTTCTATGCCGATATGGGCGGAGCTGCTGGTGGCGGTCGCAGTACAACTACCGACGTCAAGAAAATCCTCGACGATTTTAAGACGAAGGGTGTCGACGCAGTCGTGCTTGATCTTCGTGCCAACGGAGGCGGAAGCCTGCGGGAAGCGATTGATTGCACAGGATTGTTCATTGATCTTGGCCCAGTGGTTCAAGTCAAAAATCCGTTGGGCGAAATCGAAGAGCTCAATGACGAGTTCGGCGGCATGTCATGGGAGAAACCGCTTGTTGTTTTGACCAGTAAATTCAGCGCCAGTGCCAGCGAAATTTTGGCGGGTGCGGTGAAGGATTACAATCGTGGAATTGTTGTTGGTGATACAACCACTCACGGGAAAGGTACCGTTCAAAGCCTGGTTAACTTGACAGAGCATTTGTATCGCGTTCGCAACCCGCCAAACGTGTTTGGTGCGTTGAAGATCACGACGCAGCAGTTCTATCGTCCCAACGGAGATAGTACACAAAAGCGTGGTGTGCTTTCAGATATCGTCCTTCCATCGATCACGGACAAAATGGATAGCGGCGAAGCAGATCTTGACTATCCAGTTGAGTTCGACCGAATCCGTAAAGCGAATTTTCAAGCCTACGATTTTGGCGATCCTCAAGTCACTTCAACGTTGACTAGACGCTCCAAAGAACGACTGGCAATGTCAGACGAATTCAACGAGCAAGTTCGGAAGATCAAAAAGTACGTTGAGCAAAAGAACTTGAAGTCTGTGTCGTTGAACGAAGAAAAGTTTATGGCTCGTCGTCGAGAATTGAATGCGGAGAAAGAAGACGAAAATGCGATTGAAGAGCAGCTTGCTCCTAACCGAGAAATCAAACGCAATTTTTATCTGGATGAAGTGCTTCGCATTACCACAGACTACGTTGATCTGCTTGGTAAAAAAGGATAAGCGATTCTGATTGGGTTAAACGAACCTTGATGAATCGAATCTAAGCGATCTGATTGATATTAAAACCAAAACGGCCAGTGAATCTTTCACTGGCCGTTTTTTATTGCGCGACTGGCCAGCGGGATAATTGCGCCCTCGCTTACGCGTCGGGTTTGCATTTTTGGCGTTCGTAAATTACGCGCCGGTGGGGACCGCCACATGTTTAGTTTGGGGGAGCAAGACTAACCTGATAAATTGATGCGGTTTGCACTAGCCTGTAGCTGGACTCGCCAGAGTTCAGGTGCCGGCAATTCGCCCGAAGTCTGGCGACACCGGCTACATACACGCGGCTACATCGGCGGACCGATTGCTAAAGAATGGTGGTTTCCGATTTACACTTACGTCAACTCAATCTGCAATCCATCAAACCCGACATGAATGCCTTCGGGAAGTCTTGGCTCGACTCGTTCGTAGTCCAGGCTGCAAGCACAGTGCGTAAAATAAGTCTTCTTTACGCCCAACTTTTGCGCCACTTCGACTGCTTGGTCGATACTGAAATGTGTGACGTGCGGGTCGGGTCTGAGTGCGTCCAGTACCAAACTGTCCAGTCCTTCGAGCAGCGGCCAGCTTGATTCTGGAATTTCGCTTACGTCAGTACAGTAGGCCACATTTCCAACTCGAAAACCAAGCACATCAAAACGTGGCCCGTGTTTGAGCGGGATTGGTGTGACGGTAGCGCCAAGGATCTCTATCGGTTGGGTGTCAATTGAAATGATGTCGACCGCAGGGGCAGCCCCTACATGCGTTACAGGTGCGTCAGAAAAAGCGTAGTTGAACGCTTGTCGCAGACGGGCTTCTACGGCTTGGGTGCAATAGATCGGAACACCATGCCCCAGGTAGAACTGAAAAAGGCGAAGGTCATCGAATCCCATTACGTGGTCGGTGTGCTCGTGGGTGTAGATCACCGAGTGGACAATCCCGATTTTTTCACGCAGCAATTGGGTGCGTAAATCAGGCGAAGTATCAATCAACAAATTTCCTTCAGGCAGACCAAGGATCGCGCTGGCCCGAGTGCGCTGGTTTTTGGGATGACCACCTGTGCAAACGTCGCATCCACAACCGATCGCTGGCACGCCAACCGAGGTTCCTGTGCCAAGCAAAATTAGCTTGCCTGAAATATCGATTGTATTTGGTTGCTTTTTCAATGGATGATTCGTCGGAGATTGGTTGGTTTTTGATTTTAGAGTTAGGCGATTCGCAAAAAAATGCGAACCAGAAAGTCACTTCTATCGCAGGGGCCAATCGTTCTTCAACCGGTCTTGGCAAAACGAAGGGGCGAATAGGGAGTTTAATTCATTAATTTCTGCAAAAGATTGTTCTTGCGTGAACGAATATTGAGGGCATGGGTCATTCTTTAGTGATTTGTGGGATTCCATGCCCAACACCTACAGCTTCAAATTTAATGCGTAGGTGAGCGTTCATGGCACATAATATGCCAATAACATTGACGAAGTCATTCAAACACACGGGAGCGGCTGACAAATGTGGTTTTAAGATAGATTGACGAGCCGGTTTGGACCGGGAAAACACGCCATTTAGAGTGCTGGCAATCTCCGTTGACCGGCGCGGGGCGTCACTATAATCTGTTACCAATGGGGAAATTGCATATTTTCCTGTCGGACCACCTCTTTCCGGCCTTCAAACGCTCTGCGATTTTCGATTTGCAGATAGTCAAATGTGCCTGACACAGACCTGACAAATTTGCCGGTCAAATTGTCGGGCCTTTCGCAGGTCCAAAAACAGCCGCGACAACAAAATCAAAATTCAAAATAAATAAATAGTAAGCAACCAGCCTGTAGCCCGCGATCATTCGCTTGGCCGCACTGCTGGAAAAAGTGGAAACAAAGCCATGGAACAATTGGAACGAGTTTGGGATGCGACAACTCACTTTATGAGTGGGCTTGTCTCCAGCTTCGAACGCGGAGTCACTGGTCTGTTTGGTTCGTCCAACGCCCGTTACGTCAAACGGCTTCAAACGCGAGTCGATGCGATCAATGCGCTTGAGCCGACTTACGAAGCGATGTCCGATGACGAGCTGCGCATGCAGACGGAAAAATTCAAGCAGCGGATTCGTGATGGCGAGACAACCGACGACATTATCATTGAGGCCTTTGCCGTCTGCCGAGAAGGCGGAAAACGATTTCTGGGAATGCGTCACTACGACGTGCAGATGATCGGTGGCATGGTGCTTCACTCAGGTGCGGTTGCCGAAATGGTCACCGGTGAAGGTAAGACATTGGTTGCGACTTTGCCGTCTTACCTGAACGCGCTGGAATGCAAAGGCGTTCACGTCATTACGGTCAACGATTATCTTGCTCGACGTGATATGGAATGGATGGCTCCGCTTTACATGGGGCTGGGACTATCCGTGGGCGCGATCCAAAGCAACATGCCGCCCAATGAGCGCCAGATTGCTTACTCCAAAGACATTACTTACGGAACCAATAATGAGTTTGGTTTCGACTACCTTCGCGACAACATGCGCCCAGCGGCGCGCGGCGACAGTCGTTTTCCAAAACGTTATCAGCAATCACAAGGCCCATTGGCGTTCGCGATCATCGACGAAGTCGACAACATTTTGATCGATGAAGCTCGAACTCCGTTGATCATCTCCGGACCTGCCCATCAAAATCCGGCCCGCTATGTCGAAGCCAACAAGATCGCGACGCAATTGGTCAAAGACGTTCACTATCAAGTCAACGAAAAAGATCACACGGCGACTTTGACGGATGAGGGTGTTCGTTTTGCCGAAAAATTAGCCGGTGTTGAGAGTTTCTACACGGCCGGCAATATGGACTGGCCGCACATGATCGACAACGCGTTGAAAGCGCACGGTTTGTACAAACTGGACGTGAACTATGTCGTCAAAGAAGGCGCGATTGTGATCGTCGACGAATTCACAGGCCGCTTGATGGATGGTCGTCAATGGAGCGACGGTTTGCATCAGGCTGTCGAAGCCAAAGAAGGCGTGAAGATCAAAGAGGAAACGCAAACGCTCGCGACCATCACGCTTCAAAATTACTTCAAGCTTTACAAAAAAATCTGTGGTATGACCGGTACCGCGATGACGGAAGCGGAAGAATTTCACAAGATCTATGGCCTCAACGTCGTCGCCATTCCAACGAACCGAACGTTGCAGCGAATCGCACATCCGGACACGATTTACAGCAGTGAAAAACACAAATGGACTGCGATCGCCGAAGAGATTGAGAACTACCATCAGTGGGACATGATCTTCCTGAAAAATGGTGAGTACTACGTCGGTCGTATCAAATCTGAAAACGATTCCGAAGTCACGCTGGCCGACAAAGAAGACGGCTCGCTACACAAAGTCGCCCGTTCAAAAATTGCCACGGTGCAACACAAAGGCCGTCCGATTCTGGTCGGTACTGTGTCGATTGAAAAATCAGAAGTCATTTCTCGTTTGCTGGAGCGGCGTGGAGTCAAGCACGAGGTGCTTAACGCGAAGAACCACAAACGTGAGGCCGAGATCGTTGCTCAGGCCGGTCGTCGTGACGCCGTAACGATCGCCACCAATATGGCTGGTCGTGGAACCGATATTGTTCTTGGCGGTAACCCCGAAACAATGGCGTGGGCACGATTGCAAGACAAATACACCACCCGTCTGGATGTTCCACGCGAAGAGTGGGATGAGTTGGTCGAGTCGATCGACAAAGAACACAACATGGCCGAAATGGGTGAAGAGGTCAAAGAGCTTGGCGGGCTTCATGTTCTTGGAACCGAGAGACACGACGCACGTCGAATTGACCTTCAGCTTCGCGGTCGTTGTGGCCGTCAAGGCGATCCTGGAAGTAGCCGTTTCTTCTTGAGTCTCGATGACGACCTAATGCGAATTTTCGCCGGACCGTTTGTTAAACGAGTCTTGGAAATGGGTGGTTTCACCGACGATGTTCCGATTGAAAGCCGGATGGTTTCTCGGCGTATCGATGCGGCCCAAAAGAAACGTGAAGAATACAACTTCGAGATTCGTAAAAGCTTGCTTGAATACGACGAAGTGATGGACGAGCAGCGGAAGCGAATTTACTCTTTCCGCCAGCGTGTTCTCGATGGCGTGAGTTGCCGCGAAGTCGTTCAGGACATGATTCGTGATCAGGCTGAAGCCAACCTCTCAACAATCCTGGCTGATGGATTCGGTGCTGAGTCGTTTGCGAGTTACGCGGGCAAGCAATTGACCGTTGAGCTTGATCCACGATTGTTCCGAAAAACGACTCCCGAAGAAGCGATTCAAATTTGCCTGGACGAAGCCGAACGTGGCGCCGAAACCGACATCCTTGCTCAGATCGATGTGCACTTGGGCGAAGGCGAAGAAGAGTCAGAATGGAATTGGGGTGCGTTGGCGCATTTTGCGAACACACGTTGGAATTTGAACGTGCGGGAAAAAGACCTCAAGCAAACGGGGCGTGATCGTGTCGACGAGCTGTTGATCGATAAGGCCCGTGAAGCCATTCGTAAGGTCAAAATCGAAGGCGCCGATGTGATGCTTGATCTCAACTACGGAGCGAAAACAGCTCTGGCTTGGGTGAAAGCTAAATTCGGGTTCGAGATGGAACCTGATGCAATGGACGACGTAACCATCGATATTGCGATTGATCGTGTCGTTGAAAAAGCCATCGAAAAGTACGACGAAAAAGAAGCCGTTTACCCAGTGATGGCAGGCCTCTATCAGTTCGTCGTGCCCGCGTCAGGTGGAGCGACCGGTCGAATTGATCGCGAGGGACTTGTTGAATGGGCAAGCCGACGATTTGAATCAGAGATTACCGTTGATGATTTGCGGAATAAACAGCGTGAAGAAATTCATGAATTTCTTCTTGATAAAAGTCGCGGTACGCAAAAACAGGCTCAGTCAGCAATCGAAGAGTTACACGGAAAGATCGACCAACTTTCTTCTTCCGGCGGCGTTCCGCTTGCCAACGCAAATGGTGAAGCGACGAAGCTTTCGGATTGGTTTAAGCAAACGATCGATTACGACTTGCCAATGGACAAGGTTGAGTCGCTTGATAAGGAAGAGCTTGAGCAGACGCTTGAAGCGATCGTTGAAGATCATTTCCATCCTGAGTTCCGACGAATGGAGCGAATGGTGTTGCTGGAGATTGTCGATTCGGCGTGGAAAGACCACTTGCTCGCGATGGATTATCTTCGCAGTGCGGTCGGTCAGCGTGGAATGGCTCAGTTGGATCCAAAGGTCGAATACAAACGCGAAGGTATGCGGATGTTCGAGGGGCTTTGGGTTTCAATTGGCGAACGTGTGACTGATCTTGTTTTCCGCATGGAGCAGATGAACGAAGATTTTGTTAGTAACACTTTGGTTGAGACAAGTGCTCGCCATGACGATGTCAGTGAAGTGCAACAGGCCCCTCAACAGCAGTCTGATATTGGTCGAGAGCAATCTGAAGCGATCGACAATTCGGGCGGTAAAGCACCAGTTGTGGAAACGATTCGTAATCGCGACGACAAAATCGGACGCAACGATCCCTGCCCGTGTGGAAGCGGAAAGAAATACAAATCGTGCTGTCTGCGAAAACGGGCTTAAGCGCGAAACGTCGCAGACATTAGCCGCCAATGTGCGGCGATAGTGTCGTGAAATTTGACCGCGTGATCAACCAATGAACAAGCTGAGGAAAGGATTCCTTTGAGCTGGATCTTGAACGCAATTTATTCTTGCTTTCTCATCCTCGGATCGCCGTGGTTGTTGTGGCGGGCTATCTCCAAAGGCAAAAATCGTCGTGGTTGGGGCCAGAAGCTTTTTGGAATGCCTGGCAAGAATTCTATTGGCCATAAATCGGCCCAGTCGACTGGCGAGTGCATTTGGTTTCATGCCGTCAGTGTGGGCGAAGTCAATTTGCTCACCCCCGTGTTGCAGCAGTTGACTGAATCTCAACCTGATCTGCGAATCGCGATTTCAACAACGACCGAAACTGGATTCGATCTTGCTTGCAAAAAGTTCTTGCAGCATGAGATCTTCTTTTGTCCGATGGATTTTACATGGGCGATCAAGCGAGTTTTAAAACGGCTGCGGCCAAGGATGCTGGTTCTCGCAGAACTTGAACTTTGGCCCAACTTGATTCAAACCACACGAGCGGCGGGAGTTCCAGTTGCAGTCATCAACGGACGATTAAGCCAGTCCAGTCATCGCGGATACCAAAAATTCGGTTGGCTGCTTAAGCCTGTGTTCGCAAATTTAAGCTTTGTCGCGGCACAGAATCAAACTTATGCCGATCGCTTTAAAAGCCTGGGCTGCGAGCCGGCAAACGTGGTGGTCACGGGAAGTGTTAAATTCGATGGGATTGAAACGGACAGGGCTAATCCAAAGACAAACCAGTTGAAGCGGTTGGTCGGAATCTCGGCAACCGATCAAGTTTTCGTGGCCGGAAGTACGCAGGTTGAAGAGGATCTGTTGGCGGCCAAAGTCTATCAAACCGTTTGTTGTGAAAACTCAAATGCGCGATTGATTCTTGTGCCACGGCATCCCGAGCGAGTTGGTGCTTTGGTTGGTCAGCTGGATCAAATGGGAATCCCAACAGTGCTTCGTTCGAGTTTGAGCGGTAGCGCCGAATCAAGTGACAGGTTTAGTGTCGATTCACATACCGGAATCCGTCCAGTTTTGATCGTTGACGTGATTGGAGAATTGGGAGCTTGGTGGGGCTGTGCAGATGCGGCTTATGTGGGCGGCAGCATGGGAAAACGAGGTGGGCAGAATATGATCGAGCCGGCGGGGTACGGCGTTCCGGTTTCATTCGGCCCAAATACTGAAAACTTCCGCGATATCGTTGACCAGTTATTGGCGAGCGATGCTGCGACGGTGGTCGAAAACGAATCTGACTTGCTAGACTTTGTCACCAATACGTTTGATGGCGATGTTGAGTCCGGCGCTCGGGCGCAGAATGTTGTTCTAACTCACGTTGGTGCCTCTCAGCGAACCGTTGAAGCCCTTTGTTTGATTCTTGGCCGATCGATTGAGACATCATGCTTGCAAGTAAGCCGAGAAACCAAATCAAATGCGGCTTGATTTTCATCAGTTGGAATGAACCTGCTGCCTCGCTAATCAGTGAGTCAATTGGCGAAGCTGGGCGAATTTGACCAGCCAAACCAGCTTGATTTCCAGCTTCTTTGTCGCATTATCGGCCGTCGGTGGGGATAGTTGGTTGAGTGAAAACCAGCCGCTAGTTATACTTTTGGGCTTGGGAATACCTTCCAAATCAACTGGGCCAACCGTCCGTCACACGCGTGATGGAATGCGATCGTAAACTCGATCAAGTTAGTTATCCGGCCGGTCTTTATTATTGACGTTTGAAAGTTTGAGGAGAGTGCTAGTGGCCTCTGATAAGTATCTATTTACAAGTGAATCCGTCAGCATGGGCCATCCGGACAAGTTGGCTGACCAAATCTCCGATAGCATTTTGGACGCCATGTTGGCACAAGATCCTGCCAGCCGCGTTGCCTGTGAAACCATGGTCACAACTGGTTTGGCTGTGATCGCTGGAGAAATTACCTCCAAGGCTGATGTCGATATCGAAAAAGTCGTTCGTGATGTGATTCGCGAAGTCGGATATACATCTGATGAAATCGGAATCGGTGCAGACACTTGTAAGGTCATGGTTCAACTGGATAAGCAAAGCCCCGATATCGCGATGGGTGTCGATGCCGATGGTGCTGGCGACCAAGGCTTGATGTTCGGTTTTGCATGTGACGACACCGAAGAGCTAATGCCGTTGCCAATCGCGCTTTCGCACAAGATCCTTGCTCGCTTGAACAAGGCACGTTTCGGCAACGAAGTCGAATGGCTTCGCCCGGACAGCAAAAGCCAAGTCACCGTTGAGTACGATGGTTTCAAGCCAGTTCGTATCGACACCGTTGTCGTTTCAACCCAGCACAGCCCTGGCGTTACCAACGAAGAGATTCAAGAGTTCATCAAAACGAAAATTGTTGAGCCGCTTTTGCCAGCCGAACTCAACAAGGGCGATGTAACTTACCACATCAACCCAACAGGTAATTTTGTCATCGGTGGCCCTCACGGCGATTGCGGTTTGACGGGACGTAAGATCATCGTTGATACGTACGGTGGTTGGGGCCGTCACGGTGGTGGTGCTTTCAGTGGCAAAGACTCAACCAAAGTTGACCGCAGTGCTGCTTACATGGCACGACACGTTGCAAAGAACATTGTCGCTGCCAAATTGGCCAAACGTTGCGAAGTTCAATTGGCCTATGCGATCGGTGTTGCAGATCCAGTCAGCGTTCGCGTTGACACTCAGGGAACTGGCGTCGTCGAAGATGCAGCGATCTGCGAGATTGTCAAAGAGATTTTCCCACTGTCGACTCAGGGCATCATTAACTACCTGAAGCTCCAGCGTCCAGTATTCCGCAAAACGGCAGAAGGCGGCCACTTCGGTCGTAACGACGCCGATTTTACCTGGGAAGACACAGCGATCGCAGCGAAACTTGCTGAAAAAGCGGGTGTTCCTGCGTAGGTTGAAGATTCAAAAGCCAATTGCCATTTTTCGCTTTGGGCAATTCATTTAAGTTAAGGGCAGCCAGTTTTGGCTGCCCTTTTTTTGGTTGGAATTTGTGCCAGAACCAAGTGGCGGTCGTGCTTGAAATTAAGTTCAAGTTTCAATGGCAAACTTTCGAATTCACTCTCACAAGCCACTCGACTTTCAATGTGTAACTATCATGAGCGAAACTGGAATTGGGAACTTGATGGACATGCAAGACGAAGAGAACTTCGTCGATCCAGAAATGTTGCTCCAACAAGTCATCGACAATCCGAACCTGGTTCAGCAGGTCACGCGAACGGCCAACAATCAGCTTGAAACGATTGTCGGCTATTTTCGCGTAGCATTCGAACCAGACCAGCAATGCCAGGTCCTTCATGTTCCATTCACGCCGCCGTTGAAAACGATCCCCAACGTCCAAGCCCATCCAACTGGGCAAGAAGACGTCCGCGTCCGCGTCACCGATCGTCAAAAGTTTGGCATACGTGCCGAGATCATTTTGCCAATCGCAACCAGGGATCCGCAAACTCTGCTCGTCGAGATCGTTTGTTCCGAAGAGTAATCGTCAATTTTGCAACGATCGTTGTTGCAAATGTTCCTAGTCATTCCCACCGTCATTCGTTTTAGGCCTATTGTGAAAACTCAACTGGAAGAAAAACTCAATCAATTTGGACAATCACATCTCTTGCAATTTTGGGATGAGTTAAACGAAACTGAACAGGCTTCTCTGGCAAAGCAAATTGAGAACATCGACTTTGGGTTGATAAAAACACTTGCTGCCGGCCACGCTTCTGCAGATATCTGGGAAGAACTGGCAGCGAAAGCCGAAGTTCCTCCGGCGATTACGTTGGCAGACTACGCTGATGAAGGTTCTTATAACGAAGCTGTCACGATCGGCAGTGAAGCCCTCAGGGCTGGCAAAGTCGGAATGATTCTTGTTGCAGGCGGGCAGGGCAGTCGACTTGGATTTGATCATCCCAAAGGCATGTTTCCGATTGGCCCGGTCAGCAATCGAACGCTCTATCAAATGCACTTTGAGCAAGTCATGGCTCGGTCAAAGCAGTTTGGCGTGACGATTCCGATCTACGTTATGACCAGTCCGCCAACGCACGAAGAATCAACGAACTTTTTGACGCAGAACAACTTTTTTGGGATGGACCCTGCCAACGTAAAAATCTTTTGTCAGGGTGTAATGCCCGCAGTCGATTCGGACGGCAAATTATTGTTGGAAGAAAAAGGCAAGGTCTTTGTCAGCCCGGATGGCCACGGCGGAACGTTGGCGGCGCTGGTTAATTCCGGTTGTCTTAAAGACGCGACTGACCGCGGCGTGGAGCATATTTTCTACGGTCAAGTCGACAACCCTTTGATTCAAATTTGTCATCCAGCGCTTGTCGGCTATCACTTGAAAAGTGGATCAGAAATGACATCGCAAGTGGTCCGCAAGAATGAGCCGACTCAAAAAGTTGGTAACGTGGTCCAGGTTGACGGAAAAGTTCAGATCATCGAGTACAGTGATTTGCCTGAGCAACATGCTCGACAAACCAACGCGGACGGGTCGCTTAAGCTTTGGGCGGGCAGCATCGCTGTTCATATTTTCTCCACGAGTTTTCTGCAGAAATCGAGTGGCGAAGCAGAAACGCTACCGTTTCATCGAGCCAACAAAAAGGTTTCGTTTGTTAACGATGCCGGAAATGTTGTCCAGCCGGATCAGCCCAACGCGATTAAATTTGAGCGGTTTATTTTCGACCTTTTGCCGTTTGCTAAAAACGCGATCGTCTGCGAAGTCGACCCAAGCGACGGTTTTTGTGCGGTCAAAAACGCGCCGCCGGCGCCGTCAGAGACACCAGAACATGTCAAAGCTGCGATTTCCGATTTGCACACACGTTGGCTGGCAGAAGCCGGAGTTACGGTGCAGTCCGGCGTCACCGTAGAGATCAATCCCATGTTTGCACCCGATGTTGAAACATTGGCTCAAAAAGTTGAGTCAGGAACGAACATCTCGGAGCCAACGTACTTTGTTTAGGCACCATACCGTTCATTAAATTGGCGTGTTTTCCATCGCTGACCGGACCTGTCGTCAACTATTCACAATCGCGATTGAGTTTGCCGGCAGCCGAACCCGTTTTGCATCCGCGATTCACCCACCCATTCGACGAATCCTACTCACCACCAATCAAACGATTCAACAACTAACTACCTGAAACAGGTAAAGGTAAAATAAATGTTACACGCCACGATCATGGCAGGCGGAACGGGCACGCGTTTTTGGCCTGCCAGCCGCAAAGCGAATCCAAAACAGCTTTTGAATCTTACGGGTGACCGCTCAATGATTCAGGCTACCGCCGATCGTTTGAAAGGGCTTTGTCCAGCCGAGAACTTGTTGATCGTTACCAATAAGACTTTGGTCGATCCGATCGCGGCTCAGCTTCCTGATATTCCTCGCGAATCAATCATTGGCGAACCTGCCAAACGGGACACGGCTCCTTGCGTTGGGCTTGCTGCGGCTTGGATTGCAGCCAAAGATCCAGACGCCACGATGGTCGTGATGCCTGCCGATCACGTCATTGGGCCCGATGACGTTTTCCAGGACGCCCTTACTCACGCCGCGTCTTTGGTTGACGACGACCCAACGCGGATCGTCACATTTGGGATCAAGCCGACTTATCCGGCCGAAGTATTTGGCTATATCGAACGTGCGGCCGCTCCGATTGCTGGGGCAAGGATTCCGTCGTTTGATGTTTTACGTTTCCGTGAGAAACCGGATTTGGAAACGGCGAAGCAGTTTGTAGACGCGGGTTCGTTTTACTGGAACTCCGGGATCTTTGTTTGGAAAGCCAAAACGATTCTCGATGCGTTGACGAAATATGAGCCTGAAATGTCCGCTCACATTCAAAAAATTGCCAATTCGATTGGCACTGACGGATTCGCAGAAACGCTTGAATCAGAATTCTGCGCGATCAAAGGGACATCGATTGACTATGCGGTCATGGAGCGATACGACAATGTGTTGGTCGTTGAAGCCCCATATCAATGGGATGATCTGGGCAACTGGACAGCGGTTCCTCGACTCAAAGGGTCGGACGAAAAAGGGAATACGGTAGACGGCGAGTTTTTAGGTATCGATACCGAGCATTCGATCATCCGATCCGAAGATGGGCACTTGATTGTCACAGTCGGAATGAAAGACTGTATTGTCGTCCATACGCCAGACGCAACGTTGGTTGCCGACAAGAACAACGAATCAGCAATCAAACAAGTAGTGGCGGAACTTACACGTTTGAAGATGGATAAGTTTTTGTAAACCGAACCCTCAGGTTGCAAAAACCCCATGAGCCGTTTAGCGATAGCCACGGTTAACCTGCAAACCAACCTGAGCCGTTTTGGCGATAGCCACGGTTAAGGTCCAGTAACCAATGAAAATGGCATGACTTCACGATTTGCCATCCAATGGAAACCCGACGCGTTAGCGAGGGAGAAAACCGGCTACCATTTAAAAGGCTTTCACCCCAATCAAATCATAAAGTCACAGACTGTGGCCAATCCAACTACGAGTAAACTCTGCATTAAGTTAAATTGATGTTCAAACGCGACGAGCCCCAGCATCTGTCAGCCAGTCGTTAAACTGAGTATTGAGTTGTATTGCTTTAAACCGTTAAACAAACTGTGAACCGTGATTTAAAAGCTCATGAAAAATTCTCTCAAATCGTTAGCAGTAGTCGTCGCGGTAGCGTTATTCGCTTTCGCCAACATCGCCAATGGACAGAGCTCTCAACAAAATTCCCAGCCATCAACGTCAGCGCAGCAAAATCCCACTGCCGCCCTCGATGAAAGCAAGCCGATCGCCTTCACAAACTGGAAAGCCAGAACGTTAGGCGGCCAGCAATTTTGGACCGACGTTCGACATGCCGGCGGTTGGCGGATTCAACACAATGCGATGACCAAACATTTTCGCTTGATCGATCCCAATGACGTTCGGCACGCATGGGGCAATCGAACCCATTGTGAAATGACTTTGGAAAAATTGATCGTCGATGGAACCGCGAAGTTTGATCGTGGCAAAATCGTAATCGTATTGCATGGACTGATGCGAACTCACAGTTCAATGGACACGATGGCCGCGTACCTGGCAAAAAATGGAGGATACACGACACTTAATTTTCAATATGCCAGTTCACGAAACACGGTCGGAGAACATGCGGCGGCTTTGAAAAGCGTGATCGATAATTTAGGCCGCGGTGTGACGGAGATAAATTTTATCGGGCATTCATTAGGCAATATTGTTGTTCGACGTTATCTGTACGACACGACAGATGCATCGACCGGCCAACAAGGCGATCCGCGAATCAAGCGAATGGTGATGCTTGGCCCACCCAATCAAGGGTCGCGCATTGCCAGGATTTTGAAAAGCAGTTTTCTGTTTAAGACAATTGCGGGCGTCAGTGGAGTTCAGCTTTCAACCAATTGGGAAAAGCTTTCACGCACATTGGCCACGCCGAATTTTGAGTTTGGAATCATCGCTGGCGGGCAAGCGTCAGAGGAAGATTTCAGCAATTTTATTCTCAAGGGGCCCGATGATTTCACGGTCAGTGTCGAGGAAGCGAAATTGCCGGGAGCACATGATTTACTGGTTCGCCCATTGTTTCACAGCACAATGATGCGTCAGCCGGAAACGCTCAAAGCCGCGTTGAACTTTTTCCAGAACGGGTATTTCATATCCGAAGGCGAAAGAAAGCCAATTGCCGTGACAGAGCGAGATTCGTCAACGCCGACCCAATCGCAGCAGCGGAGCCAGCGTTGAGCGAATCGGAAGCGGACAACAACCCTGACGAACAACCGGAAGTCATTGATGGCTCTTCGCCGACCGGGCCGATTCCAACAACAGGACGATTGGGCGGGATAGATTTTGGAACAGTTCGAATTGGCGTTGCGATCAGCGACCCCAGCCAAACGATTGCCAGTCCGCTTGAGGTTTACAATCGCCGCACGATTGAGCTGGACGCGAAATATTTCCAAACGCTTGCTAAGCAGGAGGAGTTGGTCGCGTTCGTCGTTGGCTTGCCCGTGCATATGAGCGGCGACGCCAGCCAGAAATCAAAGGAGGCCGTCAAGTTTGGCGTTTGGTTGTCGCAGCAAACTGAAACTCCAGTCGCATGGATTGACGAACGCTATACGACTGCGATGGCGAGAGATGTGCTAAGCCATTCGAATCTTTCGGGTAAAAAACGAAAGGCTCAGCTTGATAAACTCGCAGCACAAATCTTGTTGGCTGCGTATCTCGAATCAGGCTCGGCATCCAAAGCCAGTTCGATTGACTGATTCGTAACTCGGCCAGCTAAGAGCAGTCGGCGATTCCAAATCAACGGCGATTCCAAATCAATTATGTTGAGATTGCCTCGACGTCGTGATTCTCTTTTGGCGTCTTCTTTCGCCATCGACGCAGGATGAGGTAGGTAACCAGAACGGGTGCCGAAAGCCAAAGCAGTTGTTGCCAAAGATAGAATTCCCGCATTGGCCGACCGTTGAATTCTCCTCCTCCACCAAGCAAAGCGGCCGCCATGCCGATTGTCATGAATGTGCTAACCCAAGCGAGGAAATATCTTGGGCCAAAAAACCACCAACGTTGTTTTCGCTGTACAAGTATATGTGCGATTACGGATCCAAATACCGTCGGCAACGAAGCGATTAACGCGGAAAGAAACAGACCGAGCGCAACGGCAGGCCCGACGGCCACGCCGTCTGCAACGACTCGGTTCCCCAGGTAGTTGGCTTTTTCGCTGTCTTCCATGTCTGCCAAAACGGGATACATTTCTTCTAACCGTTCTGCGGTCGTGCGTGTTTCGTCATTGCCTTCTTGCGGCCAGACGTTAGCTGCCAAGATTCGAAATGTGTTGCTTGACGTCGCTTGTGATGCAACTGCAAACGCGGCCCAGCCCAAAAGCAATATCATCAGTAATGCCATCAGTCCAGCGACCAGTCCACCGTTCCGTGCGGCACTTAGCCAGTTCTTTGGGCGAGAAACGAGAGTTACAAGCATGCCCAGCGATGGCCAGATCAAGAATGTTAAGACTCCGCAAACGATCGAAACCCACAACGGAATACTGGTAAACGAGTAAATTATCGGAAGTGGATCGGATTCGGTGTTTGCGTAGATCGTTCCGACTTCGTCGATGAAGCCTAGAATGGAAAGGGCGAGCGGCAGCGATAACAGAGTGCCCAGCAGCATTAGCATGACGATGTAAAAGATGCCTTGGTTGTGGCGGACCCACTGCGCCGTACGCTTGGCAATACTGGCTGGTTTGACGCTGATCGGATCACCGGCCAACCAGCTTTCAAGATCCTCGGCAAGTTTTCTTGCGGTGGAATATCGGGAATCAGGATCGTGATGTAAGCAGTGCATACAGATCAATGCAAGGTCGCGGTCGATTGCTGAGTTTGCATCTCGAACTTGAGTGATCGGTTCATTGAGCACTTGCATCACGGTCTCAATCGCGGAGCTCCCACGATGCGGCGGCACACCAGTGAGCAGTTCATAAAGCATCGCGCCAAGCGAATAAATGTCGGCGGAGGTTGTGACGCTTTTGCCAGATGCTTGTTCTGGTGGCATGTAGCTGGGGGTACCTAATACCGCGCCAGTGTTGGTCAGGTCGCTTTCGCTGGCGGTGCTTTTTGCGAGTCCGAGGTCTGTAATTAATGGCTGGTCGTTTTCGTCGATGAGCACATTGGCGGGTTTTAAGTCTCGGTGCAAAATACCGCGTTGGTGGGCGTGATAAACGGCTTCTGCCATTTCGCTGACCAGTTTTGCGGCGCGTTTCTGGTCACGGAACTCTTCGATTCGATTGGCCAGTGAACCGCTGCCAATATATTTCATCGCCAGAAACGCTTGACCGTCGTGCTCACCGGCTTCGAAGACTGGCACGATTCCTGGGTGGTCCAGTTTTGCGGCGGCTTCTGATTCGACTTGGAATCGTTGCATTTCATCTGGTGACGAAAATCGCCCGCCAAGGATCATTTTAAGTGCCACGATTCGGTTAAGCTGCGGATCACGCGCCTTGTAGATGACTCCCATGCCGCCACGCGCGATCTCTTCGATGATCTCGTACTTGGAAAACGAACGGTTCGCTGAAGACGTGGTGGAAGAGGAAGAAGACGATGTTGACTGCGGCGCAATCGTTGGTGCGTCGTCAGGATTCGTCTGTGGCGCGATTGTTTGCTCTTCGCACAGGCACTTATCGCAGGTCGTGCCGTTGGAGAGATTTGCGCCACAGGTTAAGCAGTGACTTTTGTCGGGTTTCATTTTTCGGTGCCGACAGGATTCTTGAAGGGAACGCTTATAAGGAACACTAATTTTCGCTCATTTCGAGACTTCTCGCTGAACGCCATCAGTTTTAGGCGAGAATCAATCTTTGATCGCTGAATTTTCAACCGCGAATGGACGCTAATGAACGCGAATATAAATTCGGTTTTTCATTCGCGTGTCCATCGGCGTTCATCCGCGGTTGTTTCAAAGCGGTGTACTCACCGAGGACTGTCTTTACTCACACTAATTTAGTTGTGCTTTGTCTTGGTTGCAATCTTGATGCAATTATCGCTACTCTCAGAAAGCGATTATTAGATTAGTCAATCAGCGAATATTAGCGTTCCCATCTTACCAACACTGCGAGCAGCTTCTACAAATCTAATAGCTCAAAACAGGCGACAGCCAGCGTTCGATTTCTTCAACTGATTCGCCTTTGAGTTTTGCGTAGTGTTCGGCTTGGTCTTTGGTGATTTTGTTGATCGCGAAGTAACGTGACTCGGGATGAGCGAAGTACAAACCGCTGACCGCTGCACCTGGCCACATCGCAAATGACTCGGTCAGTTTGATACCGGTCGCTTCTTCAACATTCATCAAGCTCCACAAAGTTGCCTTTTCGGTATGGTCGGGGCACGCTGGATAGCCGGCGGCCGGTCGGATGCCGCGATACTTTTCTTTGATCAACTCTTCGTTGGAGAGGCCTTCATCGGTACCGAATCCCCAATCAACACGGGCTTGTTGATGCAGCATCTCAGCGAACGCTTCGGCCAATCGATCAGCAAGTGCCGATACCATGATGCCGTTGTAATCGTCGAGGTCTGCGCGATAGGCGGCAGCAAGCTCGTCACAGCCGTGGCCCGTGGTGACGGCGAAACCGCCAATGAAATCTTTGCGGCCACTGCCAACTGGTGCGATGTAATCGGCGAGTGAACGGAAGTGCTCGATGCCTTTGCGTTGCCATTGCTGACGAAGCATATGAAATCGCGTAAGTTCCGTTTTGCGTTCGTCTTCGCCATAAAGAATGACCGAGTCACCGTCGCTGTTGGCTGGCCAGAATCCGTAGATGCCGCGTGCGGTGAATAAGCCCTCGTCCATGATTTTCTTTAGCATTGCCTGAGCGTCGGCAAATAGTTTTGTTGCTTCTTCGCCAACGACTTTGTCTGTCAGGATCTTTGGGTATTTGCCATGCAATTCCCAAGACATAAAGAACGGAGTCCAGTCGATGTACTCAGCGATTTGCTCAAGCGTAATGGTCACGTCCAGCGGGGCGGTCGTGCCAATGTCTGTTTTGGGTTCACCTGCGGTACCGATAATTTTCGTGCCGGTGAAGTTCGGTTTGGCAACGTCGATGTTTGCCCAGTCGGTCGGAAAACGTTTCGCGAATGCTTCCTCGTAGGGAACAAGCGTCATTTTTCGCTCTTCGAAACCGGCAACCAACTTTGTTTGCAAAGCCGTATTCTCTGCCATGAATTCCTTTTTGAGTTCTGGATTTACCAAACGGTCGACCACACCGACGCTTCGTGAAGCATCGAGTACGTGAATGACTCCGTGTTCGTACTGCGGGGCGATTCGCACAGCGGTGTGTTTGTCGCTGGTGGTGGCTCCGCCGATCAACAACGGAATCTTCATATCGAGCCGCTTCATTTCCTTGGCGACGTAAACCATTTCATCGAGACTCGGCGTGATCAAGCCGGACAATCCGATCATGTCGACCGAGTGTTTGGTGGCGGCTTCGAGAATCTTGTCGCACGAAACCATAACGCCCAAGTCGATGATCTCGTAGTTGTTACAGCCAAGCACAACGCCAACGATATTTTTTCCGATGTCGTGAACGTCGCCTTTGACGGTTGCCAAAAGAATTTTCCCACGAAAGCTCTGGCTCTCAAGGCCGGCGTCAAGCTTTTCCTGTTCCATGAACGGTAGGAGATGGGCAACGGCCTTTTTCATCACGCGAGCGGATTTTACCACTTGCGGCAAGAACATTTTGCCACTGCCGAACAGGTCACCGACGATCGACATGCCGTCCATCATCGGGCCTTCGATAATCGACAGGCATTTGTCGTACTTCAAACGTGCTTCTTCGGTGTCTTCGACGACGAATTTGTCGATGCCCTTGATCAACGCGTGAGCGAGACGTTCCTCAACGGTGCCGTTTCGCCATTCCAGATCCTCAACACGGCCTTTCTTCTTACCGCTTCCTTTGACGGTTTCAGAAAACTCAAGCAGTCGGTCGGTCGCGTCCGGTCGGCGGTTAAGCAAAACGTCTTCTACGTGTTCGAGCAGGTCCTTGGGAATCTCTTCGTAAATTTCCAGCTGGCCGGCATTCACGATTCCCATATCAAGTCCGGCTTGGATCGCATGGTAAAGGAAAGCCGCGTTGATGGCTTCGCGTACAACGTTGTTGCCGCGGAAACTAAAACTGACGTTGGAAACGCCGCCCGAGATTTTTGCGCCAGGGCAGATCTCTTTGATTTTCTTTGTCGCTTCGAAAAAGTTCACGGCGTAGTTGTCGTGCTCTTCCATTCCGGTGGCGACTGTCAAAATGTTCGGGTCAAAGATGATGTCTTCGGGTGGAAATCCGGCTTCTTGAGTCAATAGATCGTAGGCGCGTTTGCAGATGCGAACTTTGTCATCCGTTTCAACGGCTTGCCCTTTTTCATCAAAGGCCATCACGACTGCGGCCGCGCCGTAACGACGAACCAGTTTGGCTCGCTCAAGGAATTCCTGTTCGCCCTCTTTAAGACTGATTGAGTTGACGATCGCTTTTCCCTGCACGGCGCGGAGACCGGCTTCGATGACAGACCATTTCGAACTGTCGATCATGATTGGGACGGCAGCAATGTCGCCTTCGCCTGCGATCAGGCGAAGGAATTTGGTCATTGCGGCTTCGCCATCGAGCAGTGCATCGTCCATGTTAATGTCGATTACGGCAGCACCACCGGTGACTTGATCGCGGGCGACTTCGATGGCCTCTTCGAATTTTTCGTCGCGAATCAAGCGAGCAAATTTGCGAGATCCCGTAACGTTGGTACGCTCGCCAACCATCAGGAAGTTGGAGTCTTCGCGTAGGGTTAGCGGTCTTGATCCCGATAACCGGGTCAGGGGGGCGATCTTGTTTCGTTTATGCGGTGCGATTCCTTTAACGGCTTCTGCAATAGCTTTGATATGCGCCGGAGTCGTTCCGCAGCAGCCACCAATGATGTTCAACCACCCCTCTTCCGCCCATTCCTTAATTGTGGCGGCCATCGGTGCCGGCTCAAGATCAAACTCACCCATCTCATTAGGTATGCCAGCATTGGGGTGGCAACTGATGTAGGACGTAGCCAATTTTGAAAGCTCTTCGATGTGCGACCGCATGATCTTGGGTCCAAGCGC
This sequence comes from uncultured Pirellulaceae bacterium, assembly GCA_964448575.1. GTDB lineage: Bacteria > Planctomycetota > Planctomycetia > Pirellulales > Pirellulaceae > Mariniblastus. The sequence goes on from CAYUWY010000024.1 coordinate 33,176, forward strand.
ACAGTTCATGCCGACACTGAGCATTGGAAAGTGCGAAATTGCATTCCAAAAAGCTTCAACGACTTGGCCGGAAACAAAAGTTGAGCCTGATTCGGCGAACGTTCCTGAGACCATAACTGGAATCGCATTGCCGGAATCTTCAAAGTATCGGGCGATCGCGAACAAGCAGGCTTTCAGGTTCAGCGTATCAATCACCGTTTCAGGAAACAGAATGTCGACGCCGGCTTCGACCAGTGCTTTTACCTGGATGTAATAGGAAGCCTCCATCTCCTCGAAAGTCGTATTTCGAAACGAAGCATCATTTACGTCGGTGCTGATCGCGGTTTGCTTTGACGTTGGTCCGATAGAGCCGGCAACAAAGCGCGGTTTGTCGGGAGTTTTGGCTGTGTATTCGTCTGCTGCTTTGCGTGCGTTGGCAACGCCGGCAAAATTGATCTCGCGCACGATCTCTTCGGGGAAATCAAAATCGCTTAGGCCAACCAAGCTCGCTTGGAACGTGTTGGTTTCGATGATGTCCGCACCGGCTTCGAGATACTGGCGATGAAGATCGGTGATCTTTTCGGGATGTGTGAGCCCAAAAACATCCGTACAGTTTTTAAGATCATGAGGCCAGTCTTTGAATCGGTCGCCTCGGACTTCTTGTTCGGTCAGCCCAAGTCCAAAGATCATCGAGCCCATCGCACCGTCGAGAATCAAAATCTCTTTTTCAAGGCGTTTGAGGAACAACTCAGTTCTATTAGTTTCGTTTGCGACGGACACAGTAATTCTTTTCGTTGTTGGCAGTGGCTTAATTTGGTGTCAGTAAATGATGCTTCGGCTAAGAGCCATAAAAATCAGTCGCTATTTTAGTTGGACGAATCCAACTGTGACCGAATTTTGCATCCCGCAGAATTGATGATTCTTGGCTGCATTCAGCTAGCAATATTCTTGCGAGATTGAAAAGCGAGTTGGCTTGGGTAAACCGCGGTGTTTTTGGCGGAAGTAAATCACCAAGATAATCTTTCTACTTTACCGATCACTCAAGACAATCACAATCCGAACCGATGAATATTGGAGGACCAGAAGCATCTCCAACTCCCAGATTTTCCAATGAATTCAAGCATTTACGTTCAGCCTTCGATCGGTATTCCCGCAGGACCAATTACTGTTGGAAAACAGGCAGGGCAAAAGGAAACGCAACGTAAACCTGTTGCGGCGGTAATCCGGCCAATGCCTCAGCAAATGGGTCAAAAAGGGATACTTCGTGCTGATGCGGCAGAATCAAAACGGCATACTCCCCATATTCGAAAACATAGTCTCGATGATTATGTGAATTGGCTGCGCGAAAAGTACCAACAAGACGAAAAAGACACCAAGCCAACGGTGGCTGAAACAGTCGAAACGGAAGTCGTTGAGGAGCCTGAAACTGTAACCAGCTCAACGAAAGAGTTGGAGCCAATCAGTTTGGAGTATCCTTCTGTCTACGCGACTCAGGATTCTTACTATTCATTGATGATGGCCAAAAATCATTTAGATGCGGCCACGAGTCCAAACCCTGAGCCAGTCGAAGCTGAAGAAGAAACGGTTAACGTAGCGGAACCAGAATTAGCCGAGCCTGAATTAGCCGAGCCTGAAGCGAACCATTTCGCGCCAATGAAATTCAGTCGCGTTGATGAACCGCATGCTCCCAAGAAAAATATGGCTCAGGCACATGTGAGTTTTGCTGAAGCCGAGCAACACGATGGCCCAACGATTTCGGCTCATGATACCGATGCGTTTATCAAAGCGGTTTCGCAGGCCATCGCTTCTGTGTTGACCGAAATGCCAGAGCCGGTTTTTGAAGAGAGAATCCGAGATCATTTTGCCACGGAGCTTCATGCTCGGGCGATTGAGTCGTTGAAGAAATCGCCGGACTATAGCGAAGTCGATCAGATGGATCGCACGACATTGGCGAGTCTTGAGCAAGCCGGTGGAAAACCCGTTTTGACGATGCAGTCGGAAGCTGAAAAAGTCGCTGCCGAGATTCTGCGTGATATGCAAAAAGAGATCCCAACGACGGTCGCTGCCTGGGACGTTGAAGATTTTCGGTGGCCTGTCGTGACCAGTCAAATGATTGTGTCCAGCGGTCCGGCGATTGATAATTTGACTCGCTCGGCAATGGAAATGATCAGTCCAGGAAATCAGCGGATCGCGATCACGGGACTTTCTCGTGGTGAAGGAACGACTTCGATTGCAATCAGTCTGGCTCGTTGGGCTGCGGCGAGTGGCAACAACGTTCTGTTAGTTGACGCTGACATCACAAGTCCAAGTTTAAGTTCGCAAGTCGGTCTGGCTTCGAATCTATCCTGGGTCAACGCGATCAGCCAATCGCAATCACCATCCGAAGTGATCGTGCGATCGCAGTCTTCGAACCTGTGCATCATGCCATTGGCAGACATGGTTTCTCGAGTGACGTGGCCGCGTTTCATCTACGACAATCTTGGTGCTCTGGTAGACCAGGTTCGTGGGACGTTCGACGTGGTCATTCTCGATATGGGACCAGCCACGCAGCTTTTGTCGGAGCTTAGCCGTCCTGACCTGTTGGTTGATGCGACGTTGCTGGTCCACGATGGTGTTTCGTCTCCGGAATTGGGACACACAAAGGAACGGTTGGAAAATTTTGGAATTCGCAAGTTTGTGATTGCCCAGAACCGAACCGGCCAAAAATCAGTCAACGTTGCTTAGTTGACCAGTGCGTTAGCATTTTCAAAGGCGCATCAATATGCGCTTTTTTGAATAGCGCTACCCAACCGTCGAGGCGTACTGTCGTTTCGTGCTGGTTGAGTTGGCTCGCGTTTGAATTGCTTGATTGACTATGATGGGATTTTCATCCAAGCCTTTGCAAACGTCGATCGTTTTCTGTGAATCCATCTCGTAATCCGTGGCCATCGTTTTTGGCCGTCTCGATCATTGCGGCGCTTGCAGCCTATTTGCGAGTTGTCATCGCAGGTGATGAGTTGCTTTGGCTAGACGAACTACACACTAGCTGGGTCGTCGGGGAAGGGCTGGGGAGTGTCGCAGGACGCGCTGCCGATGGAAATCAGGCTCCGTTTTACTTTTGGCTGACTTGGTTTCCAGTTTCGATTCTAGGCGCTACGGAATTGTGGGTCCGATTAACTTCTGTTCTGGCTGGCGTTGCTCTTTTGCCTGCTGTGTCAATTTTGGTTTGGCGGTGGACGCGATCAAACATTGCCACAGTGGTTGTGGCGGCATTGGTAGCGACCGACATCCAGTTTGTCTATTACGCAACCGAAGCCCGACCGTACGCATGGGTGCAGCTGCTTGGTGCGCTTCAGGTTTGGTGTTTCTGGAGGTTTATCGCCAATTCGTTCCCAAGTTTGGCGGCGCGTGAATCGGGCGCGGATCAAACGACGACTGATAATCCCGGTCATCGTTACATGCCGCACTGGAGTCTTGTCGTCAGTTCTGTTGTTTTGTTTAGTACGCACTATACTTCGGTTTGGCTGTTCGTTGTTGAGCTGATTTTTATGCCGCTAATTTGGTTTGCGTTTGCTCGTGGGGCAGAGGCGAGCTCGCGAAAGACATTTCTGGCACGCTCAATTTCAACCGCGGTGGTGTTTGCAGTCGCAGCCGTACCGATGATATGGCAAATGTTCAAAGTGTTTCAACGGCGTGGAAACTGGGTGGGAGTTTCGTCAATCGAACAAACGGCTGCTGAACAATTGATCCCTTTTGCAACCTGGATTCTGTTTCCGCTGATGTGTTTGGTGATCGGTTTTTTATGGTGCTACAAATTGCCCGAGACCGATCGGCAACCGGTGAACGATGACGCGGCTGAGTTCAGGAATGGCTGGGCAGTTAGTAGTAAGGCTGCATTTGTTTTCGTCTTGCTGTGGGCAGTCGTGCCGATACTTTGTGTTATGGCGATGGACCGATTCGGAGTTGCGCCGATGGCTTTGTCGCGGTACACGCTGGTGGGCGCAGCAGCGTTCCCTGTTTTTGCCGGTTTGGTCATTGGCGTTTCCAAGTCGATGGTGGTCAGGTTGCTAGTTGCCAGTTGCGTGTTGACAGTTACGGCGATGTCTAACCCATTGGTCCAGCATTTTGCAAGTTACGGTGAACTTGCAAACCTACGTGCCGAAGATTGGAAAAGCGTGGTCGATGAGATCGGGCTTCGAGAGTCAAAAAAGAACCAGCCGTTATTTCTGTTTGCAAATTTGATCGAAGACGTTGATGCGTTTGCAAACAAAGATCAGCAGTTTCAAAATTACCTTTTGTTTCCTGTGCAGGGGCTTTATTCAGTTGATTCGTCCCAACGAGATTTGTTTGCCTGTCCCACGATGCCGACGACGCATTTTTTGGATGAACAAATTTCCAAATCCAAAGAGCTGGGTGGGGCGTGGGTGATTGTGCGTGCGGAACCTCAGTTGGTGCAAGAGGTTGCGGATGAATTCCAATCGCGATGCAAGGAAATGGGTGAAGACCAGCCTGTCATTTCGGTGATGGATTCGGCTCAACCAGCTGCGTCCAGTTTGCAAAACCCCGTCTACTTGCTTTCCATCGATTGGTGATCCGCAGCGCGCGACGGGCAGAACGGCCGGAGATCAACTGTCGGTGTTTTCCCTTCAAGTAAATCTGCCATCACGATTGCTGTGCCGGTTGAAAGGTGAAGTCCGCTTTTAAAATGCCCCGTCGCCACGAAAACGTTTTGCATCGAATCAAGGCAACTCAGTCGTCCCAGGTAAGGAAATCCGTCATAGGTTCCAGGTCTAAGTCCTGCCCAGGATTTTACAAACGTTTCATTGTTTAGTTCGTCTGTGATGCTTTCTGCCCACGCACGCAAGTCAGCGATTTCGTTATCCGATGTTTGGCAATCAAAACCGACTTCTTCGATTGTGGCTCCGGCAATGATATGACCGTCGACTCGCGGAACGAGGTAGCGGGAGCCTTCATTAATGATTGGGCCGCCGGCGAGGGTTGAGTTTGTGTTTGGATCGAGTTTGTACAGAGCGATTTGCCCGCGGACTGGCTGCATGGGAAGCGGAATCTGCATTGGATCAACTAATTTTTGAGTCCATGGTCCACAGGCGAGGAAGTATTGTTGGGCTTGGAAACGTTTAGTGGTTGATGCCACTGATTCGATTCGTCCATTACCAAATTCGATTTTTGTTTCGCCGACGTCTTGATGGAGCGTCACGCCAAGTTTTCGACAGGCTGCAATGAGAGCTTGGAGGTGGTGCGGATTGGAGAATTGAGATTCCCCCGGCACGTGGACGCATTTTTGAATCGATTGAAAAGGCTTGGGGCGTTCGTTGGGAGCAAGTTCTTGAAAGCCGATTTCTCGCGCCTTCCAGTCTGCCATCGCACCAACCATCGCCGCCGACTCACCATTGGTACGGGCGAGGTAGAGTCCGCCACACCGTCTGAATCCGTTATCGATTCCAGTAATCTGTTTGAGTTCGGCAGACCATGAATCGTGCGCATCGTGACTGAGTGCTTCGAGGTGTTCAAGCGGATGAACGGCGGTGGCTGCGTTGGCGGGTGTAATGATTCCCGCGCCGGCCCATGAAGCTTTTTCTCCAAATTTGTCTTTCTCGATAACCGAGACTGTTCGCCCGCGTTTGGCAAGCTCGTAAGCGATCGACAATCCGATGATGCCACCACCAACGATCAAGTTCTCAGTTGCTTCAACGCTCACCGTTTTGCCTCGTTTGAAGCTTGGGTGATCTGGGCAAGCAACTTTTCATCGGCGTCACTAAAATGTGTTTGCGTGGGATCGGTTTGGCTGGCTTCAATTTGAGTTTGGCGCGCCTGCATTTCGTTTTCGAGTTCGCGTAAACTCTCGATGTCATCCACGTCAGTCAGAGCGGGCAGCAAGTGATATGAAACGTTTTGGTTGTCTAAACGCTCTAACGTTTGAGGGAGGACTTGATCGGTGCTCCAGTTGATGTCCGAAAAAATGTCGTAGCATTGATCACGCATGGCGATCAAGTAGTATCCGCCATCGGTGCTTGGACCAATGACGACAGAAGATTTGTCCAGTTCAGTCAACGTGTTTGCGATTAGTTCTGGACCGAGTTGAGGGCAGTCGGCACCGATGACTACGATTTTATTCTTCGCCTGATTTTCTTTGTCGGCTGAGGCCATCGCTTGAAAACGGCTTTCAAAGAATGTTTGCATTCTCACTCCAAGGTCCCCAGCAGATTGCGGGAACAAGTTCCATTGGTTGGGAACTTCACGGCGAAAATCAGGTTCCTTTTCGGGGGGGCTGAAAACGACGGATCGAGTGTCGCCCGAGTCGGCTAACTGTTCCAAAAGATGAAATACGAAAGCGTGATAGAGTTTGCAGGCTTCCAAATCGCCAATCGTTGCAGCAAGCCTTGTTTTTACGGTGCCGGGCTGCCAAAATTTGGCAAAGAGACCAAGGTGATTCAATGTTTAAACTCCAAAAATCCACGCCGCTCTTGGTATAATCTGATTAACCATCAAAGCGATTATTATTTTCAATTGGGTTGCCCCTGTCGGCACGACCACGGGGGCTTAGATCTTGGGAATTAACTTAAACGCCAAAACATTTTATCCCTCCCAAGCTCAGACGGTACTAAACTTAAGGTATCATCCCACAAACGTCCAACCACCGAACTTTGTAGTTCGTGCTCTAAGCAGAATTTGAGGCTTTGTTTACATGTCGGAACCCAGCGCCACAAGCTTCCTGAAAATGCTGGAACGTAGCGGGATCGTTGCGGATGATCGGCTGAAGGCAGAGCTTGATAATCTTTCTGAAAAAGCCGCTGGGCGAATCGTCAACGTCCGTGAACTGGCTGGTCATTTGGTCGATTCAGGTTTGATCACTCAATGGCACACAGATAAATTGCTGGCCGGCAAATACAAAGGTTTCTTTCTCGGCAAGTTCAAGCTTCTGGGCCATCTTGGTTCTGGCGGCATGAGTAGTGTCTATCTGGCTCAGCATAAAATCTCGGAGCAGTTTCGGGCCATCAAAGTCTTGCCGCGAAAAAAAGTCTCAGACAAAAGCTACCTTGATCGTTTCTATCTCGAAGCCCGCGCTGCTGCGAGTCTTAACCATCCCAACGTTGTAAGAATTTATGACATCTGCAACGAAAACGACACACACTATATGGTGATGGAGTACGTGAAGGGAAAAGATCTTCACGAGGTAGTAAAAGAGAGTGGCGCACTTGGGTTAGAGGAAGCGTTGAAGTTTTGTATTCAAGCGGCCGACGGTTTGACTCATGCACACCAACGCGAGTTGGTTCATCGCGACATCAAACCTGCGAACTTGGTTAGAACGGCTGAAGGCGAAGTCAAAATTTTGGATCTCGGTTTAGCACTTGTGAATCAAGACGACTCGGAATCGTTAACGGTTTTGTATAACGAAAAAGTCATGGGGACCGCCGACTATCTCTCGCCTGAGCAAGCGGTAAACAGTCACGAAGTCGATTCGCGTGCCGATATTTATAGTCTTGGCTGCACATTGTATTTTCTGTTAACTGGCCATCCACCGTTTCCAGATGGAACGTTGGCCCAACGAATTGCGAAACACCAAACGCAAGAGCCAGCTGACATTCGTGTAAGCCGAGCTGATTGCCCGGAAGCGATTGTGACCGTCTGCCAGAAAATGATGCGCAAGAGTGTCGATGATCGTTATCAAACGTGTGACGAAGTGAAATTGGAATTGCAAAAATTAGTCGAGTCTGGCGTCTGCAATCAGCCCGTCGAAGCATTCACTGGCGGCGGTGCAGAACATGCTGCTTCCACTTCCACTTATACGGCTCCGGCGGCCCCGCCAAAGTCCAAGAACTCCGATTCTGATGAGGCGTTTTTGATTGACACAACAACGGGCAGTTCAAAATCTGATACCCACAAATCATCAAAGAGCCGCAAACCAATTTTGCCTCGCAAGAAAGTCAAAGCTCCACCAAAGTGGCTTTTGCCCCTTGTGATTGCGGTGATGTTCGTCATTTTGGTGACCGTGCTTTCGATCGCTTATAAATTGATCAAACAAAATGCCCCGACGGAAGAGTCGAGGAAAGTTGAGCGAACGAGTGAACAACGGCTGGCTGAATTGACGGCGTTTGAATGGACGCGGTTGCGGCAAATGTGATTGCACCAAACGACTTTTAGACGAACGACTAAAACTTATTGTTGAATTGGCTTACTACTGGATTGGTAATTAATGTTGTCCAAAATCGAACTATCACGATGTAAACGATTCCAATTTGGATTTGCAATCGCGATCGCCTTTGTCGCCATTTCACTTTCTGGCAATACGGCTTGGGGGCAAGTGACGCCTAAGCAGCGCCAAGCGGTAAAGCAAATAAAAAGCAACATTGACCGGGCTGGAAGACAGTTCAAATCCAAGAAAATGGAAGCCAGCGCTGGCTATATCAACCAGGCCAACAAACAGGTCCAAGCTTTGGCGGCGCAAGCCAACCCAGAGTTGATGGAGTTGATCAAGCCGGAATTCGAACGTTTGTCCAACGCGCATAAATTACTTTCTGACGCCGGACAAACTTTGGACGAATTGAAATCGCTTCCCGAACCGATGACCGATGATGGGGGCGGCGACAAAGTCAGTTTCAAAACGGCGGTTGCTCCGATTCTGGTTGCCAAATGTGGTAACTGCCATGTGAATCGAAATCGGGGTGACTTTAGCGCCGCAACATTTGAAGCGCTCGACAAAAGTACAACGATCTCTTACGGCTTTCCCGCAGACAGCCGGTTGATTCAAGTAATTGAAAGTGGCGAGATGCCTAAAGGTGGTTTGAAGGTTGACGCAGACGAATTGAAAACGCTTAAGCTTTGGATCAAGCAAGGCGCGAAGTTCGATGGTGATAGTCAACAAAAAAGTCTCAACGAATTCGTAACCGCGGCCGCTCCCGCTCGCAATGATGCTCCAATGAAGCCAGCATTACCAACCGGAAAAGAAACCGTCTCGTTCGGTCTGCATGTCGCTCCTGTACTGCTGGAGAACTGCGGCGACTGCCATATCGCCAGAAACCCACGTGGTAATTTCAGTATGGCGAGTTTCCAGAATTTCCTTCGAGGTGGGGATGGTGGAACGCCGATCAAGCCCGGCAAGAGCGGCCAGAGCGAAATCATCAAGCGACTGCGTGGCGAAGAAGCGGAGTTGATGCCGCCCACTGGGAAGCTGGACGATAAAATAATTGATCAGATTGCCAAATGGATCGATGAAGGCGCGAAATTCGATGGTGGTGACGCGCGGCTGAGTTTGAATGTCGTCGCGGCGAAAGTCAAAGCCGATTCGCAGTCGCATGATGAACTCAAGGCTGATCGGATGGAGCTGGCCAAACGTACTTGGGCGCTTGTGATGGATAAAGTCGAAAGCAACGAGATTGCCAGTAGTAACTTTATGGTCACCGGCTCAACTAACGAAAGCCGTTTAACCGATGTGTCGCGAATGTGCGAAGACATGGTGCCGGCGATTGCCAAAGCGTTCCGCGCTGACAAAAAGAAGCCGTTGGTCAAAGGAAACGTTTCGGTGTTCGTTTTTGATAAGCGGTATGACTTCAGCGAATTTGGAAAAATGGTCGAGGAGCGAGGTTTTCCAAAAGAGATTTCGGCGCACTGGGGTTTCACAACGGTTGATGCATACGCAACCGTTTTGATGACTCGCAATAAAAGCGCCGAAGATGTGAAGGGTTCGTTAGCTCATCAAATCGCGGCGATTCATTGTGCAAATTTGGCACCTGATGTCCCACGTTGGTTTGCTGACGGGGTAGGGCTTTTGACAGCCAAACAGGTTTTTCCCAAAGACGATGGTTTCAAAACGTTGGACTCCAAAGCCGAATCGGCCGCGGCGGACATGACGAAGATCGATGACTTTGTGCAAAATCGAATGCCGGCGGACAAAGCGGCTTTGGTGAGCTACTTGTTCATCAAACAGCTTCGTGGCAAATCATCCAAATATCGAAAGTTGATGAGTCAACTAAGAAGTGGCCAATCGTTTGTCGATTCGTTTGCGGCAGCCTACGGTGGCACGCCCAGCGAGTTACTTGGTCAAAACGATCCGCGGATGCAAGGTCGCCGCCGCAATTAGAAAATTGTTCATTGGCACTTTGCGTCACTCTTTGTAGGTCAGGCTTTGTAGGTCAGGCTTTGTAGGTCAGGCTGTGCCTGACGTGCACCACCCATCGGTAACGGCGAGCTGGTAGGCAACGCGTACGAAATGTAGCTGGACTCGCCAGAGTTCAGGAGAATTGGCGAATTTTATATGCGTCTGGAATCACGATATCTGAAATTCAGCATTCGTGGTTTGCTACTGCTAACGCTTGTCGCGGCCATTTTTGTCGTGTTCTACTTACTGCCTCCAAAGACTCTTCAGGACGTCAAGCATGTACACATTATCGAGGCAAGCGGTGAGGACACATTTAGATTCCGATTTGAACCGACAGTAACACGTCGCTCGACGGATCAGGTTTTGAATTTGCTTCCTGTCGGCGGGCGCTTGTGGTTTTTTGACTTGAACAAAACGATTAGCGACCCAGGGCTTTATACTACCTTGCGTCGCACCTCCGATGAACAATGGTGGGCCCACTGTGGCAACCATGGTTTTTTTAGCGACTGGTTTCCAATCACCAAAGAAGAGGCCAGTGAATACTTCTGGGCCTGTCACGACGACAACCTCGTCGGCTTGGACGACTGGTGGTACACCAACATGAAATTCAGTGTTGGAAGCAAGGAGCCGCCGGACAGAATCAATCGCGATCCGAATTACAGCTTCGCAGTTTATTTACGCGAACTGATTGAACGTGAAGGTGGCCAATAGTTGCTGCGGAACCGTATGGTTTCAAAATATCGGCGCGGCTTGGGCAGCACCATTCATTGCGCGGCTCTTGTGAGTCAACAAAAAAAACAGCCGCGGTTGCGACTGGTTATTATCGTATTGAATTAAAATCTCTGTTCCAGCCGCGTTGAAAACGGGCGGGTCGATCTAGATCGCGGAATGAGTATTTAGTCTTCGTCCTTTTTCAAAGGCTCTTTTCGCTCAGTGATATTCTCACAGGCTTCTGATTGCTCAGCGTTGATCTGAACGAAACTCTTCCACTCTTCAGGAAGATCGTCTTCGTGGAAAATCGCTTCGACGGGGCATTCTGGAACGCACGCTTCGCAATCGATACATTCATCGGGGTGAATGTAAAGCATCGTTTCGCCTTCGTAAAAACACTCTACGGGACAGACGACAACGCAGTCTGTGTATCGGCAACCGTCACATGGTTTTCCAACGACGTGTGTCATTTAGTACTCCTGACTTGAGCAAACTGCTCGAACATATAAATCGTGAACGTGGTTCGTTAAAACGTGAATCGTCATAGCCCGTCACTAAGAAAAATCGTAGTGCGCTCCAAAAACAGTGTCAAGGTACGCAGTCTAGTTAGACCTTTTCGTCCATCCAGCAGGTGAGTATGGCTTCCTTTGTGGCTGTGTTTGTGGCTGTGTTTGTGGCTGTGTTTGTTGACGTTGTTGTGGAAAAGGCTGGTTTGGATTGGTCGCTCTGGGGGTTGAAGTCCCGTATCGTGGATCAACAGACGACACTTGAGCGAGGTCAATGACGGGGATGCCGTCTGGACTTGGCATGGCCCACATTCGCTCTGGATTCCCGTAGAGGACTTGCGAGCCTGGTGTGCCCACGGAAAACGTTCCAAAGTCCACAACAACTTTCACATCTTGGCCATCGGGCTGAATCATGTGTAACTCAACTCGTTGGGGCAGACTTACTTGTTGTTCGGCATAATTGCGGTAGTTGCTTGAGTTGGCATAACCCAGTAACTGGTTGGACGCATCGTATAGGGCTTGCTGTTCGATTAAACCGCTTGTTGCATTCAATAATGTAACTCGGGTTTGGCGTCCAGTTGGCGTTTGAGTCACCGTGTACAGTTTCATTCGACCACCAGGGGCAGCCAGTGGGCCAAAGTGCGCGTCATTCGGGCTGAACTCCATGATGCCCAGCGAGTCGATCAACGATTTTGGCTCAAGAGGTAGGCTGCCGCGAATGGGGCTGCGGTTGAAGGCCTCGTGGTTGGCATAGTAGAGGGCGGGTTTGGCTTGGCCAGGGATTGACGCTTTTAACAATCCCCAGAATTGTTCATCGTTGCTGCCGACGTCGATGGTGGGAACTCCCATCAACCCGGCCTTCATTCGCATCCGGTTAGGGAATTCGATCTGAAGGCTGCCTTTGATTTTCGGTGCCCCAGGAACGGAAACTGAAACACTGGAGCTTAGCTGACGGACTTGCGCAGAACGGGCTTTGAGGTTTTCCAGCAGTTGTTGTTGTGAAGGAAGTTTGTTGTAGACGGGAATTGGTTTAGCCGACGCGCCACCGAACCGTCCACCAAAAATTTGGCAGCCAGTCTGCGTACAAAGCCCCAGCGACAACAGCCCGAGGAACAGGAGCTTGGGGATCAAGTTATGTTGTGTCAAGTTGGCCACAGCCTTCATCCTTGAATGGCTTGTTGTTGAAAAGCTCGCGAGGTAGCTGGTGTTGATCTGAAAAGTTTACGTCAAATTTGTCTTGGCTTCTCCGGCGGCGAATTATTCTTCTGAGTCGTCTACTGGTTCGTCATCGTCATCATCAGGCCCAATCGGTTGGTCCATGAACAAGCGTTCAGAAAGTTCGTTTTGAATTTCTACCAATCGTTTGGGGGCGATATCGACAACGGGAACTTCGAAAATTGATTTGTCACTTTTGTTACGCAGTACAAGTCGTGAATCGTCACCACCATCATCGCCCATTGCCAGAATCCGTTTCTGAACAAGCAATAGTCCTGTGACAAACGCAACGTCTTCGTAGGCTTTGTTACCAAGAACGTGTTCGAAATAGGAAAGTAGTACTTTCTTGGGCGCCCAGTAAACCCGGCCTTTGCCAAGTTCAGGAACCCGCGATTTCCACCAGCCAATGGTTTCGTCCGTGGGGCCGTCCCAGTGGTCAGAACTGTAGTCTCGTCTTTCGGTCGACCCGTCGTCACACTCGAACAAAGCTGAATAGAATTCTTCGCCCGGTTGAAATTCTCGCTCGCTTTCAAAGCACTTTCGGCTGCTTTTTTTGAAATCGAATTTCAACATGGTTTTATTGATTCGCAGTGGATAAATAACGAATAGGGTGGGGATGCAAGCAAGTGATTCACAGGCAGCTTTCAAATTTGATTCGGAATACTAGGGATTTTGACTGTTGTTCTCAAGCCAGACCTGCCGAGTTAAACGTTGATGGTTATCTGGCATGTGAGGATTACGCTAGCATTGCCGCATTGAAATCATCTATTGCCTTAGAACCCTGGATGAGATTTATTATTGCCCATCCTTCCCTTTTTATCCTTCCCAAGTCGAAACAACACGCGACTCCAAGCAACACACAGTTCTACAACATTTGAATAATTCCCAGGGCCCGATCGGTCCTCACGTTTGACGCCCTCGTTCGACATCTCAGAACATCTCGCAGGAGAGAATTATGCTTTTACCATTTGGAAAATCTAATCGTAAGTCTAAGTCTATTAACCGAAAGCGTTCAAAGTCATTCGGCTATGAATCACTTGAAGAGCGTAAGGTTTTGGCGAGTGTCGTCGGATTCGACGCAGCTACTGGTGCATTGACTGTTGATTTGACTGACGTGAACGATGTCGCTCAGATCAGTATTCTTAACGACAACATTGCCGTTAATGGCAATGACGATCTAAGTTCGGCTGCTGGAACTCAGTCAGCTGCTTTTACAGATTTACGCAGCATTACGATCACTGGTGATCCAGCGTTGTCTGGGCAGAACGCGATGTTCTTTGGCAATTACCTTAGCTCAAATGGTGCGGCCATTCAGTCGATCACGGCTACCGGGGTCGACAATGTGACCTTCTTTGGCCAGTATCAAACCAATGCCTTCGCTGCAAGCCTTTCGCAGGCGGGAGGCCAAGTCAGCGACGCGGTCAACGGTCAAGTAGTGGTTACTGGCCCGACAAACATTACTGCCAATAACAACTCAATTGTCCTGGACAATGCTAACAATGATTTCCGTGGCGACGTCACGGTTCGTGCTGGTGGTTTGGATCGTGATGCAGTTTTCACTGATGTCAACGATATTCAATTCTCGACCGTTGATGTATCTGGTGACTTGCGAGTCGTTGCGGCTGGTGACATCACTGACTCGGCCGGAGCAACGATTACCATTGATCGTGATGCACACTTCACAGCTGACAGCGTTACGCTTGGTGACAATGTCAATGACACGTTGAACATTGGTCGAATCAACTCAACAACGACTGGTGATTTAACTTTCGTTGAAGATTCCAATGTTGTCCTTTTGGATATCACCGCAGAAAACTTGAACGTAAGCACGATCGGCGGCGTTTTCGATGGTCGATTCACGACAATCAATGTTGCTCAGACTGCCACATTTGAAGGCGACAGGATCAGAATTGGTGAGAACGGTGGCGATACATTTAACGCTGGGGCCGTGAACTTCAATTCAGACGGTCACGTTCATATTTGGGAAGACAGCAGCACCAACTTCGTTGGCAGTAATACGGCTTTGTCCTTCAATATCTTTTCTGAAGGCGACGTGACTGATGCGACGACGGCAAGTATCACTGTGTCGGCGATTGCAGGATTCGAAGGCGACAATATTGTGTTGGGTGATTCTGGCGTGGATTCATTCAACGCGGGTTCGATTTACTTCAGAACACCAGGTGATTTCTCACTTGTTGAAGATTCAGCGACGCACGTTATTGAAACCAATAACGCAGCACGCCGTCTGTTTTTGAATTCGGCAGATGCGATTACTGATGCCGTCGATGCTCAAATCTCAATCGAGCGAATTGCACAGTTTACTGCTGACACCGTAAACATTGGTGATTCAGGAGCCGACTCGTTCAACGCTGGTTCGATTCAGTTCGCGACTGCGGGCCAATTCCGGATTATTGAAAACAGTTCAACCAACATCGTTGGAAACAACTCTGCAGATAATGCATTGGTTACCTCAACGGGCGATATCACAAACGTGTTTGAGAATCCCGACACTGGCGTTGGAACGACTCTCAACGTGACAGAGGTGGCATCGTTCACAGGAACCAATATTGATTTGGGCAATCAAACCAACGATACGATTAACTTGGGTGCCCTGAGTTTCAATTCGACTGGTACAACTTCGGTGAGCGAAGACAGTGCAACCCACTTGGCGGTTGACAATCAAGCCAGCCAATTGAATCTGGTTTCAACTGGTGCGGTCACCGACGCGTTGACTGGAAGTATCAACGTCTCTGGGCTTGCTAATATTCAGGGTACGTCGATCTTGATCGGCGAATCGACAGATGACACGTTCAATGCGGCTTCGGTGACACTGAATTCGCCTGGCAATGTTGATGTAACCGAAGACAGCGGATTGAATCTTGCTGGTGTCAGTTCTGCGGCCAATTTGAGATTGGTAGCTGCTGGTAACCTGACGGATAGCTTGACTGCTGAAACTCGTGTCGCCGGATTGTTGGATGTGACAGGTGGGTTGGTCAACATTGGAAGTGAAGATACAGACATTCTCGAAATGGGAACGTTGCGATTTACTTCATCGACTGCGAACACCTTCATTACTGCTGACTCGGATATCAACCTTGTTGGATCGAGTTCAGCCGCCGACCGACTATTGTTGACAACCACAGGTGACATCCGTGACAACCCAACAGCGGAAGTCCTGGCACAGAATCAAGCAGTGTTTCAAGGCGTTGACGTAATCATCGGCGAGTTGGCCACAGATTGCTTTGACATCATCAATGGTGGAACTGCTAACCTGTTCGTGCTGGCTTCGGGAACTGATGATGTCACCGTTGGTGGCTGCTAAGTCTAAGTCATCACGTTGAGGAGCTTTTCAGCCCTCTTGTCTAATTGTAAAAAAAGGCACGTCCATTTGGGCGTGCTTTTTTCGTGGCCGTTTCAATTTTCGGTCAGGTGCAATAGAGTAGTTATCGAGATTGTTCTTCCGGCATGGTCCTTTGAAATATTAAGCAGCGGTTCTTTCGTGAAATTTGGGTCGATAACGTCAAAAATCAAATCGCTTTCGACGCAGTACAGTGCTTTGAATGATTCCCAGTTGACTGATATCGCTTTGGATCTTGGATTTGAGTCGCGACAGTCGGAGAACATCAACCCACTGATCGAGCGAGCGTTTGCATTGGTTCAAGTCGCTAGCCAACGTCAGCTTCAGATGCAGCACTATGACGTCCAGTTACTCGGGGGATATGCGATGTGTCAGGGGCACGTCGCCGAGATGCGGACGGGAGAAGGGAAAACGCTGACTGCAACGTTACCGATGTTTGTGCATGCGTTGGCTGGGCGTGGGACTTTGTTGGCAACGAGTAATGACTACCTCGCCAAGCGTGATGCTGAGACGATGCAGCCTCTTTATCGTTCACTGGGTATGACGGTCGGCGTAATTCAGACTGAGATGTCGCGAGAGCAAAGACGGGCTTCTTATCAGTGCAGTATTACTTATGGCACGATGAAGGAATTTGGTTTTGATTTTCTACGCGACCACTCGATGGAGCGTGAGCAAAAACAGCGAGAGCTTTGGCATGGGGGTGCCCAAGGTGGCGTTGCCGAAGCGGCTGCAGCGAAGCCTGTACATCGCAAGCCACATTTTATCTTGATTGACGAAGCCGACAGTATTCTGATTGATGATGCCAGGACACCGCTAATCATATCTGCTGCCGAAGACGGTGCGACACACGAGCAGCAAAAATCGCTTTACCACTGGTCTGCCAAGGCAGCTCAGAGGTTTGAAGAAGATCGCGACTATTGGTATGACCGAGAAAAACGTCGTGTTGATTTGACGCCGGAAGGAACTGCGTTGGTTCGCGATACTCCCAAACCACACGTGCTCGCAGGAGTTGGATTGTTGGAGATGTACGACTTTATGGAGCGAGCAATTCAAGTCGGTCGTGATTACAAACGAGATCGTGACTACGTTGTTCGCGATGGTGAGATCGTGATTGTCGATGAGGCCACCGGTCGTATTTCAGAAGGACGACGTTGGAGTCGGGGTATTCACCAAGCGATCGAAGCGGGAGAAGGCGTTGAGATCACGATGGACACCAACACGTCTGCGAAAATTACTGTCCAGTCATTTGTTAGCCGATTCCCAAATATGGCCGGAATGACTGGTACGGCGTTCTCTTCGAAAAAGGAATTCAAAAAGATTTATCACATGGGCGTGACCGTCATTCCGACTAACCGTCCACCACAACGAAAAGATCTCCCGATTAAATATTACTATTCAGAAGAAGAGAAATTTAACCAAGTCGTTCAGGATGTGATTGAAGTGCATGCAATCGGGCGACCCATTTTGATCGGTACGCGTTCGATTGCCAAATCAAATCAAGTCTCTGCACTTCTGAGAAAAGCCAACGTCGAACACGAGGTGCTAAACGCTCGGCAAGTTGAACGTGAAGCCGAAATTGTTGAAAACGCAGGGCAAATTGGGAAAATCACAGTTGCCACCAACATGGCGGGGCGTGGAACGGATATCAAAATCGACGATACCGTCAAAGAGTTAGGCGGGATGCATGTTGTTGGGACCGAAATGCATGAGTCCAGTCGTATCGATCAACAGCTGTTTGGACGTTGTGGTCGACAAGGCGATCCTGGGTCAGTCCAGCTGTATATCTCCGCCGAGGACAAGCTCTTGGAATCAGCGTTTGGGAAGCAAACTGCGGAACGGTACCGGAAGACCGCTAAAACCCGCACAGATTCATATTGGATCCAGCTTTTTAAGCGCGCCCAGCAAAAGGTTGAGAATCAACATTACAGGTCCAGGCGCATCCTGATGTATAATGAGAAACAACTGGCCAAGTCCCACCGAGAGATGGGGCTGGATCCAATTCTTGATATTTTCGACTAAATGTTGTGATTGATTGAAAGACGATTCGGATCAAATTCAACACCCGAATTGTCTGATATTGCACTTCAAAAGGAACTTGTTTCCTTATCATGTGTCAGTTCTATAATCACGTTTAATACATTTCGAATCTGGTCTCGCAAAAACAACCCTTATTGGTCAACCCAAATTTATGTCAACTGGTGAACAACAAACCAACCCTTCGCCAGCTGCCATTCGGGAAGAAGTGCGCAAGACGATCCATCATCTCAAAGAGATGACTGAGACCGAACCCAACTTTGACCAATTCTGCGACACGGTTTTAAAACGCGTTGTCAAAATCACCGGCGCTTATGGTGCGTTGTTCTGGCAACTCAGCGACAATGCACCCAAACTAACTCACCAATCGGGAAGGCATCCCAACGAGACCGCCAAGGAAATCATCTCACCCGAGAATCGGCAACACAACAATGCGGTTTTGGAAGTCATCACCAAAGAGCTTCCGATGGGACTGACGTCAGAAGCATTTACCGGGCCCGGCGATCCAACCGATCCAGACGCACAACAAGACGATGCTTTCTTGATGCTGTTCTCGCCAGTTTACAACCGAACAAAAAAGTGTTGTGGCACATTGGAGTTGCTTCAGCGAGGAGACATTAGCCCGCAAGCACAAGAAGGTTATCTGCGTTTCATGACTCAGATTTCTTCGCTTTTCCAACAGTGGAGCGAGCATCAGGCAGCCGCCGCAACCGCAGTTGCAACACGCAACGTTCAACAAAATGTCAGCAATGAACAAAGCGTCAATAACGAGCACAGTGCAACGGTCAGCGCGCTGAGCACAAAAAGCACCTGGAATGATCGGCTTGAGTATATCAACGAGGCCCATCGCTCAATCGACCAAAAAGAAACTTGCTATTCGATTGCAAACGAAGCCAGACGTTTGTTGAAATGCGATCGTGTCAGCGTGGGAAAATGGAACGGGCGAAGTTGCAAGATCGTTGCCATCAGTAGCCAGGACCGATTCGAAAACCGGGCCAACGTTGTTCGCTTGCTTTCCAATGTTGCAACCGCAAGCGTCAGTGCGGACTCTCCGTTTTGGATTACCGGTAGCACCGAAGGCATCGCGCCTGAAGTCGCCAAAAAAATCAACGAGTATCTCGACGAATCACACAGCCGTACCTTGGCTGTGATTCCTCTGTTTGCCCGTCTTCCTGAAACGCCGGATTTGGAAATGAAGAGCCGTCGAAATCGCAAGCCTCGCAAATTAGGCGTGATCGTTTTCGAATACTTCGATGCCGACGTGGTGGAAGAGTCAATCGACGATGATCGCAAACTGATTGTGGGCCAAGCCGAGCTCGCGTTGGAAAATGCGCGGAAGCACGATGAGATTTTCATGCTTCCAATTTGGAAACGTCTCGGGTGGCTCCAGAAAGTTCTCTTTCAAGATCATCGCGCCAAAACGATGACGGGATTGGCGTGTTTCGCTTTGCTGACGCTT
This sequence comes from uncultured Pirellulaceae bacterium, assembly GCA_964448575.1. Lineage (GTDB taxonomy): Bacteria > Planctomycetota > Planctomycetia > Pirellulales > Pirellulaceae > Mariniblastus. The sequence continues at coordinate 52,534 of CAYUWY010000024.1, forward strand.
GCCATGATTTTCTTTCCCAAAGAATTGAAGATGAAAATTGAGGGTGTGATGCACCCCACCGTTCGGCAAACGGTGTTTCCACAAATTGATGGTGGAGTCATCAAAGAAATTTTGATCGACGAACGTGAAAAAGTTACCAAAGGTCAGCCGTTGCTGGGCCTGAAGCATACGGATCTCGAGATCGAAATTGTCTCAACAGAGATTGCGATCAAATCAATCAAAGCCAGAATTGCCGCGCAAAGGAGCCAGCAGGCTTTGTTGCGTGGGGACCGCGAAAAGCAACAGGAAGTTGGTATGGCGATTCAGTTGGCTGAAGCAGAGATGAAAGGAATGGAAGATCAGCTTGGATTGTTACGAGCCAAGGAAAAGTATCTGAACATCTCCAGCCCAATTGACGGGACGATTATCACACCTAATCCAAAGCGGCGATACAAGAACTTTGTTACCAATTCCAGCATGGCGTTGTTGGAAGTAGCGGATCTCGATGGCGAATGGCAATTGGAGTTGAAGATTCCCGAAGCCAAAGTCGGCTATGTTGACGAGGCATTCAGAAACAACGACGGCAAACCGCTGGAAGTCGAGTTCAAAATTGGTACCGATGCGAGTTTGAATTTGAAGGGCACACTTGAATCAGTTGCCCAGCGAGCGTCGCCTTCGGAAGCCGGTCCGCCAGCGTATCGTGCCGTCGTCAAAATTGACTCGGATCAGTTAGACAAACTGGAAGAGGAATTGAGAAGCGGTGCTAGTGCAACGGCGAAGATTCTCTGTGGAAAGCGTTCTTTGGGATTTGTTTGCTTCTATCAAGTTTACGATTTCCTCCGCACCAAAGTATGGTTTTAGGAGGCCGCGATGTCGATCATCCCGCCTCCGTCTGGTGACCCTCCGATTCCAAATCAAGGGGCAATGCCTAAGTCACCGCCGGTGAAAATGAAGATTCGGTCCGATCTCACATTTGATCGGATGGCTTACCAAGGCGTTGAATACTGGGTTATCAAGGAACCCGTCGGCCAAAAGTATTATCAGTTCCCGCCGCACGTATTTTATTTGCTGCGCGAACTTGATGGCACCAAGTCGATTGATGACCTCCAGGACAACTACCATAAAAAGTTTGCGCCAAAGCGAATCACGCGTCAGGATTTGCAGCAACTGCTGACGCGGTTCCATCAGGACGGGCTTGTCATTTCGAACATGCCGGGGCAGGGGCCTGAGTTACTCAAACGTGGCCAGAAAAATCGGCGGATGGAGTTGATTGGCGCGTTTTCGAACGTGCTTGCTATTCGTTACAAGGGTTTTGATCCAGAACAAATTTTGAACTGGATGATGCCGTGGACTTGGTGGATTTTTACGAAGGTCGCTGCGTATTTCACGATGTTCTTTGCGGCGATCGCAGCGATGTCGGTCATCATTAACTGGTCTGAATTCCAGGCGATGCTGCCGGGCTTCGATGCTTTCTTCGATCCCAAGCAATGGTACCTTTTTGGAATCGTGCTTTGTGTGACGAAGGTTTTTCACGAATTTGGGCACGGGCTGTCGTGTAAGCGATTGGGTGGCGAGTGCCATGAGATCGGTTTTATGTTGCTTGTACTGACGCCATGTTTGTACTGCAATGTGTCCGATAGCTGGCGACTGCCCAATAAATGGCACCGCGCCGCGATCGGCGCCGCAGGAATGTACGTCGAAGTAATACTTGCCACCATCGCGACATTCGTTTGGTGGTTCGTGCAACCTGGATTGGTTCAGGATATCGCGCTACGTGTGATGCTTGTCAGTTCGGTCAGTACGGTGTTGTTCAATGGTAACCCGTTGTTGCGATTCGATGGTTACTACATCATGAGCGACCTGCTCGAGATTCCAAACTTGAATCAAAAATCGACCAAGGCACTTACGACGTTGCTTGGCCGAAATTGGTTAGGCTTGGAAATTCCAGACGACCAGTTGATGCCGACCAATCGCCCATTAGCGTTTGCAGCATTTACGGTTGCCGCATTTTGTTATCGTTGGATCATCATGTTCTCCATTATCTTTTTCTTGATGGAGATGCTTGAGCCTTACAACCTCGAGACGGTCGGTATCGGAATCGCGTTGTTCTCAATGATCGGTATGATCGTCATGCCGGGTTACAAATTGTATAAGTACATGTCTGTTCCGGGACGGATGCATCAAGTGAAAAAAGTAAGATTTTTTGTCGTGCTGGGCTGCCTGCTGGCCACCATCGGACTGATCCTGTTTATTCCGCTGCCACATTATCTGCGGTGTAACTTGATTGTGATGCCAAAACAAATCGAAACGATTTGGGTTGAAGAAGGGGGCTTTCTTGAAGGATGTGACGTCCAGCCAGGCCAGGAAGTAACTGCCGGCCAGCCATTGGCTCGACTGAGCAGTATTGATCTCGATTTAAAGTTGGCGGTCGCTAATTCGGAAGTCGAACAAAAGCGAGGTGAATTGGAATTTCGCTTGTCGCAGGGATCGCTTGTCAAAGCAAGTGTTGAAACCTCAACGAAATCAGTGCTTCTGGATCTGCAAAAACTTACAAGAGCCCGTGATGAACTGCAGATAAAACGAGATCGGTTAACGCTCAAAAGTACGATCGCTGGAACCGTTCTTGAAACGCCTTACCAGCACATGGGTGAATCGTCTGAAGAAATTGAAGAGATTGACATGCAGCCATTGATCTACGGGACACAAGGAAAAGTTGCCGTGGCTCGCGGGCAACGATTTTGCGAAGTGGCCGATCTTTCTGAGTGGGAAGCCATCGTGGTCTTAACCGAACATCAGATTAAGTTCGCTGAGGTTGGGCGCAAGGCGAAAATCAAACTCTACTCTGAGCCAGGCAAAGTTTATGAATCGGAAGTCGTGTTCAAGGGTGATACCGAATATTCGATTGATCGAACAGACTTCACGCCGACCCAACGTTCACTTGAGAATATGGGAAACCGTGCTCCCGACCCAGTTGTTGAATTGGTCGCTGCGTATCAACGAACCGAACTGCAACATTATGCTCGAGTTCCGCTGGAAGGAAACACGGTCCCGTTGAAAATTGGCATGGGCGGTCAAGCGAGGTTGTATACCGGCTATCGTTCACTCGGCGAACGGCTTTGGCGGTGGATTAATCGAAACTTCCGGTCGTAGCGTTTGATGATGTCGGCTAACGTTGATAGCGCTGGCTAACGTTGTTGTTCGCGTTCACTAAGTGCCGTCGTTGGTCGGTCCGACTTCGCGATTTACGGCTTTAAAGCGTTCTTTCAAGAACTCATTGAGCAGATCTTGATTGGAGCCAACTCCATCAATCGCTGTGTTGATCTTGTTGGCTTGTTCTGTTTTTCCGCCAGCGAGATCAGGGGCCATTGCTTGGTAAACGATGGCCTGGCCTGCATAGCCCGCCATGCGAAATTCTTCTTCCAATTCGTCGGAGTCTTCAACAAGCTCATTGAAGATCGTAAGTGCTTGGGCCAAGCGGTCGTGTTTCAGGTAAAGCTCAGCCAAACGGGTTTTGGCTCTTTGGTTGAACAGTCTCGTTTTGTTGGTTTCCGTTGGCGCGGCTTCAGACGTTGGGAAATATTCTTCAACGGCTAACCATCGCTTTACTTTCATCGAGAAAGATTCATCGTCCATCTCGGCTCGCCTTGCCGCGGCGTACTGCTGCGAGACATCCGCCTTTTTTGGAACGTTGTTACTGTCCAAGAGTTCGGAGCCTAATAGCGGAGGAGGAGCCGAGTAGTTTGCGTAAAGACCTCCACCCGCCAGAGCCGCAATTGACAGTCCGGCGAAGGCCAACAAGGTTTTTGGATTCTTCCACCACGAACGAATGTTGCCTTTCATCACGGTTTGAAGTTGGCGTGTGGCGGCGAGTTTGGATTGGCTCCAGGAATTTGCCCCGGTCAATTCTGCTATTCGACTGGTCTCAGCGACTGACAATTTTTCGACGATCAATTCCCAATCGTCATCCATGTCAATTTTAACTTTTCGTAGCTCTTTCAACAGCTGAGCAGCATCTTCCTGACGATCATCCGGTTTTTTACCCATCATTTTTTCAATGATGGCCGTTAGCTCTTTGGGAATGTCGGGGCGAAGTATTTCAAGCGACGCTGGTTTTTCGTTAACGTGCTGGACGGCGATCGCCAAAGCGTTTTCACCATCGAATGGCGGGTGGCCGGCAAGCATGTGGTACGCCGTTACTCCTAACGAGTAAATGTCGGAGCGTTGATCAACGTTGCTCCCTTCGACTTGTTCAGGACTCATGTAAAGCGGCGTGCCCATCGTGATGCCGATTTGGGTAAGGGCTTTGCTGGTGGCTTGGTTGTTGATTCGAGCCAAACCAAAGTCGGTGATTTTCACTTCGCCTTTGGTTGAAAGCATGATGTTCTCAGGCTTTATGTCGCGGTGGATGACTTGCAAGTCGCCGGCTTCGCGTAACGCCATCGTGCATTGGCGCAAGACGTTGATGGCCATGACCGGTTCAACGGCGCCATGTCTGGCCAAGTACTGTCTCAGGTTTCGACCCTGCACGTATTCTTGAACGATGAAATAGTAGCCTTCGCAATCACCGACATCGTAAATTTGTACGATGTTGGATTGAACGAGTTTGGCCGCGGCTTGGGCTTCGTTACGAAAGCGTGCGATGTACGATTCGTCTTTGGCCAATTCTGGCTTGAGGACTTTCAGTGCGACGTTGCGATTGAGGGAATCCTGTTTAGCGAGATAGACATCAGCCATCCCGCCTCGTCCAAGTCGGCGAAAAATCTCGTAGTCCCCCAGCCGCCGACCAGTCAGGTCGAACGGTATCGGTGTTTCGGGTGAGGGAAGATTCATGAAAGCAACTAAATTGGGCGTGGCGAAGTTAAATCAGACAAGGTTGAACGCTTTATCCATGTTACTCGAAACTTCTTTAAGACGCGCCAGGTCACCCCCGCCAACTTCAGCAGCAGCCCAGCCATAATAGTCGATTTCTACCAGTGCTTTTCGCACATCCGCCCAATCGAGGTCGCCTTCGCCGATTTTTTTGAAATCGTCTTCGGCTCGGGAGAATCCCTTGAGATCAAGTTTTACAACCCGTTTACCTAGCTGACGAATCCAATCGCCCATGCTGCCATATTTCCAGTGGTTGCCAATGTCGAATTGCATACCAACCCAAGGCGAATCCAATTCGTCAACAAACTTTACAAATTTTTCTGCCGTTTGATTCTGGTCACCGTCGTGATCATAAAGAAACCGGTTCCAAACGTTCTCAATTGCAATGTAGACGCCAAGTTTCGCACACAGGGGAAGTGCTTTGCGAATATTTTCAATCGCGCGTGGCCAGATTTCTTCTTCTGTTCCGTCTTTGCCATGGCCCACGACTAATAGCGCGGTGCTGCCGCCGACTGCGTGGGTGTCGCGGATGGCGGTCTTGAGGTCGGCAAGTGCTTCTGCTCGCATGGCAGCGTCGGGACTGGTGTGTGTCTTGTCCCAGTGCGTTGAGCAAACTGTTCCGTCGACTGGCAATCCTGACTCGGAAATCGCTTTCAATGTTTTTTCGACGTTCATCCCCGGCGAATTCATTTCGATTCCGGCAAAACCAGCTTCTTTAGCGGCTTTGAATTTTTCTGTCAGTGTGCCTTTTACGCCCACCATTCCAATTTTCAGCGTCTTGTAGATGCGATCTTTAAGCGAGACGTCTTTCGTTTCGTCTTGAACGATTCGATTGGATGGTTGGTTAGCCGAAGCGGTCGATGAAAGAGCAGTTGATGAAAGCGCGGCCGCCCCCAATGTTAAAGGAGCCGCGATGCAAGCCGATGAAGTTCGCACAAATGAGCGTCGAGTTGGTTTTGATTTCATGTTGTGTCCTATGGGCAACGCAACCAAATTTTTGAGCGTGTTTGGTTTTTGGTCAGAAAACGTGATTAACAACCTATGTTCCACCTCGATTAACGTCAACCTTTTGAACGATTGGACCACGTGGAAGCGTAGGTTGGGACCTTAATTGTTACACACGTACAAACTTGGCTCAATCGACACCCAAATAGAGACTTCTCGTTGAACGCCACCAGTTTAGGCGAGAATCTTTGATCGCTGGATTTTCAACCGCGAATGGACGCTAATAAACGCGAATACAAATTCGGTTTTTCATTCGCGTCCATCGGCGTTCATTCGCGTTTTTTTTATTGTCTTTACGTATTGAAATCGAATTCGACGATTCAAAGTGGATTCACCGTGGAACCGCGATAGGTAATCTTGGCGAGTTGGCGACGCTTCCTTTAGCACATCTCGAAGCATAAGATTGATTGCAATCGCAATCACTGACCTCGCCTTGAATCCCTGTGCAGACTAAAAGATGGCTAAATACTCGGAACATGAAAAGCTTCGCTGTAAAACGGCCGACGATCTTCAAAAGGCGCTCGATGGCGACAAGTTCGCGATCAAGTCAATTTACTGTGATCGAATCCTTGATGCCGAGTTGGTCGCAAGGATCAGTGAGTTTGTCAATCTTGAGTATTGCTATCTGAGCCTTTGCGACGCAAATCTGCTTGCTGCACGTGTTGATGCATTAGAAAAGCTAGTCACTTTTAATTTGCAAGCTTGCCGGTTGAAAGAATTCCCAATTTTGTTGAAAAACGCTTTAGCGTTAAAAACACTCTCGTTGGGCAACAATTGTATCGAGACAATCCCGGATGATGTCCGGGACCTGAAGAGTGTGACCGAGCTTTCGCTGATGCAGAATCGACTGCGAGCAGTTCCGGACGCGATTTTCGATCTACCGCTGACCAATCTCAATCTGAGTTACAACCAATTGCAATCGTTGCCGGAAGCAATATCGAATCTCACAAGAATCGAGACTTTGTCGTTGTCCTCAAATCAACTGACTCAGCTACCGTCAGGCATCGGAAAACTAAAAACGTTACAGGGACTTTTTCTCAACTACAACGATCTGAATTCGCTTCCTGATGACGTTTTAAATTTGGAAGCGCTTCAGTACCTGTCTTTGGAATCCAATGATTTTACGTCGCTTCCAGCCGGACTCGAATCATTTTCAGGCTCATTGAAAAACTTTTCGATTGAAGGAAAATTTCGCCCGCTGTTTATGGACTGGACGTACAAGCACAGTGACAAACCAATTCAGTTTGGCCTGGATGACATGAATCTCTACATGGATGCAACGTCGTCGAAATTCGCTGATTTTTCCAACAAGTTGGAAGAGGCAGGAGTTGGTCAAATGAAATCGCAGATTCGAAATTCGATCAGCATCAAAAGCACGATTCCCGATGACTATTCGCAGATGGGCAATTCGCGAATGGGTGGCTTTCCAGATCTCGCTGACGAAAGCCAACTTCCTCGCTCCGACAACGGCATCTGGATTTTCCTGTTTCAGCTCAACCTGGCGGACATTGCAGGAATCAACAAGTACCTTCCAAAATCAGGTTTACTTTCATTCTTCGTGAGGTCTCTCGAAGAATTTGAATGCAAAGTCATTTTCTTTGAAGGCGATGCCAGTCAATTGAGCACCGTTCGCTTTGAACCAAGCGACCTCACAGACGATCAGGACGACTACACGGCGAGTCCATTTCAAGTTGAATTCACGGAGGGGACATCATTGCCATACGTAAATCTCGATGAACCCGGCAGCCAGGTGAAATTTGAAAGGATTCATGATGAGATTAGCACAGTCGGCGAACATTGCCTTAACGGCTATACATCCACTCAACATGATTCGCCCGAGGTCCAGTCATCCAATCGTCTTGGTGGAGTTCCGGAAGAATGGGTCTCGCTATTGTCGCTTGGATACGATCATCAAGTCGGTTTTTGCTTCTGGGATGCTGGAACGCTGACGTTCACTATTCATCAGGAAGATTTGAGACGACACGATTTTTCGAGAGTTCTGGTATCGCTTGAATCCAGCTAATGCTTGAATCCAGCTAATCACGAGTATTCAGACCTCTCGCAAGTCCGCGATACAGAACCACAACAACGTCCTTGGCCGCTCGTCCCGTGGTGAGCTGCATTAAGACTGGTAACATAAACTAGTTCGAAATCAGCAATTTGATCGCAGCGGCATTTAATGTGTTCCAATCTCAAAAAGTCGAGAGCCCGCCTTAGCATTCGCAAGTTGCTGATTCTAATTGCGATTGTTTGTATAGCCTTAGCGGTATTTACTCGGTTCAAATGGACGGGCAGTGATCGATTGCATTCTCTGATGCTGGAATGCAACAAAGTGGACGAACCGGTGTTTTACTGGGCTTATTCAATCGGCGATAGCAGTAAATATCTCGATGAGTCAGCGTTGTTTGAAGTAGGAAATGAAAATCCAAATGCTCGTTGGTTTGATAAATGGCTTGGCGATTCGAAAGATCAAATGGAGTTTCTACGATTCGAAGAGTCATCGTCTTTCAAAGATAAGACCAACGTACTTCGGCAAATAGCAAGCAACCGGTCGGCGCGAAAAATCAAGACGCTTGAGATCCTCGACATGTACGATGAAGCGACCCCATGCTTTTTCAAAAACTGGAATATTGAATATTTAGTTTTGCGAGATTCGCAAATCCCGGATCAATGGAGGGAGGAAATTGCTCGTCTTCCCAATCTCAAACGATTGGTCATCAGTGGCAGGGATTGCAACCTGGAACCGGAAGCTTTAGTTGAAGCGACCAACTTGGAAACTTTGACGCTCTGCGAACGGGGCATATCAAGGATGCGATTGGACGCGTTGAAAAGCGCTTTGCCAAACGTCGAAATTCGCTTACTCGGCAGCTATGACTCGCCGTGGAAATTTGATGGTGACGAAGACCTCTCGGAAGCCAACAAAGAGGTTTCGGCCAAGGTTCGCGCAACGCTGAATCGACTTGCGGAAACCTTGAGTAGCTTTAAGCCTACGAAAAAATTTGACTTTCAGCCGCCAGCGACCGAAAGTGAAATCAGATTGCTCGAACAACGACTTGGGTTTCCCATCAACCCGCAGGCTCGAGCACTGCTTGAATTGTCCAACGGATGGGATAGCCCTGACCGTCGGTTCTTTTCTTGCGAAGAAATCTGGAAGGACTACCAGTCACGAGAAGAAATTCAGACCTACGCCATCGACTATTATTTCGCCTATGATTTCACCGAAACTTACGATCACTTTTCTAACCCAAACGTGATCTCGATTGGCGATGGAATCGGCATGGGGTCCAACCGGACAACGTTGTATAGCATGGACGATGGTGGAGAATTTGGGCCGTCCGAAAAGAATTTTTCGGGGTTGTTCGATTACTTTGAAAAGATGATTCAAGAATTGGAAAGCTCACGACGCCCTGACGGCAGCAGCGAGCTTTACGATCCTAAGTATGGGTTCGACCTTTATTTTTGGTGGGAATAGGTTATCGCGACCCAGCGTTCAAATTTGGTTTCCGGTCATGCCAGCTTTTTCGCGCCGACCAGGCCTAACCAAAGCGTCATCCCAGAGTTTGACTACTCGCTTTTGCCATGCTTGATTTGTGGCCAGTATTTGTCGAAACCGCCTTCTTTGAGAAAGTCAGGGCTGTTGTCGAGGTCGTGACATTCTTTACAAGCGTCTCTGCGAGCTTCTTCAAGCGTCAGCCTCATTTCTTTTTGAAGCTGTGCGCGTTTCTCTTCATCAACTCCAACGCCCTTATCTTTTTCTTTTTGAATCGCGACGTGAGCAGAACCTGGACCGTGGCAGTTTTCGCACCCGTTGCCATGAAGCATGTCGTGTTTTTCATAATCCATGTAACCCGTTTTATACGGATAGAAATCTTGTGCGTTCCAACCTGTTGAATGGCAGCTGACGCACTCAGGGTCGAACTGTCTTTCTAACCATACTCGGTCATCGTTCGGGTTGTGTTTCAAGCTGACGGTTGCTTCGGAGTGCGGACCACCGCCCTCGCCATCAACACCGTCTTTCCAAATGTCGTATTCTTCTTCGTGACAATCGTAACAGGCGTCGGAGCCAACGTATGAGTGGCCAGATGCGTGTAAGCGCGGTCTGATGTCAGCAAGCGTATTGGTTTCCCAGCGAGTCTTGAGTTCGTTTTGGTAGGCTTTGAAAACAGTCTTGATCGCCGGGGAATCTTCGAATCGATCCGTTAGTTCAACGCGTTCGTATTTGATGCTGGGTTTTCCATCGGCACCAACAAAGTATCCGACCAGTCCAACATACATGCCTTTGACACCGACTTGAATCATTGAAGTGGAGCTGCTTGCACTGGTTGGAATGACTTCTGGTTCTTTTGTTGGATCGCCAGCGCCACCGGCCGTGACCAAAACATCAAAGAGTGGAAACTTCTTTGCCAAGTCACGACATTTTTCCAGAGATGTGAATGCGACCAGAACATTCATGTTGTTTCTTGCGTCCCGCATTTTTGTTGAGATGACTCCCAAGGCACGCTCAGCAGTCGCTGTTTTGATATTTTCTTTTGAAGCGCCTGCAAGATGCTCGTCGCCCAAAACCATTGTGATGCCCACACGTTTTCCGCCTTTTTCAACAACCGTAAACTGATTGATCCAGCCTGGTGCGATGACTTCAACGTTGGCGCAAGTGAACGGATTTTTTCCGTCCAGTTTTTTACCGTTTTCGATTTTCTGTCCGAGATTGACGCCTGCCAGTTTTACGTCGTCGGGACCAAGTCCAATGAAGTCGTAGTCCATTGCTCGACAAAGCGCTCGGTAAGTGTGGCCGATTTTGATTTCCGGTTGGTTTCCAACTCGGCGAACTTGGTTTCCGGCGTCAATCGGAATGACGTTCCAACCTTTTGCGACCAAGTTCCTGCGAACAGAGTCTCGCCGCATCAGGCCGCCTTTTTGAAGAGCGAGTGTGATGCAACCACAAGGTTCCATGTAGCCGTGTTGGCGACCAGTCACGAACAATACAAATTTGGGATCCTTCCAGCCTTTTTTCTCTAGCTCCGCTGCCAAGTCATACTTTTTCTTTTCGTCGGTGGCTTGATCTTCAGATTGATCGTTTTTCCAGGCGCGTGTAGTTTTGCTAGCAAGAGATTCTTTAGGTTGCCCCACTCCTAGCAGTGCAAGTGGATGGGCGCTTCCCATCGACAAAACAGTTGCGCAAATAATTATTCCGACGAACAAAAACCGTCCGGCAATCCAGGCAGATTTCATGGCATTTACTCTCGCAGGGGTCACTGCGCCTATGGAGTCATGATCGTTTGAGGTCGGCGAAAAAGCGAGTTCGGCAACACTCAATCTATCACGCAAGAATACAGATTTAAGCCTGTTGGGTAAATGGCAACGAATTCAAATCGTGGAATAAACAACGCCATCCATCGAGTTGCTAGGAGGAAAACTAGTCTTTGGCTTTCATTTGGCGGATTTGATCGCGGAGATAGTCACGACACTTGGTGAAAAAGGATTGGAAATCCTTGCGTTGATAGTCCGGATACGTCCAGCGGCTGCTGTTCCAATCGCCACTTCGAAAAAACAAAGTGACTTCAGCGAAAATTCCTTGCTGCAAATAAATTCGATGATCGCGGTCTTTGGTTGTCACCAGCACCAATTTGGCTTCGCTGATATAGCCGGGATCAATGTTAAGCGGTCGGACTTCGGCGTGTTGGTTATCAGCGGCGTATTGTTTTTCCCATTCGTTGGACTGGAGCTTTGTCGGAGCGATTTCACCTGGGTCTATTAGGGTTTCAAAAGCCAGAAATTGCTTTTTGAGTTCCGTTCCCATTGATTGGGTGTAGAAATTTGTTTCAGTAAAATCAAAAATATCACTCGAAAAAACAAGCTTGCCCCACCGCGCTGTTGTCTGATCGGCAGTCCAGCGAAAAGCGTCTTGATAACGGCTGGTGACCGCTGTGATCAGCAAGACCGGTCGATGTTTAGTGATCTCGCCCAAAATTACCGACTTACTTACGACTGAAAAAATTATTGAACGATTTTAAAGTGACGTGCCTTTGTTCGTAAGTTTTATTTTGGCGGTTAACATCCCCGTTGGCAACCGACGGTTGCTTATCCATTTTCAAAGAACCAGCGAGTGGCTTCTCGCATCAGTTCAGCCATGTCTTTAACCTGAATCTTTTCTTTGATTCGGGTACGGTAAGTTTCCACTGTTTTCGGGCTGACATGCATCCGTTTGGCGATGTCGATCGTGTTGAGGCCCTGGCCCATCAATTGAAACGTTTCCAGTTCGCGATCGGAAAGCGTCTCCACTGGTGATTGATCAGCTTGTCGTTTTCCCGTGACCATCCCCTGGAGGACTTTGGCTGACATATCTTTACTTAGGAAAACCTGTCCGGAAAGAATCGTTCTAATGGCTTGGATGATCGTATCGGTGACATTTTCCTTATTGATGTAACCCATCGCTCCGGCTCGCAAAACGCGTTCTGCATAAAGCGATTCGTCATACATCGACCAGACCAGCATTTTTACATCTGGATATTTTTCTTTGGCCTGTTTGATCAAATCGATTCCGTTTCCGGTTTTCAGCGAGATGTCAACGATTGCCAAATCAGGCTGGGCTTCCCCGATCAACTCCATTCCTTCGTTGACATCGGAGGCGCCCCCGCAAACTTCTAAGTCGTCTTCAAGTGATATTCTTGTGGCGAGACCATCGCGGATCGCGGGATGGTCATCAATAATTACAATTCTTTTCATGTTTATTTTTTCCCAGGTTGGGTAGCCTAGCTCACTATTGTTGTTCAGTTCGATTAGTCGACAGGTCGAGAGAAAAGAATTGAAGGTGGGTGTTGAAAAAAGTTAGTTAAATTTGTTGGGTTTAAGTTCTTGTGTAAGGGGCAACGTTGTTGCAGTTCCTGCACATCAAATTGTTTCTTGACGATTAAATGTATCGCCTCCGGACAAGGGCGCGGAGTTGTTTTCAGAAATGGTTGGGCTGGAATTCGAGTCGTTTGTTTTGTCGGCTGATTCACTGGATGAAACGGGTGACCGGGCACGACATCGAACCATGGTGCCGCCTTCTACGGGTTGTAGAATTTCCAAGGGTGCACCGATAAGTCCAGCTCGATATTTCATCGTTCTCAATCCCATTCCGCGATTGGATTTAGAGGCTGGGGCGAATCCATCGCCATCATCGGTAACCGAAAGTACGACTTCGCCTGCATTTAAGCGGACATCAATCAAGATCTTGGAGGCGTTGGCATGCTTGGCCGCATTGGTGGTGGATTCCTGAGCGATTCGAAAAATTTGTGTCGAATTGTGATTGTCACTTATCTCAACTCGCTCATCAAATTGAACCATGCACTTAATCCCGTATAGATCTTGAACGTGAGCGGACATTTCGGTCAGCGCTGAGCGAAGCCCGTCCGCAGAAATGTCCACTGGGTTGAGGCCGCGCGCGAGTGCTTTAAGTTGACTCAAAGAACGTTTGATTCCATCGGCGAGTTTCTTGGCGATCACCTTTTCATCGTATTTCTTGCGTGTCAGGGCAAGTAGTAACGTATCGGCGATCATTCCCAATCCAGTAAGTTCTTGCCCAGTGCCATCGTGTAGGTCCTGACCGATTCGGCGTTGCTCTTCGACGGAAATGTTGAGCACTTCCTGTTCCAGCGTCCGGCGTTCGGTGATGTCATCGATCAAGCAATAAACGCCCGTTACCTGGCCCATTGCGTTGCGGTCGGGAACCAAGCGGACTTCAACCGTTCGTGTGACGCCACTGGAAATCTCAATCCGAGTTTCACACGTGGTCGGGTTACCCTCAAACGCACGTTCGAAATTTTGCCTTATGTCTGCGAACGAACCGACACCGAGAACATCACGAACATGGAGACCCAGGAAAGTCTCTTGAGGGCGATTGAACACAAATTCGTACGTCGCGTTAATGAATTGGTATCGATAGTCCGGTCCGACGTAGGAAATCATGAACGGCAAGGAATCGGTAATTGTTCGCAACTTGCGTTCGCTTTTTTGAAGAGCTTGCTCAGTGTGCCGAATGTCAGATACGTCCAGCACTGTTCCGATCAAGCCGCAAGTGTTGCCTCGCGAGTCTTTCTCGAGTTTGAATTGTCCAAAAACCAATCGCTTTGTTGCATCCGGTCGAATGATCCTGTACTCAAGTGGTGCAGATTCTCCATGTTCAATCAGGTGTTGGAGCGATTGAGAAAACGCAGATTGGTCGTCTTCAAACACCGTTTGCATTAGCGTGTCAAATTCAATTTCTCGAGTCGTCTCTTCTAACCCGTGGAGTCTGCAAAACTCGGTGCTCAATGTCACGCGGTCCGATTCGAAATCCCAAACCCAACTTCCCAGTTGTGCCGCTTCTTGGGCAAGTGCAAAAACTGCTTGTTGACGGCGCATTTTGTTTTCACCGACTTTTTGGTCATGCACTTCCAATGTGTAGCCAGCGTACTCAATCACTTTTTCATCGCGGATGATTGGCGTAGCAAAAACTTCAAAGAAACGATGTTCGCGATGTTCATGATTCCAAAGCCGGCCTGATGCGCGATGAGGAACGCCAGCGGCCAGTGATTTTTTCCAGTCCTCCAGCAACTGAGGCCGATCTTCAGGGTGGAGCATTTTCGCCCAGCCCGTTCCTTGATGCTCTTCCCACGGTTGGCCCGTGTAGGCTTCCCAGCTTTCTTGAGGAGTTTTGAATTCACCCTCTGGCGAAGTCGTCCAAACTGTAGCGCTGTGACTCTGAACAAGCGAACGATAGCGCATTTCATTTTTTTGTATCGTCAATTGCTTGTTGTCGCTTTCGATGGCGATCCCGGCCATGTACGCAAACGTCTTCATTAGCTGCTTGTCATAGTCAGTTGGGACTTGAGGCGTTGCAAAATACATTGCGAGCGTTCCCAGGACTTTGTTGCTGGATGAGAAAATTGGTTCCGACCAGCATGCTCGAATGCCCGCTGCCTTTGCGAGTTCCAGATACGGTTCCCACAAAGGGCTTTCGTTAACGTCATCGACCATGACAGTGGTCTGGGTAAAAATGGCTGTTCCACAAGAACCAACATTTGGGCCAGGTTGAATCCCATCGATTGCGTCAACAAATCCTTTTGGAAGTTTTGACTCGGCTCCCATGCGTAGCAAACCTGAATCATCCAATAGCATGATCGAGGCAATCATTTCGGATCGTGTCTTTTCCCCTAATTCGATGATCAAAGATAGCTTTTCAGATAGAGAACTACCTACCGCAATGGCTTTTAAGACTCGATGCTGAACCTGCTTTTCCAAAACGATTTCATGCCCGATTGAGCAAATATAAACACGGTCTCCGATCACCAATCGTTTCACATCAAATTCAAATGTGAAGAATGAACCATCTTTTCGTTGAGGCTGTGACTGAACGGTTATGCTGCCGTGTTTCTCAAGATCGCGCAAGAGGGCTTGATGGCTTTCTGGCGTGATCATGGGGTCAATGTCGCCAACGCGCATCTGTAAAAGCTCGTCACGCGAATAGCCTAACAACTCACAGGTCTTGGAGTTGCAACCAAGGAAACGACTCTGGTCGTCTGTCCAGAATACACATTGATTGCTTGAGGCAACAATGAAATCGAGGATTGCGTGTTCGTCATTGCGCGTCTCTACCGATTCGCGATCACCTTTCGATAAGTCGCGAAATGATGGAGACATTTTGAATGGCCTGAGAGTTCGGAAGGTTCTGAAGTAGGTGGTTTGGTTCCTGGGCGAACCTGGGGCTTTGTAATTTGGATTGGGAATTCAAGATTACAAAAATCGAGATCAAATGTACTGACATGATAACAAAACAAACCGAATGATTTGAGTGAAATTTTTTATCATGTGATTTACAGGTTAAGCAAGGGAATGTCCTACGTCGGTGTCAGGAAAAAGCTCCCGAAAAAATAGAATAATTTCGAATATCAATAACCGTCCCTGTTGCATATTCTGAGCATGACAACCAACGGTCGAATTAAGGAGTTTATCGTTAACGTCTCAGCATTCAATTCCAAGCCCAGCTTAGATCTTTTCCAGGCACCGTTTTTCTTTTTCTCAACCGACAAAGAAAATAGATTGGTTTATCTCAGCCCATCGTTTCAGCAGGTGCTTGGATACCCGATCGATACGCAGCTTGGGCAGTCGTTAGCGCCATTGTTGGTTGCCGGGCACCCTCTCAATGTCGAGTTGGCAAACAATGATTGGAAAGAATTTTATGCCCAAAGCGAGGGGGTTACGAAACTTCGTGCCTTCAAGACCAGCCGTGGGGTAATCAAACTTCTGAGCATTCGTTCCTACTCCGAGCAAAAGCCTGATGGCTCGGTTGTCAATCATGTTATTGCGCAAGACGTTACCAATTCGTTTGGCTTTAGCGTCGAGATGAAACAGCGATTTGAGAAACTGGCGGCCATGGAAGGCAAGCTCTCAGTTCGCGAGAAACAGGTCCTCAGGCGAGTCATTGCGGGCGACCTGAACAAAGTCATTGCGAGAAAATTGAATGTGTCAGAGCGAACCGTCGAAGGCATTCGTTCACGGTTGATCAAAAAGTACGAGGTCAATTCAATCGCAACATTGATTCGTACCGTTACGGAGTATGAAGTCCTGGTCGAAATGTTCAGCCAATCCAATGCCGTTGATAGCCTTTTGCTAACGCCTGTAACGCGGCAACATCGGCAATCTGTTCTTAATGACAACGACTCTTAAAAGCTTAAGAGACGGTTCTTAAAAGACGGTTCTTTGTCGAATCCCAAATTGATTTGAGATTCGACAAAAAAGAATAGATCCAAGAACAGATTTAATGCTCAACAATGCTCAATAAGACTTGCCAAAGATCCCGCGAACATTCGTTGGCTGCCCAGTGAAAATACATGTTCCACTTTGGTTCTCATCCTGTCCAAGCGGAATACATCGCGGCGTAACCTTAAGCGGCTTGAGCATCTCATCCATTTCTGGACAGTCAACGAAAAAGCACTCGGCAAACCCACCGTGAATCTCTGGCTTGTTTTGATTCTTGGGTGTGAAGTACGCTTTGAAATCATCAAATGATTCAATCGTTTTCGTGTTGTCTTTTTGAAGCTTCAAAGCCCGGTCAAATAACCCTTGTTGCATCTCACCGAGAATATCAACCAGCGAGTTTACAAATTCGGACTTTGTCATGCCGAATGATTTTGGCTGATCGCGCCGGCCAACGAACACGCTGTCTTTCTCAATGTCACGTGGGCCGACTTCCAGGCGAATAGGTACGCCCCGTTTAATGTGAAGCCATTTTTTCTCGCCGCCGCGTTTGTCGCTGTCATCGATAAAGACTTCAACAGGTCTACGATCGTAATCCAGCGCCGCGATTTCTGCCTTGAGTGCCTCGCAGTATTCCATGACCTTGGCTCGCTCTTCGTCTTTACGAATCACAGGCAAGATCACAACATGTTTCTGAGCTAGTCGTGGTGGCATGACCAATCCGTCATCATCACTGTGCGTCATGATCAACGCACCGACCATCCGGGTTGAAAGTCCCCACGAGGTTGTCCATGCATACGCTTCGCCGCCCTCGGAGTTTTGAAACTTGATCTCCTGAGCTTTGGAAAAGTTTTGTCCAAGGAAGTGAGATGTTCCTGCCTGAAGCGCTTTTCGGTCTTGCATCATTGCTTCGATCGACAGCGTCATGTCGGCACCTGGAAATCGCTCGCCGGCAGTTTTCTCACCTTTGATGACTGGCATCGCCATGTAGTCTTGGGCAAACGTGGCGTACACGTCCAGCATCGTTCGCGTTTCTTCGAGGGCCTCTTCTTTGGTCGCGTGAGCCGTGTGGCCTTCTTGCCAAAGAAATTCTGCGGTGCGTAAAAACAAACGCACGCGCATTTCCCAGCGCACAACATTGCACCACTGATTAATTTTTAGTGGCAAGTCACGATAAGAATCAACCCACTTGGCAAACATGTGGCCGATGATCGTTTCGCTCGTTGGCCGTACGATCAAAGGCTCTTCCAGTTTTCCGGCTGGCACCAATCCACCGTCAGGCCCCGGTTCAAGCCGATGGTGCGTGACGACGGCACATTCTTTGGCGAACCCATCCACGTGTTCGGCTTCTTTTTCAAGAAAGCTTTTAGGAATGAACAGTGGGAAATAAGCGTTCTCATGCCCCGTGTCTTTGAACATTTTGTCCAGCACTCGCTGCATGTTCTCCCAGATCGCAAAACCCCATGGCTTGATAACCATGCAACCGCGAACGGGCGAGTTTTCGGCCAGGTCAGCAGCCTTGATGATTTGTTGATACCACTCAGGGTAGTTTTCTTCACGGGTTGGCGAGATTCCGGTTTTGGCCATCAGCGTAAACGTCTTTCAATAGATGTTGCTCTAAATTCATGCAGGTTACATGAGAGAGCGACATTCTAGACATTGGTTCACCAACTCGAAAGACATATTGCAGCCCCTATTTGGCAGGTCCCGCTTAGTGATCCATCTTTAACTCGTCGATCGTCGCGTTAAAAAGGTCTCGCGGTTTATCGGTGATCAACGCCAAACCAGACTTTCCATCGAAGCTGTACCGACACTGGTAACACATGAAGCAAATCAAAAGGTAGTTTTCATGGTTGTTGGGGTCGCGAATCGCATGTCTTGGCCAAAAGCAACCAGCCGCAGTTGTGTTGTTGGCGCGGTCCGCAGCATGAATGGCGTCCAGAAGTTTTTCCGGCGAGACCAATGCCGTCCCTGCGATATGAAAGCGTTCAATTTTCCCAAGCCCATAATCCGTCTTGGAAAACTTGGGGTTGTCATCGGGATCCATTGAGCAAAACTCGATTTCTGCCAAGCCACGAAAGTGCTTCATCGCGGCGGCTGGAATTTCCGGAGCCGTAAATTTGAAGTAGCCGTATGCGGCCCCTCCTGCAATTCCAATCAGTAGCAAGATCGCGATTGGTTTCCAAAATTTCATTTCTCTTCTCCCACTTGTTCCATGGCAATGTCAGCAGGTCGCGGCAAGTTGTTGTTGATTGCGATTGCCAACTATTTGTTAATCTCAATTGTAATCGGCTGCGTCCAAACTTTTTGCTCGGCAGTATAGTACAAGTAAGCCCGAGACGCCGGTCCCGTATACTTTCCCGCAATCTCAGCCGTTACGTCAAATTCAATTTTCTTTGTTTCCCACGGAGCAAGCGTTCGCCAGTAACAAATCACTTCACGTGGCCGGATTTCGTAATAGTCAAACATACCCGCATCGCGAAGTTCATTCAGCTGCTCAACTCGCGGCTCCACACCACCTGGCAAACCGATCGTTGCCAACGTCATGGGCTGACCAACATCCGATTTGTTGGTTAGTTGAGCTTTGACTTGTACAGTAGCACCAGATGCCACAGGTTTTTGAGTCGTCCCACTGTCAGTATCAACTTTTTCGACGCCGACAAATTCGGTCGTCAGCTCAAGCGGACAACGATCATCGCTTGGTAACGTCATCGCGTGATAAAGAATCTCGACCGAGAACGGCAGGCCTTTAACTCCTTCGGCAACCAACTCAATTTCATTTTCGCCAGCGTGAAGCTTCGATCCCAAACCAATGATCTCAACCGTCGAACCATTCTTCGGATCGTCAGGAAGTCGAGCCTCCCCAATGACTTCATTGTTTTTCTTGATATGCAAAACGGCACCAGCCATTTCAGGTGAAGCAATTTTTGAATAGGCCACAAGTGCCTTGAGCGCGAGGACGGTTCCCTGTGTCGATCCAAACCCGCCATTGCCACTTCGGTTTTTCACCAACCATTTAGCGGCAGAGTGAATAGAACCGTTATGGCGATCGCTTTTTGACCAAGCCAATATCGCCAACGCAGTCGTTTCAACTTTCTTCGAAAGCCCACCGCTGTGCGTGACCGTCGTACTGCCATCGAGATGGCCGTCTTCGATCTGCATATCAACCAACCGTTTCAGCAAAAACTCACCATCGGTTTCGCGTTTGACATTCATCATCGACGCCGCGGCAAGACTGACCAAATATGAGTTCTTTGAAACGCGAGCTTTATCATTGAGTTTATTGAGCTCTTGTAACAACTCAGTCGCCGAACGTTGGGGATTGCCTGAAGCAACATCTGATTCGGTCAAAGCCCACAGGACATAGGCATCGACGACTTCTTGTTTAACCGACCAGCTGTGAAGGCTGCGCGGATTACGTTTAAAGCTCCCTTCGCCATCGCGACGGCCCATCAACCACGTCCGAGTTCGAACGACCATTTCTGTATCCACCGCCATGACCTGAGCCATGTCATCGAATTGCAACAGCCCAAACGCCGAAAGTGCTTCATGTCCTGGGTCCGAACCAAACCACTCATAGCCAAGTTTGTCACACTCGAAACTGATTAGTTTTTTGTAGCCTTTGTTCAGCAACGTTTTGGCTCGACGAGTCGTTTTTGGGTTGGCCAACTGGTTTTGCTGAAGATACAAAAGCGCCATCGTGTTTGGATAATTTGTTGCCGACGTTTGTTCGAAACAACCGTGTGGTTCTCGCAAAATGCTTTCCACGCCCGACGCCAAATCCGCCAGCGGAGAAGGGTAGGCTTTCAATGAAACCGAAACCGAACCAGGAACGGCGTCCTTGGGGATCGGCAGCATCACACTGACTTTTTCGTTGAGCACGCCCGAGATTGAGTTGCGAACCGGGAACCCAGCCGGTGAAACGTGAACCGTTTTCTTGATCGAATCGATAAGCGAATCACTTGTTCCCGTCAATTCGATCACAGCATCGGTTTCATTTTCTCCGCGTAGAACTTCCAGACCAAAATGCCCGCGAGTGCGTTGCTGTTTCGTCAAAGACCACTGAATACTCGATTCACCAACCAGCTTGAACGAGCTGTCAGGGTTGATCTTGAGGTCAACCGGTAAATCAGAATTCGTCGCATTGACCACAGCAACTGGCAAGTCAATTCGATCGCCCGTTGTTACCGCCAATGGCATTTTCGGTTCAATCTGAAGCGGTAATCGCGAAACGACATCGCCACCACCCGTTCCGATTCGCCCTTCGCTCGAATGGGCGTCGGCCATGACTTTGAATGTTGTCACCGAATCCGAAAGATCAAACCGAATGGACGCCTTGCCATTGGAGTCGGTGATCAACAGCGGTTGCCAGTAAAGTGTTTCCGCAAAATCTTCTCGCATGTCATCGCGAGTCGAAACGTGTTGGTGGGCATACTCTCGAACAGGAAACCGAAGTTCGTCAAGCAATTGATCGCTTAGTGAATTCGGATCGAGTCCTCTTGCTCGGAGAATCTGAACAAGCCTTGAATCAGAAGCATTACCCACGTTGTGTGCCTCGCCTTGGGCTGTGAAAATAGGGTCAAGCCCCGGCCCCCTTTCACCACCAAGCCCCGGCGCTGCTATGCCACCTTCAGCAAATCTTTTCGATGCCTCTGGTTTTGTTTTTCCTTTGATGATCATGCTTCTACTGTTATCCGTAATGCGGAAGTTCGCCTGCGCTCTCAATCTAGCCGCATGTTCGAAATCCGGTTCGCCATTTGGTAGCTCCAATGTTGGAGCAGCCGAAAGTACGCCAGCGTCTCCATCAACGAGGTTGTTCATCGCAGAACTGGTGTCGGCATTTTCTTTCTTGTCTGTAAACTTTTTAGCCTCATAGTTGCTTCCGCAACCCAACACCATTGCATACCCACAGGCCAGCAGCATCAACATCGCGGCGGAATGAGACAGTCGAAGCTTGGGCCGCATTATGTAAATCAAAGCGAGCACAAGGGCGAAACCCAAAATCAGCCAACGTAAATCGGACATAAAACGGCTCCAGTTTTGTGAAACGGCAAAAGAGTAACTTGTCCAATCTTCGTTAACTGCTTCCACATTGCTCAGCGAGACTGAATGGTCAGTGGCACCATCAAGTTCAATTAAACGAATGAGCTGTTCACTGAATCCTGATTCGGTAAGTTTGCCAGATTTTTTTATCGCAGCTAAATCGGCTTGGTTGACCCCAACGAATCGTCGCCAGCCTTGTGTGCCTAGCAGCAAATCCAATGACTCGCGAGATTCATCACTTCCGGACAAGTAAAAATTTGCGTGCTCAAGGTCTTCCGGTTTCTCAATTTCGCTTGTCAACAAAAAGTGTGTTGGCATCACCGGCATCTCGTCCTCTTCCAAGCTCAATGCCGCATCATCAACCACGCGTATCCCAAGTACTGCCGGTGCGGGTTTTCCATTTTCGTCAAACACCGACAACGACAATCGAACTTGCTCACCCGGGGAACGCTGAAGTGACTCAAGCGACTCGTCGACTTTTACCGTCAGCTTTCGCCGTGACTCTCGGTAAACCAAACGCTCAACCAGCGGCCGATGCGGAAGCGAATCTGCATCGAGAACGGTCAGGCGAATCACGCCTTCGACTTCTGGCGGAAGCGAAATTGCCATCGCCGTCTCACCAGGTTTCATCGCGATCGCTTGACTGGCAACCAATTCTCCGCGGCACACCGCCTGCACAAGAATGTTTTGTTCTTGTTGCGTTTGCACAGAAAATTTTACTTCATCGTCATTGCCAAACACGCCGGACCCAGTCGCCAACACAGGCAACCCTTTAACAACTTTGGGTAAACGTGGACTGTTGCTAACGTCGATTGGATTGGAAACTTTCAAAGAGTAACGTTGGCCAAGTTTCGGTGTGAATTCGAACCGCCCCATGCCATCACGAGTCGTTTTGAGTTTGGCGACTTGATTGCCTGAGCGATCAAGAATCTCGCCTGCGATGTGGATCGGTTTGCCAAGCGGATTTCGAGCGGCGAAGTAAACTCGATTGACCAACCCGTCGACGAGATAGCCGCCTTCCGGGTAGAAATCGACCACGACTTTTCCAAGTTGAATTGGAATCGTTTTGGATTGAACCTCTTGAGTGCCTCCATCATCAATCGCGAATGAGACTTGGCCGCTGCCTTTGGAAATATGCTCGGGAAGATTGAATGAAACCGTGCAAGTTCCCGAAGCGTCCGTTTGCGTTTTCTTTTCAAACACAATTTCTCCGTCAACCTTCGCGGTGACATTAACGGATTGTTCAACCAACGGGCCACCTTCTGCGCGGATGGCTTCAAAGTCGGCTTTGACCGTATCTCCTGCGCCGTAGCTGCGACGCTCGAATTCGATGTCTTTTTTGAAACGAGGCACGCGATAGTTACGGACTTGGATCTTGCGAGTTTCGTTTGGAAAGAAACCGTCCAGGCTTTTGGCAACCAGCGTGTACTCGCCGCCAGGGGCTGATGTTGGAATCAAGAACTCGCCATTACCCACGCCACGATCAGTGATCCCATCGATAAACGCACCGGTCACGGCCGCGCCGCTTGGGTCTAGCATTTCAAAACGAATTGGCAGATCAACGTCCGGTCTCAGCGAGAAACGCTCCAGCGTCAATGAGCGAAATCGAAGTGTTTCACCCGGCCGATAAACCGGTTTGTCAACGTTCAAGTAAGTCAGACACCGAGTCGGCTCCAGCGGGATAACCAAATTCGTTTTACGGTTGCTGGACGCAACATGCAACGTCGCGTTTTGAGGAAGTTTCAAGTTAGGCGGCACAAGGTATGACGCCTTGCCGGCGGCATCTGTTTTAAGCGTCGCGTGATGCAGCACGGCTTTTCCAGCTTTAACTGTCACCAGCAACGAAGCCGAAACGCCATTGGCAATGCTGGACGAAGACATGCGGCTGGTGAAAAACTCGAATTGGTTACGGAGTGGGTTTTTGTTCTGTTCCAGTTCTGACTTGCTAGTCAACGAAGTATCTGAGGTGGCTTCGATGCGAAGGGCCATCGCAGGCGACGCTGGGATGCCATTGAAAAAGCGTCCTAAAATAATCACCAGGAAACAGGCTGCCAAACCAGAAGCGATCATGACCCATCGCCAATGACGTTTCCGTTGTTTGGTGAACTGTTCGAATGTGGCTTCTTCGGTCGATTTTACCTTCACCGGTTTCATCGGCGGAATGGAAACACTGCGTCCGTTTAGATCAAGCTGAACGTTGGAAGCGGTTTGTGTTTCATGCTTTGAATCCGCTGCGATCGGGGGAGGCGCAATCCGACCCGCCGGTTCAGTCCGATCCGACTCAGCAATCCGGTTTTGAGATTCATTCGGCTGAGGAGCTGTTAATTTGGCCGTGTCAACATCGGGCACCCCTGCAAGATTCGCAGCGCTGGCAAAATGACCGGCCAATTCAAGTGTTTTCGCCCATCGCATTGCAACGCTGGATTCAGTTTCGATTCGAGCGCGTAGATCCTGTGCTTCAGCGTCATCGAGCAACCCATAATGCAGCTCAAGTAATTGTTGATCGAGCGCGTCATCATTTTGCGGCTGGTTGTTTTTGTTTTCGTTATTCATGACTGTTCCCCCACCGATTCTCGAAGCCGATTGATCGCGGCACGCATCCGAGTTTTGACAGTGCCGATTGGCATCCCTGTCGCTTCGGCGATTTGCTCGTAAGTAAGATTGCCGTTTTGGCGAAGTAAGAAAACTTCTTGTTCCTTTGGCCTGAGTCGCAACACGGCCTGTCGCAAGTTTTGAATTTGTTCTTTTTGCACCAGATCCATTTCTGGGCTTTTCGAAGTCGAAACCATGATTGCGTCCTCCGCTAACGACTGTCGCCGCCGCTTCCAGGCGGTCTTGCGAATGTCTCGGCCGGTATTGAGTGCGATGCGAAAAACCCAAGCCTTCAAATTCTCAATCGAGTCGACTTGATCCTGTTTTCGCCAACACTTCAAAAACGTTTCTTGAAGTGCATCTTTCGCATCTTCCATATTCCCAATCAGGTAAAACAAAGTCCCCAGCAGCTCTCCTCGCGCATCGCGAAACAGCAATTCCAGCTTCTTGTTAGAAACAGAGCCGGATTGAGAACGCGTCTCGTCGCTTGGAGAAAGTTGATTCATGGATTCGTTTTATTCATGGGCTACCGATATGACGAGCCAGAAAGGCGGACGGATTTCAAAAAGTTCGAGTTTTTGAAAAAGGAGTTGAAATCTTTGCGAAAACCAAGGTGAAACCTCTGTTTTACGCAGATAAACAGCCTCTGATAGTAGCTCGACTCTCCGAGTCGTAACGTACAGCGAATAACGACTCGGAGAGTCGAGCTACTTTAAATCCGAGTTTTGAACCGTCCTATACAATCGAGTTGGAATGTATTGAATCTCATTCCAATCGAACCACTCGTTGAATCTTAATCGTTGGCTCAAGCAACTGTTCATTCGATTTTGCGGCATGGATTTTCTTGATCACGTCCATCCCTTTAGTGACTTTTCCAAACGCCGCAAACCCTTGGCCGTCGGGATTTCGTTTTCCGCCAAAATCAAGTTCTGGTTGGTCGCCAATGCAAAAGAAAAATTCGTCCTGGGCGGAGTCCGGCGTTTCACGAGCCATCGAAATTGTGCCTTCGACATGTTTAAGGCCTGTGTCTCGAGTGCGTTCAATCGGAATCGGTTTTAGGAATTGCTCTTTTGCCTTCGGGTTGGCTCGTCCTTGAACAACGGCGATCTTGATTTTGTTATCGGGTTGATTGGCATCGGTTACCGTTCGGTAAAACTCACCATTGGAATAGTGACCCGCATGAACGTAGTCAATAAAATTTTGAACGGTGACGGGAGCCTTCTCGCCATCAAGTTCGACTTCGATATCGCCCATCGTCGTTTGGATAAGAATTTTTGGCTTTGCAGTCATCGCTTCCTTTCGCCATTGGAATCGTGGCAAATTTTTAAAGTCAACGCCCTTGAGGTGGGCTCGTCCAGCGGCGTCACGCTCCAGCGGTTTCTTGTAACGCCATGGGCGGTCACCGAACACTTGATCACAAAGTCGAGCCACAGCTGGATCGTACTTTTTGAGTTTGTCCCGTGTATCGATATCGTTGTGCAGCGCGTCGCTGGCTCGGTTATTGTCAAACCACGATTGAGCTGCTTCGGCCCAATATTCATGATGATTTGTCATCGCATAAGTGTCTTTCCAAAGCCCTGCCGATTTCGCGTCCTCAAAAGCCTTTTTCAATCGATCATCAAACGTTGGATCGACTTCGATCATTCCCATGCTGTGAATCGCGTGGGCAAACTCATGGATGCAAATGTTCTCAGTCGAATAAGGATCATTGGGATGGCAAAGCATATTCTCTTCGGCGCAACTAACCGCCGGTGCTGACAAAGTCGCGCCCAAACCTCTGGCTCGACGATCCCAGAAAATTCGCGTCTTCAAATGACGATGCTCCGGAATGTCCGTGGTGTACTCGTTGTAAGCCATCACTGCCAGCCGCGTTTTGTTTTTGGCCATCGCCTTCAAAATGTCGGGTTGATGTCCAACCATTTTGTTGACAATCCAGTGGGCCTCAAGCATCGCCGCATCGGAGACTTTTTCTGAACCAACGATCGGCATGCCTTGGGCGTCGATATGTTTTTTGTAAAACGGGTCAAGCTCGAATTCGGCTCTGACGTTTTCCGGTACGGCCGATACGGAATCAGTCGCTTGGGCCATTAACGCGTCGTTGGAAGCAAAGAGAGCAGTCAATGCCACAATCAAAAATGTTGTTGATTGAAATGCGAAAGTGAAAAACCTGGAATTTAACATTTTGGTCTTTTCGTGAATTTGGAAAGTAATTCGATTCGAAAGGCAGTGAAGTTCATTCTAACCAAATTGCACCCACACGGTTTTGCAAACTACAATGCGTTTTTGTCCGCCTCAATTTGAAAGCCAGGGTTTTTGATGTCTCACAACCTTCGAATAACAGTGTCGCTTGTTTTCTTACTCGTTGCTTCGCTGATTCTGGCGGGCAATACATACGGTCAGGAAAAAGAAAAAGTTGTCGAGCAGGAATCGACCGATGAACTCGGGTTTAAAGACTTGTTTAACGGCAAGGATTTGACGGGTTGGGTCGACGTGAATACTTCGAAGGAAACTTGGTCTGTTCGCGATGGCATGTTGATCTGTAGTGGGCTACCGATCGGTGTGATGCGGACGGATCGCCAATACGAAAACTTCATCATGGAAATCGAATGGCGACACATGGAAGCCGGCGGAAATTCCGGAGTGTTTTTGTGGTGCGATGCGATTCCTGATCCCAAGAATCGACTTCCCAAAGGCATGGAAGTGCAAATGCTGGAACTTGATTGGATCAACCAGCACAAACGCAAAGACGGCTCGCTGCCGCCAGTCGCCTATGTTCAAGGCGAGCTGTTTGGCGCGGGCGGGATGACGGCCTCACCTGAAAATCCACGCGGAACTCGTAGTAAATCAGTTGAGCATCGCTGCAAAGGCAAAGGTGAATGGAACAAGTACGTGATCGTGGCGGTCGATGGAAATGTAAAACTTTCGATCAACGGAAAATTTGTCAACGGAATTCGCGACGCGTCGGTAAAGAAAGGCTACATCTGCCTCGAGTCCGAAGGAAAAGAAATTCACTTCCGCAACATACGCATCATGGAGCTTCCCGGTGGTATGGCTGACAAAAGCAATACGGCTCCTGTGATCAAAGACTGAGTTAGTTTGTGGGGAAGCAACTTTTTAAATGGTGTTAGTGCAAGAGTTTAAGGTGTGATTGTCTAGCAGTTTGCATTTAGTTGTTTTTCGAATAGGAAGTTGTCAGAATAAACGCACTGGCTTTTCGTGAAATTCAATCTCGAATTCTTCTTTTCGAATTCTCATCCAACTTTTGGCACAACTATGAACAAGTTTGTCCGCGTTCTCTCTTTTTTCCTCTGCGTTTTACTCTTGCTGACTGGTTGTGGTGAGAAACCGAAACCCATCAAGCAATCGAGTGTGCCTTCCGGGCTCCAAATTCCAGATTCGCACCTTAAGAAATATCCCGAAGCTGAGGCCGCGCAACAAGCTGCGAATCAAGAGGGCGCGGTCGATCGAATTTTGGACAAAAATATCTTGATCACCGACGTGTTGAAACGGAAAGATTTGTCCCCAGCAGCAAGAGAGAAATTCTTGGAGTTGAAGGGAATCGGTGTTCCGGAGATGAGGTCCAGTCGAGTCGAAAAAATCATCAGCGAGAATTCGGCAGCAGCCATTAAATCTCGTTACACCGACTACCGTGATCCTGCAAAAGGTATGATTCCGACTTTGGCAAAAACGACGCCGTCGAAAAAGGAGGTTAAGTACTCGAGTAAACCGCATCGCGGATACGAGCGATATTTTGGTCGTTTGGAGTTCGAACGCATGGGACTGGAACACTTCAAAACCAAAAAAGTCGGTCCATTGCTTTCCGCGCCAAACAAAACGCGGACGATCAAATTTATGGAAGACGTAATTAGCGCGAAGCCTTATCGAGACTCAAAGCGGACTTGGGAAAAACTACTGGCCGAAGCACAAACGTTGGCGAAAATCCAGCAGGGGCCACGCTACGATCCCTTTTTCATGTACTGCCATGCCCTGGTGACCGATTATGGTGGCCGACCTGCAGAGGCGATTATGATTTTGGAAAACGCTTTAGATAAATTTGCCAAAGACGACTATCCGGCAAGGGTCGTTGTGCAAGCTCACTATCAACTCGTCAACGCACACCCCAAAGAAATCAGCGGGGCAGTTTGGGTCAAAAAAGCAGCTAAATATTATGCAGCTGTAGATTACTGGCTATCAAGCGATTTCCGTGCCCAGCCGCATGAACATCAGTACGTTCTGGAGAACATCAACAGCTTCACAAATTCCTGTGTGACCCATGGAGATTGGGAAATGTTGGATGCGTTTATTGAATCGTTTTCTCAACAGACTCATCTTCCCGATTGGGTCCGGTCGATGGTGCGGGGCAACTACTACTCGGTGGTCGGCTGGGGGTACCGCGGATCTGGGATGGCAAATACTGTTTCTGATGAAGGCTGGAAAAAATTCAAGGAGCATCAAACTAAAGCCGCAGGGTTTTTCAAACAAGCGCACCAGTTCAACCCGCTTTTCCCTGAATCCGCGATGGCGATGATCGACATTTGTCGAACTGGGCATTCCGATGAAACTCAGGATTTTTGGTTCGAAAAAGCCATCGAAGCCGATGCGAATTTCTATGCGGCCTACACCAACCGGCTGCATGGGTTGACGCCTCAATGGGGTGGATCTTTTGAAAAGATGATTGAGTTTGCTCGTCACCACGCATTGAAACCACGTGATGATGCTTCGATGGTTCCTTATCTTCTTATCGAATGTCGAAACTCGATACTTGGAAGGACCGACCTGACTCAAGAAGCACGCGAGACGTATCTCGAGACACCCGAGTTTCGATCTGATGTTATCAAGTCCATTGATTTGCTAATGAAAAGTGAACACGGCCCTTTGCTTGGCGATAGCATCCGCGACAAAAACTTTTTGCTTACACTCAAAGCGGTTTACTCAGTTCAATTCGGCGACATGGATACGGCACACGATACGTTTGACAAACTTGGTAAAAAGTTAAACAACAAAGCGTTGGATATTGCTCGGGTAGATGCTGCTACGCTCAAAGCATTCCGCAGTCCGTCTTTTGCGTTGACCAGTGAGTATCAGGCAGAAGCCAGGGAGCTGGAAAAACTCTTTGGGGATTCCTATGAACACCGCCTGAGCAATTCGCGGGAGATTCTGGAGCTTGCCGATAACGTTCTTCGTGAAAATACTGATCCCACTGGATCAATTTTCTTCAAGAAAATCCGTGACCAGGTGCTACTTGAGCGGGCCTATGCAAACGGAAGGGAAATCAAACTTCCATTTGATCCAACCATGATGCTTTGGGAGTGCGGTGACATACGTCATTTTGAATTTGAATCCAAAGACTCGGTATTCGTTGACAATCGCAAACTCGATTTGACTTATATGCTTACTTCAATCGTCCGCACGCCCGGAAGCAAAGTGATTGAGTTGGATATTGAGTATCCAGAAGATAAACAGCCGGGAGCCAGTTCCGTTCTGGATCTGACACCGTCCGTCGTGCCCGCAATGATGCATACGGCAAGCAACCGATTGGCGATCGGGCTGAGCCGAGATTTCAAAGAGAATAGGCGTGCATCTGGCAATGTGAAGGACCGAAGGGCCAAGCTTTGGTATGGATTTGCTCAACAAACGAGTACAAAGTATGTCTACCAGTTGAATTTGATTCCCAGAACGGCAAAACTTCGAATCTTCATTGCCAAGGAATATTTTGAAGTCTACGTCAACGACAAATTTGTCATGCGAACGCATCGTCCAGACGTATGGGCCGTGAAAAATTACTTTGTGCTCACGCAACCGACGTGCCTCAATGGGCGTGGCAAATTTAAAATTTCCAATATCCGATTGAAGCAATGGGATGGCAAGCCGCGTCCTTATCAAGCGACCAACGAAGAGTTGGTTACAAATTACGCCAAGCATTGCAAAGAGAATCCGAAAGACAAATGGTTCGCTTTTTGGCTGGCTCATGCTTACCACAAATCTAACAAATTGCAGGAAGCGCTTGAGCAATACAAGAAATCGATTGAGCTGGGCATTCCCGAAT
The DNA here is from genome assembly GCA_964448575.1 of uncultured Pirellulaceae bacterium. Taxonomy (GTDB): domain Bacteria; phylum Planctomycetota; class Planctomycetia; order Pirellulales; family Pirellulaceae; genus Mariniblastus. The sequence goes on from CAYUWY010000024.1 coordinate 82,784, forward strand.
CTGTAGCGGGGTTCTACCTGGGCGACGTCAATGATCGTCTTGAACAATACGACGAAGCAAAAAAGTGGTATGAGATCGCTGCCAATCAAGAAACCGAGGACCGGACTGAAATGCCGCGGATCGCTGACGGGTATGCTTACAGCAATCCGCAAAACTGGGCCGCCTATCGGTTGGCTTGGATCAATCGCACATCACCGGACGAAGCAATTCGAAAATCGCATAACGAAAACGATTTCGCTTCAATTTATCTGCCTCACAAAGTCGCTTGGATTGAGAAACTGGTTTGGGCGCAAAGAAAGGCCGTTGAAGGCGATTTCGCTGGTGCGGAGGCTAAAGCAAAAACGATTCTTTCGAATTGTTCTGTCGAAATGGAACAGCGTGTGATGAAAATCATCGCAGCGTACCAAGCAGGCAAACCTTATGTTCACGACAGCAAGAACAAGCCCTTTTATATGCATGTCGAAAAAACGATCCCATTCTTTCGACACTTCGAGGACGGCATCCCGCCAGCGTACGTTCGAGCTTGGCAACGATCTCCCAGAGGACGCCTGAGGATCCGTTCAACAGATTGATTGAATCCCGCCGAAACATGTGGTCTCTGTCAGTAAAATCTCCCGATTTTTGACGCCTTAAAATTCTTCTATGGTTTTAGAAGAAAATGCTTGACGGCTAAATTCGATCCGGTTAAAACTTCTATAGTTTTAGAAGAGTTGTCTGGTGGAATTGGGGATCGAATTGGCTCGTAAAAAGAAGCTTCAGCCGACTGAGTTGGAGTTAATGATCTTAAAAGTCCTGTGGGGTTCGTCTTCCGCCGAGTTGCCGATGGCGGTTCGTGACATTCGTGATGGGCTGGCCAAGGCAGGTAGAGAGCTGGCCCACACCTCTGTCATCACGACGCTCAACATCATGTTGGAAAAAGGGTTTTTGAAACGCAGCAAGCTCAAGAACGCTTTTCTGTTCGCCCCGAAAGTCAAACAGGACGCCGTCCAATCTCGCGTCATCGATGACGTTCTCAATCGCGTTTTTGATGGTTCCGCTCAGAGCCTCATGTTGACGTTGATGGATCACGCAGATGTGGACTCGGATGACCTCGCCGAGATTCGCCGAATGATCAATCGAAAATCCAAACAGAAACCGGAGTAGGCAAATGAATGCGATCTTTGCGTCGAGTTGGGAACAGGTTTCCATCTATGTTTTGTTTTGGTTGATTCACCTCGGTTGGATTGGCTTGCTGGTGGGCGTTGTTGCCTGGGTAGGTGACCGCGCATTCGCGCTAAATTCCACAAAGGCATCGGGGCAAACGCTCGACGGACGGTCTGCTAGGCGAGCGTATGGCTGGAGCATGTGTTGCTTTTTGTTATTGATCGGCGGTGTGTTTGGCGCGACGGTGCTTTCAGGTTTAACCGCGCCTCACGTTATTCAGGTCGTTTCCAAATCGGATGCTCCAGTGTCGCTTGCGCTTGACGATACAAATTTCAGCGATCGCAACGTCGCCGCGGATATGGTCTTTTCCAAAACCTCCGGTGCCGATCTGGCTGAAGTTCCATCAGACGGCGGCAATCAGAGCAAAAGCAGCAACGATGTTCAGCCGCTATCGACCAGCGTTGAAGAAATGCCTTTGACTCAAACCGGTTCGTTTTTTCAAAGCCAGTTGTTTTCGGTCACGGCCATCTGCGTCTCGGTCGTCTATTTTTTCGGTTGCTGTGCGATGCTAGTCCGGTTGGTGTTGGCAAGCTGGGGATGCCGTCGTATATCTCGCGCAGGAGAAAGGGTTACCGACAAAGGGATGCTCGCACTCGCCCAGAAAACGGCGGCTCAAATGGGTTTAAAGCTCACGCCGATTTTGGCGACTTGTGAACGAGTTGTCGTGCCGGTTGTGGTCGGTTTGATTCGCCCGGTTGTGTTGCTTCCCGTTTCGATTGTCAGTGAGCTAACGCCTGATCAACTTCGTGCAATCCTGGCTCACGAGATGGCGCACTTGAAACGATACGACCACGTAGTCGTTGTGTTCCAGCGCATCGTGGAAGCCGTTTTGTTTTTTCACCCGACAACCTGGTGGTTGAGCCGTCGTTTGGATTCGCAGCGTGAGTTGTGCTGTGATGACTTGGTTTTACAAACGGGAACCAGTCCGCTTGAGTATGCTGAGACATTGTTTTTGGTTGCTCAATCTCGCAAGGCGAATGCAGTCGAGGTGAATAGCCCGGAGGTCGCGCTGGCTGCGGACGGCGCGAACGCGTCGGAGATTTTGGTGCGTATCAGTCGCGTACTAAATGGGACGTTGCCATCTCCGAAAAGAAAATCAAACAATTTTGGTGCGGCCAATTTTGGAGTCGGCATGCTACTGGTCGGGCTGCCCGTTTTGTTGGTGCTTTGCAGTTTTATTAATAGCAACTTTTCAGATCCACCGGCTTCTTCGGTTGCTGCCTTAGCTGGTGAATCGTCAGCGCTTGACGACAAGACAGCCTATGGAACCATTCGCGGTGTAATTCGCGATGAGAATGGCGATTTGGTTACCGGTGCAACCGTGATCCTTCAGGAGCATCCTCACAAATACCTCTCAAACAATGTGGTGATTCCATTGGAGGCGGAACGAGTGTCAGTTCCGCCGATCATTTTCGCGCAATCAAGAACTGGAATGGATGGCGAGTTTAGTTTTTCAGATATCGAGGTTCCGGACTATCAAAAATACTTTGACTCACCGTTTCCGATCACGATCCTGATCATCCATGACGACTACGGGATGACTTGGAGGCATATTCAAAACGCATCCACTCAAAAAGTTGAATACACTTTGAAAAAAGGGGCGCCCATTTCGTTCAAAGTAGAATCCAACACGGGCAAGCCGCTTAAAAATGTCACCGCAAGATTCTATGGCGCACTATCCAAACACGATTGGAACACTGTCCATCCTTACCGGCGAATTCCGGCTGAACTGATTCGTCAAGGCATCGCAGTCAACCTGGCAATCGAAAGCAAAAATAATGGCTTGATTGAAACGGTTGGCGCCGCTACGGACAATTCCTTTCTAACCAAAAAATCGCAACCAAACATGGTCGCCGTTTTTGAAGTTGGCGCCGATCAACACGTGACCGACTTGTTCTATGTAACCAACATCGATATCGCTGCCAATCCAAAAGAGCTAAAGAAAAACGATTTTGCTACAGCAGTGGGCAGCGGCGCAGTTATTAAACTGCGAGATGTCGTCGCGTTGAAATTGAAGGTTTCCGACCAGGACGGAAAACCGGTCGCAGGTGTAGAGCTCGAGGCCGACAAATACGTGCAAACGAAAAATCGCATTCCACCTGTCGTTACAAAATCTGATGCCCCTGGCGAGTTTGATGTTTTGGTCAATAGCGAGGCTGACGGCAAACCATTCAAGATGCATTTGCGAACGAAATCGACAAGCGGACTATTTCTGAATTCCGAACGCATGTTGGAAATTGATCCCGCCAAGCCGAATCAGTCCTTTGAGGTTAAACTCTCCAAGGGAAGTCCGCTTAAGGGGAAAGTCGTCGATTCGGAAACTGGCAAGCCGATTGAAGGCGTTGTAGTTCAGTTTCGGCCACACAAAAAAAGAGACAATTCCAAGTCTGATCCAGTCGGCCCCTTTCATCGGGCTTCATTGGGTAAATCAAACGCCAGTGGCGAATTTGTTTTGAATGTGCAATTGGACGAAGCCGGGAAAATGCCCGCGGGAAAGTTGATAGCGAGTGAAGCCGTCGAAGGTTATCAGACATGGACTTTCGATAAGAACAGGGTTGGCAGGGTGATATCGGCGACTGTTGCCCCGTCTAGCAAAGCCGAATTGGTTCTGAAGCTTCCACCTGATCCATCTCCAAAGAACATCGATTCTTTTCAAGTGAAAGTCTTGGACGAAAATGGAAAACCTGCCGCGCGGGCCAAAGTTCGTTTTCACTGCCGCTATACAGCTGGCAGCTTCGGCATGCCAGATACACAACGAACCGACCAGGATGGTTTGCTAAATTTGGACGACGATAGCTCACTTTTCAACTTCCAGAAAATTGCGGTTGTTGTGATCAGCGAAGACGAAAAAAGCGCCGCAACTGCGGTTTACGAACGACCAGAGAAACTCAAAACGATGGAGGAGATCGTTGAGTACATGAAACAATTGAGGGAGGGTAAATCAATAGACGAACCGTCTGTCGTGTTGACTGTGAACTTAAAACCGATGTCCGGCGTGAAAGGCCAGGTGATCGACGCCATCAGTGGCGATCCGGTGCCTTTTGCCAAAGTCCGACTGTCACAACGGTACGTTGAGAAAGAGGATGAACTGGCGAGTTCATTTCATGTGGGCCAATTCTTTCCCTTTGTTGAAGCCGACAAAGATGGGGCGTTTGAGGTTAATGCGATTCCTAAGTTGCAAGGACATCTTGATATCCAACACCCAAACTATCTGAAGCGAAATTCATTCACTGACGCCGATTACTTTGTTCCGAAAATTGGAGAGGTAGTTGAAAGATTTGAAAGGCTTGTTGCGAAAGAAGTCCGCCCCTCGGACGAGCTTTTCCCATTGCCAGATCTCGGTGATCGCAAGGGCGTCGAGGCTTTGGAGTTTTTACAAACTGAGTTTAAGTCTGCCCGACGAGAATTCAGGAATCGATTGAAGAATGGTGACGGAGTTGACGCTTTGGTGCTTGGGCGAAATTCTCCAGCCACGGTGTACCTTCCCAAGATTTTGGAAATTGCAGATTCTCATCGGGGAAAGCCAGCGGAAGTTAAAGCACTTGTTTGGGGCTGCAGTATTCTGATTAACACGAGCGAGGATGAGGCTGCACGCCGCAAGACGCAAACAGAAATTGGAAACCGGCTGATGGAAGATTACATCGAATCTCCGGAAATCGTTGATTGCCTTGACCACTTGATCTATTCGCAGCCTGATCCGAAGGCAGCCGCTGACAAGATTTTCGCAGCCAATAAAGACAAAGCAGTTCGAGGAAATGTGCTGTTGCTGATTGGCCAAATGGCAGTCATGGAAAGCCAAATTCGGTTGCGCGGCGTGAGGTACGCAAAGTGGTCCAAGCAAATGAAAGACGAAGAGTTGGAAGTACTCGCGCACGAAACGTTCACTCGGATCAAACAAGAATACGCCGATGTGCCGTATTGGCGATCCGAGAATCTCGGCAACATTGCAGAAATGCAGTTGTTTGAATTTGACCACTTGGGCGTCGGTGACGAAGTCGAAGACATCGTCGGAAAAGATTCCCAGGGGATGCCGTTAAAGCTCTCCGACTACCGCGGCAAAATTGTTGTGTTGGATTTTTGGGGTAGTTGGTGCGGCCCTTGCATTGCCGATCTTCCCAAGCTCAATAAAATCGCCAAAGATTTTGCCGACGACATCGTCGTGCTTGGCGTGATGGAAGACACCGAAGCCGACGCAAAAGCTGCACTTGCAGAACACAACATCAAGTGGCGAAACTGGATCGAACCCGGGGGAGGCCCGATCGGCACTCGCTGGAACATCGATTCATGGCCTACGAATTATCTGATCGGGCGCGACGGAAAAATTATCGCCAAGTCACTTCGCGGCCGGCAGCTATACGAGGCGATCGAGAAACACTTGGACGAAGAAAAGGCGAAGAAAAAGTAACGCACTTTTTTCGATCACTTACCGAGGTTACTTACTCGTCATCAAGAATTGGAACCTTGTATCCAATCGCTCCGATGGCGCGGCCTTTGGGGAGATCCGCGTAGTTGTCGTGGCAAGTGATGCACTTGTCCATGACGACGGGAACGGCGGTGGCCGATCGAAGAAATCGTTTTCCGTCTTCTTCGATGACTTCATCATAAATCGCTTTGCCCGCAACCAGTTCCTTGATCGCTTTTGTCTCGAACCCTTTTTTCGCGGAATTGTCATCGTTGATCGGATCGCCAGTTGCGTCGATCAAACGGACTTCATGCCAGCCTTTTTTCTGCATCGTCTCAAACAACAAGATAAACGCTTCGCCCGCTGGCAAATCGTCTTTGTCTTTTACGTAATGCTCAGTGATCAAAACGATTGACGTTTTGTAGATGTCGTCAAGCAATTTGACTTCGCGCCGGGCTCTTTCAAGCGGTTTGTCAGTGGCTTGGTCAACAACGGCTTGATCTTCTTGCTTCGCCTGAGCGGATTCTGTTTTGGCTTTTTCCTGTGGACCCATTAACGCGGCCAGGCCAATTGCAGCTAACATGGAAACACTGGTTAGAATGAATTGAATTTTCGACATGGTCTTCGCTCTTTGATTGTCATTTCGATTTAAAATTACACGCAGCGCTTAAACTGGATGCTGATGTCCTGTTTGGATGTTAAGCTTGCTTAAACTGGACGTCAATGTCTTATTTAAAGGTGGCGGATGTTTTCAAAGACCGTTGAGTACGCACTTCGAGCTGTCGTGCATTTGGCGCAAAGCGGCCCTGGTTCGCGAAAGACGCAGGAAATTGCTGAAAGCACTCAGGTTCCACCAGCCTATTTATCTAAAGTCCTTCAGTCCCTTCAGGCTCAGGGCATCGTCAATATGACGCGAGGTGCGGGCGGAGGAGTTTCTTTGGCTCACGAGATGGAGGCGTTGACGATTCTGGATATCGTCAATGCGGTTGAGCCGGTGCAGCGGATTGCAAGTTGCCCATTGGGGCTCAAATCGCATGGAACGAATCTGTGTTCGCTTCACCATCGAATGGATAAGGTCATTGAGCAAATGGAAGAAGAATTCCGTTCAACGACGGTTGCAGATTTGCTGGCCGATCCCAACCCAAGCATTCCGCTTTGTGAATCAAAGAAGAACAAGAAGAAATAGCCGGTTGGTTTTCGGATCTTACGCATTGAGTCGAGAAAGCGATGTGGATATTGGCGTTATTTCGACCACCGACGTGAAAAAAATAAGTTGTATGCCCGCAATCCCACGAAACGCACATTTCGCTCGCGAGCGTGTATATTAATTGGAAGCGGTCGGGACTTTCTTCCGGCAAGCATCCAATCAATAACCAAATACAACTTCTGAGAGCAGCATGTCTAAGCCAGTTCAATCCAAGCCTTCGCGGCGACAATTTTTGGCAAGCGGTGTCCGTGCGGGAATCGCTGGCGGTATCGGCGTCGGGGTTATGACGTCTTTGCCAGGCCGCGAGCTTCGCGCCTCGCGCCATACAAGTGCTAACGATTCGGTGAACATAGGATTTATCAGCTGCGGTGGACGGGCGATGCAACTGGCCGGCCAGTTTTCAAAAGTCGATGGCGTCAATATCTCCGGACTGTGTGATCCCGATTCCAGGCGAGTTGGACTGGCCAAAGAACAATACGGCAAAGCAGAAACTTGGAACAACTTAAAAGGGCTTATTGCATCAGACAATGTTGACGTGGCCATCGTTGCGACTTGCAATCACTGGCACTGCCTCGCCGCGATCTGGGCTATGGAAGCCGGTAAACATGTCTACGTTGAGAAACCACTTTCGCACACCCAGTGGGAAGGCCGACAAGCGGTAGCCGCCGCCCGCCGCTACGACAAAATTTGCCAAATCGGAACGCAACAACGCTCTGATCCAATGCAAGCGGAGATCAAAAAGTTTCTTCACGAAGAAAAAGGACTTGGCGAAATCCAATCGGCTCGCGTTAATCGTTATGGCATTCGTGGTTCGATCGGCAAACGCGATACGCCGTTGGGGATCAATAAAGACGTTGCCTACGATTTGTGGCTTGGCCCCGCCCAGGATAAACCGATCTTCCGAAATAGCCTTCACTACGATTGGCACTGGGATTGGAATACAGGTTCCGGCGAGATGGGCAACTGGGGCGTTCACGTTCTTGATGACTTGCGCAACAACGTTTTCCAGGACAAAGTAACGCTGCCGAAAAAGATAATGGGTGGCGGTGGTCGAGTGGTTTGGAATGATGCAGGCGATTCGCCAAACGTACACTTCGCTTACTTTGACACGGGCTCCATTCCGGTTGTGATTGGACTTTCAAATTTGCCACTCAAAGCAGGTTCGAAAAAAGCAGCCAAACATCCAGGTCCTAACAGTGGCTACATCGCCTATTGCGAAGGCGGTCGTTTGGAAGGCCAGCGTGGCAGAGCAGTCGCGTTTGACGAATCCGGAAAGAAGATCAAGGAGTTCGGCGGCAAATCGACGGGCGACGTTCTTCATCAAACGAACTTTATCGAAGCCGTTCGCAAAGGCGATGCTTCGATGCTTAACGCTGATATCGAAGTCGGCCACCACAGCACGGGTTGGTGCAACCTTGCCAATGTCGCTTTCCAGGCAGGCGGGAAATTCTCGACGGAAGAAGCTGGTTCAGTCGATTTGCCCGAGTGGAAATCGTTGCTTGCCGACATGGGCGAGCATCTTGGTGAGCATGGTATCAAAATGGAATCCGATGCGATTCGCTTGAGTCCCATGTTGGAACTCAATCCCGACGAAGAAAAATTCGTCGGCGATCATGCAGAATCCGCCAACAAATTCTTGAAACGGGAATATCGCGAAGGTTACGAAGTTCCCGAGTTGGCTGAAGTTCTCTTGAACAAATAGGAACTGGGTTTTATTGGTCGATAACCTTCCCAACCAGGACTGAGGAAAAGCATGTCAGATCAACTTGGAATCTCGGGTGACGACTACATACTCTCGCCGCAACAAATTAAAGAGTATCACGAAAAAGGTTACATCATCCTTGAAAACGTGATCACAGAATCCGAACTCGCAACGATCGAACCGCTTTATCAAAAGTTCATCGAAGGCAACGTGCCTGGGATGGGAAAAGATTTTTGCGACATGAGTGGTCCCTATGATCGCTCATTCGAAGAGTTTCAATTGGTCAACGCAGTATTGCCGCGAAAGTATCGACCGGAGTTGGTGGGAAATATTTTCGAACGGCGTGCCGAGTCGATTGGCAAGCAATTGATTGGCGAAGATATCCTGTTGGACTACGACCAGTTCTTGGCCAAACGTCCGAAGAAGGGCGGAGCCAAATTCGCGTGGCATCAAGACCTTGGCTATTGGCCGACCAGCACTCCCGACACGATCACAACGACTTGCTCGCTGGCATTGGATGACGCAGACATGGACAACGGTTGCCTCCAGGTCGTTCCCGGTTCGCATCTTGAGTCAGCACTTCGGCCACACCGACCCATGTCATCTGGAACGAGTGAAGCGGTTGATCGAGAAGAGTCGCATGTTTTGACGGCCGAGTTGAACGACGATGACGAAGTCGTTTTTCTCCCTGTGAAGCGCGGCAGCATCACTGTGCACAATGAAAAGATTGTCCACGGTTCAGGCGGGAACGATTCAGAGCGTTGGCGTCGAACGTACATCATCGCACATCGCTCAAGGCAAACCGTCGAGCACGAACGTTCAATTGGGTTCACCCATTCTCATAATGACAAAATTCAATGGGAAACTCATTTGGAATCGTTGCAATAGATCCGGCGAAGTCGATGGCCGATTCGTTGTTGGGGTTTGCAATTTCCAAATCCATTTTGCGTTCTTGTTGCGTTTGTCGATGCCACCATTTACGCTTAGGTCCAACGCTCCACTACATTTTGAGATTGGCCCAATGCAAAAAATTATCGCCTGTTCTGTTGTCGCAGTTTTCACTTTGACTCTGTTCGTTTCCAGTTCTGTAATGGCCCAAACTGTCATTCACGCTGGGAAATTGATCAACGGACGAGACGGCAAAGTTCATGAAAAGATGACGCTTGTTATCGAGGGCAAGAAAATCACTTCTGTCCAAGAAGGCTACATCGATATTGAATCAGCTGATGGAGCGGAAAAACCGAATGTGATCGACTTGCGCGAACACACTGTGATGCCGGGTTTGATGGACATGCACACGCATCTGATGAACCAGCATCACAAGAAAGTTTACTCGGATCAGTTCTTCATGAACGAAGCGGATTTTGCGCTTCGTTCAACGGTTTACGCCAAACGAACGTTGATGGCGGGTTTCACCACCGTTCGCGACCTTGGCGACAACGGCACGAATTCTGTTTCGCTGCGAAAAGCCATCAATGAAGGATGGATTGTTGGCCCAAGAATTTTCACTGCTGGAAAATCGCTTGCCACGACCGGTGGACACGCCGATCCAACCAATGGAACCAAAGGCAAATTCAAACGTGACGCCGGTCCGGTCCAAGGCGTTATCAATGGAGTCGAAGACGCTCGCAAAGCCGTACGTCAACGTTACAAGGACGGCGCTGATTTGATCAAGCTAACGGCGACGGGCGGAGTTTTAAGCTTGGCCACCAACGGGCAAAATCCTCAATTCACGAAAGAGGAATTGGATGCCATTGTTGAGATCGCGAAAGACTACGGGATGACGATTGCAGTTCATGCTCACGGAACCGAAGGAATGAAACGTGCGGTTGTGGCTGGTGTCGATTCGATTGAACACGGTACGTTCATGACTCCCGAGGTCATGGAGTTGATGAAAGAGCGGGGGACTTATTTGGTTCCAACGCTGATGGCGGGCGATTGGGTGACCAAGAAATCACAAGAAGACGATTACTTTCCAGCTGTAGTTCGGACCAAGGCGGCTTCGATTGGACCGATCATCATGCGAACGTTCGCGGACGCTCACGCGGCAGGTGTTAAAGTCGCATTCGGGACGGACTCTGGCGTCTCTGCTCACGGCGACAACGCACGAGAATTTGAATTGATGGTGGCTGGCGGAATGAAACCGATGGTAGCGATTCAGTCAGCAACCATCGAAGCCGCAAAACTCTTGAAGATCGACGACCGACTGGGGACGCTTGAGCCAAAAATGAGCGCTGACGTCGTGGCCGTTCGCGGCAATCCGATCGAAAACATTTCACTGATGAAAAAAATCTCGTTCGTAATGAAGGACGGGGTCGTTTACAAAAACGAAGAGTAGTATGACTTAGTAGCCGACAGATAGTAGCTCGACTCTCCGAGTCGAAACTTTGCACGAAAAACGACTCGGAGAGTCGAGCTACTGAAATAACGACTCGGAGAGTCGAGCTACTTTGTCGAGCTACTTTCTTTCATGCAGCAGATACTCACCCTCTTTTAAACCTGCTTTTTTCGGATTGCTGCGAATATAGTCCAGCAAATATTCGAACTGTTCATTTGATCTGACTAAATGATCAAACGGCTTACTTTGCCAGAACGGACCCGTTTGATTCAACTGTTCGTTTATCTGTCTGGCAGAAAATCTCAGCCAACTTTCCGTTTGCTTGGCCAAGCTCACGTTGTGGCGAAATTGAACGAGGACATGGACGTGATTGGGCATCACAATAAAGCTTGCCAAATCGTACCGATCACCATCGAAAAACTTTAACGTGTCAGAAACGATAAGAGCCAATGCAGGATCGCGCAGAACGCAGTTGCCATGACACTGGTCCAATCGACGGTGCCAGCCTTGCGATTTCAATTTGTAGAATTTGGCTCTCAAATTTTGAGGGATTGAGTCTACGCCTGGAAGCTCATCCCATTCGTCAGAATTCTCAAGTCCTTTTTGCAGCAGCCATTGCGAAATCTCTTCACGCCAAGCTTTTATAACTGCTTTGGGCATGGAGTCCTTGGTGCGAAAAGTGATGAACGTGGCAACGTTGGGTTGAAACCAATGCGGTAGCTTGCGGAGATGTTGATCCGTTTGTGCCTGGCGGTCAAAGACGCCAAACTCAACCGCAGATTCATCTTGCTTTTGGTTTTCGCTCATAAACAAACTCTAACGAGTTTTGAAAGTAGCTCGACTCTCCGAGTCGTATTTTTGCACAGCAAATTGTAAATACTAGCTATGAATTATGCTGGCTCTTCAAATTCGATCATTTGTTATGGAGCTGATAAGTTTCGACTCGGAGAGTCGAGCTACTATCAATTCTGTTTCGACTCGGAGAGTCGAGCTACAAACGCGCGCAAAAACAAACGCGGCTTGCTGTATTTGGTAGGTGCAAACCGCGTTTGGTATGAGAGTTAAAGAAGGTGAGCGGGCAACCCTTGAGACGGCGGATGGGATGAGAACGCTTAGGGCTTTGTGCCCGCTCACGTCTTTCCTATAAAGCAATGAGTGTGCCAAACGATAGAATTTTTTTTCTGATACAAAATATCCGCCATTTTCGCTTGGTAAACTTTGCAAGCGGTGGATTGGCCACCAAAACCCCGTCTCGAATTGAGATCTATGTTTCCATTACGAGACGATTTTGCGAAATTAGCCCGCTATACAAAGGAAATTCCTTACAGGCCGCTAGGTTTTAACCTGAGAATTGCGTTGTTTCTTGAGCGCTTGGGTCTGTTTATTTGTTTATCAACCTGATTCCTTTGAAGTGGATTCCTTTGAATCAGTTCATTCTTCTGAATCTGGATCACTTACCAGTCCCAGTTTCTTTAACCCACGGCCATGAGCTCCCGACCAATCGGCGGGGTAGGGCGTTTCCCAGCCTTTGAGTTCATGCCAGACGAATCGATTTAGATTTTCCTCGTCCTGCTCAGTCTTCATTCCGGTTCGTTCGATCGGAACAGTGGCTAGGATCTTGCGCCATTTTTGTTCCAAAGACGATTGCTTCTTTTTCGGCGCAGGGGCTTCATTGAGTTCAAAATTTGCTGCGATTGATTTGTATCCGTCAAAATTCGGAGTCGTTTGAAAACAGTCTGTCATCAACGCGGCTGCGGAGTCTTGCTGGTTCATCGGTGGCAATCCAAAAATGTGCAAAATCGTCCGAAGCACCGAAGTCTGATTGTAAAACTGATGGTTAACGCCGCTCCGCGAGTATGCGCTGATTGCCAAGCAAATACTTCGATGGCCGTCGATATGGTCGTATCCGTTTTGAGGGTCGTCTTCATTGATAAAAATAACGGTGTCTTTCCAATAGTCGCTATTGCTAACGGCTTCGACCAAACGACCGATCGCCAAGTCATTGTCGGCCATGTGTGATCGCGAAGTGATTCCGCCACCCAGATGATCTTGCGGAAGGTAAACCAGACAAACCGATGGAAGGCTGCCGTCTTTCTTGAATTCACCAAACTCTTTTAAGAATCGATCCATTCGCAGTACATCAGGTATCGACATGTTCCAACCAGGGTATTCGCGGCAGGAATAACGCCGCAGCCTTTCGATCCCGATATTTTGTTCGAACACGATCGGCTTTTTCTCGGTGTACGATTTCCAAATCTCCTGGTACTTCATTCCGGCCGGAGGTTTCGCATAATCGAATTCGCCGTAGTTTCGAAACGAGAGACCCGCATCAAGAATATGATCCCAGAAAAAACCGCTGGAAGAATAAGTGATCGGATCGTCACCGAAGGTATAGCTTCTGGCGAATCCACCAAACGCCCGTTCCAGGTACGGCGTAACGTTTCCTTCGGTTGCCCATGAATGCCCGTCAGCTGACAAAACACCATTGCAATAGTAGTTGTCGAGAATGCCAAACCGCTTGGCCAAAGCGTGATGATTGGGCGTGATCTTTTCAGGAAAAACACAGAGCTTGGGTTCGCTTCTGGCTTCTGCGACGTCGCCAAAGACTTGATCGAAAGTGCGGTTTTCCTTGATGACGTAGATTACATGCTTGAAGAGACTTGGCTCGCCCAAGTTCTTGGGAATCGGAACCGGGGCAATATCGGCTTTCACTGTTTGCGGTTTTTTATTGGTTGCTTTTTGAGCTCCGATTTTAGCAGCAACAAGTGCTTGCTCTGTCCACTTATTACTTTGTTTGACGTCCGATATTTGAGCCAGCGGGATCTTTTGAATTGTTCCCATGTGGTCGTGAGAGTTGCGGCCCTTTTCTTCGGCGCGAGTTTTCGCACGGGCGCCGATGCCTTTTACACAAGCGACGAACATGTGGGTTTCGTTGGAATCGATCGCAACGGGATACCAAGCCGTTGGGATAAGTGTTCCAGTTGAGAATCTTTCCGTTTTGGAATTAGCCCACAACGCACCTATCGCATTGTTGCCAGCCAAAGCGACGTATAGCTTGCCTTTGGATAAATGAATCGCGCTGGGCATGGATCCGAAAGGGATTTTGTCGCCCGGTTTCACGTCGTGCGTTACAGTTTCTCCGGTGGCAATATTGATTGTGCTAATCGAGTCGTCGTTGGTATTGCAAACGACAACTGAATCGGATTCGGGCACGCCTGTCTTGGGCAACTCGGACAAAATCGACGGGTGCCTACCGACTGCAACATGGCGTTGAACAGTGTTTGTTGCGAGGTCGATAATACTGACCGTACCCGTGCTTGCGATTCCCCGTTTATCGACGACTGTTTCAGTTCCACCCGACGTTGCCGTTTTGTCGTCCTTGGTTGCACGTCGCCCACCGATGTTGGAGACGATTAATTTCTTGTCGGCGATCAAAATATCAAATGGCGCGACGCCGACATCAATGGAATGAGTGATTGTGTCGGTAGCCAAATCAATGATGGCGACGGAGTTCTTTTTTGAAAGACAGACATAGGCTGTTTTTTCGTCACTGGAAATTTTGACGCCGCATGGAAATGAGGCATCCGGAAGCTTGATCGTGCGGGCCAATTCATACGTCGGTTTAGAGTCGGCTTGATCGTCCGCCGGTTTTGTTGGCGAAAAAACGTGAACGCCTTGTTTGGAGTTGGTGAAGTAGACGTTGCCGGATTGGGAAACAGCCAGCCCATGAAGTGACGCGCCGTTGGGGCTTTTTACTGTTTGAATAAGTTTCCACGATTCGGTTTCGATGATTCGCAATGCGCTTCGATCTTTGGCGAAAAGCAATTTGCCATCCGAGCTGAGTTTCAGGTCAACAGGCCGTCCGTTGAAAGAAACGATCTCTCCCGCAGGTTGGATGAGTTGACCAGTTGGAAGTTTCCGATCGTCAACGGGTTTTTCGTCCGTTTGCTGTGCTTGTGCATGCGCTGAAACGAAGATCGCCAGAACGCAAATCAGCAGGCCCCTGGCGCAAAACGATTTTGCAACGAAACTCGATTGATTTTTCATTTGGTTTGCGTTGGTTGTGTGAAACGTGATTCAGGTACACTTAGGATCGTATCACAAAAGAATTCAATCCACACGGATGAGCGAACGACGGCAATGATCAAACTTGAAAACCAATCTGGAATCGCGATTTTGCGAATGGAACACGGTAAAGTCAACGCAATGGATGTTGAGTTTTGTCAGGCTTTGATTGATTTGCTCCGGCAAGTCGAATCCAGTGATGCCAAAGGGGCGATCCTGACTGGCAACGATCGCGTGTTCTCCGCCGGAGTCGATTTAGTACGAGCAGCTGATGGCGGGAATGACTATCTCGAAAAGTTCTTGCCGGTGCTGGTCGATTGTTTTGTTGAGATTTTCAATTTTGGCAAACCGATCGTGGCTGCGATCAATGGGCATGCCGTGGCGGGCGGTTGCATTCTGGCTTCTGCCTGTGACCGTCGCTTGATTCATTCCAAAGCGAGAATTGGCCTTCCCGAATTGCGAG
This sequence comes from uncultured Pirellulaceae bacterium, assembly GCA_964448575.1. Lineage (GTDB taxonomy): Bacteria > Planctomycetota > Planctomycetia > Pirellulales > Pirellulaceae > Mariniblastus. Next base: position 98,164 of record CAYUWY010000024.1, read on the forward strand.
TTGGCGTTGCGCTGCCTTCGATCGCGATTGAGATCATGCGATACGTGGCTGCTACCGAAGCATTTCAAACGATGGTCACGGTTGGGAAAAACTATCGGGGCGAAGAAGCGATCCAGGTCGGTCTGGCCGATCGTTTGGTTGATCGAGAGAAGCTAGTGGAGGAAGCAGTTGAAGCGGTTAACGAGCTACTGCAGATTCCAGCAACCGTTTTTGCAATTTCAAAAAAGCAAATGCGCTCCGTCGCCAATAGAACAGCAACTCAAAACGCCGCCGAGTTTGATCCACTGGTTTTCGAGTCGTGGTACAGCGACGAGATCCGGGCCGTGATTGAACAATATGTGAAAGACCGTTTGTAGGTCGGTTAAAGAAACAGGAGTTTGGCAATCAAAATCTATTGCTCAAACCAAGGCGGCGTTACTGCAAGAATAGAGAACCGCGAATCAACGCAAATGAACGCGGATGAAATTCGGAATTGGATTCGTGTTTACTCGCGTCCATGGTCACTTTTGCCGTGCCTCTACCCGCCCCAACGCAGCAGCCGCTTCTTTTGTAAACGGTGAGTCGGGATGGCCATTGGCAAGTGCTTCCAAACTCAATCTTGCTGAAGAATCGACACAACGTTCCAACGCTGCGATTGTGCGAGATTCCCGTACGCGCCGAGGCAACGGAAGCAGCGCGGCAGCTGGCTCCATAAACGTCTCAATCGCGTAACCTTTCGCGAGAGCGTCTTCCAAACTGCTCGCATTGGCGGGAAGGCGGTTGCGATTGATTCGCCGAGTTAACGTAATCTCTTCTTTCGTTAGGTCGATTCCCAGGTCGACCAATTGCCGAGCCGCCATGATTCGAGCTTCGAAATCTTCATCACGTAATTGCTCACGTAACGAAACAAGCGTCTTGGATTTAGGTGGTTTAGCTGGCTCCAGTTTGCCAAACAAAAAATCAACCGATCTCGCACCACCAGCCGCTAACTTCCAAGCGGCTTGATGAGCCTGTCAACCATCATCACCAGCAAGCGATTGCCAAAGCTCTTCCAACTCTGCATTTGTCAAATCAAGTTTTGGAAGTTCGCGATTCTTGCTGCTCAACAGGCCCGTCATATCCCAAACAGAAATATCCAGATCGTCAGTCGTCAGAAGCAACGTCCCATCTGGTGAAAATGCTACCGGCACTTGCTCTTCATCGTCAAAGCCCTTGCTGAATTCGTGAATGATTTTTCGTGTTTGTTTTTCCCAAATGGTTCTTCCAATCGCAACCAGCTGCCCATCGGGAGAGATGGCACTTGGGGCATTGAAGTCCTTCAACAACAGCTCACCCGATTTGAGATCCAAAACTCGACCACCAATCGACAACCAATCGCCTGCGGGTGATACGGCAATGCCCGCCCGAGTGTTGACCAAGTCAACCCGCTCCAAAAGCAAGTCTTTTCCTGTTTCCAAATTACGGAGTCCCATTTGATAGTTATCGGCAAGCCACCATACGGAATCACCATTTCTTGTCGGCTGGAACGACTCGATCGTGGTGTCAAGCGATCCAACACTCCGAACCTCTTTTCCCGTTTCAACATTCCAAATAGAAAGCGCGCCATCTTTCCCGACAGTTACCATCTCTTTTCCGTTTGGAAGAAAAGTGCATCCCCACCACGGCAAGTCAAAACCAAACGTGGATTTCTGAGCACCTGTTTTTGCATCAAAAACGTAGAACGGTTTGTGCTTGTGCTTCCATGCGGACACCAAAAGCGAATTGGAATCTGGAGAAATCGAAAGTGACTTTGCCCCGTAACTTGATTGCCCAAGTCCATCAATTCGCGCTCGCAGTTTCCCTTCGGGCCACGACCACAAAATAACGGATTCGTCGCGACTGGCTGACGCGATTGTTTTGCCATCCGGAGAGAACTCTATCAAATGCGTTCGCTCATCGTGCCCGATACCTGGATTGATTTCTTTCCAGGAGCTAGTGTCCCAGAATCGAATCCGAGTACCATTCGCAGAGGCCAACAATTTGCCATCGGGAGAAAACGTGAGCGAACCAATTCGGCTCGCAGTGTGCTCGAACTCATGGTGAAGCTCAAAAGTGTCTGCATCAAAAACTTTGACTGTTCCATAACCAGAGGTAACAATTTGAGTTCCGTCTGGAGAGAATCGAATGCAATTGGAATAACCACCTTTCGAACTCAAAACCTTTCCTGTTTTGGAATCCCAAATCTGCAAGTAGTTTCGAGTTGCGGAATCGCTTTTGAGTTGGCCGGTTCCAGCAACCAGTTTTCCATTAGAAGAGAATGCCATGGCTGCAATGGATGTCAATTCGCCTTCTTGCAAATGTATTGGGGCTTCGTCTTTATCCAACGAATAGACCAACGTCTTTTTGCCGGTACTTCCCGCACAAAGAAGCCGTTTGCTGTCTTGTGAAAACTTTAGCGAGCCAACCGTATCAGCGTCACGTTTCCATTGGTGTTTCCATTGGTGAACTCTCTTCATTTCCCCAGTCGGTTCGTCGGGGATTTTCCAAACCGTGAGCTGCGAAGCCTCTGATTCCAGCAGCGCAACCAAAGTGCCATCGTCGCTGATCGCAACACAATGGCTTTGACCTCTCAATTTGGATGTGAAAACAAATTTGCTCGTTTTCACATCAAAAACGCGAACCTGCGAATCGTCTTCACTTAAAACGATCCGTCGACCATCGCGTGACATCGCACCAGAAACGTAATTGCTCTGATCGAAAACGCGCAGACGTTTTCCACTGGTCACATCCCACAAAATCGCACCTTTGTTGTCCTGTGCGAACACACAAGGTCCGACGACTGAATCAGCGAATGTCAATTCTCGAATCCGCTTGTGCTGCAAGAACCGGTGTGATCCCAAGCGAGCAATCAAACCCGCGGTGTCATTGTTTGCAATTGCAAATGTCGCCATCGAAAACCATCCAAACAGGGCAACGAAAATGGCTTGAAGGAAATATTGGGGCTTCATTATAAATCAAACACGGACATGAACTATGAACCAATCAGCGAAACATGAATCTCAAAGAGTGTCATTCTATCGCCCAAAGTTTTGCACACAGGTTGCGCTGCATCCGTCGTCGGTTGGACAACGATTCATTGTTTGTGTTGTCTCAAAGACGACACTTGTTTGACGCAATGATGACGCGTCTGTTTTCTATCGGATTTTATTGGAAAAAGGGGCTCATGAAATTTGCATCGCAATTCTGAATTCATTATATATACTTTGATTGGAAGCGTTTCCCGCCTTTTACATTCTTCTTCTCATCCGAGGCTGACTAATGTTACAGCACATTTACCGCTCTCTCGTTTCCCGATTGTCAAACACAACGAAACCGAATATTCAAACTCGAAACGGTGTTCGTAAAATCAATCGACTTTCTTTTGAATCGCTGGAACAAAGAAACTTGTTGGCAGGTATCTTTTTTGATTCGGCAACGGGAGTGCTCACTGTCGCTGGTTCTTCAGGACAGGACACAGGCCAATTGGTTTTCCAGGGAGACTCGAACGTCGAAGCCAGCTTGAATGGTGTTCCCGACCAATCGTTTTCAGTCAGCGAAGTTGAACGGCTTGTGTTCATCGGATTTGGTGGCGACGACTCGTTTGAGAATTCGACATCGATACCATCTCGGTTACTTGGTGGTGACGGAAACGATACGCTTCAGGGTGGTAGCGCAGAAGACATCATCAACGGCGGCCGCGGTGATGATATTCTTCGAGGGATGGAGTCGGCTGATCGTATTATTGGATCATCGGGAGATGATATGATTTTCGGCGGCGAGGGCGGAGATCGGTTGTTCGGGACTTCGGGAGCCAACGTAATTGAAGGTGGTACTGGAGACGATCTTATTTTTGGTGGCGATGATAGCGACCGTATCTTTGGCCAAGACGGTATCGACTCAATTTTTGGATTAGGTGGAGACGATTTTTTAGATGCAGGTGATGGAGGTGTGCCCGGTACTCAAGGAGTCGAACAAGCTGACTTGATTCTTGGGCACGGAGGCAATGATGAAATTGTCGGAGGCGAAGGTCTCAATGTGCTGTATGGCGGTGACGGCGACGACCATATTGATGGAGGCGCTGGTGAGAATCGAATCCACGGGCAAAACGGAAACGACTCAATCAGCGGTGGCGATTCAGATGATTTCATCGCCGGCGGCCTTGGGAATGACAAGATCTTTGGCGGGGATGGCAATGACTACATTATCCCCGGTTTTGGCGACGATGTGGTTTGGGCGGGAGGCGGCACAGACTTTGTAGTCTTTAGCAGACAATTTTCTGACTATTCGGTATCCATTGATCGAACTTTCAATATCGAATTACCTGCTGCTTTAGGAGCTGATGGAGTTGACGAAATTGGCAGTGTTGAGGGATTTAGATTTGCTGGAGAAAATGTTTCACTGGAACAGGTTCTAGAGGAGGCAGTTGCAGTTGTTACCGTTCGCCCTATCGTTCTTTCGAATTCTGATGGTACAAACACCGCCGAATTTTTTGGGAATGCGGAAGAAGAAGCGGCTATCAAAGAACGGATAAATGAGATTTACGCGCAAGCGAGAATCGAAATCCGATGGGAAGAAGCGAGTAGTTTCAATGATACCGAATCAAACATAGGCAATGGTCGTGATCGCAACCCGGTGGATATTGTCAGCATTGCCCATTCGGCCTGGGAAGCCGGTTTGACGGGCGCGGGGCTGGAAATTTACTTCGTTGAAATAGCTCCTGGTCACAGAGATAGAGGTGAGAGCCGGATCAATACAGCATCGCTTCCTAGCCTTACAAGTTCCGCGATTCATGTTGGCGACAGATTGCCCGGCACCGAAAGCGGCCGAGACTACATAGCTCGAACGGTAGCTCATGCTATTGGACACAACTTCGGCCTCGGTGACTCGACTAACGAAAACAATTTGATGTTCAATGAACGGGAAGATGACGCGATAGATCTTAGTCCTGCTCAAATTCAAATAATTCGAGAAGGCTTAATTTCGTAGTTTTCTCGCGCTACGTAAAGTTGTGTTCGCTCTGCGTGACAACCAGTGCATCGGGGGTGGCACTTAGGCGGAGCGCAAAATGAATCCCAATCAGGATTGCCCAATCGGTGTGTAGAACCCCGATTGGGGTTCGGGTTGTGGGGACCAATCAAACCCAGCGTGCGCTATGCGACGCTGGGCTTTGGAGTTCAACGCCGTTGGCGTATAGAAACTTTCCTTTTAGTTCGAAGCATGGCCTCGTGACAAAACCCATCGGTGGCCGAATGCACGATGGCGGATTTCAATTTGCTGCCTTAGCCGCGACGCTTGGCGTAAAACGTTTCAAACCGATTTAGATTTAGGGCCAAATTTTTCAACCAGCTTTTTCGCGACGATTGGAAACAACCCCAGTAGCGCGAAAGCGATGGTTAATTGGGTGAGCTGCACTGGAGTGAAAATGGCTCCAATCCCTTTTTCTTTAAGCGTCACAAGATTTGGAATCGAAGACCCTGCGTAAACGTAAACCGCGGTTCCTGCGAGCATGCCAAGTTGACTAACCCACCAGAACGTAAAGACTTTGATTGTGGTCAGGCCCATTACTGCGTTGACGACGAAGAACGGAAACGCCGGGATTAAACGCATCAGGAATAAGTAAAAATTTCCCTCGCGATCGAACGCATCGTTGATGACTTTCAAGCGGTCGGCAAAACGACCTTGGATCCAATCCCGAAGCAGGTAGCGACTGAGCAAAAACGCCAGCGTCGCACCTGTGGTTGAGGCAAAGCTGATCAATACCATCCCGCGCGTGAATCCAAAGAACCAGGAATACGCAAGAGACAGCACAACTGCGCCAGGAATCGAAAGGCCGGTAACCAGGACGTAAATCAGAAACGCAACCAGATAAACGGTAAACGGGTTTTGAGCATAGTAAGCCTTGAGATTTGTTTCTTGCTGGCTGAGGTAGTCGAGATTGAGGTACTTGCTGGCAAAGAAAATTCCAACTGCGAAAAAAAGCCCAACGCCAATCAAAACGAAGATTTTGTTACCTTTGCCAGTCGATGACGGCTCTTGGTTGATTGGTGTTCCGCTGGCGTCGTTGTTTGGCGTATTCATAAAAAGGGCTATTTTCGTGATTCTATTGTTGTGCCGTTGGTCGGGCGGCCAGTTGCTGGCGCTGTTTTGATGCGCTATTTAAGTGCATCTGATAAATTTTGTATACTCGTGGACGTGTGCACTACCACAAGCTTACGCGATTGTTTGATTTTAATAAAATCAAACATCGATTCGGCTAGACCAAATTTTACAGATAAGAAAACCATGAATATTCGTTTTGGCTACATCGCAAACAAGTTTTTGTTACTCGTACTTAGCATTGCCTTGGCGGCACCTGTGTTGGGGCAAATTCAAGGTTCGTTCTCAAGAAACACCGCAGGATCGAGTTTTCGAGCGGCGAATCAAGCGGTTCAAACTGGCGAATCCAAAGTCGTGAAGTCCGACCTGGAGTGGCAACGTCAGTTAACCAACGAGGAATATTATGTCACCCGTCAGAAGGGAACCGAAACGCCTTTCACGGGAAAATACTGGGATCACAAACAAGATGGAATTTATACCTGCAAGTGTTGTGGCAAGGCATTGTTTGATTCAAAGACAAAGTTCAAATCTGGTACGGGCTGGCCAAGCTACTTTGCTCCATTAACCAACGCGGTCAATAACGTAGCTGATTATTCCGCAGGAATGGCACGAACAGAAGTTACCTGTCGACGCTGTGATGCTCATCTTGGCCACGTGTTTACGGATGGACCCAAACCAACAGGTTTGCGCTATTGTATGAATTCAGTATCACTTGGTTTCTCCCCCCGTGCGGCTGGCACTGCAAGAGCTGCGGTTGCTTCAGGAGGAGTAGCTGCAGGTGGGGCGGCCGTGAGAGCCGGTGCAGCCAAAACAGAATACGGATTCAGTTCGCCAGGAAAACTTGTTGAAGCGATGAGTATTGCGGTAGCTGAAAACTCGAAAGCGAAGTTCTTGAAGGGTTATTGCTGGAGTCGGTTGCCTCAAACAACAAAGCAAAAACTGAGTTCGGCGGGCCAAGTTCATTCTGGCAAACGGCTTGTCTCAATGAGCCATCAACCCTCAGCCACGGTTCCGCAAATCAATGGCGGTGGATATTACAACGTGAACTTCCTGGGTAACATTCGCCTGCAGTTTGAAGGTCAATCTCAACCGGTGCTTTTGCCGTATGGCGAGTTTGGCGGAAAGTATTATATGGCGACGGTGATTGGGCAATGAGCGCGATATGGCATTTTGAATTGCGGATTTATCTTCGCTTTGCCATTTCGAATTTTTGCGATATGTCAGCCAGAGAAAGTAAGCTAATCAAGAAATTATCTCGGTAAACGAACGCCAAAACCATTTCTCAAACTGAGTCGAGAGGCTGGTTGCGATTCGGTTTGAGATGTATTGTTTCTTCCCAGTGCCCGAAATCCTCGTGGCTGGTTTCGCAGGTATTCATCACCAGGACCATTCAACAAATCAGCACGCTGCCATTGTCGTGCCGCATAGCGGTCGAGCCTGTAGCGGTTGCGTCGGATATGTTGTGAGAAATTTGGATCGTCGTAATGACGTTCAGCCAAATCGTTGACTTGGGCGATCATTGTGAGATCTTCGAACGGGATTCGGTTGTCCAAGAGCCCAAGGTCATACGCGTACTCTGCTGATAGACCAGGCAAAAGGACTTTCCAGCCGTAGTTGATTTTCTTCTCGCCACTAATTTCATTCACGTGGCCAGCAAGGTTGGTGGTGCAGTTGTTGGTGATTGAATTATAAAACTCAGGTTCCACCGATAGTTTATTGACTCGCTTGATCACATCGTCAAACAATGCTTGAGCTTGACCGACTGAAGCGACTGTTGGATAAACAAATACGTCCGAGTCGCGATGCTCGGTTCGCAAACGAATCACATCACGCTCGTCACTGAGTACATAGACAAGCTCGAATTGGCGGCCGAGTCCGAGGACGGGATTGAATTTTTCGCCGCGCTCTTTGCGGACTTCAACCGACACAGCAAGGTACGTTCCGTCGTCCAATCCAAAGCTGATCATCGTGTGAGCCAGCTTCGGCGTTTGATCAAACGGGACGACGATAAAGTCAACTGATTGAATTTGATCGAGCAAGATTTGTCGGTCGTAGTAGTCGACAACGTAGTCGTCTTCGGTCAAGTAATTGCAGTTGCGAATGTTGCGAATTGTGTACTGCGGTCCGTTGACTTCAGCGAACGGAATTGTGGCGACTTCTGGTTTCCAATCTCGCTCGTTAGACGGAGAGAGCCGATCGCCAAGACTGTTAACGTTCAAATTTCGGCAGCCGGCGTTGGACACAAATACGGCAAGACAAATACCGGCGATGACCGACCAGAGGTATTGCTTGTTGTGTTTGCGATTCATGGAGCTACCGTGCCGAATGTCGAAAATAATCGCTTCGGGTTTTAGATAGCATGTGGAGGTCTGACAAGATCGAAACGTGATAGCAAGCAACCAAAAACGATGGCCCGCTAACGTTTACGCGGGTTCAAGTGCGTTACACGATTCGAATTGGCGCTTTGATGAAAGCGTCTTTGGCCCAAGGGATATGAATTTGGATCTGAATGTGCCAAGCCACGCTGTAGTTTCTTCCAATCTGGGAAACCGGCCCAATGTGGTCGGGAATCGTAATGTCGAATTCGTGCACCGACTCGCTGGAAATCACTCCTGGAGTGTCGATTTGACCAAGCGTGTATTTATATTCGTGGCTGTCGTGGTGAGATTGCGCGACGGTCGATTCTTTGCCAATCAAATGAATTTCAACTTTTTTAACCTTAAGCGGTTCTGGAGATTCGACGGTCAACATGGCAAGTGCGGATTCGCCAGTGGTCAGCGTGTCGCGATCAACGGCAAAGTTGAGTTTTACGTCCTTGCCAAATGTTTTGTCCCAAAACGAGCGCCCCGATTCGCCTGGAAAAGTAACATGCACTGGAGCAGTATCTTCGAGGTCTGGTTTCATCATCGGTAGTTCAAGTTTCAGTGACTTGAACCAATCCATCTTGATTGGGAGGTCAACGCTGACATCAACTTTGTAAAAGACAGAGCACTTTTTGCCGGAGAAAGATGCCGGAGCGTTTTCCGGGATTTTTACGTTGATGGTGAACTCTTGATCGCCAGGTTCAAGAACTTCATGTTTGCCGCCACCGACCCAAGTCGCCAGTGAGTCACCGATGCGAGAGAAAAATCCAAGCCGTTCCTCGCCATGAAGGAGGAGTTTCTCGTTGATAATATTATGCTCTTCGACCGCAGTATGTGTCGTCGTAGTCGATTTGCCTTCACTGTCAGTGCTGGTTTTAGTGTATGTCGCTTCGGTGCGTTCGGCGCCGTGGACCAAAGCGCGAATCCCGCGGACTTTGGTTTCTTTGTCAAAACTAACTTGAATCTTGACAGGTGTTTCTTCGCCACGAACAAGTGGTTGATCAGAAACGATTTTGATGTTCGAGCCCATTGATCTCCCAATCGCTGGCGGTGTCGGTTTACACGACTCAATGTAGCATAGAATTTTATGGAAAACGAAGTGCGCTTTTTAAAGTGCACTTTCCAAACCTGCGCCCCGTTGTCGCTACAAGCCGGCTTTAGACATCGATTTCGCTGGCATATTCGGCTCGGTCCATGATGAAGTTAAAACGCGCCGAAGCGTCCCGGCCCATGAGGTCACTGATCACGCGATCGGTTTCCAGTTGATCGTCGACTTCGACTTTTAAAAGTCGGCGGGTTTCGGGATTGAGCGTGGTGTTCCAAAGGACTTTGGGCATCATTTCGCCAAGACCTTTAAAGCGGGTGATTTCGGGGTTGGCTCGTCCGTCACCGTGCTCTTCGAGAATGCGGGTTCGGTCGGCTTCATCGGCTGCCCAATGCGTGTTTTTGCCAATGTCGATTCGGAACAGCGGCGGCTTGGCGATGAACAAACGACCATCGGTGATCAACTGCGGCATGTGGCGGTAAAAGAATGTCAGCAACAGCGTAGTAATGTGGTGACCATCGGAATCGGCATCCGCGAGGAGAATAATTTTTTCATATCGCAAACCAGAAAGGTCCAGTTTCGGACCGATCCCACAACCAATGGCCGTTACAAGGTTTTGGATTTCTTTGTTCTCCATCATCTTTTTCAAGGTCGCACTTTCGGTATTCAAAACCTTACCGCGAAGTGGCAGGATGGCTTGGTAGTTCCGGTCGCGACCCTGTTTTGCGGATCCGCCCGCGGAGTCACCTTCAACGATGAACAGTTCGGATTTTCCGCGGCCTGAATCAAGGCAGTCACTGAGCTTGCCGGGCAGCATGGAGCGTTTGCCTGATGATTTTCGCGAGATCGCAGCCGATGCGGCTCGCGAGGCAGCGCGTGCCCGAGCGGCGGTGATGATTCGCGCGATGATGCCATCGGCGACGCTGCGATTATTGTTCATCCACTGCTCAAGGGCAGGGCGGATCGCGCCATCGACGGCACTTTGGACTTCTGAGTTGTTCAAACGATCTTTGGTTTGGCCCTGAAATTGAGGTTCAGCGATGAAGATCGAAATGATCCCAACCAGCCCTTCCCGAATATCGTCTTTTGTGATTTTCACACCGCGCGGAACCAGATTGTGCATGTCAAAGTAGTTTCGGACGGCCTTGTTCAAGCCCGATCGGAATCCGTTTTCATGCGTACCGCCATCACCTGTTGGGATACCGTTGACGTAGGAGCGAATGTGCTCATCCGTTGACTCGGTCCATTGAAGGGTAAGCTCGATACGGTCTGGCTCAGTGAGTTGAAGCGTAAACGGGGATTCGTGGATCGGTCTGGCATCGCGCTCTTTCAGGACTTTGGCGAGGAAGTCAACAATTCCCTGCTCGTGAAAGAAGTTCTCTTTCGTTTTCGCAACGTCGTCGATGAAATTGACATTAACCCCGCGGTGGAGAAAGCTTGAAATCTCCAAGCGTTGGCGAATTGTTTTTGAGTTGAAACCTGTTTTGGGAAAGATCGTTGGGTCAGGCGAAAATGTGATTGAGGTTCCAGTTCCGCGAATCGAGCCCTTAAGTTTTTGAAGTTTCGATTTTGGTTTCCCCTTTGAGAATTCCATTCGATACTGCGAGCCGCCACGTTTGACGACGGCGACCAGTTTTTTCGAAAGTGCGTTGACCACGGAGGCACCAACACCGTGGAGGCCACCTGCCGTTTTGTAATTGTTGCCATCGAATTTTCCGCCCGCATGGAGGATGGTCAACACGGTTTCAAGAGCGCTCTTTTTTGTCTTTTTATGAATGTCGACTGGAATGCCACGTCCGTTGTCCGAGACGGTGACGGTTTCACCATCTTTGTGGAGCTGGAGCGTGATCTCGGAAGCGTGGCCGTTCATGGCTTCGTCAACCGAGTTGTCCATGATCTCCCAGATCAAGTGGTGAAGGCCTGCGGAGCCCACGCCCCCGATGTACATGCCGGGGCGTTTGCGAACCGGTTCGAGCCCTTCGAGGACGACGATATTATTGCCACCGTAACTTTTACTTTTCGCCATGTTGTTATTCTGTGATTTGTGGTGATTTGTTTTGTGGTCTAACGACAGTCGTTATCCAATTTTGGTCGATGGTTAACGCTCGGAAACCGGCAGCTATTTTTTAAGCGGTTTCAATTCCGGAGGCGATTCGACTGGCGGCCAAACGATTTTGGCGATCTTACCATTCTTTTGAATCTCATTTCCTTTTCCGCCGCGTGAAGTCGTTCGGTACTTGGCAGTGGAAATGGTTTTTTGCGCACCGCGGTTGGTTTCAACAACGAGCAAATCACGATCGCCTTTGGACGGTTTGAATCCAATCAAGCGATCGGTTTTGGCGAGCTTAATTAGCGTTACGCCTTTGCCTGCTCCCGAAAGGTAATTGATGTCTTCGACGGAGCAGACCATGGCGCGGCAGTCTGCCGAGATCGCCAGAATCGTTTCGGTCGTGTCGATGGCATAAACGCCAATCAGTTCAGCGCCGGTTTTTACCCGCGCGTAGCGTCGACCGCTTCGTGTGGATGGCTCTGCCAGATGGTCGAGTCCAAATCGCAATGCAAAACCATCGCTCGATGCGGCGAGTCCATGAATCTCAGGGTAATACTTGTCCTCTGGATCGGAAGCGATGTCGCCGATGACGCGTGGGTCAAACGAAAGTACCGAGACGATTTTTTCGCCGTCTTTGAGTTTGAATAGTTTTTGAACTGGATCGCCATGGCCCGTGGAAGCAGGTATGTCTGCCATCCGCGCGGTGTAGCAAACGCCCAGTGAAGAGAAAAAGCCGACTGTGTGACGGGTCGAACCGCCAACGCAAGCCAGCACTTCGTCGCCTGCGCGAAGGCGGCTTTTGGACGGATCGGCAATGTTCTTTTGACGTTTAACCCAGCCATCTTTTGTAATCAGGATGTGACAATCTTCGGCAAGAATAAAGTCTTCCGCGTTGATTTCGACTTCATCTCCAACGGAAAGAATGATCGTTCGTCGCTTGGCGTCTTTTTCTTTGCAATAGTCGTTGAGGATGTCCTGAATTTCGGAGCGAACGATTTTCCAACGGCCAGATGCATTGGTGTCGGAGGTGTCGTCCTTAAGCAGTTTGCGAATTTCGCGGGCGCGTTTTTCTTTCTTCTTGAGTTCTTCGAGAACGAGATTGATTTCCAATCTCGCCAAACGGTAAAGCTTGAGTTCAAGGATGGCTTCGGTTTGCTCAGCGTCTAGCCCCGTGTTTTTGCCACGTCCTTCTTTGACAGGAAACCGCTTCATGATTTTGACGGCCGCGTCAGCTTTTCCATCACTACGTCGAATGATTTTGATGATCTGGTCGAGTGCATCAAAGATCGTCACGAAACCATTAAGGATGTGGATCCGGCGACTCAACGTGGCCAGTTCGTTTTCCAATCGCCGGGTAACGACTTCCAAACGGAATTGAAGGAAGTACCACAGGGCTTCTTTAAGCCCAAGCCGCTCTGGCCGACCGACTTCTGGATTTTCAGTCGGAACCAGGCAGGTCAAGTTAACGTTAAAGTTGGTTTGAAGCTGCGTGTTTTTGTAGAGGAACGCCAGGACTTTGTTTTCGTCGGCATCCTTCTTCAAAGTCAGATCGATTCGGATGTCATCGGTCGAAAGGTCGCGGACTTCGGTCACCAACGGAAGTTTTCCGCTATAAACGTATTCGGAAATTCGTTCGACGAGGTTGGCTTTGTTGACTGCGTAGGGAATCGAATTGATTTGCAGGATACGGCTGCCACCACGTTTACCGGCAACGACTTTTGAGGTGCCGCGAAGTTTCACAGCGCCTTGGCCAGTCGCGTAAATGTCGCGCAGTTCCTCTTTGGTGTTGATGATTTGGCCACCGAGAGGAAAGTCCGGGCCTTGGACGGCGTCACCAGCGACCAGTTGGTAGGCTTTGATCTCTGGGTTTTTAAGCAGTTTTAAAAGTGCATTGCAAAGCTCTTTCAAATTGTGAGGCGGAATGTTTGTCGCCATGCCGACCGCGATTCCAGTTGCTCCGTTGAGGAGAAGGTTGGGAATCCTGCTTGGCAACACAACGGGTTCTTCACGCGCGCCGTCATAGTTTGGTCGGAACGCGACGGTTCGTGTGGCGAGGTCTTCGAGTACTTCACCAGCAATTCGGGTCCGTCGACATTCGGTGTATCGCATCGCCGCTGCGTTGTCACCATCGATCGAACCAAAGTTACCGCTGCCATCGATCAGCGGAACGCGTAACGAAAACGGCTGGGCCATTCGAACCAGCGCGTCGTAAATGGAACTGTCACCGTGCGGGTGATAGTTAGCCATCGCGTCACCAACGACCTTGGCACTTTTTCGATGCTTGGAAGTGTGGCCGAGGTTGAGTTCGCGGGTTGTATATAGAATCCGGCGCTGTACTGGTTTCAATCCGTCACGAACGTCGGGAAGTGCTCGCGATGTGATGACAGAGAGTGAATAATTCAGGTACCGCGACTGGGCAGCCAGTCGAAGCGGAATTGGGTCCCATCCTACGTCCTGGTCGTCAAACAAAGTTCCGTTGGTTTGAGCTTTTGATCCAGACGAAGATTTCCTGGATGTCGATTTCTTGGAAGTTGAACTCTTGGAAGTTGACTTCTTCTTGGTGTTTTTCTTTTTCGCTGGCCGGCGTTTTGCCACGTCAATTTATCCTTGTTGACTTGAGTTTGTCGGTTAGTCCGACGATCGGTGAAAGCACTTGTTGCTGGCTTGCTTAAGTTGTGAGATATCGGCCAAGTGATTTTCGACTTGTAGCGAATTCCTGTTTTTTACTTGAGCAAAATCAAATTATGGTTTTTACGTTTAAGGTCGTTTTGTGCTTTGGATGCAAAGCGGGGTGTTTTGGGGGAAGTATACCAATCAGGTCGACTTGGTTGTAGACGGTTTTTCCGATTGTGAGGTGGGTGGTTTGGGAATGCTTGCGGGCGCGAAGGAATTGGTTGGTATCAGCTGTAGAAACTGGTCGAAAAGGAGGCAGGAGTGGTGTGTCTCACGATCACCATTGAGATTAAGGATGAAATTTTCAGTTTCACGCCGGTTCAAAATTTTGCCAAAAACGAGGAGTCAGACCCAATGATCCGAAAACTTTTGATTGCAAGCGCCACTGTGGCGTGTTTGTGCGTGATGGTCGCACCTGTTTCGGCTCAGTTTGGGCAAGGCAATTCATCCAACAATCTGTTCTCTCAATACTCCACTCAAGGAGCGGGAACAACCACTGCCGGAATTTATCCGGCTCCTTATGATTCGCCACGACTGGGTGCACAAAGCTATTACACGTACCAGCCGTTGATGCCTCACGAGATGATGTATCAGCACTCGCGAAATTATTACAACTACTACAACACCGGTGGCTACCGCGGTGGAAATGATTCGCTGAACAAAACATCCGTCCGTTGGCAAAGCGGCGTCAATCACATGGCTAACCTGCCATTTTCCAATCCCCTTGGCGGATTGAGCTACAAATTTAACAAGCGAATTTATTCTCTTGATTCAACTGGTGGCGGCGGCGGACGAATCGGTCATCACGGTGGTGGTCGGCTTCATCATGGTGGCGGCCGCGTTCGAGGACGACTGCATGGCGGCGGACTACACGGTGGCGGATTGCACGGTGGCTTTGGATGCAAAAGCGGCAACTGTGACGTTCAAGGATCATCAGCTTATGGTGCAGATATCTACAGCGGTCAGTCATACGGCGGCGAAGTTTTCAGCGCACCGGTTACATCAGGTTGCACTGGCGGATGCACTGCAACCTTGGATGGCACGACGGTTAATCGCTAACACGAACCTGAGTTTTTTACGCACACGAATTTAGACCAATTCAAAACGACAACATCAAACATCAAACGACAAAGAGTAAGGTCAATCAATATGAGTAAGATGGGTTTAACTTTTGCCTTGGTCATGGTCGCCACAATTGTGATGACATCTGCTGAGTCACATGCGCAAAAACGATTTGGAAAAAGAGGCAGAGTGCCGGTCTATTCTGGTACTGATGCGTCTGGAATGACGCTGACCAACTATTCGGAACGCATCAAGTTCATGCGGACTTTGAAGATGGCTTCACACAACCCGTTCTATAGCCCGGAGCCGTTGTATACGTACAGCAATCCTGGTGTTCAAGCCGGTTTGACTCATCAGTGGAATCAAGGCGAAGCATTGAGTCGTCCTTGGAATGGTGATTATGCACACTGGCGCTGGCGTGAACCGACTGCTTTGGTCGTTCCACCCACATCAGTTTATCAAACAAGTTACGGATGGGGCGTTGGGCAAGTTCGCAGCACTCCGATTCATCACCAATTTGGTCTTGGCGGCGCGGGCTCGTTTGGTGGCGGTGGCTATGCTGCTCAAACACCTTATGCACCTTCCAATACAGGTCAGTTTGGAGTCTATCCAGTTCGGGCACCTTGGTAGTCGATTTGATCCGATTTCAAATAGTTTGATATCGGTTTGACGACGATAGCAAATACACGAAGGCTTGAATAAGGTCTTTGCAAAGCAGGCTTTTTAGCACGTAATTCTGCTTTGAAAAAACGAAAGGAATTTTTGGCACAGCACATGCGAATGTAACTCTTGTTATTCATTTACAGGAGGTTGAGCCATGTTCCTTTACACAGTGCTTTTGTTTGTTGGCGGGTTTACGACCACTTTGTTGGCAGTCAGTGCGGCATGTCCTATCGCTAAGGACCGGCCGATTACAGGTTGCTAACGGAGCGTTTATTCGCGAGCAGGAGATTTAACTTAGTAACAGCACCTTAGTGCGAATTTGTGAATCGGCAAGCGAACATTCGGATAATCCGATTGTTAGTTTTGAAAAGTGAAAAATTAATTCACGTTTCATCTTAAAACTTGAAAACGCTTATCCGTGACGTAAGTTCTCATAGGGAAAAGCACAGTTCGGTTTCTATGGCCGACAAGCTTTTTTGTATTTAGGAAACACCTTAAGTGAGCAATGGATTTATGAAAACTCAACTAAAGAAAATTGGTTTGAGTCTGGTGCTGGCCGCAATGCCTTTTTTGGCAGTCTCGACCGCTTCGGCTCAATTCACACAACCACAAACTGGCGTCAGCGTCATGATGGGTGACGCATCACCAGTCGTCACAAACATCAGCAATCCCGGCGCCGTTGTTGCAACTCCGACACACACGATTGCGTTGAATCAGCGTGGCGTTCTTGAAGGCCGAGTCGCCTCAATCAATGCCGGCTCACGTGCAGCTAACGGACTTGCAGGTTTGAATGTTTTCTTTGTTCGTGATGGCCAAGTCGTCAGACAATCGCAAACAGCTCCAGACGGTTCTTTTACGATTGGTTCAATCGCCCCAGGGCCTTACTCGTTCTTTGCCGCCGGTAATGCCGGAGTCGCGGCTTACGGCGTTTATGTATCTTCGCCAAACAATGGCGCGGCTCAAAATATTCTCGAAGCCACAACTGCTTCATCAAACTACGCAGGAATCCAACACTTGCTTAGATCAAGTGTTCCACAACCTGTTCTTCAGAGCTTGGCGAGTGTCACAACTACAAGCAACCAAGGAACAGAGATTCCTGTTGCCAAGCAAGTCCGATTGGTCAACAGTCGTTTGCAAGGTCGCATCAGTTCTTTGTACCAAGGTCAAAACACTGCTGGAATCCAAGTTCAGTTGATTCAGAATGACCAGCCAATCGCTCAGGTTCAAACTGATGCCAGTGGCGGATTCAGCGTTCCAGATTTGCAGCCAGGCGTTTATGACTTTGTCGCAGCCGGCCAAAACGGTTTTGCAACTGGTCGTTTCGAAGCTGTCGGTGGAAACCCAATGTCTCAAATTTCATACCGTCGAACAGCAACTCAATTGGATGCTTGCCTGACTTGCCCAGCTCAAGCAGCTCCTATCCAGTCAGCTCCGATTGACTATGCAGTGGGTAACGATGTTCTAATCGAGCCATCTTACTCAGCTCCAGTTGAATACGCTGGTGAGTCAATCGCTTACGGTGGTGCTTCTGGCGGAACATGCGGAGCTTGTAGCAACTACAGTGGCTTTAGTGGTGGCGGAGTTGTTCGCGGTCGCTTTGGTGGTGGACGCATCGGCAGCCGCTTGGGCGGAGCAAACGCTAGTCGCTTTCTTTTGCTTGGTGGTCTTAGTGCTGGTATCGTTGCCATCGCTGACGACGATCCAGATGGCGGCTCAAACGCTAACAACTAAGCAAGACTTGGTTAGTTAATAGAATTCAAACCCATCGAAGCTAAATTCTTCGATGGGTTTTTCTATGCGCTTATTCGAATTTTATGCGCCTATTCGCATCGCTTGAGAAGCGCCTCGAACTTTGGTTTCCAAGCCGATTTTTCCCAGCCCGGTGGGATTGCCTTGATGAATTTAAGCAATTTGGCTGCGTCGTCTTTCTTCCCCGAGATCAACAACAGCTCGGCCACGTTGTATTTGGCTTCAAACCAATTGGGCGTGTGCGATTTAACGCGACCAGCAATTGAGCGCCATTTCGCAAGCGGTTTATCGGGAGCCGATTTCGCCATCGCGTTGGTCAAAGCTCGCGCAAGCTCAATTTTAACTGTGGCGCTGCGAGGAAATTTCTGTTCCAACGATTCGAGCACCGAAACGGCTTCGGTATTGCGCGAAAGCCCCAACAACGTTTTGGATTTTCGTAACAGCCAGCTCGTTCGTGTCTTCTTGCTCGCCTCTGTTTCAGGTATTCGCAAGGCGGAATCTATTGTTGCGAGTCTAAGCGATCTGAGCGTATTCAATTGCTCGTTGTTGCCATTAGCGGATTGAGTAATCACGGCGGATAAACAGCGGTCGCATACATCCAACGCGGTTTCGTCTTCTTTGATTTGATCGAGTAAGCGTTTTGACTGTTCGGGTGACTCAAGCGAAATCGAAACGACGTGTATCGCCAATGCGCGTTTCGATAACGCCGTATCGTCGGTCGCTTCGATTACCGAAAGTGATTCTGAGAGTTTGGGATTCAGTTTTTTAGATCCAAAAATCAAATCAAGTTCGACTCGGGTAAGGAAAATTTTCATCCATGCTGGATCGGATGTTTCAAGCGTTTTTTGCTTCTGTTCCAGTTTTCCAATCACTCCATTGACTGTTTTGTAAGTCGATTGTCCGGTGGAACTTTGCTCACGTAAGATCATTTTTGCGCACCAATGCAATTGCGCGATCGCCGATCCCAAGTGCGGGCTTGTGTTGGATACGTCCAAATAAGTATCAATCGCTTGCATCCACTGTTTTTGATTTTGAAGTTGTCCTCCCAGCCAGATTCGAACTTGATCGCTGCTGGGTTCGTTGGGCCACGTCTTCAAATGTTGATCCAAATAGCTGCGATACTGAGAGGTTCGTTCCGGTTTGCCGCCGGCAAGCAACCTGGAATAATTCCAACAGCCTCGATGGTGCGCGGCGGCGGCGAGCTTAATTTCCGGGTCACGTTTGGCCGCATCAATCAGTCTTGTCGCGGCCAATTCGAATTTGGATTGCTTTTCAAAAATCTGACTGGCGCGAATGTCCATTTGTAATGCTTGGTCGTTTGCGCCTAGCGAGATCGCTTTTTGGGTTGCCTGGTCATAACCTCTCAATGCGTCATCGAATTGTTGCTTGCGAAATGCCTCGTCAGCAATTCGAACCAGTAAATCAAGCCCCGTCGTGCCGCTGCCAACAGGCGGGTTGGTTGTGTTGCTTGAAGTTCCATTTGGATTCCCGACCGAATTGATCAACACCAGGTTTGCTCGCCGAGCCCAATAAGGGCCATGCGATTTTTCGATCTTCGAGGCTCTCGCGGCAGCAAACGAGATCCATTGTTCTTTAAGTTTGTCCGACTGTGCGGTTCGCGATTGACTGATCGCCAATTCGACGATCGCAAGATCAAGCTGCGCGGGCGATGACTGTTTCTTCTGGACTTCTTCCATGACACGCTGCGAGAATTTTGCGTTCTGCATCGCAACGGCCAGCCGAACCTTTTGTTCCAGCAACGAATTTGCCGTGTCGATTGGAATTTCTTTGGTTGGAAGGTCTGCCAACGCGTCGTAAGCCTCTTGAGTTTTACCCATCAGTCGAAAGCACTCGACCATCCCCAGTTTTGTTTCCCACCAAAGCGGTTGGCCAAACGAAGTTTCACGTTGGACTTCGATCAGCCGCTGCATCACTTCGGTAAGTGCGTCGACCCGATTAAGTCGATCGTTGGGCTCGTAAAGCTGAGCCCGATTTAAGTTGCAAACGGCAAGCTGAAAACGGATGTTGTTGTTAAGCGTTAACAATTGCTCGGAGGTAAGCTCGTCGTCGTTAAGTTTCCGTTTGAGTTGCTGCGGAATTTTTTCGGTGATTTCTTTTTGAAGTCGTCTAAGTTGATTTTGTGATTTGGTAAGCGAATCGAGCGCGAGAGTTTTCGCTTGCGCACTGGCCATGTCAGCCGCGATTTCCTGTCCCAATAATTTCGCTCGTGAAATACGACTGAGTGCCGATTGGACTTCAATAAGAAACCTTCGAGGATGATCCTGGTTGTTAGCCAAGAAATCCTCCGAGGTCTTTTGCGTTGTTTCCCAAACGCTCGCACGCTGGGATACTGGGCTAAAGATCGCTTGAGCCGTTTGTGTTTTCATCAACTCAATTACAAGCGTTGCCTGAGTTGTCGCGTCAAGGTTCGGTTTGGCCAGTTGATCTTTGCAATAAAATTCAGCCGATTCAAAAAGCCGCCGTTGTCGCAGTCCGGTAAGTAACGCCGTGTCATCGCTCCGTTTTTGCGCCACCTCGGCTGCGTCTTGTGCCAGCGCTGGAGAATGAATGTTGAGCCCAAGCAACGTAAGCGCTTGAACGACGGCAATCAGTCGAAAAACGCATTTCAAATTGATAACGTCATTGGGCTTCATTGATCACTTCCCCTGCGGGTTCACGGCGAACGAGACTGCGTCGAATCCGACTAGATTGGCAACGTCGTACGCTTGGATCACATAGCCCAGTGGAACGGGCGGTTCAGGAGCGACGATCAGTTTCGCTGTGTTTTGAATGCCAGAAATCAATTCCAGTTTTTCTTTGACAACATCGAGCGACGCGACCGGTTCAGTGTTAATTTTCCAAGTCGGCGCCACGCCGTCCCAGCCGATTTTCACAACGACGTCATCAAAATCTTTTTCAGGTGGCGGATCCTGGTTCTCAATCGGAGCGGTCCCGACTTGCGTTGACATGTCGGTGTTCAAAACGTGTTCGACGACTTGAAAACTGGCGGTCCAGACAAAGAAAACAAGCAACAGAAAAACTACATCGATCATGGGCGTCATCGCGCTGTCCATGTCGATCTGTGTACCTTTGCGAACTAATGGACTGGAACGTCTCATTGTTGTTCCTCCCGGTAGACTGCAAACGTGACTTTCCAAATCTTCGCACCTGTACAGGCGAGCATGATTGGCTCGACGATTGAATAAGGTGCCTTGCGACTGCTGCGAATTCTCACTTCCACAAACTCGCCTTCCTTCTCGCGAGCAGCGGCGAATTTAGGTTGAAGTTGTTGTCGAGTAATGGGTCGTCCTGCCAGCCACATCGAACCATCTTCTTTCACGTTGATGGTTAGGCGTGGTGTTTCCTGATCAACATCATCTTGACCAGACGAAGCAGTCGGAAGCTTCATTTCCAATTGCGATTCTTGGCGCGCAAGATGGCTGCTGACCAAAAAGAAAATGATCAACAGGAAAACCACGTCAATCATCGGCGTCATATTGAAGCCGTATTTTCTACCCGAATTGTGCTGGGGGATTTGCATTATTTTTTGCCGCGGCGCCTCAGAGGAGTGAATACGTGCTGTGCCATATAGGCCGCTTCGGCAACGAGTTGGTCGATTCGATTTCTAAAAATGGCAAAGGCACCGATCGATGGAATGGCGACGATCAAGCCACCGACAGTCGTCACGAGCGCTTGATAAATTCCTTCGGCCAACTGCGGCGCGCTGGCGGTTCCCTGCGTCGAAGCCACGTTTTGAAAAGCGATGATCATTCCGATAACGGTTCCCAATAGCCCGACCATCGGCGCGATGTTGCCAATCACGGACAGGTATTCGATCTTTCGAAAGAGACGGGCTGACTGTTCGGCGAGTGCGTCTTCGATTGATTTTTCAACTGCATTCCAACCAAATTCGAGTTCCGACATGCCGTGCATCAAAACGAATGATAGAAAGCTTGGTCGTGAATTGCAGGCTTCCTGGGCCGCGCTGACGTCGCCCGACATGAGGCATTGACGGACTTGTTCGCTTAATCCTTCCGGCATCAAATCCGTTCTTCGAATGGTCATCAGGTGATCGAAAATCAAATAGGCCGACGTGACCGATAGCGCCAACAAAAGGACAACCATGATCGCGCCGACGATTCCGCCTGAAAACAGAATCGAGAGAAAGCCACTGGGCGCGGCTTCGGCGCCGTTTTCCTGTGCCCAAGTTGTTGCCGGACCGCACAGGGTAATCAGTAAGGCGGTTGCAAACGCAGGCAAGCTTAAAAAGAGCTTTCGACCGATGAAAAATCGTCCATTGATTCGCCTGTTTCTGCGCTTGATCGTTCGCTTGATCAATCGCCTATCGTTTGGCCAAGGGTTGGGTGGCGGGTTGCCAAAATTACTCATGCTTTTTCCTGTGCCTATTTCAATTGCAAACTCTGGGTCGCTTTTTGAGCCCAGATTGTTTGAGGGTATCGTTTTTTTAATTCGTTGAAGATGGTTTGAGACTGCGTTGGTTTTCCACTTGCGCTCAGCAGTTTTCCAGTTCGATAAAGGGCCGCAGCTGCCAGCGATTTTTGTTCCGGGTAGAGAATGGGAACCTTCATTAGGTTTATCAGGGCTTGTTCGTTTTGTCCCGTCTTTGTTTGCGCCTCTGCCAAAACCAGATACGGTCCTGCGCGAAGCGAACGGGGCATTTTGTCAACGATGTTTTGCCAAACGACGGTTTGTTTTGCATTAACATTGGTCCGCGACCGCCAAAGCTGAGCGATGGCAAGATTCTTGATGTTTGGATCGATGTCGCGCGTTAACTGGTCGAGCACGTTGATGGCTCTCTCGCGATCCGGCCCGACAAGCAACCAACTGGCACCAATCAACTGCACCGTTGGATCTTTCGTTGCGATCCATTGTTGGGCCTGCTGATTGAGTTGCGTACCGGTGCCGGTCCAGGGCAGGGGGGCCAAGTGCACTAATCGAGTTTGAGGGTCGTCGCTCAATATCAACAGGAATTGCTTCACGGCTGCGCTGTATTGTTCAAGCGATAAAAGTGCATCCATCAATTTCGAACGGATTATATTTTGAGCCCAGGCACGAGATTCCTGATTCAATGCGGATTGGAATTTCGGGATGGCCTCTTGAGTTTGGCCTGTCCGAATTGCGTTGAGGGCAGCGATGTAATCTTCGCTCCACGCTGTTTTGACTTCGACAATGTCGTCGTTATCGATCTCCCGTTCGGCCCCACTGGAAAAAATGGTCAATGACAGACCTTTCCATTGCGTGATGGTACCTTTTCTTTTGAGCGTGTCAGAACCCGATGCGTTTTTGCCCGTTCGTTTTGTGATGACGACATCGTTTTGTGCTTGGCAGTCCGCTGCCATCAAGCAGAAAATCAAAGCTGAAAGTACACACAAAACGAACCTGTCAATTGGCAGGTGCGGGACAAACTTTAACAAGCCGCCATATTGAGCCCTGCGAGATTTAGTTTGAAGGTCACTCATTTTATTCGCCGTTGATTTGAAGTGAGCGAATGTTCTTGAAAACGTATTTTCCACCGCTGAGTTCGGCAACGGACATCAACGACCGCTTGGTTCCTTGTCGGTCGCCAAACTCGATTGCGTTGATGATCGCGCCTGAACGATTGAAACGGTTTAATATTCTCATTTCTTGTTGCGTGAATCCGCCTTCTGCGTCGGTTAGGAAAAAGATCACATCGGGATTCATTTTAAATGCTGCTTTGAGCGCTCGAATATGATCGGTGCCGCCATTGGGTTGCGTGCGGTTGATGAACTTCCGGGCTTCGGTCTTGATCGTTTCGGTGGCAG